>NZ_SJEE01000042.1 GCF_006937785.1 Pseudanabaena sp. UWO311
TCTCTTATTTACTAGAATTTAAGCCTACAAAACACAAAAAAGATCGGCATGGTCAATCGCAGGTATTCCTACTAGCGCCTAATATCTGCGATTAGCCACGCCTCAAGAAACAATAGACTTTGCTTTTGACAACTTGTTCGTTTCGCGATCGCTACTCTCACGATCTATATTGTTGCTTCGCGTTCGGAATGTGCTTTTGCAGTGCGATCACCTTGGTTCTAAAGACTGAGTTTCACCACTGCGATCACATGGTAAAAGAAGGACAAAGTTGCAAAACGGCGATCTCATACCCAACAACTTAGAGGATTTTGTGAGTTCTATATTGCATATATGACAAGGAGGCAAACCGAATGACTGTCACCACAAAACAGCAAATCATCCAAGAAGTTGAAGCAATGTCAGAAAGTGATTTGACCAAGGTTTTAAAGTTGCTGCTATCCTTTGGCTTAACTAAGCACAAGCCCCACATCACTGATGCTAAATATCCCTTGCGTGGGTTGCCTGTGGAATATATCGATCCCCTAGAACCAGTTGCGATCGCTGATTGGGAATTGGCATGATTGTTTTAGATACGCATATCTGGATCTGGTGGGTGCATGGTGATACTAAGCTCAGTCTGCGATCGCTGCAATCCAAGCCCATGAGTCTGATGTAATTGGGGTAAGCGCGATATCCTGTTGGGAAATTGCCAAGTTAGTTGCATACGATCGCTTGAAATTGCCTTGCGAAATTTCGGAATGCTTCGAGCAAGCTTTGTCGTATCCCGCAGTCCAATTGTTAGACCTAACGCCCGAAATTGCGATCGCCTCAACTCAGTTAGTGGGTTTTTATCGAGATCCATCCAATCAAATCATTACGGCAACAGCTAAGGTGTACGACTGTCTGTGGACTCGTTTTAATACGCTTGATCTGATTCGTCCAAGGGTTCTCCTCAGTAACATGATATTTACCCTTAGCCCAATCCCAACAGCTTTTAAGTAACCAAAGTCTTTCTTTTGCAGTTCGGGCGGTTACATTCTCCAGTTGAAGCGCGGCAAAGTCTCCAGCTAAACGTTCTGTCACTTGATGCAATGGGACATTTAGCGATCGCTCAAGACATCTCAAAATTGGAGTATATCTAGCCTCAATCGAACGGTTAGCTAAATTTTTTTCCTTGGATTGATTCTGCGTAAACTTTGTAAATAACTCAGGAGCAGTGATTTCTGTAGCAGTTTTTCCGAGAATTTTGGGCTTGTACTTTAGCAAAGTTGGGTCAAAATACCCCGCTTGCATATCTAGTTCGATCTCTGAGGATTTCTTTCGTGCTACGGCGTTTCCTGTTGCATCATTATTAACACCAACAGCCATCGTGTAGCGCTTGCCTTCATACTGCCATCTTAGTCTCAGCCGTCCGCAATGGTCTTCTATAGTAATTTTCATCGGGGTAAATTTCGGGGTAAAGTTACTACCCAAAACAACCCTTAACAGCCTAAATATATTGTCTTATTGACACTAGAATATACCTTCAGAAGTTGATCGGGACTCCCAAAAGCCTTAGTGTTATTAGCTCTCCAGCCTATGAACGCAAATGGACTCGAACCATCGACCCCCACGATGTCAACGTGGTGCTCTAACCAACTGAGCTATGCGTTCTAACGGATTTGTAATATAACATAATGGAAGTATATTTAACAAAAATCTATGAAATTAATTTTGTATAGTAAGCAAGATTGCTGTCTGTGTGAAGGGTTGCTAACAAAATTACAACAAGTTAAGCAAGTTAGCTTCGAGCTAGAAATTAGGGATATTACTAGTAACCCAAGCTGGTTCGATCGCTATCAATACGAAATCCCCGTACTTTGTCTGCTTAACGATCGCCAACAAGAACAGGAATTACCAAGATTTCCGCCGCGATCGCCTGTCGAGAAATTAGAAGTATTACTCCAGCGCTATTGCTAAATTTATTGCATCCATGAATTTGTCAACACTTGCTTAGTCGTCGTCAGCGCATAGATATCAATCAATCCAGGATATCTGGATGCACCGCGAGTTTTTAAACTGGACATCCCCAAAGCAATCTTGGCATTGCCACTATCACCAAGCTTAAAACAGCGACTAAATCGACTATGGGCATTGACAAAAATCGTGCTGCTATTAATACGACTAACAAAGCGATCGCGCTCGGACAAGGAGTCCGTCAGTAATACATCGGCGTGACCACTGCTGTATTGATTAATCCATGCGATCGCCTCTTCAGTATCATTAACGATCTTAATAGCGATCGTCTCGTCTAAATAAGCCTGTCCCCAGATATCCTCGGACTCGATCGATTGGTCAATGAGGACTTGACTTGGTTTGTCGGTTTCCTCGCTATGGGATTCTTCTAAAAATTGCCGAAAATACACGGTGGTCTCCGCGCATCCACGCACTGTTAAACCATGTTTTTTGAGACTACTAATCCACTCACCTAGTCCATGATCGATTAAAGAGCGATCAAGCCATGACCGATGTACAACGACCTTTTCGATCGCATTAACTGCATCAGGATCTCCCTTACGACTATTAAGGATAATTTCTTTAGCAAAGTCCAACTTACCTGAAGCCGATAAATACATGTAGCAATTACCCATTGAAATTGGTAAAGCCGAGACTGTGGCCTGCTTGCTCACCTGCTGGACAAAGCTAGGACGACCATAAGGAATAACCAAGCGTAAATATTTTTCTTGAACAATTAATTCTTTGAGCGTCACCCCTTTGGGAACACAGGTTATACATGCCTCAGGAAAACCTCTGGCAATGAGGGTATCTTTGGCGATCGCTGCGATCGCTTCTTGGGTGTTTGTACTTTCATTGCCTCCCTTGAGAATAATCGTATTACCGACTTTAAGACACATGCCTGCTGCAATTAAGCTGAGTTGCGGAAAACCCTCATAGACAAAAGCTACCACTCCAAGAGGTACACGTTGATAGCCATTAATGCCGACATGTAGTGTTAGCGGATCGGGCAGATTTGCAAGTTGGAGCAGACATTCGATCGCATTGTTAAGCCGTTCGGGAGTTAGTTTTAGCCATTCGAGTACTAATTCTGGTACTGCCATATCTCGACTTGCTTCTAAATCCAGCGTATTAGCTTCTAAAATCGCATTTTTATGCTTTTTAACGCCATTAGCAATTTCTATCAACAAACTATCCCGGTCTCTGGTAGACACTTGCATGAGTTGCAGCGCCGCCGCGTGGGATTTATAAATGAAGCCTGTAAGGTCTTCTGGTGACATACTCTGTAATAAATAATTGTTAAATATCGCGCTGACGAATCACAAGCAATCGCCATATTAGCAAACCCAAAAGGGCAAACAACAAAATAGCTAAAGGAATACCTAAAGTTGATTTTAGATTTAGTGCCCAGACAATGATTAGCGCAAAAAATAATACTGAAGCTGTGCACATCAAAATTGTTTCTAATCTAGCCTGTTGATCATTTCCACGAATAGGTTGCCATTTGCCCGTCCATTGCCATGTATGTTGTTGAGATTCGATACCACCTAATTGCAATAGACTATAGCCGTCATTTTCTATTTGAAAGAGCAAAGAGCAGCGATCGCATCCAAAAGCGTCAGTCAGTGCGATCGGCTTTAGCTTTCCGCGTTTGCGGGGGCAAGGACAGGGGTAAATTTGTTCTAGATCAATTTTTTGAGGCTTATGAATATGCACTAGATAGTCAAGCTCAACAAGAATACTAAAGGTATGCTCAGAATGAGGATTGCATAGATTATAGAAACTTTCTATGTAAAAAATCACGATTAGTTTTTTAAAATTGCGGCAAATCTACTCTTAAAAAAAATTGGTTGGTGCTTAATTTTTTTGCACTATAAGCCATAGATCAAGAAATTAATCAAAACAATTGTATAGCATTTGATGAAAATCTCTTGCTGCCAGCATGACAGGGCAACTACGGGAGCACATTCCCTACCTGAAACAATTCATGTTCTGTAGGGGATGTGCCACAGGGTTCAGTCCCAGACCTATGCTAAGACAGGAATTTCTTCCACGTAACATCGGTCATAACGAGAATAGTTCAAGTTAAAAAAGTTTATTCCGCAATTTACCAAGATTGCTGTATTATTTTATTCGGTGCAAAAAACACCTTACCCAAGCGGATGTGGCGGAATTGGTAGACGCGCTAGATTTAGGTTCTAGTATCTTTGATGTGAGAGTTCGAGTCTCTCCATCCGCATTTCCAAAAAACAAGACGCTGTGCTTTGCATAGTATCTTGTTTCATTTGAGCCATTCTTCAAGGCTAGAAGTTAATTTATCGGTGATTTGGGCAGTGAGTTGATCTCGCTTCTGTTTGCGCAGCCATTTTTGAAATTGTTTTTCGTATTCTTCGCTTTCTGGTTGGTAAGCAACCCATGTATCTAGCGCTACACCCAGTCCCCAAAATAATAGAGGATAGATAGCCCAGCCAATACTGCCAGAGGTAGACAAGTTGAGTGCGACTAAAAAAGAATTAACGATCGCATATTTCAATACATTTGCTTGCAAAGACTTCTTTTTATATTTGTCAAACTCTAACTGTTCTTTGCGAACAGCTTGCGTAGATTGCCATTCTTGCACGGATGCTAAGAAATCAGCTTCACTAACTCCCATGTCTGAGGCAATCTCATATATTTGCTGTTTGGTCAGGTTTTGACCGTTAGTTCTCTTGGCAAGTGCATAGCGGAGAATCTGATCGACTTGTTCTTCTGAATAAGTTTCCATATTTTTCTCCATAAAGATCAATTCAAGTATAGCTATAGACATCAATTTTAGAGAGTGGCGGCGCTTCGCGCCGCCACTCTCTATTTGTTTTTATCCTAGTTCAGTAATAAAGCGATCGCAGCAATCGCGCAGCCAATAGGTATAAGATGCTGGATTTTTTTGAATATCAGCTTGTAAAGTTTTTAAATCTATCCATTTCCAATCTTCTGCTTCTTCAGGATTGAGAACTGGACTGTGATCGCTATATCCTACAAATACATGATCGAATTCATACTCAGTTAATTCATTATCTAATTCGGCATGGTATATAAAACTAAAAATTTCACGCAATTCACAATCAAAACCCATTTCTTCTTGAAGTCGGCGATGGGCGGCTAGTAAGGTTGGCTCTTCATGGCGCGGATGACTACAACAGGTATTTGTCCAGAGTCCACCTGAATGATATTTATGTTTGGCTCTTTTTTGGAGTAACAGTTGATTTTCTGAGTTGAGCACAAAAATTGAAAAAGCTCGATGCAGTAAACCTTCACGATGTGCTTGTAATTTTTCGGCAACTCCTATTTGGCGATCGCTGGTATCTACTAAAATAACTTTTTCTTCTAATTGCTGAATTATTTGTGGCGTTACATTCATGGCATTTACAAAAATAATATTTTAAAAGCCTTGTTTTACAAGGCTTTTAAAATATTATCTGGTTTTGCCCAGAGGACAAGCATGTTCAGACATAAAACCCGAAGAAGCGGAGAGCGGCGCTTTGCGCCGCTCTCCGCTTCTTCGGGTTTCTTCACCATTTGGTGCTTTAGAATCAAATGCTCATTTGTGTGACAGCTATTTTGCCAGAAAAGCAAACGTCAACATCAGTATTAGGAGAGAGATCGCGAAGGTTATAACGACCTGTATAGGTGACGCGATCGCCATCGGATTTAAACTCTAGGGGCAATGGTTGGTTCGACTTTTCACAAAATATTATTTCAGGAGTTTCCTTACTCTCTTTTGGATCAATATGGGGCAAGTTCACATTCCAATATGACTGAGGTGGGAGTTTAATTTCTAAAAGTTGCTTAATGACCATAGCCGTTGTGTGTGCTGCCCAATCCCAATCAAAAGCTTTGCGGCGGTCTTGATAATGGGAAATAGCGATCGCAGGAATATTATGAAAAGCCGCTTCACGCACTGCTGCGACAGTACCAGACATATAGACATCCACGCCCATATTGCCACCGTGATTGATGCCTGACAGCACTAATTTCACATCACTATACAAATGCGCGATCGCCACCCTCACACAGTCAGCAGGTGAACCCGCGATCGCATAGATATCTTCGCTGCGTTTGGCAATTGCGATCGGCTCATTCGTCGTTACTTGGTGTCCACAGCCCGAATATTGACGAGATGGGGCTGCGATCGCGCCTTTAACTCCAAATACTAGTTCAGTAGCTTTTTGCAAAGACCAAATGCCCTCAGCATCAATGCCATCGTCATTGGTCAAAATAATTGTCATACTACCTTCCCTCTTAAACAGCAATAAATTTCAAAAGCCTTGCATTGCAAGGCTTTTGAAATTTATTGCTGTTTAAGCTGCCTGTTCTTCTAATTGATCCTTATGCAGCCAAATTACAGGGGTTGATACTTTCCCAAATTTAATCTGGACATAATCACCACGAAACTCTAACACTTCGCCCCAAGTCTCAAACAGGTATGACGACCAGCGAGTATCATTAGCGGTTGCTTCAGGACTATTTTCTAATTTTTCGCGAATAGCGCGAACAAGTGTGCCTTTTTTTAGTGCCATAGTGTTTAATGCAACAAATTATTAAGGATTTAAAACTACTAGTAGGTATTGTATAGCAAACCGATATGTTGTTCTCAGCGCCTACAGCAGTAAAAATAAATCGACTCGAGGATTTTTTTGTTAGCATAGCCCCATGAATTAGGTATAACTGTTATGTGTATCTGCATCAACTGCACCTATGTCGATCGCTGCATCACCTATCACGCTGTTGAAGCACAACATTTGCAACCACATCTGACTGAGTATCCAGACTTTGAGGCAAACTCACCAACGGTTAATGTCAATATTAAAACGACATCTGGAGACATCCAAATGGAATGGGATGTCGTTGGTTGTGAGAGCTTCTCAGCAGAGATGGGGAAATGGATGAAATTGCGTCCTGGGGAACTTGTTCCCACTTGATTTCAGGGATATGAAATAGAGATGTAGTATTTTGTACTGCTTCTCTATTTCTTGTAAAAGAGTTTTGGAGAAGTCATAAATTAGGAATTCATGTCTCAAATTATCAAACCATTATTACTATGTACCTTACTAGGAATATCCTTTAGCGATTACTTCCTTCCTAATATTAAAGATATTGACCACAAAGATTCAGTTCTTGTAACTGCTAAAAGTAACCCATCAATCCATCAAAATTCATCTCAAAATAATTCTGAGAATCTATCGAGTTTAGATACTTCTGCAACTAAAGCCGAATATCAACGATTGATGCAGATATTAAGCGATCGCAAAATCACCATCCTTCCCATAGACGAAGTTCTGCAAACTGTTTCTACTAAATTTCTGGGTGCAACCTACCGCGAAGGTTTATTAGATCAAGATAAAACTGAAAAGCTATTCGTATCACTTACAGAATTTGACTGTGTACTATTTGTGGAGACAGTTTTAGCATTCTCTCGCAACTTGCGATCGTCAGGTCCCAGCTACGAACACTTTGTGGAGAAGATCCAAGAAGTTCGTTATGCGGATGATAAGCTAGATGGCTATTGCAGTCGCTTACATTATTTTTCAGAATGGATACGCGACAATCAGAAACGCAATATTGTGCGTGACCTCACATCTGAATTGGGAGGGGTTCCTCTCAATAAGAAATTAGACTTCATGAGTAGTAATTGGCAGAAATATCCACGCCTAAAAAATAATGAAGCTAATCATCAATGTATTTTAGCAATGGAGCAGAAGATAGAACTAGAGACAAGATCGCAACCGTTACGATATATTCCATCTCGTAAGATACGTTCTATTTATTCATTACTCAAAGCTGGCGACATTATTGCTGTGACTACGGATCTGAAAGGGCTTGATGCTACACATACAGGCTTTGTCTATCCTACTGCCAATGGAATAGGGTTCATCCATGCGTCACCATCAGGCAAAGTCAAAGTCTCTCCCGATTTACAACGTTACGTTGAAGGCGTTGATCATGCGATCGGAATTATGGTAGCGCGTCCCGTTAATTAACCAAAAATTGCAAAGCAAAACCCAAGAGATGAGTGGTGGCGCTTCGCGCCACCACTCATCTCTTGGGTTTTATATCTTAAGCAAAACTTACATTGATATATTTTGTTAATATTCTGACCGTCTAATCGTTAAACATGCCCATTCTTGACGCTTCCAGAATGTGGCGATCGTCCATTTATGAGCATCAAGAGCCTCGGCAACTTTCTGTACTTGCTCAACTAAAATTCCACTTAAAATTCCCCAGCCATTTTCGTCAACGAGCTGATCGAAATAGGGAACCATATCAACAATGATGTCAGCAAGGATATTGCAAGTAAACCCATTCGCAGGTGCAGGCATATTCGCAATCAAATCTTGAATACTGCCCTCTTGCACCCAGATTTTATCTTCAGGAATATCATTAAGTTGGCGATTGTGGTTAGTTGCCTTGATCGCCAGAATATCATTATCGATCGCATAGGTCTGACTCGCTCCAATCAGTAAAGCCCCGATACTGAGAATACCTGAACCACAACCAACGTCAGCAACCACAATATTGTCTTCAGGTTTTGCACCCCATAAGCGCATTTCTAGGGCTTCTAAACAAAGTTGTGTAGTAGCATGAGCACCCGTACCAAAAGCGCTGCCAGGATCAAGGCGCAGAACTTTGCGATCGCTATCAGTTGGTGGATCAATCCAAGCAGGATAAATCACCAACATATCGCCAATTTCTTGTGGGCTCCAATGTTGTTTCCAGCTTGATGACCAGTCCTCATCGTTAATTACTGTCCATTGAGTAGCTGGTGCTTCGTAGTCTAACGCGATCGCATCTTGCTTTAGCCATAAAGCAAGTGCCGCCAGATCCAAAACACTGCCCTTCTCAACTGGCAAATAACTACTAACTCTAATCTGCCCATCTTTTTTTTGACTTGCCATTCCTTGGCAGCCAAAATTTTGTAACCGCCAAAAAATCTGCTCTTCTAGAGATTGCTCGGCTATAACTTGGATTTCCCACCAACTGTTGTTTGGTGCGATCAGCGAAGGTGACATCTGGCGCTTATGACTATGATATGAATAATTATATTTTGAGATATTATGATCGCGCAAAGCGCTGAATATCGTAACAATCTCTAGTCTTGGATATATTCCTGTTGCTGTAACAGCGCTAATTCTGCTCGCTGTGCTTCGCGTCCTAGATATGCAGCATGGTCAAACAGTGTAACAGGGCAAGGTTGTGTTTGTTCAAAGATTTCTACGCAGAGTTCCTTAGCAGTTCGTCCTGTGAATAAATTCACAGCTTGGCGATCAACTTTACCTTTAGCAGGAATTGGTTTACCCGTTTCTGGATCAACTGCTAAACCTTGGTCATTGATAATGTTGCTGTAGTATTTAGCGCAAATTAAATTTTGTTGGCGATCAACATAAATAATAAAATAACCACTGGGATCAAGAGCTAGCGATCGCTTAGATAATTGAGCGTCAATGAGGTGGAGTTGTTGTGTAAGTGAGTTCGTTTCAGCAGTCAAATTCATTAACTTTGAGGCAAGAGAATATTAATTATTAATCTTATGATACGACTTACAGCGCTCAAGTTTTGCGGAACCAACTAATCCTATACAATGAGACATAGCAAGCTTGCGATTATCAAATTTTCAAACTTGTCATAGCCTATAACTAGAGGGGTAATCGCCATGCCAGCCAAAGTACTAGACGGACGCTACAAACTGATTAAACAGATTGGAGCTGGTGGATTTGGGCATACATTTATTGCTAGGGATATGCGCCGCCCTGGTTCGCCACCTTGCGTAGTTAAGCAACTAAAGCCCGCTAGTGATGATCCTAATTTTATTCGTGAGGCAAGGCGGCTATTTAACACGGAAGCAGAAACCCTAGAAAAACTTGGCAGTCATGATCAAATTCCGCAACTACTTGCCTATTTTGAGGAAGATAAGCAGTTTTTTTTAGTGCAAGAATTTGTGGAAGGGCGATCGCTTCATGACGAACTGAAAGCAGCCCTGCCTGAAGTATCAGATTTAGATAATGAATCTCAAGATCGTCTTTTTGCTGAGTTAGAAAATATTGACGCACCAATCAGAGACAAACAACTAGCCGAAGTTGAAGTGCTTAAGATTCTGAAAGATGTTCTTGATGTCTTGGACTTTGTGCATTCTGAAGGGGTAATTCATCGGGATATTAAGCCAGACAACTTAATTCGCCGTAAGAAAGATCAAAAGATTGTGCTGATCGATTTTGGTGCGGTCAAGGCGGTGCAAGATGCTAATACGCAACTCGTAGCCAATGAAAAAGGGGAATCACGATTTACAGTGACCATCGGGACACCTGGCTATATGCCCAGCGAGCAATGTGCAGGTCGCCCAACTTATAACAGTGATATATATGCTTTAGGCATGGTGGCGATTAAAGCGCTCACTGGATATAGCTCAACTGATCTCCCAACCGATCCCGCTACTGGTGAGTTAGTCTGGCGAGATAAAGCAAAGGTTAGCAACGGATTAGCAATGGTATTGACTCGGATGGTGCGCTATCACTATACGCAGCGCTACCAATCAGTGCGCGAGGTTAATCAAGGTATTAACACCTTTGCAACGATGACAGAAGTGGAGCGCCAAGCGACTACAAGCAAGATCGTTAGGTCAACAATTCTAACTGGGACAGAGAATTCAACTGTCTCCAATATTCCGACTTCATACAAATCTAGTTCTCAAACTCGTCGCTCAGTTCCTGCTCCGTCGGCTAGCTCTAATTCAGGAGTTCTCTTTCTATTTGGTGGGCTTTTAGCAGTTGTAGCAGTAATCGCGGCTTTTGCTTTACCCGCGATGATGCGAAATAACCAACCATCGATTATTGTCAGCAATCAGCCAATTCCTGCCACTAAGCCTATCTCTACTGACCCTAGTCCTGTCCAAACACCTACGAATACAGCTGTAAATCAAGTCCTAAATTTGGAAGCCAATAAAGAATCTTTGGTTGTCCCTAACAAAATGCTGGGAGATGCGATTCACACTTATACAGTTCAGGCTAAATCTGGACAATTGCTGAGTACTTCGATTACAGGTACGGGACTATTGCTTACTGTTCTGAATGCTCAAGGCATACCTCTCTCCAATGCTGTTAATGTTGTGAATGCTGATGTGCCAATTCCATCTGATGGAGCCTATGTAGTTCAACTCAAAGGTATTGGAGGGACAACTGAAATTCCCTATCAATTAAAATTTAGTCTTAAGGATTCGGCGCTCGCGCAACCAACTTCCGTTCCTCCAACTCCTCCCTTAACATCTCCATTGGCATCACCAACTCCCTCACTAGGAACACCTGTTCCAAATACTCCTACACCTGTGGCAACTCCAACACAAGCACCAACACCTCCTCCTCCACAAATAGAAATCAAAGTTAGAAATAGATAAATACAAGATGGTGCGAAGCACCATCTTGATAGTTGTTGCTAGACACGAACATAAACCTCACAAGAGAATTGCGGCGCGAAGCGCCACAATTCTCTTGTGGGGTTCACTTGGTGACAGCTATGAATTTGAGAACATTATGAAAATATATGGAATTGACTTTACTAGTGCGCCTAGTAAAAATAAAGTAATCGCTTGTGTAGAAGCGAGGCTAGAAGCAGATGTTCTTAGTATTCAAAAGTTCTATCGTTTTATTGATTTTCCTTCTTTTATGGACTTTTTGACGCGATCGCCTGTCTGGATTGCAGGAGTAGATTTTCCATTAGGGCAGCCTCGAAAATTAATCGAAAACTTGCAATGGGGGAAGACTTGGGCTGAATATGTTGAGCGCGTAGGGCAGATGAGCAAACAGGAGTTTGTCGAAACCTTAAATCAATATCGTCAAGATCGACCTGTGGGCGATCGCGAACATCTGCGTCAAACTGATAAGTTCGCAGGTGCGATTAGTCCAATGAAAGTCTATGGTGTACCTGTAGGTAAAATGTTTTTTGAAGGTGCGCCAAGAATGCTTGCCGCAGGATTTAGCATTTTGCCTTGTCATCCCACTAACGATCCACGAAGTGTGATTGAGATTTATCCTGCGCTAATTTCAAAGAACATTATCGGTAAGCTAAGCTATAAATCTGATGATAAGCGCAAACAAACTTCGGAAATGCAATTTTTGCGGCAAGAAATAATTAATCAGGTGCGATCACCTATATGCAAATCAAAGTATGGCTTTGTTGTCGAAATTGATCAACAGGTTACTTGTGAATGTGTGAGTGATGCTTCGGGCGATACTCTTGATGCTGTACTTGCCGCAATTCAGGCAGCATCAGCTTCTCAACAACCCAACTATGGAATTCCTGAAAACTGCGATCATCTTGAAGGATGGATTTGTGCATAAAACCCAAAATAGAGTTGCAGCGCGAAGCGCTGCAACTCTATTTTGGGTTTAAAAAAGAGCAAACTAAAGTTTGCTCTTTTTTATTTGAAGTTTAGTTTATCTAATTTAAGAGTTGATGGATTTTCAGTTCCAATCATTGAAGAAACTCCAATAGCCAATCTCTAAGCGTGCACAACTTTGTTACTAGTTGTCTTTTTCCAACCTCTAGGCAACTTCAAATCATCAGGATCGACGTAATGACAAGCATAGTCGTCTAAACAGATTAAAGCCCAGCCATTGCCATCGATATTAACGAGTTTGTAAGAAGCTTCCAACACAAAAAAACCTTTGTGGTTGCGGGTGTCGGGCTTTACTCTGACATTTTCTAAGATCATTTTATTAACTTCCTTTTAAATAAAAAATTGTCACTTCGCTGTAATTAAAAAGTTATCAGCTTCAGTTATTTATATTTATGTAGCCTAGCACCCTTGACAAAAATCCCGTGTTAAGTTTTTCTGACAAAAGAGCAGCACTTATGAAGTTCTATGACGTTAGATAAAGTTATTTATTGAGTTTCAACAATTGTGATTTACAAATGTTGACAGCAGCCCGAAATTAACAAGAATACATAGGCTGAATTTTAGCTTAGTACCCAATCCCTAACCTTTTCAAGGGCTTTCCAATCTGGACGACGGCGCAATCCTTCTTCAAAATTCTCAACAATTTCTGGCTTAATATCTTTCAAAATCATTAGCCAATTTTGAGCTGCTTCAACTTGCTCTCGCACCCCTTTTTGGGATAGCTCTAACATTGCGATCGCCAGATTAATGTGACCTTGAGGATCTTCGGGAGCAATTTTGACCGCCTTCTGTCCTGCCTTGATCGCGAGTTTGGCATTGTTGTCTAGCAAATACAACCAAGATAGACAAATCCAACCGCTAGCAACTTTGGGCTGGCGCTCACATACTTTTTCAAACACAGGAATTAATTCTGCCGCAGATTCACCCTGTTTGTAGCGCTCTAAACCTTGAGTGAATAAATCTTCTGCAATTTCTGTATTCATTGAGCGAATCAAAACTCCAAAGCCGTATTTTTTGCCTTAATGATAATAGCATCAAATGAGAGCACAACTCATCAATTAAAAAGTCTCACTGATTTTTTGTGGCGCGGCTTTGTCGCACCACAAAAAATTTAAATCCCAGAACATTATGAGTCAGCGTATATCCATTATTAATGTTGGCATTGACACAACAAGTTATGTAGATACTTGCGATCGCATTGCCAGTCTCGTCCAGCAGGAGACACCTAGCTACATAGTTGCTGCGAACGTGCATGTAGTAATGACAGCTTATTGGCATCAAGACTATCGCCAAGTATTAGAAAGAGCCAACATAGTCACCCCTGATGGGATGCCACTTGTATGGGGGCTGCGATCGCTAGGGGTAAAAGAACAACGGAGAGTTTACGGACCTGATCTAATGCTTGCTTGGTGCGATCGCGCAGCGCAAGAAAATATACCTATTTATCTTTTTGGCGCAACGTTCGAAACGCTTAACAAATTAGAGCAAAAATTAAAATTACGCTTTCCAGAGCTAGCGATCGCGGGTAAACATGCTCCACCTTATTTCGAGCTTGACGATCCAAACTTTGAGGAGCAGTTAGCTGAAGATATCGAAACTATTTCTAAATCAGGTGCAAAGGTTGTATTTGTTGCCCTTGGTTGTCCTAAGCAAGAATTTTGGATGAGTCAAGCTCAACCCCGATTGGCAGCAGTGATGATTGGTGTGGGCGCTGCCTTTGACTTTCATAGTGGACAGGTTTCACAAGCTCCACGTTGGATGATGGCGATCGGGCTTGAGTGGTTATATCGCTTTACTCAAGAGCCAATGCGTCTGTGGCAACGCTATTTAATCAATAATCCATGCTTTGTCGTTTTATTTGGGATACAACATTTGCAACGAATTTTTAAAAGCCCAAAAACTAAAGGAGACGTGAAGCGTCTCCTTTAGTTAGATCAAAACCCAAAGGAGAGTTGCGGCGCGAAGCACCGCAACTCTCCTTTGGGTTTTGCTTGGCGACAGCTATGTGTCTGAACTAATTCCAAATTTGGGCAAGATAATGAGCAAGTACTTAAATAAAGCAAATTTTGTGATGCACAATCAGATTAAGAGCAAAAGAGGAATATGAGAGTGAGTAGCGATCGCAAACCAACCCAGAAGCACACCGAGCAATGTGCAAAAAAATACGACATTCGAGCTGGTAACCAGATCAAACAATGGTCTATGGTCGAGTGCAATTGGTTGCGATCGCTATTCCTAATTGCTAGCGACACCTTGGGATTGGGCATAGCATGGCAAGTTTCTCGAAGACTTAATCAAGGATTTTCACCCTTACCACCAGAACTTAATTGGGGAGAATTTGCAGGATTTACGGGTTTGTTTTGGGCTTTTGCCGCAGCGATTGTCACAGCATTTGCCTATCATAACTTTTACCGAGGCGAGTCCCAATGGCGTAACTATGTAAAGCAATCTCAAGTCATCAGCAGCGTTTACATGGCATCTCTAGTGGTCAGCTATTTTTATAGCCCTGGAGTTGATGCACCGCGATCGCTATTTTTCCCAGCATGGATTGGCAGCATATTAATGATTATCGGATTGCGGTTGCTATTAACTTTGCTCTTTGATCAGTTTCCGATCGCCAGAATTCATACACCTGTCTTTATCATTGCACCTAGCGATCGCTTGTCATACTTAGCCAAAATTGTCGAAAAAAGAACTGGCTACAAAGTAGTCGGAGTTCTCACTTCTTCTCTCGCTAATACTTCACACGCTATGCAATCCATTATTAGTTCTGGGGCAAAAGAGGTGATTGCGGAAGGATTGCCAGAAACACAACTTGCTTCTCAGTTATATTGGCAACTTCGCAATGCGGGAATTGGACTAAGGCTAGTTCCATCTAGCTTAATGCTACTTCATCGGCGCGGCACTCCAGAGATTTTTGCATCAATGCCCATGATTCGGATTGAGTCATCGCTGTTAGCGAATTGGGAATATATTTTTAAGCGCTGTTTGGATTTGGTCGCTGCCTTTTTCGGGTTAATAGTTTTATCGCCAGTATTTATTGGCGTTGCGATCGCGATTAAAACTAGCTCTAAAGGGAGCGTATTCTATACTCAAGATCGCATTGGCTTACAGGGGCAATCTTTCCGTATGTGGAAATTTCGCAGTATGTTTATGGATGCTGATCGCCGCCAATTAGAACTAGAACACCTTAATAAAAGTTCCGATGGTGTCATGTTCAAAATCGAAAAAGATCCACGCATCATTCCAATCGGACATTTTTTACGCTCTACAAGTTTGGATGAGCTTCCGCAACTATTCAATGTTTTAATTGGACAAATGAGTCTGGTTGGACCAAGACCTCTGCCTGTGAGGGATGTGGCAAGATTCACCAGTTGGCATCATACAAGGCATTTAGTTATGCCAGGGATTACAGGTTTATGGCAAATTTCAGGGCGATCTGATTTAGATACAATTGATGATGTAGCAAAATTAGATTTGTTCTATATAGATCGCTGGTCACTAAATTTCGATTTGGAAATTCTCATTGAAACTCTAAGGCTAGTTTTATTTGGTAAGGGGGCATATTAGAGTAAGGGCTGGTATGGGAACATAGTCTTACGAAATCTACAGCAATTTTCGATCAAATGAGCCGCAAGATAAATCTTGAAAGCGTTGCTTAGCAACGCTTTCAAGATTTATCTTGGTTTGGGTTTAAGCGCAAATCGTTGTAAGTGCAGTCTCCCTGTGCTAGCGCAAGATATGCATAAATTGCTTTCCACGCAATGTTGAAAAACTAGTAATTAGGCGTGACAAAAACTAACATCTAAAAAGAAAAATCGCCCACTGCGGGGGGCGATTTTTCTTTTCAGATTTTAAGGGCTTTTTTGCTTAGCTACTTACTGGTAAGCTTCATTTTTCGGCGTTTTTTCGGCAAATTCTTTTGCGTAGTGTTACAAAAGACATGATTTTTGAAACCTATCCGACTATAATTCAATAGCATTAATCCTTAAAACTCTTTACGAAGGTAATTAAAATGAGCGAAGAACAAAATTCAGGACTTGGCGGATTTGTAAGTGGCTTACAGCAAAAGGCTGGAGAAGTAGCTGAAGGACTCAAGGAAAAGGCTGAAGGAGTTATCGGTGAAGAAAACGTCAAAAAGGTTACTGATACTCTAAATTTGGATGTTGGTGTCATGGCTAAAGATTCTGCAGGCAAAGCAGTTGATGCACTAGAGAATCTTACTGGTCGTGACATTGATGGTGATGGCGATATTGGTGGTAAGCCACAAGCTTAGTAAAACCCGAAATGATAAATCGCCCGCGCAGCGGGCTATTTATCATTTCGGGTTTTAAGGTTTCTTTTATTTAACGACAAATCATTAATAAAGACGGCATAAATGCCGTCTTTATTAATGATTATGGATCGAACCATCGGGCATAATCGTTCCAAACAAATTTGCTTCGGATAAACTAACTCCATTCAGATTGGCAAGCCGTAAATTAGCTTTAACTAAATTAGTACCAATCAAAAAAGCAGCATCTAGCTTTGCTGAAACCAGTTGTGCTCCTGTCAAAATTGCCCCGTTTAAATTTGCATTACTTAAAATTGCATCACTTAAGATTGTATCTTCCAAATTACTATCACACAGATCAGCATTGCTCAGAATTGCATTGCTCAGAACTGCATTTTTTAAATTTGCGTGCCTTAAATTAGCATTACTTAAATTGGCATTACTGAGAATTGCATCAGCTAAGTTAGCATGACAAAGATTAGCCTGATTAATAGCAGCGTTGCTCAAATCACATTCTTGCAAATTAGCATTGTTCAGATTTGCGTTGCAAAGCTTTGAGTCCGATAAATTGCTATTACTAAGATCAGCAAATTCTAGATTTGCGTTAGTTAAATCACTGCGGTGGAGATCAGCATTTGTGAGATTAACATTGCTCAAAATGGCATTGCTTAAGTTTGTCTCACTTAAATTTGCATTGCTCAAATCACTTTCGTCTAAATCTGCACCACTCAAATTAGCACCATTAAAATGAGCTTTAGTAAGATCGGCTCCTTGTAAGTTTGCCATACTCAGATCGCATCTTTCTAAACAAGCTTCTCTTAGATGAGCTTTGCTCAAATAGGCTCCACTCACCTCAGCATCTTTAAGATTTACTTTATACAAATCTGCTTCTCGCAAATTTGCTTTCACGAGATCAGAACTACTGAGATTCGCACCTAATAAATTAGCGTTACTCAAATTTGTCCAGCGCAAGTTTACTCCACTCAAATCTGCTTCGCGGAGATTGGCACGTCTTAAGTTAGTACCACTCAAATTAGGGATAATCTCAGGATTTTCTAGTCGCCATCTATTCCAACTGGCTGCTCCTTGTTTCAGTATCGCAAGATGTTCTGAGTTTCCCATATGTCTCTTCCTTTTACACCATGCTCTCGTTTAGATGTAGCGGTTATTTAGAGGGTTATACTCCCATTGATTATCACTTGGCGAAACAAGAAAAAGTCAGAAATTAAGGTATTGCTGTCGCCAGTTTTATTACAATGCTTTTCGCTCAATCCAAAACAAAAAGAAGTTATTTGTTTACATGTATAGCAATGCAAGTTTTGCTTAGTACATAAAAACCAAAAGATAAGTGGCGGCGCTTTGCGCTGTCACTTATCTTTTGGTTTTTGATTTGTCCTAGCTATGTTTTGCATTGCAATATAGCAATGCAAAAGGAGTATACTCTAACTAGCAATAGCTATAAACCTGTGAAGAATTATGTCTTCCAATTATTCTGAAACTTCTTTAGAGTGGATACAAGATCGATCGCAGGTTTTGCAGCCCTATCTAATTACCAAGGCTGAGCGAGGAATTATTGGTAAGAGTCGCTATGCGATGAGGCTTCGTCAAGAGATTAAAAGTGCCAGTGAAGATCGGCAACCAGTATTGATTCTTGGCGAACCTGGACTGGATAAAGATAATATTGCGGCTTTGATTCATTTTAATTCGGCATATAGACGGGAAGCGATCGCAAAAGTAAATTGCAGCCTTGTCCAAACCAGTGGTGCAGATTTATTTGGACGTGCAGATGGCAATCATGGGCTATTAACATATTTGGGAAAAGGAACTCTAGTTTTAAATAACATCCAAGAGCTACCCAATGAATTGCGCCCCCAGATTGTGCAGCTTCTAAAAAACGGAACCTTTAGACGAGTCGGAAGTAATGCAACCGATGCGCCTTTAATCTGTGAATCGCGGATCATTATGGTCTCTGAAAAACGTCAATCTACCTGTGAGTCATATGTTAAACATTCGATCAAAGTTCCATCGCTGAGAGTGCGAAAAGCTGATATTAAACCACATGTGGAATATTACATTAGTTTGTTTTGTCGCGATCGCGGTATTCCTAAACCAACTATTACTGCTGAGGCTTTACGCAGTCTCCAAAGCTATGATTTCACAGGAAATTTAAAAGAACTACAATTATTGGTGGAACGAGCAATATTACAGTCACAGGGTGCGCCATCGCTAAACGAATCAGTGTTTTGGTCAACCCAACCCAAGGGTAAAAAGTTTCGCTTTAATCTACTCAATGCCTATCCTAATCTACGTCGGTTCCTACGTAGTGAATGGTTTCCCGATCGCCTTAACTATGGATTTACGTTCACTTTTTTTGCGATCGTCGTTGCCATACTGTTTTTAGCTCCTCAAACTCGCGATCAAAATATTGCGCTTAATTTTTTTTGGGCATGGTGGTGGCCATTAATTTTAATTAGCTTTCCCTTTGTAGGAAGACTATGGTGTTCTATCTGTCCGTTTATGATTTATGGAGAGGTAGTGCAGAAGCTCTCTCTATGGCTATTTCCACGACAGCTTAAACATTGGAATCGAGATATTTCTGAACGTTGGGGTGGATGGTTTTTATTCGGTCTATTTGTGCTGATCTACTTATGGGAAGAGCTTTGGGATTTACAAAATACTGCCTATCTTTCTGCATATTTATTGCTATTGATTACGGCTGGAGCGATGATCTGTTCGCTGATTTTTGAACGCAGGTACTGGTGTCGCTATCTCTGTCCCATTGGAGGGATGAATGGACTATTTGCAAAACTCTCAATGACGGAATTACGCGCTCAACAAGGAACTTGTTCGGCTGAATGTACGACCTATCAATGCTATAAAGGCGGCGTGAAAAAAGGCGAAGGTCTAGAGACAAATGGATGTCCGCTTTATTCTCATCCTGCTCAATTACAAGATAATCGCGACTGTGTGCTATGTATGACTTGCCTCAAGGCTTGCCCCCATAGGTCTGTAGAGTTTAATCTTCGTCCTCCCGCAATTGAACTATGGACAACCCATGTACCACGCACCTATGAAGTTGCTTTGCTCTTGTTACTGCTTGGTGGTGCATTTTTGCATCGCTTACCAGAAATCACCTCGTTTTTTGGTTTGCCGTCTATTACGGAAGCATTCTTTCCCCATTTGGCAGTATCTCTACTCATTCTGATTGTCGCTGCGGTAATTCCCTTAATTACTTATGGGATCATGCGATTGCTCTACTTTCTCACAATTGTCTGGAGAAAGAATTGCGAAGACAATCAGCTTCCTTTTAGTATTACAGCCTGTAAACCCAGACCATTTATCCAGCTCGCCTATGGATACTTGCCATTAGTTCTAGGCGCAAATCTAGCGCATTATTTACGTCTATTTCTCCAAGAAGCAGGTCGGGTATTGCCAGTTACTTGGGCGACTTTTGGGCTGGATGGTTCGACATTGCCAATTTTTATTGCTCATCCTGCGGTAATTTCCTTTTTGCAAGGAACCACATTAATTTTCTCTGTGCTTTTGTCATGGGTGCTAACGCAAAAGATTGCCAGACAGCCTTGGCGATCGCTGATACCTCAACATTTGAGTGCGGTCATTTTAGCGATCGCTTTGTGGCTAGTTATAGTTTTCCCTACTTAAAACGCATTACAGCGCTTTGCTGAACCAATAAATAGCGGTGCACGGCTTCGCCGTGCACCGCTATTTATTTAGTGGGAAGGGAGTATCTTTTTATGTCGCAATCATCTGATCGTATAGTTGAGCCGTTTTTTCAAGCATGATTTCGCTTGAGAAAAGTTGACGATAGCGGCTATAACCATCTTTTGCAAAGCGATCGCGTAGCTCTTGATCAGCAATTAGTTCGGCAAGCTTAACAGCCAAACTGTCAGGATCGCGAGGCATCACGATAAAACCTGTTCGGCGATCACTTACTTGTTCAGCAATACCACCCACACGAGTTCCGACTACTGGCTTTCCTTGAGACATCGCTTCTGCACAGGCAAGACTGCAAGCTTCTTGGAGCGAAGGCAATACAAAAATGTCAAACAGTTGCATCAGGTTCGGTAAGTCATCAAGATAGCCCGTGAAAATCACGCGATCGCTTATACCTAAATCTTGAGCTTCTTGTTTAAGAGAAGCTTCTAAATCACCATTACCTGCAATTACTAAATGCAGGTTTTCTCCTTGCAATTTTGCAAAAGCCTGAAGTAAATAGGTTAGCCCTTTTGCTTCATCTAATCGGGCTGCTGTCCCAAGGATGATTTGATTGGCTGGGTCTAGTTGAAATTTCTTGGTGAGTTCTAATGATTTATCAGAATCGAGAATTGGCTCTTTGACTCCGTTGTAAATCAAATGGAGCTTTTTTTCACTTAATCCCAATTCCCGTAAAAGATTATATTCAGCTTCACAAACACAAATTACGCGATCGGCAAACCAATTGCTAAACCAGCGTGACATTTGATAACTAAATTTTGCCCCTAGTCCATGAAAGCCATGTACAGTATAGAGAATAGGGACTTTCTTTAAAGCTAAATATACAGCTAGCATTAATTCGTGAGCGCCGTGAACATGCACAAGATCGATCGCCTGTTCTCTTTGGATTTCCTTGATTCTTGCGATCAGTTCTGGAAAGCCTTTAAATACATTAATCTCCCACTTTGTGTATTCACGCTGCAAAATTGGTAAAGCTCGAAATTTGGGAGCACCTTTGCCATCTGGGGCTAATAGCGATATTTTGTAGCGATCTCGTAGTCCTTCAATGAGGCTAAGGGCTTGCTTTTCTGTGCCACCTTGATTGAGGTAAGGCAGAATGAATAAAATGTGTTTTTTCACTGTATATGACAATTACTTTTTGCTATGCTGTCAGCAAATTGAGTTTAGTTATAGCAGTTATAATTGAGGAAAGTCAAAACCCCAAAGATAGAGGTGTGGCAATGGTGCAAGCATTAGTTAACTGCGATCGCATGACTTTTGAAGAGTTTATCGATTGGTATCCCGAAGATGGTAAGCGCTATGAGCTATATAGAGGAGCAGTTAGAGAAATGATGCCCATAGGTGATCATGAATTAACTAGTAGCTTTTTGTCTGAGGAGCTAACTTTAGAGGTTCGTAGTAATCATCCTAACTATCGAGTTAGTAGGATGTGTCTACTAAAGCCAGAAATGGCTGAGACTGGTTTTATCCCTGACGTGGTAGTGATAGATCGGCTCGAACTCGTCAACGAACCTTTGTGGCAAAAAGCTTCAGTGATTCAAAACGGCAAAACTATTCCCTTAGTCATCGAAGTTGTCAGTACTAACTGGAGCGACGACTATGCAATCAAGCTATCGCAATATGAGGTGATGGGAATTGCGGAATACTGGATTGTGGATTATCGGGCGCTAGGGGCAGTGCGACACATTGGCAAGCCAAAGCAGCCAACGGTGACAGTTTGCAAATTAATCGAAGGAGAATATCAGCTATTTCTATTTACTTCTGGGAAACGGATTGAATCCGATATTTTACCCAAGCTAAATTTGATGACTGATACGATTTTTCAAGCTGCTATTGAGGTTGCAGGATAAGCCCTGCTGAAGGTCTCAACGAGATCCTAGACTTAATGGCATTTCGAGAGAATGCTCCAACAAAAATTCCCGATCGCATAACACCTTCTTTGTCGAACCATCATAGACAATTTTACCCTCACTCAAGACAACAGTGCGATCGCATAGCTCTAGAACTAAGTCTAAATCGTGAGTAGCAATTAATTGAGTTTCGGGCAAAGTATGCAAAAGCTGGATTAACTGACGGCGCGATCGCGGATCGAGCTGGGCAGATGGCTCATCAAATACTAAGACCTGCGGCTGCATCGCTAAAACCCCTGCGATCGCAACTCTTTTCTTTTCACCACCAGAAAGATTATGAGATAGCCTCTCTCGATATTTTGCAACATCTAGCCCGACTGCCACCAAAGCTTCTGCTACCCTTGTTTTTAGCTCATCTCCTCGGAGTCCTTGATTCATTAGACCAAAAGCAACATCTTCCCAAACCGTTGGCATAAATAATTGATCATCTGGATTTTGAAACACTAGCCCAACAAAATTCCGAATTGCGGCGAAATTGCTGGGCTTGACGACCATCTCACCGACCACGATTTCGCCCTGCTGTGGCATGAGAATGCCGTTCAGATGCAAAAGTAATGTTGACTTTCCAGAACCATTGGCTCCAATGAGTCCCACCCTCTCGGTTGCGGCGATCTGGAGATTAATCCCTTTTAGAGCCTGAATACCATCAGGATAGCAATAACTGAGGTTCTCAATAGAAATAGGATTGTGATGCAAAGCGCTTTAACTAATAAAAACTTGACCGACTATAATCAAAATCATAACGCAACTAATTGCCATGCGATCGCTCCATGTGCTCGTAACTGATTCGAGCATGACTGGAGTACCTTGATAGCCGCGTGCTAACATCGCCTGATAAATGCGATCGCCGCGATCGTAAGTGCGGATAAACAGAACTCCTAACATATTGCCTAGTACCTGTCGTTGCCACGGTCGATCGTGTCGTTGGGGATTATAGAGATTTTGTGGCGCAAAATTGCGGGCAGTTGCCGCACGATGCATAGCATTAAATTCGTTAGTTAAGACTCCAATGTAGCGATACATCGAGGTGAGAATGCTAACTAACAGTGGTGGCATTTTGAGAGTAACTAGAGCTTGGAGTAATAATGGAATGGAAGTACTGAGAGTGAGAATATTTAATAGTAGTAAAGATAAAAACGCTTTGATACTCACACTTCCTAAAATTATTAATCCATTGGTAGTTATTTGTAACCATCCCCATTGCCAAAGTATCTGTCCACCACCACGGAAGAGAGTTCCTAATAGAATCACGCTAATAAAGGCTAATTCGATCGCCATACGTTTGGCGAGAATTCCTAAACTAACTTTACTCCAGTAGAGAATTGGCAAAACAGCAACTCCATATACTGCCCAAGTCCACCATCTGCCCATTGGAGTTAGGGCGATCGCAAATACCAATAGGAATATACAGATCAAGCGTGTATGTACAGCTAAGCGATTCCATAAATTTAAGCGATCGCTCAGTGTTTGACATAGGCGATCATTTGACTCAATGAGATGAATATGTAGAAGCATAGATTTAGTTTTATAGAAGCAGACTAAAGGATACTTCTAAGCAACCTGTTTCAACTGGTTTGAGCTTTTAGCCCGCACTTGAGTGCAGGGCTTTATTTCTGTTTTGGTTCAGATTTACGTACTGTGAGTTTGCCAACTCCCCATGCTAAGCCAAATACAACTAATGTTCCTGTAATTCCCGCTAGTGCAGTTGATGCTTTCTGATCGGGAACTGACTTGACAGAATATTCATCAAAAATATTGGCAAAGGGAAGTTGTTTTGTTGATGAGTTCTCAATAGCTTTATCTTCAAATTTTAGATCTTGAGAGACTCGATCTAATCCATCTGGATCTTTGCTAGCAAAGGGTGAGATGAATGCAGCAATACTCAGTGCTAGAAATAATCCTGAGAATAGAAAAACACGATTTTTATGCATTTGTTTATGGCTTTTATGTCAACCTAAAAATGATCTGATTCAGTTTGTTTAATTGCGGATAGAGGAACATCGTAAATTAGCTCAGGGCGAGTCTTCCAGATAAAGCTAGTTACTGCGAGAGTAATAAATGCTTCGCCAATGCCGATCATGAAATGCCAAGAGAGCATAGCGGTCATTCCTAAAGCCAAGGGAACGGTGTCTGAAAGAGCCAACATTACCGCACAAACTGCCGATGCCACAACTACACTTGTCCATGAAGCGATCGCAGTGCCAACACTCATGCCTAACCAAGTATTGCGCCCAATCAAAAATCTAATCACTCGATAGAGATAATAACCACCAAAGGTTCCAATTAATCCCATAATCGTGATATTTGCACCTAGAGCCGTCAGTCCACCATCCTGAAACATGACAGACTGCACGATGAAGACCACTGACATTACTAACGAACCCGCCCAAGGGCCAAGCAAGATACCTGCTAGAGTTCCTCCGAGTAAATGTCCAGATGTACCGCCCACAATTGGGAAATTAATCATCTGTGCGGCAAATATAAAAGCAGCACTCACTCCCATGAGCGGAACGGTACGTTCTTTATATTCTGACTGAACTCGATTAAGAGAGAGGGCAATTAAGGCGATCGCAATGCTCCCTGTGACTAAACTTACAGGTAAACTCAGATACCCATCGGGAATATGCATCGCCACATAGACTGGAAAAGAAAGCATCAACGCCTCGTAAGTATTAGGATAGTAATCTAGAGGATATGAGAGGCGGTGGAAAGCGCCGCCTCTCATATCCTCTAGATTATGATAAAGATATTTCGCCAGTTTGGCATCCAAAATAACAGAAGATTAATAAAGCGATTTGCGGTAGGCAAAACAAAAAATCAATACAAGTTGCCTAGCTAACTGCTACTTGAAAGGGTGCAACGCGCCAGAGTTGTTCTAACTTTGCCGCAGGCATTGTCAAATAAAGAATATCTCCTGCACTTAGCGAAGCCTCTAATAAATTCCATCCATGAATTGTTTGGCAAGAAGTTTCGATATAAAGCGGGACAAAATCTGCTGTCATTGAAGCTTCACACACTGGTTTTCCGCAGAATGGATGATTGGGAGTAATCATTGTTGCGATCGCGACCCAGAGACTATCAGCGACAATGCCATTACCGAGAATACGTCCACCTAATGCCGAGGAGGCAAAGGCAGGAGCCGCAATTTCGGGAGGACTGAGAACTGACTCAAAATCAAATACTTCCTGTGCCATGCTGGCATAGTAGGGATCGTCGTAGCGCACCACCACCCGACATCGGGGCGCAATGCCCTTAGCATTGAGTGCAATTTCGAGATTGTCTGTGTCATTGCTTGTGACCGCAAGTATACTTTCCGCTTTTTCGAGATTGGCAGCTTTGAGCGTAGTCGGCAGGCTAGCATCACCATGAAGGACGGGAATACCATTCGCTCGCACGGTATCTAAAAAGCGATTATTTAAGTCGCGTTCTATCACCAAAACTTCGTAGCCATAGCTGACTAGTTGCAATGCTGTCTGCACGCCAACACTACCTAAACCGCAAACCACAATATGATTTCGCTGTGGTACTCGCGCTGCATCCCAAAAGTTTCTCAGTCTGGAGCCAAGAATAAAATCATTTAAGATTGCGTAAAAAATCCCAACTACCGCCGTACCAACCAGCATCATTACAATCGTAAAGACTTTGATGCTATCAGCAGAATGTTCCACAACCTGCTCGTTGCCACCAGCTCCTGTAATCATACCCACCGAGAAATAGAGCGCATCTACTAACGAAACTTTCAGCTGGAAACTGGTATATACCACCGTTGCCGAAAAAATTGTGAGTAATAAGGCGATCGCAGTAAATAACACGGCTCTTCCATGCACATGAAAGTGTCGAATGCTCATGAAGAGCTTCGATATTTTCTGCAAAATCGGGCGTGATGCAGTGCGCACACTGGGTTGTGTACCAAGTAATAGGCGATCGCCTCTTTGTAATGTACGACCATTGAGAACGGCACTCACCAGATCGACTTTGCTTTCGTCATAGGGCAAGTAATAGATCAACATGCGAGTGCGATCTTCCCAAAACTCCGATAGTGGTTTACCTAGCCAAGGATGGCGATCGTCGATATATTCTTCGTGAATCGGCCAAGTCTGGTTGAATAGTCGCAATTGCCCGATCGCTTCACTACCCATTGCGCTAAAGGCAAATACTGGCGCAGCTAGGGCTGCCACACTCATGGTCAAATGATTGGGCAATGTCAAGTCGAGACGCACGCCCAAACTGGAGTTAAACAAGCGATTAATAATCCTGACATGGGGATTAAGTACTCGCGCTTGCATTAAAATTGTGAGGTTGCGGGTTTCATCGGCTCCCGCCAAAATCAAGGTTTGCGTGTCTCTAATTCCTGCGGCAATCAAAGTATCCGCCGCCGCCAGATCGCCAATCACTATTTCGGCATCGGGATGATGTATTGGGCGATCGTGAATGCCGACCACAAGACAGCCTTGCTGCTTCAGCAGGCTCAAAATCTTATAACCTGTTCGGTCTAGACCACAGATGATAATGCGGGGTTTCATTGCTTATGTGCGATCGCGATCGCTACCCATAGAACTATCGTAACTATTGTGAGCTATAGATGACATTGTGACTGTAGCTGACAGCACGAATCAATCCCAAATTTGTAAGGTTGCGTCCAGCAGGGACGCAACCTTACAAATTTGGGTAATTTATGGTAAAAAGATTCGCTTTGCGCCTCGATAATTATCAACATCAAGCGCAATTTCAATCAGCTTTTCAACACAGCGATTTCGATATTCAGACTCATTTAGTAGTCGATCAGCATTGCTAATTGTGATTACAGGCAAAGATTCTGAAGTGTTTTCCTCACGCATGACTTGCTCTAAAGAATCCTTACCTTTCATACTGCGATTTGCAGTAAGTAGAATCATCTGATTCTTTTGAGCTAATCGCCACACAACCCTATCATCGCTATCAATTGGTAAATTGATTTCTGTAAATGTGAAAAATTGGATCGGAATAATATCAAGCCAACCTTGACTAGCGATCGCGCCAAAGAACACTAGAGCATGACCTTTGAGGTTGTGATCAATCAAGAAAATCATACTTTGGCTTCACGACTTGCTTTTAAAGCATGTAGTTTTGCCCAAGCTGCTTCAGTTCCAGTCTTGGGTGGTAATTTTGCAATTCGATTAATTAGTTCGCGATTTTGCTCTTCGTAATATTGTCGCAGTTCTTCCGTTTCTCTAAGAACTCTTTGATACTCTAATTCAACTTCTGCGCGATTTTTGTCAATATAATCTAAGGCAATTTTAATTTGCTCTTCTGTTAGATCGAATAATCCTTGAATAAATTTACGCGGGTATTGAGCCGTTACGTAGTCCATCACATCGTAAAGAGTGATGCGCGTACCAGAGATCGTCAGTCCGCGCTCTGTGCGGATGATTTCTGGCTGTTGAATGGGTGATGCAACCATATTGAAACCTCATGGCTTTTATCTTTACTTGATACCTATCCTGAATTATAACTTGAGTCCCAAACCCAAACCCGTAAGGTTGAGCCCCGCAGCGTCACAACCTACGGGTTTGGGTAATTATTATGAAAAGTCAAGTTTTCGCCCAATCATCACTTTAATCCTATGTAGCAATGAGTCCTAAAATATGTCAAATTAGAGGATCGCAGCATAGTTAAAAATTACCTCGATAAACGAAGTTTAAATTAATGACATTAAAAGTTGGAATTTTAGGATTTGGCGGATTAGGTCAGGCGGCGGCAAAGTTGCTCAGCGCCAAGCAAGAAATGCAGTTGGTCGTAGCCGCCGATAAGGAAGGCTTTACTTACGATCGCAATGGACTCAACGCCGCAGATGCGATCGCTGCCTATCAAAGTAAAGGTTCTCTAGGTTATCTCGAATCATCGGGCATCTTGACCCAAGATAGTATTGCTGAGGCGATCGCTACGGCAAAGGATGTGGATGGTTATTTCTTGGCATTGCCAAATCTACCCAATACTTTCATGGCAAGTGTTGCCAAGCAATTTATTGCTTCAGGTTGGAAGGGTGTGCTAGTTGATGCGATCAAGCGCACTAGTGCCGTTGAGCAAATGATTGCTCTTGCTCCTGAACTCTCGGCAGCAGGAATTACTTATATGTCTGGTTGTGGCGCAACCCCAGGGTTGTTGACTGCGGCGGCTGCGATCGCAGCTCAGAGCTTTGCGGAAGTCCATAAGGTCGAGATTACTTTTGGGGTTGGCATTGCGAATTGGAATGCCTATCGCGCTACGATTCGTGAAGATATTGCGCATATGTCGGGCTATACGGTGGATATGGCTCAGGCGATGACTGATGCGGAAGTGGAAGCTCTGCTTGAAAAGACCAATGGTTTAATCGCGTTGGAAAATATGGAACATGCTGATGACATCATGCTGGAGCGTGTGGGTATTTGCGATCGCGATCGGGTGACTGTGGGTGGTGTGGTTGATACGCGCAATCCGAAGAAGCCTTTGAGCACGAATATGAAGCTGACAGGTCGTACTTTTGAGGGCAAGATTTCGACGCATACTTTCACGCTTGGCGATGAGACGAGTATGGCGGCGAATGTGTGTGGGCCAGCGTTTGGCTATCTCAAGGCTGGGAAGCAGTTCCATCAACGCGGTATTTATGGGTTGATGACTGCGGCTGAGGTGATGCCTGCGTTTGTCCGTTAAGTTTCTATTTGGAACTTAGAATCTGTAGGGTGTGTTAGCGAAAGCATAACGCACCCTATGAAAGGATTTTTGACTTCTTTAAAATGCCCAGATCCCCGACTTTTTTTGTGATTATGTAGAAGTGATCTGCGATCGCAAAGAAAAAGTCGGGGATCTTAATCTCTGTATTACCCTTCAAGAAAACCTTTGACAGTGGCAATTACAACTTTTGCAACAGGATGATTGATAGCTTCTTCAAGTGTGGTAACGCTGCCTTCTTTGAGAGCATTGACTATTTTTTGCTGAAGTGTGGAATCTTTTTTGATTGCATTGACAGCTTCATCTTTAATGAGATTTTGTCCCTTTTCTGTATTGGGATTGTATTCTTCAGAAAGTTGATCGAGTAGCTCTTTGATTTCTTTGGCGGCTTGGGCAAGATTGGGAGAATAGTTGTTATTTTGTATGCCAATGTTGTCACCTGCAACATTTTGATCGCCCATGATAAATTGTCCGACTGAGTTATGGAAATTTAAAGTGTTTTGAGAATCGCTCATAGTTTGCTCTTGGCTGCTAATTTGTATAGAGGGATTGTGCTGGTTGTTTTCCATGTTGAAATTAAAATTAAAGTTAAAACGCTCTTTTGGATCGTCTTCTGGATCGAGATTTTTTGTTGAATTTTGAGGTTGTGTTCGCGATGCAATATCATCAATTAATCCTAATACATCAACGTTGTCATAGCTTATTTCACATTGGACTGTAGTTACACGCTTTTCGTAGCGTCGTTTGAGGTCAGTTAGTTTATAAAAATGTGGATCTTGGCTACCTTTACAGGTAGAACAGTTACAGGGGATGAGCTTTTGATATTTATCTTTTAGGCGTTTATAGGAATTGTGGATTTTGTCAAGTTCGTAAGTAACAGTAGTTAACAAGTCTCTTTTGTTTTTGCCAAAGACACGTATTTTAATTTCACGTTTCCCATAATTTTCTATAACTTCGGCGCGGGTGTTAATGATGTTTTTGGAATTGATGATTACGCCGCTACGCCAGACAATTTGCTTGTCCTCTTGGTTTTTCTCTATATCTTCGTGCATGGTGACGATGAACTGGCGGATTATCCCTTTAGGCATAAAGTCGTAGGTGTATCGCAAGATAAGGTTTTCAGTGTCATCCCAAGTGTATTCTGGCTGAGTTTCAGTGAGAAGCTGGGGAGCAATGTAACTACCTTTAGCTTGTGGAATTTCGTAGCAAAGTTGAAATTTTTTCATCAACTCTAACAATTCACCGTACATTCCTTCATATTCGTCAGCGCTCCAGATCGTGGCAAGGTCTTGACGGGTAAAATGTCCGTGATTGAGGATAACTCGTGAATTGTCTAAAACGGCATATGCGGCATCAGTTCCCCATTTGGGTTTGAGAATAACGGTTTTGTATAGAGATGAGGTTTCATCGTCTTGAAAGTGGAGACAGATACCCAGATCGTGAAGATAGTCGCTAAGTTGTAGTTTGTCCTTACGCTCTTTGAACCCATTGTCTTCGCAGATTTGCAGATATGTTTCAAGGGTGATGAAATTACGCGGATCGCTTTCAAGGATACGGCGAACTCTGACCCATGTTTTGGGTAAGGTTTGCCCAATGTGAGGGAGTTGGCTGAGATGATATTTACAAGCAGTTACAATAGCTTCTAGGTTGCGATTATTAGCAAGATTTGTTTCAAGGACATCTTTAAGATTATCAAACTCGTCGCGTAATTGATTGACATTGATTTCCCTTTTGCGGTCTTGTTTTTCATTTTTGACAATCAGAATTGGGCTGTTGTCGCTGAGCAGTTCAACGACGTTGAGCCAATAGTAAAAGTCGGTGTCTTCTTTGCGATTATCGGCAACAAGGACATAAAGAGAGCGCTTACTTAGAAAAAATTGATGAGTTGAATGGTAGATTTCCTGACCTCCAAAGTCCCAAATATTGATAGTAATTTGATTGCCATCTTCGCGGCAAAATGACCAATGTAATACTTCGATTCCTTTGGTACTGTCTTCTTCACAGAGTTTATAATTTGGATTGATAATCTTGTTTGCTAGTGAAGTTTTGCCTGCTCCTCCTTCACCAATAATCAGCAACTTTGCTTCATACAGATATTCTCCTCCTTCAGATTCTAATTGTTGGAAATATTCACGAATAGCATCCATACCTTTGTTAACGATCTCCATAGGCGGATTTGAGATTGGGTTTCCATATAAGTTAAATCCACTATAAATGGAAGATGAAGAAATCTTTGTTAGCTTAGTGATTGATTGAGGTAACACACTAATATTGTTACTACTTAGACCAAGGGATTGCAGATTGGTCAGCTCTGAAACCGCATCAGGAATCTCACTAATGTTGTTTTTGCCTAGAGAAAGGAATCGTAGATTGGTCAGCCCTCTGATTGCATCGGGAATCCCACTAATGTTGTTGTCGTGTAGAGAAAGGGATTGTAGATTGGTCAGCTCTCTGATCGCATCAGGAATCCCACTAATGTTGTTGTCGTGTAGAGAAAGGGATTGTAGATTGGTCAGCCCTCTGATCGCATCAGGAATCTCACTAATTTTGTTATAGCCTAGAGAAAGGGATTGTAGATTGGTCAGCCCTCTGATCGCATCAGGAATCTCACTAATTTTGTTATAGCCTAGAGAAAGGGATTGTAGATTGGTCAGCCCTCTGATCGCATCAGGGATCTCACTAATTTTGTTGTTGTGTAGAGAAAGGGATTGTAGATTGATAAGCCCCTTGATCGCATCTGGAATCTCACTAATATTGTTGAAATATAGATCAAGCGTTTGTAGATTGGTTAGATTAGTAATTACCTCTGGAATCTCACTAATGTTGTTATAGGGAATTTGTAGATCTTTAAGATTGACTAAATTCGCTAATTCAGAAGGCAATGTTTCAAGAGGATTGCCAACTTCTTCAGTTTCATATTCGTGTTCTAAAATGAAGAGAGTCCACCAAGTCCTTTTGGGTTGCGATTTTCCTAAAATTAATTTCTTCAAACTTTTGCATTGACCAATAGAAGATGGCAATTCCCTTATCCCCATACCCGCCAGATCGAGTTCTTCCCAACTTTCCCGCGCAGCTTTAGCAATTAGTTCTTCTACAGATGTAAATGGATTAGCTGAAAAGAGATTCATAATTTTCAAGGAAAAAGTAAATAGGTAAAAGGAAAAATTGGGTTGGGTTTGGGGCGATTAATTGATTCCACCATAACGCTCCTCCAACTTTTGTTGCAAAAGAGAATTCGTTTTAGCCTTCATTTCCATCGCAAAAGCCTCATCCTCAGCGATCTGTTGTCTAATTTCCCGAAAATGATCGTGATAATAAGCCAATGCAGAATAAACATCCGACAGCGTGATAGATGGATATTGAGAGACTATTTCATCAGCAGACAAACCCATCCGTTCATGCCAGATCGCAATGTCCTCAATCCTAATCCGTTGTCCAGCAATCCGAGGTTTACCACCGCAAACACCTTGAGTAATCTCAATATGGTTGTTAATTACTGTTGTCATGTTTAACGCACCCTCAACAAGTAATGCTGGCTTAAAAATAACATTATTTCTCTTGATTTTGGTAATACCCACCATCCAACGCCGCAAACTTCGTCAACTCAGGATCATTAGCAACAGGAATTTTCAAATTCACAAAAAAAGTCGGGGATCTGGGCTTGTAGGTAATTATCAAGGAAAAAGTAAAAAGGTAAAATGGGGATTTTAAAGCTATTAGGCACAACTAATCTCAAGAAAAATCCAATTTCCCCAGTTTGTAATTAGATAGACTTTCATTAATTTCAGCCAAGTCAAAAGCCTCAGCATCAAGCCCTTCCTCGTGATATTCCATCATTTCGGCATAATCTGGATGACTAGGATCTGACAAAATCTCTAACAGATCCATATAGCCCCATGCTCCACCGCAATCTTCTGGAGGACAAGCTCGTTTCCCCTTAATGCAAATAGGATACTTGAGTTTGGGATCGGGAGCTAAGATTTTCTCTAAAACAATTTTATGTTGCCAACCGTCACCCATGTCATAGATATACCTGATCCAACTTTTCTCATCGGTTAACACCTGACTAATTTTAAATTTTGCTTCATCTTTAGAAGGTGTTCCAAAATCAAACAAAGCGTCATCGGGCATTAATGGCATATAACTAGCTTCACTACTTTCAAAACTGTGTAGGTGGTAATTTTGCCAAGGCATGATTGCTTGAATCACCAGATGTAGCTCATCTAACTTCATCGTACTTTCTACTAACACCCTGCGCCAAATCGGAGGGCGAATATCTTCTAAAGTAATTTTTAGTTGCAATATTGATCGGGTTGATCGGGGCATAAGTTACTTAAAAACTAAAGGATTTTAAAATTCTACTACCTAAATAATTACATCAAGCTAAGTCTTCAACTAATCCCTAGCGATATTTCAAGGAAAAAGGAAAAAGGAAAAAGGTAAAAATTGGGTTGGGATTGGAGGTTGAGATCCCCGACTTTTTCTACTCAAGCAAAAGGAATTTGCAAATTTACAAAAAAAGTCGGGGATCTGGGCTTGTAGGTAATTATCTATGATTTATTTGTCATTAGCAAAATCTTTGGCTATTTCCTCGCCAAAAGGCGATCTCAAACAAGTAAAAAGGGGAAAGAATTAAATTCTTCCCCCTTTTTAGGGAGATTGAGAGGGATCTCTTAGGGCTTTTGAACGCAAGAAGTAATTCTTAAGTGGTTTCTAAGCCTTAGCGCTAACGATCGCTTGCAATTGTGCACAAGCCTTAGCGATCGCATCAATACTTCCAGGGTTGACTAAACCATAGTAACCAAGTGTATAGACACGATTGCTAGTTACAGCATCGAGCTTATTCCAGAATGGAGCTTCTTTGAGCTTATTGATCTCACCATCACCAAAATCAACCAAAATCAACACCTTGGGATTTGTCTCTAAGATTTTCTCAGCAGAAAGAGTGATATAGCCTTTTTGTAAGCTTTGACCTTGCAATTCAGCCGCCGCATTTTCTATTTGGAACTTGGTTAGTAAGTCTCCTGCCCAACTGTTCTTATTCGGAGCAAGGATTGGTTGAGAACTCACTAAAACTAGAGTTGATTCTGGTTTAGTGGCTTTGGTCGAGATGAAAGCTTGATAGGACTGAATTAGTGCCGTGGGATCGGCTTGAATTTCGGTAGCGATCTCCTTGGTTAATTCCTCTAATGACTGCCAACTTGTAATGCGAGAGGTCATTGTCCTAATGCCTAGCTCCTTCAGCTTAGCAAGAATCTGATCGTGAAAACCCGTTGCACCGATTACCAAATCAGGCTTGAGGGCAATGATTTTCTCTAAATTTGGAGGCGTTTGTCCTTCACTAACTTGGGGGAGCTTAGACATTTCCGCATTCTCTCTCAGCAACCGACTCCCTGGAATCCCCACTAGTTTGTTTTTATCTAATCGATAGATGATATCAGCTGAAAGTGAAGTCAAAGCAACTACCTTTGAAGCATTAGCGGGTTTAACTTCGGGAGATTTAGCTTGTGAGCTATTGACAGCAGGTGGAACTGGGGATTGAGAAGGAATGGCAGGTGTACAGGAAACAATAAATGTGGCGACTATAAGGATAATCAACCAATTTCTTAGCGATCGCATAAATTTGCATACTTGATAAATCATCTTTGTTTAATATAAAGCTTGTTAACTTCAGAGCGTAAATTAAATAACTCGCACGATTAAAACTGCGTTGTTATTGTGATGTATTTAACTTGTGATAGTTAGGACATTAGCGATCGCTTGTTTTTGCTCAGCATCATATCCCCATTTCTCAAGAAAAGCCTTGTAATCTCCAGTATTAAAAATTGCAGAGTTCTGCATTTGAACTGCAATTGCACGAACTTCTGGCAGATCTACTTTCTCGATCAAGAGGGCTGTACGTTTAGCCACGCGCTCAGAACCATGAGCTTGTTCGAGGTTGCCATTACGTTGATGGGTAATTGCCATTGCCGTTGACATAGCCAGATTTTTGACTAGCAATTCAGCGATCGCATTAGGCTCAGCTTGCAAAGCTTGAATGATTGCTTCGCTAGGAATATCCGCTAATTCCCATTCTCCTGTCAAAAAGCTTACAAAAAATCCTCTCGCTCCATTTGAGGTTTTAATAAGCGCTTCAATTTCTGATTTTAGTTGTGAAGCTTCTAAATCTTTTCGTACTCGTAAAGTTTCGGTGTAGGCGATCGCGGCTTCAAAGGTCATATTTGTCGTAGGTTTATTACTTTTAATGTTGTTGCCATCAGTTATCCAAATATTCAAAATGGCGTTGCCACTTTGAATATTTGAAATCCTCTCTGGATTTAGAGGGTGTTTGAGAAGTCTCCTAACTAGCATAAATTTCTGCTTTCCCCCCCTTAATCCCCCCTTGCAAAGGGGGGAAACTTAAATCCTCCCCCTTTGCAAGGGGGGATTAAGGGGGGGTAAAAAACTTCTCAAACACGCTCTTAGCTTTCAATCATAGAAAGTGTAATCACACTTTCTATGATTGGTATTATTTATCTGTTGCAGGTTGCAATAAACTTAGTAAATGACCTTCGGGACTACGAACGGCGGCAACTTTGCCAAAGGAAGGTTCGCGAATACGTCCCTCTAGCTGACCACCGAGTGATTCTAATTTAGCAATTGTCTCAACTAGATTATCCACATGAAAGCTCAGAATTGGAGAGCCTCCAGTTTTTGGAGACTCTTCCACTCCATGCATAATAATCTTCGTGCCATTGGCATCAAGTTCTGCCATGTTAGGACTCAGTTTAGTAATTTCTAAACCTAAACCTGAACTATAGAAGTTCGCAGCAGCAGGAACATCTTTTATCATCAGCATGATATGTCGAAATTGCACGGTCATTTTGAGATTCTCCTAATCAATATAATAAAGTGGTACTTGCGCCTTTTATCCCAATCATCAAAATGGCATTGCCGTTTTGATGATTGGAAAACTTTTAAAAAACAAATGTCAGCCCAGCCCTGAGACTAATTCCTGATTGAGCAAATCTAGCGAGATCCGTTGGGGCAGGAGCCGTAACCAGTGGGCGAACGTCAGAATAAAGGAAATATTGGCTATTAAATAGATTGAAAATTCCCATATTCAGAGTTAGCTGCGGAGTGATTTTGTAAAATCCTGTCAGGTCAATGACTGTATAACCTTGCGGTGTATAAGCATTGGCTGGTCGATTGCTTGCAAGTCGGGGTTGACCTGCAAAAGTGGCAATCAAATCGGCTCCCCAAATATTCTCAGGGGCACGATAGCGCAAGCCTGTCACCAACTTAATCGGATCAACGGTTTCCAACGGTTGATTGGTAGTTTGATTTTCACCAACCGTTAGCCCCAGAGCTGCAATCAGGCTGAATCCATCATTTGTAGGACTAAAGCGATACTCACTACCCAATTCAATTCCAAAGGTACTTGCCTTCGCCACATTCTGAGTTTGAAATAGACTCACATTTGGAATCCCGTTAACTGTTGCAACTCCCGCACTCGCAAAGGATTCAATGAAGTTACTATAGCTATTGTAAAAACCTGTGAGATTGAAGTTGAACTGGGGATAGTTAGCTCTAACTGCAATCTCAAAAGTATCACTGGTCTCAGGTCTAAGGTTAGGATTCGATAGGGTTTGGTAACGGAAAGTGGGGCTGGTGAGATTGGTGAAGCCAGAGTTAATTTCACTATATAAGGGTGTGCGAAATCCTTTAGCATAGCGTCCTGTCAATGTCCATTCTGGCGAGGCTTGCCAAACCAATCCAAGGCTGGGTGAGATTGCCGATTCACTAAAGTCAGCGGCTGTTGCAACAGGAGAATTTCGCAGATAGATTTCATCGATTTTAGTTTTGAGTTGATAGGAATCAAATCTAAGTCCTGCAATCAATGTAAAGGTATCACTAAAATCAATTGCATTTTGGACATAGATGCCCAAACGGAAAGTGTCTGAATCAGGAAAGTCCTTGACAGGGAAATTATCCGCGCCAACCACCTTAGTAGTGAAAATATTTGTTCCTGTGGCATTAAAGCGATTTTCAGTACCGTTACGAACACGCTCATTACGAGTAGTAGAAATATCAATTCCATAGGTCAGAGTATTAAGAATCTCATTGATTTTAAAACGACTTTGGAACTCTACTTCACCTCCAAGAAGGCGATCGCTAAATGTATTAGTGAGATTACGCAAACGACGGCGGTCAGCACCAGCAGCAGTTCTGACAAAATCCTGAGTACGAATTTCTTCAACATTAGAGTTTTGATAGTAGATCTGGGCTTTGGCTGCGGTCAAAAAGCTGGTGCTATTGGGATCGTTGAAATCATAGGAGATACTAAAGCGATCGCGGGAGACATTATTATCTAAAGTCTCATCCTGTCCTCGAAATCCTGTCGGTGATTGCAACCCAGTTATAGTAATAGGCGCAACTCTAAAGTTGTCGCGATTACGGAAGATCTCCGCAGCGAAACCAATTTTGCTAGTTGCATCAATACGATAGACCAATTTGCCGAGCCAGTTGTTACGCCCATTGCTACGACTATCAACAAACTCGTTACCCGTGGGAACCCTTGCCTCAGATCCATCACGGCGAGTGTAGCCGAGCAAGCCTTCCAAATTGCCATCACGGAATGCGATCGCGGCGGTATTTGTAAAACTGCGATCGGCTGTTTCCACATTAGTCGAGAGACTAGTCACCACTGATTGATCGGGGCGCTTTTTGAGTAAATCTTCGGGATCTATAGTACGGAAGCTAACCACGCCGCCCAGAGCATCGCTACCATAAAGAGCGGAAGCTGGCCCTCGGACTACTTCAACCCGTTGCAAGCTTTCAATATCAACGTAGTCACGCCCAAGAGAAGATGTGCCAAAAGAAAACTGGGCTGGAAGCCGAATCCCATCATTGAGAATCAAAACACGGTTGCCGCCTAAGCCCCGAATATTGATATCTTGCAATCCATAGCGGCGATTATTCCCAACCGAGACGTTTGGTTCGTAACGGAAGACATCGCGCAAATCCTGAGATAGATTTTGATCGATTTTGTCAGCATCAATAACTGCGATCGACCCAGGGGTTAGCCTTGTTGGTCTAGCAGTTCTTGTACCTGTGACCGTAATTTCTTCTTCAGGTTCACCATCACGATTGAGGCTAAAAAGCTGTCCTTGAGTTTTCAACGAAACTTCTTGGGTGGGTGGCTTGCCATTACCAAACACATTGACCCGCAAGGTATTCGCATCAAGTTGAGTAATGTTGATTTTGCTGATTTCAGCAGTAGGATCAGCGGCGCTAAATTCCTGCTGGTCAGGAATTGCCAGCACAGCATTGGGAATATCTGCAACCAGATTATTCCCTTCAATCCTAAATCTATTGGTGTCAATCTGAAGCGATCTCCCTTCTGCGGTTTCCAAAATAATCTCTAGTCTTGCATCACTAGGATTGATTTGAACATTGGTAACTTGAACGGGAGAAGCTTGGGCGATTTTTATGAAAAGGGGCTTCAGCCCCTTTTCTTCATCAGGATTTTCTTTCTCATGAGAAATATTTTCAGCGATCGCTAATTCTGAGAACAAAAATAATATCGGAATACTAAGCAATAAGAATACGGCATTCTTAAGCAGAATGTGATGAAATTTCATATGATGTTTGATGTCGATTTGATGTCGATAAATTGAGGGCAAGTTGGCGCTTGCCCTTTTTTGATAGCTTTGAAAGCTTATTTGGTAGGATCGCGACTCCTGACTAAAGTATGTGATGGCGACAGCAAGCAAATCTGTAAACCTACAGGAGTAATGATTGTCATTGCTTCCACATCAAAAACTTGACGTAAATTTTCAGGCGTGATCGCTTGATCAGGAGTACCGATCGCGACAATTTCTCCTTTCTTCAGCATGGCAATGCGATCGCTATAACGCACCGCCAGATTAATATCATGCAGCACCGTAACAATCGACAATTGACGCTCGTGATTGAGCATTTTCAATAGTTCCAATAGCTCTAACTGATGATGCAAATCCAAAAATGTAGTCGGCTCATCTAGCAATAGAACTTGTGGATCTTGCGCTAAGGTCAAAGCTAAAAAAGCCCTTTGACGCTCACCACCCGAAAGCTGATCCACAGGGCGATCGCTAAATTCGATTAACTGGGTTTGCGCGATCGCAGTCTCGACCATTTCGCGATCCTCTAAACTGAGATCCCATTGCCACCAAGGTTGATGAGGTGTACGTCCGAGGCTAACCAGTTGTCGCACCGTTAACCCTGATGGAACAACTTGTTGCTGTGGCAAAATCGCCAACTGTCGCGCTACCGATTGTGCAGATTGTTGATGAATCGCTTTGCCATCAAGTAAAACTGCGCCAGTTTGAGGCGTGAGGATACGGCTAAATAATCGTAATAAAGTTGATTTACCTGAACCATTTGCTCCGACTAGGCTTAGCCATTCTCCTTTATGCAAAGATAGCGACACATCCTTTAAGATCGCCTGTTTGCTATAGCCACCAAAGAGATGTTTTGATTCTAATAACGCATCAGGAATAGCATTAGAAAGATCATAATTATCCATTTCTAACCTCTCTTGCCGCGTCGATAGAGCAACAAAATAAATAGTGGTGAACCTAACAACGCAGTAACTGCACCCACAGGCAATTCCACCGTTCCTAATCGCGACAGCAAATCTGCTAGTGTTAGCACCCATGCACCACCGATCGCCGAACATGGCAAAATCCATCGATAATCAGAACCGACCAGTAAGCGCACACCATGTGGCACAACCAAGCCGACAAAGCCAATTAGTCCCGACATACTGACGGCACTTGCGGCAAGTAAACTTGCCACAGCACCGATCGCTAAACGCGATCGCACAAGTGAAGTTCCCAAACCTGAAGCCATATCGTCGCCGAGATTGAGCAAATTGAGCGGACGCGCTAACAAGCAACCAGCAATTAGTGCCATGCCCACATATGGCCCAACATTATTCACTTCAGCCCATCCGCGACCATTGAGACTGCCGATCAACCAATTTAGCGCCGACTGAATCCTGCCATCATCAGCGAGTAATAGCAATGTTGTCTGAATTGCGCCAAACATCGAGCTAATCGCCACACCCGCCAAAATCAAGCGCTCGACCGATAGTCCACCACCTAAGTAGCCAAGGGTATAAACGAGTATTGCGGTAGCGATCGCACCTAGCCATGCACCCACAGGAACCAAAGTCTGCACTACACCGAGGGTAATCATTGCGATCGCGACTAGTCCTGCGCCTGCGGAAATGCCCAACACAAACGGATCGGCAAGTCCATTGCGCAGCATTCCTTGCAACAATGCGCCCGACATTCCTAGCGCCGCACCGACTACCATCGCCGCAATAATGCGCGGTAATCGCAGTTCCCAAATAATCGTTTGATTAATTGATTCGCCTTTATGCCAGAGCGCTTGCCAGAGATCATTCCAGCTAAGCGGGACGGCTCCTTGGCATAGCGAAATTGCCATCGTTAGCAGTAGTCCCATCGTTAGCAAAACTAAAGTTGGCAGGAAGCGATCGCGCAAAAGCAAATGATTAAATTTAAATTTCTGAACTGTCATTAATCAAATCAACCTGAATAAATCTAATCCTAACTTTTGCTAAGTAAGTTGCTGAAATTAAGCGTAGACGTAGGATGGGTTAGCAATAGCGTAACCCATCATTTTTACTATTGATGCGTTACGTTGCACTAACGCATCCTACATTTAATTAAGCTTTCCTACTTATAGCTATATATTCGCTAGGTGAAAAAAATATCATTGTGAGTTTTCAGCAATCCTCCATAAAACACCTGAGGGATCAAAAACAACAAAGTCGCGCATTTTCCATTCCTGCTGTTTTGGTGGAATAACTCTCACCTTATACTTTTCAGCAATGTTGCGGCTTTGGAATTCAGCCCACCAACTATCAACATCTTCGACCAACAAATGCATCATTAGGTTTTCGGCAAGTTCCTTTACATAAAAATTCTGTAAGAAAAAGCCTACACCTGTATTACCAACATTAAAGACAGCTAGTTCCGCATCTTCATAAAATATTTCAAATCCAAGGTCTAGATAAAATGACTTGGAGAGATTGAAATCTTTTGCAGGAACAAAGGCTCTCAAGTTTATAGCATTCAAGTTAGACACCAAACTCAGACCTCAACAGCGCTACCCACTTTTTCAATCTTTGCTCAGTCAACTCCGATTGATTAGTATCATCTAGAGCCAACCCAACAAATTTACCATTGCGTACTGCTTTGGATTCATCAAATTCATAACCTTCCGTTGACCAATAACCAATGGTCTTGCCTCCACGTTCTGTGATCTTTTCTTCGAGAATACCGATCGCATCTAAGAAGTTATCCGAATAGCCAACCTGATCACCACACCCGAAATAAGCAACTTTCTTCCCAGAAAAATCAACATCATCAAGTTCAGCGTACAAACCTTCCCAGTCTGATTGCAATTCACCGATATTCCAAGTCGGACAACCAACGATTAGGCAATCATAGCCTTCAAAATCACTAGTATCGGCTTTGGCGACATCATGTAAATCCACAAGCCCAGCACCAAATGCTTTCTGAATTTCTTCAGCCGCACTCTCAGTATTTCCAGTCTGAGTACCAAAAAACAGTCCAATCTTAGCCATAGTTGTATTTTTCCTTGTTTAGAATAATGAGCAAATGTTGAGAACTTAAATAGGGGATTCCTGCAAAGACGAAAATGACCTTTCAGGGAAGTTTTGATGCAACGTTAAATAATGATTTTCCCAACTGAGTAACCCTTGTAGTCGCAGTTGATTGAGCGATCGCGTCATGGTTACTCTGGTCGAACTAATTGTATCGGCAATATCTTGATGGGTGAGCTTAAGGCAAATAGTCATACCGCGATCGCAAGATTTCCCAAACTTTCTAGACAACCAAATGAGAAACTTCTTGAGTTTGACATCAGTAGTGCGGCAATGAGCAATATTCAATAACTGTTGCGTTTGCTGACAATGGTCAATAATTGCGCTAGAAGCCTGTTCCCATAAAATCGATGGTAAGATTTCCACCTCAACATCATTCAAGCACTGCATCTGATAAGGATCGAGAGTTGACATGAGGCTACCAACAATATCGCCTTCATTCCATAGTCCCAAGATAATCTGGTTGCCGTCTTCATCCCAAGTCATCGTCCGCACAATTCCAGTTTTAATGCGCCACAACACATCACTACGAAGTGGAATATACTCGTAACGCTTGAAATAATAGCTTTTGAGTCCATGGTTGAGAAGGTGCAAAACCCTTGGCGGCGCAAGTGGAATAGATAAATGGTTATCTGCTAATTTAACTAATGTAGAATTCATTGCTTGAACCTCTTTTATTTATGTATCAGCGCCATCAGTAGCCAAAAGTTTGCCAGATAAGTTATTGATGCGATCGTTAATAAACTGCCAAGAAACATCGCCATGATTTTGTTCTCTAATATTTTTTAGAAAGCCATATTTCTACTAAGAGTTTGGCTTTGCCAAACTCTTAGTAGAAATATGAACTGTTATTCCGCAGCCGCCATATTTAGGGCGCGACTAACGCGACCGAAATCAAAGCCGATCGCTTTCAGTGCGTGATACAAATGTCCTTGCAAGAATAAGAACGCCAAGATGAAATGAGCATTAGCCAGCCAGCAGCGAGGAGTATGCGCTCCGAAGGGCAATGTCACTGTGTCAGCATAGAAAGGCATAACACTGAGCTTCACTTGCAAAATTTCGCCGTAAAATTCCACTGGATAGGCAAGAGTATTCACCGCGCAGAAGTAAGAAGCAACAAAACCAGCTAGCGCGATACCGCCTAATGAATAAGAGAGAATTGCCTCACCAGAGAAAATCAAGACTTTCTTCGCCCAAGCCAAAGGAGGCATCACGATATGCCAAACTCCACCAGCCAAAAGCATAATTCCTACATAAATATGTCCGCCGACGAGATCTTCTAAGCTATTTACATTTGCAAAATGAGTTTGATAGCCATAAATCACCAATGGATCAAGAGTTGGCGCAGCCACAACCCTAACAGCGTGAATAGTCGAGTCATAAAGCCCACCAAAGTACATTGCTTTTGCGGCAAGCAATAATGCTCCTGCTCCTAAAAACAGCAAATGATGACCCAAGATGATTCCTAATTTCCGCGAATCAGTCCATTCAAAGTGAAAATTTTGGGCAAAGCCTTTTAGCTCTTTGAGACTAGCTGGGGTTTTAGTGAGGTGAAACAATGCTCCCGCCGCCAAAACTGCGGATGAGATCAGGTGTAGTGAACCAATTACAAAATAGGAATAACTATCAATAAAGACTCCACCTTCGCCAACACCAATACCTAAAGAAGCAAGATGTGGCAGTAAAATTAAGCCTTGGCTACCCATAGGCAAATCTGCTCTATACCATGAGATTTCATATAGGGTAAAAGCACCAGCCCAAAAAGCAATTAATGCTGCTTGAGCAACATGAGCAACGATAAAAAGACCTGAGAGATCTGCAAAACGGGCATTCCCAGCCCACCAATCAGATTTAACGTTCGGATTTTCAGAGATTTGCATAGCTAATTAGATCAACAGTAAGTTACCAAAAAATTTGCAGTTTGAGTTGCAGCTAATAGGAATAAGTTGCAATAAATTTTCTTTGCTTATGCTACTAGAAAATTCTTTGTTGAGAATTACTATCATTAAAAACTTAATAAAGCTTAATATTTATAAAGAAGTGGGATAGGCAGTGCGAAGCAC
>NZ_SJEE01000043.1 GCF_006937785.1 Pseudanabaena sp. UWO311
AATTACTATGGCTATTAATTCTATTACTGATGAAGATGCTCTTAATTGGTTTCATCATTGTGGTCTCTGCTTCGACCCTTTTAGTTAGCTTCTTTTGTGGCGGGTTTGATCGGTATTTGCTGTAAAAAATATCCTCGACAACCAAGAGTTGGCTCTCGAACTATTGGAAGAGAACAAATTCCCTAAAGAGCTACCAAAAGATGCTTTTATATTCACTTCACACCACGGGTACGAGTTTGATTTTTTCGAGGTTTCTCAAGGAGACAATCCGCCTATATATTGTTACTCAGAGGGTTCCAATGAATCTTTCTTCAAATTAACATATCCTAGCTTTACAGATTATCTTATTGAGATTCTTGAACTTTCGGTAAAATCAATCAGATCCTACGGTGGTTCTCCCTTTATGAAAAGTATCATATTATCCCCTGACGAAGAATTTAATGTCTTTGATGAAATAAAGTAGCGTAGGGTGCGTTCATGAAATGAAACGCACCAAATAAATCTATTTGAAATCCATTCTATTATTCCACAGATCTCCATCCAAACAAGCAAGCGATTTTCTCAAGCTTGCGAGCGATCTTTTCAGCTATGGATTAAGCAGTTCTCAATTACCCATGAGGATGATAAAATTCCGCAATGATCGACAACATCTGTAAATTCCTTGCTGAAACCTTCCCCACCGACTTTGCCAGTTGGCTCTTAGGAGAACCGATCGCATTCACAAAACTCGAACCATCGGAACTCTCAGTCGAACCAATTCGCGCTGACTCCGTTATATTTCTGAAATCATTAAAAATCATTCTGCATATTGAATTTCAGACCGACCCAAATAAAAATATTCCCTTCCGCATGACCGATTACCTGTTGAGGCTGCATCGTCAATTTCCAGACAGAGAAATCTATCAAGTCGTAATTTACCTCACACCCAGCGAATCAAACCTTGTTTACGAAACCACATTTAACCTTAGCGGACTAAGCCATCAATTTAACGTGATCAGACTATGGGAGCAGCCCACAGAAATATTTCAGCAATACCAAGGATTATTACCCTTTGCCACCCTCTCACAAACCAACAACCCCGAAGAAACCTTAAGACAAGTTGCCAGACAAATCGAACAAATTACTGATAAACAAGTACAAAGCAACGTAGCCGCATCGACCGCTATAATATCGGGTATAGCCCTAAATAAAGAAATCATCCAAAGACTTTTAAGGAGCGAAATCATGAAAGAATCAGTTATTTATCAAGAAATCTTGCTTGAGGGTAAGGCTGAGGGTATAGCCGAAGGCGAGGCAAGGGGTATAGCTAAGGGTGAAGCCAAAGGCAAAACTGAAACAGAAAATCAGATTGCTCTAAACATGTTACGTTCCAACGTTTCCTTAGAATTAGTCTCACAATTTACAGGACTAACTCTAAAACAAGTGCAAAAACTCCAAAAACTTGCCGCACAAAAATCCAAGATGCCAAAGTCTGCTAAAACAAAGCGGCGGAACGCATCTCCGCTTGGAGAGTCTCCACAACCTTAGTTTAGAAGTCCCTAGAAATTCTCCATGGATGGGAGTGATTGTCTCCCCAGTTACCATTAACAAAGCTCAGTAACTTTGGGATAAAATGGAGAAAATCATGTATATCTCATTAGATATCAATACCTATGCCACGTTATACAGGCATTTCTAGCGAAGCCTTTCGACATCCTCTCGATCGCCAAGCCGAACAAGCTCTCCGCAGCGTCCCTGGGTTTGACCTTGTGGCGGGGAAATTTGTCGAGTTTATGTATGAGCGTCCTCAGACGATTTACCACATTGGCAATAGTATTCAGGTAAGTCATCGCCAATATGCAACGATTCATCGGATCTTTAGGGAATGTATTGCTGACCTAGACGTACAGCCAGAACCAACTTTATTTGTCTCGCAAAATCCTGCTGCTAATAGCTATGCTCTTGGTAAAGATCATCCCTACATTGTGATTAATTCGGGATTATTAGATCTTCTGACTGAAGACGAAATACGTTCGGTGCTTGCCCATGAACTTGGTCATATTAAATGCGGTCACACCACATTAATCCAGATGGCAATGTGGGTAATGAGTATAGTTTCGACTATTAGCGAAATGACTTTCGGCTTAGGTGGAATTGTCAGTAGTGGATTGATTTATGCCTTTTTTGAGTGGCGACGCAAGGCGGAATTATCCAGCGATCGCGCGGCGCTATTAGTCACCGATGAGCTAGATACAGTTCTCTCTACAATGATGAAGTTGTCGGGCGGAAGTTCTGCTTTTGCCCATGAGTTGAGCTTGCCTGAGTTTATTCGTCAATCGGATGCTTATCAAGAACTTGACAAAGACAATCTCAATCAAATTTATAAATTTATGCTCTACAACGGTTTTGGTGCTGGCTCGATGCTCAGTCATCCATTCCCAGTTGAGCGGGTTCACTATATTCGTGAATGGGCAGATTCGGAAGAGTATCGCAATATTAAATCTGGCAATTATAAGCGTGGAGATACGACTGGCGCAGTTGATGTGTCTCAATCTCCCAAGGAAGAGAAAAAGTCAGAGAGCGAAGCAGAACGTCTAAAACGTCAAATTGACGAATTGCAAGCCGAAATTAATCGTATCAAGCGACAATAATTTTTATTCTAAAGTTCTGCAAAGCAGAACTTTAGAATAAAAATATTTATGAATCTCCTTGTCGATAGCGATCGATCAAATTTGGTAAATGGTCAAATCCATCCACACCAATTAAAGCGATAAAATGCGATCGCATCTGTTGCAATAGATTAGAAAAACTCTCTGCTCCCAGCTTGCCTTGCAAAATCACCACCAAAGAAGCTGATTGTTGCCACGCTTTACTATGGCGCTGCTCTAGTAGATACATTCCCAAACAAGCGTGATAGATTGCAGATTCTAGTTGATTTAATTGATAGAAAGTTTCGCCAAGATAAGCATGGCTGAGTGCTTGCAAATCGCGATCGCCAATTTGTTGGGTTAGAGCTAAGCCTTTCTCTAAGGCAAGTTGCGCTTGACTTGGCTGCTCGATCGCAATATATGCAGTCCCCAATCCTACCCAACAAAGCGACTGATTTTGCAAGTCATTCATCTTCTCTGATAGCTTTTGTCCACGCTCCAAATGATTGATTGCAGTTTCCAACTCTTCAGGTGTAATCGATTCCTGTTGTCGCGCAATCATCACTTCGCTGTAGCCCAAATTAGCCAACGCATTTGCTTCTCCTTGGCGATCGCCATTTTGTCGTGCCAAAATCACCGCTCTCTGGGCTTGGGACTCACTAGTGCTAAAGTCTTTTTGAATGAGACTGATACGGCTGAGATGATTGAGATTAGCAATCTCGCAACGTTGATCACTAACTTCACGAGCAAGATTTACGGCTTCTTGATGGAGTGCGATCGCGTCTCTGTGATAACCCATCCAAGCTTTTGAATAGCCTAATACTGTGAGAATTCTCGCTTTCTCCTGCGTATTCTCGGCTTCTTTGAGTGGTTGATCGAGATAGCTAATTGTTTCTCGAAAACTCTCGCCAGAGAAAGAAGCAAATACGCCACCATAGAGCGGGAAATTTTCTCGTTGGGCAAAGGTTCTTAAGGTCTGTAGACTAATACGGAAGCAAATTTGGGCTAGAGACTGGCGATCGCGTTCCGAAAGTTGCTGTGCATTTTGGAAGCCACTGCTCAGTTCACCCCAGATCATCGCAAAAGCAACGAAAGTAACCCCTGTCATATGTAGTCCTGCTTTAGCGTCATAGGGCTGCTGATCGAACCAACGCACCAAGCCATTTTGCAAATATCGCAACAAAATCGATAGCTCTACCCAAGCGCTGACATCAATACTAAGTTGAGTCTGTGCGATCGCTGCTGCCGATTGATTACTTGCCTGAGTCGAAAATAGATCGCGAGGCAAAGGACTGGTAATCTGTTGCGCCCAACTATGCCAAGGTCCAGTCACTTTAGAGCGTTCAAATCCAACTTGTCTCTGAGATTCATATAGCCAACTCACGAGGGAGCCTTCCAATAGATCAAAGGCTGCTAATCCACGAATAAGTCCGATCGCAAACTGACGCAATGTAAATGCCTCGGAATCATCGTGGAGAGTGTCGGCTGACTTCTGTAATAGTTGCGTGAGCAGTTGAATATGTTGACGCTCAAAAACTGGCGCATGATTTGGATCTAGAACTTGGATTAAAGTCAACAGACGTTCTTGAGGTTCGGCATTAAGGATTGTCTGTATACCTCTAGTACAAGCGTCTTGAACTTGATAATTATTTTGCCACTGTTCCCAAGCATCTTTGAGAATCTTCATTGCGCGGAGTTTCTGATTTGCTTTTGCCTGTTTCACTTCATCAGTTTGTGCAGCAAAGTTTGATTGAAGTAAATTAGCTTGTTCTTCTAAAGCTCGCTCAAATATTTCCCCTGTTCCCGATTCTAAACTCTCACTGAGAATGCGATAGACATGCTCTTTTGATAGCAGTTTTCCATTTTCGATATTAATAATTATGCGATCGACAAAAATAAGGTAGCGTTCAAGAGTTGTAAGTGGCTTGTTCGGAGAATCTGACATGTTCTTGCTGGTAGTGTTTGCTTAGTTAAGATTTGATGATACTCTTTTGGCTCTAAGTCTGTACTTAAGCTCAATAGTGATCGCGATCACAATAAACAGGAAGATTAATCACAAAAGTTTACTGTAATTTAGGCGATTATAAGCTTGGCTTTGGATATGGAGTGTTTATGAATTGTCGGTTCTGCAAAAGTTATGATCCAAAAGGTAGACAAGGTGGCTACTGCAATATGTTATCAGTAAATGTTCAGGGGAGATGGGATGCTTGTAGTTGCTACTTAGACAAGTTCCCAAAAGATTCATTGTCAGACAACGAGAAACTAATAGCTAATTTGATTTTGGTCTAAATTTCCAATATTCAAAGAATAAAGTCCCTACAAAGCAACGTCTTTATTGTCTTCTCTTTAATGGTGTGATCGCCATGCCTCTAAAAAAGCATTAATTTCCTGTAGTAACCATTCCTTTTCAGGGCGACTAAGCCCCGACCCAAATTTATGGGCATAAATGCCTTGATTTAAACTCAACTCCATGACTGGCTGATTATTCACTTTGTAAGAACTCTTTAGCTCAATCTGTCTTAAATCTTGAGTCTTGCCTTGGACATGGCGTTTGACTCCTAAAATGTCCCAGTCAATACTAAAAGTATGTTCTCTAATTATCAAGCAAACTTTGCCAAATACAATCGATAAACCTGTATAGGCTATACCAATACCAACAATCCAAAATGGAATTGAGAAAAGAGCAAAAGCACCTGCCCTTAGGGCAAGTGATGTCCAAATGAACAGAAATCCATTCCAAAAAATCCCAAACAAAAGGAGGCTGAGACCCTCACAATGCAAACCAGCAGACGGAATATCTACCTTTAAAATGTTGTCAGTCTTTTTAATTTCAATACGGCTACCAAGAGGCTTAGGATATTGATATTTAGCTGTGAGGCGATCGCTATTTAATCCAAGCGAATGACTAATTTCTAGAGCACTGATCCGACTTTCAAGTGATGGCAAGATTGGATTTTGCAAAGCCTTAAGCGATTGCTTTGCACTGCTGAAACGATCTTCGATCGCAGGTTCTATCATTTTGTCCAGCCAGTCGGCAAAATGGGATGAAATGTTAACTGAGTTGCGAAAACTTAGCTTGAGTTTGATTTCAGGTAGCTCCGCAGGTGAGCGCCCTGTCAGTAAAAACAAAATCGTTGCACCGAGCGCGTACAGATCCGTAGCGGGGACAGCCTTGCCCCGAAATTGTTCGGGTGGCATATAGCCATAAGTGCCAAAGACCGTACTGCCACCCACCTGTGTACTACGATAGGTATCTTGAACTGCGCCAAAATCTACCAACGCAATTTTGTGATTAGGCTGAAGGATAACATTTTGTGGTTTGATATCACGATGGATCACAGGTGGTTTGAGTTCATGGAGATATATCAGCACCTCCAGAACTTGCTCAGCAATTTGTTTTATATCTTCTTCACTGCTATGCCAACCATCATCGATCGCTTGCCCTAGAGATTTACCCTCTACCAATTGCTGCACAATGTAAAAATCACGATCGCGATCGCTATCAATCTGAAAGTAGTCTAAGTAACGAGGAATCGCGGGATGATCGAGTTGAGAGAGTACCCTTGCTTCTCTCTCAAAAAGTTCTAGCATCTTCCACTCATTCATCCTGCGAAATGATAAAACCTTAAGAGCTACGCGATCGCCTGTTTGAGCATCTAGGGCTGCATAGGTAATCCCAATACCGCCCTGTCCAAGAACGCTGGCAATACGATATCGAGACTGTATGATTTCACCAATTTGATGTAGTTCTGTCACAAACTTTTTTCACCTCATGTTTCCCATCGTAATACCAATTTTCGATTTTTAGGTAAAGGATAGCCGCGCGGAGGGCGGCTATCCTTTATCTCTTTAAGGTTTAGTTTCAGAAATTGGGCTGAATTTGCAAGATTTGGTTAAGGCTTTCTTTAGTAAGTCTTGATAACTGTCGTCATCAATCTCAAATGCCCCAAATCTCTCAAGATGGGGATTCATTAACTGGGCATCAAATAAACTGTACCCTTGCGATCGCAAATGTTCTACCAATTTCACCATCGCGACCTTAGATCCTTCAGGAATTTTAAAAAACATTGATTCACCAATAAATACGCCGCGAATCGCAATCCCCAAAATCCCTCCTGCCAATTGATCCCCTTGCCATGTCTCAAAACTATGCGCCCAACCAGCTTGATGTAAATTGCTATAAAGCGATCGCAGTTCTTTAGAAATCCATGTAGTTTCGCGATCGGCACAGCCTGCAACGACTTCCTCAAAGGAAGTATCAATCCTCACTTCAAAGCGATTTTGATTGATTACCCGTTTCAAAGATTTAGGATATCGAAAGCGATGATCAAGTGGGATCAGGGTGCGACTGTTGGTGTAATACCACTCAATCGGCTCTCCATCACCTTCTGACATCAAAAAATACCCTTGGGTATACCCTTCAATAACGCTGCGGATATTAAATCTTTCCACGAATAGATTTCCAACTCGCAATTAGTTAATTTAGTAATGACTAAGCATCATTAAATGTAAAACCCAAAAAACTGTACCGTCCGCGCTGCAGGCGGCAAAGTTTTGGATTTGTTTTTTTAATTATGCCAAGGTACTTATTGGTTTGAGATTAATTTAAAACTAGTGTAGAAAAGCAAATTAATTTTATGCAAATTAACTCGACTTGAATTTAGGTAGATACCTAAACAACTGTAACTTAATTTATTTCACAAGCTCTCTAGCCATAATCTCTCATAACAGTTGGTACTCAAACTGAATCAAGAAATATTTGGGTTGCTTGGGCAAAAATATTGTTGTATTTCTAGGTAAACAGGAAAATCATTTAATCTCGCAAATTATTTTACGATTGCTGTACTTCAACTTAATTAATTTAAAAAACTTTAAACAGATAATTAAACGAAAAATAAGCCGTGTATTAGTCAACTCGTTAAAGCGAAGATATAACTCCAAAAAGTCGTAGATAAAATAAATGGCTTGCTCCAGCTAGGTAAATTTACCTGATCGAAGCAAACCATTTATTTGTATAAATTGTTCTTAAATTGGTATTGAGACTCAGAATCTTTAAATAAGCCGATTCCGTTTGAATGATCTTATTTTGCTAGATAGATCACAAAAACTGGGATCGCTTAACATTTTCTTTATAATCTGTTCTAGTAATATTTTTTGAGCCAAAATTCCTGATTACGGATTAGATTCTAGTCAAGATTTTAATAAAAAATCAAGAATCGAAAACACTTACTCTCATTATACAGAGAGCATTATCATGATCCCCCCGCTTATCAAAACAAGATGAAATTATAACGAACACAAAAAACAAGTGTCCTGTTGCTAATGGGTAGAAACTACCGACTAGAATACAAGAACACTTGTTTTTTGTTTGTTTTATTAATTTGGTATTTAAATTCAGAGCCTATATATAAGCTGGCTCCGTTTGAATAATTGTATTGTCCTAGAAATTTTGCCACATTGGGGATCGCTTAAACTTTTCTTTATAGTTATATTTTAGACCTTAGTTATTGAGTAACTATACTTATCATTCAAACCTCTAATAATGAGTATTTAAAGAAAGTTGTCAGAAAATAATCAAACAACATAGTTTTATACTTTGTTCTTGATTATCTTGTCTCTTTCTTATCTATTTCACTTTGAGTTGATATTCATTTTAAAATCTTAGATTATTGTCGTAACTTCAAACAATATTTATAGAGACTGTCAGCGATCGCTACCTAATCTACCTGTTACCCATGTCACCAACTACCTGAGCAATGCCTTTGCTATGTTGAGGCAAACAACAACTATTCCAAAAGCCCAGACAGGCAGAAAGAAAAGTGTGCCGCCAAATTCTCTTTGGGTAAGCCAGCCCTTTGACGGGCGAGAGCGGAAGCGTACTAATAAATCTATGGCGACCAAAGCGACTCCAACACAACACATGGTAATTGGATCGGCTAGTTTGAGGAGGAATCCACCTATTAAAGCTATGGGACTAACTGCGACAAACATGAGCAGCCCCAAGATGTTCCCGCGAATTAGCAAAATAATCATAAACGGCATTTACTTTGTCTCTGAGGCTATGGATATGAGGTCTTGGATACTAATCGGCTTACTAATGAAATCATCCATACCTGCATCTAAGCAAGCTTGACGATCTTCGGGCATTGCATCAGCAGTCATAGCTACAATCCGCACAGGACTCTTTAAACCTTGCCGAATCATTTTTGTGGCAGTCAAACCATCCATTTCCGGCATTTGGACATCCATTAAGATCAAATCGTAGCTATCGTTTTGGACTGCTTGCACAGCCTCTAACCCATTATTAGCGATCGCATTAATTTGATAGCCTAGACGTTTGAGCATTAATTTAGCCACCATTTGATTTACTCGATTGTCTTCTACTAGCAGAATTCGTAAAGGGAATTTCTTGGCAAAATTTTCGTTGATTTCAATCTCTTTTGCTAAAACTGTTGCTGGTTGATTAATCGTCTGGTTAATTAATAGAGCGATCGTGAAATAGAAAGTTGAGCCTTGAGATGTTAAGAGATCACGAGGTTGTGGTTTCCAATTTATGGGAGGGCTGCCGCCGACTCGTCCGAGACTTTCTACCCAAATTGTGCCTTCCATCAAGTTTACGAGGCGTTTGCTGATTGCCAAACCTAGTCCAGTACCTCCATACTCACGACTAATAGAATTATCGGCTTGAGTGAATGATTGAAATAAGAGGTCAAGTCGATCGTTTTGAATGCCAATACCTGTATCGGAGATCGCAAACGTTAGCTCATATTTTTTATTGATCTCTTTGCCACTAACTGAAATTGAAACATGACCATTTTGAGTGAATTTAACAGCATTACCCACAAGATTGAGAAGGATTTGACGTAGTCGGGCAAGATCACCAATAACAGTTTTAGGAATGTTAGGTGAGATCGCATATTTAAGATCAATTTGTTTGGTGATTGCTTGATTTTCTAGTAGTTTACAAACTCCTCTGACTAATTCCTCTAGATTAAAATCTCTCGCTTCTAGTTCTAGCATTCCCGATTCAATTTTCGAGAAGTCCAAAATGTCGTTGATAATTGTCAACAGAGCCTGCCCACTATCTTTGATCGTTTTAACAAATTCTTTTTGCTCGGTTGTAAGTTCTGTCATTTCTAAGATCTGTGTCATCCCAATTACTCCATTCATTGGTGTGCGGATCTCATGACTCATACTTGCGAGAAATTCACCTTTAGCTTTAGTAGCAGCTTCGGCTTTTGCCTTAGCTTCGACTAAGGCAAGTTCTGCTTGTTTACGAGCAGAAATATCTCTGACAATTACTAAGCATTCATCTTTAGCGCAGGGAAAAACTCGTATTTCTTCATAACAGATCTGATCATTCTTGGTGATTTGATGCTCCCATATCTGTAACTCTCCTGCTGCGAGCGCTTGGGCAATCCTTTGCAACTGCAATTTTAACAAGTCTGGCGGTAGGACTTCCGAAAGGTGTTTTACCACAGGTAAAAATGTGCCAGATTGATCTACCAAAGGTGGGATAAATTCTATGCATGAGCCATCTCGCCTAACTCTCAATAGTAAATCTGGGATAGCACTGAGAATAGCCCGATTTGACTGCTCACTTTGTTTTAGAGCGATTTCTACTTGTTTGCGATCGCTAATATCTGAAGAGATGATCGTCACCACCCAAGCGTTTTGGTGCGTGTCCCAGTGTGAACTATTTATTTGAGATATCCAACGCCAAGATCCATCTTTATGTTGCAATCTATAGTTATAAATTCCAGAACGTTCGGCAAAGATATTTTCGTATACCAGTGCTTCTACCGCTTGCCAATCTTCAGGGTTGGCGCGACTGAGCCAAAGTGATTGATCCGCGATTAATTCAGATGCACTGTAGCCGCTAACAGCTTCGCAACCATCAGAAATATAGTCAATTACAAGATTACCGTCAGCTTTGACAAGTAATCTTGTAATTGATGCTGTAGCACTATTTAAGATGTCATTGAGTTTAGTTTTTGAAATCTGGAGATCGATTTCTGCTTGTTTGCGATCGCTAATATTATGGGCAAGAGAAAGCATCGATATCAAATCGCCAGACTCATCGACTAATGTTGAGTTATACCATTCGCAATAAATGATGGAGCCGTTTTTGTGGTAGTTACGATTTTGGCAGATGACACTACTGGCTCCATCCAGCATTTTTGCTGTATCCCGAACCACGTACTCAAGATCATCCTCGAAGACAAACCGCCATTCATACAGGTACTTACCTAAGACTTCTTCGGCGCTCCAGCCAAATATTTCTTCGGCTTGTTTTGACCAGTAGATTACTCGAAATTCTCGATCCCATTGGATCGTCGCTAAAGGTGAGTTTTCGATGTGGTAGTTTAATTCATTAAAAGTTCTCTTTAGATCGATTTCGGCTTGTTTGCGATCGCTAATATCGGTGATAGTGCTTAGATAGCTGACGATTTCCCCTTGATGATTCCGTTCCACTCCAGATTGAACGGATACCCAAATGATAGAACCATCTGGATGCAGTCGCCGACATTCTGATTCATAGATGATATCGGGCTGAACTTTTACTTGTTCAATATAGGCTGTCCAGTTGGCTAAAACTCTACCCCGATCTTCAGGATGTATATATTTAATCCATTCTTCACTGTAAAATTCTTCCAGAGATAATCCCGTAATCTCCAAGCTCTTCTGATTTACATAAACACATTTGCCTTGTAGGTTATTCCGAAAAATTCCAACAGGAATTGACTCTAGCATTGAGTGATATTGTGCATCTGATTTACGAAGCGCTGCCTCAGAAACCCTGATATCCAATGATTCTTGCAACTGTTCAGACATCTGATTGAAAGACTGTGCCAGCCCATTTAACTCAGCGATCGCATCATTCTCTGCTAAAGGCTCTTGCCATTCTCCTCTTGCGATCGCTTTGCTCGCTTGACTGAATCGCAAAATTGGCTTGGTAATCCAACGAGTTGTGATGACGCTAATCCCAGTTGCGACAATTAAAGTTATTCCACATAGCAGAAGTGTCCAGACTTTATTGGTTTGGATATCTGCCATAAATTCTGACTCAGGGATGACAACGACAATTGTCCAATTCAGCCCATTGCGATCGCTGATCGATGTTACTTGAACGCTTTGCTGATCGCCATTAATCTCAAATTCAAATTGTTCTGACTGACGAATATTTGCTAAGTTGCCATTGCGATCGCGTAAGTATTTTGCAGCACCACTAATTTGAAGATTTTGGCTGTCAATAGCTTTTAGTAACTTCTGATCCTTCGCATTTTGCCCAAGCTGGTATGGCTTCTGGATCGCTGATGAAGTTGCTACCAAAGTTTGATCCTGCTCCATGATAAAGACTGTCCCTGTCTTTATATCAATGGTTCGTAGAAAACGACTTATTTCTTCAAGGCTACGAATTCCATAGGTTACGCCCAAGAAATTTCCATTCTTGGGATCATAGACTGGCTCAGCTAGGGCAACTAATAGTTCTCCTGTATAGATATGGGGGTATACATTTGTCCAAGCAGCTCTCTGAGACTGCACGGCAGCTTTAAACCAAGGACGCTGACGGGAATCAAAGTTAACAGATGTTTCAGTAACTTGAGATGGAGAGCCATCAGGATTAGTGGTAAAGGTTCTATACTTGCCTCCACCATTTGGTGCTACCCGAATACTAAATGTGCCATCCTTCAGCAATTCGACCGCGCGATGTCCTCCTGTAGGAGTTCCAAAACCAATAATTGTGATTGGCGACAAGGAATTAAGCTGCATCTGTTGCCAAGCCTGTCGCTCTTGGCTAGAGAAGTCATCAAAGCTCCACAGGTTTCGACGGAAGTCACTGATGTTGTTTTTGTTGACTTGATCAATGGCTTGTAGATAGTTTGTGGTCTTTTCCGTAACGCGGGTAATTATTTCCGTCTTGAGTCTATTTGCTAGCTTATTAGCCGACTCCTGCGCACTTCGATAAGATAAATATGCAACCAGTCCAACTGCACCAAAAATTTGTACCACAAACGCCAATAATATCAGCCATTGCAGTGGGATACTAAGTGCTCGAAAGGGTTTACGGTCAATAATCATGGAGGGCGTGGGAAACCATTACTATCTTGGCATTATTTGGGAAATATGGCTAACTGGTGTTACGCAGAACGCAGACGATGAATCTCTTGCTGGTTGCGAAGCAGGGCAATCCCTCTTGCCAGACGCAAACCTAGGCTATCGTAGGAATTCTATCTGCGTAAGATTAAGGTAAGTTACTAATCTGTGAATATCACTGACCGATTACGTCCTTGTTGCTTAGCGTAATAGAGCGCTTGATCGACTTGATTGATTAACACATAGGGAGATTGATCTGGTTTGGGAATGTCAGAAGCTACGCCCATACTGACTGTGACGATATTACTCACATCTGAATCTTGGTGTGGAATTTGTAAATCAGCGATCACTCTATGAAGATTTTTACCAACAGTGATTGCACCCTCTAGATTAGTATTTGGCAAAATCACAATAAATTCTTCACCTCCATAACGAGCAACCAGATCCGCAGAACGGCATACTAATTGATCTACTGCTTGTGCAATCAGTAGAAGAGCCTGATCTCCTAATTGATGACCATAATAATCGTTATAACGCTTGAAATAATCAACATCAAACATTAGCAAAGACAATGGTAGGCGCTCGCGATAGAGTCTTTGCCATTCATAAATAACTCTTTCATCAAAACAACGACGATTAGCGATTTGAGTTAAGCCATCAAGATCAACTAATTTTTGGAGTTCTTGATTCGCTATCCTAAGATTAGATTCTACTTCTGCAAGAGCTAGTTCTGATTGTTTGCGATCGCTAATATCTAGATAAATTCCTGCGATCGCGTAGGGACTGTCATGGTCATCCATAAGTGGAAACTTAGTAATGAGAAAAGTATGCCGACCATCGGGTAGGGGTACAGTATCTTCAAAGGTAACGGAAATTCCTTCAAAAATTACTTGCAGTTCATGATCACGGGAAATTTTGACATTTTCAGCAGGGAAAAGTTCATAGTCCTGCTTTCCTAAAACGTCTTCAGCAGGAACTTGCATCCAATAGGCAAATTCACTGTTAATTGATAAATACTTTCCTTCTAAATCTTTGATTGCAATCGGTGTTGGCGCATTATTTATGAAGGTTTGCAATCTTGATTCGCTAAGTCGTATTGCCTGTTCAGCAAATTTGCGATCGCTAATATTGACATGAACTAACACCACACCATAATTCTCTAAAGAAATCGGACTAGCACTCACACTAAACCATCGCAAAATTCCGTCAGAGCAAATAACACCCATTTCCTGATCATAAACAGCTTGATTATTTCTTAAAGCCTTAACACAGGGATATTCTTCGACAGGCATTGGTGAGCCATCAGCACGAATAATACTAGGATTAATTTCAGGATATTGATGAAGGCTGCTCTCTCTTGACTCAGGTATTCCTAACCAAAGTTCTGCGATCGTATTGCTTTCGATAATGCGAGATTCTTGATCCGTAATTGAAATTCCAATGGGAAGGGTTTGGAATAGAACTTTATATTTTTCCTGTGACTCCTTAAGGGCAACTTCGACTTGTTCTAAGGATTGATATCGCTGACTAATCCAATTCGCTACGATTGTGCCAAGCCCGCTGGATAGCATAATTGTCCATCCATAAACCCAGATCGGCCATTGACTATGGGACAGATAACCCGTCAGCCCCATAATAGCCATAGCCTGCACCACAAACGGCAATACCATCACCAATTGTAAAGGGATGTTATGAAATATAAAAGGTGGCGTAGATGAACTAACAGTCATGGTTAAACGACTAGCAGATGCAAAGGAAAGCATATGCTTTAAGCTTACCCATAATCACTTCAGAATTAAGAAAAGTTCACCATTATGCATACTTTTATCGCTACTAGTAATCGCAAAACCACTTACTTCCATATGGTTAAGGGGTTTTGCAAGAGGAGAATTACTGATGTTTTGCGTAATTTCACTTGTGCTCTTGAAATTTAATAGACTTGTCTGTACCCAAGACAGATCGAGATTCTTGTCGATATATCCATAGGTTAAGCGATCGCTAGGCAACTTCGCTGAAATAGTCTTGAAGAGTTTCGATGCAGTGATCGATTCACTATTCTTCAAAGTTAAACTAGCTTCTAAAACTGCGAGCGAATTTGACAAATATACATAATCTTTAGTTTGGGTATGCGCCGCCACTACATTTCCCGACACACCAGAATTATCGTTAGCCGAGAGATTTGTCCAGATAGTCACTGGTTGAGCCTTCAGTGAGATTTCTCCGACTGTGAGCTTATTTCTAACAAGACGATCAAGATTGGCAATCGCTTCTTTCGTAACGTTTGCATCTTCCACTTTTGCCACTAACAACCAATCGAGATCATGATTGGCTTTAGGGAGTAAGGCGATCGCATAGTCATGCTGCGCCCATGCCAAAGTACTGCTATCCAAGGTAATGGGTGCGATCGTTTTTATCAGTGATTGTTTCCATTCAGGAAGCAGAGTATTTTGCAGACCTTGTAAGGTTTCGCCAAGATTATTGCCAATAATTACGGAATTAGCTAATGGAATCTTATTAGCAATATTGCCAGAGTTTTTGGGAGGAGTTTTGAGCTTAGGTGTTTGGGTGTCAACGACAGTTTCGAGCTTTTCGCTTGCCAAGTTCAACGCTGTTTTGGCTCTAATTCCCGACTTGTCAAAACTGAGACTCATTAATAGGCTTTCTTTGGGTAGCTCTTCTCCTAACTCGGCAAGATTTATGTAAGCTACCCCAACTTTACCTACATTTTTGCCAGTATTAAACTGTGCTAGGCGATCGCGATAGTTTTCCAGATTCATCAGCGACAAGTCAGGCTTTTGCAGCGCATCTATGGCTTTATGTAATACCCGCGTATCGTTTGCAAACAAGACAAATTTATCCAAAGTTGTCCCTGCGATCGCAGGTTTATCTTCAGCAAAACTAGTATTTAAAATCGAAATGCCCTGATATTGCTCAAACCCTAAATCTGAGCCATTTACTGCCAACCTCTGCCAAAAAGCATCAATGCTTGTTTTGGCTAGTTCAGCATCTTTAGCTGCAAAAGCTAATAAATAGCCTGTTTGCAAACCATTAGCAGGCTGCTGATCGAGATCAACATCGGTTACGGCTAAGGTGATTTCTTGATCGAGCCAAGGTTGGATATCGCGATCGTAGTCTAGCAACCAGTTTTGTTGCAATTGCTGTCTGAGGTTAGCCAGTTCATGCCGCACATCGCCGCGATCGCTTGGTTTCGCCGCCAACTGGGTAAATAATGCTAATTTGTCTGGATTGACCAAAAATGATACAAATAAAGGCGATCGCTGCGGCAAAAACTTCACTGCTAGTGGTTGAGTTTTTACTCCTGCTAAAACATCTCGGGGATTTGCTCCAAAAATCTTGCCCACTGCGCTCAAGCTCAGCACCAGCAGCAAGACTCCAACTACCGCAATCCCAACAAAAACAGGTTTTATCTTCATACCACTAGCACCAAAAAAGAAGATTAAATAAGAATAATAAACGACGCAAAGCGTCGTTTATTATTCTTATTTAATAACGTTTAATAACGAATCCTTGGATCAATCCAAGCATTAACAATGTCTACGAGAATACTCGCGATCGTGACGATGATCGCAAAAAATACGACGATTCCCTGCACCACTGGATAATCACGCCCTGAGATCGCCTCAAATAATCGATTGGCTAGTCCCGGCCAAGAAAAAGTAACTTCGGTCAGCACTGCGCCACCTAACATCGACGCTAATGTCAAACCCAAAATTGTAATTACGGGGATCATCGCATTTTTCAGCGCATGATTAAACAAGATTGTAGAGGAATTAATTCCTCTGGCTTTAGCCGCTTCCACATAGTCTGACAGCAAAGTTTGGCGCAAATTCACCCGCACGATCCGCTCAAAAATGCCGCTAATCACAATCCCTAAACTAGTCGCAGGTAAAATCAAATATTGAATACTAGTCCACAGACTTTGCCAATCACCCTTAATCAATGCATCAATCGTATATAGCCCAAATATCTGTACAGGCGGTTCCGCACTAGCAGGAAAGCGTGTTCCTATGGGCAGCCATCCCAACTGCACCGAAAATACTAATTGCAAGATCATTCCCACCCAAAACAGTGGCAATGAATAGGTAATAATCCCAAATAATCTGCCACCTACATCCCATTTAGTATTGGGACGTAGAGCCGCCACGATACCTACAGTTAGTCCAACTACCAAAGCTACTATCAGCGCATACATCGCTAGTTCCGCAGTGGCTGGGAAAAAGTTTTTAATGATTTGCCAAACGGTTTGCTCGCGTGTACTAATCGATTTACCAAGATTAAAACGAGACAAATCTTGTATATATTCCCAATACTGCGAAAATATAGATCCAGTTAGCCCCACCTGTTCTCGCAGAGCAACCTTGACCTCTTCTGGAGCGCGTGGGCCTAAAATTGCATCGATCGGATCTCCAGGGGTCGCTCGCATTAGCAGGAATACGACGGTAGCGATCGCCCACAACATGATCGGTGCAAGTAGCAACCGTGCCGTAATGTAATAAAACAGGGCTTTGAGGCGACTAGACATAGGCTGAAGCTTTACTGGACAGATTTTTTAACTATAGCGCTTTGCGTTCTAAGCAAACTCACAAAATATAAAAGCATTACGAAGCAATGCTTTTATATTGTTGTTGAGAGTGTTGCTTCACAACACTCTCAACAACAATATTGGTTTTTATTTTTTAGGTTTGAGGCGATAGTTGATCGATTTCTCCCACGTAAGTCCCTAAACCGATCGCAGTCCGCACCAATGTGCCGTGAATATCAACGGCACTATATTTGGCGATCGCATCGGCAATTGGCACATCGATCACTTCTCGATTTGACCAAGCCACCATGCGATCGTATTTATTCTGCGCGACTAAATCTACCGCAGCCACACCAAATGCTGCCCCAAGGATGCGATCGAGCGGCGATGGTGTACTTCCTCTCTGCACATGTCCCAAAACGCTGATACGACTCTCCATACCAGTGCGTGTACTGATCTGATCGCCGAGATATTGACCGATGCCACCATAGAGCTTTTGCCCGAGACTATTCGTATATGTCACAGGTTCACCTGTAGGGGTTTTTACCGCTTCAGCAACTACCATCGTACTGAAATTAAAGCCACGTAAAGCACGATTCATCAAGCGATCGCATATTTCGTCAAGGTCATAGGGAATCTCTGGGATCAAGATAATATGAGCTCCCCCAGCTATGCCTGCACTCACAGCGATATGACCCGCATCGCGTCCCATTACTTCTAAAATCATGACGCGACTATGGCTGATAGCCGTATAGGTTAAGTGGTCAAGCGCCTCAACCGCTACACTCACTGCCGTATTAAATCCAATCGAGTTTTCGGTAGCGCCTAAATCGTTGTCAATTGTTTTCGGCACTGCTACGAGATTCATATTTCCCTGTTGAGCAAGACGGCGCAAGATTGCCAAGCTACCATCACCACCTATGCCAATCAGTCCATCTAGCCCGAGTTTGTGGTAGCCCTCAATCACTTCCTCAGCGCGATCGAGGATTGAGCCATCGGGCATAGGGTAAGCAAAGGGATTGCCTTTATTCACGGTTCCCAAAATTGTGCCGCCATAGCGAAGGATACCTGAAACCTTTTTCATGTCCAGTAATTCCGCTTCCACTGGACGATTCATCAAGCCTTGGGTGGCTCCTTTAATACCATAAATTTCTATGTCGTAGTCACGGGCACGGCGTACAACTGCCCTAATCACTGCATTTAGCCCACCGCAGTCACCGCCACTTGTCAAAATACCAATACGCTTAGGTTTTGTCATAAATCTTGTAATAGTTTCTCAATATTGATCGAGAGTTGAGGCTTGGCAATGCTTTACATCAATTATCCTCAAACCCAATCCTGCTAATCTGCTTTGACTTATTATCACGACAAGATCTGTGTAGAGATTTTAAATATTTGTGAACTACGTTTGGCATTGAGGATAATTACACATGAATTATTGCAAATTATGGCAATCTCCTAACACTAGGGACGCGCAATTTAATAAAGAACCCTTATACCAAAAAACGTAAGTTTGACGGTTAAGTTTGACGGTAAGGATTGCTGCGACTAGTATTGAACTTAACAAGTACTGATAGGCTCAATAAATCGATGGGAACTAGAGAAATATCAAATTCGTTGCGAAAAGCCTTGCTGCAAGAAGAAAGTATGTCTCTATCTCTTTATCAAGACAAACTAGCAGAACATATCGATGAATGGTACGAAGAACTAACCGCTGAGAGTGGAGATTGTGTCTTTGTGATCACTGTAAGAGATGGCGATGTGGCAATGACCATGATTGATAAAGACAAAAATATCTATGTCAATGAAGAAGCCAGAGATCAACTATCAAAGCTATGGGCTAAAAACTACGTCAAAAATGCGAAGTTCCTACTTCCCAGAATGGCTGATCATATCAATGAGTATGGTTTGGCAATAACTGGAATTGCAATTGTGAAAACGCCAAAGCGCTCAAAGGCGATCGGGATGGGAAAAAGATCTCTCAGTTAAGATGCCATTTAAGTACCTACGCACAATTAAATATAAAAACCCAAAATCTGAACTGCCCGCGTAGCGGGCGGTTTAGATTTTTGACTCTGGTTTTTTAATTGTGTCGATGTACTTACAATGTTTTCAATAGTAAAATTGGTTATAGAACTTACATAAGCAAATATGTAGAAGAATATGTATCCAACAGATCCTAATTCTTAGACTGATTCTGACAATCAAAGTTTTTCTCTTGGAATCGGGGCGATCGCATTAGAGTAATTTTACAATTAACTTTAAAATGGACGCTCTATCAACCAATAGTCAAAATATAGAAGATGCATCATCTTCTTCTGGCAAGGGCTTTTGGCGAAATCTCAAAGGAATGTTTTCTGGCTCAAAATCTGAATAACAAATTTCTCATTTAAACTGCTCATTCAATTTTTTTATATTTATCAACAATTATTATGAATGCTTTAGAATTTTTTCAAAAAAGTGCAGGCAAATGGAAATCGCAGCGGACAACTCATCATCTAGCTTTTCGTAGAGCCGAAAAAGGTGGCTCGGAAATTTATGTTAATCCACTCAATGCTGATGATCCAAAAGTTATCGAAATCTGTCAAATGCATGAAGTAGAACCCGCCACTGCGATCGGCGGAGCCTATGTCAAGTGGGATGGCACGATGGCATGGGATAAAGAAGATGATGAGAATCATTCTGGTGAAACTGTATTTGCACTTGTGCCAGATGATGAGACAGGTCGTAAAGGTAAGCTTCTACGCGAACGTGGCTATGCAGAAATTATGCCCGTGATTGGTCGCTATGAAATCGATGACCAAGAAGCGCTGGTATTAATCACTGATTATCCTTCTATGAGTTCCTATGAGCGGTTCTGGTTCCCAGCTCCAAATGTGCGGATGCGGGCAAGCTCAGTCAAGCAATTTGGTGGATTTACTCAGGCGACTTTCTGTACTGAAGAACTGATTGAAGAATCTAATAGTTCTGAGGTGTCGGAAGAGAATAATGCTGTGGCACAGCCTGCGATCGCCTCAATTTTTGGCTGGTAAAAACTACCACCATTCCGATAAAAAAAGGAGCGCTTCGCGCTCCTTTTTTTATCGGAATGGTGGCGCGTACATTAATCCGCCATTTTTCCAGAGTTCATTTTGTCCACGGGGCAATTTGAATGGACTATCTTTGCCAAGGTTGCGATCGTAAATTTCGGCATAATTCCCGACATGCTTAACCACTCGCGCCGTGAAGTCATTGGCGATCCCCATATCTTTACCTAAGCTGCCATCAACTCCTAGAAATCTCCGAACTTCCGCATTTTTACTTTGTAATTGAGTCGAGAGATTAGTCGAAGAAATATCTAAATCTTCTGCCTCGATCGCAGAAAAAATAATCCACTTGACAATATCTGACCATTTCGAGTCTCCATCACCAACAGCAGGAGCTAGGGGCTCTTTGGAAATTACAAAATCTAAAACTACATGATTCTCAGGATCAGCGAGTCGAGTTCGACGCACTACCAGCGCAGAGCGATCAGCGGTAATTGCTTTACATCGCTGTGACTGATAAGCCGCAAAAGTAGCATTCACATCTTCATAAACAACAGGTTTATAAGAAAGGTTACGCTTACGCATTTGATCTGCGAGATTTTGCTCCGTGGTTGTCCCCGTTTGAGCGCAAATATCGGCATCCTTGAGATCAGCGATCGCCTTAATATTGCTATCTTTGCGTACCATCACTCCCTGACCGTCATAGAAAACTACAGGCATAAAAGCAAGACGAGAGGCTGTATCTCGGCTTAATGTCCATGTCGTATTGCGGCTTAACACATCGATTTCACCAGACTGCAAGGCTGTAAAACGCTCTTTGGCATTAAGGTTGCGAAACTGCACAGCTTCAGGATTGTCAAATATTGCCGCCGCGATCGCGCGACAAATATCGACATCTAGTCCCGAATATTTGCCTTCTTTATTTACAAAGCTAAATCCTGGTAACTCGCCACTGACACCGCAAACCAACTTGCCACGACTAAGTACATTTTTGAGTCGATTGGCACTACCAATAGTTGATTGATTTGGCTCTGGAATTGGCTCACAAGCAGCTAAGGCAAAAACACATAAACCTACTAATAACAAAGCGATCGCCTTTTGCCAGAATGCGCTATGAATTAGTCTATTCAGAAACTTTTTCCAGACTTGCCAGATACCTTGATTAGGCGATCGCTTTTGATAATGCATGAATATTTTTAAGCTGCTTTTTTGATTGCATTATAGCGGCTTGCACATAATAAAAAAGGCTCGCGTCGCAAGCCTTTTTTATTAAATACCACCGCCTTCCGAAAACCCTTCATATTCTGGAGGATGGTCAAAATGATCAGCGCGATCACATGGCGTAAGGTGGCGAGGGCGAACATTCTTGAGCAATTCTGAATCAATAATATAGTTGTTAATGGGATGTAAGGTATGAGCCTCGGCATGTCTTTCCAACTGTTCAACACGACCAATCAGCGATCGGATGACATCGCCTTCAGGATCGGGAACCTGAAAATGATCGAGAGCGGAAACTTTTACACCATGACGATGCACAATCCGTCCAGGAATGCCAACTACGGTGCAATCTGGAGGCACGCATTTCAAAACAACTGAGCCAGCGCCAATCCGCGAATTGCTGCCAATTTCAATATTGCCTAAAACCTTTGCGCCAGCGCCAATAACTACATTGTCACCGAGGGTGGGGTGACGCTTGCCTGATTGTTTACCAGTACCACCAAGGGTAACGCCTTGATAGATCAATACATATTCACCAACGATCGCAGTTTCACCAATTACCACGCCCATACCGTGATCGATAAATGCACCCATGCCAATTCTCGCGCCTGGGTGAATCTCGATGCCCGTTAGGAATCTCGCAAATTGCGAGATCATGCGGGGAATCACGGGTAACTTAAGAGTATGCAGCCAATGAGCAAAGCGATATAGGGCGATCGCATGGAGTCCTGGATAGCATAGCAGCACTTCTAGCCAGTTACGCGCAGCAGGGTCGCGCTCAAAAATGATAGCGAAGTCAGCTCGCAATGTCTTGATAATATTTTTCAACGGTTTTAAAACCCTTTTTTAAATGCTACTGCTGATTTTAAGATCCTAACGGATGCTTTGTATCAAAAGTAACTACCCTTTGGAGTGAGTATTTGTTGAAGTATTGTGAAGTAACTCTTTTATTTGCTAAGTAGCTCAGATCAAACGAAGCACATAATTTCTTGAAAGTGTTGCAAAGCAGCACTTTCAAGAAATTATGTGCTTCGAGTTTGAGCGCAAAGCGCTATATTTCAGAAATCACAAAAAAGCTTGATATCTTGCCAAATGCTTTCTAAATCTTTACCAAGAGCATGGTCGTCGTCTAATAACCTTAAAGTAACTTGCGATCGCCTTTTGGCAAACTCTTCACTGAGAGATGCTGGCACAACATCATCATGGATGCCGTGAAAAATAAGAGTAGGTAGCGATCGCGTGAGCTTTTCCTCGGAATATTTTTGAGCATCAGTAAAAAATTGAAATTGTAAATTTACATTACGCTTCATACCGTAATGATAAAACTCGCGAATTTCATCTTGTTGCCATTTAGTAACATTCTCTTCACCTAATGCTTTGGAGATTCTCTGACTAAATCCAAAAGCAGGGGCAAACAAAACTAGTTTTTGGACTTGTGTTTTTTGGGCGGCAAGTTGCACGGCTAAAAATCCACCAAGGCTAGAACCAATCACCACAAGTGGTTCGCTGTTATCGAGATAAGTGCGATCGAGGTATGTAAGTTGGTCTGAGAGCGTCGTAGTCGAAAAGTCGGTGAGATTGAGATCGGGCACATGCAAAGTTAGCCCCACTTCGGCGAATTTTTTCTGCATAAATTTTGCCTTGGTAGACTGTGGACTAGACGCAAAGCCATGTAAATATAAATAATTCATTTGAATTCAGGAATGATGTAATTGATGACAGCCCAGAGAGATGACTGGTTTCCTACTCCGATTTGGCACTTTGATATTCCTAATTATGAGCAGCTAAACAAAAAACTGCTGAAAGCAATTTATGATGAAAAGCAGAAAGACCATCAAGGTGTTAGTTGGTCAAATGGACTTGGCTGGCACAGCAAAGATAATTTAAATCAACATGCAGACTTTCAAGCGATCGCCAAAATTGCCACAACCAACGCACTAGAGTCTGGACAAGAGATTGGTTTTGACTTAACAAAGTTCACAATGATTATCACGAATTGTTGGGCAGTTGTAAATCCAAAATTCGCCTTTAATTTTGTCCATAATCATCCGAATTCGGTTCTCAGTGGAGTCTATTATGTGAAGGCTGAGGAGAACTGTGGGGGCATTTTCTTTAGAGATCCTCGTGATGTCGCTCATATGTTTATGCCTGCACTTACAGAACTCTCTCCTTGGACGATCCAAAAGATCACCTATAAAGCAACTGAAGGTAAAATGATCATCTTTCCAAGTTGGCTAAATCATGGTGTGGAGCCGAATCTCAGCGATGAAGAGCGTGTTTGTATTAGTTTTAATATCAGCATGACTTACAAAGATTTACGTTGAACTAAAAACTAATATTTTCTATGTTGTCTGAATTAATTATCACTTTTCATCATACGATCTCTGATGGCTTATCTGGAGCTTATCTAATTCGAGATGAAGTTCTTCCAATTGGATTGATCTCACCATGCACTATTCATTGTAATTAGCGATTACTTGCGAAGCGATCGCTTATTTCGACAGACTAGGCTCAACTACATTGGGAAAACTTGCAAAATTCCTTTTTACCCAATCCATACCCACCTCATTATTTAGCTTCACTTTCTGCGGCGAATTGGGATAAATCTTGCCGAGAATATCAGCATCTTGGTCAACTATGACCTTGGCAAAATCTAGGAAAGTTTTACCGAATACTATAAACATGGGATGGTTTACCTGAGCAAACAATAAAATATAGGTACGAGTGCGATTTTCATCTTCTGGAACAAAAAAATGGCATTGAGTGATTTTACCTAGAGAAGTTTCAGTGCAAAAAATCACAAAAGATGGGAAGTGATTCTCTAAATGAGCTTTTAATCTAGAAGGTAAAAGGAATAAATCTGGTTTTTTAATTTTTTCCGTCAAGCTATAGGGAGCCGTGGGCATCTCGTAGAAGGCATGGGATAGATGTCCTTGATCAATAAATTTCTGAAAATGAACTTCCGTAATCCGAAACAATTCTCGATGTGTTCCGTTTTGGTGATTGTAGTCATGCATATTCAGCAGCATCGTCAACAAATCTGTCTTAACACTGCGATCGCCTGTATGACCGATAAATTTATAGCTTTTGACAATCTCATTCAAAACGTTGGGAATCTCTACCTTCGGTTCACATCCTCCATAAGTCCAGATGAAATCACCCTGCACGATTAGCTCTAATGGTTTCAAAAGTGGCAAAGTTTTTTTATGAGTATCAGGCAGTACTGTGCAACCTGACGCATCAAAACGCAAGGCATGGAACGGACAAGCGATCGCGCTTTCACCATTACTTTCTATTTCACACCATCCCTCAGACAACATCGCTCCCATATGCGGACAAGCATTCGGCAAAGCATGAACATTGCCCTTAGCATCTTTCCACATTACATAATCATTACCATATACAGAGACTTTGCTCGGCTGATTAGTTGCTAACATAGAGGTATGGGCAATCAACCAAGGTGCACCTTGCAGCATAGAAGCCATGACAATACCCTCTCGATATAGTTAAATATTTATAAAATCATGAATAATCTGTCGCTTTTGAATATATGACGAATGATTCGTATTTGTCAACAAATAAATCTACTGATGGTTTGCGTCGCCAACCTAGCCAAAAACGCGGCAAAGCTCGCGTTGAAAAAATTCTAGAAGCTGCCGCAGCTGTATTTGACGAGGTGGGTTATGAAGCTGCAACTACCCATCAGATCGCCGCCAAAGCAGGTACAGCCGTTGGTTCTCTGTACCAATTCTTTCCCGACAAGGCAAGTATTTTCAACACAATGGAATTACGCCATACGGAGAGGGTTAAATCGATGTGGGCGCAGACTGATGTTGCAGCAATAGTCTCATTACCGCTACGGCAGATGATCAATTTGCTTGTAAAAGCTATTTCGCAACTATTTGCACATCCTGTATCACGAGTAATGTTTATCCAGTTTTATACAAACCGTCAAGTCTTTCAGTCTATAGATGAAAGCATGACTCAGGAAGCTATCAACTTTCTGGCGGATATTTTGCGGCATAGAAATCCATTGTTAAATGACTTGCAGTTAAGTCTGTTATCTGAGGTTTGCGTTCATAGCAGTAATGCTGTAATTTTGTCAGCACTTCGCAACCCCGATTTGCAACATCGACAAATGCTAGCTCTGGAAATAGAAGATTTGCTGGTGGCTTATTTAGAGCCTTATGTCGGCGATACAGTTGGGGATAAAATCCATAGTGTAATGAAAGTAATGATATGTCCTCATTGTTACTCTAAGCAGATATCAAAAAATGGACAGCGTAGAGGTAAGCAATGTTATCTATGCAAAAATTGTGGAAAGCAATTTGTTGAAACTATCGGGTGAATTGAGTTTAATTCACCTATGTCAGGATCAATCGCATAACTCAATAGGAGTCATCCATGAATCGCCCATTCCAGCATCAATATACTCTTCTTGCGATCGTGATATTCAATCTTGTTTCGACTTGGCTGCACTATAGCGACAATGCCATATTTTTGGATCAATATCCTGGCCCCGAATGGTTTACACCTATGGGTGTTTGGGCTACTGTAATCGTGATGACACCGATTGGACTATGCGGTTATTGGTTATATACAAAAGGCTCATTCTTGATCTCCTATTTATTTCTAGGTGCTTACTCCATTACTAGTGTTTCAAGTCCAGGACATTACCTCTATCCCATGACTATGCCAATGTCATTAAAAATGCATGGGCTAATTTGGCTTGATGCTTTATCAGGATTATCTTTGATTGGGTTCTTATTGTGGTCATCTGCGATCGCACAAGAATGGCGTAGAGAAAAAGTTGAGAACTAAAGATAGGTCAGATTTCGCAAGTCCCTAATTAGCGAGGTGAGCATTTCCCACCCTACTACTTTAGGATTGCCTTAGTCGGTATTCTTGTGTATTGGAATTGTTAGGTAGTTAATGGATGTGCTTCTAGTACTTCAAGGCAGTATGTATTTCGTCCTTGTTGCTTCGATTGATAGAGGAGATTATCGGCAATTTGCAATAATATTGCTGGAGAACTAGTTTGATCTGGAACTGCTGTGGCGACTCCCAAACTAATCGTGACGTAACCCGTTATTTTAGAAGAACTATGAGGTATTTCCAGATTTTTAATTTCATTGAGAATACTTTTTGCAACGCGCTCAGCACCACTACTATTGGTGTTTGGTAGAACTACAACAAACTCTTCACCACCATAGCGGGCAACCAAATCTGAAGCTTGTCGAGTTGCTTGTCTCAGGGCATTAGCAATTTTGATCAAACATTCATCTCCAGCCAAATGCCCATAGGTATCGTTGTAAGCTTTAAAATAATCAACATCGCACATAATCAATGATAAAGGCTTCCCAAGATTTGCTAGACGTTCCCATTCATGAGCAAGGAACTGATTAAGCTGACGACGGTTCAAGATTTGCGTTAGTTCATCTACACTCGATAGATGTTCTAACTCTACATTTGCAATTTGGAGTTTATCATTGAGCTGCTGCAATTCCTTTGTCTGTTGATCGATAATTCCCTGCATTTGCTCCATGACATGATACATTTCAGTCGGGTCGAGCATTTTCAACATTTGAGTTTGAGTTACAATTCCAGCCAATTCACCTGTTGCATGTGTGATTACCAATCGACGGACATTTAGCTCCTGCATTCGCTGATGAACGCTCCAAAGAGAATCCTGAGGATACATTGTAGAGAGTGGTGTACTCATCACATCTTTGGCAGGAACTTGAGTAAAATCTAAATTCAATTTATGAAACCGCACAACATCTCGCTCAGTGAGAATCCCTATAGGTGATAGGGTTTGAGGCTCGACAATAACGACACAACTGATCCGATGGATTGCCATCTGTTGAGCGACCACAAGAATTGAGTCGGATGGCAATCCATAGATCACCTGCTGACTCATTACTTCCATTACGCGAACATAACGAAGTAAATATTCAGGCTTTAGAAGATTTCGGATGCTATGAGGTGTAACAACTCCCACTACCTGATTTTGTTCGTCTATAACTGGAAGGTGACGGATTCGATTTCTGCTAAATAGTCGTGATAGTGCAAAGATATCTTCAGTTTCAGAAATTTTTAGTGTAATGACTTCTTTCGTCATCAACTCAGCTAAAGTCAGGATTTCAACGAGGTTTGTGTTTGTTGTAACGCGGACGACATCTCGTTCTGTGAAAATCCCCAGCAGCTTCTTATTCTCAATGATGATGGCACAGCTTGCTCGTGATTCTGCCATCATCTCGATCGCTTTCTTGATCGATATGGAAGGTGGTAAGGAGAGGAAAGATTTTTGAATCGGCGTATCTGGATTTTCTGATAATATCATTTATTTAACTTGTCATATTACTTTATAATACCAATTTTCACGATGGCAATGCGATTTTGAGAAACTAGAGCTACTAATGGATTTAGTTTTCAGTACCCGAAATTGTAGGCATACTTTTCGGAAATTAATATGAATTTATTGCAAAACTTTTTAACTTCTATATTCTCTACTTCATATTTTCCCTCTGTGATTGTGTTCCAATAACATCTAAATAATTCTGATTTTCCATTCCCTAATAGATTCTGTGAGTTAATGATTAGCGATAAAAATCGAAAATCCCCAAAAAATCGCCAAATCTCTCTGAGATTAGTATTGATTATTCCCTTTGTTTTACAAATTGTCGGTGCAGTTGGTTTAGTTGGTTATCTTTCCTATAATAGTGGGCAAAAAGCAGTAGAAAATATTTCTAAATCTTTAATGAGTGAGGTAGGCGATCGCATTCATGAAAACCTAAAAAACTACTTTCGTAAACCTACAGAAGTTCTCCAAAGTAATGCTAATGCCATTAAACTCGATATGATTCCTTGGCAAGATTTTGGTAGTTTAGAGCAGTACTTTAGGCAACAACTGCAAGCTTTTGATGGCATCGGTTCTTTAGGTGTTATTAATAGACTTAATCGGAAATAAGTGAAAGCCTTACTACATAAGGTTTTCAGAAACACCCAAGAAATCGATAAAATGCTTATTGCATAAGAGTTTGATGGCATTTTGGCTGTTTTATTTCCGATTAAGTCTAATGAACAAAAAGAACTTTTGATTTTACAAAAAAATGACGATAATTCTCAGATGCTTAGTATCAGAGATCAATCAACTAATTACTTTTTTAATAGCTACATTGCCGACGATCAAGGAAACCGACTTAAACTAGTTAGAAGTTCCAATAAATTTGATACCCATAAATATCCACCAAACGATCCTTGGTATGAAAAAGCCAAAAAAGCCAATCGGTTGATTTGGATAATTAATGTTGAACGCATTAAGACTGATAAATCTGCCTTTGTTGCTTTAAACTTTATGCCCTTTTACGATCGCAACAATGTCTTTCAAGGAATTGTTGGTTCGTCAGTATCTTTAACACAACTGGGGGATTTCTTAAAAAGCCTAAAAATAGGCAAAACTGGTCAAGCTTTTATTATAGATCGAGAAGGCTTAGTGATTGGCACTTCCACTGGAGAAGATCCTTTTAGTAAGGAAATAACTACACCAACTCCTAAACAAAACTCTAGTAGAAATAATTCTATTTCCCAACGCCGACTAAATGTTCTTAATAGTAGTAACTTCTTATTTCAAAAAATATCTATTTATTTAAAATATTCCTTTAAGAGTTTTTACCAAATTAAAAATAGTCAAAATCTTAGCTTAATTATTGATAACCAGAAATATTACATTCAAATTGTTCCATTTCAGGATCAAGTAGATTTGGATTGGTTAACGGTTGTGATTATTCCTGAATCTGATTTCATGGCAGAAATTCAGGCAAATACTCAATGGACAATTGTTCTATGTAGTTTTACCTTATTAATTGCTATTGGAATTGGTATTTTGACTGCACGTCGAATTACCAAGCCGATCCAGAAATTAAGTCGAGCAAGCCAAACGCTAGCGCAGCAAGAATGGCAAAAATCTTCACTCGAACAAGACTTTTTAGGCTTTGAGGATATTACAGAATTAGCAACCTTATCGGAGTCTTTTAATCAAATGGCAACAGAGCTACAAACGTCATTTGCAACATTAGAAAATCGAGTGGAAGAACGTACCATAGAGCTAGTTATTGCTAAAGACAATGCAGAAGTGGCAAATCAGGCAAAAAGCACTTTTATTGCCAACATGAGCCATGAACTGCGATCGCCTCTTAATGCAATCATTGGTTTCTCGCAGCTTACGTTACGCACCAAACATTTACCATCTGCACAGTATGAAAATGCAGGAATTATTCAGCATAGTGGAGAATATTTACTAACTTTAATCAATAATGTATTGGATTTTTCTAAAATTGAGGCAGGGAAAACGACTCTCAATCAAAAGGATATTGACCTCTATCAATTGCTTGATGATTTGGACGATATGCTGCATCTGCAAGCTGTAAATGCTGGATTAGAGCTAATCTTCGATCGCGGTGATAATTTGCCCCATTATATTTATACAGATGGAGTGAAATTACGTCAGGTTTTACTAAATTTATTGAGTAATGCGCTGAAATTTACGCATCAAGGCGAAGCGGTTTTGAGTGTCAATTCTATAGAAAATCAAGATCCTCAAGAATATACTTTAAATTTCAGCGTTCGTGATACGGGAGTGGGGATTTCCTCTACAGAATTAGCCAAATTATTTGAGGCTTTTAGGCAAACAGAATCAGGACGAGAAGCTCAAGAAGGAACAGGATTAGGATTAGCAATTAGTCGTCAGTTTGTGCAGTTAATGGGAGGAGACATTACGGTCGAGAGTCAATTGGGTAAAGGGACAACTTTTAACTTCTCAATTCAGGCGCAATTAGGTAAGGAAACTAGTAATGAAGAGACTGAGCCAAGACGAGTCATGGCGATCGCCCCCAATCAACCGACTTACAAACTTTTAGCAGTGGATGATAAAGCGATTAACCGTCAATTATTAGTGAGGCTCCTCGCCCCTTTAGGATTTGAGATTAAAGAAGCCAGTAACGGACAAGAGGCGATCGCGATTTGGGATGAGTGGGAACCACATTTAATCTGGATGGATATGCGGATGCCCGTGATGGATGGTTATGAGGCGACTAAATATATTAAATCCACCAGCAAAGGTAATGCTACGGCAGTAATTGCTTTAACTGCAAGTGTGTTAGAAGAAGAAAAAGCGATCGTGCTTTCGGCGGGCTGCGATGACTTTGTTCGTAAGCCTTTCAAAGAACATATAATTTTTGATACTCTTGCGAAGCATATAGGCGTGCAATACATTTATCAGGAGATAGCTCCTGAAGGTACAATTAGCGATCGCCTCGAGCTGGTATTGTCATCTACAGATTTAGCCGTAATGTCTGAGCAATGGCGATCGCAAATATACAAAGCTTCACTTGAAGCTGATAGTAATCGCGTTACAGAACTGATTCAAGAGATCCCTAACCAAGAATCGCATCTAGTAAAAGTTCTCAAGCAACATAACCGTCAATATAAATTTGATGAAATACTAGAGTTATTATCTTAGATGAGAAAACCATGTATCAATTAGTTAAAGGGGCTTTAGTGAATCTTGATTCTCTATCTAAGAAAAAAGGCAATATTCTCTTAATTGACGATTTACCAGAAAATTTAAAGTTGTTAACTGAGTCGCTCTCTAAACTTGGCTACACAGTTCGTTGTGCTATCAGTGGAAGTAGAGCACTTAAGACTATAAAGTCGAAACTCCCCGACATAATTATATTAGATGTGAAAATACCAGAGATGGATGGATATCAAATTTGTGAAGCTTTTAAAGCCGATCCTGATTTGCGTGATATTCCCATACTATTCATCAGTGCGTTAGACGAAGCTTTTGACAAATTAAAGGCATTTCAAGTGGGTGGTGTGGACTATATCACGAAGCCCTTTCAAATCGAAGAAGTCGTGGCTCGTTTAGAAGCTCATTTAACGATTCAGAAACAACATAGAATCTTGCAAGAAGAAATTATAAAACGCAAGGAAATTGAAGAAATCTTATATCAATCCAGAGCTATCCTTTCTGGCATTTTAAATAGTTCATTAGATGGAATTGCGGCTATGCAAGCAGTCCGAGATCCGCTTACGGGCGATATTCAAGATTTTTGTTGCTTGGCGGTTAATCCCATTGTCTCTAAAGTCCTCAACCATAAGCGTGAAGATTTAATTGGCAAATCATTCCTGAAAGAGCTGCTTAAAAAAATTTCTCCAGACTTATTCGATCGCTTTGCGAAAGTTGTTGATTCGGGCGAACCTTTAGATGAAGATTTTCACTATGTTTCAGGGGATTCTTGTTGGTATCACTATGTTGTCGTGAAGTTAGGCGATGGGTTTGCGATTACGATCCGCGATATTACCACCCGCAAGCAAACTGAACTCGCTTTACAGAACTCAAATGACAAATTGGAATTAATTGCTAATTTAGATGGTTTAACCCAGATAGCCAATCGTCGCTGCTTTGATGATTACCTAGCAACAGAATGGCTACGCCATCAAAGAGAACAAAATCCTCTCTCACTAATCCTGATCGATATTGACTATTTCAAACGCTACAACGATAGTAATGGGCATCAGGCTGGAGACGATTGTTTAATTCGAGTTGCACAGGAAATTGCTAGAGTCACACAGCGTCCAACTGATTTAGTAGCTCGCTATGGTGGCGAAGAGTTTGCTGTGATCTTGAGCAATACAAATATGGAAGGGGCGCTAAAGGTTGCATCAACCATCCAAACCGCGATCGCCAATCTCGCAATTCCTCACGATAATTCTGATATAAGCGATCTTATTACCCTGAGCATTGGTGTCGCTAGCCTGATTCCCTCATCGGAACGGCGTATCGAAGGCTTAATTGCCCGTACCGATCAAGCGATGTATGAGGCAAAAAATCGAGGAAGAAATCGGGTGATCGCATCACTTATACGATAGATCGTCATCTCACTCATCTCCAAATAATGCTCTTGCTGTAAGGCTTTAAAAAATCGAATTTCTTGGTAACGAAAAATTAAAGACACCGACGACAATTCTGATCTCATAGTCACGCCACCATATTTTGGGGATCAATTATTTTATGTAAGCCCTTAAAACCCAAAGGAGAGTTGCGGCGCGAAGCGCCGCAACTCTCCTTTGGGTTTTAAGAAACCTAACTGATATCATGGGATAAATTATTTAGTTAGTAGGAGCAATAGCTATGGGCGAGTCAAAGCGCCGTAAGGAAGTCATGGGTGAAAAGTATGGAAGCTCAGAGCCGATCGCATCTTGGATACCTTTTTTAACCAAAGACAAGGCTGACACATTTGTGAAAGTTTCTACCCAAGCGGCTTGGTATGGCATTGGTGCAATGGTAGTCATTTGGGTGACGATTCGGTTTATTGGCCCCGCCTTTGGTTGGTGGCATCTTGCCGATTAACCTATGACCTGTCATTTATTAATTCCTGCGGCGGGTAGCGGCAAACGCATGGGGGCCGATCGCAATAAATTGCTGCTACCACTGCTAGACAAACCAATTTTGCAATGGACTCTAGAAGCCGCGATCGCGTCAGAAGCGATCGCTTGGATCGGCGTAATGGGACAACCCCATGACTATCCAGAATTTCAAAAGATTTTTAATGAGATTAGTCAACTTAAACCAATTCGACTAATTCAAGGTGGAGCAACCCGTCAAGCTTCTGTATTTAATGGCTTAAAAGCTTTACCAATAGACTGCGATCGCGTTCTAATTCATGATGGCGCAAGATGCTTAGCCACTCCTGAATTATTTGATCGCTGTGATGAAGCTTTGCAAAAGATGCAAGGTTTCATTGCGGCTGTTCCCGTCAAAGATACTATTAAAATCGTCGATGGTCTAACCATTGTCGATACCCCCAACCGCGATCATCTCTGGGCTGCTCAAACTCCCCAAGGTTTCCAATTAGAAGTGATCAAAAATGCTCATCTCACTGCAATAGAGTTAGGATGGGAAGTTACCGATGACGCGGCTTTATTAGAAAAAGTTGGCTTGGCAGTACAGATTGTGATGGGAGAAGAAACTAATCTCAAAGTCACCACTCAACAGGATCTAGCGATCGCTGAATTTATTTTGAAGCAAAGAGATGTATAAAAAAAGATGGAGTGCGAAGCACTCCATCTTTTTTATGCTTTGAGACTTCGCAATACGACCAAGAGTTCGGAATCTTCGCGTTTAAAAACTGGCAAAAACTCAATATGCTTATAACGGACGATGCCGTGAATATCGATGATGCAGTAGGCGCGTTTACTACCAAACAAACCTGCAACCCCATATTTTTTGCAAACATCTTGGTTGCGATCGCTGAGCAGGGGAAACTGTAAGCCCAACTTTTTGGAAAAAGCAATATGTTTTTCGATTGGGTCAGTACTAATACCTAAAATCTCTGCTCCAGCTTCACGAAACTTTGTCCAATCATCTGCAAAGCACTGCATTTCATTAGTACAAAGAGGCGAAAAATCCCCTGGGTAAAATGCTAGTACGACGTTTGTTTTGCCTTGGTAGCGACTGAGTGTAATATCACCGCGATCGCTAGGTAAAGTAAAATCTGGAGCTTTTTGACCAACTTCGACAGACATAGAATTTCCTGTATTACCTTTTGATTTGGGATTTAGACTGGAGCATAGTACTTGTTCCGCAGCCAACCATAATCTTATCAAGAATACTCACCATGGAACATTCTAAACTTCAAAGCCCTAATCACCTAATGACGATTGAGCTATCTAGTGAACTTTATACAGCTTTGCTAAAACAAGTCAAAACAACTGGCAAAACCGAAACTGAGTTAGTTGTAGAGGGATTACGACAGATTTTAAGTCAGCCTGATGGCAAAAACACAGAAAAAGATCGTTTAGCGATCCTCGAAGCTAATTTAGAAAAAAAGCTCAAGCAATATGTAGACAGCTTAATCAAAGATCGCCAAAGCAATGTTGCTGCAAACCCAGAAATAAGCGATCGCAAATCATTGGAGCGAGTTCTACCAATTCCCACAATTAGACCATTACAAGTAGGCGATCGTGTATTAATTCTTGAGCCCGATAGTCCTTATTACATGGCAAAACTGTTAGTAATTCGCACTAGCTTAATTAGGGCAACAGTGGATACTGATACAGGCGAAAAAACATTCTTAAAAAGAGATTTACGTTTTGTTGAATCTAGTTCAGAAAAGTAAAAGCGACACTTTTAGTCAATTTCTTATTTTAAATTTACCCCACCCTAGCCCTCCCCTTGCAAAGGGGAGGGAACAAGATTTCTAGTTTTTCTCCTTTGCAAGGGGAATTTAAAAGGGGTAAATCCGACTTATTTTTTGGCGAGGGGATGTTATTTACAAGAAAAGTACTTACTTCCTAACTTTGGGCGATCGCAGAACTTTGATGGCAGTGAATCCAGTAATTGCGCCATAGATTGCCCCTTGCAAAGCGCTAGCCAATATTGTGGATTTCGCCATATAGCCAAAATATAGCCCCAAAGTACTTAGCGACAAAGCGATCGGGCTAGCAAGTAGCCAACCACCCGCCGCCCGAAATGATTTGAGTAATTGCCATTGGCAAATACCAACAATAGTCCCAATAAGTGCAAAATCAATCATCAAAATTGATAGTGATGGCATGTTTTGCGCATGAGAACGTAGTGATAGGTTTGGCAGGAAAAATACAATCGCTAGCCCCAAAATCCATCCCCACATAGTTAGTGGCAACCACCAGCCTTCCTTGGCAAAGCGATCGCGCAGCACTAAAGACTGAGCGATCGAAATCCCCACTCCATGCAGTATTTCATTGAGAAAAATACGCGATCGCATATCATAAGGGTCTTCCCAAACAAAGCTAGATAACAGCATATTGCCAATAACATTTGCAATCAGCCATAGCAACCAAAAGCTCCGTCCTACTTTTTTTGACATAGACTTTTGACATAGACTAAAGGAAAACAAGTTAAACCATGACAGATACAGTATCAGGTAAATTAGCAGGCAAGAGAGCGATCGTTACTGGTGCAAGTAGCGGTATTGGCAAAGAGGTAGCATTACGACTATTAGAATCAGGCGCACAGGTGAGTCTGGTTAGCCGTAATCCCGATCGCATTCTCCACGAACTACCCGCAGGTAGCAATGCTAAAGGCTATGCGATTGACCTTGGTGATATCTCTCAAGTCTCAGCAAGGATACAAACAATTGTTGCTGATATGGGCGGCGTAGATATTTTAATTAACAACGCTGGCATGGCTTATATCGGTGAATTGATCGATATGCCCCTGACCGAATGGCAAAAATTGTTTGATCTCAACTTAACCAGTATATTTCAGTGTCTACAAGCAACGTTGCCAACCATGCGATCGCAAAAAAGCGGAAAAGTAATTAACGTTGCTTCGATCGCTGCTAAGCAAGGGTTCCCTAATTGGGGCGCATATTGTGCCAGTAAATTTGCGCTACTGGGCTTAACTCAGGCGATCATGTTAGAAGAGCAGCCGCACGGCATCAAAGTCATGTCTATCTGCCCTGGCTCGGTCGATACGCCCCTATGGGATACCCTAGGTGATAAAGTGCCCCCAAGTTTTAATCGTGCAGCCATGTTAAGCCCAGCGACTGTTGCCGATGCAATTATGACTTTGGTAAATCTTCCTGCCGATGCGATGATCAATGATTTTGTGATCATGCCTAACGCAGAAGCTTTTTGAGCCTATGGCTATTTGATGGGGGAATTATAGCTGTCGCCATTCTTGCTAGGACATAAAACCCAAATAGTGTGAGGTGGCGCTTTGCGCCACCTCACACTATTTGGGTTTTGATTTGTCCTGATACGGGTGACTATAGCTATATCTACCCCCTTCTAATACCAAAACACAAAATGGCGTAGCCATTTTGTGTTTAATTGCGACATAGTGGTGCAACCACTATGTCGCAATTAAACACAAAGCCCAAAAGCCTGTATTGTCTGTCTAGCAGGCAATACAGGCTTTTGGGCTTTGTGTTTTGTTTTTTATAAAAAATTTGAAGACAGATTAATTTTAGATAAACGTTCTTTGTGTCAAGTAAATACTCTATCTGCTTCTATAAATTTTATGGATCACAAAAAATCAATAAGTATTTGCTTATAGATGATATTGCAACGTAAAGACTATCCAAATCCAATTAGCCCTATAGAGGTTTTCAAATGAGTATGTATTTGAAACCCAAAAACTCAATCCCAGTCAGGTCTTTGAGCTTTTAGCCTACCGCATAAAAAACAAAAACCGCTATATCTATCTTACGGATGGAATTAACTGAAACTTAACCATAATCACTTATAGCAGCTAAGGAATAGTCTAGAATTATGAATGAATGTTAAATCAAGACAAAAAAATTTCAATCTATTGAGAGAAGCAATAACTCCCGCAGATCTGCGAATATGGGAGAATATATTAAATTTTATAGTTTGAATTGCTAGTTAAACACCTTTTTATGCTGGTGGAGTTAGTTTGATTCAAGCGCAAAATTTTTGATGTTTAATTACTGTTTTCTCGGCATTTTTTCGGCTTCCTCACCTTTAAGTTAATTCACTGGATATCTAGTAAGTATCACACCATGACGATCAGTATTTCTCGCCCTGTCAGCAACACTTCTGAGAACGATTCAAAACTCGCCAAAGTCATCGAATCTCTACCCACTAGAAAAGCAATCTCACAAATTATTCGCGATCGCGTAATCGCGGCTGGCGATCCTTTCTTTGCCAATGACACGATCGCTCATCACATCAGCGATATTGAACGCGAAGAGCTAAAAAAAGAAATTGAAGGAAAACTACAAGGAGTCTTTGACTCTTTGATTATTGATACCGCGAACGACCACAACACTAAAGAAACGGCTCGTCGCGTAGCTAAGATGTATGTAGATGAAGTGTTTAAGGGGCGTTATCATCCCATGCCTAAGGTTACAGATTTTCCTAATGCTAAAGAACTTGACGAAATCTATACTCTTGGTCCAATTACAGTCCGTTCGGCTTGCTCTCACCACTTTGTGCCAATCGTAGGTCAGGCATGGATTGGGATTGTTCCCAGCGATCGAGTAATTGGCATATCAAAATTTAATCGCATCGTGGACTGGGTGATGAGTCGTCCTCATATTCAAGAGGAAGCGGCGATTATGGTTGCTGATACCATTGAAGATTTGATCAAACCTAAAGGACTTGCCTTTGTGATCAAAGCGCAGCATATGTGCATGACTTGGCGTGGAGTCAAAGAACCTGAAACTAAGATGGTTAACTCGATCGTGCGCGGTTCTTTCAGACAAGATCCATCGATGAAAAAAGAATTCTTTGATCTGATTCGCGCCCACGGCTTTGGCGACTCATAAAGTGTTATTAAAACCCAAAGGGCATAAACGGCACTATGTGCCGTTTATGCCCTTTGGGTTTTAATTTGTTATGGCTAGCATCTATAGTGATTGGTAGCAGAATTTATATTGAAGATAATGAAAAATTGGCTGAAGCGATCTTTTGATGTGATTTTTTTGGTGGCGATCGCAAGTTGTATAAGCCTAAGTATATTGCTAGGAACTGTATTTGGTGATGCTCATCCCGTGCAAGCAAAACTTACCGATGATACCTATGACGGTAATATATTTGCTCTCTATGGAGGCAATGGCTCCATTGTTCCACCTCGAATTAGCTTAGCTGAATCCCTTGAGCTAGGTCGAGCCGCAATGTTAGTTTTTTATGTCGATGACAGCGCTGACTGTAAGCGCTTTTCGCCCATTCTCAACTTGGCTCAAGGATTTTATGGTAAAACGATTAGTCTGATTGCAGTTCCTGTCGATAGCTTAGACTTACAAACAAACAACTACACCCCAGCCGACGAAGCATATTATTACAAAGGGACAGTGCCCCAAACAGTACTAATTTCTGGTGAAGGCAAAGTTACTTATGATCGCGAAGGGCTGTTTGGATTTGAAGAACTAGACTCGGCAATTCGTGACTTACTGCATCTACCTGATGCTCCTCCCGAATTAAAATTCCGTAAAACCGATAAAGTCATCAACGAATTGAATCCCTAAAGAAAAAAATTGTGACGCGGCTTCGCCGCGCCACAATTTTTTTCTTAAACGCTCTCCTTGTAAAGTGATGAATGAAGATATTGTCTTAGATTTAGATTTGGTGCGTCAGCAACTAGCAACTCGTGCGGCAAATTTGTCGATTCCTCAAATCGAGAAGCATTTATTCCTATGTGCTGATCAGACTAAGCCCCTCTGTTGCCAAAAAGAGATTGGCTTACAAGCATGGGACTATCTCAAGCGCCGTATTAAAGAACTCGATCTCGAAACAAAAATCTTTCGGACTAAAACTAATTGCTTGCGCGTATGCGATCGCGGCCCAATTTTATTAGTCTATCCAGATGGGGTTTGGTATCACTCAGCAACTGTCGAAGTACTAGAGCGAGTACTGCAAGAGCATATTATTGGTGGAAAAGTCGTCTCTGATTACGCCTTTGTGTCTCCAGAAAACTAAGGGACTTACACAAAATATAAAACCCCAAAATATAGCGGCGGGCTACGCCCGCCGCTATATTTTGGGGTTTTATATGGATCATTTTTTCTTTGGAGTTCCCTAAATCCAAGAGTTTTGTTGAGAGTGTTGCCTCGCAACACTCTCAACAAAACTCTTGGATTGTATGACATTGACTACTGAGAAAGAGCAGCTTTG
>NZ_SJEE01000044.1 GCF_006937785.1 Pseudanabaena sp. UWO311
CCTCTTCTTCCATTGATGCTTCTCGTTGGATTGAAGAGATTGGCTTCATCTGCAATTCATCCTCTTCTTCCATTGATGCTTCTCGTTGGATTGAAGAGATTGGCTTCATCTGCAATTCATCCTCTTCCATCGACTCTTGCTTTTGGACAGATTTATCCTGAGTTGGTGAATTTATCTGCTGAACAACTTTAGATGCAGTGGCATCTGCTTCCTGCTCATACTTATCGTTAGGCTCACCAATACTCAGCTTGGCTTGAATCATCGACATCCGCTTAGCCTGAAGCGTCTGCAAGCGGTTCATGCGTTTTGGTTGGACCGGCGTATCAGACGACTCAGTGCCGTGCTGATTAATTATTTTTTCTAGAAAATTCTCAGTGTATCCAGAAGGTCGAGATGTAGCATCTTCATCCAAATCCGTCTGAATTGGCGCGAAGCCTCTAGTTTTTAACAATGAAGTTGTGGGTTTAAATGAAAATGTAGATTGAGAAGGCTTCTTTTCATTATCGTAAGTACGCGACATACCACTAACCCCTAGATTTACTTACTGAGACACTTCATGTATTTGATATTGCACATTCTCGCACAATCAAAAAAAATTAACGACAATTTTGATCATTTACTGATCCATCTTGCAGGGTCGTGTTACATAACTTTACCTTTGTTAAATTTGTATTGATTAATGAAGCATTTTCGAGATCCGCATCAACTAAATTAACTTCGCTGAGATTTGCCCCTTCGAGATTGGCAAAACCTAGCTTGGCATTAGTCAGATTGGCTCTAAGCAAATTTGCCCCTTCAAGATCGACAAATTGACGCACAGATGTAAACACATCGACATTGCCATCCGCATAACTGTCAGTCAGATTCGCCTCTTGGAGATTGCTCTGGCGAAAAGAAGCCTCAAGTAAATAGGCATTACTCAGATTTGCCCCTGTCAAATTGGCTTGACCAAAATTAGCAAGCCGCAAATCGGCATAACTAAGATCGGCATAGATAAGATTTGTTCCTTGCAAATTTGCGCCCCGAAGATCGACACTACGTAGGTTTGCCCCTTGGAGATTAGCTTTATTTAAATCTGCGCCAATCAGTTTCAGCCCATTTAAGTCTGTATTTTGTAAATTACAGCCCTGACAGCGGTTGGTTTCGATCAGGCGTTGACGATTAGCCGCTTGGATACGATCGCTACTAGGGTCAGCAAAAGCACTCAATGGCAAAGCGATCGCGATCGCCGTAAAAAATCCCGAAAATAACACCCTAGCCAAAATGCTCATTTTCAGACCTCGATTGAGTAAAAGCATCCATCGAAAATATTATTAGATAGTAGGTAATTGTTACGTTAGCTTTGCCCACGACACTACTACCTACTTCATAAGTCATAATGATAAATTAATGTGGATATGAAAATTTGTTGTCACATTACGCGATGTATTGGGCGACAAGTTTTGCAAGACCTGTGGTTGAGAAATTGGGATTACCAATGAATTTGCGTTCTTTTTTTCAGTCAGTCAAACAAGGCAAGCGGTTTTGGTTGCTCATGATTGTGCTGCTAAACTTGCCGATCGCTCCGACAGCGATCGCCCAAGAGAAGCTACAGGATTTTGACTATTGGGCTTCGCTTTGTAGCTCTTTGGTCAAATCTCGCAAATACAAAGAAGCCGTCGAGGCTTGCAATCAGGCGATTACCTTAAATACGAATGAGCCGATCGCTTGGCTAGAGCGAGGCGATGCCATGGCAGGGCAAGGGTTATATATCGAAGCGGTGGTGTCCTACGATCGCTTTATTAAGCTAAAACCCGATAACTCAGGCGGTTTGGCAAAACGTTGTGGGGCATTAATGGAATTAGAGCGCTATGAAGATGCGATCGCTTCTTGCGAACTGGCGCTAAGACTCGACCAAAACTGGGCTGATGCATCCCCTGCAATGGTCTGGTACATCCAAGGAGCTTTGCTAAAACGGGCGGGGAAAATGGCGGAAGCCTTAGAGTCGCTGGGGCTAGCTATTCGCTCAAACCCAAATTATTCTCTAGCGCTCACTGAACGCTGCGATATTTTCGTTGCTCTTGATCGCTCTGCCGATGCCATCCAAGACTGCGATCGCGCCATCAAGGTAAATGCTAACTGGGGCAGATCCACCCCTGCGATCGCGTGGAAAACTAAGGGCAAAGTCCAGAATCAATTAAAACGCTTTGATGAAGCCCTATTTTCCTATGACAAAGCCATAGCGATCGAGCCGACAAATGCTCAGGCATGGGCCGAGCAGGGGATGATTTTATGGAGATTGGGGCGTTATGCCGAAGCTTTGGCTTCACAGGAATGGTCGCTCAAGGCAAAAGAAAAATATTCCCTCGCCTTAGCTAACTCCTGCGCCGCCCTCAACCAACTGCGCCAATATAAAGAAGCACTAGCCGCCTGTAACTCCGCACTCCAAGAAGGCGATCAACAATGGGACTATTTGGGGCCAGCTTGGGCTTGGGATCAGAGAGCCAATGCTCTCAACGGTTTAGGTAAGTACGAAGAGGCGCTTGCTTCGGCAAATCGGGCAATTTCACTCCAGCCAAGCCAAGCGAGTTTTTGGGGCAATCGCGCCGCAACTCTATGGGCTTTGGGGCGTTTTGACTTAGCTCTTTCATCAACGAATCAAGCGATCGCCCTGAATCAAAATTCATCAAGCGCATGGTTTAATCATGGGCGCATTCTTACCTCATTGGGGCGCACAGAAGAAGCGCTCAAAGCCTATGACAAAGCCATTGAAGGCGATGCAAATATTGGTAGCCAAATCTTCTTGGCAGATATATGGACAAACAAATCGGCTCTACTCTGGCGACTCAATCGTTTTCAAGAATCATTGATGGCAAGTCAACAGGCTTTAGGTATTAATCCCAAATCAGACACAGCTTGGTTTAATCGTGGTCTAGCCCTGATGTCCCTCGGACGCAATGCCGAAGCTGCCACAGCCTATGGCAGAGCACTAGCGATCGATGTCAAAAATGCTGACTATTGGACTGGTAGAGGTCTAGCTTTACTTGAGCTAAACAGTAATGCTGATGCGCTAGTTTCATTTGAGCAAGCCCTAAAGCTTAATCCTAATCAAATGCAAGCCACGACCAATAAAGTGATCGCGATCGAGCGCTTAAAACCAAAACCAGTCAAGCCATAATTTAAAACCCAATATTGTTGAGGTGGGCGTAGCCCACCTCAACAATATTGGGTTTTAACAATTTATTTAATTCACAAGCCTAAATGCCAGGGATTTCAGAAAGATTACACTTTAATTCCTCAACCTCAAAGTTGGTCATCTGTTGCCATTCTTCAATTGTAAAGTCATATCCTTCAGCCTTTGCCATTTCTACAAAGCTTTCAAGATCGGGAGCTTGATTTAGTTTTGCTTTGAGAAGGGAATCTGTCTTCGCTGCTCGATACAGACGAGCTACTTGATCTCTTGCCATAATCTTGAATGGGGGTAAAGTGGTGGGATATGCTTTAGACAAAATGTATAAACAATACGAACTTTTGCCGCAAATCACACCCTGTAATTGATAATAGTCTAACAAGAATAAGGCAAGCAATCTATGGCTACGAAGTCTCCAAATGTTTGGCAAAAATTCTGGAAACGCATCAAAGACCTTTGGGGGCAGTTTCTTGGCACTATTGATGGGCTGATCGGCAATAAGTTTGTTGAATTTTTAAATAAGACAGTTCCAGCGCCTTTACGATTTCTAATCCCATTTCTTAGAGATGATTTAGGTATTGCACCCCCTTCGATTACTTCATTTAAAGGTATCGGCATACCCGAAAAGGACGAAACTAAAGAAATTTTAAAAGAAATTTCTGTCGATCAGAGAGTGGGGACAATTTGGCAAATCAAGCCTCAATTTCTACGTTATCAATGTCAAGAGTCAAATCCCTTTCGGTGCGAATTTCCTCACGAAACCGTCACCGACGATCCAAATAATAAATACTGCAAAAAATGTCAATTTCCTGCTAGTTTGCCTCCTGAAGTCAAAGTGCGTGGTAGGGGTGGAGTTTACCAAGTAGATAACTATATCGGCATTCGCGGCAGTGGTCGTCTCTATAGCGCTACTAACTTAACTGATGGGGAACCTTTTTTATTAAAAGAATATGTAATCCCCAAAAAATATTTTAACGATCAAGAAGCTAGAGCCTGCAAACGTAATTTTGAAGCATCATCGGAACTTAAATTGTCAGATGGTCGCAAACAAGACTCACGTTTAATTACACCAATAGAAGCGATCGCCGATGCTCGTGAAGAGCGTTGTTATGCAATCCTTCCTAAAATTGATGAGGCACTCACTTTATCTGACTATTTAGATATTCATGGCGCAATGAGTAACTGGCAGGTAAAATCTTTTCTTAATCAAGCTTTACAAACTCTTGAGTCTTTACATTCACAAAAGTATCGATTGCGCTCTGGGGTAGTGACTTCAGGGCTTCCTCACGGCAATCTAACCTTTTATAGCATCGCGATCCGATCAAATTTTCAGGGGTTTACGGTCTATCTCAATGATATGTCGCTTTGGGAAGATCGGTTCTATCCTCCTGATGTACAAACACCTCCCTATTCCATCAATCGCGATCTTGAAGATTTAGGCTATATTGCGTTCTACCTTTTAAAAGGTGGAGTCATCGATCTTGAGAATCGCTCCTGCTTAAATCCCTTCGACCCAGAACATTGGGATGGGAAAGTTCATCAGGGGCTGAAAAAATTTGTTCAAAATTTACTCGGATTTGGGGAAACATCCTATAGCAGCGCCGAAGTAGCTCGGAGAGCCTTACTAAGAATACACATTGATCGCGATGCTCTCCTAGAGTTTGTTGAGCAAGAAGAAGTTGAGCCCGTTAAGAAGAACTGGTGGGCATGGTTAACCAAGAAAGTAATCGCGATCGCAATCGGTGTAATTCTCCTATTCCTACTACTATTCTTGCTGTATTTCTGGTTAACGCAACCACCCAAAGCTGCAAACCTAAATTTCCCTTGCTGTATTAATCAAATATCCGATATTCCTGAAGGCAAATTCACCTATATTTCTGACAAAAATGGCACTTGGAACTATAGCCTTTTACAAAATAATTTGATTGCTAAGGGCTCGACCCTCGAAGATGAACTCCAAAAACGTCAGCCGAAACTCCAACTTAGCTATCAGCCAGTCAATGTCGATAGATCTGCCAACCAGTCACCAATCTCTCAACTGCTGTCTGATCAAGCCGACTTTGCTATTTCCAGTATGACTGATAATTTGGACGGTAACTTTATTACTCAGGATATTGCATACGATGGTTTGACAGTGTTTGTTGCTTTTAGCTACGCCCAGCGCAATAACAGCTTACCAACGTCTCTACAAGGTAGGCTCACCTTTGCCCAATTGCGTCTACTCTATACAGGAGAAATTATTAATTGGAGACAGTTAGGAGGTCCAGACTTAGAAGTCAAGCTCTATATGCCCCTAGATGATGAGTCAGTCAAAATATTTGAGAAAAGGGTTCTGAAAGATAAAATAGCGATCGCAGCTTTCCAAAGTTTGATTAGAGACGGAAGGATCACCTCGCTATCTATTTTTGATTCGTTGCGGCAAGTAATCCAAGACTTTGAGGATCGCAGTATTGGTAGTATTTCCTTTGGCTCAATTAGTCAGGTCTTTGGGCAATGCTCGGTCTATCCCCTTGCGATCGCTGATGATTATCGCTCTTTCGTAGCACCTTTAGTTTGGACGAATGGTTCTGCCATCACACCCAACGCCGATCTTTGCAATGAGAAAGGTAGTTACATTCAAAACTACAATGCTTTTATCAATCAAAGCTATCCCCTTGCCTATCCCATTTCAGTGGTCTATACCCGCGATAATCGCCGATTGCCGATCGCTGAGCGTTTTGTCTCAATCATGCGAACTGAAGAAGCCCAAAACCTACTTAAGCAAACTGGACTGATCCCTCTAAAATTTCCAGTCAAATAAAAAACAAAAAAGTGAGTGACGATGCTTCGCATCGTCACTCACTTTTTTGTTTTTTACTAATATAGCTGTCGCCATTCTTGTTAGGACATAAAAACCAAATAGAGAGAGGCGGCGCTTCGCGCCGCCTCTCTCTATTTGGTTTTGGATTTGTCTTGATAAAAGTGGCTAAGGCTATACCAAAGCAAAAAAGTGCCATCGCATTTTTTTACTTTGGTAAAATACTGTTGGCAACCAATGTATAATGTAATCTGAATACGGTATACGCTTAGATATACATGTACATGGTAAATCGTTGATGGGAAAACATTCTGACGAAACCACAGAACGTGCCGAACTTGCCAAGTTTGCGGCAAAAGTCTTACAAGAGCCTTTGCAAATCAGATTACTTAGCGATCGGGTTTATGAATTGCTCACCAATGAATTACGACAACAAAAAGAACGTGTCGGTAGAAATTATGAGGGGAGATTATGACAAATAGTAGTAAGTTCGCTAGAGCAGAATCATATGTTACAACTAATCACTTTTATGTAGAAATGTTGCCAACTGCGACAATTGTGGCAGGTTTTACGGAATGCTCTGGACTAAGCGCAAAGGTGGAAGTACAGCCTGTTTCTGAAGGGGGCGTTAACGATCAACAACGCTTTTTATTAAAACAAACTTCTTTTACTGAAGTAACGCTTAAGCATGGTGTAACTAATGACTTAAGTTTCTGGAGATGGTTTACCGCAACAACTAACCGTAGAAGAAATATCCGAATTTTACTTTTTAATCAAGCTGGTGACACAAGGCAGTGTTGGACATTGATTGGCGCAGTTCCTGTTGGTTGGTCCGCCCCGTCGCTTCAGGCTGATGGTAACTCTGTTGCTATTGAAGAGTTAAAGATCGCGTTTGAAGGCTTGACTGTGGCTTTTGAAGGCGGTGGAATTGCGACAGTTGTTGCAAGAGATTCATCTGGTTCTTTCCCAAGTTCTTAGACCATGATTGAAAATACCGAAATCCCTTTCGAGGTAAGTAGCAATGAAAATATGCCTGATGATATTCCATTAGGCAATTATGCTCCTCTGATTGTACCTCCATCTCTTGGGCAGTCGTTTTTGCAGCCAAAGTTTATCTATCCTTTAGGGGCGGTATCATTATTTAATACCGATAATGCTGAAATTAATGATGGGTTTGAACCTCTTAATAATTCATTTGACGATTCTCCTTTTTTCAATCAACCTGTATCGCCAACTTCTTTGTCTAAGGTTGACAGACAAGCAATAAATCAATCGAATATTCAAACTAAGTCTCTTTCTTCCCGAAATAATCTACAGCGCAAGAAACAAAATAATTTGTCTTCAAGTACTTCTTCTAACGACAAATCAACTCAAAGACAACCTCTAAACAGATCTCCTGCTTCACAAACTAATGGAATACAAAGACAACCTGATATTTCTCCTATAGATAGTATTTCTCAAGGCGATCGTAATATACAACAAGAACCGTCATCTCCTCCTGTTGACAATATCACCCAGTCGGTTCAAAGTGAAGCACAGACACAATTTGAGGCTTTGTCTATAGAAGATATTTCCCATGGCGATCAAACTATTCAACAAATTCAAAGATTATCTGAATCGCCTGTTTTAGATAGTGGTTCACAAAGCGATCGCCCTATCCAAAGAGAAACTGACTCACTAACTGCTGATATTTCTCGACCTCCTCAAATTGATGCAATCCAGAGGCAATCTGACAATTCGGGTGTAGATGTTATTCCTCAAGGCGATCTTAATATTCAACAAGTTCAAAGATTCTCTGAATCGCCTGTTTTAGATAGCGATTCACAAAGCGATCGCACTATCCAAACCCCTGACACAAATATTACTCAAACTCCTCAGACTGATTCAATTCAAAGAGAATCTGATATTTCGGCTGTAGATAATATTTCACAAAGCGATCAAAATATCCAAGGATTTGCTGAATCGCCTATTTTAGATAATGCTTCACAAAGTGATCGCACTATTCGAGAACCAGAATCAAATATTATTCAATCTCCTCAGACTGGTGTAATTCAAAGACAATCTGATACTTTGACTGTTAGTGACATCCCACAAGGCGATCAGAATATTCAGCAAGTTCAAAGATTTTCTGAATCGCCTGTTTTAGATAATATTTCACAAAGTGATCGCACGATTCAAGAGCCTGAATCAAACATTACACAAGCTCCTCAGATAAATTCTCTACAAAGAAAACCTGACATTTCAACTGTAGAAAATATTTCTCAAGACGATCTTCAACAAGCTCAAAGATTGTCTAAATCGCCTGTTTTAGATACTGTTTCGCAAGGCGATCGCACTGTCCAAGAGTCTAACTCAAATATTACTCATACTCCTTCGACCGATTCAATCCAAAGAGAATCTGATATTTCGACTGTAGATTATATTACGCAAGACGAGCTGAGTATCCAACAAGTTCAAGGATCTTCTGAATCGCCTATTTTAGAGAATGCATCACAAAGCGATCTCACTATCCAAAGAGAACCTGACTTCATAACCGACAATATTTCACAAACTCCTCGGATTGATTCAATCCAAAGACAGTCAGACTTTTCAGCTATTAGTGATATTCCACAAGGCGATGCTCCTCAACAAGTTCAAAAGTTTTCTGAGTCCCCAGTTTTAAATGATTTAGCACAAAGCGATCTCAATCTCACTATCCAAAAATCTGCTTCAAATATTACTCAAACTCCTCAGACCAATTCAATTCAAAGAGAATCTGACATTCCGGCTGTTAGTGATATTTCACAAGTCGATCAAACTATTCAAAGATTTTCCGAATTGTCTGCTTTAGGTGATGTTTCACAGGGCGATCGCACCATCCAAGAGTCTAACTCAAATATTACTCAAACTCCTCAGATTGATTCAATTCAAAGAGGATCTGATATTTCGGCTGTGGAAGATATTTCACAAGGTGATCAAAATATTCAAAGATTTGCTGAATCGCCTGTTTTAGATAATGCTTCAAAAGGCGATCGCACGATCCAAGATTATGCCTCAAATATTTCACAAACTCCTCAGATTGATGCAATACAACAATCTGACATTTCGGCTGTGGAAGATATTTCACAAGGTGATCAAAATATTCAAAGATTTTCTGAAACACCTCTTTTGGATAGTGTTTCACAAAGCGATCGCACTATCCAAGGGTCAGACTCGAATATTATTCAAACTCCTCAGATTGATTCAATCCAAAGAGAATCTGACTTTTCGACTGTAGATAATATTTCGCAAGGCGATCTTAATATTCAACAAGTTCAAAGATTATCTGAATCGCCTGTTTTAGATATTGGTTCACAAAGTGATCTCACTATCCAAAGAGAAACTGACTTACCAACTGCTGATATTTCTCGACCTCCTCAAATTGATGCAATCCAAAGAGAACCTGACATTTCGGCTGTAGATGTTATTTCTCAAGGCGATCAGAATATTCAAGGATTTTCTGAATGGTCTGCTTTAGATAGTGTTTCACAAAGCGATGCTCCTCAACAAGTTCAAAGGTTTTCGGAGTCTCCTGTTTTAGATGATGTATCACAAAGCGATCTCACTATCCAAAGAGAAATTGACTTCATAACTGACAGTATCTCGCAAAATCCTCAGCTTGATGCGCTCCAAAGACAATCCGACATTTCAGCTATTAGTGATATTCCACAAGGCAATGCTGCTCAACAAGTTCAAAGATTATCTGAATCGCCTGTTTTAGATGGTGTATCCCAAAGCGATCTCATTATCCAAGCACCTGACACAAATATTACTCCAACTCCTCCAACTGATGCAATCCAAAGAGAATCTGATATTTCGGCTGTAGATAATATTTTGCAAGGCGATCGCACTATCCAAAGGGAATCTGACTTCACAACTGCTGATATTTCTCAACCTTCTCAAATTGATGTAATCCAGAGGCAATCTGACATTTCGGCTATAGATGGTATTTCTCAAGGCGATCGCACGATCCAAGAACCTGTCTCAAATATTTCGCAAGCTCCTCAGATTGATGCAATACAAAGAGAACCTGATATTTCGGCTGTTAGTGATATTTCACAAGGTGATCAAACAATTCAAAGATTTTCTGAATCGCCTGTTTTAGATAATGTTTCACAGGGCGATCGCACGATTCAAGAACCTGTCTCAAATATTTCGCAAGCTCCTCAGATTGATGCAATTCAACGACAATCTGACTTTTCGACTATAGATGATATTTCACAAGGTGATCAAAATATTCAAAGATTTGCTGAGTTACCTGTTTTAGATAATGCTTCACAAGGCGATCGCACTATCCAAGATTCCGACTCAAATATTACTCAAACTCCTCCGACCAATTCAATTCAAAGAGAATCTAATATTTCGGATGTAGATAATATTTTGCAAGGCGATCGCACTATCCAAAGGGAGTCTGACTTCACAACTCCTGATATTTCTCAACCTTCTCAAATTGATGTAATCCAGAGGCAATCTGACATTTCGGCTATAGATGGTATTTCTCAAGGCGATCGCACGATCCAAGATTCCGACTCAAATATTACTCAAACTCCTCCGACCAATTCAATTCAAAGAGAATCTGATATTTCGGATGTTAGTGATATTTCACAAGGTGATCAAACAATTCAAAGATTTTCTGAATCGCCTGTTTTAGATAATGCTTCACAAGGCGATCGCACGATTCAAGAACCTGTCTCAAATATTTCACAAACTCCTCAGATTGATGCAATACAACGACAATCTAATATTTCGGCTATAGATGATATTTCACAAGTTGATCAAAATATTCAAAGATTTTCTGAGTTACCTGTTTTAGATAATGCTTCACAAGGTGATCATCGCACGATTCAAGAATCTGCCTCAAATATTATTCAAACTCCTCAGAACAATTCAATTCAAAGAGAGTCTGATATTTCAGCTGTTAGTGATATTTCACAAGGCAATCAAAATATTCAAAGATTATCTGAGTCACCTGTTTTAGATGATTTATCACAAGGTGATCGCACTATCCAAGATTCTGACTCGAATATTATTCAAACTCCTCAGATTGATTCAATACAACGACAATCTGATATTTTGGCTATAGATGATATCGCCCAAATCAGTAATCCTCAACAAGTTCAAAGGTTTTCTGAATCTCCTGTTTTAGATGATGTATCACAAAACAATCACACTGTCCTAGAGTCTAACTCAAATATTACTCAAACTCCTCAGACTGATTCTCTACAAAGACAACCTGACATTTCGGCTTTAGATAACATTTCGCAAGGCGATCAAAATATTCAAAGATTTTCTGAATCGCCTGTTTTAGATAATGCTTCACAAGGCGATCGCACGATTCAAAGGGAAGCTGACTTCACAACTGCTGATATTTCTCAACCTTCTCAAATTGATGCAATCCAGAGACTGTCTGATATTTCGGCTATAGATGGTATTTCTCAAGGCGATCTTAATATTCAACAAGTTCAAAGATTTTCTGAATCGCCTGTTTTAGATAGCGTTTCACAAGGTGATCGCACGATTCAAGAACCTGTCTCAAATATTTCACAAGCTCCTCAGATTGATGCAATACAACGACAATCTGATATTTCGACTGGAGATAATATTTCGCAAGGCGATCAAAATATTCAAAGATTTTTTGAATCGCCTGTATTAGATAATGCTTCACAAGGTGATCGCACGATCCAAAGGGAAGCTGACTTCACAACTGCTGATATTTCTCAACCTTCTCAAATTGATGCAATCCAGAGGCAATCTGACATTTCGGCTATAGATGGTATTTCTCAAGGCGATCAAACTATTCAACAAGTTCAAAGATTTTCTGAATCGCCTGTTTTAGATGATGTTTCACAAGGCGATCGCACTATCCAAGATTCTGACTCGAATATTATTCAAACTCCTCAGATTGATTCAATACAACGACAATCTGACATTTTAGCTATAGATGATATTGCCCAAATCAGTAATCCTCAACAAGTTCAAAGATTGTCTGAGTTACCTGTTTTAGATAATGCTTCACAAGGCGATCGCACGATCCAAAGGGAAGCTGACTTCACAACTGCTGATATTTCCCAACCTTCTCAAATTGATGCAATCCAGAGGCAATCTGACATTTCGGCTATAGATGGTATTTCTCAAGGCGATCAAACTATTCAACAAGTTCAAAGATTTTCTGAATCGCCTGTTTTAGATGATGTCTCACAGGGCGATCACACGATCCAAGAAACTGCCTCAAATATTACTCAAACTCCTCCGACTAATTCAATCCAAAGAGAATCTGATATTTCGGCTGTTAGTGATATTTCACAAGGTGAGCAAAATATTCAAAGATTTGCTGGATCGCCTGTTTTAGATGATTTATCACAAGGCGATCGCACTATCCAAAGAGAGACTAACTCAAATATTACTCAAACAACTCAGACCGATTCTTTGCAAAAACAACCTGACATTTTGGCTGTTAGTGATATTTTGCAAGGCGATCGCAGCCAGTCGATCCAGAGAAAAGTTGAGGCAAACAATCAGGAAAATCCTATAGATAACAGTGAAAATAAAACTATTATCCAAATGATGAGAGATCCTAGTAATACCGCTGATCTAAAATTACCTAAAGCTATTGAGAATCTCTCTCAGACAGAATATTTGGGTAATTTTTCGCCACTGACACCATCCAAAACCACTAGCTCTAAATCTTCTCAAACTGTACAGCGATCGCAAGCAGATCTCCCTAGCCAAAACGGCTTTTCTAATAGCTTAAATAATTTGCCCCAAATAATTCAGCCCAAACAAGATCAAAATCCTGATAGTAATCAGACTAATTCTACTGGTTGGTCAAACATTGCGGAATTGTTAGCTAACTTACCACCGCCTAAAAGTTCTAGTAATTCACCAGACAGTTCATTGAACAATCAAAAAACTAGCGATCGCAGTCCTTTAGCAACCAAACCTGCCTCCGTAAGTTCTACCAGCAATCAAACAACCATACAGCGATCGCTAGATCAAAACGACACAGACAGCGATCAAGACCTATATATAACACCAACAGGAATACAGAAAGGCAACCCCAACAAAATCATCAACACTCAATTCCCTACAGTACAACGTAAAATCAACGCTGACCAATTGCCAGAAGCAACCGTCTCTGTTGAACCTCGACAAGATCAAAATCAGGACGATGAAAACTTTGACCAAAATCTTGAAACCCTTGCGCAAGAAATATATATTTTATTAAAGAAGCGCTTAGAAACCGAAAAAGAACGACAAGGAACCAGATACCAAGGAAGATTACCTTGGTAATTCACAGCTTTAATTAATTATTTAGAGACTTTTTTAGGAATTTTTAGACACTTTTAGGAAACCAGATCATGACACTCGTTAAAGCAATGCTCACCACCACCGATGCAGGTGCTGTAGCCATCAATTTTCAATTTAACCCCAGCAGCCTGTTGTTTTCGCGAACGGTTAAGTGGAAAGAAGAAGCAGCATATACCACAGCAGGTTTTCCAAAGGTCTCTTACTCCAATCGAGGTGCGGAAACTTTGAAGTTATCAAATTTGTGGTTTGATACTTATGAATATGCAACAAAGACAAGTGTTCTCACCCTAATCTCGCCAATTATTAAATCCACAGAAATTGCAGGGTCATTAAAACGACCACCCGTATATATATTTGCTTGGGGAGAAAATTATATGAAATGTGTTGTTACCAACATTAGCTATGAACTCACTATGTTTCTTGCCGATGGTACACCTGTCAGAGCAAAGGTAAGCATCGATCTCCAAGAAGTTGACGACATTTAGTTGATGACATTTAGAAATATTTCCAGTAGCGTTTTTATTACTAACTATAATTACCAATGCCAGCAACATATAGATCTCAATTCTCACTTGCAATTGATGGAACAGCCGCTTCCGAAGATTTGATTGCAGATATTTTGCAAATATCTGCCGAAGAAAGTCTGCATCAACTAGGCATGTTTACACTGATCATTAGCAATAATTACTTCACTGGTAACAGCGCCGCGCCTTGGTCGCATATGAGTAAATTTGCGATCGGTAAAAAGATCAAAATTGGATTTACCTCTAGCACCACAGGAGATCCTAATTTTGATGATGCATCGACTGCTTATATCTTGGAAGGTGAAATCACCGCGATCGAAACAGATTTTACGGAAGAAGCTAAGGCTCCGATTATTATTCGTGGCTATGACGTTGCGCATCGCTTGCATAGAGGACGTTGTAGTCAATCTTTTCTAGATATGACTGACAGCGATATTGTCAAAAAATTAGCTGGTGAATGTGGTATTACGCTTGGTACCATCACATCGACCACCCCCGTCCATAAATATGTATTCCAAGAAAACCAAACAAACATGGAATTTTTGCAAGAACGGGCGGCTCGCAATGGTTTTGAGCTATATATGCAAGATGGTAAATTGAATTTTCGTAAACCTACCAAAGGTGCTGAGCTATCTCTTAAATGGTTAAAAGATCTATCTAGCTTTCGCATCCGTGTTACGGGTGCGGAACAAGTTAGCTCTGTTGAAGTTAGAGGATGGGACTATACGAAAAAAGAAGTGATCGTCTCTACAGCATCCACCGAAGCAGTAATTACCAGCAATACTAGTGGTAAAGGTAGTGCATCTAGTACTAAATTTAGTAGTAGTACCAAAATGATTGTTGTCGATCAGCCAGTTTTTAGCACTGCTGAATCTGACAAAATCGCTCAATCTCTATGCGATGAACTAGGTGGCGAATTTGTCCACGCTGATGCGAAGGGTACTGGCAATCCTTTGATCAGGGCAGGTAAGGTAATCAAGCTCACTGACATGGGGAATTATAGCGGCAGCTATTATGTTACGGAAACTCATCACTTATTTCAGAATGGATACTATACTACGCATTTTAGTGTGCGCGGTCTACGTGGTGGCGATTTGTACTCCATGTTGTCATCGAAGACACATCTGCAACCAGGGCAAACCATGTTAGTGGGGCTCGTTACCAACAGCGAGGATCCCGACAAATTGGGAAGGGTCAAAGTTAAATTTCCGACACTAACCGAAGCCCACGAAAGCAACTGGGCTAGAGTCGTGGGAGTGGGGGCAGGAGCTAATAGAGGGTTTGATTGTTTGCCAGAAGTTGATGATGAAGTTTTAGTCGCCTTTGAGCATGGCGATATCCATCGTCCATATGTGATTGGTGGCGTATGGAACGGTACTGATGCTCCTCCTGAAGTCGTAACTGACAGTGTTGCAGATGGTAAAGTTCGTCTACGAACTTTTAAGACTCGTCTTGGACATAAGCTTCAGTTTGTCGAAGAAGATAAAGGTACTACCAAAAAAGGCGTGTACCTCAATACAGTTGGTGGTCATAACCTGCGATTAAACGACAGTGAAAAATTTGTTGAGTTAGAAACTACTGGTGGACACAAATTTCGGGCTGATGATAAAGATAGCGGTCCGGTAATTAGCCTAACTTCAACTGGTGACATTACAGTTAAAACTGGTACATCTGGTTCAACTAAAGATTTAACGATTAATGCGGCTAATATGACCTTAACTGCAACAACTAACATTACGCTTAAAGTCGGTGCCAACAAAATAGTAATTTCTACCTCAGGTATAGTAGTTGAAGGAACACAAGTGCAGATAAAAGGTACCGCTTCAGCCAAAATGGAAGCGCCTTCGATTAATGTTGAAGGGACTGCAACTAATACTATTAAAGGTGGTTTGGTTAATGTGGAGGCAAGTGGAATCGCTGTTGTTAAAGGTAGTTTAGTTAAGATTAATTAATTGTCTAGCAGTGGCAAGTTTAGTTTTTTCTCCATCACAGAGCGTTATAACATTAAAGATTAGAAGAGATAAGGTATGGGACAACAAGTAGTTATGGGAGCAATGCTTCAATGTAGTTTTGGCGTTGCCCCAAGTTCGCTGATTGTAATTCCTAAGGGGATGCCTGTAATGACGGGTGGTCCTCTTGCTGCGTCAATTATGGATTTTGCGCCGATCGCAAATATCCCCCCATTTGGTATGTGTAGCTCGCCAGCAAATCCGATGGTGATCGCCGCTACAGCAGCAGCTTTAGGAGTACTTACGCCCATGCCTTGCGTCCCTGTGACCGTAGCCCCTTGGGTTCCAGGTTGTCCAACTGTCTTGATCAATAACTTTCCCGCGCTTAACAACTCCTCAAAATGTATGTGTGCTTGGGGTGGGGTGATTTCAATTAATTTTGCTGGACAAGTAACAGGACAAATTCCATGAGCAGCTCAGATCGCGATTATCTTGGGAGAGGGATTTCATTTCCCCTGCGGATTAATATTCAAGGTGAACTAAAAACTGATAGCGGCGATCGCAATTTAGAGGAGTCGATCGCGACGATTTTGAATACAAAATTGGGAGAGCGTGTATATCGTCCAAACTTTGGTTGCCGCCTATCGGATCTCACTTTTGCGCCAATGAATCCACAGACGATTTTACTTGCCAGAATTTATGTTGAGGAAGCATTGAATAGATGGGAGCCTCGAATCAAGGTTACGGGTGTCTATGCGGAGCCTGATCCGATTAAAGGGCGGTTAGATCTTAAGATCCAATATCAGATCAAGGAGAATAATGATAGTCGCAACATGGTTTATCCGTTTTATTTGCTGCCACCGAATAGTAATTAAATTACAGTGCTTTGCGCCTCGTACTTTTTGCTCTAGTCATACTTTAAGCTTTTTGAAATAATTTGGTATTTAATGGCGAAGGGTAAAGATAGCTAGTAAAATTTGAGTAATCGCCTAATCGCCAATTTCACCTAAGAGCACTGTGTAATGACGAAAGAGTTTGATTTTCTTCCCAATTTGCCAAAATCGGATCTTGATGATCGCACCTTTGAGGAATTGGTGAATGAGTGTCTTCTCAGAATTCCGCGCTACTGTCCAGAATGGACAAATTACAATCCTAGCGATCCAGGTGTAACTCTGATCGAGCTATTTGCATGGCTAACCGATCAGATGTTAATGCGATTTAACCAAGTGCCTCGCCGCAATTATGTTGCTTTTTTAGAATTACTCGGTATTCGCTTACAGCCACCTGCCCCCGCCCAGACTGAGGTAACTTTTTATCTGAGTGCTTCTTTGCCTGAACCCTATACAATTCCTGCGGGGATTGAGGTCGCCACGCTACGGACGGAAACCGAAGAGGCGATCATATTCAGTACCGATCAGCCATTGGTGATTGGCAATCCCAGAATTTTAAACCTGTTGGCTGCTCCTAGATCCGAAGAGAATCCTGAATTCCTGCTGGATCTGCTTTTAGATGTATGGACTGAAGATCGCGACGAAGGTTGGTCGGGACAGGAAATAGCTCTATTTAGCGATCCGCCTCAACCGAATAATTGCTTTTATGTGGTCTTTGATGGAGAGCAGCCAATTAATGGCAATGTGATAGCACTCAAGTTAAAGGGAGAGTCTGCCACAACTACAGGAATTAACCCAAATAATCCGCCTCGGTTTTGGGAAGCATGGAATGGCAATGCATGGCAACCTGCACTCCAAAAAGAAAGTGACGATCGCACTAAGGGATTTAGCTTTAGCGAATTAGCAGATGAAGGAACTAATCCTCTACAGGGGGCAGAGGTGATCTTTCATTTACCGCTTACTTGGGACGTGACACAGTTTTCTACATATCGGGGGCGGTGGCTACGCTGTAGCTACGTCGAGCCAACCCCTAATCAATCAGGTTATAATAGAGCGCCGCATATTATTGGTATGAGTGCGAGGGCGATTGGCGGTACGGTCAAAGCAACTCAATGTAATGCAATTACGAATGAAGTTGTGGGTGAGAGTAATGGCAAATCGGGGCAAGTCTTTCAATTGCTGCATCAGCCAGTATTGCCGCGCCAAGCTGATGAATATTTGCTAGTCACGCCACCAGTTGGACTGCCACAAATATGGCATGAAGTTGCCGATTTCTCAGAATCCACAGAAAGCGATCTGCACTACATTATTGATTCCACTTCTGGAAACATTCAATTTGGTCCCTTTGTGCAAACACCCAATTATCAGAGCTTACATACATTGCAACGCTTGCGCATTCAGGGTGAACCGATGCAAAGGGTTATTGCCGATGAGACTAAGGCGATCGCAACGAATACGAAGACTAGTGGGACTCAATATGGAGCCGTACCACCTAGAGGATCGATCATCCAAATGGTGAAATATCGCACAGGTGGAGGATTTCGCGGCAATGTACAACGCGGCAGTTTGCGAATATCTAAAAGTGCCATCCCCTATGTGGCAAGCTTAACTAACCATGTTTCTGCTACAAATGGCGTGGATGCTGAGTCCCTTGATGATGTGGCAGTCCGCGTACCTAAGATGCTGCGCACTCGCGATCGCGCCATCACTCAGACAGATTTTGAATATCTGACACTGATCGCAGGCGATGGTGCTGTAGCTCGTGTGATTTGTGCGCCAGCGAAGAGTAAAGAAGATGCAGGAATTGTCAGATTGCTAACTGTCCCTAGAGTCCGTACTGAAAGTATAGATCTAGGTCAAGGGATGGCTCCAGATCAGTTCATCTTGACTGCACCACTGTGCGATCGCGTATTAGCCTATCTTGATGAACGCAAGATGCTAGGTGTGCAAATTCAACTAGAGCAGCCTGTATATACAGGCTGCTCTGTCCAAACTGAGATTGCTTTGGAATCTTCCTACAGCAATCCAAAGGTACAGCAAGATATTGTTCGACAGCTCAAGATCATGCTCTATCGTTTCCTTAATCCGATTACGGGTGGACTTAGTGGTCAAGGTTGGGAGTTTGGTCGTCCTGTTTATGCTTCAGATATTGTCAAATTATTGCAAAACTTTCAAGGTGTTCGCTTTTTAGGTACAGTACAACTCTTTGAATTACGCTATGTAAATGGAGAATGGATGCGGAAACTCGCCCCGCAACCGATGATTGATCCAGGTCCATTGGGTTTGATTTGTTCTTGGCGCAGTCCAAGGTTGCGCTCTAGCCATGTGATTAATATTGTCAGTTAGACAGCACCACTCCTATGACTCCAAAAAGCAAGCTCCAAGCGCTAAGTATTCAACTAATTTCGATGAAGTCTCCTGATGCTAATGAAGAGACTTTGGCGAGTGCGGATAATTTGGAAAGATCCCAGAGCCATCTATCCCAGTCGAATAGCTCTGATAATGGGCGATCGCCATCTAAGTGTAAATTGCTAGTTAATCCTAGTGAGCCGAGCGAAATAGTAGTTAAACTCAGAAATTCCAGCAATCGAGCAATACTGACTAACTTGCGCGTAGAAGGGAACTTTCCAAACCATTGGCTCCAAATTGGCATGGAAGGGAATGAGTTACCGCCCTATGCAGAGATGGAAGCTGTTCTCTATTTCCAAGTTCCTGCGGACTTTTTTGAAAATCAAGAAGCGATCGTCCATGGTCAAGCCCTCACGATTAACTATCAAGGACAGCTACAGATTTATGGTGGAGATGCTAGTTCCGCCTCAGATTCTGGATTTTCTCCAAGGTTAGAACTATTTGCGATCGAGTCATTTCAGCTTTATATCCGTCCGACAAGTCTATATCTAGACTTCTTACCTGATACTTACCGTGAAGTTGACTTTGTCGGTAGGATGCTAAAAATCTTTGAAGAAACGCTCGAACCTGATGTTCAAATTTTGGATACTCTCTGGGCTTATCTTGATCCGATGTTAGCTCCTGAAACTATGTTGCCATTTCTTGCCCATTGGGTGGGCTGGGACACAGCACCGACTCTTGGGATTGAGCGACAGCGCTATTTGATCAAGCAAGCCATGCAGATCTATCGTTGGCGGGGAACTCGGAGAGGACTACGCTTTTATATCCATTTATTTACTGGCTTGCCCCTTGATGAACATTTGCCTGAAGCAGAAAAGCACATTAGCATTTTTGAAATTATAGGTAGAGGCTTTGTAATTGGTGAAGCAACTCTTGGCAATAATGCCTCAACGGGCGGTGGTAGACCTTTTCATTTTGTAGTGAGGATTCGTAACGATTTGCAAAATAGTCTTGATTTACCTTTAATTCGGAGGATTATCGAACGTGAGAAACCTGTTTTTTGTACTTACGATCTAGAGATTATTTAGGTTTGGCAACCCGAAGTGTTGCCAAACCTAACCCTAAAACTGAAACTGCATTGATAAAACCATATGAACGACTTTCCTTATCCAGAAATCAAATCCTTTGAACGGCTACAGGTATCTGATGGCTTGATGATTAATAGTGAACGATGGCGACTCGCTCACGAATATCACCAACATCGCCAAAATGTACAGTATCAGTCCCTATTTCTGCCAGGAATTATCTGTGGTTTGGGGGTTGCACCGATCGCAGCACCTGAGGATTTGCCATCCAAGTTTCGCGATGGACGATGGGTACAGATCCAACCAGGGATGGCGATCGATCTACAAGGTAATTTTATTGTTGTGCCTACTTGCCTTGATTTTCGGATTTCTACGATTGCCTATGACAATGAAATTGAGCCCGTTTATTTGGTCCTTAGTTACGTTGATCCCGCTAAACTCAAGCGAACTAATGCCAATGAAATACTGGTAGAAACCTTTCGAGTTAATGAGAAGACTGACTTGCCCCTTGATACAGATATTGAGATCTGTCGAATTACGATCTCGGAAGGACAATTAACAGTCCAGAAGCCTGTGGATGTATTTTCGCCTAGCATATCTCAACTCGATCTGCGCTACCGATTGCAAGCCAAGATTCGTCCACAAAACTCAATTCGGATCGCCTGTTTTCATAGTCAGAAAAATCAACAGATTGCCATCTCAGAATATTTCTGTGCCCTTGGACAATCTCTGCCCAGCCTTGCCCCTAGTCTGAGCCTAATCGAGCCAATTAGTAGCCTCGATATTAATGCTGAACTAACGCTCAATCATCTTAGTGGCTACCACCTTATTTATCTAACCCATGCTCAAGCCCTATCTATCAACGAATCTACACAAATAGCTTTGCGAGAGTATACTGCGATCGGCGGTGTACTTGTAATTGAGGCGGCGATTCGGAATAGTCAGCTAGCCAATCTATTGGAAATTCAAAATGAATTAGAAGCCGCTAAAAATAAATTGCGAAAAACCATGCAATCTCAATTTGTTAATGGTCAACAAAATGTAAATATGTCTGACCAATCTAGCATTCAAGCAGAACTGCAAGCTGAGTTAGATGCGATCGCGATTGAAGTTAGCTCTTCTACTGAAAGTTTACTTAGTTCTTTGCGTGGTTGCCTTCCTATGGAAACACCAATGCGAGTTTTTTCTGATTTAGAAATTACTCATCCTCTCCGTAGTCAGCCATTTCTCTTTCCAAACTTAGCTGCGATCGTGGAGCAACCAATCCAAATACTTACAAATGGTGGTGTGGTTGTCATATTAGGCGAATTATCATCAATCTGGAGTGGTCAGTCAGAGCAAGCTTTGACAAGAGAAATCATTCGTAACTGTCATGAATTGGGTATAAATATTCTTAACTATGCAACTCGACGCTATGGGATGCATAATGCGATGCTAGTGAATCCTCAAAACCAAAAGCTTGATCCTAAACTTGCAGACGATCAGCGCCGCATCACCAATATGGTTGAGAAAACTGCATAAGATAGCTAAACATTCACAATTATCTAAGGTTATTTATCTATGTCTTCGATTCGACAAGTTGTTCCCATTGTCCTTAGTATCCAGATTACTGTAGCAGTGGGTCTCACAGGCTGGATTTCGTTTCAAAGCAGCGAACGCGCTGTTCAGAAGCTAACCCGTCAACTTTGTGAGAATTTAAATTTTCGCGTTGAGCAGCAAATCACTTCCTATCTAGAAGCGTCGGTACGAATTAACCAAGCAATGACAAATGCCCTCAGCAATGGTAGCGTCAATCCGAATGATATTAGTCAGGTTCAGAAAGATATATTCAATAAATTAAGAGAAATGAATGCGCAAAATATCTTGTTTTATGGGAATGAAAGCGGAACTATGGTTGCTATAGAACGCAACGGTGATTCCAACTTCTTATTAAGAATTCGAGAAGACAGCAACAATCCTGATCGTCCGACCTATGAACTCAGTAATGAAGGGGTACGTGGGAAACTGGTTAAAACCGAAAAAAACTATGACCATCGAAACCGCCCTTGGTATACTGCTGCAAAACAGTCTGGCAAGGCGATCTGGAGCTCGATTTTTGTCAGTACTACTGACAATGAGTTAACTACAACCAAAGCTACCCCTATCTACAATTCTAGAGGAATTCAGGGTGTAGTGGGTATTAATGTGTCGTTGAAACAAATTAAACAGTTCATGCTCAAAACGCGCCCTTCGGATCAATGGCATGTTTTTCTAGTTGAGGGTGATGGTAGTTTAGTAGCAGCTACATCTGAAAAGCCAATTTTTGAGAAAAATGGCGCTAAGCGTTTTGAACTTTCCCAAAGTGAAGACATCCGACTCCAAAATGCTGGTCTGGCTATTCAAAAACAGGTTGGTGGATTCCAAAACCTTATAGACTCACAGGTAGTTGAATTTGAGTTTAATGGTGAAAAATATATTGTAAGTACGCATAAATTGAATAGAGACTTACAGCTAGATTGGTCGGTGGGAATTATTGTGCCAAAGTCAATATTTATGCAAGAAGTTGATGCTAATAATCGAACTACTCTAGTGATTATTGTGATTATGCTAGGTGCTACTATTTTGATTGGTTTGGCGATTTCGTCATGGCTATTACGACCAATCAAAAACTTGATGAAAGCAGCTAAAGAAATTGAAGAAGAATCTTTTGACCCTGAAGAATTAACATCAGTCGCTCAGCGCAAAGATGAATTGGGACAAATGGCGCGAGTATTTCAAGAAATGGGAAGCACCATAGCTGAACGTCAAAAGGGGATGAAAAGCCAACTGCGTAAACTTCGCGAAGAAAAGGATGAAGCTAAAAAGATGGCGATCGCTTCCCAAATGGGTCAAGGAGATTCTTTGCAGTCAATTCTAAGCCGAGCAAGAGCTGCTCGGCATAAGTAGAGCATCTCAAATTCTAAGCTATATCAAACAAGAAAAACATAGGAAAATACGGCGATGACAGTAAATCAAATTGGCTTAGAGATGCCTCAAAAAGAACTAAACCTTAAAATTGGTTCTGAAAAAAATTCTTTTCCAGTAGTAGTTATTAATGACAGTAATCAATTTGCCAGCTTTCAAATTGATATAATTCCATCGGGAATAGATATTCAAGATATCAACTATGAGTGGTTTACGGTCTCTCCTGATGTAAGTGTGAAGATCCCTCCAGGAGACTTAGTGGAATTTGTGGTTTCTATCGTTGAAACCCCGATTTCAGGCTTTACTGGAATCATGAACATTACTGTAAGAGTCTTTTCGATTGAACTGCGCGAAGAAAATCGAGCTGTAATGCGAATTATCTTGGAGGAAGGTGCAGGGCGATCGCACTTAGATTTAGATGCACCATTTTACAAGATCCAAGCTACACCTCTCGAAGATATAGAAATTCCAATTCTGATTGGGAACCCTAGTAAACAGAATACAAATGTCACCTTAACTTGTCATGGTCTACCTGATTCATGGCTACCGAAAGGGAATATCCAGCAATTTCCACTAAAACCAGGGGCGAAATTTAAAACCACATTTTTATGTAATCCACCCTTTGATCATGAAGCAATCTCCCAACTTTATAATTTTACTATTGCTGTTTCGCATACTAATGGCTCCCCATCTGAATCTCAATGCACTTTAGAGGTTTTACCAAAAGGTTCTTTAGAATTTCTCTGCTCACCAAAAAAGCAAATAATTCCCTCTAATCGATCTTGGACATCGTGGTGGAAATTTTGGCAATCATCACCTGCTATATTTACTTTGATTGCTGATAATGCTAGTAATCTGCCACAAAAAATAGATTTTGAAGTCGAAAATGTTCTGACCAGTGATTATTCAGATTTTTCCTTTGAGATTTCTCCAAATGACGCTAATGTTGAACCGTTCAGTAAGACAGAACTAGTTCTGGAAATCAATAAATCTCGATCTTGGTTTGCTAAAGTCCAGAAATTGTATTTATTTGTCAAAGCAAATTGGCAAGACCCTAGAGTTAATACAATTGACGAAATTCAAGCTATTGAAGTAGTTGTTAAACCAATAATTCCAATGATTTTGGTGATGATTTTGACATTGCTGATGTTAATTCCCACTTGGTGGCTATCATGGCTCAATCCTAATAATCCTTTCCCTCCCCATAAAGGTGCAGTTACTTCAGTACAGTTTGATGGCACTGGGACATATGGAATTAGTAGCTCTAATGATCGGACAATGCGCAAATGGGATGTAGATGGGTTCTATTTACCATGGGTCAACCAAGATCTAGGAGCTATTGGCGAGGCTCAAAAAGCAATCCGAGTAGCTCGTTTCCGTCCAGTTAATAACGATCTTGTGGCAGCAGGATTAGAAAATGGCGAAATTCAAATTTGGAATGTGCATAATATAGATAAAAGTCCCATAGCGACATTCAGTAACCAGTCGGATGATCGAGTTTTTGATTTAGCCTATACGCTTGATTCTAGGACACTTTTTAGTGGTCATGGGAGTGGTACGGTTTTGCGCTGGGATCTTCAGAACTTGTTTACTAATCCACCAACTCAGCCTATTCAAATCAAAAAATTTGATTTTGCAGTTACTTCGATCGCTTTAGTCGGTAAAGATGACAGTACATTGGCGATCGCAGGTCGATATAATCAACTGGTACTTTGGAATTGGGTTAAAGATACTGTAAAAGTAATTCCCTATCCTAAATTAGGTAAACAGGAAGAAAAAGGTGGACAGGATGATTATATTCAGAGCATCTCAGCTACTGATCGCAAACGGAGTCTGCTCGCGACTGGAGATAATCAAGGCTATATGGCTGTTTGGGATTTGAAGACTTGCATACAAAGCAATCGCCCCTGTGAAATGCTGGATGGATGGGAAAATGCTCATCATGGTAAGCCCGTGCGATCGGTGGCGTTTAGCGATGAAGGCTGCTACTTAGCTAGTGGTGGAGATGATAAGGAAGTTAAGTTATGGATGCTCACTGGTAACGGCAAGCGCGTTTCTAGTTTTATTAATGGTAAGACCTTAGAAGTTAGACCGTCTAATGTCACTGCCGTTGATATTCATCTAACTAACAAGGATGTTTTGACCATGATAGGTACTGCGATTGGACGAGTAGTTGGTCAACAATCAGAACGGCTTTTTAATCTAGGCTGCGATGTTAATCAGTAAACCTACAGCGACTTGCGCGAAAACCAAGAAAAATTTTAAAAGTGCTGCTTTGCAACACTTTTAAAATTTTTCTTGGGGTTTGTTTGAGCAGTAATTGCTGTAAAACTAATAGGGCAAGCGTAGTCCGCTCCATTAGTTTTTGTAACTTTGTAACTATAGTAATGCTGAGTTTTTATTTTTTACGCGATCGTAAAGTGCTTCCATAGTTTCGATAAATGAACTATCCTTATGCCAAAAAGGCGGGTTGTCGCCTTGTTTTTTGATCGCGATCGCCGATACACTGGTAGGAGCAGCAAAGGGAATTGCCTGTGGTAGGCGCTTTTGTCCTTGCCAAAATTGTTTTAAAGTAGGAATTTCCTTGATAGCTCCAGTTTGCGGTTTCGTGAAATAAGAGGTTGCTACTTCTGGCTCAAGAGTGCGATCGCCTAATTCTGATGCGAGGGCTTTGCCGAGAGGCGATTTGATTAATTCTGCTTGTAGATCTTCCTTGGATATGCCACGCATCTCGAATAACAAAAACGGATCTTGATCCATTTCGCCCGACAGTCGGTAACATAGCCCTGCAATATGTTTGCAAGGATTTGAGTAATCGGGACAAGAACACTCAGTTTGAAAGTCTTTGCTGCTATAGGGAAGTAGATGTTTGCCAACGGCGGTAAAACTATCTTCAATATTTTCAGGTACTTCATTGAGCAGTAATCTAGCGACTACGCTTGCCTTGGAGGACATATTGGCAATGATTTTTGTCCAGTCTTTGGCAGCGATCGCGGTCATTTTTACTTCAGTCTCATAGTGTGGCTCTTTATAGACTCCAAAATAAGGATTGACGTTACCGCGAATCGTGGCGGTGGCGAGTCCTTTCGTAATATCGAAATGGAGAATGCGACTGTCTCCAGAATAGGCGCGACCACGTTGGAGTCTACCTGAATCGGTAAAAGATTCGAGGGCGCTAATGAATTTTTGCCCCCACCATGTCCGACTATGTTTTGCCATTGTTTTTCTCCTAAAGTTTTAAGAGATTGCCGTGCGAAGCACGGCAATCTTGATTTAATCCATAATTGCACTCTTATTCAAAGCAATAAGCTGCTTGAACTTGTCGTTGTCTAGCTCCGTAAGCCAAGACTCATCTGCACCAACGATCGCACCCGCAAGTTTCTTCTTATCCTCAATCATTTGATCGATGCGCTCCTCTAGGGAACCGATGGTGATGAATTTATGGACAAAGACATTTTTTTTCTGCCCAATCCGAAAGGCGCGATCGGTGGCTTGGTCTTCAACGGCAGGATTCCACCAGCGATCGAAGTGGAAAACGTGGTTTGCTTTTGTGAGCGTGATGCCGACACCGCCAGCCTTGAGGGAGAGAATAAATACCGAAGGCTCAGTTTCAGGATCTTGGAACTCCGTAATCATCCGTTCGCGTTTATCGCGATTTGTGCCGCCGTGAATATAGTAGGTGTTGTAATGCAGCTTTTGACGGACGTATTTTTCTAGAGCATCACCAATTTCTGTGAATTGAGTAAAGATTAAGATGCTTTCTCCTTCAGAAATTACTTCTTCCATCATTTCCGATAAACGGCTAAGCTTATGAGATCGCTCGGTTGTGAAGTCGCTACCATCTTGCAAAAATTGACGGGGGTGATTGCAAATTTGCTTGAGTTTTAATAATGTCGAAAGGATTAAGCCCTTGCGTTGAATCCCTTCCACTTCATTGAGTTGTTTTTCCACATCTCTCACTACCACTTCATAAAGTGAGGCTTGCTCCTTGGTGAGGTTGGTATAAAGCTTTTGTTCGATTTTATCGGGCAGGTCTTTAATGATCGATTGATCGGTTTTGACGCGCCTGAGAATAAATGGCTCTACTAGTTTTTTTAATACGCCTGCTTGAATTTGATCATTATTCTTTTGAATTGGTGTTTCAAAGGATTTTTTAAACTGGGCTTCTTTGCCCAAATAGTTGGGATTTAGGAAGTTGAAAATTGACCATAAATCCAGCAGCCGATTCTCAACAGGTGTACCTGTGAGGGCGAGGCGGTGTTTGGCTTCGAGTTTGAGAATTGCCTTGGTTTGAGCAGCTTTAGGATTTTTGATGTTTTGGGCTTCATCAATCACAATCCGATGCCAGTTCATACTGCTAAACATGGCTTCGTCTTTGCGAATGAGAGTGAAGGACGTAATAATCAAATCATGGGTTTGGCAAATATCCTGAAAAGCTTGAGCATTTTGGGTGCGATCGCTACCATGATGGACGATCGCACGTAAATGTGGCGCAAACTTCTCGATTTCTTTTTGCCAGTTACCGACAACGGATGTTGGTGCAATCAGTAACGTGGGCGGGATCTCATTGATCGATACAACGGCAGGAATAACTTTTTGGGATTTCGCTGTTTTTGCTGTTTTCTTGGCTTTCGTCGGCTCGGCAACTCCACCAATGGCGGCTCGCTCATTCACCAACCTAGCGATAATCTGTACCGTCTTTCCTAAACCCATATCATCGGCTAGACAACCATTTAAACCCAGACTTTCTAAATATTGCAACCATGCCACACCGCGTTTTTGATATTCGCGTAGAGTTCCATTAAGTTGCGGTGGATTTTCGATTGGTTCAAATTGCTGTTTATCCTGTAATTTTGACAACATCTCTGAGAGGGTACTGTTGCGATCGACTTCCCAATCAGGATCGGTAGCAGTTAACTTCATAAGATCAATCAGACTCATTGCCGATGTGCCTTGTCCCTGTTTTTGCCAGAAGGTAAGCATCTCTTGCATTTTGTCACGATCGAGTTCAATCCATTCGCCACGAAACTTAACTAGCGGTGCTTTAGCATTAACTAGCTGTTCCCATTCCTTTGCAGAAACAATTTCATCACCGATCGCTAATTCGTACTGATACTCCACCAGTTGCTCAAAACCAAAGTAGCTCTTGGCTTGAGTTTTGCTACTAGTAGCACTTTTGCCCGAACCTTTGAGCTTGATTTTTGCCTTGCGTCTACCCACAGGAGTCCACCAAGCAGGGACAACCACTTTGTATCCCGCATCTTCTAAAACCCAAGCTGATTCTTTCAGAAATTCAAAGGCTTGGTCAAGATTGAGACTTAAACCAACTGGGCGATCGGTTTCTAATCCTTGCCAAACTGGATTATAGATTCTGGCAGCATAACCAAGATTTAACAATAGATTTTGCTCAAACTCTTTGCCAAATTGCTTTTCAAGAGCTTTCTTTTTAGCTGCTGTCATTGTCCAATAATCGGCTAGGGAAAACTTCAGAGAAGGATCTTGTTTAGGCGCAACTTGAAATTGCAGTTGCCAAGGTTCCTCTTTCTTAAAAGGAGCTTGGAGTTGAAAGCAGAGATAGAATGCGGAATCGGACTGGGTGCGTTTAATTTTTTGTCGCCATGCTTGCCATTGTTGATATTCTTCTAACGCGGCACTGCTATCAATAATGCCATTGGCAAAACTATCTTTAGAAAAATTCAGACATTGCTCTAATAATGACTCAGATACTTGTTTATCGAATTGGGCTGTAGAAGGAGTGTTGGTGAGAATGCTATGCAGAATTGATTCTGAGAAATGCTGTAACAGGGTGCGGCGATCGCTAAATAACGGTTGAGAATTAGGTTCGCTAAAACCTGCCACACAAGCTAGGGGCATATATTCTGCATATTGACCCAGTTCTTCTTCATATTTCTCAGAAACGATCTCCCAAGCGGGATAGATTTCAAATTTTGGTTTTTGAATTGCCTCTTTTTTGGATTTTGTAGAAGTTTTAGTTGCTTTATTAGCTTTAACCTCAAGTTCTCGATACTTAAAGGCAGGAATATATTGATCCTTAAGAATAATCTGTTTAAAGGCTTGGGTATAGTGATACCAAAATAGTAAATCTGAGCCTAATTGCACCTCAGCAAGATTATTAATCGCGATGAAATGTAAGTCATTCAGCAATTTGACAATGTTAATGGCACGACGGTAGTTGTAGCCACTGATTTTGACGGGTGTAGTAACTTGATAACAGTCGATTTGCCAGTACTCTAGCTCAAAACTTTCAGGACTCTCAATCTCTAAATATCTTGCTGATTCTAGAGATGGTAATGGTTGCTTCTCACTTGTAGGCAATAAAAAATATTTCGGGAAGATAATCTGATCCTTGCTTAATCTCTTATTAGCTGGTTCCTGAAGAAGATCATCTTTAATTGCTAGATCATTATAGAGAAATGACTTTAAATCTGCTGCTGATAAACTGGCAGGATGTTTTTCTAATAAATCCTCAGATGCCTTTGTGGCTTTGGAAGATTTACGTTTAGATATGGCGATCGCCTTAGTCTCAGTCGTCTCTACCCAAATATAAAAATTACCACTTTGGATAAAGTCACTACTATGATCGGGTATCCAAGTGCCATGCAGGATTTTCATAAAATTTCTCGGCTCGGCTGATGCGAAAGCCAATGAATTTGATTCAGTCTATCTAATCAAATATATACCGAAACCTATTCATTTATTTGTCTAGGTAAAGGAACAAATTCAAAGTTCTTGCAATCAACGTATTAAGAATATTTAGTTTGAGCAAAAACTGCTGAATATTTTCAAAAGACATCTGAGCTAAAGATGAAATCATGAATACAACAACGCAGACCTCAATCCAAAGACAAAGGAATAAGATTCCTGATTTTAAAAATGCCAGTTTATTCGCGATCAAAGCTAATATCTTCCGCCTGAGAAGAACGATCGCTGATCTAATTCATCCAGTTAGTACTCATACGAAATGCGATCGCCTTTCAGCACAAAATGTCATTGCCGAATCAATTACTCCACTATGGACAAGTGAATTAGCCTCTGAGCAAGAATTGCTAGCGGGAAAAATCCATAACCTGAGAATAGCGATCAAAAATATTAATGGAATCGAAATACAACCTCACAAAGTATTTAGCTTCTGGAAGCAAATAGGGAAGCCATCTCGAAGGAAAGGTTATATGGAGGGTCGCGAGATTCGGCAGGGTTGCATTATTCCTAGTATTGCTGGTGGGTTGTGTCAACTATCTAATGCTCTCTACAGTATCGCCTTAGATGCAGGATTTGAGATTGTTGAACGTCATGCACATACCCAAATCATTGCAGGATCTTTGGCTGAGATCGGCAGAGATGCGACTGTGTTTTGGAACTATGTGGACTTAAGATTTAAAGTAAATCGCGCAGTTAGAATTGAAGCGCATCTGACGCATAACTCATTGATAGTTTGGCTCAAAGGTGAACAGGGTAATTATCCAATAGGGCAAGTAGATACTCAGGAGCGTGAGACGATTAGAGATCGCCACAATTGTGTAAGTTGCCAAGTTAGCTCTTGCTTTAGAAATATTCCCCATAGCAATATGCGTTCAGATTTTGGCAAGACAGTCTTTCTAGTTAATGAGTATTGGCTTGAATATGATCGCTATATCCAATCTCAAAGATCGAGTCAAGATATTTTGGGCATTCCGATTGATGGTCATAGATTTAACAAGAATAACTACAAATGGACTCAAGATGGATTCTCTAAAGTTGATAAAGCGACATTGATAACTTTAATGAGGGCTTGGGAATCGAGAAATTTGCCAGCGCAGGGGCGATCGCTCCAAAGCACTTTACTAAAGTATGATCAGAAACTGGCGAAGAACTTCGCATCTTTGCTAACCTATGATGTAACACATGTTGTGGTAATGCAAAATCTACTCCCTTGGTTATGGCAAATGGGAGTTTTGCAGGGCAGAACTTTTGATGTATTGATGACAAGATTGCCCATTGACAAGTTGCAAGAGCGATTAGAGTTAGCCCATAGATTGCATCCTGAAAGTCCTACTTTGAAGGATTTTAGAGTAAGTGAGACATTCGCAAAAATTGAGCGTCAAGCTCTACAACAAGCTAATAAAATCATTACTCCACATACTGAAATAGCTAGCATATTTTCTGATCAGACAATTCTGCTAGATTGGCATATTCCAGCACTTAAAACAGTTACCACGAAGGGGAATAAAATCTTATTTCCTGCTTCTACGATTGGTCGAAAAGGCGCTTATGAAATGCGTGAATTGGCAAAAAAGCTCAACCTAGAAATAACATTGCTTGGAAATGAGCTAGAAGGATCTGATTTCTGGAAAGATGTAAAGATAAATAGAGCAAATAGTCATGATTGTCTCGATCAAGTAGGATTGGTGATTCTGCCTGCATTTGTAGAGCACAATCCTCGAATATTACTTAGAGCGATCGCTCGTGGAATTCCCGTAATTGCTTCATCTGCTTGTGGACTAGGCAATCTGAGGGGGGTGACAAATATTCCAGTAGATTGTAATCCTAGTAGATTAACAGAATTAATTACAAACCTAAACCATTAAGGTTGCGTCCCTGCGGGGCGTAACCTTAATGGTTTGCGTAATTATAGATATTTCTCTAGAGTTGCGCTAAATTCTGCATAGGTCTTGACTCCGATCATCGTCTCGACTAATTCTCCTGCCTTAAAGAATAGAACCGCAGGAATACTCTTTAACCCAAATTCCTTGGCTAAAGGTTTATTTCCGTCAATGTCTAATTTCATCACTGAAGCGCGATCGCTATAATTTTCCGCCAATTGATCGATAAATGGAGCAATTACCTTACAGGGACCACACCAAGTTGCGGTGCAGTCAACAACGAGTAAAGATGTCGTTTTACGAAGGTCTTCAAATTCAGCTTGGTCTTGAATAAAAATTGCTGTACTCATATTTATTTCTTTTTATTGTTTTTAAGTGGAAATTAAGTTTAACGTTCGATATAGCCATTAGCTTCGTGAAAAGCTTGACGCTAACTGCTACAAATGATTGCGATCACTTAGCGATCTCAATCATTTGTAGCTTTGAACTAACGTTGAATTTAGTCTGCAATTGATAGCAGGAATACTACGCTGGTTCTAACAACCGTGACATCATACACCGATAATTGCTATCAATAGCTTGATTAACATCAACCAAAAAGATAAAGGACAACGATCCACGTTACCTTTCATCTTTTGGGGTTTTTTTGGCGAAAATGGAGATAACTATTTTAGGCTTAATTCCTGAATAGATAAGTTTTGATCTGTAGTCAATCAATTCATGCATTAGCTCAACCATAATTCTGTAATCGTAGGGAAGTAGAAACTAATCGAACACACGATACTCTTTGGAGATTTCAGACTATGCAAAAACTTATCCTAAGCTTCCTTTTTACAGCGTTTTCGATCGCGATCGCCTCCACAACATCAGTTACATCAATAAAGGCTCAAACTACGAGTGAGTACTTAGATGAGACAACTCCCCAAGTAATCGAAAAGATTGCTGGCAATATTGTCACCTTCAAAAATGCTACGGGAGAATCGCACAATTACTTTGTTCCTAATTGGATGTTTGAGAAATACAATCTCAAGGTAGGGACTTCAGCTAGTCTCTACAATCGCAACGTGACTCAGGGAGTCTATCGCGATCTGCATATCAACAATCGCTATATAGATTCAGTAAGTCAAGTGCTATCTGAAAGCATGGGTGCTTTTGCACTTCACGATATTCGTAGGCATTGTATAGTTTCTGAAGGTCTTGCTACTGAGGATTTATATTCAGGTAAGAGGGTTTGGTTTAAGACTGAAGGCTGCCCCTCAACTATTCCTATCGTAGGATCGATGTCATTTTATCAATCCAAACCGATTGCATCTGTAGAAAATAAAGATCGCGATGCAGTTTTACCTTTTACAACACCAGAAGCTATGAATCAAAACCCTTCAGAGTCCAATCAAAATAGATAGAAATTCTACTGTGTTTATGCCAAAGCACAAAATGGCTACGCCATTTTGTGCTTTGGCATAACTTCACTTTCGAGAATTGAAAATACAACTCAGCAAGGGGCGTAAATCCTCAAAGTGGCAACGTTATTTTGAGGATTTGGATCAATCGCTTAATAAAAATATGGAAGAGTTGAGATATCTATTCCACATCTATCAAAGATAGACGGAATTATTATAAATTTCTTCATTTGCTTTTGCGGAAGTAAACAAATCGACAACAGGATGGGGATAGTCAACCCCAAGACGAACATTAAAACGCTTCTGCTCAACTGCTAAAAGCTGCCAAGGTTGATGAATTTTAGTGACAGGAATCTCCATAAGCTCTGGTAGCCAATGCTTGACGTATTCCCCTTGCGGATCATAGTCCTTAGCTTGCTTATTGATATTAAAGAATCTAAAACCTCTCGCATCATTACCAATTCCTGCGGTGTAGTTCCAGTTACCCCAATTACTACAAGGATCGTAATCGATGAGTAGTGATTCAAACCATTCAGCACCCATTCGCCAATCGATACCCAGATTTTTGGTAAGAAAACTTGCGACATTTTGACGACCACGATTGGACATGAAGCCTGTAGATGCGAGTTCGCGCATATTTGCGTCAACTAAGGGAAAGCCTGTATTTCCTGTTTGCCATAGCTCGAATCGTTTCCAATCTTGTTCCCAAGGTATATCTGTACCTCTTAAACCTGAACGATAAAATAGCTTATTACCGTGTTTTGCAGCCACAAAACGGTAATAATCGCGCCATAGGAGTTCAAAAATTAGCCAGTAAGTTGAGTCATTAGCTAGTCGATCGCATTCATATTTTTTGACTTGAGTGTATATATAGCTCGGACTAATACAACCTAATGCTAACCAAGGGGAAAGCTTAGAAGAATCATTAGCATGGAGCATTCCATTCCGAGTTTGCTTATAAACTTGCAAGCGATCGCTATCCCAAAAGTAATGCGCTAGTCTTTCCAGAGCTTTAGTCTCACCGCCTTCAAATTGCAATACAGCGCGATCGCATGGTGCAGGTTCTTTAAGTCCGAGCCTTGCTAAAGTCGGAATTTCACCAATCTCAGTACCTTCGGGCAGGGAAGGAAGGCGATCGGGTGTAGGGAAAACTTCGCGAATTGTAAGATTGGCTTCAACTTGCTTACGAAAGTGAGTGAAAAGTTCAGGAAGCTCTGCAATATCCCCAAATGGCAAGTCATTGAGATGAATTAATGTGCTTCCCCAAAAGCTCTTAAAACTAACGTTCAGTTGTTTAAGTATAGAACCTAGTTTCTTTTCTACGGTTTTCTCCTCAGTGGTGACTTCTGCATGATAGTAGACCGCGCCAATTTCTAGTTGCTGAACTAATTCAGGCAAAACTTGATCAGGATGACCGACGCGAACAATCAAATCAGAACTAAGCGATCGCAAACTTTCCCGTAAATTTACGACAGTCTCAATCAGAAATTTGGCGCGAAATGCTCCTGTTTTCTCGAAACCAAAGTGTGTCTTATCAAAATGGGCGGGATCAAAACAATACACAGGAAATATCTTCACGCCCGTCTGTTGAGCATCTTGCGAAGCCCGATATAAGGTTTCGCAATCATGCGATCGCAAGTCATTGCGGAACCAAACTAAAATACTTTGCTTGTTCATATCAGAATCTTATTTAATTTGCGTGCAATTAAAAGAGTAACGGTGGCGCTTTGCGCCGCCGTTACTCTTTTATATAGATTAGCGTTCAACAATTTGGAACTGGCGATTGAGTAAATTCATACTTGCGGAAATGGTCAAACTCATAGCCAGATATACTCCCATGATAATCAGAATCACATTTACAGGTCTTCCCGTTTGATTAATTGTCGTGGATGCAATGCGATAAATATCGGTATAACCGATCGCGATCGCTAGACTAGAATTTTTTGCAATATTCACATATTGACTAGTAAGAGATGGAATAATTACTCGCAATGCCTGAGGTAAAACAATTTTCCGCATTGTTTGGAAGTTACTCAGTCCCAAAGCTTTAGCAGCTTCCGTTTGACCTCTAGGAACTGAGAGAATCCCACCACGCACAATTTCCGCAATGAAGGCACTGGAAAACATAGTTAAGCCCAAGACTAGAGCGCAAAACTCCGAACTCAAAGTCATTTTCAAGGCAGCGATCGTGATGCCATCTTTAGCAAGAGTTGCAAATCCCAACGAGATGCGATCGCTAGCAGTTGGAAGCGTCAAAAAGATTGCTGAGTACCAAAAAAACAGTTGCAATAGTAGCGGCGTATTACGCAGAATTTCCACATAAACCCGTGCAAGTTGTTTGACTAACCAATTATTTGACAACCTCGAGACTCCAACCGTTACTCCGACAACTGTGGCGGAAATAATGCTGACAGCGATCGCTTTCAGAGAATTCAGCAATCCGACCTGCAAAGCAACTGTATAACTATCCGAAGCCTTGTAGGGAAAGGGCGAATCAGCAATGTCAAAGGAAGCAGGATCGCCGAGAAAGTCAAAACTAATCGCTAACCCTGAATTTCGCATATTTCTAGCGAGTGTATTCCATGCCAAAATGCTGCAAGTAATTACGATCGCTAAAAAAATTAACTGGGCGATCGTCCGCCAATTCCAAAAATTTGTCTTTAAATTCTTTAGCCAACTTGTTGCGAACTTCGTATTACTTGCAGACATTGCCCAAATCGCTCCTAAAACGCACTTTTAATCTAGGGATTTAGATCAGCTTACATTCTATTTTATTTTATTGCGATCGCGATCCAGTCATTCCCAAGATATTATAGCCACTTTTATTTGGGATTTTATGTCTTAGGCAAGCTAGGCTATCATGAATCTCGTTCATGATAGCCTAGCTTGCTTAAGATTCGTTGCGATCGCAGTTCAGCTTGTTCCTTTCCAAATCCAAAGTTGTTAGGCATTTTCCCCATCTTTTTGATTCGCCATTGCTCGATCTTATAATCGATTTCCGATCGCATTGATATCAGTTGCGCATTATCTAAATTCGGAGCAATATCAATCTGAAGCGTTCCAGACAGTAACTTAGCAATTGACGTACAGTAGTAACTAGGGTATTCCTTAATTTCGCCGATGCCTCTGCCAGAACGAATAAAAGTTAAGAAGTTTTCAATTCGCTCCAGCCCATACTAGACTTGTCGGGAAACAAAAGCAAGGTATAGAGGCAACTTCACATTTATTTCTGCACTTCAATCCCTAATTAAACAAACACACGTTCATCGAAATAAATTGAAGCATAACAGAGATTCAATTGCGG
>NZ_SJEE01000045.1 GCF_006937785.1 Pseudanabaena sp. UWO311
CGGCTATTAGCGACAAGAGTGACGTTCATGCTAATCATAATGAGGCAAACAACAGTGCCTTACGAAGACGCTGTAGCGCATATCGTCGCAGGCAAAACTTGTATGCTAAGAATACTGAAGGATTGCAACGAGCAGTCACTGTGCAAAGATTAGTTCACAACTGGGTGCGTCCTCATGGGGGCTTAGAGAAGAACAAGACTCCAGCTATGGCGATCGGGTTATATCATCGACCGATTTCCTTGCTGGAGTTGCTTTCATTGTGCGGCTTTCACTGTCTCACGTCTTAACTGACCAGTGCCGGACATTTGGAAAGATTTGTAAACGCCAAATACTGGGAAGCGATCGCTTAAATTATGAGAATAAATGTTAAATGTAAATTCATTTATGAAAAACAAAACAGCGACTACACCAAACTCGTATCAAGGAGCGTTCGCTGAAAACTTAATCTCAACCTTCTGATTGAGAGCGCCAGCAATTTTCTGTAACATTGACAGCGAAGGCACATCATAATCAGTGCGCTATCCATAGAAAATTATTTAAGATTTTGTACATCGCACAGTAGATAGAAGTCCATACTCTAAGCCTTCCACAAGAGCTTTACAAGAAGCGTCGATGATATTATTTGATACTCCAGCCGTTGACCAGCGCCTTTTACCATTACTGAATTCGATTAATACTCTAGTAATTGCATTAGTTCCAGAATCACTATTAAGAATGCGCACTTTATAGTCGGTAAGATAGAAGTTAGCAATTTCAGGATAGAAGCTAACCAGAGCTTTACGTAGCGCGATATCAAGAGCAGCAACTGGCCCATTACCTTCGGCGGCGGTCAGATGCTCTTCATGATTGACCATCACCTTAACTGTCGCTTGGGAATTGACCAATCCAGTGTGGTGAGCTGATTCCGTTGAGCAGTAAACATGAAAACTGCTAATTGTAAAAAATTTAGGGCGATCGCCTAATGCCTCGCGAACTAATAGTTCAAAACTGGCTTCAGCTGACTCAAACTGATAGCCGAGTTGTTCGAGCTCTTTCGTCATTTGCAAGATTTGCCGACAGGCGGGATCTTCTTTGCGTAGACAAATGCCGAAGGTTTCGACTTTGGAGATCACATTGCTGATACCTGCCTGTTCAGAGATAACAATGCGGCGATTGTTACCAATACTTTCAGGAGCAATATGCTCATAGGTCAGGGGATTGCGCTGTACGGCACTGACATGGATGCCTCCCTTATGGGCAAAGGCTGAAGCACCCACAAAAGGAGCATGGTCATCAGGCGCAAGATTAACAATTTCGCTGACTTGACGTGAGACTTCAGTGATCTGGGCTAATTTTTCTGCATCAATGCAGTCATAACCCATTTTTAGTTGCAAATTAGGAATCACCGTGCAGAGATTGGCATTACCGCAGCGTTCACCATAGCCATTAATCGTGCCCTGCACCATAGTTGCTCCATGCTGGACAGCAGCGATCGCATTAGCGACAGCCAAGCCCGCATCGTTATGAGTATGAATGCCAATTTGCGGGTTACCTCCCCATTGACGTAACCGCTCATTCACAACTTCGGTAATTTTTGCCACTTCATCGGGCAAAGTGCCGCCATTGGTGTCGCAGAGGACAAACCACTCAGCTCCAGCATCAAGAGCCGCTTTTAAGGTTTGTAATGCATAGTCAGGATTGTTTTTGTAGCCATCAAACCAATGCTCAGCATCATAGATCAGACGGCGATCGCAACTTTTCAGGTAGGCGATCGTATCGCTGATCATGGCAAGATTTTCTTCAAGGGTTGTACGTAATCCCTCAATGACATGGAGATCCCATGATTTACCAAAAATAGTAATCCACTTAGTCTCCGCAGCGATAATTGGCACAAGCATCGGATCATCCTTTGCTTTGATTCCAGCACGTCTTGTCGAACAGAAGACCACTAGTTCGGCACTGCTAAGGCGATATTCTTGCATTCGTCGAAAAAATTCACCATCCTTAGGATTTGCACCTGCCCAACCACCTTCGATAAAGGCAACTCCCATCTGATCGAGGCGAACAGCTATGCGCACCTTATCTTCAACTGACAGCGACAACCCTTCGCGCTGTGTACCATCGCGAAGGGTTGTGTCGTAGATCAAAATATTTTGATTTTCCATTTTTTTAATATAAAATCCCAAGACCTGTGCTTCCTGAGCATCAGGCAGCACAGGTTATTGTTTATTTACCCATAGCCTTGACTAAGAAAATGCCACCAAAGTACAAAATGGCAACTGCACCAGCAAGCAAACTTTGGGTCATGGGATCTGTTGATGGAGTTAACACTGCGCCGAGGATGACTGCGCCAAGTACCACATAGCGCCAACCAGCAAGCATTCGGGTGGAATTGACAATACCTGTCATTGCTAATAAGGCTTGAATAACGGGGATTTGAAAGGCCAAACCAGTACTAAATAACAGCAATAATACAAATTCAAAATATCGATCAATTGACCAAAACTGCTCAACGACATCGCCGCCATAGCTAATAAAGAAATTGAGGGCAGCAGGAATCAGTAACTCGTATGCAAAGACAATGCCAAGGACAAATAAAATACTAGAGCCAAAAACAATTGGCGCGATCGCTCGTTTTTCTTTGCGGGTTAGCCCTGGCAAAATAAAGCGCACAATCTGATACAAGATCGCAGGGCTTGCCACCAATAAGCCACTATAGCCAGCAACTTTGATCGATACAAAGAAGTATTCACCAGGCGCAAGTTGCAAAAATTTGACCCCTTGGGCAGGAATTTCTAATAAAGCCACAATTTTGTTGACAACAGCAAAGCAGCCAACTATTCCTACAAAGATGGCAATTAAGGCATAGAAAATCCGCGATCGCAATTCTTCGAGGTGATCGAATAAAGACATCTCGACATCTTCAATTACTTCTAGATCTTCATCAACAATTGGAGGATCGACAACAGCGATCGCAGCCTCATTTATGTCATCAATGGCTTGTGTATTAGACAAATCCTTTGGTTGATCTGCTTCAGTTACCGTCTCTAGCATGGTGTCGTTACTAAAATCTACTTGTCGATTGCTTAACCCGATTGCTTAACCCGATTGCTTAACAAACTATCAAATAATCGAAGTATATCGATACTATAGCAACCAAACCCAACTTTAGAGTTGTCATGATGCACAGGGCAGCATAAAAACCAAAAAGTATGAGGCGGTGCTTTGCACCGCCTCATACTTTTTGGTTTTTGTGTTAACTTTCTGACATTTAGCTAGAGCGAAACAATAAAAAATGATAGGTTAAGTAAGGGCAAGGAAATATTACATGTTGCAGTTCACCATGTTAAATTTCAGGGGCAGTAAATGGCTTCATTCAAAATTTTAGGTTTATTGGCGATCGCGAGTACTGTATTTTCCTTAAACACAGACTCTCTGACAGCCCAAGTGACAATTGGCAATAGTTCTGCCAATGCTTTATCTCCAGCACATCAGATGCTACTGGAAATGCAACAAAGCAATGCTCCAGCAGTTGGTGGTGGCAGTATGCAGTTGTTGCGATTTACAGATAGAGCCGTTTCATTTGCCCCTTTGGAAGGGTTAGATCGTCTCTTCAATTGGCAAGTTTCAGAAGAAGAGGGCGTTGTGACCGAGAAAACTATGGGCGATCGCGTTGAAAAATTCAAGTTAAATCAACGTCAGCAAATAGTTTCCGATAGCCAGATGTTTCAAGCGATTAATCGCATTAAAAGCCAGAATTAACGGTAGTGCTTTGCACTAAAACATGTAAACCTAAAAGCTGTTTCGCCCGCTACGAGGGTGAAACAGCTTTTAGGTTTGGTTAAAACATTTGCGCCGTGATCTGAGACAATTAAAATTATATTTTTCTATCGATTTAATCTATTTATTTTTTAGACAATATAACTCACTATGTTTGACATCCCAGAACTGAACTCGATTGCAGAGGCTACCCCTCAAGAATTAGCAGAAATGATCTCTGAGTTAGAGCAGTTTCGCGAAAGAATTGTAAATGATACTCTCGCCACAGCGCAGCGAGCCAAAATCATGAAAAGCCAAGCTCTAGCGACTTTAGAGCCAAACCTAGCCAAAATTGATACTACCCTCCAGACACTTCGCCAACATCAAAGTAAAGCCTAAACACTTTCCTTTAATTTCGTCATCGACATTTAACAATGGATAATCAAGTTCTAGATATTCAAGCCTCAAACGACATTCTAATTCAAAAGGTAAATGAGCAAATTTCCCTTGGGACTTTTGACAATAGCGATCGTCAACTCCTCAGCCAACTAGTCGAAGGGCTAGGCGATCCTAGGGGTCTAGTTAGACTTAGGTTTGCCGAAACCATTGGTGAAATTGGCGAATTATTTACCCCATTTCTAACGGAAGCACTAGCTAGTCACTCGAATGTAGTCCTTCGTAGAGCAGCTGCTAAAACCCTAACAATCATTGCCGATCCAAGTGCAGTGCCAAGCTTAATCCATTCTTTCCTGAATGATCCTGATACGGTTGTGAGAAGTTCATCAGCGGGAGCATTAGCCAGAACTGGTGAGGCTTCAGCAGAAGCTTTACTTGAGATTTTGGAATCTCCTGATCAACCTCAAGATACTAAAGGTCATGCTGCATGGGCTCTAGCCTTTATCGGCGCTGATGCAGCGGAACATCTGTATAAAGCTGTGAATTCTGAATCTCTAGATGTTCGTTGTGCAGTTATTGGCGCAATTGGGCATGTCGCGCAAGAGCAGTTAGATGAGAAATCTTGCAATATTCTTGTGTCTGCGCTAACTGATCCTGAGCCGATTATTCGGACTGAGGCTACTGCGGCTTTTGGACAAGTTAATTATCCTCCAGCAATTCCGCATCTAATATTAGCCCTACAAGATTCTGATTTAGGTGTTCGCAAAGCGGCAATTAATGCACTTGGCAAGATTGGCAATCCAAGCGTCATCAAATCTTTGCAACCATTATTAGATGATGAACTAGAGGTATTAAGAGTATTAGCAAAATTAGCGATCGCCCAAATCAATCGCCAAGAACAAGAATAACCAAAATAAGAAAGGGTGCTTTGCACCCTTTCTTATTTTGGGCAGTAGGCGATCGCTTGTTCTACACTAGCTGCCACGCCTTCACAGATTGTGTCGATTGGTAAATCATTCAAGTCATGTCCAAATGGATTTTCGATTTCGTTACCTATTTGTTCAATTCCTAAAAGGATAAAACTAACCAACCCAACTGCGATCGCTGTTAACCAATCGATCTCCACAACAAGGTGGAATGGTAACCCAATGCAGTAAATCAAAATCAAGCGCTTTAAATAGATACAATAAGCAATCGGTAATGGGGTTCTCAGAATCCTTTCACAACTGGTTAGCCCTTCTACCAGAGCATTGAGATGACTATTCATTGTTACAAAATAATTAGTATCAATGCGATCGCTTTGCACTTGCTTTTGCAAATAGTCTCCTAACCATAGTGTCAATTCTAAAGGAGCATGTTTAGAGCTGCGAAGCTTTACGATGTCTTCTTCAGAAAGGATTTCATCAAGATCCTTCTCGATGGCTTCACTCCGAAGATGAAGTTTTGTCGCGATCGCAAAAGCTGCTAACAACTTGATCGATTTTTCTCTTTGCTGCTTTTCCTCTTCAGGACAGTTAGTTGAGATTTGCATTAATCTGGATAAATTGCGAATATTCACCACCAGAGCTCCCCATGCTTTGCGTCCCTCCCAATAGCGATCGTAGGCGGTGTTTGTCCGAAACACCAAGAGAAGTCCTAAAACTAGATTAAAGACGACATTGTTAGTCAGATCACCCAAAACCTTGAGAGAGATCTGTGGTTCATAGTAGTGAAAGAGCGAGACTCCAAAGGCAAATCCTGCAAAAATCAACACTCTTGGTAAAATAATCGGCGCAACAGAACCCTGAAACTTAAATGCAAGATTGAACCACTTCAAAGTCATAATCTTGATAGGCGTGAAAAATTGATAGGTTCAAAAATTGTATAATGCTTTGTAGTCTAAAGTTGGCACTAAGTGCCAACTTTAGACTACAAAGATTCGCCACGTCGATAGAGTTCGCGGGCATAGTCTGTCCATGTGCCTTGTCCCCAGTAGCGGAAGCAGCTAGTTTGGACTAAGAGATTGTAGAGCAGAGCTTGCTGGTAATCCGATCGCTTAGTAATTGATGGATCTTGTGCTACCAATTGATCGTATTTTTCATGGAACTTGGCACTGAGTTTATTCATTGGCTCCAATACATTTTCATAGCCATGTACCCAACTCATACTATTTGTCCATGAAGCACCGTCCATATGAAATTGATGATCGGTTGCTTTTAGCTCGGTAATGGCTCTTTCTACGATCGCAGTACTGAGATTACTGCGATCGCCGCTTTGATCGACCTTATTCCAAACTTTATGCTGTTGCACTGCTTGCACGACTGGGTAATCAAGGGGACTTACACCAGCCGCCTCGATCATTTCCAGATATTCAGTTCCATTTAGTCCGACAACACCTGAACTTCCACGACCATTATTTTTAAGTTGATCCCAGACCAATGGATAATCACGGGGAAACTCATTCATCATTACGCCGCCATTCTCGCCATCGGCAATTTGCGACACGAGAGAAGGTACGGAAATATTACCAAGCATCTGTCTACCCCGACCTTTTGCCTCATGATAAGGCTGCATTTGGGCTACAAGCTTCGTATCTGAGCCTTGAGTTTTAATCAGAGCAGTGATACTAATCGATTCGCCTTTGGAATTCATGGCAACGAGTCGATTGGGCAAATATTTTTGATCTTGGGTGAGTCCTGAGCCATCAAGACGTTCTACAGAGTGTTCCTGAACCATCAACCAACGATAGCCGCATTCTTTGAGGGCTTTGATGTATTCATAGAGTGTGTCAGGATGATTGGGGAGATGCATCTCAGGCGGTGAGAAACCTTTAACACGTTTTAGAGCATCAATACCAAAGATCGAAGCAAAATGACTTTGCCATGCTTGAATATGTAGCTTCACATCGGGAATTGGCGTAGATGGAATTACTGCATGACTCCACATCGTGCCGAGCCATTCTACATAGGGTTGATATTGGCGATCGCAGGTAATGCGCTTGAGATTATCCAAAATGTCATGGCGCTGCATTTGCTGCAAGCCCCAGAGCAGATTTCCTGAATAGTCCAACATAATCCGAGGATTACTGCCCTGTGCGACTAATTGGGGGATAAAATCTCCCATACGGCTATAGCACCATGCAAACACAGAAGCGTTGTGATTATCACCTTCGCCCTGATGTTCAAACATATTTTGCAGATTACAAATTAGCGCTCCATTTGCTCCTGCGGGAATGGTCGGCTGATGCATATGCAAAGCACAGGCAAAGGCTGAGGTAATCTCTTCAATGCGAAGATTATTATTAGGTAGAAATACTGGTGCATCTTCTAGCACAGCGCGTTGAATTACATCTTCATTTCCGCAAATAGCTGGGAAATCAGAGGCGACAAAGCTTGATGGTATAGCTGTAATCAAAACTTGTAAAACCTCAATAAATTTATAACGGATTTGAGAATAGCCTAGGCTATTCTCAAATCCGTTATATTACATTCTGACAGTACTTGAGATTAAGAATTAATCAATTCAAGAAATGGTGTGCTCTGCACACCATTTCTTGATTAGGAAGCAGGTAACTCGCCAGTGACGTTGACCTTAAAGGCTTTGACTTCATTAGCTTTAGGCAAAGTCAATGTGAGGATACCATTGGTATATTCAGCTTTCACTTGTTCATGTTCGATCGCAACAGGTAAAGCAAATACACGGCGGAATTTACCATAGCTCATTTCGCTCCAGTAATAGCCTTTTTCAGATTCTTCCTTGCGTTCAACATGGCGTTCACCAGCAACTGAGATCGAATCCTTGGTTACTTGAATATCAAGATCCTTAGCTTCGATTTCAGGAAGTGTGAGTCTCAGAGTTAAATTGTCGCCATCATCACGCAGCTCACTAGCAGGAACCCATCCGCCTTTCGCGGTTTCCTGATCTAATGGTGCAAATTCACGGAATAAGCGATCAAATTGACGACGAACTTCTTCCATTTCTTGGAAAGGTTGCCAACGTACTAACATAAATATCACCTTTAACTATTTCAAAACAACGATGGAACGTTCAGAAGTAGATTAAGAATTAAGTTGATGTTTCGTACTTCTATTTCGTTCACAGTTTTATTATGAAATAACTGCAAAGCTATGAGCAGTAGGAGAACCACACTTTTGAAGTGTGGTTCTCCGCACAGTTATCTCCATGAACAAAAGTGCGATCGCACTTTTGTTCATGGAAAATTAAACTCAACAATAGTTTTAAAAAGCAGAAACTGGCGTAGCCAGTTTCTGCTTTTGATTTTTAAGTTTTGTAACGAGTCGCGTAGATTGTGCGGTGACCGATGACAGGTGGATAAATGAGTCAAAAGCTGAGTCCATAAATGAGCCTTTTGAACTCAACATTTTTGGCAATCTATTAAATATCAGTTGAGGAAAAGGTATGAGACTATTTTTAAGCAATGGCTTTATCGTTATTATCGCGATCGCATCAGCTTGTACTAATTCTTTAGACGCGATCGCTATCAATGCCAATAATTATGTCCCTGCTCACAACGATCTATCTCAGTCTTCTTTAAGTCATCCAACGAATATTTCTGTTATTTCTCAAAACAACCCTCGTCTACCCCGTCCCAAGGGAAGTCGATAAATTAATTTAAAAATCCTGAATGATTTTGAGAATCTTTATGCTCTCTGCGGTTGCTTCTTTGATAAGATTTTTCTGAGATAGCCACCTGCGATTGCTACGGGAATTGTTAGATAAAGTGCAGTTGTAAAGAACCAAGAAGGCGAGGGTGAAGGGTTTGTATAATGCATCAATATCCCCAAACTCGTGGATATAGTCCCAGTTAAAGCCGCATTAAAGATTTCATTTTGTTTCGCACAGTGAGCCGAGAAAAAACCTCCTGCACTGGAAAATGTTAATCCGATACATAGATAGATAATCAAAAATAGATTGCTTGAGAATTCTGATTGCATCTGGTAGGGGCTTTTCCCCTGAAGGGTAAGCAATACAGTCGCGATCGAGGTAAAGAAAAAACCTGCCGCTTCTGAACAAATAATATCTAGCAAAAATCCATAGATTGCAGCTCTAAGGTTAAAGCAACTACTTAATTGGGTGAGTAATTGGATTAGGAAATTAGATTTTTTATTTCTGTCAGATTTGTCCGCAGATTCCTTGATTAGTGGTTTTGAGTCTGTAATCAGGACTCCTTGAGAATCTTTTGCTTCAGTACTCAAGTTTTGCTGAGATCCTTCTAGCATATCAGGTGTAATTTCTTGCCTATAAATTGGAGGAAGCGGATTTAAATCTACTTTATGGCTCCAGTTAGGAATGTCGGAGCTTGTTTCCTTTCCATAAATTTCTAGGGTGTTGATATTGGCGATCGCTAAATTTTGGATGCCCGTGAGAACCATTGACACGTATTTTGACTGTTCTGGTACTTTTCCAGATTCCAATAAAATCTGTAGACAATCTTCTTTAAGTCGAACTGAAGCAGTTACGCCGCGACGTTGGAAAGAGCGATTCATCAAGATAGAAATGGCTTTTATATTTCCTCTTTGAGCCTGTTCTTTGAGATTGCTTCCCTTCTTAGGATCTTGAGCTTGGTCTTCCATATTAGCGAACTCCTTTCTTGGCTATTTTACGCATGATTTTTTGTTGGGATTGTTGGACTTCTTCCCAGTCAGGATAGAGGACTAGAGCGCGATTATATGATTTTAGAGCTTCGCGATCGCGCCCTAATTCTTCTAAAACTAAGCCTTGACTATACATAGCACGGGCATATTGGGGATCGATTTGGAAAGCTTTTTCGTAAGCGACAATCGCCTCTGGATAACGTTTTAGTTCGTACAGTATATCTCCGCGTTGATGCCAGATATAGGCATAGTTGGCAATTTCGATCGCTTTGTCGATCGCTTTTAAAGCTTCTTGATTTTTCTTGGTATAGCCAAGTGCTAAGCTACGGATATACCAAGCAAATACATGCCGTGGATTGATTTCAATTGCGCGATCGGCTGATGCAAGAGCTTCTGAAAATCGACCTAACCGACCTAGTGCGTCGCCTCGATTGGCATAGATATCTGCAAGGCGTTTCTTCCCTTTGCTACCTAAGTCGCCTTTGGCTTGAATTGCTAAATCATAATCTGCTAAGGCTAAGGTGTAATTCTCTTGATAAAAGTATGCTTCAGCGCGATTATAATATGCCAAAGCATATTCAGGATCAAAGGCGATCGCTTGGCTATAGTTGTCGATCGCTGAGTCCACATTGTTTAGAAAGAAGTTTGCAATTCCTTTATAGTTATAGGCTACAGAGTTTCGTGGATTTTTGCTTAATATGCGATCGCAGTCGCGAATCACGCCTGCATAGTCTTTACGTTCATATTTTGCCTTAACTTGATAGATGTCGCCATCATCATTATCATCATTGCTAGCAACGGCGCTAGATTCACCACTACTATTGCTATAGCGTCCAGCCAATTTACTCATACTCTGAGGTATCCAATAACTAGCCGCGATCGCTGTGGCAACTCCGACTAACCACAAAATCGGAGAATGCCAATGCCAAGCCCACCATTTCCGACTATTTTTATTGGTGCTTTGCTTGCTTGATAGATTCTCATCTGTTGTTGGAACTAGATTAAGTTTTTGGAAATAGCGCACTGTAAAGAAGACGCTACCAAATAAGCCAATAAATACAGCTAGAGAACTGAGCCAAGTATGGAGAAATAGCAAAGAGTTAAAAGTGCCATGCAGAAGAATCGCGGCAAATAATGCTTTGAGTGCAATCCATGGGCGATGTCGATCGGCGCTTTTTGCTTCTGCGAGAATGCTACCCATGATGACACCTGCGATCGCGTGCATCGGCAAGCTTACAAAGGCTCTGGCTTGAGCAATGTAATGCCCCATTTTGCTATGCAGCATAAACACATACATAATGTTCTCAATACAAGCAAATCCTAAGCCAATGCAGACCGTTAACATAATGATGTTGGTTTTGGTCTTAAAGGATTCGCTTTTCTTGAATGCTGCTAGCAATATTAATAGCTTTAAGGCTTCTTCGATGAGTGCTGATAGGATGAATCCTCCTAATAAAGCATCTGGCAAAGAGAACGAAGGAGTATCTATTGAGGTATTCATCTGTTGGAAATAGTTAGCGACTTTATTCCCAGATAAAATATACGCGCCAACTCCTTCGACAAATCCCGCTGGAATGATGCAAGCCATTCCCATCAAGAGAGCTTTGAACTTGTCTTGATAGGGTTCACCAATTTGGCGATCGCATTCATAGAAGTAACAAAGAATGGCGATCGCGGGTGCGATCGCGATAAAGAAACTCCAGAATAAAGACATAAAATTTACCAACACGTCTTTGTCATATAGTTAATTCTAGAGAATCAAAAGCTATGCAACAAAAAATGTTGATATGTTTTACATAAAGCCTTACCACCTAGCCTTTATCCCACAGAATCGAGTGCCAATGTTTCTGCGATCGCTTTTATTTTCTCGCTCAGTCTATAGTAGTGTTATCACATAAAAATATCATGCAGTCTTAATATGCCAAGTCTCAGCCTCAAGCCATCGCACAAGCCGATTAAAAATTACTATGAAGCTTTGGATCGCTATGGCAAGTTAGGCATAGTGCATGAGGGTGCGGTGCTGTCAGCTTTTCAGCAGTTGTTAGAGTCCTGTGGGCGACAGTTTGACTGGACTTTAGAGCAGCAATTTGCGATTAAGCGATCGCAAAAACAGCCAATTCGCATTGATGGGGCATTAGTAGATATTTATCGTTTACAGCGTGCTTATTGGGAAGCGAAGGATAGCAAGGATGATCTGAAGAAGGAAGTTCAGAAAAAGTTTGCGGTGGGCTATCCCAAAGACAATATTATTTTTCAGCAACCCGATCGCGCCATTCTTTATCAAGATGGCAAGTTGGTAATGGATGTGGACATTACCAAAGAGCAGGAACTTGTGGATGTGGTGCGCCAGTTTTTTGAATATCGTGCGCCTGCGATCGCGCAATGGGAAAAGGCGGCTGAGGAATTTGGCGATCGCGTAAAGGATCATGCTACGGCTTTGCTGGAGCTAATCCGTACACAGGAGAAGACTAACAAAAAGTTTATTGATGCGTTTGCGGCGTTTATGCAGCTTTGTCGTCAGTCGATTAATCCCAATCTGGCGGAGTCAGCGGTTGAGGAGATGTTGATTCAGCATTTGCTAACGGAACGGATTTTTCGGAGTGTGTTCAATAATCCTGATTTTGCGCAGAGAAATATTATTGCGGTTGAGATTGAGAAGGTGATCAATGCTTTGACTTCTAAGCATTTTAGCTGCGCTCATTTTTTGAGTAGTTTGGATCGGTTTTATGGGGCGATCGAGGAGACGGCGGCAACGATTGATGATTTTTCGCAAAAGCAGGATTTTCTGAATACGGTCTATGAGAAGTTCTTTCAGGGCTTTTCGACAAAGGTGGCTGACACGCATGGGATTGTGTATACACCGCAGCCGATTGTGAATTTCATGGTAAACAGTGTGGAGGAGATTTTGCAACGGGAGTTTGGGAAGTCTCTGGTGGATAAGGGTGTGCATATTCTCGATCCGTTTGTGGGAACGGGAAATTTCATCATACGGGTAATGCGCGAGATTGCGGAAATTCAGAAGTCGGCTTTGCCTCATAAGTACGAGCATGAGTTGCATTGCAATGAGGTAATGTTGTTGCCCTATTACATTGCTTCGATGAATATTGAGCATGAGTATTTTGAGCAGACTGGGAAGTATGAGGCTTTTGAGGGGATTTGTTTAGTGGATACGTTTGAGGATCAGCGTATTGAGCAGTTGGGTTTGTTTACGCCTGAAAATATGAAACGGGTAGAAAGACAAAGAGAATCAGATTTGTTTGTGGTGATTGGGAATCCTCCGTACAATGTGGGTCAGTTGAATGAGAATGACAATAATAAGAATCGCAAGTACACGACTAAAAATAAGACTGGGATTGACGATCGCGTAGCGGCTACCTATGCCAAAGCTTCAAAGGCGACTTTGAAAAACTCTCTTTCCGATCCTTATGTAAAAGCAATTCGTTGGGCAAGCGATCGCATCGGTGATGAAGGTGTAGTGGCTTTTGTGACCAATAACAGTTTTATCGATGGGATTGCGTTTGATGGGATGCGCCAATATCTAGAACAGGAGTTTGATCAAATTTATGTGTTTGATTTAGGCGGCAACATTCGCAAAAATCCTAAGCTGTCAGGCACAACTCATAATGTTTTTGGCATTCAAGTTGGGGTAAGTGTTAATATTTTTGTAAGAAAGCGTTAGAGGTTAAATCAGCTATGCAATTTGCGAGAATTACAACTAATCCTCAAAAGATGGGCGGCGTGCCATGTATTCGATCTTTGAGAATACCTGTTACGACTGTCGTTGATATGTTTGCTGACGGAATGCGAGATCAAGAAATTTTACAAGCATTACCTAGTCTAGAAGCAGAAGATATACACGAAGCTCTTCAGTATGCGGCTACAACATTAAGAGTCAATCTAGAGACTCAAGGACTCAAAGAAGTTGTTCAACAGACTGTCCAAGAGACGATGAATGGGGTTTTGAGAAAAGAGAAATTTGCTTTTATCTTCTCTCAGATGCCTTATGTCAGTGATGAGGAACAAGCGGACATTGAGGAACATTTTGGTTCGCCATCTGATTATGACAGATCTGAATTTGTAGATATGACAGATTGGGTGAGAGATGAAACTAGTTTTAAGTAAAAATGCGATTAAGTTTCTTGAAAAGATTCCACCCAAAGATAGCGAAAAAATCAAAGCTAAAATCCTCTATTTACTTGATTTAGCAGAAAAGCCAGATTCAATTATCTCTAAAGAACTTGATGTCAAGCCATTAAAAGGTTCTTGGGATGGCTTTTCAAGACTAAGGATTGGGAAAATCAGGGTTGTATATGTAATTGATTTTGAACAAAATGAATTACTCATTTATGCGATAGATTTTAGGGGAGATATTTATTAATGTTAAGGTTAAAACTGAATTATGAGAAAGGCTAAGATTTATTATGCGCGGATGGATGAGTTTTGGCGCAAGGAACAGAAGTTAAGTTGTTTGGAGAAGTTTGAGAATCTACAAGATATTGATTGGCAAAAGATTCAACCAAACTCAAAATATGTTTGGTTAACGGAAGGATTTGAGGATGATTTTGATAGTTTTATTGCGTTGGGAAGCAAAGAAACTAAAGCATCAAAGGTAGATGTAACTGATTGTATTTTTAAAATTTTTAGCAATGGAGTTAAAACTAATCGCGATTCTTGGGTTTATAATTTTAGTTATAGAGATTTAGAAATAAATATCCAAAGAACAATTGATACTTATAATGATCAATTAATTAGCTGGAAGCAAAAAGGTAACAAATCTCTTAATATTGACGATTTTGTTACCTGTGATGACACTAAAATAAGTTGGAGTAGTACTCTTAAAAACTACTTAAATGCAGGTATTAAAATAGATTATTTTTTAGAAAGAATTAGGAGTTCACTTTACCGACCTTTCTGCCTACAGTTTCTCTATTTTGATGAGATATTAAATGATCGTCGTGGACAATTTCCATTAATATTTACAACAGTTAAGGAGGAAGAGGAAAATAGAATAATTTGTGTTAGTGGTCTTGGTAGCAATAAAGAGTTTCAATCTTTAGTTACTAAACTAATTCCTTGCTTTGATATGTTAGAAAAAACTCCGTGTTTCCCTTTCTATATCTATGATGAAGATGGAAATAATCGCCAAGAAAACATTACAGATTGGGCGTTAGAACAATTCCAAACCCATTATCAAGATCCCAAAATTACCAAATGGGACATCTTCCATTACACCTACGCCCTACTCCATCATTCCCAATACCGCGATCGCTACGCCGCCAACCTCAAACGAGAACTACCGCGCATCCCCTTCGCACCAGAATTTCAGGGTTTTGCGATCTCAGGAAAACGCCTCACCGAAATCCATATCAACTACGAACAACAACCCGAATATCGCCTCAAACATATCGAAAACAAAGACCTCCCAATCGATTGGCGAGTCGAAAAAATGCGCCTCAGCAAAGACAAAACCCAAATCAAATATAACGACTTCCTCACCCTTACAGGCATTCCCCCAGAAACCTTTGAATACAAACTAGGCAACCGTTCCGCCCTAGACTAGATCATCGATCAATACCAAGTCAGCACCGACAAACGGAGCGGCATCACCAACGATCCTAATCGTCTTGATGACGAAGAATACATCGTGAGATTGATTAAGCAAGTCATCACCGTTAGTTTGGAAACCGTTAAAATTGTCAAAGGTCTACCAGATTTAGGACTACCAAAGGATTAACATGATAATTACTTTGACACCTGAACAAGAAAAATTCGTGTTTGAGCGAGTACAAAGCGGTCAATACAAAGGTGTTGACGATGTTATCGACTTTGCATTTCAGCTTTTAGAAAAATATGAGTTGAAGAAGCGAGAGGATGAACTCAAACAAAAAGTGATCGAGGAAGTTCGTCAAAAAGTTCTTGTAGGAATGGAAGATATTCGACAAGGAAGAGTTGTTGATGGAGAAGTTGTGTTTGAGCAGCTACAAGAATGTTTATCTAAAAAATCACAAGAGAGATTTGCTTTGCTTTTATCGCAATTACCGTAGATCTAAAATATAAAGTACAATTATGAAAATCATTGGTTTTCGTCTAAATTAACTGAACTAACATCTAAAATATGCATCTTTATAGAAGCCGCTAGGAAAGTTTATTTATCTTTATCAAGAAACTTATGAAATTTTTTAAAAAGCATAATTCAGCGATCGCTTACCTACTCACCTTATTTACATTGACAAATGTAATAGGATGCAGTCAGGAATCTCCCCAAGTAAAGACCGCACCAAATACAACAACTCCAGCAATAACAGCTTCACCCGTAGCCGCGAATGCAACAACTCCAAAGAGAACCTTTACGCCTGAGATTGTTAAGGCTTACGTAGAAGGCTGTCAAGCATCAGGTGGAACAAAAACATATTGCAACTGTTTTATCGGGAAAATCAAAGTGTCATTCAGTCCAGATGAATTTGACCAAGCTGGTGAGACCTTTAAGTTAAAAGGCAAGATTCCCGATGCTATAACCAAATCTATGAAAGCATGTGAACCTGCCCCAGTTCCCACAGCAAAACCAACGACTCCTTCAACAAATCAACCACAAAATCAGTCAGCACCTTTACCTGCGCCTGCAAACGATAATGCAGAACAACAACTTGCACAGCACCTGAAGAAAATTGGAGCAGTTATGTATGGCACTTATTGGTGTCCATACTGTACTAAACAGAAACAGCTGTTTGGAGAGGCAATTAGTGAAGTTCAATATATTGAGTGCGATCCAAGGGGGAATAATGCAAGCCCAGAGCTTTGTGAGAGTTTTGGTGTGAGGAGCTTTCCTACTTGGCAAATTAATGGTCAGTCTTATAGCGGAAGTCGCGATCTTAAAGATATTGCCACAATTTCTGGCTATACAGGCTCTCGCAACTTTAAATATTAAAGTCTATGTCACGCATTAACAAGCTTATTCAGACGTTTTCCAAGACTTCCTATGGGAGATTGTTTATTTCGACTATGCTTTGCATTGCTACGATAATTACAGTCTTAGGGATCAGCCAAGTTAATTGGACATTACTATTCCAACCAGTTCAAGATTTTGTGTTTCAGGTGGATTCTAGCTATCACAATTGGTTTAGCCAACAGACAACTACAAATCCATTTATATTAGTTCCATTAGCATATACTGGTGGTCTGATCGCGAGTATCTCTCCATGTATATTAGCTTTACTTCCAGTTAATCTCAGTTATATTGGAACCCGTGAAATTACATCACGATGGGATGCCTTTATCAAAGCTGGTGGCTTTGTTTTGGGAGTTGTAACTGTTCTTTGTATACTTGGGCTTTTTTCTTCCCTTGCTGGGTTTGTAATGATTAAATATCGAGGATACATTCATACTCTTGTGGGAATTATTATCCTTTTAATGGGATTAAGCCTCTGGGGTGTTTTTCGCTTACCCTTACCTCAAACAAACTTTAGGTTGCCTGTTCTTGGTTCTTATGGAATTGGTTTAACCTTTGCTCTCTTAAGCTCTCCCTGTTCTAGTCCAATTCTATTCGCTGTGCTGGCTGCCGCCGCCACTTCAGGCTCTCAGCTTTACAGTGTTTTAGCTATGATTAGTTATGCATTGGGTTACACCACCATTATTTTCTTAGCAAGCCTATTTACGGGTTTGGCGAAGCAAGCGCGATCGCTAATGAAGCATTCTGAAATGATTACCCGCATTGGTAGTATTGGCTTAATCCTAATGGGAGGATTTTATCTGATGACAGGTATGCAGTGGATTGTAGCAGTATTAAAGATTTAGTCTAGACGAATTCCAGATATATGTTTGATTGTTAATTTATATGTGTAAAGTCCTATGAAATTTACAAAAAAGCATAATACAACTCTTGTCTATCTCCTGATCTTGTTTGTATTAACAAATATGATTGGGTGCGATCGCAAATCACCACAGATAGCTCCACCAGTTGTCAAAACTGATCCAACAATACATTGTCAAAAAGAATCGGCAACGAGTTTTTTAGTGATTGGCGGAGGTGGTGCGCCCAATAATAACGAAATTGCACTAGAAAAGAATCTACTGTATTTTCAGCGATCGCTTTGTGAAATGGGATATGCACCCAAGCAAGCAAAAATCTTTTTTGCTAATGGTAATAATGGAGATGCCACGATTAGATATATTGATAAGTCTAATCAGGAGCGATATAAACCGCCCAACATCCCCAATCTTAATGGAAGTTCTACTTACAGAAATTTAAAGGGTTCTCTTTTAGAAGATCAGTCTATAAAGCCTGTGTTTTTCTATTTTACAGGGCATGGCTTGCTAAACAAAAAGAATAATAATGATAACACTATAATTTTATGGAATGAGCAATATGTGAGCGTCAAACAATTGGCAAAAGTCCTCGATCAAATGCCATATCAAAAACCTTTTGTAACAATGATGTCGCAATGTTACTCTGGCTCATTTACTAACTTAATTTATAAGAATGGCGATCGCAGACAGCCAATAGCCAAGCAACGACGTTGTGGCTTTTTTGCAACTATTAAGACTTTACCTTCAGTAGGATGCACTCCTGAAGTTGATGAAGCTGATTATCAAGACTATAGTTCGAGTTTTTATGCTGGATTAACGGGAGTTAATCGCGTCAATCAACCCGTTCCTTCTGCTGATTATAACCTCAATGGCAAGGTCGCTTATAATGAAGCCCATGCCTATGCCAAAATCGATGATAAGAGTACGGATTTGCCAATTTCCACATCAGAGGCTTGGCTTCAGGATCGAGCATCTCAAAAAGATCGAGATGTGATTGTAAATCAGCCGATCGCATCTTTGTTAGTAAGCGCTCGTCCTGAGCAGCACTTCGTGGTTAGTTCCATAATCAAGATGCTTAATATAAATAGTGCTCTATCGTTTAATCAAAACAAAAAAGTTTTAGCTTTAATACTAAATGATGAAATCAAACAGACTTATTTGGAACGATTGCGAATGGAATTAACTAATATTGTTATGGAGCAGCAGATTCGTAAATTAGGCGATCGCAATAATATTAATATTATTGATCGCTTAATTGAATGTGAAAGTGGCTCTTGGGAGAATAATTCTTGATAGTTGCATAGGTGAGGATATCCGAGAAATAGTAAGTCAACAGGACAGTTATAGAAATTGTTATGAAAGCAAGCCATTATTGGCAATTTGTGAAATTAAAGGCGACAGGGCAATGCATCCGCGAAACGATCGCAAATGCTAGAGAGTTTTTCTTGCAGCAATTTTCGGCAACAGATGATCTTGATGCTGTTCCTGAATTGACAGATTTACAAATTCAAAAACAACTATGGCAATTGCGGCAAAATGGCGAAGCGATCGCAGAAATTTGCTTGCGATGCTTTATTTCTAATCAAATCGAACAAACCTGTTATCAGATCGCTAATCAGTTTGGGACTGTGCATGGATTCCGATATCACGATCTGTTGATTTTTGTACTGAATGATTATATTGAACGCCATCAAAATCAGAGCAAATTCATTTCAGAAGCCTGTGAAATTCTAGACAGCTTTGAGCCAGAGCGCAGTAACTTAGCAACTTGGACAAGTCGTAAGGTTAAGCAAAATCGTGAGTTAAATGCTTTTTTATTGGAGCATGGCGTTTATCTCGTCAGCGATTGGGCAATACTCAATGACACTAGTCCTAAGCAATTGGAACGCATTTATGCAGGGTTTTATCAAACTGCTCAATATTCCATTCAACAGACAAAAAATCTATTGGAAGCCTATCATGCGGTTTATCGGATGGATCGATTGCAATCAAGATTAAATGGAAGCAAAGGTCAATGCCCTGTCCCCTCGTCAGAACAGTTACAAAAGATTTACGAATATCTAGTAGCAAATCATGCTGAAAATCATGTTGTACCTACAGCGCCAACAAATATTCTGGATAAATTGCAAGAGATGGCGAGCAGATTACGTCAATATCGCATACAGGCTAGGGGTGGTAAATCCCGACAAATATCCCTCGATCAACCGAATTTAGCAATTAATCCTGAGGCTTTATTAGCTAATTCTGAAAATGAGAATGAAGCATTTTCTTTCCTAGCGGCCTATCGCCAGCAGTTTGAGCACTGCTTAGAGAAAGCGATCGCAAAAGTAACTGACATTCGTCATACAAAACTCAAACAGAGATCGCCTGTGCAAGCTGCAAACTTTCTAATTGGTTTGAGCTTATTTCACTGTCGTGGTCAAACTATGGCTGAGATTGCATCTGAGATAGGGTTAGAGGCTCAATATCAAGTAACGCGGCTTCTTAAGCTCAAGGAATTGCGATCGGATATTCGCCGTGAAATTTTAGGCGATTTGCGTGAAGAAGTAATCGGACTAGTCAAGTTCTATGCTGAGCCTTCTTTGTTATCGGAACTTGATCAAAAACTTGATGTTATTTTACAAGAATTAGTAGAGGAAGAAATGGAATGCGCCGAAGCCGAAAGTATCAAAAGCAAAGGAATTCCTCTACAAAGTCGCTTTGCTGTAAGGCTTTGTAAGTATTTGCAGCAACTCAGATAATGAATTTCCTGCTACTAGCGTGGCAGGGCAACCACGGGGGGATTGCCCCTACCTGAAATAATTCATGTTTTGTAGGGGCTGTGCCCCCGTGCCAGCCCCAGACTTCCGCCATTGCAGGAATTTCTTCAACGTAATATCAGAAAGATAACATTGCATAACTCTCAACAAACTAGCGCTATGAATAGACAACAAATTAGAATAGGTAAGTACCATAATGATGGCATTAAATTTACTCAATACTGGGGGAAAGACAATGCTTAGTGACTTTGAAACGCTCCCTATTGAATCGATCGCTTTGTCGCCCGAAATTATTCATCAAGCGATCGCCTTTTCACAAAATGCTAGTAACCAATGGCAGACATATCTAGATGCGATCGCCTATTTGACGATATGCGAATGGCTACATGAGCGCTCACCTAGTCTTGCTTCGGTAAAGCATTCTGGAGACAGCACTAATTGCCAAGCAAATATTCATTATCTCAAGGTGAACGGCTTTACGCTTTATGTCCGAGGAAAAACGCCAGCTTCAGATGATTTGGTGGAAATACCTGCCGATATTTTGCAGCCGCAAATCCCTACGAGTGAAAACAATCAAGCTTCAAGTAATACTTTTATCGTCATTGTCGAAATTTACGAAGAGATTGAAGAGGCGTTAATTTTAGGATTTAGTAGTCATCTACAATTAGTCAAACATCTTGCGGATCTAAAACGCGATCGCCTTGAGAATACCTACCAAGTGCCGCTATCCCTATTTGATGACCAATCAGAGCGCTTGTTACTTTATCTCCAACATTTGGAACCCGTATTAGAAACCATAAATGCGTCTCACCCAGAAGCGATCGCAGAATCGTCTCAAGTGAATATGACTGAGTTAATTCTCAATACTGGACTATGGTTGCAATCACAACTAGATGAAATCGCCCAAACCTTAGCTTGGCAACTATTGCCAACTTGGCAGCCCAATTATGCATCAGCACTACGCTCTCCTGCTACAGAAATGCAAACAATTATCAGTGAAGTAGCGCGGCTAACGGCTGATATTCCTGCCCATGCAAAAGCCGCCTATCATGACTTTCAACTTGGCGATCGCCATTTGCGTCTATATGCGACGGTGTGGGCAAATGGCGATCGCACAGAAAATCCTGAGTGGTCATTATTACTTGTACTTGGTTCTCAATCCAGCAACGAGATTCCCTATGGTGTGAGAATGCGAATTCGCGATCAGCAGCAAGTTTTAGTAGATCGCAGACTAGAGCCAAATACTAGTGACCTATATCTTTATGCTTGCGTCACAGGCGAACAAAATGAAGTGTTTACAGTGTCGATTTCTTTGCCCAGTGGTGTTATGTTAACCTTACCAGCTTTTGCATTTTATCCCAATGCACTCTAAATGCCGACTTATTATCTAGAAGTTGAGAAAATCGAAGCACAAAGTCGATTTATGTGCCGATTCCTGTTGTCTTGGGGAAAGAACCAACGCTTACCTGTAGTTGCGATCGCCTACTCAGAAAGCCTTGCTACTAGCTATAGTGAATGGCAGTCAGCCTATCTCAACTATTACCGCAATGTTGCATTAGGGGAATCCTTACGCGGTCGAGTTCAAGGCAGTGGCAGTTTTTCGCCTTCAACTGTGGATTGGTATGAGAAACTACGAGAATCCGAAGAAAGACTACTCAGAGAATTTAACTTTTGGTTGCGCAGTCCAGAGCTTTATGAACTTTGGGAAGAAATCAAGCGATCGGCACGGCTGATATCCACTCAATTAGCCAAATCCACATCAGCTCATATTGATTTACTGATCACTTGCTCCGAAGAGTTGAGCTGCTTACCTTGGGAAGTATGGAAATTGCAAGATGAATTTGCCTCGCTCGATACGGTACGCATCGCCAGAACCGTCTACTCCAATATCGAGTTGTCCATTCCTCAATATCATCGCCGTCCGAGATTATTAGCAATTTTTGGGGATGAAACAGGCTTAGACTTTCAGCACGATCGCGTTGCCATGCAGATTTTATCGGGATTAGCGGAAATCCATACGATTTGCTGGGAGGCTAACACAGTAGATAGAATCAATCAAAAACAAAAAATTTGTGAGGCGATCGCCGATGAACAGGGGTGGGACATTCTCTTTTTTACGGGACATAGCGATCAAACGGATTTTACGGTAGGAAAATTGCTGATCGCACCCAATAGCTCTTTGACTATGAGCGATATTGAGCCTTATCTACAGCAAGCTAAAAAGCGAGGTTTACAGATCGCAATTTTCAACTCTTGCAATGGTACTGCGATCGCCTCATGGTCAATCAGCAAAGTGGGAATCCCGCAAGCGATCGCCATGCGTGAACCAATCCACAATCAAGCCGCTCAGAGCTTTTTGGTACAGTTCCTTAAAAATCTTGCCCAATATCAAGATGTGCATACATCCATGCTGGGTGCTTGCCGTTATTTACAAGAATCGAGATTATTATTGCCCTCTGTTTACTTGATTCCTTCTCTATTTCGTCATCCTGATGCACAGCTATTTCAGCTATTGCCAACAGGTTGGAAGTCAATCTTGAGAAGAATTGCCCCAAATCCTTTGCAAGCGATCGCGCTCAGTAGTTTGCTAGCAATTAGCTGTATTCCCTCTCTGCAAGAATGGATGCTCGATAGTCGTGTTTGGCTGCAAGCCATCTATCGTCAGCAAACCCAGCGTATTCCCCAAGCACCGCCACCCGTTCTTTTAGTGCAAATCGATGAGGCTTCTTTACAGAAAGCTGCGATCGCCGATCCGTCCCCGATGGATCGGCAATATTTAGCGAAGTTAGTCGATCGCTTAGCTAGCCAAAAAGCTCAAATCATCGGCATTGATTATTTACTCGATCGCTCCCATCGCAATCTCAAAGATGGCAAAGATAATGGTCAAAGCGATCGCCTTTTAGGTCAGTCGCTCCAAAATGGTATAAATCAAAAAGATGGAGCTTGGTTTGTCTTAGCTTCCGTTTATAGTGAAGGCAATTGGCTAGAGACATTGCCTGAAATTGCCAGCAAAAATGGCACAGTGGATGGACATATTCATATGTCGGTACAGTATTTGCCGTTAGTTCAAACCGATGTGCCCAAATTGCCCTTTGCTTATTTACTAGCTGGATTGCATCGAGTCAGACAAACGCAAAATTTGCGATCGCCTTTAACTCCAGATGCTAGCCTCTTCACCCAAGTCTCTGACAGATTAAGTCTATATGGGAAGACATTTCGTAATCTGCTGTCACCCACTGCACAAATGCAACCAGTTACTAATTTTGCTCAAGATGAGATCGCTCAGTCGTGGCTACATCCCATTGTTGATTTTTCGATTCCCCCCGATCGCATTTATCAGACAATTCCTGCATGGCAATTATTACAGGACAACCCACAAATTCTTGATTTGCAAAACAGTTCTCAAATCGTAATCATTTCCGCCAACTATTCCGAAGCAGGTGTATTTAAGCAAGGCGAAGATTCCTTCGTGCAACCTGCCGCGATTCGCTATTGGCTACAGCAATCAGCGCAAACCAAACAACGTGAGACCTATACAGGCGGAGAAGTGCAAGCCTATGCAGTTCATCATTTCTTGCGCGATCGCTATGTTGTGCCAATCCCTGACTCATGGATGATACTTTTGTCTCTCTTTAGTGGTGCGATTCTGGTGGGATTTTGGCAACCGCGATCGCGCCGACAGGTATATATTTTGCTCAGTATGAGCTTTAGTATATATACATTAGCGAGTATCGAGATTTATATTTCTGGGGGGATTCTCTTGCCCATCGTCTTCCCTGCGATCGTTGCGATCGTTTACTGCGCGCCTAAATTCATGAAACCTTCATAATCTATCCCAATCAAAAACAAACCCTGTAAGGGTTTTAAAAGCACAAAATGGCTACGCCATTTTATGCTGTGGAGAATTACGACTCCTTAAGAATAGTCTTGGTCAAATCTACAGGTTCTTGAGCTGCCGCGAATTCCATGCCATTTGCCTCAGCATAGCGCTGCATAAATCGCATAAAGCGATCCCAATGTTCATCTGAGCCTACATTAAACACGATTTCAATTTTTGCCAATTCTTCATCATCGCCTTTATCTTTCCAAAACAACTTGGAACTTTTCGGCTCAATTGAAATCGTGCCTTCACTATCAACTAGACGAATATCATTAAATGATGCCTTAGCAAAACTATTTACCCCTTGCACAGCCTTAATATTTACAAAAGTCATTTTAACTGAATTCTCGCCTGTTGAACGATCTCGCCTCAACCGTACATCACTCAATTCTTCGGGAATCCCTGCAAAAAATTCTATGGATGGAGATGTCATGATAATCACTTTGTGGTTAAAGTAGATGCATTTCATACTATGTATATTCCATTCTCTAATTTCTGGCTAAATAACAACAAGAAAAACATAAAACTTAAATACTCTAGAGGTGTGTATGAACTTGTGTTGCAAGATCTGAGAGGTTTTCTTAAGTTTTGTCGTAACTGAGGATTTGACGCTCTAAAAGCGAGAAAATAGGATGCGATCGATTGTTCATTTGTTCATCCTGAATTGATGAGATTATCCATAAATGGAAAGATGAAATGGTAAGCAACCACAAGCCAAAACGTATTGGCATTTTAACTAGTGGAGGAGATTGTCCTGGGCTTAATGCTGTCATTCGAGCAGTTGTGAAAGTGGCTACATATAAGTACGGATGGGAAGTCTATGGTATCCCCTATGGAACCGATGGCTTTATCGAGCTATTAGTTGGGAAACGACAACCTGAAGATTTACGCATTAAGGAACACGGTTATGATATTCCTGGTTTGGTACAGGGGCTAGATATCCTTTACTTTCTTAGTGGTAGTGTTTTGGGTTCGATTAGTAAAGGCGATCCCGAACGCCATGCCGACGATATTATCAAAGGCTATGAGAAATTAGGTTTGACCGCATTGATTGTTATGGGTGGAGATGGAAGTATTGAAATTTTAGACGGATTAGCGCAAAAAGCTGCTGATCAAGGTGCACTGTGGAATTGGGTCGCCATCCCCAAAACCATTGACAATGATATTCCATTTACTGAAGCCTCAGTGGGCTTCGATACAGCTGTGAATCGGGTGACTCAAGCTCTTTATGATCTTACCTTTACCGCCGCTAGCCATGATCGCGTGATGATCGTCCAAGTGATGGGGCGAGATTCGGGCTATCTGGCGATGGAAGCAGGGCTTGCTGGTGGCGCAGATGCGATCTTAATCCCCGAATTGACTCCTGTTTTAAATGAGGAGGTAATCATGGGAATCTGTCGTCATATTGGACAATTACAGCAGAATGGTAGAAGGTTTGCACTTGTAGTAATTGCTGAGGGCGTAAAAAATTATCTTGGTCAAAAGGAACATTACATAGGAGACTATCTCGCTCGTCAAGTCCAAGAGTGTAGTAACAAGCTTTGCGATATTGATTCTCACATCTATCCCTTTGACACTCGCGTTACGGTGTTGGGACATGTCCAGAGAGGAGGTACGCCTACTTACACCGATCGCCTTTTGGCAACTGCTTTTGGTCGGGAGGCGGTAGATTTAATTGCTAATGGTAATTATAACCAGATGGTGATCTGGGAAAATGGTAGGGTTAGCAGTGTTCCTATCAGTCGAGTGATTGAGCAGATTAAAAAGGGTCGCAGAGAGAAGAAAGCACCTTCGCGGGTTGATCCTCAAGGCTTTTTAGTAAGAACGGCGCGAGATATTGGTATTTATGTGGGAGAAGTAAGTAGTGACGATCAGTAGTTCCAGCAATTACCGATCAAATGAACCAAAGAAAATTTTTGAAAGTGTTGCTTTGCAACACTTTCAAAAATTTTCTTTGGTTTGGTTTTGAGCGCAAAGCGTTGTAAAGTGAGAGTCATTGCGATCGCTGTGACTAAGTTAAAATAACTATTATTAATAGACTTCTAAAATGATCGATTTAGAGCAACAACTAGCAGAGCTTGTTATAGAAACTTGTCAGCATCCACAAGGAACTATTGCTCGACAGTACGGACTAACTTCATTAATTCGGTTAATTAATCAATCGCAAAAACTTTGGAAAGATAATTCTCCCTACTATGAAGATGCTTTACAGCTAACATGGCTATATTTCTGTCGAAATCTTTGTGAGGCGACTACTGCAAAATCTGCCTACGATTCCGATCGCAGTAATGTTATTACTTGGATGAATGCCTACCTTAAATATCGATTGCAAGATATGTATATCGAAAACCATCAACAGCAACTAAAATCTGGATTAGCGGAAAGAGATAATATCGATGACGCTGGTATAGATCAGGTAATAGATCGCATAGCTGCACCTGTACAATCCTCTGATTTATTGGAGCAAATCCGACAATGGGCGAAATTAGATAGGACAAAAATTTTGCGTCGTACTTATATTCGCGATCGCGCTGATGTTAATGCTCAGGTTCTAATTCTCAAACGATTACCTCCTGAGACTAATTGGCAAATTCTATCGCAAGAGTTTTCGCTACCCATCTCGACTCTCAGTAGCTTTTATCAACGCAAGTGTATTCCACTATTAAAAGAATTTTATGAAAAAAGCAGGGTTGCCTAGCACAGCAAGCCACCAACAATTCGTGAAAGTACTTCGTACCAATATCTTTAAGAATTGTATTGCATACCTTAGTTATGCAAAGCGCTATATGATCAATTATGTTTAATATTAAAGACAGTTTTTTATCACTACCAATTGTCAACGAGCATCGTGACATTGCTCGTTCTTTTGCTGCGAAACAATCTTTTTTAGATATTGCAGAGCGAGTGGAGCGTAATACTCTTGCGGTGCTGGTGATGCGTGACTACCTAGAGATGATGGGGATCTCAACGAGCTTAGAGTCAAGTGATAGTTGGAACCCTGTTGTGCAGATATGTGCAAATGTTGCTGATCTAGATATTGAGGGGGTGGGTAAGGTGGAATGCCGATCGCTGAATGAGGGAGAGTCAACATGTTATGTGCCTCCTGAAGTATGGGGAGATCGTATTGGTTATACATTTGTTCAACTAGATGCGAATTTGCGAGCGGCAACAATTTTGGGCTTTATGCCACAGGTGGAGATGGAATCAGTAGCGATCGATCTTCTCGAACCAATTGAACGTTTGTGTGTAGCGATCGCAGGTTTACGCGCATCTACTCCACAAGTTTCTGGTAATTCAAATGCGATCGCGAATCTTAGCAATTGGTTGCAGAATCTTTTTGAGTCAGGTTGGCTAGAGCTAGAAACTTTACTGGACGGTAATCAACCTCAATATGCTTGGCGTAATCGAGAATTTTTAAGTTCTATTGCTAACGAATCTAATCTGACAGAAGTACGACGAGGTAAGTTGATAGATCTTGGCTTGCTGATGTCTGGGTGTTTAGTCGCGCTAGTTATCACAATTTCGCAAATTTCGCAAAGTGAGACTAGTATTCGTCTAGCTATTTATCCAATGACGGATACATTTCTGCCTGAATTCCTTAAATTAGCGGTTTTAGATGATGTCGGGAATATTTTTCTACAGGTTCAAGCGCGAAGTATCGATAATTATATTCAGCTTCAATTGAGTGGCAATACAGGAGAAAATTTTAGTGTTCAAGTCTCTCTTACGGAAGTATTGCTGACAGAAAATTTTGTTGTTTGAATCAAATACGCCAAGAACTCAAGTTCTTGGCTAAAAGCTCAAGTCGGTTGAAACCGACTAAAGAAATTTGAAATTTAACCCGTTTCAACGGGTTTGAGCTTTTATACCGCACTTTAGTGCAGGGTTGATTTTGCATAGCTTGCGATCGCCTAGAACTAAATCAGTCTAGAAAGATACAGGCAAGTTATAGAAGCTTAAGTCGTATGGAAGTCTCGGCTATATTTTTAATTTCTTTTGGATTAGTGACGTTGATTATGTTGCTTACACTATCGCGTCCTCGTCAACTTCGATGGGGTAAAAAGTTAGGATTATGGTTGTCAAATCTGCGGAAATGGTGGCAAGATTTACAGGAAGGTATTGAATGTGCGCCCTTGGAGCAAAGGCTTAATGAATTGGTAAAGAGACGATGGGATGTTGCCGAGCGTTTGCTAAAAGCACAAAAGCTTAGAAATCCTAATCAAAAGAGAAAATGGTATTTAGAAAAAGTTATTTACGATCTTAAACGCGGACGGTGAGAATCTATGACTCAAGAGAAATTTGATGAATTGGTTCAGCAATTGGAAGTATACTCGCAGCAACATCCTAATCTGTATAAATTGCGTGTAGCTGCGTTAGCTACATTTGGATATGTATATATTTTTGTGGCGATCGCCTTTTTATTATGGTGTGCAGTTCTAATCGCTTTCATTGCCATTTACGGTCGCTTTTTCGCTAGTGGACTGTTTGCAATTTTAATAGTGTCAATATTTTTGCTATTGCGATCGCTGTGGGTCACATTTCCTGATCCAACTGGCAATAGACTAAAGCGCAAGCAAGTTCCCGAACTTTTTGCATTGGTAAAACGTTTAACCAAATCCTTACAAGCGCCACAATTTCATCAAATCATCTTAACCTCAGAGTTCAATGCATCGGTAGTTCAAGTTCCTCGTTTGGGCATCTTTGGTTGGCAGAAGAACTATCTCATTCTTGGTTTACCATTAATGCAAGCCCTCTCTCCTGAACAATTTCAAGCCGTATTAGCTCATGAAATCGGGCATCTATCTGGCAATCATAGTCGCTTTGCTGGATGGATTTATCGAGTACGCAAAACATGGATGCAAATTTTAGAACGTTTCCAAACCGAGCAAGGCGCTGAAGTTGTGGCGATGAGTTTCTATGGATTTATCAATTGGTATTCACCGCTATTAAGTGCGTATTCATTCGTGTTAGCAAGGGCTAACGAGTACGAAGCCGATCGTTGTGCGGCTGACTCTGTGGGTAATCAACATACTGCCGAAGCATTGATTTTAGTTGGTGTGAGAAGTCAATATATTGACAATTCCTATTGGAAAAATATTTATCTTCAAGTTAATACTCAACCAGAACCGCCAAATTATCCCTTTGCCCAACTAGCTCAAGCCTTACAAGATGAAATAGCGCCTGAGACTTATCACAAATTATTAGCGCGATCGCTAACCCTCAAAACCGATACTAGCGATACACACCCTTGTTTGCGCGATCGCTTGCAAGCTCTAGGTTTTAATCCATCAGCACTACCAATGATGAATTTTAGTCCTGTAACGGCTAGCCAAAAATTTCTGGGTAGTGCTCTTGCTAATTTGACCGAACAATTTGATCGGGAGTGGTATAGAAATGTTGAGGCTTCATGGAAAGAGCGATTTACATATATCCAAGGGCTTCGTACCGCGCTGCAAGCCATTGAAGAAAAGGCTAAATCAGAAATATTAAATCTCACTGAAGCATGGAATCGCGCTTTCTGGACAAGTGAAATTATGGGTGATCGTATGGCTCTTCCTTTTGCTCAAAATGTAGTTGCGATGCAAGCCGATCATGCTGGAGCCAATTATCTATTGGGTAAAGTTTTGATTGAAGATGAAGACCCCAAAGGGATTGAGCATTTGGAAATTGCGATGCAAGGTGATGTAGATGCGGTTATACCGAGTTGCGAACTAATTTATGGATTTCTCAAACAAAATGGTAAAAATGATGAAGCATTGGAATACGAGCAAAAGCTAGCAATTCACTATCAAAAAGTTGGTTTGGCACAACAAGAAAGGGCTTCGGTAAGTTGCTTTGATGCTCTCATCACTCACGATCTGCCTGAAGAGGAGGTTAAAAGATTACATCATTATTTGTCGGGATACAAAGATATCGAAACTGTCTATCTCGTTCGCAAGCACTTAAAGCATTTCCCTGAAAAGCCCATGTTTGTTTTAGCAATTAAATGTAAGCATTCTTTCTGGACTAAGTTTCATTTGAGTGCCAGAGCACTAGAAAAAGAGAAAAAAGTGATCGCCAAAATTGCTAATGAATTTCAGTTTGTGTCCCATACATACGTGACTGTGTTTGCTTCTGACAGTAGTTTCCGAAAAAATGATTTTCCTTATGTCATATCAGAAGATTACATCAAGAAAGTTGCGGGTAGGTCAATTTACCAAGCCTAAGTTTTATACCAATTCACAAAAGTGTGATCACACTTTTGTGAATTAAAAAACAAACCCAGTAAGGATTTTAAAAACACAAAATGGCTAAGCCATTTTGTGTTTTGGTATTATTTGACCTTGTGGAGCTATGTGTGGCAAAAAAGTTTAAGTTTTGTAAATCAATGCGTAAGTTCTTTGCTTGAGCCAGATAGGTAAGTAAATAGTTGGATTTTTGCTGCATAGATCAGCGATCGCTAGAGCTATGTGAGACTAAACAACTATTTTTATCTTTTACCAAGGTGAATTAATGACAAACCTAAATAAAATGTGCATGATGAGTCTGTAGATGTTTTGATGGAGCGATCGCCATTATGGGGAAGCTAGTAACCCTAAAATTTAGTGATGGTAATTTCGAGCAAGGATTTGTCGTCACTATTCAAATTGGCGAAGAAGGAGCGCTCCCGTCCTCGGAGATTGCGGCAAACTTGCCCCCATCAATGGAGTTACCTAAGCTCTATGATGCATGGCAGTCTTTGTACTTGAAGATAGGTTCAACAACTCGGCTCTCAGCCGATGCGAATGCTGTTACTAATGTCTCCTTTCTCGAAGATTGTTATGATGCTGCTGAGAAGCTATCAGAGCAGCTCAATCAATGGCTGCGATCGCCATCTTTTCTCCCTGCTAGGGAGCTAGTCTCCGACAACATCTACAGAACCGATGAAGTGCGCGTACTACTGCAATCGGGAAATCCTTATTTACAGAAAATGCCTTGGCACTTGTGGGATTTATTCGATCGGCGCTTTACCAAGGCAGAAATTGCGATCGCTGCTCCTAGCTATTCCAGTATCGAACCTTCACAAAAACACTCTGACAAGATTCGCATTCTCGTAATTCTCGGCAATAGTGAAGGTATCGATATCGGTGCCGATCGCACCATGCTAGAGCAATTACCAAATGCAGAGGTGACTCTGTTAGTAGAACCGAGGCGGCAGCAACTGAACGATCAGTTATGGCAGCAGCAATGGGATATTCTCTTTTTTGCGGGGCATAGCTCCACTCAAGAGGATATCGGTCGGATCTACATCAACGAGACGGAAAGTCTGCGGATGGAGCAGTTGCGTTATGCGCTGAGGACGGCTGTTAGTAACGGCTTGCGATTAGCGATTTTTAACTCTTGCGATGGTTTGGGCTTAGCGCGATCGCTATTCGACTTGCATATTCCTCAAGTGATCGTGATGCGCGAACCGATTCCCGATGAAGTAGCCCAAAAGTTTTTGCGTTATTTTCTCGAAGATTTCTCAAGCGGAACTTCTTGCTATTTGTCAGTACGGAGAGCGAGAGAGCGCCTGCAAGGTATCGAAGATCGCTTCCCCTGTGCAACTTGGTTGCCCATCATTTGCCAAAACCCCGCAGAAACCCCTTTAACATGGTCGTACCCCAAGCAGGAGAAAGTGACAATGACTATACCAGTACCAGTATTAACAAAAACATCAAGCCCAGTATTAACGCCAATGATAGACATATCATCGCCAAAGCCGCCTAGTCGGAATAATAAAAGGACAAAGCTATTCCAATTGCCTCAAACTTATTTGCTTTTGGCAGGAACGGCTCTGGGCTTAGCTTGTTTTGTGACGGTGCTGCGTCCGCGTCCGATTGTGATTGCAAGTGGTGGTGCGATCGCGGCAATCATTTTTGGTGCGTGGTCGTGGCAAATCAAGAAAGAATTCGCTTGGTTGAATGAGAATAATTTGCTCGATCGCTATGTATTTGCGTCAAAACTCGATGCATTGGAACGCAAATCTCTATCTACTGGAATGCAGTGGCGGAGAGCAAAGGCATGGGCGAGGGAGATTCATGCTTATGCCGAAAAAATAGTTGAGAAGGAGCCAGACCTGACGGTGGATATCTTAGAAACTCTGATCACTGTTTTGGAATTGGCTGGTCAGGTAGCGGATGCGATCGCTACTATCGGTCAGGTGAAGTCTGAGAACTATCGTGTGGTGGCGCAACGACGGCTACAAGCGAGTTACGATCGCCTCCAAGCTACGCATGAACTTTTACAAAATTTACAAGATCAAGTTCTGTTGCTTTCGCTAGATCGAAATAGTTCCAATCTCAAAATGGAGCTACCTGCTCAGTTGAGACTTGCGATCGATACGAACAAAATCACTTTGCAAGCAAACGAAAACTAGTCAAGGAAAAGGGAAAAAGGAAAAGGGAAAAATCATGTCTATAAAAATGCTTGATAAAAGTCTAGGTAAAATTGGCGATCGCCTATTCAGAAAGCTCAAAACTCTGTGGTCATTTTGGTTTGCGATCGGGCTGAGCATGACTTTACTTGTTGCTTGTGGAGCGATCAAAATTGACTCATTTGAGACAGCTAGTAAAGCAATTCAAAATGATTTTCTACCTAAAATTAGAATCGAGCAAGCGCTGGTTGCCGATGCATCGGCGGCGAGATATTCCACTGATAGCATTAAAGAACCTCTGCCAAAGATTGAAGATTTTCCACTTTATGGCGCTCAGCCGACCAACGATCCAAAACACGTTTATGTCGAGATTTTTAGCTCGGCAGAAAAAGCTAATGCTCAGAAACAAGATGAGCGCTGGCTGGTTGATGTTGCCGAAGCCTTTAATGCTAAAAACGTTACGGCAAAATCGGGACAAGTGATCCGAGTCGGCATCAGGAATATTGCCTCTGGCTTAGGTGAACGGTTGATTGCATCAAAAACATTTAAGCCTGCTGCCTATACTCCATCTAGCGATTTGTGGGTTGACATTCTTAAAAGTGATGGAATTATACCAAACACGATCGCACCAGTATTACAGCCCAATGGAACAGGCTTTGCCGTAAGAAATGATGCCTATCAAGAACTTGCTAAAGGCGGAGAAGTAACATTCGAGAGATTGCTAGATGCGATTACCACAGGCAAAATATCGATTGGCTACCCCAATCCTTATTCCAGTTCGACCGCTTTAAATTTGCTTTATACAATTCTCTGGCGAGCAGCAGGACACGATCGCGATAAACTACCGCTAACAGTTCAAGACTTAAAGGTTCCCCAAGTTAGTTCCGTATTTGATGCTTTCCAGAAGCAAGTGATCGTGACATCAGTTACAACCCTAGAGCTAAAAGAAATCTTCATCCGCGATCAACAAAAAATGCAAGCCTTTCCCCTCGATGGAGTCGCCTTTAACTCACTGAAGAAGTTGCCAGGGTTTGAGCAAGTTGCCTATGTCCCCTTTGGCTTACCTCACAATGCGCCCTTGGTCGGATTCGATTGGAATACGCCCGAACAACAGGAAGCATTACAAAAGTTTGCTGAATTTGCAACATCTGAACCAATGCAAAAGCTAGCTTTAACAACTCCTGAAATTTTGGAACATCTTAAACGAAAGGATCTACCCATTAATACTTCTGGAGAAGTCCTCAAAACTGCGCTTACCTTCTGGAAGCAGCGTAAAGATGGTGGGCGAACTGTCTATATGATGTTGGTGATTGATACCAGTGGCTCCATGACTGGAGCGAGAATGCAAGCTGTTAAGGAAGGGCTCCGCATTGCCACTAAGGAAATCAATGCTGGCAATCAGGTCGGTTTGATCACTTTTAGCGATCGCGTCAAAAATGTGGTTAGTCTATCTCCCTTTGATGCCTTGCAACATAAGCGTTTACTAGCCGCGATCGATGCTCTTGAAGCGGATGGTAATACTGCTCTTTATGACGGCGCGATCGCAGGTTTGGCTCCTCTCATGGAACGCCGTAAAGCCGATCCTACAGGTTTATTCCGCTTGCTGTTACTCACTGATGGCGAAGTTACCACAGGATTGAAATTTGAAGAGGTCAAGGATTTAATGAAGTTTAGTGATGTGCGAATGTATCCGATCGCCTATGGCGAAGTCAATCAGAAAGAGCTTTCTGCGATCGCAGCTTTACGCGAGTCTACAGTCCAAGTCGGCACACCCCAAAACGTCCAAAACTTGCTTAAGGAAATCTTTCAAACTAATTTGTAAACCTAATGATAGGCGGCGCGAAGCGCTGTCTATCTCTGCCGCATCAAAAATCTATGCATAAACTTAATCGTAAACTTTTAACTACTCTTGGTTTGGGATGGTTGGGATTTTGCCTTGTGGGCAGTGCGATCGCCGTTGCTTTGCCGCCCACCTCAATTACCATTCTCATCGATCGCAGTTTTTGTCCTCAAGACAAATGGCAAGCTATCGCCTCCACCTACAACGATCTCTACCAACAACACCAAAACCGCGATCTGCAAATTAAGGAAGTAATTGTTTTTGGCGATCTTGGGCAGGAGATACTTTCTGGAGTACCTTCACCTGACACTATACGATCGCTCAATACCTATGGACGCTCTAATCAGGAACGGCAAAAGCAACTACAAAATAGCTACCCTCAAGCTAAATTGCTCTCATGTCAAACTACATAATTATTTAATTCTTGACCAGCCAGAGCAATCTCGATTAGGATTGAGTAAAGGCGGCGCATCGCGCTGTCTTTACTTTTTGAAGTTTAGAGATATTACCTTGACTACTGTTTCGCTATCACAACGCGCTATTCAAATTAAAGAGTCACAAATTCGCGAAGCTTCCCGCTATTGTGAAAAGTTTGGCGCAATTAACCTTGCTCAAGGGTTGCCCGATTTTCCTGCTCCAGAAGCGATCAAAGAATCCGCAAGAGCAGCGATTACCTTGGATTTTAACCAATATGCAGATAGTTGGGGTTGGGACAATTTGCGCGAGGCGATCGCTACAAAAATGCAACGTGACAACCAAATCGCAGTCAATCCTGATACTGAAGTCACCGTATGTTGTGGCGCAACCGAAGGCTTAAATATTGCCCTAATGACACTGATCAATCAAGGCGATCGCGTCTTAATTTTCGAGCCATTTTATGAAAATTACATCCCCAACCTCGCAACCGTTGGCGGTATTCCTGAATTTATTACCCTGCAACCACCACAATGGGAAATCACCCAAGAAATCCTTGAGCCTGCGTTTAAAAAAGGAATTAAAGCTGTAATTATTAATAGTCCTGCCAATCCCACGGGCAAAGTCTGGACAAGAACGGAATTAGAACTAATTGCGAAGCTTTGCCAGCAGTATGATGTCTATGCAATTACCGATGAGATTTATGAATACATCATCTATGAAGGCGAACATATTAGCTTAATGAGTATCGAAGGAATGCGCGATCGCACGATTGTCGTGAATGGATTCTCAAAAACTTTTTGTATCACAGGTTGGCGGCTAGGTTACACCGTCGCAAGTCCTGAACTGACGGCTGCGATGCGGCGGATTCATGACTTCATCACGATTTGTGCCCCCGCTCCTCTGCAACATGCAGCCTTGACCGCTATGGAATTTGGGCGTGAATATTTCACCAAGTTGGCTCTAGATTACAAACGTAAGCGCGATATGCTTTATCCTGCGTTGGTGCAGCTAGGGCTATCTCCTGTCTTGCCTAGAGGCGCATATTACATCTGGACTGATAGCTCTGCGATCGCGCCCGATGCCGAAAGCGCCGCTTTTCGCCTCGCTAAAGAAGCCTTAGTTGCTGCTGTTCCAGGCAGTTGCTTTAGTCAACCTGAGCGTGAAAAGGTAAATGGTTTAAGGTTCTGTTTTGCCAAAAAAGACAGCACAATTGCGGCTGCGGTCGAAAATCTAAGTAAACTCAAACTATAAGCTCAGTCCCTTTGCGTAATAAAACCTAAAAAACGAGAAAAAGCATAGCTTTGCTATGCTTTTTAGTGGCAATTCTCATTATGAAACCAACTTTAGAAACCATTTAGGAATTGCTCTAGATCCCCCCAGCCCCCTTAAAAAAGCTACCGTGTACACTCATCTCAGTTTGTCTGTGAAATCAAGAGAAT
>NZ_SJEE01000046.1 GCF_006937785.1 Pseudanabaena sp. UWO311
CTTTATTTTGCCATGCATTTAATATCTTGTGCCGTAAATCAAGCGAATATGCTGACATATTTTGTTTAACTTTAGTGATGCTTTAGATTACTAGACTTGTGGCGTGTTTGATCGGAATTTGCTGTAAATTATTGGCGATTGGCATAGAAGGGGCGAGCACGGGGGCATCGCCCCTACGGGTGAAATGATGAAATTTATCCCCATTCCATTCTATTTACCATTTAAATCCAAAAACGGTAGGGGCGATGCCCCCCGTGCTCGCCCCTTTGTCGCAGATCAAAAACCATTGTTTTATGCGGGGACAATTTACCAATGGGTTGATAAAATTGCGATCGCCTCCAAAAAAATTCGCCATGTCCTACAATCCAGACATACACCATCGCCGTTCCGTTCGTCTCAAAGGATACGACTATTCACAGACAGGCGCATATTTCATCACCATTTGCATTCATCAACGCCAACCCCTATTAGGCGCGATCGCTGATGGCATTATGTACCCAAATCCTGCGGGAACAATGGTACAGACAATTTGGGAAGAACTGCAATTCCATTATCCAAACCTAGAATTAGATGCCTTTGTCCTGATGCCAAACCATATCCACGGCATTATCGTTCTGAAATCATTACAAACAGAACCAATTATGAAATTAGGAGAAATCATCCATCGATTCAAATCCTTTACAACCGCAAAATATAGACATGGCGTTCATCAAGAACAATGGCAGCCCTTTATAGGTAGACTATGGCAAAGGAACTATTATGAACACATTATCCGTGATCGCGAATCCTGCGATCACATACGACAGTACATAACAAATAATCCGTCATCATGGGAATCCGATCTCCTTCACCCAGAAAAAGAAAAATAAGAGTAGCAGCATAGATTTAGTTCAGACACCCACCCACACCCCAAAATGGTAGGGGCGATGCCCCCGTGCTCGCCCCGTTGTCGCAGATCGCCAACAATTTTTGTATGCGGCGACAATTTCCCAATGGGTTGATAAAATTGCGATCGCACGGTCATAAATTATCGATGAAATGAAAATTGCGATCGCACGGTCATAAATTATCGATGAAATGAAAATTGCGATCGCGCGGCGATAAATTATTGGCGATTGGCATAGAAGGGGCGAGCACGGGGGCATCGCCCCTACATGAAAAATGATAAAATTTATTTCCGTTCTATTCCATTCACCATTTAAAACAAAAATCGTTAGGGGCGAGGCTCCCCGTGCTCGCCCCGTTGTCGCAGATCACAAACAATTTTTGTATAAGGCGAAAATCCCCAAACACGTAAAAAAAAATATGCGATCGCAAAAAATCTATATGATGAAATCTATAAAAAAGTCTAGCTCTTAGATTGTTTGTATTTCCAAATGAGCCCTGAAAGTGAATTTGTAAGTATGTGGGCAATGACTGCCGATAATAGATTACCTGTATACATCGTGACGGCTCCAAGCATCATACCAACAGCGATCGCCCAAACGGTATAGGACAAATGCTTAGCACTTGCCATATGTAGCGCCCCAAATACAACACTGGTAATAACCAAAGCAATTCCATTCATACCCAGTGCTGGTAATGCCACACCGCGAAACAACATTTCTTCGCTTAGTCCTGGTAATAAACCTAACCAAATTAGATCAACTGGTTCTAATGGTTTCAGTACCATTTCTAGATATTCTTGCGCGGCAATGCGATAGCTTTCCCAAACTTCATAAATAAAGCTGCTAAGCAAAGCAACCCCTATGCCTATTCCTGCACCGATCGCTGCATGTTCTGGCTGCCAACGAAGTGGAACCATAGGTATGCCCGTTAAGTACACCCAACCTTTAGAGATTCCCAAAAAGATAATTGCAGTCACTGCCATCGCAATTAGTACCTGCGATCGCGATAGTGTTTGATCTTTTTTATCAGGATTTTGTTGAGGAGCTTGCGAGAATATGGACATAGCAGAGGTTTTATAGATTTAATTGAAAGTTGAGAATCTGAATTCCTCACTATCTTAATGAGAGGAATCGGAAGAGAAGATTTAATTCATCGCTTCAAAAATTGAGACGAGACGATCAATATCAGCAATGGAAGTGAGATAGTGAACGGAAGCTCTTAAGCAATCTGGATCGGGAAGAGCTCGGATTAAAATTTGATGTTCAGATTCTAATTGTTTAGCAATTAATGAATGAGGCTTTTTCGCGATCGCACTTTGCGCTAACTCTTGATTCACCTTAAAAGAAATTAGTCCCGACTCTGGTGGCAATTGCCTGATGCAATCAATATGGGGTAAAGCATCTAATCGCTCCCATAAAATTTTGCTTAGTTGACAAATACGCTGATATCGTTGCATTTGTGTCCCCCAACTATTTGCATGAGCGATCGCAATTCGCATTGCTTCATAAAGAGCATAGGTTGAGCTAGCAACCTCAAACTTTGCACCATCTTGTCGCCATTGCACAATTGGGTTATGACTAGTTGGATATTTACCTGTTAGTCCACGCCAACCGACAAATACTGGCTCGATCGCATCAAATATTTCAGGACGAATATACAAAGCTCCTAATCCAAGCGGTGAGCACCACCATTTATGTGTGGTAAATGCATAAAAATCCGCTTCACTATCAGCAAGATTTAATGGCAATACACCCACCGACTGCGCAGCATCAACGGCAACTAACACATTCTGATCGTGGCAAGCCTTGGCGATCGCCTTCAGTGGCACAACCTGTCCTGTATTCCAGCAAATATGACTCAGCATCACCATGCGAGTTTTAGGATGCAAATGCTGCACTAATAGATCAACAACTGCCTCACTATCTTTACCTTCAGAGCTACTATTGCGGGTATTGGTCAAGGGAAAATAGTCAATTTCGATGCCGAAGCGTTTTTGAATTTGGATCGCACCCGCAATGATCCCAGGGTGTTCACAGTCTGATAGTAATAAGCGATCGCCTTGTTGCCAATCCACTGCCCATAGGGCGATATTGCAGCCAACGGTTGTATTTTCGGTTAGTGTAATTGTGGTTGGGCTGACTTGAAATTCTTGAGCGATCGCGACCTTAGTCGCGTCATATTCGGGCATCATCCAATCCCCAGCGGCATTGGAAAAACATCCTAGTGACTCGATATGTCGAAAATTTTTGGTGATCGAATCTAGAGATGCCCCACACATCACCCCCTGTCCACCGTAATTAAAGTAAGTACGATTTTCTAAAGCAGGAAAATGCGATCGATGCGTGAATAAATCCAGTTCGCGATCGCGCTCTAAGTTATCAGAATTTATACTCTCCGAAAGTGCTGCTGAAGAAATCAAAACCAACTCCTAATCAAATATTCAGCTATTGTTTATTCTATCGCGACTTGCAACCAAGTAAAAATGCTAAATATTTAAGGATAGTCGGCGCTTCGCGCCGACTATCCTTACCATAAATTGATCGTGACGCTAGAATATAAATGTTGTCTTTAGGTAACAAATCCATGACTGCCACCATTCAACGCCGTTACAGTCTCGATGAATATCGTGCGATCGCTGATGCCTCTGAAGAAAAATGTGAGTACCACGATGGAGAAATTATTGCGACGAGTGGTGGAACTGTTAAACATAGCCGTCTTAGTCGGAATATGCTTAATCTTCTGGATAGTAAGCTGCAAAACACAAACTTTGAAGCAATTAACAATGATTTACGACTATGGATTCCTGCTTATCGGCGTGGTGTATACCCAGATGCGATGGTTTTTAATGGGGCGTTACAATTTAATACTGAGCGTGAGGATGAAGTCTTAAATCCGCTTCTAATTGTCGAAGTACTCTCCCCTTCAACCGAAGAATATGATCGCACTGATAAGTTTCGGATGTATCGTTCTATTCCAAGTTTCTGTGAATACTTGCTAATTCGCCAAAATAAAATTTTTGTTGAACGATATAGTAAACAAGCCCAAATCTGGACATACAGTGATTTTGATGGTTTAGATCAGTCGATTGTATTAGATTCCCTAAATATTGAATTAGCGATCGCTGAAATTTATCGTGGGCTTGAGTTTTAACTAAAAATAGAGCATTATCATATTGGTAAACTTAGTATGCGTGGTCAACTTACGTATACTCCACAGTTAAAGCACACACTACTGATTGTGAAATATCGAATTTACATGGATGTCTGTTGCCTAAATCGACCGTTAGACGATTCACAACAGGATCGGATAAGGTTGGAGACCGAAGCCATCCTATCGATTTATCGAAAATGTCGAGTTGGAGAATGGTTGTTGATTAGTAGTGAGGTGATTGACTTAGAAATCGCTAAAACCCCGAATATTAAGAGGCTAGAACAACTAAAGTTAGCAATTTCTATTGCTAAAGAGAAAATTATTCTTGCAAATGAAATTAAGCAACGTGTGATTGAATTAACTGAAATTGGGTTTAAATCGTTTGATGCCGCTCATGTTGCTAGTGCAGAGTTTGGTGGTGTGGATGTTTTCTTGACGACTGATGATCGCTTATTAAAACGATCTATTAAATACAGTGATCAGCTAAGGGTTAAGGTAAGCAATCCTGTGCAATGGTTTATTGATGTTAGCAAAACTCAAGGGGATTAAAAAATGATGACACCTCTAGAAATTAATCGATTGGGATATCAAGCTTTGAATGACGCTCTTGGCTTTGATGGCATGATCAGATTTGTGCGGCAGTTTGAGCTAGGAGCAGGTGACTACACAAAGGATCGGCATCAATGGCTAGATCAGTTCACAGTTGAAGATATTTTTAACCAAGTACAACATCAACGAGAAGAGTCTGAGCAATCTATTAATCTGTCGATAGCAGATGCTAGTTGATACGCACAGAGACTAACACTGCTTAGATCGCGGATATCTATCGAGGCATTGAGTTTTAAATGTACATAGGGCATTATCTTAGAGATTGCTATTGCGGAGAAAAAGCAATGATATCTATTGTTAAACATTTGAGAGTGAAACCCATAGGCAAAAACTTGAGATTCTTACCTTTTGCTCTTGTAGGAATTGCCGCATTTGCCCTCAACTCTAATCCCGACATGCATCCTTATTTGCAAATTTCCATAGCTTTACTCGAAGCGAAACTGGGAATCCTTGTAGTATATTTACTATCTAAAAAGATTTCCAAGACAGTAAGATAAGCCCGTAACCACATTAATATCAGTAAAAAGGAAAATGGTAATGAGGACTAGAACTAATGCGATTCTTTGGTGCTTTTTCTTAGGAGCCTTTGGAGCGCACAAATTTTATCTAGGACAATCTGGATGGGGAATAGTTTACCTACTGTTTTGTTGGACAGGTATCCCATCTCTCGCCGCTTTTATTGAGTTTATTATGCTACTTGTGATGGCAGATTCTGAATTTAATCTTAAATTTAACGGTGTAACCAATCAAGCCACAGCTTCGGTCAGAGACTCTACGGCTGCACTTGGCGATCTCAAAAGACTTTATGATGATGGTATCATCACAGCTGAAGAGTATGAAGAGAAACGAAAAAAGCTACTTAAAAATATTTAGCGATTAGTATAGCTGTTAGTAAATGAGCTTGAGAGCTAAAAGCTAATCCCCAATACACCAGTATCATTTTAATCATTATGTCTCAACCTTCATGGTTTGATCAAACGCCAACATGGGTTTGGTGGTCTTTTTTACCAGCATTGGGTGGTGGTGCGATCGCCTATGCTGGTGTAAAAGCTGGCTCTAATATTTGGATTGGTATCGGGGCGGGCTTCGTTACTGCTGGAGTTGTTTTGTACTCATCCCCATATCTTTCTAGCTTTGCAACAATTGTTTGGTTTGCCCAAATTGCTACAGCCTTTGCTTTAAAACGTGAATACTTAACAAAAACTTATCCAAAGCATTTACCATTACCTGAAGATTACAAATTATTTCAGGCGATCGCAGCTAATCGCCCCAAGATTGAGATCAATAGCTGCTCCAAGAATGACTTAGTTAACGTTTTGGGATTACCAATCGTTTATGCCAATGATATTGAATCTTTGCGATCTGAAGGACATATTTTCACCAGTCTTGAAGAACTCCATGACATTCTCGAAATTCCGAACGCCACTCTCCAAAAAATTGAGCCAATGGTCATTTTTAGCTACGACTATCGGAAAGAGTTAGGTTATTCATGGAAGCGGGTTAACTCCATGTCCGTTGACGAATTGATCGCAATTGGAATGGAATCACAAGTTGCGATCGCGATCGCTGAAGAGCGGAAACAACGTGGCGAATTTAAATCAATTATGGATATCAAAAAACGTACTGGAATCCCTTTTAGCGCCTATCGACAACTTACCTAAATAAGAGATCCACTATGCTAATTTTTAGAGCAACTCTAAAAGACAATTTAGCCAAGCACCAACTGTGGTTAGACAGTCATGGCGATAAAGGGCAAAGATTTAGTGCGGCTGGAGCTAACTTTGAGAAAGCCGATCTCTGTGGAACTAATCTGCGTAAAGCTAACCTCAGTGGGGCTAATCTTAGTGAAGTTAATCTCAGCAATGCTAATCTCAGTGAGGCAACTTTATTTGGAGCAAAACTGAGTGGGGCAAATCTCAATGCAGCTAATCTAAGTGGTGCATCATTGAGCGGAGCTGAACTACAAAATGCAACGCTCCAGAATGCAGATTTGACTGAAGTGCTTCTTTGTGAAGCAAATCTGGCTAACGCAAATCTTTGTAATGCTAATTTACACAAAGCGAATCTCAGCCTTGGTATTCCAGAATTTGTTAAAGCAAAAAATATGCAGGCTCTGTTGCTGGGAAATGCAGTTCCTTTAGTGAATGTCAATCAAACTAATCTAAAAGAAGCGAATCTGAGTGGTGCTAATCTCAGTGAAGCAAATCTTGATTTTGCGAACCTTTTTGAAGCAAATCTCAGTGGTGCAAGTTTACAGAAGGCAAGACTATTTGCGGTTAATCTTGGCAAAGCTAATCTTTCTAGCGCAAATCTTGAGGGTGCTGATCTATTTCGGGTCAAGGCTTTAGGAACTGACTTTAGTTCTGCAAATTTTACGGATGCTTGTATTGAAGAATGGATGATTGATAGCGATACTAAGTTGGATGATGTGATCTGTGATTCTATCTATTTAAAACATGTTTTGAGAAGCCTGCCTGATTACATTCTTAGAAAATTTAGCGATCGCCGTCCGTTTAATCCCAAGGCAAAATTTGCTCAGGGTGATTTTGTAAAATTGCTTAGCAAGGGAAATGCAGGTTCAGAATTAGAAAAGTATGGCTCAGAGATTCTCCAAGAACATATTCTCCTTGAAGAACTCCATCAAATCTTTGAGCAATTATCTGAGCAATATTCACAACGATATGCTGATGCATCGGAAAGCGATCGCCTAACAATTCTTAAATTAGAAATCCGCTATCAGTCTCAGGAAAATTTGGCGTTTAAAGAACGTTTATTGGAAGCAATCAATTCGCCCAGCCAATTATTGACGGATCTATTACAAAATAATTCTTTTGTAACTTTATCTCTTGATACTCTAGTCACTTTTTTGTAGAGTCAACCTAAAGTAAAGGCGACGCGAAACGCGCCGCCTTTACTTTAGGTTGGTAATATCCTACCTTTACTGACAACGGATCTATTTCAATACAGATTTAACTAGAATGGCTACTTGGCAAGCAATATTGTCGCTGGTTACCTTTATCAGCGTGATCGTTCTACTGATTACTGAGTGGATACATTTTACGATCGCCGCTTTTCTAGGTGCGCTCATTTTGATCGTAGCTAATGTAATGACCATGCCTGAAGCCATTGCGTACATTGGTAAAAGCCACGGTACGCTGGGACTTTTCTTCGGCGTGATGGTGATGGTACGAGCCTTTCAACCAACAAAAGTTTTTGAGTATCTTGCCACCCAGATGGTAATTATCGCCAAAGGAAGAGGCGATCGCTTGCTATTAGGTATAGTCGCTATTACTACTCCAATCTGTGCCGTGTTACCCAACGCGACAACGGTAATGTTACTAGCACCGCTGATTCCACCTATGGCTGAAGAAATCGGCGTGGATTTTGTGCCGTTACTAATTTTGTTGGTATTTGTGGCGAATAGCTCAGGCTTATTAACTATCGTTGGCGATCCTGCCACTTATATTGTCGGTGATGCGATCAATATGAGCTTTGTCGATTATTTACTCAAACTAAGCCTTGGTGGTGCGATCGCTGTTGGAGTGATTGTGGCGATATTGCCATTCCTATTTCGCAAAATCTGGAACAAAAAATTAGAAAACCTTGAGCGCCTGCCTCATCCCACGATCAATCATCCCCGTGTACTGATAGTGGGGGCAATTATTACGGCTTTTGTGCTGATGTTTTTTGTGATTGGCGAATCATTGCCAATTCCTGTCACCCCAGCAACTGTGGCTTTATTAGGAGCCGCCTTGGCGCTGATGCTATCGCACCATTGCAAAATCGACTCTGTACAGCATATTTTGCGAGATGTCGATTGGAGTACCTTGATTTTCTTTATGTGTATTTTCGTGCTGATTGGCGGACTCGAAAAAACAGGTGTCATTGGCAGTATGTCAGGAATTTTAGCCGCAATTTTAGGAAAAAATATCGCCCTTGGTTCGATTCTTTTGATCTTTTTTGTTGGATTGATTTCTAGTGTTGTACCAAATATTCCCCTTGTTGTGGCAATGGTTCCTTTGCTCAAGCAGTATGTAGTTAATGTTGGTTTAGCTGGCGCGGAGATTATCTCTCCCGATTTTACAGGACAGTTACCAGCGGTCGTCTTACCACTGTTTTACGCGATGATGTATGGAGCAACTCTTGGTGGTAATGGAACCTTAGTGGGAGCTTCGGCAAATATTGTCGCTGCAGGTGTCGCTGAACAACATGGGCGAAGAATTTCATTTAAGACATTTTTGCGTTATGGCATTCCTGTGATGATCTTGCAGCTTGTCGCCGCAGCTATATATGTTGCCTTGCGATTTTTGCTTTTTTGATAATCTCTATCTAAACAAAAAAATTACCCCGATTTGCACTCAAATACTTGATAGGGTGGGCAATGCCTCCCTTAATCATTAACTAATGTTAAGGAAACCCGTATAATGTGATCGGAACCAGTTAAGCAGTTTAAAAATACTTTATTGGCTGTTTGTCAAGTAGCCGATTTGTCAAAACATAGAAACGAAAAGCAATGGGAAAACCGACAGGATTTATTGAGTACCTCCGCGAAGCACCGACGGAAATACCACCAAGCGATCGCATCAAAAATTGGGATGAATTTCATGTCCATATGCCTGATGAAAATCTCCGTACACAAGGCGCTCGATGCATGGACTGTGGTACACCGTTTTGTCATACAGGAAATCTAATCAGTGGCATGGCAAGCGGCTGCCCAGTCAATAATCTAATTCCTGAATGGAACGACTTGGTATATCGCGGACTTTGGCGTGAAGCCCTTGACCGTTTGCATAAAACTAATAATTTCCCAGAATTTACAGGTCGTGTTTGTCCTGCGCCATGCGAGGGCTCATGTGTCTTGGGAATCACAAATCCACCTGTAACGATTAAGAATATCGAGTATTCGATCATCGACAAGGGTTGGGAAGAGGGCTGGATCGTTCCTGAGCCTCCTGCTAAACGTACTGGCAAGAAAGTCGCCGTCATTGGTTCTGGCCCCGCAGGATTGAGTGCAGCTGCCCAGCTAAATAAGGCAGGACATTGGGTAACAGTTTATGAACGTGCTGATCGTCCTGGCGGATTATTGATGTATGGCATTCCCAACATGAAATTGGACAAGCAGAAAGTAGTCTTACGCCGTTTGGATATCCTTGAGAAAGAGGGTGTGAAATTTGTTTGCAATACCGAAATTGGCAAAGATATGCCTGCGGAAGACTTGCTAAAAGAATTTGATGCAGTCGTAATCTGTACTGGAGCAACGAAGCCCCGAGATTTAAGTATTGAAGGGCGTGAACTCAAAGGCATTCATTTTGCCATGGAATTTCTGACGGCAAATACTAAGGCAGTGATTAACGGTAAGGCAGGGGATGATTTTATCTCTGCTAAGGGTAAGGATGTTGTGATCATCGGCGGTGGTGATACAGGAACCGACTGCGTTGGCACATCAATCCGACATGGCTGTAATAGCGTAGTTCAGTTGGAAATCATGCCTAAGCCACCAGAGACCCGTGCGAAAGATAATCCTTGGCCAGAATGGCCCAAAGTCTACAAGATGGACTATGGACAAGAGGAAGCAAGTGCAAAGTTTGGTGACGATCCTAGAGCTTATATCACTACTGCAACTAAGATCGAGGGAGATGAAAACGGTCAGGTTAAGGCTGTCCACACTGTGCAAGTTCAATGGGAACGAAATGACAAGGGTCAGTTTATTCCTAGGCAAGTGGCTGGTACTGAAAAGGTAATTCCTGCTCAGATCATCCTATTAGCAATGGGTTTCCTTGGCCCAGAGCAACCACTCCTTGATTCTCTCGGTGTGGAGCGTGATCCTCGGAGTAACGTCAAAGCTAATCATGGTCAATTCACCACCAGTCTTCCCAGTGTTTTTGCAGCGGGAGACTGTCGCCGTGGTCAAAGTCTGATCGTCTGGGCAATTAATGAAGGTCGTGGTGCTGCTCGTGAATGCGATCGCTATCTCATGGGTGACACAGATTTGCCTTAAAACCAAATAATTTTTAAAAACTCTGCTTCGCAGAGTTTTTAAAAATTATTTGGTTTTAGATCGAGCGCAAAGCGCTATAGATCTAGAGTAAATATAGAATAGGAATAATTTATGGAAAGTAATGTGTTGGTCTCCCCAGAGACTGTATATGAGAATCTCAATCAACTTGATCAAGTTGACCTCACCACCAGTGCTGAATATCGTGAAATGGCGCAGGATGTTCTGGCTGACTCAGAAGTTGCCCGCGATATGAGAGAAGCGATCGCAGATCGACTCAATCAAGCCAACCAGCAACTAATTAATACAACAGTTAGCAAAACCGATAGTTATTAATAAAAAAAAGAAAGAGCGCGAAGCGCTCTTTCTTTTTTTTGCAACAGTAATTTATTGGTTCGGATTTGATTGCAAAGAGCTATGTGTCCCCATCTTCCGTAGCCAACGATAGTGAGATAAGAATCCTGCCCATAGAGAACTATGCTGGTTGTATTTCACCCCAAATTCTTGACAAGTCTGCTCAACGACTTTAGAAATTACAGGATAGTTAATATGACAAATATTGGGGAATAGGTGATGCTCAATTTGGAAATTGAGTCCACCCAGCAACCACGTCACATAAGCATTATTGCGCGAGAAGTTCACTGTAGTTTCAATCTGATGAATAGCCCAGTCATTATCAATAATGTTAGCTTCCGCAACTGGTGTCGGAAAATTCGCCTCTTCGACTACATGAGCTAGTTGGAAAACTACACTAAGCACAATTCCTAAAGTTACAGCAACTAGTCCATAACTAGCTAAAACTAGCCAGATCGAATGAAATAACAAAGGAATCAAAAAGGCAATTGAAAAAAAGACTAACTTCCCAGCAAAAAATATGGCAAGATTGGCTTGTTTTGGACGAGGATAAGTGCGATCGCCAATTTTGCCAGTGATCAGACAATAAAAATCATCATAAAAATGCCATTTGATCGCTAATAAACCATACAGTAACCAAAGATAATACTGTTGCCAACGATGAAATGGAAGTCTTGCATGAGAAGGAGAAAGTCGCCCAAAAATTCCTACTTCCAAATCCATGTCGTAACCAGCAATATTCACATAGGTATGATGCAGCACATCATGTTTCCAATGCCAAACATAAGAGCTACCACCAATCAAATCTAAACTCATAGACATGAGCTTATTTACCCATGCAACACTTGAATAGGCATGATGAGCACCATCGTGCTGAATGCTAAACCCAATTCCTGCAGTGATAATACCTAGCACAATAGAAAGGGGAATTACTTGCCACCATGCCTGAGCCAAGAAGACTAATCCAGAGTATATCCCAAAGAAACTCGACAACAAGATTATTGTCTTAGTGTACATTTGTGGACAATCACGTTCTCGAAGATCACTACTTTGGAAAAGATCGTCAACCCTTCGTCTCAGTTCAGCCTGAAAGCCACTATTCTTAGCAAATTTTAGTTTTTTTACTTGTTCTTTCTCGTGACTAATCACAAACTGCTGAGATTCATTTCGCTCTTCCATCTTTTACCATTTCTAATCAATATCGTATTTATAATTTTTCACTTATACTAATTATCTAAAGTCTCACAAAACCTAGACAATTAAAATTTAAACTCAAATTTGTGTTTTATTCGGCAAAAAATGTTTTTTCCGTAGAACAAAGGCTTTTGGTAAGCGATCGCTCTATATCCTTGATGTTACATGATTCGATTGAATATTCTATAAGCGATTTTGCGAAAAAGCCATGTGAGCCAAATTCGTCCCTCATTATTATCAAAGATGCATAGATACACTATTTTAATATTTTGCATTAACTTCGGTGCATCTTTACTGCTATTACTTGGTTTGAGCGTAATATTGGGGTGGCATATCGGTTCTGAAAGGTTGATTCAGATCTATCCGAAATTTGTGCCAATGCAATTTAACACAGCCTTAGGATTTATATTTATCAGTCTAGCGCTTATGTGTTTAGCCAATAATCGCAGAAGATTTGCTAAATACATTGGGATTGCATCAATTATATTAGGCGGGTTAACCTTAATTCAGCATGTTTTTGGGGTTAATTTCTATATTGACGAATTATTTATGCGGCACTATATTACGACCGCCACTTCTCAACCTGGTCGCATGGCTCCAAATACTGCTTTAAATTTTTTGTTAAGTGGCTTTGCCATTCTGACAATGTCAACTGAGAGAATTAGGATAACTCAAATCTTAATTGGGAGTTTTTTGGGGGCTGTAACCATGGGGCTTGGAAGCGTGGCTTTTCTGGGGTATCTGTCCAATGTTGAAACAGCTTATGGCTGGGGAAATCTAACCAAGATGGCGATTCATACGGCGATAGGGTTCATCGTCGTGGGGTTAATGTTAATTCTAGTAGCAAGATATTTGAATTGGAAAACTGAACAAAAATCACCTTCAGTATTGCTGCCACTTATCCTCGCTATTTTAGGCTTTACGATTACTATTTGCCTTTGGCAAGCACTCTATTCGGCTGAATTATATATCACGACTCAATATGGCATCAAAACAAAGAATTTTGTTGCAGAAGGAATTCTAGTTTTTGGGGGATTATTTTCGGTTGTCATTGCGATCGCCGTATGGTTTGCAATCCGATCCCGTGAACAGTTACGGTCTCTCAGATTAGCTCAAGAAGAAATCTTGATTCTCAATCAACAACTAGAAAAGATATCTTACCTTGACGCTCTGACCGAAATACCTAATCGCCGTTCATTCGATGCTGTCATAGAAAAGGAATTTGGGAGAGCATATTGTTATCAACGTTCTATTGCTGTAATTTTGTTAGATATTGATTACTTCAAAGCTTATAACGATCACTATGGACACCAAATGGGTGATTATTCCCTCCAACAAGTCGCTCAATCCATAAAAAATATGGCTCAGCGGAAAACGGATATGGCTGCTCGTTATGGTGGCGAAGAATTTGTTTTATTATTGCCTGATGCCATGGCTGAGGATGCTGAAAAAATTGCCGCAATGACACTACAAGCGATCGCGGATTTAAATATTCCTCATGAGAAATCAAAGGTCAGCTCTTTTGTCACCATTAGTGCTGGCATTAGTGTTTGCGTTCCTTCTGCTGATACAACAATTAAAGAATTAATTCATCATGCAGATCAAGCTTTGTATGAAGCAAAAGCTGAAGGAAGATCTCGTATTGTTACTACAAAATTTTAAGTGTCTCAGCAATATAGGAAAGCGGTTCTTCGCGCCGCTTTTCTATATTGCTGAGACACTTAGGCTAAATTTTACTTGTCCAATTTTTTGCCTCGGATTGAATAATCTAATAGCTCCATTGGGTGCATGAGGAGAACATTTCTATTTTGTAACTTCAAATGCTTGCGAATTTGGGTAATACAGCCCACATTTGCAGATGCAATTAATTGAGCGCCAGTATCCGTAAGATTAGTCACCTTCATCTCTCCCAATTCATGCCCAACTTCCGGCTGCAAAATGTTGTAGATTCCTGCACTGCCGCAGCATAAAGATGCATCGACCGATTCCCTTAGTTGCACATTAGGGATTTGACGAAGTAAACGGCGTGGTTCTAGACTGATCTTCTGTCCATGGAGCATATGGCAAGCATCTTGGTAGGCGATCGCTAAAGGTTGATCTTGCAAAGGGGAGAGCTTAGCTGTTAACCCCACATGATCCAGAAACTCCTGAACATCCTTAACTTTTTGAGAGAAAAGTTTCGCTCTCTCTGCATAGTTAGGATCATCTTTCAAAATATGACCATATTCTTTCAATGTATGTCCGCAGCCAGAAGCATTAACTAAAACTGCGTCAAGACTTAAATTCGCAAAAGCATCGATAGTTTGCTTGGCTAATTCCAGAGTTTGTGCTTCCTGTCCTTGATGATGCGATAAAGCTCCGCAACAGCCCTGTAATTTAGGAACTACTACTTCGCAACCATTTGCAGTCAATACGCGTACAGTCGCATTATTCACCTCTGGCAAAAAGACACGTTGCACGCAGCCTAAGAGCATTCCTACCCGATAACGCTTTTCGACCTTTGCAGGAATTACTTCAGGTAAAATGTCTTGAAAAGCTTGAGGCGTTAGTTCGGGTAGTACCGATTCCATTGCTGCTATTTGCTTGGGCAGAAACTTTTCTAGCCATCCTGTCGATCGCACTAATTTTTGTAAGCCTAGCTTCTGATAAGCCAATAAAGGAGCAAGCAAAATCCGCAAACGTTTGGGATATGGGAAAGTTGAGAAGATAAATTGGCGTAATAGTTTTTCAGGTAGCGATCGCGGATGATTTCTCTCAACTTGAGAACGAGTTGATTCAATTAATTGGTCATATTGCACACCTGAAGGGCAAGTAGTTACGCAGGCAAGACACCCCAAGCAAGTATCAAAGTGCTGAGCGATCGCAGGTGATAAAGGAATATCTCCTTCATTAATTCCATCCATTAAATAAATTCTGCCCCGTGGTGAATCTGTCTCTTTGCCGATGACACGATAACTAGGGCAAGTAGACAAACAAAATCCACAATGTACGCAAGCATCAATTAGCTGTGGATTTGGCGGATTCTTCGCATCAAAGCTAGGAATTATCTCCAGATTATTTATAGATATATTCTCAAAACTAGATTTATCAGAAACTTGCATGTTTTAAAAGTTATTACAACTACTAAGATTCTATAGCCAGACTAGTCATTATCCTTATCGCCAAAATAAAAAAACAAAGCCAACTCACTAGATCTGTCTGAAATCGCCCCAACTCAATCTCAACAAACTGCGATCGCCTAAAACAAAACCCATGTATATCTACAATTTCAAGTAGTCTTCGTCCTTTAGTGTATAAGACATAATTGGATACCTTTTCAATGATTGATTGGAAATTTAGAAATGTGAAAAGATTGATCTAACCACAATTTATTCTTATAAAATCTACGACTTTAGACGTGTGAGCATCTAGCCTGCATTATTCACGAAAGGGGAAGGACAAACTGAATTAGAATAAAAATAGATGGCTACTTTGAGAATGAAGAGATTTCTATATTTTAATGGCTTGTAGGCTCTTTTTCTTATTCTCTTTCCTCTTGTTATGCATAATTTAGGCTGGTCTCAGCTTTGCTTTTACTTTTACTTTTGTCTACTCCGTCGAACTCACGATAAGATTAGAATTTCCTGCCAAGAATAAAAGTCTTTGCAAAGCACACCCTTTTATTCTTGGGGTTTAAACTTTTAGCAACTCGATCACAGATTCAGCCGCCGCAAGTCCAGAATGATAGGCAGCTTCGATATTTTTGCCCGCACACCAATCCCCTGCACATACAAGGGATAAAGGAATTGATGTGGATAGACAAGAAACCCCTAAAGACTCTTCGGCAAGAGCATATCGCCAACGATGAACTTGCCACCATTCAGGACTGGCTAACCATTTTTCTAATAATCTGCCCACTTGATTAAGCAATGGTTTGCCTGCAATTTCTAAATCTGGCTCTTCCATTGATTGTTTAGCAAATTCAGCCGTACTTTGTAAGACAAAGACAGGTTGCACGGCTTTATCTGGATGCTTGCTGCTATCGTAGCTAATCCAATCAAGAATCGGATCATCAATACATCTAATTGCTTGCCATTCTACAGGCACTGAATTGCTAGCATTGTAGCCAGCCATAATCGTCACACTGGGGGCAAATTTGACTGACTGCACTGCTTGCAAAAAACTAGGTGCTGGTGCTAATACTTCTTCAAATATCGGCAAAAATTGGGGGGCAGGGATTGTGGACACGATCGCTGAAGTTTCGAGGGCTTCTTGGCGATCAGTTACTAATTGCCATTTAAAATCGTTATGACTAACACCCACAATACGGGCATTGTTGATTATCGGGATTTCGTTTGCAAGATATTTGGCGATCGCGGTCATACCCATTGGACAGCAATATCGAGGATGACGCTCATCGGCATTGGGCGGACGCAATCCAGCTGCTGAAAGTTGATAAACATTGCGTGTCCATTCTTGGACGAGGCTCTTTTCTTGCAGTTTACGAACAAACCTGCCAAAGCTATCACTCTTAACTGAAAGCAGTTGTGCTCCATGATCGACCCAAGTACCTTGCAAACGTCTAGTTGCCATACGTCCGCCCACACCTGCGGATTTTTCAACGATGGTGACATCTAGCCCTGCTTGCTTTAATTGTTGAGCACAGGTTAAGCCTGCCATCCCTGCGCCGATCACGATTACATCTTTCATAAAGTTTCAGTTCATGCCTCTTGAAGAGCTTAGCTCATCTTTAATTAATCGCAACAATCAAAAATAGTTTTTCATCGTCGTAGGTGGTAAAAACTATCACATCTTGCAATCTACAATTTTCATTGTGAAAGCCAACTAGGATATTTGCAACGTCGGTTCTGCAATTATCCTAGTTGGCTTTGATGAAAGCCTGCCATCGGAATACTTTCATCAAAGCCAATTTTGAAAATGAGAATTGCTGGATCTTTATAAAGATAAAGTATCTTGCATTTTTTCACCATCATGATATGCAGCGAACAATACAGGACAGGTCTTACCCCACGCGATCGCGCCCGTAGCGTCAAGACAAATTGCGCCAAAATCGCGATCGCGGCTTTTCGCTTCATTAATCGACTTTTCGACAGCTTGCTGGAGCGTCATGCCATCGGTGACACGCACCACAACCCTAGTTGCAAAGCCCTCATCGAGAATATCTTCGCCCACACCCGTACAGCTTACGCCTGCAAACTTGGTGGCATAGTTACCCGCAGGGGTTGCAGAGTCGCTGACTCTGCCGATGCGCTCAAAGCCTCGTCCCCCTGTTGATGTGCCTGCACAAATGCTGCCATATTGATCGAGAACAACTACGCCAATTGTCCCCATCGCCACATCTGCCATTTTGCGAGTGAAGTTGGTCTTACGCTCTTCCACCCATTCAGCAAGACGCTCATCAGTGAGTGGATTATAAATTGGGATGCCGAGTTCACGGGTGAGTTCCGCCGAGCCGTAATCAGATAAAACGCGATCGTCACTAGTTTGTAAATGTTTAGCGAGATCAATAGGGTTTTTAACTCTCGCCGTATTGATCACACCACTAAAACTTTGGCGATCGCCGTCCATAATTGAGGCACTCATCCGCACCTGTCCATCGGACTGTAATACTGAGCCAGTTCCCGCGTTAAATCGAGGATCGTCTTCGAGCATTTGACAAGCCTTGACGACAGCATCGATCGCCTTTGCGCCATCTAGCAGCATCGGATAAACGGTTTCGAGTACGGCAAATAGAGATTTGCGGACAGGTTCATAGCCGCCTTTACTTTCGACAGTGCTACCTGCGCCGCCATGAATAATGATTTTTGGTTGCATTTGATTTTGGTAATTGGTGATTAATTAAGACATTTATGCAGGGGCAAAGCATTCCCGCAGAAATTTATAAATTCTTAGATCCTTTGAATTTGGGAATGCTTTGCCCTTAATCTCAAAACGAAGGGAAAATTGATCGGTTAAAGCCTAGAGGGTCTAGCATTTGCGAATTGAGATTTTGGTGGAGAGTTTAGAAATGGTGGCGCAAATGCTAAACCCCTACAGATTTGCAAACTATAATTCTCCAAATCCCTTTTTCTTTTTCTTTTTCTTACCATAGGTCGAATTACCAGATGGAGCATCATTACCCATGCCACCCATCCCAGGGAATCCGCCGCCGCCCATATTGGGCATTCCAGGGAAATTCGGCATCTTGCCCTGTCCCATTTGCTGCATCAAAGCCCGCATCTTTTGGAAATCAGCGACGAGCTTAGTTACATCTTGGAGCTTGTAACCAGCACCGTTTGCAATCCGTTGTTTGCGGCTAGGACTTTTGGCGATGAGATCAGGATCTTTGCGCTCCTGTTTGGTCATCGAAGAGATCATCGACTCACAACGCTTGAGTTGCTTTTCTGCCTCTTGAATTTGTGCGTCATTGATTTTCATGCCTGGGAGCATCTTCAACATTCCACCGAAGGAACCCATGTTTTTCATCATGCGGGTGTTCTTGAGGAAGTCGTCAAAGTCAAATTGAGCTTTAAGGATTTTCTCTTGAAGTTGTGCGGCATCAGTGAGATCGATTTCTTCTTGAGCCTTCTCCACCAACGTCAGCACATCGCCCATGCCCAAAATCCGCGAAGCCATCCGCTCAGGATAGAAGGGCTGTAATGCCTCGACCTTTTCGCCAACACCGATAAATTTGATCGGCTGTCCTGAAATTTGCCGCACAGATAGCGCTGCCCCACCGCGAGTATCGCCATCCATCTTGGTCAAGATCGCGCCTGTAATCCCAATCTCATCATGGAAAGTACGGGTCAGAGTTGCCGCCTCTTGCCCTGTCATCGCATCGACAACTAGCAGCACTTCATCGGGATTAATTGCATCTTTGACGCGCTTGAGTTCATCCATCATGTCGCGATCGATCTGCAAGCGTCCTGCCGTATCGACGATCACGGTATTAACGCCTAATTCCTTAGCCTTTGCCAAGCCCTGACGCGCAATCTCCACAGGGTCAGCATCTGCACCCATGTCAAAGACTGGTACATTAATTTGCTTACCGAGAGTGATCAACTGGTCGATCGCCGCAGGACGATATACGTCTGTGGCAACCAGTAAAGTAGTGCGCTCTAGTTTGCGTAAATGTAAAGCTAATTTGGCGGTTGCAGTCGTTTTACCCGTACCCTGCAAACCTGCCATCAAAATTACCGTTGGGGCATTGTTAGCAATTGCGAGTGGCACATTTGCCTCACCCATCGTCCTTACCAATTCGTCATAGACAATCTTGATAAATTGCTGATCAGGGCGCACACCTGCGATGACATCAGCGCCTTGAGCCTGCTTGGAGATTTCCTCGACAAATTCTTTGACAACTTGTAAGTTGACATCTGCCTCTAATAGCGCCCTGCGTACTTCGCGAATCGCGCCTTGGATATTGGAGTCAGAGATTTTGTCCTGTCCGCGTAACTTTTTCCAAGCCGCCTCAAATTTATCGGCGATTTCATCAAACATATATAGTTTTGCTTTTGCTGTTTTTGGTTCTAACTACTAATTTACAGTCACCACCGTTACATTGATCGCGATCGAAGAAAATTGCAATGGTGCTGGAAACTTAAAATTGGCGTGAATATCGCCACTATTTTCATATTGCTAACGATTGGGATGCACTTCTGTTCTAGAGTTTGAGCGCAAAGCGCTGTAAAAGCCAAGAATTAATTTGAAGCGCAGAGCGTCGCCAATTAATTCTTGGCTTTTGATTTGACCTAAGACAAATGACTTTAGATATGATTTTGCTGGCAAAACTAAAACCCGACTATTTTAGTCTGGTATATTTGACGACTATAAAATTACTGTGTTAGAGTTTGTTTCAATAAAGAAATCAAATTAAAACCTTTAACGATTAGAAAGGCAACCAAGAACATGACTGCAACGATTGTTTCTCCTTACACCAGCGATCGCGTTGAAACCTTCAGTAATCTCAAGTGCAAAGAGTGCGGTGCAGAATATGAAGCCAAGGCGATGCACGTTTGTGAATTGTGCTTCGGACCTCTAGAGGTTGCCTATAATTACGATGTCATCGCAGCCAGAGTCAGCCGTGAAACAATTCAAGCTGGCCCCCTCTCAATTTGGCGTTATCGCGACTTCCTCCCAGTCAAAACTGAAAACTATATTGATGTATCTACAGGCATGACTCCCTTGATCAAGGCAAATCGTCTTGCCAAGCGTCTCGGCATCAAAAATCTCTACATTAAAAATGATGCTGTAAATATGCCAACCTTGAGCTTCAAGGATCGAGTTGTTTCCGTAGCTCTCAGCCGCGCTCGTGAGCTTGGTTTCACCACCGTTGCTTGTGCCAGTACTGGGAACTTGGCAAACTCCACAGCCGCGATCGCAGCTCATGCAGGCTTAGAATGTTGTGTATTCATTCCCTCTGATCTCGAAGCTGGTAAAGTTCTCGGTACAACCATTTACAATCCCAAAGTTTTCTCAGTACATGGTAATTACGACCAAGTAAATCGTCTTTGTTCAGAAGTCGCTAATACTCATGGTTGGGGATTTGTAAATATCAACCTCCGTCCGTACTATTCTGAAGGTTCCAAGACCCTTGCCTATGAAGTTGTTGAACAACTCGGTTGGAAATTACCCGATCACATTGTTGCGCCTTTAGCTTCTGGCTCTCTGTTCACCAAGATTTACAAAGGTTTCAATGAATTTGTGAAGGTGGGCTTAATAGATGATAAGCCCGTTCGATTCAGTGGCGCTCAGGCTGAAGGATGTTCTCCAATTGCTGCTGCCTACAAAGAAGGTCGCGACTTTATTACTCCTGTTAAACCTAAGACAATTGCTAAGAGTCTGGCTATCGGTAATCCTGCGGATGGTATCTACGCGATCGATATCGCGCACAAGACTAACGGCAATATCGAATCTGTAAATGACGATGAAATTATCCAAGCAATGAAGTTGCTTGCCGAGACTGAAGGCATTTTCACTGAAACTGCTGGTGGTACAACAATTGCAGTTCTCAAAAAACTAGTTGAAGTTGGCAAAATTGATCCTGAAGAAGTAACGGTTGTCTACATTACAGGCAACGGATTGAAAACCCAAGAAGCAATTCAAGGATACGTTGGTGAACCTTTCTTGATTGAGCCTAAACTCGACAGTTTCGAGCGTGCTCTAGAGCGTTCACACACATTGGACAAACTAGAGTGGCAAACAGTTTCAGTTTAGTTTGATTTGGTTTCTAAAAAATAAGAGCAGTCAACGTACTGCTCTTATTTTTTGTATTAATTGATATTGGGTAAGTATAGTTAACTTTCATATGGAAACTGAATTTAATCCTCTTACCACTGCCCATATCGAGCTTCAGATAGAAGAAGAATTTCCGAAAATTCAGTTGGAAGCAGAGAAGTTTGAGCTATGGTTCCAACCAGTTTATGATTTAGCTACTGGGGTTATTCTGCATAATGAAGTGTTAGTGCGTTGGCGCGACGAGGAAGGAAACTTACGACAGCCCAAAGAATTATTAATTGCTCTTCAAAATACTCAGTTACTCAATCAGTTAGATCGCATTATTGTTGAAAAATCAATTTCGATACTATCTCACCAGACTACTGTAACTCTCTCTGTAAATCTATCTAATGACATTTTTGATGATCAGGAATTTCTTCCTCAACTCCATGCATGGCTAACTCAATATAAAGTTGCGCCCAAAAGACTCTATTTTGAGATAGAAGAAGAAATTCTCTCTCAAGAACAGCCACTTGTACTTCCTTTTATAACAGAATTACAGATGATGGGGTGTTATGTTGTAATTGACAACTTTACAGGCAAGTTTTTTCCATTACTCCAATTACAGGAGTTACCAGTAAAGATGATTAAGCTAGAACGTAGCTTTGCTCTAAGACCTGTATCAATAACGAAGAAACAATTGGCTACAGCAATATCCTATGTAAGTAGAACTTTTCAAATTCAGGCTGTTCTCAAGGGAATTGATGATAATTTGTCTTTGAAATTGGCAAATGATATCGGCGTTAAAGGTGTACAAGGTTATTCTTTAAGTAGACCTCAAGAAAAGCCTAAAACATTTGGATTTATCGGTTTATTAATTATAAAAATCATTGCCGTCCTGATTTTGCTATATATTTTCAAAAATCTAGTAGGTATAAATATATTTCCTGACTATCATTTGTGGGATATAATTGTCGAGTTTTTTCAATCACTTTTTGGCGGTAAATAGTACTAATTCTTTGTTTTTATGCCAGCGTATAAAAAATATGGGGCTTTAATAGGCACATGTATTGCTTTTGCGATCGCTACATTAGCGATAGTATTTACTGTTCAGGATGGTGAATTGTATTGCTATCGTAGTACAGCAGGGTTGCCGAACTGTTTGTTAATACAAACGACAATGTTGTATCGTAAAACTATCAATATTTCCTCTCTAAAAGCGGCCTATGAGAAAGTAACTAAAGCAAAATCTACAGAAAACTATACAGTTATGCTGTTGACGGAGCAGGGTGAAATTCCTTTAAGTAATCAAGTTAGTGAATCGGCTAAACAAGATATAACCCATATCAATCAATTTATTGATTCCTATCAAGTAATATTTTCTTTAAAAGAAGAGCATTTGCATAACGCTAGACCTCTAACATTCGTCTATGGATTTTTGAGTCTTATATTTTGGCTTTTGAGTCAGTTTGCTTATCAGAAAATGAATAACTAATAATGATTTGTGACAGTGCACCCCGAAGGAAAGCGCTTTCTCAAATCATTATAGGATTGTTAAATTGAGTTTGTTAATCTAGTGAGGAACGGGTTAGTTATCCCGATTTCGGCAGAAAACATTAAAAAAAGAATTATAAGCAACTATGCTGGATTTACAGAAGTTGATGGGACAAATGCAAGGGATGTCTGAACAATTGCAGAGAGAAGCTCAGCAATTAACGGTCAAACTCGATCGCGCAGAAACCATATTTCATCAAGCAGTTGTCAATCAAGCATCGCTCATTCAACAAAGCGAACAATATCGCGATCGCTATATTTTTAATTGTGCTGAACCAGTTGATGCTTTATCAGAAATTCAAGTAATATCACCAATCTCCACATCACACATAGTATTAGCTACCGATGGCTCCCAAATAGCTCCCAGCCGCCATGAAATCGCCTATTGCTATTTGATTAATATTGGTCGAGTTGCGATTCATTACAATTCTGGAATTTATCCATTGTTGGATAATGTGCCTGAAGTATTTTATAAAACGGAAGACCTATACAAGGCTCGTCAATGGGGAATTCAGACTGAACAGTGGATGACTTTTAAACGCACGGTTGCGGAAAATGTCGTCCTAGCAAATTTAGCTATGGAAACTCTTGCGAGTTCTCTGAAATCACCATTATTAGCCTTCACCGATGGATCTTTGGTTCATTGGGAATTTGACGAGATTGCTGCTGAGGCGCGATCGCAACTTTTGCCAGATATACTGGCTGCATGGGATAACCTGAAAGCTCAACGAATTCCCCTAGCAGGATATATCAGCGCTCCCCGTGCTGCGGAAACTACTAATTTTTTGCGGTTACAAATCTGTCCTTTTGAGCAACCCGACTGCAAGACCCATTGTGATGCTAAGCCTCTCGATTCTGCACCTTGTAGTCAAATTCAACCATTGCGAGATGGCACTTTATGGAGTCGGCTGTTAAAAGTGGGAGAATGTAGCCCGCTTTGGAAAAGCCATGCAAGGATTTTGCAGGAATATGGCGAACATCAAATCTATTTTTGTTATCTCCATGTCGGCACAGAAATCGCTCGAATTGAGATGCCAGCTTGGACTGCATTGGATGTAGAACTGCGATCGCTAGCTTTACAAATCATTCTCGCCCAAGTCCAAAAAGGCTATGGCTATCCTGTTGCCCTAGCTGAGGCGCATAATCAGGCGGTTGTCACTGGTAGCGATCGCCGCCGCTTTTTTGCAATTTTAGAACAACAAATGGTGAAGTCTGGTTTACGCAATGTGACTACTTCCTACAAAGAGTCCCGCAAGCGCAGCAGTATTGCTTGATTACAAACCCGAAGGAATAAATTTTAAAAATCAATAAACAAACTTGGATCGACATGGAAAAACTCGCCAAGTGATTTAGCTTGACTTTTGCTAATAGTTCTTTTGCCATTGACAACTTCAGAAACCACGCCGCGAGAGCCAATTAGACCTATAAGGTCAGTTTGTCTTAGTCCTCTTTGTTCCATTAGGTGCAACAAGATGGAATGAGGGGTTGAAGCTGCTAACTGATAATGTTCATCTTCAAATTTTTCGATCAGCGAAACTAAAAGTTGAAGTATCTGCTCTTTTTCTGGAGACAGATTCTTCTCAGCTAGCAGACCTTCAACAATACCTAAAGCGCGATCGTTTTCTTCTTCAGTAGTAATCACTCGTGGCTGAATATCTGCTAATAGCGCTTCATCTTTAACCATGCTTTTCAAGTGCCAACGCTACAAGCCGATCGCATAGTTCTGTAAAGGGAATGCCAGAGTATTCCCACAATTTGGGATACATGCTCAGCGAAGTAAACCCTGGGAAAGTATTAATTTCATTGATTAAAACAGTGCCAGTTGCTTCTACATAGAAGAAATCGACTCTGGCTAGACCTGAACCAGCGACAGTTTGAAAAGCTTTCACTGCCATTGACTGCACTGCTTGAGTCACGTTGTCAGGCAGCTTACTGGGAATGATTAGATCAGCCATTCCAGCGGTGTATTTGGTTTCATAATCGTAGAAATCGCTAGTGAAAGTAATTTCACCGATCGCAGATGCTTGGGGCTGTTCATTGCCAAGGACAGCACATTCGATTTCACGAGCAACTACTCCTTGCTCGATGATAATGCGCGGATCGTAGCTAGTGGCACTAGCGATCGCTTCTTTTAACTGAGTGCGATCGCGTACTTTGGAAATTCCAACTGAGGAGCCAAGGTTAGAAGGCTTCACAAAGCAAGGATAGCCAAGAGTAGCTTCGATATGTTCACTCCATGCTGGCTCATCTTGTTGCCATTGCCAACGATTTAGCGCCACATACTTGACCTGAGGTAAGCCAGCATTCGCAAAAATCGCCTTCATCGCAATCTTATCCATTCCCACCGAAGAGGCAAGCACCCCATTGCCAACATAGGGCTTGTGCATCAACTGTAATAGCCCCTGCACTGTCCCATCTTCACCATTTGGCCCATGGAGAACTGGAAACCACAGATCAACTTGCTGAACTTCTGTTGGCAAGAAAAAAGCGGCATTAGTTAATAATTCTGAATCCTGTAAACCTTTACCAGCATCTAAAACTTTTTTTGACACATCAGGACTGCGCCATGTGCCATCACGTTGAATATAAAAAGGCTGAACATGATAACGAGGATTTTGGCTGAGGGCTGAGGCGATCGCTTTTGCCGATGTAATTGACACATCGTGTTCGCCTGACTGTCCACCAAATAACAAACCGACATAAAGAGGGGACTTTGCCGCCAAATCTATCGATACACCAGTCATTAGTAAACACCCTCATCAAATTGATATCAAACTTTTAGTACTGAATACTTTACATCAAAGTTTTGAAGTCTTAACAAACAGTTGGACTTAATTACAGCAATTACTACTTTTCGACTTTCAGCAACGTAAGCAATGAAAGTCGAAAAGTAGTAATTGCTGATCCTAACTAAATTAATGATAAATCGAGATCAAGATTGCTTTGAGAGGCATATTTCTTTGTATTGAGATATACAGAAACTTCTTTTCTACTCCCCTTAAATGATTAATATCTTTGTATACAGTATACATTTTCAAATTTAACAGGGCAATAATGCTTCATACTTTCCAGAAACAGTTAAATAGAATTCTTCTTATTGCCGTCTCAACAGCATTGCTTGCTGCTTGTAATTCTGCGCCTCCAAGTACTACAAGCACTACTTCTGGAGACAAGACTACTGCTCCCACTACTGCATCAACTCCCCAAACTGGTAGTACGGACAAAAAGGAAAAACAGAAGATTCGTGTACAACTACCATTTTTGAAACAAAGCCTTGATGCACCTCTGATTTGGGCGATCGAAAAAGGTTACTTTGCTGAAGAAGGATTGGATGTCAGTTATGAGCGCGGCTTTGGTAATGCCGACACAATCAGTAAGCTTGGTACTGGCAAGTATGACATGGCATTTAGCGATGTCTATAATGCCATGGAATTCAATGACAAAAATCCTAATGATAAGATCCTTGCAGTAGCTTTTTACCAAAACAAAGCTCCTTTCTCCATTGTTACTTTTAAAGCAAATGGAATTAAAACTCCTGCCGATTTAGTTGGTAAAAAACTTGGCGCACCAGCAGGTGATGGACCACGGAAACTTTTCCCACTTTTTGCGAAAGAGATAAAGATTGCACCTGATTCGGTGACTTGGGACACGATGGAACCTAAGCTGCGTGAGACTTTCTTGTTGCAAGGTAAAGTTGATGCTGTCAGTGGTTTCTACACTTCTGTCATTCCATCTTTGATCAAAGGTGGCAAGACTATGGATGATATCCAAATCTTCTTCTATGACGAGTTTGGTTTAGATTTCTACGGAAATGGAATTTTGGTTAAGCAAGATTTTATGACCAAGAATCCTGACGCGATTAAAGCATTCCTTAAAGCATATTTCCGTGGGATGCAGGAGGTTGTTAAAGACCCTACCGCAGCACTCGACCTAGTTGTTTCCACCGATCAAAGCAAGTTGATGGATCGCGATGCTGAAAAACTGCGCCTGAAATTGGCGATCGAACGGATGTATGTGACTCCAGAAGTCGAGGCAGCTGGCTTCGGTGGTGCGGACATGAAACGCCTAGAAAAGAGTGTTAATCAGACGGTTGAAGGTTTCAAATTGAAACCAGTAACCGCTGCTGATATCTTCACAGATAAGTTTTTGCCTGCTAAAGAAAAACGAATGGTTCCTCCAACTAGCGATCGCAAGCCTTTGCAGTAAATAGAACCCAAATACATGAAAACGATTGGCTTAGTCAATCGTTTTCATGTATTTGATAATTGGCTTAAAAAAAGTCCACACTCAATAAATTGGTACAGAAAAATGGTTCAGCCTGTAACGTCTTCATCTACTGAAACCTCCGTTTCTCCTAAACCTTTACTAGAATTTGATCGCATCGGATTAGAATACCCGTTTGAAGAATCGGTGCGGACGATTATTCAGGAAATCTCCCTCACAGTAGAACCTGGAGAGTTTGTTACATTTGTTGGTCCGAGTGGATGCGGGAAAACCTCGATTTTGAGAATGGTCTCAGGACTAAGTCCTACCAAAATCGGTGAGCTACGCTGTCATGGACAAGCTGTAAAAAAACCGCTCAAGAATGTCGGCATTGCCTTCCAAAATCCTGTATTGCTGCCTTGGCGACGGACTATTGATAATGTCTTGCTGCCACTAGAGATAGTATCTCCCTACAAGCGAGATTTTAAAGTTAATCGCGATCGCTATCTAGAGATGGCTCAAAAGCTATTGAAAGCAGTAGGTTTAAAAGATTTTCAGCAGCAATTCCCTTGGCAGTTATCAGGTGGGATGCGTCAGAGAGCTTCACTTTGTCGTGCGCTAATACACCAACCAGAGATTTTGTTATTAGACGAGCCTTTTGGCGCACTTGATGCCTTTACCCGTGAAGAAATGTGGGTGATGCTCCAAACCCTATGGATGGAGGCTAAATGCGTAGGAATGCTAATCACCCATGATTTACGCGAGGCTGTATTTCTTTCAGACACTGTATATGTAATGAGTCCTAGACCTAGCGAGATTGCTTTCAAACTGAAGATCGATCTACCTCGTCCACGAACCTTAGAAATGTGTCTCAGTGATGAATTTGCTCATCTCGCCGCCGAGTTGCGCCGCCATATCCATAAGAGTTAAACAGAGAATCTGCTTTAGCCAGATTCTCTGTCTTCACAAGTTTTAGCAATCAGTATTGAGGAAAATATATGCAGGGAACTGTTGACCATTCAAGACGGGTAACTAAAAAATTTGATTTTGAGGCTTTTCTAAATACAAAAACTGCGACGATTATCCTGCCTACGATCGCTACAGTTGTGTTGTTTGCGCTATGGGAATTGGCAGTAATCATCTTTAAAATTCAACCTTTTAATTTACCAGCCCCTACGAAAATTCTCGAAGCGACCATCAAATTTGCACCACAACTTGCAGAAAACTCTTGGAGAACCATCTGGACAACCTTTGCAGGTTTTGTGCTAGCCAGCGTAGTTGGCATCGTGTTAGGGTTTCTGATTGGTTATTCCAAACTTATTTATTTAACTTTCTATCCATTACTAGTTGCATTTAATACTATTCCTAAGTCAGCATTAGTACCTCTACTGGCTGTATGGTTTGGGGCAAACGCAATTCCTGCGATCGTAACTGCTTTTGCACTAGCATTCTTTCCAATCGCTGTTAACGTAGCGCTAGGATTAGAAACCATCGAGCCCGAAATGAAAGATGTTATGCGAGCTCTGGGTGCTTCAGATTTTGAGATATTCCAGAAGGTTGGCTGGCCACATACTTTGCCCTATGTGTTTGCATCTCTCAAGATAGCCGTTTCTTTTTCCTTCATTGGAGCCGTCATCGCTGAGTCGATCGCATCTAATGCTGGTTTAGGTTATCTAATCGTTCAAGCAGCATCAGACTTTAATGTGCCACTTGCTTTTTCAGCACTGATTACTCTAGCCATCTTAGGTGTAATGCTCTACACCTTATTTGTAGCCATTGAGAAAAAAGTGATTTACTGGGCAAGATAAATAATTTTACAAACAAAAAAAGGCTCGCATATGCGAGCCTTTTTTTGTTTGTAAAATTATTTAGGTTTTGGCAACCATGCCCAATGGCAATAGTTTGGATGTAAATGATCTTTCGGCTCATGGCTTTCCAGCAATTCTTCAGATATTTGGCGATCGCGGTAATCGCTATACCTTTGCTGTTGTTGATTTTCACGAGTAGTTTTCATATTTTTTAAAACATAAATTATGATTTATATTTGTATTATATACTACAAATTAATCCGAGACACAAAAAAGTCATCATTTGATAACTTTTTTGTGTCCTATTTTTGAATATCCCTTCTTTATCATCTCCCGACAGTTTTTACCAAAACACAAAATGGCGAAGCCATTTTGTGTTTTTAAAACCCTTACATGGTTTGTTTTTTTAATCTAAGAAGCGTATGTCGTCACACTTTTGTGAATGGGGATTAGTCACACTTTCGGGAATAGCTATAGCTGTTATATACAAAGAAATATATCTGTTGCCATCCTAGTTAGGGCAAACCAAAAGAGAGAATGGCAGCGCTTTGCGCTGCCATTCTCTCTTTTGGTTCTCAAAATGGTATTGTCATTTTGAGAATTGGGATTAGTTAACTAGAAACTGAACTGAGTTCGTAGATTACCTACAAATACAGTTGGGTTAGTCGAGAAACTATTAGGATTGAAAATCGCGTAGAACGCAGGAACGATCGCAATATTTTTACTGATTGGATAGTAGTAAGAAAGTTCTAACTCATATTGAGTAGCGCCATCACCACCACCAGAGAGCAAGAAATTGCGTCCACTGCTATAGCTATGGGGTACAACAAAAGAAAGCACAGCCAAAGCACTTTCCTTAAACAGATCGGGGAATGCTAAGCCAAATTGAAATGCATTAACATTAACGCTACCACCTTGAACAGCAGGATTGATCGGCGAAATATTAGTACTACCATAGGAATAGCGACCAAATACCCCAAATCCTTTGGTAACCAACCAATCAAAGTTCAAGATAATTGTATCGGCAGTAGCATTGTTAATTGCACCACCCACACCATCATCCGCGAACCCATAGGGCAAAGGTTCAGCCGTTGCGCCACTGATGCGCCCGCCATTAGCTTTAATATTGGAGCGGGTATACAAGAGACGAATGTTAGCATCACGACTTGGTGAATAGACTAACTCAGCACTGAGAGTATTGGTTCCACCAAATAGTCCTTGTTGAGGATCGCTGGATGTATTGTTGTTAGGAGCAGTAAGAAATTCTGTATTTTCTCCTAAATAGGCTGCTGTAAATCTGAACTGTGGATTGATCGTCCAAGTTACAACAGCACCCGAACCGCGATCGACTGCATTCGATAGAGTACTTCCATTTGAGTTAAAGCTAGTTGCCCCTGTTAAGAAACTAGTAAAACGATTGCCATCAAAATAGCGATAGAAATTCAAACGAGGACCGATCGCTACATTAACGTTACTAGCAACTGGAAAGCTATAGAATAACTCGCGAATATTAAATACATTGGCAGTCGGAACGCCTGTCTGATCAAGAAATGGTGTTCCCCAAGAGTTGGTATAGCCAGCAGATACAAAGTTATTAGCTGGAGAGTTGCCATTACCAGTTACCAGTTGGGTGACCAATGCATCTTTACCTGTGAAAGATGTTGTCAGGTTTAAGAATAGGTAGTAACCAAATGTAATGTTAGGTCGTTGGGTTGTCACGCGCGAAGGAACTCCGCCCACACGAGTTGGAGGTGCAAAGGCTGAAGGCGTTAATGGATTGCGCTCAGCAATAACATCGCCACCAGCAGTAGCACCAGTAAGATTAAAGAAGGCAAGTCCACTGAGCTTTGTTGTGGTTGAGAATTGTTGAGCCTCTAGTTTTGCAGTCTTCGCATCAAGCGCATCAACGCGACCACGAAGTGTAGCTAATTCAGCAGCAAATTCTTCTTGGAGCTTCTGTAAAGTTGCAAGATCTTCCTTAGAAACCTTATCGGCTAATCCTGCGGAAATAATCTCATTGATTTTATCCAAACAAGCATTCAGTCCAGCCGCAAACTCATATCTTACTAAAGATTTGCTGCCACGAAAAGTACTGTCGGGATATCCTGCAATACATCCATAGCGCTCTACCAAGGATTGGAGAGCTGTAAAGGCCCAATCAGTTGGTTTCACATCAGATAGCTGTGAAACTGATGTCACTGCTGCAACTTCAGTATTCTCAGGGAGCTTATCGACTGCAAAATTGCTAACTGGTGAAGCCGTGGAAAGATTGGGCTGTAGATTTACAGCATTCTCTTGGCGATCAATTAAATTACTAATCGATGAAGAAGTCTTTGGAGATAAATTGATTGATGAATCTTTAGATAAATTATCTGAAACTTTTGGCTCAGCCTTTGCGGGTGAGTCGTACAAACTAGAGAGCGCGACAAACATCGCTAGACATGAAAGGGAACTATTTAGAGCCTTAGACATAAATCCTCAAACCATTTACATGAGCGACGGACGAAAAATCGCAGTAATTTGGATACTGTATACAGTATCCAAATTACTGCGATTAAACTTTAGAGTTGCGATCGCTTTCTGTATTGCAGATTACAAAGACTTTTCACGGGGTAAATATCTGAGGGTTTAACTTCCTCGATAGGTGCTATAAGCCCAAGGTGATACTAGTAAAGGAACGTGGTAGCGATCGCTCCCATTGGCAATGCCAAAGCGCACAGGAACTGTCGTTAAAAAATTAGGTTCTGGTAAAACCGCTCCACAATTAGCAAAATAGTCACTAACGTAAAAACAAATTTCGTAGATACCAGCTTTGATCTCAGTTTCATTTAGTAATAACTCATCAGTCCTGCCATCTTGATTGGTATATAGGGTTTTGAGTAAGTTTTTTCGTCCATCATCTGCGATCGCCCATAGATCAATTTGCATATTTCGAGCAGGGCATCCATGGACTGTATCAAGGACATGAGTTGAGAGTTTTCCAGACATTTTTTTTAGTAATAAGTACTTGTGCAAAATTAATTATCCAAGCCCGTAAAGTTTTACACCGCAAGAGCGGAACTTTACGGGTGCAATATTGTAAGAGTCATCGTAAAGCAGTGACTCTTACAATATTGCACCTTGCTGTTGCATACTGTATACACTAAACTAATATATTCAAGACTAATCCATAAATTCAAAAGCCCTATTTATGACAGTATCCAACGGGACAAGAAGAGTATTTATTTGTGGTTCGGCGCTGCGCGGACAACCTGATCATGGAAATTTACAGGACGCAAAGTTTATCCGTCCTGCACAGACACAACCACGTTATCGACTCCATGCTGCTGGTGATGGCTGGCATCCTGCAATTTATGAAGTAGAGACAGGTGGAATCTCTATTCCTGGTGAAGTTTATGAGATGAAAGATGACGAATTTGAATATCTTGCCAGTAATGAACCTCCACATATGTATCCTACGGATGTTTACCTAGAAGATGGAGAAGTCCTCACTGCTTTTTTCTATCCCCAAGAATTAATTGAAAAGTTCAACTGGATTGATATCTCTCACCTCGGCGGTTGGGCAGCCTATAAAGGTACATAGGTATATAAAACAAAAAAAAGCAAATCGCCCGCATAACGGGCGATTTGCTTTTTAGAAGTCATACCAAATAAAGAAATGGCTAGCTATTTCTTTATTTGGTATGACTTACTGGTTTTGGGTTGCAATTCACAAAAGTGTTGTCATACTTTCGTGAATTGGTATCAAATCAGAAATTAAATCGAAGTAACAATTACGAAACCAAGAATTCCGATAAAAATGACTAGAGCGTAAAATTGTGCTTTACCATTTTCAAAGTACTTCAAGCCTTCGCCAGTAACCACAGTCACAAAACCTGCAAGATTAACAGCACCATCGACGATTTTGGCATCGACTTCTAGCACCTGACGTGCTAGGCGGCGAGAACCAACCACGAAGATCGTGTTGTAAATTTCATCGATGTACCATTTGTTCTTCGATAGCTTGTATAGAGGCTCGATGGATTTGGCGATCGCACTGGGATCGATTTTCTTTTGCATATACATTAAGATAGCCAAAGAAATTCCAATCAAGCCAATACCAATAGAGCTACCACCCATTAATAGAAATTCAGGAGTAAAGCCTTCAACTGGAACTTCAGTGATTTTCTCGGATGGGGCATGGATAAAGTACTCGAAGTAATTGCCTAGAGGTGTCCCAACTAGACCAATCAGCATCGAAGGAATAGCCAATGCCATCAGAGGGAAAGTCATCGTAATTGGGGATTCATGAGGCTTGCTGGCGTGATGATGCCCATGTCCATCGTCAGCTTGAGCTTCTTTGCCAGCAGAGTTTTCGGCTTTGACCATTGCCAAGAGCTTCTTATCAGTACCGCGAAAATCACCTTCAAAGGTAGTGAAGTACATACGGAACATATAGAAAGCAGTGATCCCCGCTGTAGCGAAACCGATCGCCCAAAGGGTAGGATTGGCTCTGAAAGTCAAAGCGAGAATCTCATCCTTTGACCAGAAACCAGCGAACGGAGGAATACCACTAATCGCCAAAGTCCCAATAAAAAATGTGATTGCGGTAATTGGCATGTACTTACGTAATCCGCCCATCACGCGCATATCTTGAGCAACATCGGGATCATGTCCTACGACTTCTTCCATCCCATGAATGACGGAACCAGAACCGAGGAACATCATCGCTTTGAAATAAGCGTGCGTCATCAGGTGAAATAAGCCTGCGCTATAAGCCCCAACGCCCATACCCATCACCATATAACCCAACTGGGAAACGGTGGAGTAGGCCAAGCCTTTTTTGATGTCATTTTGAGTAATTGCGATGCTTGCGCCCAGAAAGGCAGTAAAGGCTCCTGTCCAAGCGATCACATTCATCACGGCGGGAATCTCCTCGAATACAGGGAACATCCGCGCAATTAGAAATACACCAGCAGCAACCATCGTCGCAGCATGGATCAAAGCTGAAATCGGTGTAGGGCCTTCCATTGCGTCAGGAAGCCATACATGCAGAGGGAATTGGGCAGATTTGGCAGCGGGCCCCATAAATACAAGAATTGCAAATAGGATCGCAAGACCGACGCTCAATGATCCTGACTCAACTAATTCGCTAAGACGTGAGCCCATTTCCGTGAATTCAAACGTACCAGTTGCCCAATACAGACCAAGTAAGCCCAGTAGTAACCCGAAGTCCCCAACGCGGTTAGTGACAAATGCTTTTTGGCAAGCATCGGCAGCTCCTTTGCGATCGAACCAGAAGCCAATCAGCAAGTAGGAACACATCCCTACAAGTTCCCAGAAGATATAAATCTGTACCAAGTTGGGACTAATAACTAATCCCAGCATGGAGGATGTGAATAAACTCAGGTAAGCATAAAATCTGACATAGCTGGGATCATGCGCCATGTAGCCATCGGTGTAAATTTGCACCAAAAATGCGACAGTGGTGACGATCACTAGCATAAGAGCAGTGAGATGATCGATCACAAATCCCATGTTCAGATGAAAGCTACCTGCTTGTGCCCACTCAAAGGTGTAGAGATAAGGATCATGTCCTTGGATCTGACTCCAGAGTAGATTGATAGCCATCACCATTGCGCCGCCTGTGGCGGATACACTGAGGACAGACCAAAGCGATCGCAGTTTGTTGGTGGATTTGTTAAAGGTAATCAGTCCTGTGCCGATAATCAATGCTGCGGCAAGTGGCAGCAAGGGAATCAGCCATGCGTATTGATATGCAAAGTCCATAGGTCGCGTTTGAACGCAAAGTTTATTGTAGAGATCCTTTAATAAATCAGTTTACTACAGGGCGATCAGGTGCGATGTGTTAACCATGAGCATTGTTACTTATTAAGCTAAAATTTTAGAAAAAATTAATCCTAAATATGAGGCTTAAAGATCTGTTTAGGAGAATTTATAGGAAAAGGAAGTAATTTTTTTTGTGCGACCTTGGACAGGGGGCAATTTCTGGAGAGCCTTCACTAGAAACTGTGCGATCACCCATAGACATTGAGCGATCGAATCTGGAATGGCAAAAATTGCTATAAGCGAACTATCCAAAATCAAAAATCCTCTCTTGCCAATCACCATAGTTGTTTTGAGAAACCCAATAAGTAGCTCAGCATAGGTATAAACCAAAACCAAAAAGCTTTGCCGCACGCTAAGCGTGCGGCAAAGCTTTTTGGTTTTTAAACCTAACTACTTAGTTATTTATAAACTTATGTTACAAGATTCGTATTTCTTATTCTATGGCTTGAGAAGTAGTCAGCAAACATCCATTTATAAAGCTTGGAGGCGGTTTTGTTTAGCATTAAGCTGGGTGAATCTATTTTGTCATTGAATAAAAAACGGTATTGGTTTGGAAGCATGATTTTTGTAGCGTTAACTGTAATTATTCCCAAATCCTTTGCAGTGGTTAATACAGGAGAGCGTGGTATTCTTGTAACCTTTAACAAGGTACAAGACGTTGTTTTGAATGAAGGTACTCATGCCATAATTCCTTTTGTATCATCAGTCAGAGTTATGAATATCCGTATTCAACGAACAGATGTTGAATCACATGCACGCACAAAAGACTTACAACGAATTACCACAAAGGTTGCTCTCAATTGGCAAATTTCACCAGATAAAATCCAACAAATTTATCAACAATTTGGGAATAATAGACTTGTCGGGAAACAAAAGCAAGGTATAGAGGCAACTTCACATTTATTTCTGCACTTCAATCCCTAATTAAACAAACACACGTTCATCGAAATAAATTGAAGCATAACAGAGATTCAATTGCGG
>NZ_SJEE01000047.1 GCF_006937785.1 Pseudanabaena sp. UWO311
ATTGAATCTCTGTTATGCTTCAATTTATTTCGATGAACGTGTGTTTGTTTAATTAGGGATTGAAGTGCAGAAATAAATGTGAAGTTGCCTCTATACCTTGCTTTTGTTTCCCGACAAGTCTAATATCGACAAGTAACTGTCCATCAATGTTAATGTCGCCAAATTCATTCACCAAAACCGCCACTTTAAGATCCTGACGATTTTTGAGGATTTGATTGAGAAGGGTCGTTTTTCCACTACCCAGAAAACCCGTGACAATCGTTACAGGCATTCCACGTTTAGGGATATCGAGTTGAGGAGTTTGCATGATATTTTCTAGCTTATTTTTGAGTTGACTTGCCAAGAGACTATGGTTACTATTTACATAGTATTATATGATAATGATTATCATTCTTTTAAGCATACCCTTCTTAGAAACTATGCCAACCAACTTTTTTGCCAAACACCAACCTTGGAAAACCATTTTTCTCTCGGTTGTAACTGTCTCGGCTAGTTATTTATCTTTGGGGCTGAGCGCAGTTATGGCACAAAGCAAGCCCAAAGTTGTGGCTACAACAAGCGTACTTTGTGATGTCACCAAGCAAATTGCTCAAGATACGATCGATCTGAATTGCCTGATCGAGCCTGGTGCCGACCCCCACGAATATGTCCCTAAACCTTACGATCGCCTAGCGATCGCGCAAGCCGATTTGGTTCTCTATGCTGGTTACAACTTTGAACCGCAGATTATTAAGCTTATCAAAGCTACTCCCAACAGTTCTCCAAAAGTGGCAGTGGACGAGCTTGCAGTTCCTGTCCCGCAACAATTTGAAGATGATGGTAAGACTGTCAACGATCCCCATGTCTTTCATAGCGCTCGCAATGGAGCGCAAATTGTTGGAATCGTGAAAGCCAGTCTCATTCAGGTACAACCTGATAAGACTGGACTGTATGCAGCTAATGCAGGAAAGTTAAGTGCCGAACTTTCACAAATCCATAGCTGGATTAAAGACCAAATTGCAACAATTCCTCCAAATCAGCGCAAATTGGTAACGACCCACGATGCTTTTGGCTACTATTCCAAAGCCTATGGTATTCCTGTCTCAGGTGCATTACAGGGAGTCAGCACCGAAGAACAAGCAACGCCAAAGCGCGTAGCAGATCTAGTGAATTCCATCAAAACAGAAGGTGTGCCAATTATTTTTGCAGAACTGACGATCAATCCAAAATTGATTAATGCCGTAGCAAGAGAGGCTAACGTCAAGGTAGCAGAACATCCATTATATGCTGATGGGCTGGGCGAAATAGGAAGTGATGGTGACACCTATCAAAAGTTCTTCATTGCCAATACTAAAACAATCGTAGAAGGACTAGGTGGCAGATTTACACCCTTTAATGCTACATCGGCTACCAATTCATTGACATATAAATAATTGTGAGTAGTTCCCCAGTCGAAGACTGCATTCTGGCAACTTTCGACTGGAAATTCTATTGATATACAAGTAAGTGTGAGGAAGTAATCCATGTCGAACCTTCAATCTGAATTAGCCCAAATGTCTCTGGCAGGAGCAATCGCTATTTCTGCTTTTGGGATTATATCCAGTGATATATCGAGTGTATCCGCTCAAACAATTCCATCAACTAGCCAATTATCAGCGCAATCTCTACCACCAAGCCAAGATGTAATTGGTAAAACTGTCGTTGTAGAAAACGTCACAGCAGTTTCACAACTCAGCGATGTGCGTCCTACAGATTGGGCTTTTACAGCCCTACAATCTCTTGTGGAGCGCTATGGTTGTATTGCAGGTTATCCCGATCTCAGTTTTCGCGGGAAGCAAGCCACAAGCCGTTATGAATTTGCAGCAGGTTTAAATGCCTGTCTCGATAAAATCAACGACATTATTGCATCTGGTCTAGCGGACAAAGTTAGCAAAACCGATCTTGCCACATTACAAAAATTGCAAGAAGAATTTGCTTCAGAACTTTCTACTTTGCGAGGACGAGTTGATGCGCTTGATGCGAAAACCGCTAAAATCGAGGCTCAGCAATTTTCTACTACCACCAAACTTGTCGGTCAAGCAATCGTAGCTGTCTCGGCAAGTGGTTCGGGTACTGATAATCTCTTATCGGCAACTGGAAGTCCCACGAGACTTTCTGGTAAGGCTAACGCGACAGTAATTAGTAGGGTGCGCCTAAACTTTAACACCACTTTTAAGGGGGATGATCTGCTCGTTACTCGGTTGGAAGTTGGAAATAATGGTTCCAATGTTCTTAATAACCTCGATTCTGCTAACGGCACGTTTTTAGGATATACAGGATTTGCTAACAGTTCCCAATTTGATTACAGTCAGGTAGCTAATACGGCAAGACTTGGAATTTTGCGTTATGATTTCACTGTTGGTCGAGATGTAAGGGTTTCTGTTGGCCCAGTTATTTCGCTAAATGATGGGTTAGATCAAAACGGCTTTGCTAACGACGAATCCAGCGATTTTTCCGCGCATTTGTTTAATAATAATCCTCTTACCATGCCTATAAATGGACCTGGCGCAGGCGCAGTAGTGGCATGGAACTTTGGAGGTAGCGCTTTTACTTTGAGAGCAGGATATGTTGCTGCAAATGCTAATAGCCCAACGCCTACAGCGCCTGCTGTTGCTCCCAATGGAATTATTAATCAAGGTCTATTTGGAGATTCTTATCAAGGAACTTTTGAGCTGGCATTTTCTCCCACAAACAGTGAAGGTGATAACCCTTTTACTGTGCGTCTGCAATATACATCTGCTGCGGTGAATAATCTCAATTACAGCACAGTTGGCTTGAACCTTGAGTGGGCTTTGACCGATACGATCGCTGTCTTTGGGCGCTATGGATTTGGCTCTATCAACAATCCTATCGATACAATTGCTGCGGCACTTCCTAGCTATACAAACTCTACCAATAGTTCTATCAATCCTCAAACTTGGTCTGCTGGGGTTTCGTTTCCCGACTTATTTAAAGAAGGAGCATTAGCAGGAATCGCGATCGGACAACCATTAATCGAAAGTAATGTGGGTAATGCCACTCAAACTAATGTGGAATTATTCTATAAATTCCCTATCTCCGATCGTATCAGTATTACTCCCGATCTTCAGTTTATCTTTAATCCAAATAACAACAGTAATAACAGTACGATCACCGTTGGCACGTTGAGAACTGTATTTAGTTTTTAAGTAGAGATTATCTATTGAAAGAAATTGGATGGGATCGCGTGTCTTTGACCGTCAGAAAATCTTAAGTAAAAGTTGTGCCCCTATGGGGGGCAACTTTAAGGGTTTGGATGTGTAATAAATTATATACATATACTTAAGATTGGCAATCAGAGATTGTGCTGCAAGCTTAAGCTTGCAGCACAATCTTGCTTCAACTTTTGGCATATCTACTTTTGCTAGAGGGGTAAATTTTCCCAGATGACAACGATTGTACCGACACCGCTTTGGGTTGGTAATAGATTGAGATATCTCACAAAAGAACCTTGCTTCACTTTGTAAACTAAGCCGCCACCGTAATTAGACATTTGAGAAACTTCAAATTTGCTGTTTTGAAAGTTAGGTGCAAAGAAATTACTGAATACCTGTTCGGGGCTTTTGGATAAAATGACAACGAAATTACCATCAAAACCAAGTTTGGGTTTAGCAATGTCATAGCTACCTCGCTCTTTTGCAGACATCGCATAAAACTTTTCTGGTTGAGCAAAATAAAATTCTGGAATGGCGATCCTTTGAGCGCCCAACTCACTTAGCTGTTTGAGAACAATATCAAAATCCGTCTCCGCTTTACTGGCTACAGATAAGGCTTGCAATTTATTTATATCCAGTGCTTGACTAGCAAGGACGATTGCTGTTCCCTTTCCATCACGAACTATTAAATTGAGAAACTTGTTCAGTCCACCTTTAAATATTTGATAAACTTTTTGCTTGGAGTCGCTTGATAAGATTTTTATTTCATAGCCTCTAGCTTGTAATTCTCTTTCAAAATAGGAGGCGACAACATCTTGGCGATCGCCTGTTTGCTGACTTGCCAAATCCTCTTGCCCTTGAAGTAATCCCCATGAGCCAATTTCCGCATTGGGATATTTGGGAAAATCAATAAATGGATCGTTGGAATTTTTTTTCGCTTCTAGATTTTGTTTTTTTGCCTCGTTTTGAGATTCTAAATTCTGATTGGATGCAGGTTTAGAGTTTGGCTGATCTTGCTGTATTTCTGGTTTAGAAGAAGGATTATCTAAGTTATTATTTGAGCTGTTATTTAAGTTTCTATTTAGAGATAGATTTGAATTTGATTCTGGAGTTTTGTCAATAGTTTTATTAATTATTCTCAAAGAATTAGCTTTAGAATTAGATTGAAAAGAAGAATTAGGAGAATCCTTTGGAGAAGTAATTGTCCGATTAGATGGTAATTCAATAACCCTAATTCCCTCTAATTCAGTCTTATTGACTGTGTTTGTTGTATCAGTTTTTGGTTTAAGCGTACTCGGCAGCAACAGTAGCACAATATGAAATCCCAAAGAAAATAACAACATCCAAGTCCATAATGAAAAAAGAAAATGTTCTCTATTCTTAAAAAATTTGAATTGGCTCATACTATTACAAGAACTAAAAACATTTAGATTCTCTTCAATACATACAATTAAGAAAATCGGATTTTAGCTTCTCTGGGTCAAGGTTTCGTCCGATGAATACTAACTCATTTTGGCGATGCTCATCTGGACTCCATAGGCGATCGCGTGTAGCATCAAATAACATATGCACACCTTGAAACACAAACCGTTCCTCAATTCCTTTGATATTGAGAATTCCCTTCATCCTAAAAATATCTACACCCTGTTCGCGAGGTAGCCTGCTAATCCAAGCATTGACTTTTGGCAAATATAGTTCTCCTTCTTCAACGATCGCAACAGATTTCACTGTGTCGTCATGTTCGTGGGCATCTTCACCGAGAAACTCAGGATCTATTTGCAATGCTCGATCTAGCTGAAATGCACCAACGCCTAAAACTGCATCCATCTCAATCTCAGAGTTTTGAGTGCGATAGATTTTACACATCAAGTTCATGGATTTAATGCGTTGTTCTAGCTCTAATAGTTCTGTTTCACTAACTAGATCAGTTTTGTTGAGTAAAATGATATCCGCAAAAGCGATTTGCTCCTGCGCTTCTTCTGCATCCCAATGCTGAGAGATATGTTTAGCATCAACGACGGTGACCACTGCATCTAGCTTGGTTTTGGTACTGACATCTTCATCAACGAAGAAGGTCTGAATTACGGGTGCAGGATCGGCTAAGCCCGTAGTTTCAATCACTAAATGATCGAATTTGTCACGGCGGCGCATCAGGTTTGTGATAATTCTGATCAAGTCACCGCGCACAGTGCAGCAAATACAACCATTATTCATCTCAAAGATTTCTTCATCTGCATTAACTACCAATTTATGATCGATGCCAACTTCACCAAATTCATTGACGATTACGGCAACCTTTTTGCCATGCTCATGGGTGAGAATACGATTGAGCAAAGTGGTTTTGCCTGCGCCGAGGTAGCCTGTCAAGACAGTAACGGGAATTTGAGATAAGCTTGTAGTCATAGGTTTATGAAAAATTAACGGTTAGGAGTGGAATTAGCGATCGCACTTATCACATCGACATAGGCGATATCGGGGATTGCTTTATGAATCCGAATTACGCGATGCGGACTAGTCATAATCGCGATCGCAGTCTGGATCGGTGGACAGCCAGAGTCTTGGCATTGCAATTGATTAATAGAAATAATCGTGTGGCGATCAATTTACAAAATTTCATATAGCCAATCTTTGAGCTGTTGTAATTGCTCTGGGTAAACGACAGGTTTGCGCGGGAACAGGTCTATGGACATATAGGATGGCGACAAGATGGCGCTGAGGTGTTTTAATTGTATCAAGAATGATAATCATTATCAAGCCAATAAATGCCTGTGCAGAATAAATTACCCAAACCTTTAGGATTGTGCCCGTCGCAATCCTAAAGGTTTGGGTTTGCAATTAATTATGTCCATCTACTTACCCGAATCTTTGCAAATTAAAAGCAAAAAAAATATGTTAGAAGTCGAGCATCTAGGAGTCAGCTATCACGATGTCAGTGCAGTGGAAGATGTCAGCTTTGCGATCGCTTCTGGGCAAATGGTGGCGGTAATTGGCCCCAATGGAGCTGGCAAAAGTACAGTTTTCAAAGCCATCTTAGGTTTAGTTCCAGCTTCTAGCGGTCATGTGCGCTATCGATCACGATCCTTGCACCGACAACTCCGCAAGGTTGCCTATGTGCCGCAGCGATCGCAGGTCGATTGGGATTTTCCTGTGACTGTATGGGGAGCGGTGATGATGTCTCGCACCCGCCATCGCAATTGGCTAGGCTGGATCAAGAAGTCTGGTTGTCATTGTGAAAGCATTGTTAAATCAGCACTTCATCGTGTCGGTATGTGGGATTTGCGCGATCGCCAAATTGGCGAGTTATCTGGCGGCCAGCAACAACGTGTATTTCTCGCTAGAGCGATCGCCCAAGAAGCCGAACTACTATTTTTTGATGAGCCATTTGTGGGCGTGGATAAGAAAACTGAAGCCGTAATTTTTGATGTGTTTGCGGAATTAAAATCTCAAAACAAAATTCTGTTAGTGATTACTCACGATCTTGGTTCCAATTTGGATAATTACGATCGCCTGTTGCTGCTAAATAAAGAACTCATCGCTGAAGGTGATCGCGATGCGGTGATTACCACACAGAACATTAAACGAGCCTATGGCGATAGCGTGATTTTGATGCAGAAAGAACTTACCTAATTGGAACAAAATTTATGTTGAATTGGTTGATTGAGCCTTTGGGATTCGAGTTTATGAGAAATGCGATCGAGATCGGTGTTCTGATTGGGATTTTATCGGCGGTAGTTGGTAGCTATCTGATCGTTCAGCATATGGGGCTTCTCGGTGATGTGGTTGCCCATGCAGTCTTACCAGGATTAGCGATCGCCTTTTATATTGGGATGGATATTTTTCTTGGTGCATTCATCGCAGGAACGATTAGTACTTTTGTGGTGGCATGGATTCAGACCCATTCCAAAATTAAGGTTGATACAGCGATGGCTTTAGTATTTTCGGGATTTTTAGCTTTGGGCGTGATGTTGATTACCACCCTCAAAAGTAAATTAGATCTGCATAGCTTTCTATTTGGCGATATTTTAGGAGTTACTAGTGCTGATCTATGGCGAACTTTGATCATTGCGATCGCAGTTTTATCCTGTGTCGCCATCTTTTACCAAGAATTAATCTTCTATTGCTTCGATCCCTTAGCTGCCAAGGCAATGGGCTTACCCGTGCATTTCATTCACTTTGGGCTAATGGCAGGAATTACGCTGACGATCATTGCTAGTATGCAATCGGTCGGTGTGGTGCTAGTTGTCTCTCTACTCACTGGCCCCGCCGCAACTGCCTATCTATTAGTGAGAGAATTACATTTAATGATGGTTTTAGGGGCAATAATTGGGGTGATTGCAAGTGTCAGCGGGATGTACGTCAGCTATTATCAAAACGTTCCTTCAGGCAGTGCGATCGTGTTGATTATTTCAGGATTTTTCTTGTTAGCATTACTATTTAGCCCTTCGCAAGGGATTCTAACAAAACGAGCTGTTACCAGAAGAGCAAAGACTTTGCTGCGCAAAATTAAGATAGATAGATAAATAATCACCTCAACTTTTGTCAAATTTTTTGCTCTTGCTATAACGCATCGTCCGAATAAGTAAAGTTGTGCAGGCAGAGCCTGCACAACTTTATGGGATTTAAGCCACCACTTGGTGCGATTGTTTGATTTTGATAATGCAGCATGATTTCCTCCGAGGTTAAGGAATTACGCAAAAATGACTTGAAACTCTCATTTCTTACTAGGGGAAATTCATGAATTCCCCCTAATATTACATTCTTTTACGTAAGTCCTAAGATTGTTAATTTTTCGCTAAGGCGTTGTCAATTGAAATGCGGTGTACTTGCCACCCAATCCCTCGACAATCGTGCGAGTATTTGCAATCAACATCCCAGCATAGGTTTCAGCTTCACTACCTTTTGCACCCAACCCATCGGCATAGAGTTCGCGATCGGAAACTTTGACATTAGCTTCCTTCGCAACGGTCGTAATCAACTTTGGATTGATCGATACTTCCGCAAAAATGGTAGGAACTTTGCTAGTTTTAATCACCTCAACGAGTTCTTTAACTCTGGTTGGTGTTGGTTGCTCGTCAGTGCTAATTCCATTTAAAGCACCTTCAACGGGAATGCCATAGGCTTTGGCATAATAGCCAAGGGCATCATGAGTCGTGACCAGCTTGCGTGAAGCTTCTGGAATTGTAGCAATTTGAGCCTTGATCCAAACATCAATTTGCTCAAGTTCGCTGACGATTTTGGCAGTATTTTTGGCATAAGTTTCTGCCTGATCGGGACGAATTGTACTTAAGCTTTTACTAATTGCCTGAGTAATTTTGATGCCATTCTGAGCATTGTTCCAAACATGGGGATCGGCTTCTTTTTCAGCTTTTTTATCAGGTTTTTCAGATTTAGCATCCTTTTTTTCTTCTTTATCATGAGCATGGTCATGTCCGTCTTCAGACATCAAGGGACTTGGCACAGCAACCTCGTTAACCGCTATTTTGGGCGCTGTATTAGAACTAGCTTGAATTAATTTGATCAGACTTGGCTCAAAGTCATAACCACCATAGAGAACTAACTTTGCAGAGTCGATCGCTTTACGATCATCGGGCTTAGGTTGATAAAGATGAGGATCAGTACCCGCTTCAATCAGACATTTCAGATCAATCGTATCGCCAGCAATTTGTTTAGCCAAGGCACATGCTACAGAGTTTGTCGCCACGACTAGAGGTAAGCTTTCTGTTTTTGCAGGAGATGCGGCTGCGGTCGAAGTAGCTGCCGTAGTCGTAGTCGTCGCAGTGGGAGTGGTGACAGTACAAGCAGTAATACTGCTAGCGATCGCAATTACTACCGCTGCCGAATAAATTTTAAATCCTTTGCTCGAATATCTCGTGGAGCCTAGCTTTGAAGATAATTTTGTAGATGTCTTTAAGCGCATTTTTATGCTCTCCAAAGGTATTATGATAATGATTATCATAATACCTTTGGAGAGCATAAAAATAGGCTACAAACCGATCTCGAAGAATATTTCCTTAGTAATTCAAAACCCAAGAAGAGAATGGCGACGCTTCGCGCTGCCATTCTCTTCTTGGGTTTTATGTAAGCTATAAACCCAAGCTCAGTAAGAGCAATCAACACCAGTGCAAAGTCTTGTAAACCAATTTTTCGCAATTACTCTCAGGGCAAAGTCATGACCTAATGTGCCACCTGTAACCGCAAAACGCAAAGCAAATTCCAGACTTGGATTATATTGATCCCTCACGATTGGACGCAATCGCTTTAAATCAAAGACAGGAATCTTAAAATCGGTAGTAAGTTCCTTCGCTTCCCATAATTCCTTGAGAGCATTCCATCGGTGGTGTCCAGCATCTAACATCATTTTGGTAGGAGATTTGCGATCGCAAATCATCAAGCTCGTTAGGGGAATTCCTCTCCATCCATTTGTCAAGATACTTGATTTGTATGCATGTACTAAGTCTGGGATATCTGTCCCCCCCTTGCCATATTGACTAAATGCATTAAAAAAATCGTCAGGTACAAACCAATAGGATGCAGCCAACATCTTTTTAACTGTTATAACAGCATGTAATTTCTGCTCTTCTGAGAACTTATTCTCATGTTCAACCCGAAAATATTCCCATTGAAAATCATCCCAATCTGCTGTTTTTAAGTCTGATAGTCCACCATCAAAATCAAAGGCTTCAATTTGTGGGTCTTGTCTAGTCTCAATAGCCTCAGTCTTAGAAACTACTTCAATATTGACAACAGCTTGTTTTTGCTTTGAGGTTGATGATTGTTTCTTGTTTTGCCATTCAATGAAAGCCTGATCCGCTAAAACTGCGTTAACCCGTTCAATGCTATATAGTCTAATCGGAGCCGCACTTTTGCTTTTGGGATTGCTCTGAGTCATGTCGCATTCACCCAAAAACTTTTTGATCGACGGGTCAGTAAAACCATGCAACTCTTTAAGTTCTTTAGAAGATATATATTCCGTCTCTGTAATTGCAATAGCCACTTTATCAACCTCTGCTTATCGTTATTTTCTTTACAGCAACAAGAGCTGAAACAAAAAAATTATTTTATCCCTTTTGCTTGCAAAAGGACGTAGCTCGTGAGACTTACAGCAATTCTCATTATGAAACCAATTTGAGGGGAGAGCCTGAGGCTCTCCCCTCAAATTGGTTTTGATGAAATTACGCCGTCGGTGTAATTTCATCAAAACCAATTTTTATTATGCTATTATTAAATCCATAAGGGATCGTAAGGGTTTCGACGTGTTAGTAGAAGCTATCCTTTGATGCAGGTCGAGAGCGAATTATCTCTCGTAAATCAATGATTCAAACAAGTACATGCGAACAACATTGTATCTTTCTCTCGTAAAGCAGCTCCTGTAGCCGCCTAAGAACCTTTTCGGTTTCGAGGTGTGATGTATGACTCCGTTAAATATGTCACTCCAACCCCCAACGGATGCTGCTTATAACTTTCTCTGGTAGGTTATTTGCTCAAGACTTTATCAGTGCATCTTTGGTTACTAGAGATAATTAGTAATTCCCTCCGTGAGGATCAAATCGGATAAACCTGTGAATGACTGGGAGGTTAGGCGCTAGTGCGGACGGCAGTTCGACTCTGCCCGATTCCATTAATCTAATAAAAAAGGCACTTGCTAAGCAAGTGCCTTTTTTATATCTGTTGCCAAGTGCACTAGTCCATAAAACCCAATAATTGAATGGCGGCGCGAAGCGCCGCCATTCAATTATTGTTTATAGCAAATTGCTAAAAAATACTAGGGACTAGCCAAGAAGTGTATAAACAAATATTCACAAATCCTCAATATCTAAAGCAGATAATTCTCCTATCTTGCTTGCCTGCGCTTGTCGGTATGTTCTTTGTGCAGATGATTCCGACATGGGAAATAGTCCAGCCGATCGCTATATTGATATTTTTTATCCTGACGATAGTTTTTGCATTCAGGTGGCGATCTCAGACTGCGCGTAACCAGAGAGTTAAGTTATTTCGCCCATTTATCTTTTTCCCATTTTTAGCGATTTTCACTCTAGCAGCACCACTCATTTTATTTATCCACATAGCGTTTTATCTTGATTTACACCGTCCAGTCGCAACGTATCAAGTTCAAGGTTTACCCACGATTCTCTATATTTATGAAAATACCTGCTGGCCACCTGATAGCCGAACTGAATGCAAGTATTACTCCACTGAAATTAGACAGAGAGTATGGATTTTGCCATTTACGACGACCATACTCTCTTGCCCTTGCTTTTTTGAGAAGCCAATCTTTCAAGGTGATATAGCAACTTTTCCGATTGAGGCAAGCCGCGACAAATCCAAGGTTGCTGTCTCTATAGATATGAAATATGGCACAGTAAAGGTAGCTGATTAGTAATGAGGAAGTATCGATGCTGAAAACAGAATTGAAACAAGACTTGCAAGGCGATTGCCATAATCACGCTAGTGATCAAGCTAGTCCATCGGCTAATCAATATGAACAAGATTTTTATGCTTGGACTCAAGAACAGTGTGAGTTATTGCGTTTGGGGGCATGGCAGGCTTTAGATATCGAAAATTTGGTGGAGGAGATTTCATCTTTGGGTAAGCAGCAAAAGCAGGAACTACGCAATCGACTAGGAGTTTTAATCGGGCATTTGTTGAAGTGGCAGTTTCAGACTGAGTTACGCGGCAAAAGCTGGAGGGCAACCATTCGAGAGCAAAGAGACGAAATTTTAGATATTTTAAAAGAAAATCCCAGTTTAAAGCCTTATCTTGATGAGGCTGTCCAAAAGGGATTTCGACAGGGAGTTAATTTAGTGTTGCGAGAAACGCCTCTAGATATTGATGATCTGCCTTCAGAATGTCCCTACGAGATCGCCCAAATCCTCGATCTACAATTTCCGTTTGATTAGACTATGTCTTAGGGTGTGTTTTTGTACAGTTTTGGTAAAGCCAAGAAACTTAAACTAAATTTAAGAAGTTAACCAAAAGATTAAAACATATACAGAGCATTGCGATCGCTCTATTACAATCATCAAAAAAGCATTTTGATTTTGCGATCTAATTTCTTGACGTTTATAGGAACTTTGAGTCAAACTGTCTATTAACTCAATAGCTAGAACCAGCATGGAAACTCTGGAATTCATTATTTACCCAGATGGACGAGTCGAAGAGCGTGTAACAGGCATTATCGGTTCTAGTTGTGCTGAGGTAACCGCCGCGATCGAAGCAAAGCTTGGGATAGTTGCTCATAGAGAGCTTACTTCCGAAAACTTTGCTCAGCAGCAGGTAACCACTCAGTCAGCTACGCAACTTGATCGCGTGTCAGATACTGACGCTTCGGGATTTAGCCAATGGTAGTAAAACTGATATGTATCCCAGTTTCCACAGATATAGCAGATATATAAAATACAAAAGTTATAGTTTTCGACCATTAGCCATTTAGATCGAAGTCAGGATAAACCCTATGTCACATTTCAGCCAAGTAAAAACACAAATCCGCAGCCTAGAGCCTTTGCAAAAGGCTCTCACTGACTTAGGAGTCAACTGGAAATCTGGCGCTTCGCCCATGCGTGGACATGAAGGCACGACCACATCGGCTGAGGTGGTAATTGAGCAAGACAATGGTTATGATGTCGGCTTTCAGTGGAATGGCTCTGAATATGCTCTAGTTGCTGATATGCAGTTTTGGCAACAGCCTTGGACTGTAGAAAGTTTCTTAAGAAAGGTCACTCAAGGCTATGCGATCGCCACAGTGATGGGTGAATCTAGCGAACAGGGATTTGCACTATCCGAAAAGCAAGTGCGTGAAGATGGCTCAGTTCGCCTAGTTTTACAGCGCTGGAATGGATAATTTGTCAGTACATACTCAGGTTCCCAGCAGTTCAGATTCAGAGATGTGCGATCGCACAGGCTTTGAGCCTGAACTTGGTGGGGAACTGCGGCAAAACGCTGTGTTTGTTGATGAAACGGTATGTATTGGTTGTGGTCACTGCGCTCATACGGCAAGCAGTACTTTTTTTTTAGAAGAAGATTATGGACGCGCTAGGGTAATCGCTCAAGATGGGGATGAAGAAGATTTAGTCCAAGAGGCGATCGATACCTGTCCAGTAGACTGTATTGCTTGGGTCAATTACAACGACCTTAACAAACTCGAAGAAGCCCGAAAGCATCAAATCATTCAAAATTTAGGAATTATTGGCGATGGCTCAGCCTTACGGCGTGCTATCAATTTAAAAAACTAAAAGGGGACGCTTTGCGTCCCCTTTTAGTTTTTTAAAGAAGGGGTGCTTCGCGCCCCTTCTTTTTTATTTAGTAACGACGACCACCGCCGCCGCCAGATGGACGACCACCGCCGCCTTTAAAGCCACCTCTGCCACCACCAAAGGAGTCAGAGCTTTCGCGAGGCTTAGCCTTATTCACTTTGAGAGCACGTCCCATCCATTCAGCTTCGTCTAATGCTTCGATCGCAGCATCTTCTTCCTTCTCATCAGTCATTTCAACAAAAGCGAAACCACGTGGACGACCTGACTCGCGATCAATCGGTAGATGAACGCGGGTGATTTTGCCATATTCTGCAAATACGGCTTTCAAATCATCTTCTGTAACCTCGTAAGAGAGATTACCAACATAAATAGACATAATACTTGCTTCAACAATCAGATATGTGTAGAGATAGAGATTTCGGAAAGAAGCCTGCCACGATGAAACAGAAGACGACTGTCAATACTGAAAACAAACATGCGATCTAGAAATACTCATCCGCACATATTCTAGCGTAGTCATCTTAAATTAGTTGCTTATCTTGAAAATATTTACGCAATCTCATGGCAAAAGAGAAAAAGTAGGAAGTAATACCTACGTTTTTTGATTTTAAGTTTGTTCAGAATCCCCATCCAAGAATATTTTTGCCTACTTTTTTTACATAAAAACGTAAAGAGTGATACCGTTTAACCTGAATTTCAAGAATCACATTCAAATCCGAAAAGCGATCGCTTTTACGAAAACAACTTTACCCCATTCACATTATCCAATAGTGAGTGTGGGGCAAATCCCCACACTCACTATTGGATGATTTCTACTAAGTCCATTGACATAATGAAAGAATAAGTAGAAAAGTGTTTTACATCACATATTTTGCTTTTATCTAAAAACACAAAATGGCGTAGCCATTTTGTGTTTTTAAAACCTTTACAGAGTTTGATTCTTAATTCACAAAAATGTTGTCACACTTTTGTGAATTTGTATTATAGAGATCTCTAAAACAGAAAAAGGGGCGCTTTGCGCCCCTTTTTCTGTTTTAGAGAGGATCTACTTATTAACAGTCACTCTTACTGATTGAGCGATCGCATCGACGTTTGAAGAAACTGACAAAAATTTATCTAATGATTTGGCAATTAGAGTATCAATTGCGTAGTTCCCAGCACCATAAACTGCGAAAAATGCAAAAGATACAGCATAAATCGAAGATAACTCAATGGATGGAATCGAGAACCCACCAACTAAGATGTGATGATAATTAGCTACCAACATAGTTGCAAACAACCCCAAAGCCGCTGGTCTAGTTAAAAAACCAAGGATTAGTAGAGGCGAGGCAACTACTTCAGTAAGAGCAGCACAATAGGCAAAGAAAATCGGGAATGGCAAACCGATCACCTCGACATAGGCTTCAGCAAAACCAGAAATATCAGATAGTTTATCGAAACCGTTATGGATCATCATCGTCCCAAGCACAACCCTTAGCAAAAGAAGTGAAGCTTGAGTTAACGAAACAGGCGCAGAATCTGAACCGAGTATTAAACGAATAATTGAAGCGGCGATGCGAGTTGTGTTGTTCATTTCAGCGCATTAGGTAATAATTTAGTTAATAAAACTTAAAGGATTGCAATAATTCATGACTTTTATACATCAATCTTAACATAAGTTTTTATAATGCAACTCATCCAATAATTAAAAAAGTATTGCGGCTCATAGGGTCTTGCCCTTCTTTGGGTTAAGCGACGAGCGAAAATCTTTACCAAACATTTGACTTTTTCGTTGTGCTACGATCGCAAACTAAGCAATCTTTATGTATTGCATAAATACCTCAAGTACCTCGGCACAATAAAAAATCAGAGCCAAAATCTGCACCGCCCACGCAGCGGGCAGTGCAGATTTTGAGAGTTTGAACTTAATTGTGCCCAACTACTTACAACATTAAAAATCTAAGAAATTCTCAACTATTAGAGCGAAGCCTATGTCCGCCTTGCCTGCAATTGCCGTTCTTGCGATTCTGATTTTGGTACACGAACTCGGTCACTTTATGGCGGCTCGTGTACAGGGCATTCATGTCAATCGATTTTCGATTGGGTTTGGTCCCGTGCTATGGAAATATCAAGGCAAACAAACAGAATATGCGCTCCGAGCAATTCCCCTTGGCGGCTATGTTGGTTTTCCTGATGACGATGAAGAGAGCGACATTCCTACAGACGATCCCAATTTGATGAAAAATCGTCCGATTATGGATCGAGCGATCGTCATCAGCGCAGGAGTAATTGCCAATTTTGTCTTTGCTTACTTAGTCTTATTAGTAATGACATTAAGTGTTGGCATCGGCACAGTCGATCAACCAGGGGTAAGAATCACAAAAATACTTGAGCCAAATGCACCCGCAGCAATTTCTGGTTTACAAGCAGGTGATATCGTCCTCTCAGCAAATGGGACAAACTTTGATACGAGCCTCAACACGCTAGATCGCTTTCAAACTTTGATTTCTAAAAATGCCAATCAAAATGTTGATTTGCAAGTAATGCGTGATGGCAAATTGTTGCAAGTGCCAATCTTGCCAGATGGCGAATCAGGTAAGGGTCGCATCGGCGTAAGACTAGACTTCACTGGCAAGCCTCACCGTCGAGCTGTGAAGAACCTAGCCGAAGCCTTTGACAATGCTACTAAAAGTTTTGAGCGTTTAGTAGTGATGACTGTCCAAGGACTAAAACAACTGGCTACGAATTTTCAGAATACGGCTTCTCAGCTATCTGGCCCCGTAGCGATCGTGGCAATGGGTTCTGAGCTAGTTAAGTCTGATGCCGCAGCATTATTTGATTTCACGGCAATTATCAGTATTAACCTTGCAATTATTAATATCTTGCCTTTGCCAGCTCTGGATGGTGGTCAATTAGTATTTTTGCTAATTGAAGCTTTACGTGGCGGCAAGCCCTTACCCGAAGAATTACAAAATAATGTCATGCAAGGCGGCTTAGTAATTCTGCTAGGTTTAGGCGTAGTGATGATTTTCAAAGACTCATTTAACTTAATTCAACAAAGTGGGTTAAGTCCTTTATAGCAAAGGATTTACAGTGCTCATTACACAAACAAAAATAAAGGCAGCTCAAAGAGCTGCCTTTATTTTTGTATTGATGATTACTGCAAGTGGTCATAAACACAAAGTTTTTTGACAAACTCAAGCATAATAGATAAAGAAATAATAAGTTTTTCGATCAACTCGATACATCACCCATGTCTCTCCCTATCCGCAATGTCGCCATCATCGCCCACGTCGATCACGGCAAAACCACTCTAGTAGACGCACTCCTCAGACAGTCAGGCGCTTTTCGTGAAGGTGAAGCCCTTGTCGAATGTGTGATGGACTCCAACGACTTAGAGCGTGAGCGCGGCATTACCATCCTTTCAAAAAATACTGCCGTTAAATACAAAGACACTCTAATCAACATCGTTGACACCCCTGGACACGCTGACTTTGGTGGCGAAGTTGAGCGTGTACTTGGCATGGTCGAAGGCTGTCTACTAATCGTTGATGCCAATGAAGGTCCAATGCCCCAGACACGCTTTGTGCTAAAAAAAGCGCTAGAAAAGGGATTACGCCCAATGGTGGTAATCAACAAAATTGATCGCGAATTTGCTGATCCCCATGTTGCTGTCAGTAAAGTACTCGATCTTTTCCTCGAACTTGGCGCAGATGATGACCAGTGTGACTTCCCCTACTTATTCGCTTCAGGCATGGGTGGATTCGCCAAAGAAAAACTAGAAGACGAAAGTATTGATATGAAGCCTCTGTTTGAGGCGATTTTGCACCACTTCTCACCACCAGTTGGCGATCCCGAAAAGCCTTTACAGTTGCAAGTTACCACTCTTGACTATTCCGAGTATCTCGGTCGCATTGTCATCGGCAAGATTCACAATGGGACAATTACCTCTGGTCAACAAGCAGCACTGATTTCTGGAGATGGCTCAATCGTAAAAGGTAAAATCACCAAGCTTTTAGGATTCGATGGACTGAAGCGGGTTGAACTGCAAACCTCTTCCGCTGGCAACATTGTTGCGGTTTCAGGGTTTGCGACTGCTAACATTGGCGAAACCATTACCTGTCCCAATGAGCCTTCAGCTTTACCTATGATCAAGGTGGACGAACCCACTTTGCAGATGACCTTCTGCGTTAATGACTCGCCATTTGTTGGTCAAGAAGGTAAGTTAGTAACCACTCGTCAAGTGCGCGATCGCCTGATGCGCGAACTCGAAACCAACGTAGCCTTGCGCGTTCAAGAAAACCCTGAATTCCCCGATCGCTTTGCAGTAGCAGGACGCGGCGAATTGCACCTTGGCATCTTGATCGAAACCATGCGCCGCGAAGGTTACGAATTCCAAGTTACCCAGCCTCAAGTTATTTACCGTGAACTCAACGGCAAGCAATGCGAACCATACGAATGTCTGGTACTTGACGTTCCTGAAGATGCAGTCGGCGGTTGTATCGAGCGACTTGGTCAACGTCGCGCTGAAATGGTCGATATGCAAATGTCCAGCAGTGGTCGCTCTCAGTTAGAGTTTGTTGTTCCTGCTCGCGGACTGATCGGCTTCCGTGGTGACTTCATGCGAGCAACCCGTGGCGCTGGCATCATGAACCACAGTTTCCTCGATTACCGTCCTTCAGCAGGAGAAATTAGTGCCCGTCGTAATGGTGTATTGATTTCCTTTGAAGAAGGCGTAGCCACTGAGTTCTCCTTAAAGAATGCTGAAGATCGCGGCGTTTTCTTCATTAAGCCTGGAACGAAAGTTTATAAAGGCATGATCATCGGTGAGAATAATCGTCCTCAAGACATGGAGCTGAACGTATGTAAGAGTAAGCAGCTTACTAACATGCGTGCAGCTGGTGCTGATGACATCGTCCAGTTGCAAGCCCCCATTGAGATGAGTCTGGAACGCGCCTTGGAATACATCGGTCCCGATGAAATCCTTGAGGTCACACCAGAGTCAATTCGTTTACGTAAGCTCACCAAGAAATTTGCGAAGCGCTAAACATTAACAACTCCCATAAAGTAAAAGGGGGCGCAAAGCGCCCCCTTTTACTTTATGGGTTTATATTTGCTAAACTGTTTTTTACAGTTTTAAGGCTATTTCCTAGATATTTACTTATGCATCAAGTTGTCCTCGAGCTAGTTGGCAGTCGCAAAGTGCATGTTATTTCCGAACATGCGACAAAAGAGGAGGCTTTGGATAAGTACATCAAGCTGGTTGAGGGCAACAAAGGTTCTCCAATTACGCCTAAAGGAAAATACACGATTCGCAAAAAGCCAGAATAGTTGCAAATTCTGCTCGGCTTCCTATATTCACACTTCACTTCATGCACTTATCCGAATGCTATCGACTCTTAGGAGTTCCCCGCAATGCTACCTTAGATGACATTAAGGTTGCCTATCGTCGTCTGGCCCGAAAGTATCACCCTGATGTTAATCAGAATGATCCCACGGCAACTGATAAGTTTCGGTTGGTGCAGGAAGCATACAAAATGCTCAAAGATTCAGACAAAGAGGATTTGAATAAGGAGCTATTTGCTAAAAAAGAAGCTGCAAATGCAATGCGATCGCAACCTGCACCACCACCACCCAAAGCTCCCAACAAACCTCCTCAGCCTCACCCAAAAATCAAGATCGAGGTGAAACAAGTCAATAATCAAGTTGATCCAATTAATAGCGATCCAGAACTGAAGCTCAAATTAGATATGTTACGGCGCGTGCAAGATTTGCTCAAGCAAAAAAAATATGTCGTTGCGATCGCGGTTGTCGAGGGAATGAGCGAAAGATTTCCAAACTCACCAGAAGTAATCCATTGGAAGGCTGTAACTTACCACCGATGGAGTAGTGAATTGATTTTAAATGGGAAGTTACGCGAAGCGGAAATCTATCTCAATAAAGCACTCAATACTGATCCTAAAAATCGCGAACTTAGTTTTGAAGTTAAGCGAGACTTAGAGAGAGTTCAATTACTGAAAACAAAAAATTGAGATCACACAATATATCGTTTTTACTCTTATCAAAAGCAATAGAAAAGAGAACTTTTAGTTTTTTATTAGCTAAGTAGCATCCGATGGTGGTAAAGCACTCTGTGAAGCAGAATTCACGATCATTATTTTGGCTTTAAGCGCCGCTAATTCGTCATCAATATCACTACCTGATTCTAGCTGTGCAAACTTAGAGCCTAGTTCATCAGCATTAAGCTCAGCAGTAGCACTTGCCAAAGCTTCCGCTTTTAAAATCTTCTCTTCCATGCGGGCAAAAGTAGCTTCTGCCGAATTAGCATTTACACTGCCCAATATATTGTTGAGCTTTTCTTGAGACTTACTCGTTTGTAAACGGACTTTAAGCAATTCTTTCTTAGATTTAGCTTCAGCAATCTTACCTGCGATCGCGGTTAGATTTTTCTTAAGCAACTCCACTTGCCCTGTTTGTTGTTGCAAGCCAGCTTTTAGAGTATTCGCTGATTCAGTATGGGTCTTTTTGCGGCTGAGCGCTTCCTTAGCTAGGGCATCATCCCCTTTTTGGATAGCCAACATTGCTCGTCTTTCCCATTCTTGAGCCTCTGTTGTACTTTGGTTGTATTGTTGCTCTTGGATTTTTAATGATGCGATCGCCTGCGTGGTAGCTTGGCGCAATTGCGCCAAATCTTCTTGCATATCAAAGATCAATTGCTCCAGGATCTTTTCAGGATCTTCAGCAGCCGAGACAATTGCATTTAGATTGGACTTGAGCACCATAATAATGCGTTCAGGTAGTCCCATAATCCTTTCCTTTGTCCTAAAGAGTGAATCCTCTACATAATATCATGAGCAAGTTTTTAGCTTTTTCTCTTTTTATAGCAATAATACCAAAACACAACTAAAAAAATAAAAGTCAGCGCTAAGCGCTGACTTTTATTTTTTTAGTTGTGACTCTTGTTGATGTTAATTAAAAAACGTCTTGTAAATTAATTTCGAGCGATTAACCCATTTGACGACGAAGAGCTTCAAGCTCAGCATCGATCGCAGCGCCAACAGTAGGCTTAGCCGCATCCGATGGAGGCAAAGCACCCTGAGATGCGGGGCTACCCGTCATCATTTTCGCTTTGAGTGCTGCTAATTCATCATCAACCCCACTACCCGCTTCTAGCTGAGCAAACTGAGACTCCAGATTATCCATTCCAAGTTCAGCACTAGCCCCAGCCCTAGCTTCAGCCATGAGGACACGCTCTTCCATCCGCTCAAAAGTAGCGGCGGCAGAGTTGGTATTAACCTTGCCCAACATATTGTTGAGGTTCTCTTGAGCCTTAGCAGACTGCATACGAGCCTTGAGCATCTCTTTCTTGGTTTTTGCCTCAGAGATCTTGCCTTCGATCGCAATTAAGTTTTTCTTGAGTAGATCTACTTGCGATGTCTGCTGATCTAAACCAGTTTTCAAGGTCGCGGCGGCATCGCCGTGGGTTTTCTTACGGCTAAGTGCTTCCCTCGCTAGGTTTTCGTCTCCTTTTTGGAGAGCTAACATAGCCCGTTTTTCCCATTCTTGTGCCTGAGAAGCACTTTGATTATATTGTTGCTCTTGGCGCTTCAGGGCAGCCATTGATTGAGCGACAGCTTGGCGCAATTGCACCAAATCTTCTTGCATATCAATGATTGATTGCTCCAGAATTTTTTCTGGATCTTCAGCCGCCGTAACCATTGCATTTACATTGGACTTGACCACCATACCAATGCGATCGAGTAATCCCATAATCCTGTCCTTTGCGTTAGGGAGTAAATTGTTTACATACTATCATGAACACCATAAAAGTATAGGTGAAGCAGAGCTTCACCTATACTTTTATGTCTATATAGCAGCTCCGGGATTTGAACCCGGGACCTACGGATTATGAGACCGTCGCTCTAACCACCTGAGCCAAGCTGCCGTGCGTTTCTTAATATAGCATAACTGACGTAAATATTTTGCAATATTAGCTTGGTAATCAGCAATTCTCATTATAAAAATCGTTTTTTTAAGCCCGCCGCAGGCGGGCTTAAAAAAACGATTTTGGTATTTTTCACAATTTGCCATAACACATAGTCCCTTTGTGGTGAAACTCAATACACCGTCCAGCGACTGGATCAAAGATCCACGTATCCCAATCTTCAGCCACAATTTCTTCTAGAGAAAGCTTGACCAACTCCAACGGCATTTCTAGAATTGGATGAGCAGCCAGGAACCAGACTATATTTACAATGGGATTCCCAAGCTGCTGGGTTTGACAAAGTGAATGAAAGGCAGAAATAACTTGATCACCCCAACTCTCACAAATACTCCCAGACACCTTTTGCCAATCTATCTGACCACATTGCCAAGGCAATGATTGACTTAGCCATTGCTCAAGGCGATTGCATATATCAGTATTTGGTAAAAATATTTTGCAAGCGTCTAAGGAAATACCCAGCGAAATCAGTAATTGCTGAGATTCTTTTAACTGCGATCGCTGTCGAAATTCTGCTAATTTTTGTGCTAGTTTAGCCTTGCGTTCTGATGAATTAAGCATCTGCTTCATCACTACTCGGTTATGTTACCTCTTAAAGCCTTAATCTCTCCCCGCTTAGTTTTATTATCGATCCGTCGATTTTGAGCACTCCGTGATGGTTTTGTGGGTTTACGTTTAGTTGGAACGATTGCCACACTTTGGATTAACAACTGAAGACGTTTTAGAGCATCTTCTTTATTTTGCTCTTGTGTACGATGCTGTTGGGCTTTGATAATCAGAATGCCATCTTTGGTAATGCGTCGATCGCTTAAGCTGAGTAAGCGTTCTTTGTAAATAGGCGACAGGGAAGATGCATTGATATCAAAGCGCAGATGAATCGCTGTCGAAACTTTATTAACATTTTGACCACCAGCACCTTGCGATCGGATGGCAGTAATACTAATTTCGTCGATCGCTATAGATTTATGTTTGGAGATTTGGAGCATGAAATTATCTAAAGCGAATCTATCTGTCTACTGTGCATATTTTATAGTGAAATAACAAAAGGGACGTGGGATCAAAGCACCGACTTTTATTTTTTAGTTAAATCAACAAAATAATAATTCTTCGCCAGAGCGATCGCTATGATCGATCTGCTCAACTGATGCACCATAGGCAGCCTGAATATTTGCTGGAGTAAGAACTTGGCGAGGGCTACCACTAGCAACTAAATGACGATTGAGTAGTAATAACTGATCATAACGATCAAGACTATCACCCCATTCATGGCAACTAATTAGTAAGGTCTTACCCTCTTGCTTTAGCTCATTAAGGATATTCCACATTAACGCCTCAGTCTTTTTATCCACTGCGGTCATTGGCTCATCTAGCAACAAAATATCAGCCTGTTGCGCTAAAGCTCTTGCTAAAAATACACGCTGCTGTTGTCCACCTGAAAGCTGCTTAATAGGGCGATCGCGCAAGTCATAAAGTTCTACACGCTCCAATACTTCACGCACAATTTCCTTTGATTGGCGGCTGGTTTTCCCGAACCATCCACTATGCAAAGTACGCGACATCATCACCACATTCCAGACAGTCACAGGATAGTCCCAATCAATCTGCGATCGCTGGGGAAGATAGGCAATTTTTTGGCGCTGCTGCTTAAGTGGTCTTTCTTGATAAAAAACCTGTCCTCTTTGAGAAGGAATCAAATCCAGCATCGACTTGAGTAATGTGCTTTTACCAGCTCCATTGGGGCCAATCAATCCAACTAATGATGAAGATTTGAGACTAAAAGAAATATCTAACAAAGCTGAAGCTTCGCGATAGTTAACAGACAGGTTTTGCACTTCAAGCATAGATGCTGATGCTCAAACAATGATAATCGTTTTCAAAACTATACCTATAATTTAGCACTCTGCCAACAAAAAAAGGAAGCGTGTTAATCACCCTTCCTTTTTCAAAGACTCTATACATGTACTCAAAGATGTAATTACACTTTTAAGAATTGAAATTTAAACCCAGTCACGTTTTTGAATTTACTGAATTATCAAGACGGCGTTGCCATTGTGATGTAAAAACGCCAAGTCTAATATGACATAAAACCCAAGAGTTATTTGGCGGCGCGGAGCGCCGCCAAATAACTCTTGGGTTTTAATTAGTAAATGTAGCAATAACTGATATTATTCAGCGTTTTGAGTAGCTTTTACTGCGTAGTAACCAAGCAAAGTAGCAACTGTGAAGCCAGCAAAGAAGAGTGTAAATAATACGCTGATACCGCCAGTAATACCAACCTGAGCAAGAATACCTTTACCAGTCGCAACTTCGTTAGCAAACCCTGCAACTAATCCAATCATTGCCATACGACCATTCCAAGTTTCGGCAAAATTACTGAAACCAAATACGCCTGCCCCTGTAGGATTTACGTTAAGACCTACTGCTTTGTTTACAGTTGTGGAAGTATCCTTATCCTTAGATGAAATATTTGTTGGTGTGACTACCATGATTAATTACTTTCCTACAGAAGTTTTATATTAATTAATTAAACTTTATATTTAATGTAAACAAATGTAAATCTACCATCAGAAATATGCCCTACTGCCTCAACCCTAGCTGCCAAAAGCCAAATAATCCCGAAGGCGGGAGGTTTTGCATAAATTGTGGCAAAAACCTACAGCTTAAGGGATTGTACGAGGCGATCTCTTTCCTTGGGCAGGGCGGCATGGGGCGGACTTTTCAAGCCAAAGATCTAGGACGATTGGGTCAGCTTTGTGTAATTAAACAATTTCTGCCACAGTTTCAAGACCCTGATCTAATGAAAAAAGCGATCGCTCTATTTGAAAGTGAAGCTGCCCAACTCAAAGCATTAGGCTCTCATCCACAGATCCCTGAGTTAATCGCCTATTTTGAAGAAGATGGATGTCTATATCTAGTTCAAGAACTCATTGTAGGTGAAAATCTCTACATCGAATTGCAGCGTAATGGCATATTTAGCGAAGCACAGATTTATGAATTACTAGCAAATATCCTGCCAGTTCTTCAATTCATCCATGATCGACAAGTTATCCATCGCGACATCAAACCCGACAATGTTATCAAGCGATCTTTACAATCTTCAGAGCGAGGTCAAGAAGAAAGGAACGCCGATTACAAATCACCAATTACGAATACTCCTGAAATCAGTTTTGCTCTAGTTGACTTCGGAGCAGCCAAAGCCATTACAACCGATACGACCAATCGCACAGGAACTTTAATCGGCAGCGCCGAATATATCGCTCCTGAACAAGCAAGAGGAAAGGCTATTCCTCAAAGCGATCTCTATAGTTTGGGAGTAACCTGCATTTATCTACTGACAGGGATTTCCCCATTTGATCTATATGATGATGAAAGCGATCGCTGGATTTGGCGAGAAAAACTACAAACTTCCATATCTAGTCATTTAGCAGGAATTCTCAATCGGCTCTTAGAAAGAGCGATCGCTAATCGTTATGGTTCTGCTACAGAGGTCTTGAATGATCTCCAATTTGCAACAATTAGCTCAGGTATTAATTCCAACAATCTAGGAGTTAGCTATATTAATCAACATAACAACCCTCAGATAAAGAAATTAATTGAAGCTTTAAATTTAGGTCAATGGCAAGAAAGCGATCTACTTACTAACACAATCATTTTAGAACTCGCAAATAAAAATAGAATTGCCGAATTAACTTCCAGTGACATCGATCAGATTTCTTGTGATGTGTGGATAGCGATCGACCAAGCATGGATACAAGCTAGTGATAATCGCTTTGGTTGGAGTATTCAGCAACGAATATGGAAAAGTCTTAGCGGCAGGTTGATCTATGAAGAAAATAACTACTGGGAATTTGCCAAGGTCTATGAGAAGTTTGCTGATCGCGTTGGATGGCGCAAACCACGTTGGTTAAATCTGGAATTTTCTCCAAAGATTTGGCGTAAATATGAGAATCTAACCTTCAAGATCTCTGCACCACGAGGTCATTTGCCAAGCCTGTTTTTTTGGGAAGGATTTAATCTGGTCGATACAGTTCTCTATCGGCTAGAAATCTGCCGTCAAAGTATGGACAATTCGTAAATTACACCTACTTTGATAGACTGATTCGAGTAATAGCTATTTTAAGGCTTCTTGAATTATGGCAAAATCTATCAAAAAACTTTTTAGCTACGCGATCGCAGCTCTTATGACCTGCTTACTAGCAGTGGCTTGCACCCCAACAAACAACTCCACCACAACCACCCCTACTAATAGCCCCACCACGAGCGGCAATCAAAACCCAATCTCCATCGGTATCGCCGTTGCCCAAACCAGCAATGTCGCTTTGCTTGGACAAGAACAAGTCATTGGCGCTAAAATTGCTGAGGCTTATTTCAACAAAAAAGGTGGTATCAATGGCACACCAATTCGCTTAGTCTTCCAAGATACCGCAGGTGATGAACAAGGCGCAATTAATGCCTTTAACACACTAATTTCCCAAGATAAAGTTGTAGGTATAGTTGGACCTACACTTTCACAACAAGCCTTTAGCGCTGACCCAATCGCTGAACGCGCAGGGGTTCCCGTGATTGCGCCATCAAATACTGCCAAAGGCATTCCTCAAATCGGCAAATATATTGCACGGGTTTCAGCTCCTGTAGCCGTTGTAGCTCCTAATGCGATCGATGCAGCACTCAAAATCAATCCCCAAATCAAGAAAGTCGCAGTCTTCTTCGCCCAAAACGATGCTTTCAGCAAATCGGAAACAGGTACTTTTCAGGAAACAGTTAAGCAAAAAGGTCTAGAACTAGCAACAGTACAAACCTTCCAAACTACTGATACCGATTTTCAATCTCAAGTTACTAATGCAATTAATATCAAACCTGATTTAATTATCATTTCAGGGCTATCTGCTGATGGTGGAAATCTGGTAAAACAATTGCGTGAGCTAGGTTACAAAGGTCTAATCATCGGCGGAAATGGGTTAAACACATCCAATCTTCTGCCAGTATGTAAAGCTCTCTGCGATGGCATCATCATTGCTCAAGCCTATAGCCCTGAGATGAAGAATGAAATCAATACTAATTTTCGCAAACTCTATACTGAACAGAACAAAAAAGAACCACCACAGTTTACAGCTCAAGCATTTACAGGTGTACAAGTATTTGTTGAAGCGTTGAGTACTCTAGATAAAACGACCAAGATATCTACACTAGCTCTGCCACAACTTCGCACCCAATTAAATGACACATTGTTGACAGGTAAATACATAACTCCTCTTGGAGAGATATCTTTCACTCCTGAAGGCGAAATTGTCCAGAAACAATTTTTTGTAGCTCAAATTAAAATGGAACCTGACGGCAATAGCGGCAAGTTCACATTCATCCAGTAATACTTTTCTATTCTCAGTAAATGATTAGGGTTACGCAGCTTTGCCATGCAACCCTAATCATTTACTAGGATAATTTCTATCATTTGGGAAGTATGATTAAAATTAAAATTTTGTCTAAGGAAACTCTAAAGAAAACATGATCTACATAATCGACTCCAAAAGATAGCAGCGGACGGAGCCCGCCGCTATCTTTTGGAGTCGATTATTTTGTGTGAGTCCCTAATACAACATCTGTTCGACGAAAGCGAAAAACGGTAAGAATCACTTCGTGATTCTTACCGTTTTTCGCGATTTGCGCTATGCTCCGCATTGCGCAAATCGCAATATTGAACTCGCGTTAATACAGATGGCAATAGCCATATCAACAAAGAAGAGAAAGCAAAAAGCGAGGAGGAGGGAGATAACAATGTTATCTCCCTCCTCCTCGCTTTCTTAAAATTAAGCTTGGCATCGAGCTATTTTCCCGTAGAGCTACCCCTAAAGTATCTTCACCGTGACAGCG
>NZ_SJEE01000005.1 GCF_006937785.1 Pseudanabaena sp. UWO311
GAGAAGTCGCTGATGGTTTCAAGGAAAATCTACCTATCATTTTTGATGAATATCTTCCTAAATGGAATTATAGAGCTATTCCTCAAAATAACTGAAATGCATAAGTTATTTATTTTTCATTCCTAAGTAATTCATGTTTTATTCTTTACTCCTATCCATGTCTATGTACTTTCATGGACTGATCTGCATGACTGATAGTATGTTGTGTCGTCTCATATATGAAATGGCTCAAAAAACAAAAAAAGTTATGGAGAGAGCCTTTCAAGGTATGCGTTTAAAACAAGAAAATCTATCTCTACATGATTTTCTTGTTTTGCAAATTCTAATCCATTCCAAAATGAGATGTGCATTGTAGGTGAAAGTGCTGTAAAATCTCATCTTTGTATGATTTCTGTTTTATTCCATTAGCTAATAATTACATTGGTTCAAGGCGAATAAGTTGACCTGATTGTTCATCGGTCAGAATATAGATAAATCCATCTTTGTCTTGACGCACATCTCTTACTCTCTGACCGACAGGAATAGTTTCTTGAACTGTTGTTTTATCACCTTCGATTTGGATGCGAATGACTGATTTAGAGACTAATCCACCAGCAAACAAATTGCCTTGCCAATTTGGAAAGATATTGCCACGATATAGCATCAGACCCGATGGTGCGATCGCAGGAGTCCATACCAATTTAGGATCGACCATATTGGGACGAGATACTTCCTTGGAAATTTTACCTTCTGTATATTCTTGGCTAAAGGTGACAACTGGCCAGCCATAGTTTTTCCCTGCTTCGATGAGGTTTAGTTCATCACCACCTCTTGAACCATGCTCGGTTGACCATACTTGCTTGGAGATGGGATCGGCAAATAATCCTTGAATATTGCGATGTCCATAACTCCAAATTGCAGGATTAGCACTAGCTGTTTTCACAAAGGGATTATCAGAAGGAATAGAGCCGTCATCTTTAAGTCGTAGGACTTTACCAAGCTGACTATTCAGCTTTTGGGCTTGATTGCGAATCAACTCACCATCCAGTTGTAATGGAGGATTGCCGCCATCGCCGATCGCAATCAGCATTGTGTCATCGGGCAGCCAAACAATACGCGAACCGAAGTGTTGACTCCCTGTTTTTGAAGGTTTCACCTCAAAAATTACTTGTGGTTCCAACAGAGCTTTACCATCAAATTTTGCTCTCAAAATACTGGTGTGATTAGATTGGGAATTGCCATTGGAGTAGGTGAGATAAACCAAATTATTTTGAGCAAAGCGTGGATGGAGCGAGATATCCATCAAACCTGCTTGTCCAGATACAAATAAATTGGGAATTTCAGCGATCGCAATTTGCTCTAATGATCCATTGCGGAGGATTTTGACTCGACCAACTCGCTCGGTAATTAGAATCGCGCCATCGGGCAACCATGCCATTCCCCAAGGTCTTTCTAAATCTTTGGCTACCGTAACTTGCTTGAAACTGTTTGGAGTAAGTTCTTTGTTAGTCGAGGCGGTACGCATCCGCTTCGGAATCGCCGATGTTGTAGGTTGCGCAACAATTGATAGATTGTTTGTTTCTGGGACAGTACAACTTCCTACGATCAGCGCAATCGCGCCAATTAAAAGGGTGAGCAGACGGTGTAAATTCTTCATCGCTTTTGGTTGATAATTTATAAATGATTATTGTGAATGGCGATCGCTTGTTTGCGATCGCTTACTTCTAATTTATGCAAAATTGTATGAATATGTACCCGCACTGTCCCTGATGAGATGTAAAGCAGATCGGCAATCTCTTGATTAGTTTTCTGCTCAGACATCAAAAGGAGAATTTCTTTTTCGCGTCGCGTCAAAGTATCAACTTTTGACCCAGATAAATTCTCAGACGTTATTTCAGAAGATTGATTTTGAAAAATATTATGGATTTCAGCAGTAGCAGTGGCATCCCACCAAGATGCTCCTGCGATCACCGATCGCATAGCAAGAATTAAGGTTTCGGCGGCAACCCCTTTGAGGCAATAGCCCTGTGCGCCTGTGGTAACTAAACGCGAGATGAGCGATCGCTCATTGCGTGAAGTGAGTACTAAAATCGGTAAGTTCGGATGATTGAGCTTGAGTTGGCGACAGGTTTCTAGCCCCCCAAGCCCTGGCAAACCGATATCAAGCAGGACAAGATCAAAGGGTTGCTGTTTGGCAAGATCGATCGCCGTTTCTCCATCGTTAGCCTCTGCTAAAACTGCGATTTTGGTTTCCTGTTGCAAACGCACTTGTAAACCGAGACGAAATAGTTCGTCGTCTTCAACTAATAGGATTTTAAGGTGATCTAAGGTCATTTTTTCCAATAAACTTCGGTATGGCAGGATAGGTGGCGTTCTGTGCCACCTATCCTGCCGTTTAGGTTATGTCATGCGATGAATAGGGCAAAGTGGGTAAACGAAAGCCGAATATTGCGCCATGGGGAATACGATTTTCTGCCCAAATTGTACCGCCATGAGCTTCGATAATTTGGCGAGTTAGATATAAACCTAGCCCAGAACCAGTAGCTAAGCGATCGCTTTGTCCTTGATAAAACCGATCAAATAAGTATGGCTTTTCATCAATCTTAATACCTGAACCAACATCGAGTACTTGCACAACCTGATATGAAGATTGGATTTCTAGCACAACTTCTACTTTTGCTCCTCGTGGAGAATGATTAATCGCATTGGTTAGTAAATTTGTAAAAACTCGCCGCAATTGGAAAGCATCGCCATTCACCCACAGGAATTTGCGAAAGTCCGACTCTCCATAATGCAGATTCAGATAAACGCTGCGACTTGTAGATAGTCTCAAAAGCGAGGTTGCTACATCTTCCGCTAAGATGGCTAGATTAATTGGCTCTAATTGCAATTGCAAACCTTCTGTTTCATTGCGATAGACATCAAGCAGAGTTTCCACTAATCGCAAACTATTCTGATGACTACGGATCATCGTTGCAACTACAGTTTTTTGTTTAGCATGAATAGTCCCAAACTGTTCACGGTCAAAAGCTTGAAGTGTTTCGATCGCACCAAGTAACGGAGTTCGCAAATCATGGGTCAAAGTGGAAGCAAAGTCTTCGCGGACATTCATGATTTTTTCTTGGGATTGAAGTTGTGCCTGTTGCTGTACCAAAATTTGTTGTGTTTGCCGATCGCGATAGCTTAAGAAACTAGTTACGATTAAGGCAAAAATCGTGACCAGCCGATTCACAATCATCGAGATTTGCACTTCTCCTTGTTTGGGAATCCATATATTTAATAGGGTGAGAATTACGGCTACTAAGGTAAGTTGAAAAGTGCTACGGCGACCCAATTGCGAATTGGCGATGAGGATTGGGCTGATGTAGAGATAACCCATGACATATTCAGGAGGTGTAGAAAATTCCAAAATAATCACTAACCCAAATAAGCCCACAATTATCCAAAGTAACTGCGATCGCGAAGATGGTTCTAATGTTTGTTTAGCCATGATAAAAGATTCCGATAAGTTTGAAAGGTGATCGAGATCGCACTTTTATATCTTCTTTTTTGATTCAAGCTTCGATGAGTGTATTAACTAATCCTTCCTCAAAGTTATCTTCTTCGATGATGATTTAGCGATCGCTATTATCTTTTTCGATAAGTCGCGCATGAATTTGACTATACCGACTCGGTTCGTTAAGTTTACTTTCCCGCACACAACCTATTGTCGAATACTAATCCATAGAAGTGTTGTCACACTTTTGTGGATTAAAACCCAAACCTTGTAAGTGTTTTAAAAGGACAAAATGGCTATGCCATTTTGTCCTTTGGGAGAAAACAGCGTGACAAGAAATTTTTGTTGTGATTTGCTTAGCAGGTTGTGTAATATGAGATTTATGCTATTCATTTGCTGGAGCCCTTCAATAACTGCACCTTAAACGATGAATGGCTTTTTTTCTGTTTTCTAAACTGTCCGAAGTATTGAAATAGAATAGCGATGAAAAAATTACACCTGATTCTCCTCAGCTTGACTATATTCTGGTTTGAAGGACAAGAAATTCTAACGCTCGCTGCACCACAGCCTTGCCAAGAAGGTAATATAGCTCCTACAAATTTAATGACTAAAGTATCAAATCATCTTACTGTCACTGATCTTGAAAAGAAGCCTTTACTCGGACAGTTGGGGCAGCCCCTCGGTAAAATCATCACGATCGCAGGGGTCGTTCGCCAAGGAGAATTGGGTGCAAAAGCTAGCTCAAGAGATGTGTTAAGCATCGAAGCCGTGAACGATCGCCCTCTTGCTCAGCCCGTAACCATCGAATTTAATCTGTTTATGACAGCGCAAGTTGCCAAGCCTGTTTTAGGGCGATCATTTAAATATGTGGGCTATGAAACAGGAGGATTTACAGGAATTCCTCAAGAAGCATTCAAGTTCGTACCCGCCGTAGCGACGACTGGTCATCGCTTTAATACTTCTTTTCAAGTACTGAAAGAAGAGTTGGATATTGTTAAAACAAAATCGGATTTGACTCGGTTTAACAATCGCCGTGTTCAAGTGATCGGACGCTATGTGTCGCACAGTAGTCCAGCACCTACAATCACGTCCAGCATAGATTTTAAAGGAACCTATACAACTGCAAATATTGTGCTAGAAGATGGAATAGAAATTCCGATTTACCCAACGTACCTTAAGCAGTCGTTGCGATCGCCTGAAGAAGTCAAAGCCTATGATGGCAGAATAGTTAAAGTAGTTGGTCAGATTTCTCTTGAGCAAGATCAAAAGCTAAATCCTGATCAAATTATTGCTTTGACAACGTTTGATGGAATCTGGCAATACCAGTCAAAACTCTAAAGCTTTAGCAAAAAAAAGCACCGCCTTTTGGCGGTGCTTTTTTTACCTTATTTCTAAGAAATACGTAGTAGCTCGACATCAAACATCAATGTCGCATTAGGAGGAATCACTCCACCTGCACCACGAGCGCCATAACCGAGATCGGGGGGAATAATCAAGGTGTAGCGATCGCCAACACGCATAATCGATAAACCTTCATCCCAGCCCTTGATCACTTGACCAACGCCAAGCTTGAACGAAAAAGGACTATTGCGATCGCGAGAACTATCGAACTTAGTACCATCTTCGAGCGTACCAGTGTAATGCACGATTACGGTATCGCCCTTCTTAGGAGTTGCACCTGTACCCGCAGTGATCACTTTATATTTGAGACCAGTGCCAGTTTCTTTGATTTCAGAATCACTCATACTAATTAAAGGTGCTGCTGCTATTTTTACTTCTGTTTGATTTGGTACACCTGTAGATGGTGCACCAGTGCTAGCAACTGCTGGCTGTCCGCCTGTAATTTGAGCAACTACAATGACTAGGACAGCAACTGCCATAATGCCAAAGCTAATCAAAATTCCTTTCAAGGTTATATTCTCCAATCAATTACGTGATGACTTAGCTTTTGGAATCTTACAGCGATTTTGCAATAAAAAAAAGAAGGCATTCAATGTAATTGTGTTGCGGGTGCTTCGCACCCGCAACACAATTACTCACAAATAACCAACAAAAAAAGAAGTCACTTTGTGACTTCTTTTTTTAGTGATGCCAGGAACGAGATTTGAACTCGTGACACGTGGATTTTCAGTCCACTGCTCTACCAACTGAGCTATCCCGGCGCTGTGCGTTTTTTAGCGCTTTACTAAGATAACACCGAAGGGGATTTTCGAGCAATAGAATTTAAAATTTTTTTAGAAGTTTGTAATAAGTAGCTAAGCACAATTAAATATAAAACCCTGAAAGCTGTACCGCCTGCTGCGCAGGCGGTACAGCTTTCAGGGTTTTATATCATCAGAGATGCAGCGCATCGAGCCGCATCTCTTTTTTATTAGCATCACTACGATCCAGTTACTAGCCAAACAACTGATCGAAAACCATCGCGCAGAGATTTAGCAGGATTCTCGGATTTAATACTAGAAGGAATTGAGACAGGGTGCATCTCAATGCCGCGACTGCCTAAAATAATCTTGCCAATTACAAGAGCGCGGGGCATGTGAAACTCCGAAGTCAGTACATATACGTCCGTAATTTTGCGCTGCTGAAGCTCGGTCACCATGACCGTAAAATTAGTGACCGTATCGACTGCACGATAATCTAAGTGAATGCGATTGCGCTTTACCCCTGCCTGATCAAATACATATTCAGCGTATTCCTCAGGGCTACCAGACGACACAAAAATCGGGAGCTGCGGATGCTGTAAAGCAAACTGAGCAGCAAATTTTTCACGGGTGGGAGAGCCACCCAACACTAAGATTGCCTGCGGTTCTCTGGGTGCAGGACTGGAGCTAATTGGTGGTAAGCATGGCACTCCAAAAATCATGCATCCAGAGCCAATTAACCCAGTTAAAGCTGTCATAGAACTTTTGCTAGGGAATTGGTGAATCATCGTTATTAATGTGTTGCGAATCAGCAAAATATTATCTGCTTGATGGAACAATATGCAACAAGATATTTCCGTAGATTATTAAGATATTCACCCTTTTGGTAAGTATCTTAATAATCTAAAAATCTAATTCGCGTCGGCCCTCGATCGCTTTAGCAAGAGTTACCTCATCTGCATATTCTAAATCACCACCCATCGGAATGCCAAAGGCAATTCGCGTAACTTTTGTAAAGGGTCTTAATAATCCGCCCACATATAAAGTCGTAGTTTCACCTTCGACGCTGGGCGCGATCGCCATAATCACCTCAGAGACTTTGTTGCCGCTGACGCGCCGCACTAAACTTTGGATATTCAGTTGATCAGGGCTAATCCCGTCCATAGGCGAAATAAGCCCCCCCAGCACATGATATTTTCCACGATATTCGCGAGTTCTTTCAAGAGCAATTAGATCGCGGGAATCAGCGACTACACAAATTAATGCATTATCACGGCTAGGAGTCGCACAAATTTCGCAAATTGGTTCTGCCGAAAGATGACCGCATATGGTGCAACTACCGACCTGTTGCTTTGCCTGAATTAATGCTTGAGCAAGAGCTTCAACCTCTTCTGTGGGGCGTTTGAGAATATGAAGCGATAAGCGTTGAGCAGTTTTCGCCCCAACACCTGGCAGGCGCTGCAATTGTTCGATGAGATTAGCTAAGGGTCGAGTATACAAAACAGCGAAGGCATGAAGTAACGTTAACAATTTTAACGTTACTTCATGCCTAAAACTATAAGTACCTGTGCCGAATAATTATCCAAACCCGTAAGGTTTCGCCCCTGCGGGGCGAAACCTTACGGGTTTGAGTTTGTAATTAATTATGCTCATTTACATAAAAGTAAAGGGCAGCGCTTCGCGCTGCCCTTTACTTTTATAAATTAGCTTTAGCAAAACGATTTTGTAAATCGTAAGCTTCTCTTTCCATGAGATTATTTTCGTACTTTTGCTTTGCCCGTTTATATTCCACAAAATATTGATAGCCAAATTGATCTAGCCCCCCATTTTGAAAGCATTGGCGCACATGCACCATTTCGTGAGCCAAAATTGATAGTTGTCGGGGGTCTTCGGGCTTGTAATCATCTCGAAGATAAATGCGATCGCAGTAAGTTTGGGCGATCGTTTCGACTTGACCAAAATGAACGGCAACATTACCCAATATCCAACGATCCATCATTTGGGAGTTGTAAATGATCTGCACGCGATCAATGTAGTCAATAAAATATCGCCTAAGATAACGCTTCTGAACATTGTTTAAAGGTACGCCTTCGCCATTCTTAGAACGCATTGTTCTAGAAGCTGCTTGATATGCGATCGAACCTGCCTGTCCCCAAGCCTCATCGGCTAGGCTCGTTTTTGTCTCAGAGTCCGCAAAAAAACTTACGTCTGACATGCCTATGGTTGCGACTAACGCAAGAGTCAGCAAAAGTAAAAAAACTATTCTCCGAAAGCTATTCATAGTTCTTTATAGAGCTTTTAAGACTAAATAAGAACGCGCAAGCGCGTTCTTATTTAGTCTTCTTGCGAGTTTTGATTTAATTCGTTAGAGATAATCACGATCGTAATGTTATCGCGACCGCCGCGTAACTTAGCTGACTCGATCAGAGTTTGAGCTGCTTGCTGACAGTTGCGAATGCCCTTGAGATGGTGCGCAATTCGATCATCACTGAGTTCTTCAGTCAAACCATCGCTACAGATCAAAAAGCGATCGCCAGGTTGCCATTCTATTTCACGAGCTATAGTTGCTTTAACATCTTCACGTCCCAGACATTGCAACAACATATGCCGCCAAGGATGGCTCTTAGCTTCTTCAGGATTGACGACACCTGTTTGAATTGCTCTCGCAATCCATGTATGGTCTTCACTGATTTGATCAAGCTTGGCACCTCGTAATCGATATAACCGTGAATCGCCAATATGAGAGTACCAAGGCTGATCATTGCGGAATAGTAGTACAACAATAGTTGTGCCCATATCCGATCGCACAGGATTAGCAGCTTGATCGTTAATAATTGCTTGATTTGCTTTACTAATAGCATCTTGCATTAGTTTTTGGGTGTCTGTTTCGACATCCCACATCGCTTCTAAACATGCGCGAATGGAATCGACAGCAATCTTACTTGCTACCTCACCTCCTGCGTGTCCTCCCATTCCATCAGCAACTACAAAAAATCGTCCCTCAGGGTCGATATGGTAAGAATCTTGGTTGGCTGATCTGACGCAGCCTGTATCGGTTGCTCCCGCAAATAGACGCTTCATGTTAGGTGGTTCGGCTCGACGTATTGAATTGACCAGTTTTGCTACAGCAATCTTTAGTTTACCGCTCACAGGCAAAAACTACAGAAATATCCATGCAATCCATATTTTAGTTTTTCTATGCTTTCGCAGATGCTCATTATGAAAACAATTTCAAGACTTTTAGCGCCGCAGGCGCTAAAAGTCTTGAAATTGTTTTCATAGTCATTTGTATTAAGACATATCAAAGCCCAAAAGATGAGAGGCGGTGCTTCGCACCGCCTCTCATCTTTTGGGCTTTGATGCTCTAAGAAGATGTCGTAGATATAGAAAAACAAGAGATTAATTATCTTTCGGGACGATCGATTTTTGATAACAATCGTAATAAAACTAAGATAAACAGCCCCGCTACGATCGCGGCAATTACAGCGGGGATCTGTGAGCCATTCACAAATAAAAGCGTGGCACACAATAAACAAGTAGCACCCAATAGGGCATAAATTCCGCCTATACCGACATTACTTAAACGTCGTAATAGGCGATCGGTTTCTTGAGATTTGACTCTGACCCGAATATCTCCACGATCAAGCTTCGCGAGGGTGTCATCGATGCGACGGGGTAAGGCGATCGCTGTATTACTAACCTGTGCAGCTTGTCTACCTAATTCACCAAAGAAAGCTGTAGACAAATTTCCTGATTCTTTAGAACTACCATTTTCCATAAGATTTGTTGCGTAGGGTTTGGCTACTTCCATAAAGTTAAAGTTAGGATCGAGTCCTTTACCTAAACCTTCAAGCGTAGAAATTGCTCTAAGTACAAAGGTAAATGTGGCGGGAAATCGAAATGGTTGGTCATAAGCAATATCGTACAAATCATCACTAATCGCCGCTACCGACTGTTTCTCCATCGGCTGCCCCATGAAGTTATCGAGCATATATTGCACAGACCGCCTAATTGGGCCAGTATCACCCGTAACTTCTAAAGCACCTAGCTCGACTAAAGAATTAATCACTGCTTCCGCGTCTTTTTGGGCGATCCCGAAGAAAGTCTTTAATAATTTTTCGCGGGTAATCGATTGGATCTGCCCCATCATCCCGAAGTCATAGAAAATCAATTCGCCTTTACCAGTCACCGCTAAGTTTCCAGGATGGGGATCGGCGTGAAAAAATCCATGGTTGAGTAGTTGTTCAAGATAGGCTTCTGCACCAATTCGGGCAATACTTGTGCGATCAATGCCAGCAGCTTCGAGTGCTTCATAATTGCTAACCTTGATTCCTGGCATATACTCTAGCGTCAGCACCCGCCGTGAAGCATAGCGCCAATACACACGCGGAACCATAATACGGCGATCGCTCTTGAAGTTTCGGCGAAATGTATCCGCGTTCTTGCCTTCATTTAAATAATCTGCTTCTTCGTAAAGAATTTTGCTGCATTCTTCATAAATGCCCACCCAATCGCGTCCCCGCCCATGTTTAGGATGATTTTGAAAGTATTGAGCAATGCGCTTGAGAATGCCTAAATCGATCGCAAATAATTTTAATAATCCAGGACGCTGTACTTTAATAACGATTTCTTCGCCCGTATGCAATTGAGCCTTATGCACTTGTCCGAGACTCGCCGCCGCAAGGGGCACAGGATCGAAGTAACCAAACATTTCAGCGATCGGCTTACCTAAATCTGACTCAATGATTTGTTGTGCTTTTGTGGCTGTGAAAGCGGGAACTTTATCTTGTAATTTTGATAGCTCCTCTACTGACTCCGCAGGTAAAATATCAGCGCGGGTAGAGAGTAACTGACCGACCTTGATAAAGGTTGGTCCTAGCTGAAGCATGGACTCACGTAGCCAAACAGCACGTTTGCGCGTACGCTTTTTGACTTTGGCTTCATTCTTGCCGCCGACATAGCTCCACTTTTTACCATCGATCCAAACCATCCACGAAAATGTCAGGACTGTTCGCCAAATGTCGATGCTACGGGCGAGTTCAGAGTAGTTATCACGACTCCAGCGATAATTTGGTTCAGAAGGTAAAGCTGGCACGGCTCACTAACGACAGTAAAAAAAATTAAGAAATTGTAATAAACCTTTACATCTTAGCGCGGATATTCAAACTTTGAATATTGACAGAGCAATTTCAGAAATTTATTGCTGCATGTTATAGCCTACTGCTTGATTTCGTCCTTGTTCTTTTGCTTGGTATAAAGCGCGATCGGCTTTAATCAACAAATCCAAACTAGAACTATCCTCTGCCGTCATGCACGCAACTCCACAGCTTAATGTCACAACATTACTGGTCTTTGAGCTTTTATGAGGAATATTTAGGCTACGCACATTCTTAACGATCCTTTCGGCAACAGCCAAAGCTGCTTCATAACTAGTTTGGGGAAGAATCACTGCAAATTCTTCGCCGCCATATCGACCAGCAAGTTCACCACTACGTACTGATTTGTTAATAGCTTGGGCTACCTGTTTTAAGCATGTATCTCCAGATTGATGTCCATAGCTATCGTTATAAAGCTTAAAGTGGTCAACGTCACAAATTAGAACGCAAAGATCTTGCTTGGCTTGAAATTTTTTCATGAGAAAGCGATCAAAGTAACGCCGATTAGCAATTTGCGTTAGCTCATCAATATTTGATGCATAGCGAAATTTTTCGCCAAGTTGAATAATAGCAATAACACTACTTAATAAAAATGAGGAGATCGCAGGAAAGATAGGTAACCAGAAACTAGCCAAAAAAGAAATATAGCTAATTAATATCAATATCAACATTGATATTAAAAGGAAAGATAGTATACCTACTATAAATTGGTTTTTTCCAAGATTACCTCCTCTCAAAAAGCTTGAAATGCCTATTACACCTATAGAAGAGCATACAAGAATGTATATTCCTTCAAGCCATTTTGGATAGGTTTGTAGAAATGGACGGTTATCTATGGCTCCATTAATAATTTGTGAGATCAAGTTGGCATGAATGTGCACACCTGGGATCTTGCCATATGGTGCATAGAAGAAATCACGAAGGCTTTCTGCGGTAGAGCCAATTAAAACAACCCTATCTCTCAATAGATCTTTGGGATATTCCCCATCAAGAACGTTCTTCAAAGATACTTCTTGAAAACACCCTTGCAGACATCGATAATTAAGCAAAATCTGGTATCCACCGTTATCAGCAGATGCATATCCAGCCTGATATGCATCTAATGGAGAAAATGTGGTCTTACCTAAAGTGACCGCTAGATCATTTCCTACTGAGAGTTTTGGAAATATATTACTTGATTCCAAATATTGCAAGGCAATTTTAGTTGAAAACCCATAAACTAGCTCTCCATTTGGCTTCTGGATAGATAATAACCCTCGTCTTACAGTTCCTTCTTGATCAACTACTGTATCAACAAAGCCAACTTGCTTCTTATAATCTAGATACGGTGGAGGTAGAACACTTGGCTCCACAAGCTTTTCAGCAACGATCAGATTAGGGGTAGAGGTAAAAACTTTTTTTAATTCTTCAAAACCTGGCTCTACTGGGAGGTTGCGATATACATCTAAACCAATTACGCGTGGCTTGTCAGACCTGACTTTAGTAATTAGCCGTGCAACTATTTCATCCGAAAAAGGCCAGTTCCCAACCTTAGCGATATCCTTATCATCAAAAGTGACAATAACAATTTTGGGATCTAGACTTTCAGCAGGTCGCAACTCGAAGAGCTTGTCTAAAAACCTTAGCTCAAGTAATTGAAAGCCACCCAATAACTGCACGGCAAGAACTAGAGTAACAATTAAAATTGGAGCCGTAAATATGCTGGATTGTACTTTATCTATGGCTCCAATCAGGCTTTTATTTATTCTGCGTAGCGGATTTAGTTTGTTGAACGACATGATCTTTTATCAACTTGTCCCAAGCACTAGAAAGGGTTTGATTGCTAGGATTTTGCTTTTTCAATTGATTGAGTTCATTGATCATGTCATACCAAATGCCATTCTCGCCATATACTGCTATACGATCAACTGGTGATGCTGATTTTAGCTTGGCAGATAGAGATTGTGATTTGGGTACTTGTTGAATCCAGCCTGAAATGCTTGGACTGTCAGGCTTGAGCATTTTTCCGCAGATAAATGCCATTGTCCATTTATATTTCTTATTGATAACTAGATTTGGTGCATCTTGTGGAAAGTTAATAGTGATGAATCCAACCTCTGTTGTTAATGGCAAGAAATTTTGATAAACATTTTCTCCATCTTCACTTTCAAGACTCAAAAATACTTGCTTAGCTGAGGTTTTAGTTTTAAATATAGGAAATGCTGGACGCTCAGAGAAGGTTAACCCATAGTTTGATTTGGGGAGTATTGGTAATGTTTGTGAAAACTTCTGATCAGTCCGTGAAGAGTCGATTAGACAACTACTGTCACGAGTAGCTGCTCCAGTTGTAGTCTTTGGCGCTGCACCACTAGGTGGTCTGAAATTAATTGTTTGCGCCATTATGTTATCAAACGTAAATGATAAAGGGAGTAAAATAAGCGTTAAAGTCGAAAGGCAAATTTTGGAGATCGCAGATAAATTTAAGTACATTTTTGTACCCTCATATAGTAGAAAATATTGATTAATTTGTATGGAAATTTTAAGTTGATCTAAAGGAAAATAAGAATGACATTTCTTATTACAGACTTTATCTTCCTATAGTTCATTTGGGATTGCTATATTTAATAGTAAAAGACAAGAATACTGATTTTATCTTTATCTTTATTACTGATTTTATTTATCAATTTTGGTTAATGCAGAACTAGCTTTACATACAATTACTTAAATTAATAATAATCGATAGATTATTATTTGACTATATTCAAAAGTTATATAAAAGATATATAATTAATAAAAATTCTAAGCCTTTTATCTGTTTAAGAAAATTTTCTCCCTAAAAAGATATTTATTTTAGATGGTTCTTTGTAGAACTTAGTGATTCTAAAAAAGTAAACTATATAATTTGTTAAGTTTACTGGGGCATCAAATCCAAGAATTGAACAACTGCTCATCACTTTGCAATTCTAATCTTAGGTTTGATGCCTAACATGATGTAAGTCTGCCGAAAGCCAAAAAGGTAAGAATCGCAAAGCGATTCTTACCTTTTTGGCAATATTTAAGTCACGTACAGCACGACTCAAATATTGCTGTCGAACGCCAAATAAAAAATTGGGGCTAGGGTTTGCAACATATGCTATTCAAAAATTCCGTTTCTTTTGACTCCCTTAGGTTCACCTTTGTTGAACAATCTCTTTAACATGAGTGATAACATTTATATAGCAATCCCTAATGATTTGTGAGTAAGAGAGTTTTATGAATTCTTCCTACTCATTTAGAGAAAAAATTTTTCTTATAGCAATAATGCCAAAACACTAAATGGCGTAGCCATTTAGTGTTTTTAAAACCCGTACAGGGTTTATTTTTTATTCACAGAAGTTTCACCACACCTTATATAAATTGGTATAAAAGTGTTACTTAGGACTTAAAATCCAAAATACTAATTGCGGCGCAAAGCGCCGCAATTAGTATTTTGGTGATAGTGCCTAACCCAAGTAGTTATGTATAAGAACCTAAAGCCAACTACCTACTAGGACAAAAGCTGCCCAATAGTATGGGTGCTTATATTGTGAATCCTTAAGTATTGAAATTTGAGATTTTTGTAATGCTTCTGCTTTAGAAATAGTTGGCTCTTTAATTAAAATATCATAAAAGTTTGACATTAGTTTACTTGTTGATTCATCATTGACAGCCCATAGGCTGCCAATCGTGCTTCTTGCTCCCGATCGCAAGGCAATGCCAGCAAGTCCCAATATAGCTTTAACATCTCCTTCAGCGGTTTTACAAGCACTGAGAACGAGTAGTTCTAGAGGCTGACTGCGATTGTCGGTACGATCGCGTAAAAACTTATAGAAGTCGGGTACGGTGATGCGATCGTCCCAAGCCAGAATAAATGTTGATTCTGGATCGGAGCTAAATTGCCCATGAGTTGCTAGATGGACTATAGGTGTAGCTTTCTCTGTTAGACCTTTTCGTAGGTTTAATTTGGTAAAATCATTATTTAGCTCTAAATCAGTTGGGATTGTCTTGGCAATTTGGGAAGCTTCAAACTTTACACCATCTAACGCTGCAAAACCTTGTCGAGATTCTGATAAAGCACCCAACCAAACTCTAAGTTGGCTACGATCAAGAGCCTTTGCACCCAATATCTGAAGTCCTGGGGTCAGAGCGACACTATATTTCTCGACAACATATTGCTTGCCATCATGTAGAGCAGCCATAGGCAGATTGCGCAATGAACCATCTAAAACGAATACCAAGTTTTTGATTTGCTTTTCAGTGAGAGATTTTTCTATGGGACGGAGGATCAAGTCATACAGCTTTTGTGAGACTTTCAAGCGAATACGCTCAGAGAAAGCTGGATGAAGCGCTTGAAGAAATTTATCGGCATTTTCTTCTAATTCTGTCTGCGATATGTTTGCAGAGTAATATTGCAGAGGCTCTTTGGGTAAGGAAAGGATAATCGCTAGGCGATCTCTCAAGATTGCTGAATAGATCACTGCGGAATTGGAGTCGATCGCATCTATTTGCTGAGGTTGAATATTTAGACAAGCAGCTCGGAAGAAATTTTCTAGTTCTACGACTTGTAATGACTCCAGTGTGAGCCTTGCTTGAATGAGATTTTCTTGAGATGGTTGATCACTTTTTAGCAATAGAGATACGAGTTCTCGATAAATGGGTTCAATACGATCGCGAAAGGCAAACTGAACTTCTGGTGATGTAGCGATTAATTCTCGACGAAGGTTTTGGATATTTTTAATAGCCTGATTATAAAATGGGATCGCAAGGTCAGTTTTGCCCTGTTGGTTTAAGATTCGACCTGATAGCCATTGCCAACGATAGAGTAAATCATCGGCATTTGCTGATTGAGCTAACGCAAGTGCGCGTTGGGCTAACTGATATGCCTCGTCAAGTTGTTGATTTTGTTCATAAAGTCCACCTAATGCGCCAATGGCAAAGGACTCAGCCCTGCGGTCTTGGATGGTTTGGGCTTGTTTTAAAGCCATGGTTAATAAATTCGCCATCTCGGATGTCGAAATAGGTCGTGCATTCAGAGCTTTTATTTTCATTAAGCTTTCGCTCAGATTGACAATCAGATAAATGCTGCGACGGCTCGGTTGCAGTTTTGTGAGTTCTGGTTCGATCTGTTGCCATAGAGCTTGAACTTGTGGAAGGCGATCGCTTTCGATAAGCAGACTCAGATTTAAAGCTTGTGCTTCCAATCGCAGAATGTTTACTGGCGAGATTGCTGCGGCTTGCTCATATTTTTGTAATGCGACATCTACATCTTTAATAAATCTAAAGTTATTGCCGATGCTGATCAGCGTAGCGCTGCTCTCAGCAGGATTGTTAAGTTTTTGAGCAATCGATAAGCTTTGTTCGAGAATCTTCTGAGACTTTGTGAGATCTCCAAGGGTCTGTAGTGTTGTGCCTAAGCTATGTAAAGATACAGATTTGAGCATCGAGTCTGGCTGTTTTTGAAGGCGCAATTCGATCGCTTCTAATTGTTCGCTAGCTAGACGAAATAGTCCTAAAGCCTGCAATGCTTGAGCTTGGTTGGTTTGGCTACCTAATATGCCAATGTCATCACCAAGTTGAGTGTATCTTTCTTCAGCTGTTTTCCAACTTTCTAGAGCAGTTTGCGGATTACCCATGGCAAGTTGAAGGCTGCCCTGCGTATTGCTGATTCTTGCTGCGATCGACTTCCCTTCTTTACTATTCAATAGTTGTTGATCGAGTAAGGCTGAACTCTGAGCGATGGTAGTTTGTGCTTGTTGCCATTCGCCAAGTTCTTGATAAGCCATTGAGAGATAATTTAGGCATAGTGCTTCATTTAGCTGAGCGCTTAATTTGTCAGTTTCTGAACTTTGACGATTGCGGTAAGTAAGTAAAGCTTTTTGCCATGTTGCCACTGCTTCGGTAAGATTACCTTGTTCGTAGAGGCGACTTCCCTGCTCTAGTAATGAAGGCTGCGCGGACTGAGATAATTGCGATGATATATTCAGCTTAATTTCATTTTTGCTATAGGTCGCGATCGCAGGTTGAAGGATCGTGATTGAGCAATAAGTAGCGATCGCTAACATTAACAAAAATGTCAGTTTCTTTTTACTAATTATTTGCCAGAACTTTCGAGCGGTAGCGAGCGCAAATTTCATATTTTTATGCCTATCTATTTGGGTGAATTCGCTGAGCAAATGACTGGGAGTCGCCACACTGGAGCTGAAGGCGATGTTGCATAGGCTAACAGTTTTAAGTTCCCGTTACGATCTTTTTCCCAGCCTTGGGCTTCGATTTTGGGAATGGGTTGGATGGCGACTGGACGAGTGGACTGAGTGGTGACTAGATTCGTCTCAGTTTGAGATGTGGAATTTGATTGCGTCGAGGGTATTTCTGACAATCGCAAATCTCGCCAAATCGCCTGACTGGAAATCACTTGTGTGGCATCAGATGGAACGCCACCGCGCCCAGTCACAATAAATTCATTGTCTCGAAAGCGATCGCAAGCCGCCACGATTTGTGGTTTATTGCGATCGGCTAGGTCATTGTCAGCGATTAATTTATCAGAGGTGCGACCTGAGACAAGCCCATTAAATTGTGATCCTAAAGATGAAGATGCGGTGATGTCGCTGAGTGGGGTTAGTTGATCAACAAACTGAAAACCGATCACCACGCCTCGATCTGCGATAATCACCCGACCACCAAAATTATTGATCGAAGTAGCGGTAATATCGCTGTTTTCTGTAGGAATTGCTACCAGAAGGGCTGTATTAATCGTAATATTGCCACCTGTCGCAGTTCCAAAGGCATTAGCGGAAATCGTACTACCATTGCGTAAAAGGATGAGGTTTGAATTCAGGTTGATATTGCCGCGACTGCCACTCAACGAATCAACATTTATGCTTCCCTGATCAAGTAGAATTGATGGCGAGTTAATCGTGATGTTACCTACTGAGCCACTGCCAACATTGCTAGGGTCTGGGACTGTAAGTGAAGTATTAAAGTTGCTTGCACTGATAATCCCCCCATCGCGCACGATCAAGCGATCGCTATTAACTTGAATATTACCTCCATTTCCTGCACCAAAAGTGGCATTGGCAAATAAACCACTCCGATTATTGTCATTCTGTCCAGAGATATCGATTAGTTTGGAATTGATCGATAAGTTTCCCGCATTACCATTGTCTTGAGTATCAACTAAAATCTGTCCTCCATTCTTCAGTAAAATACTATCTGCTGTAATTCTTACATTTCCTCCATTACCAGTTCCCACTGATTCGCTGAAAATGGCTGACGGAAAGCGCGAATTACTCCCATCGAGAAAGATGCTTTTTGCGGTGATATCAATCGTACCCGCATTGCCAATCCCAACCGTACTAGCCGCCAAAACCGAACCGCCAGTCATTCGTAGATTATCTGTGGTAATTTTTAAGTTACCGCCATTACCCGTATCATATGCAAGTACGCCAATAAATATAGGAAAGAATGGATTGTTAATATTTTGCTTATTAATAATCAAGTCGATGTTTTTCGCGGTGATGTCGATGCTACCTGCATTGCCACTACTAGTGGACGCAGATGACAGCACTACATTTTCATTAATTAGTAGCTTGTCGGTGGTAATAATAATATTTCCACCCTTTCCTGAAGAATTTGAATCCGTACCTATACTGCTTGTTAGCGTATTAGAGTCTCTGTTTATTGCGAAGAGTTCTGTAGCGCGAACAAATACATCACCGCCATTGCCATTGCCAAAAGTAGAAGATTGCAGTTCCGAACCGCCTTCAAGGGTTACTTGTCTTCCCTGTACCTGAATATTGCCCCCACCGTTAAGCCCACTTGTATTCGCTACGGATTCTTGATCTAGTCGGATATTGCCAAGACTAGGCGCATTATCATAATTTAAACTCAAGCCATTACCCGTTTGCGCGATCGCCACATATCCATTACCAGCAATGCTACCGAGTTCGATGCGTCCACTTTCGGCGTATAAGTATGCTCCTTGCAGCGTTATATCCCCTCCAACCAGCGCCAAAGTCTTACCAGTCAGTACGCTTAATGGGCTACCTTGTGCTGCGATCGCGCCATTAGTTAGCCCATTAAACTGTAAGCCAACTGGAGCACTGACTAGCAATAGAGGTGAAGTGGTTTGTGTATTGGCATTGGCTCTAAATTCACTTCCATCTAGAAATTGCACACTATTTGCTGTAGTCGCCAAGAACGATCCGCCTATGATCAAACTAGCATTTTGTCCAAAAATAATCCCATTGGGATTAATCAAAAACAAGTTGGCAGTGTCATTGGCTCTAATTAAGCCATCAATACTAGAGATTGAATTCCCCGTTACACGAACTAGGATATTTTGGATGGCAGGAAGATTATCGAAAAAAGCTTCAGAGCCTGTAAGTAAAGAGAACTGACTAAAGCTATGAAATAAGTTGGTGTTTGCTGTAGTCCCTCCTGTAATTGTGAACAATGGATTGGTGTCAACAACAACTGAAGGGCTGGGTAATGTGGCATCTGGGGTGATTTGGGCAAAAGTATGCTGGGGAATACATAAGGCAGACATATTCGCCAACATAAAAGCTGCGATCGCATTTCTAAGACTATTCTGCCGTAAAATCTTCATGCTATCTTCAGCCGTAACTAACCAATTAATTTATCACATTACTTACTGGGCAAATGACTGGGAGTCGCCACACTGGAGCTGAAGGCGATGTTGCAGAAGCTAATAGTTTTAGGTTCCCATTGCCATCTTTTTCCCAACCTTGGGCTTCGATTTGGGGAATGGGTTGGATGGCGACTGGACGAGTGGACTGAGTGGTGACTAGATTAGTCTCAGTTTGAGATGTGGGATTTGATTGCGTCGAGGGTACTTCCGACAAGCGTAAATCTTTCCAAACTGCTTGGCTGGAGATTGTTTGGGTTGCATCTGTGGGAGCACCGCCACGTCCAGTAGAGATTAGCTCATTGCCACGAAAGCGATCGCAAGCCGCCACAATTTGTTTGTTGGTATCGGTTAAGTTATCAGGAAGTTTGACTAAACCTCGGCTGAGATCGTTGTCGGGCGATCGAATTTCCACAAGTCCATTAAATTGTGTACCTAAAGCCGAGGTTGCAGTAATGTCACTGAAGGGAGTTAAGCGATTCAACAATTGAAAACCAATTACGCCTTTAGCCGTGATAATCACTTGTCCACCGAAGCTATTCAAAGAGTTAGCAGTGATATCGCTATTTTCTAAGGGAACCGCCACCAAAAAGTCGGTGTTAATCCTAATGTTTCCACCTGTCGCATTACCTAATGCATTGGTGGAGATGCTGCTAGCATTCCGCAAAACGGTCAGTGTTGAGTTTAAGTTAATGTTGCCGCGAGAGCCACTCAACGAATCAATATTTATCCGTCCACCATTCAGCAGTATGGATGGCGAATTAATGGTAATGTTCCCCACCGAACCACTACCAGGGAAGGTTGTACTATTGCTACGAAAGTTACTTGCACTAATAATGCCACCATCACGTACAGTCACTCGATCGCTATTAACGACAATATCGCCTCCATTTCCTGTATCAAAAATTGCATTAGCAAATAAACCACTGCGCCCGTTCTCAACTTGTCCAGCAATATCAACTGATTTCGCGGTTACCACTAGGTTACCCGCATTGCCACTACTTCTAGTAGAAACAGAAATCTGTGCGCCATTGTTAATCGACAGATTGTCTGATTTGATTGTTAGTAATCCTCCATTGCCCGTTGAGCCGAAATCAGCTGCGGAGGTAATACTTGTTGGGGAGTCATTTGTACCGAACAGGATGATATTTTTCGCGGTAACCGTTAGATCACCAGCACTACCACTTCCAAAAGTACTAGTTGTGAGACTCGCCCCATTCAAGATTTGCAGGTTGTCCGTAGTAACAGTTATTTTCCCGCTATTACCTGTCACTGGTATATCTAGAACTTGCGAAAATATTCCACTTCCATAAAAATCTGAATTAGACCTACCCTTTAATAAAATTTCACTAGCATTAACTGTGATCTCGCCCGCATTTCCAGAACCATATGTACTAGCAGAAATTTGAGCTCCTTCTGTTAATTCTAATCTGTTTGTGGCGATCGTGATGTTACTGCCTTTTCCTGAAGAAACTGATGAAGTATCTGTAAATATGCCACTAGGAAATGGAGTGTTGGATTCTCCCCTTGCTGAGAGAAATTCAGTAGCTCGGACAAATATCTCTCCTCCATTGCCATTTAACAAGGATGAAGATCGCAGAACTGAGCCATCACTCAGACTTACTTGTTTGCCTTGCACCTGAATACTACCTCCACCGTTATCCCCACTAGTATCTGCTGAGGCAGCTTGCTCTAGTCGAATATTGCCAAGATTAGGAACCTGATCGTAATTTAAGATCAAATTATTAGCTGTTTGCGCGATCGCCACAAATCCATTACCCGCAACGCTACCAAGTTCGATACGTCCACTATCTGCGGTCAAGTTCGCCCCTTGCAAAGTTACATCACCACCGACCAGCGCTAAAGTCCGACTACCAATTACACCACCGCCCACATTTAAAGATGGATTGTTAGGACTAAAAATCTCAAAAGGGATGAACTCTAAGCCGTTCCCATTACCCTGTGCAACTATTGCACCATTAGTTGTACCGTTGAACTGCAATCCAACTGGAGTACTCACTAACAATAGCGGTGAGGTTGTTTGCGTATTTGCATTGGCTCTAAATTCACTCCCATCTAGAAATCTAACGCTATTAGCTGTAGTCGCTAAAAATGAGCCTCCTATTAGCAACCTCGCATTTTGCCCAAAAACAATTCCACTAGGATTAATCAAAAACAAGTTGGCATTGCCAATGGCACTAATTACTCCATCAATGCTAGAGATATTACCGCCAGTTACCCGAACTAGAATATTTTGGATAGCGGGGGAATTAGCGAAATCTGCTCTCTCACCATTAATTAAGGAAAACTGGCTAAAACTATGAAACAAATTAGTATTTGCTGTTGTCCCTCCCGTAATTGTGAAAGTTGGTCCTCCACCAACAATAGAATTAGTTGGTAACGTAGTGTCGGGCGTAATTTGTGCAAATGCAAGTTCAGGGATGCATATTACAGAAAAATTTGCCAAGGCAAAGCGCAAGATCGCTATATTCTCAAGAAAGTTTTGTCGCAGAATCATCATATTAATAAAACCTTTATTACGTAACACAAGCAATTTATTATTCTGGTACTTCTATATCAATTTAAATTTAATTTACTGCAACGAATTAAACCATTAGCTTTTAATATTATTGCTATATGTTTTATAGCGGCTATAGTTTGTTTTGAAGAAACATCCCCTAAGGATCGCTGTATTGCTGGAAAATTAGTTTTGTAATCACTGGCAAAACTTATATGTGAGGAGATATATCTAGATGCAGTTACTGTGGAGACACATTTTTTTTTGCGGTCTGATCGCTATATTTGGTTGTTTGTTAGAAGATGATTCTATTCTAGCTCAATCTACTATACCGTCAAATCTAGTTCCATCTGTGCCCTTCAGACCAGAAGAATCTCCACGACTACTTCCTCCTGTTGAACAACTATTAACACCAAGAAATCCTCAAATTGAACCAAATCGAGAAATACCCGACTCAACCACTACTTTTGTTGTGCAGGAGTTTCGGGTAATTGGTAGTACTGTTTTCTCGGCAGAGGAATTAGCTGCTGCTGTCAAATCTTTTACTAATCGTCCCATTAGTTTTGCGGAATTATTGCAAGCAAGGGCGGCGATCGCTGATTTATATATTCGTAGCGGATATATCACATCAGGTGCTTTTATCCCTCCACAAGAGACGAATAATGGCAGTATCACAATTCAAGTCGTTGAAGGTAAGCTCGAAGAAATTCAGATCACAGGGACAAATCGCGTTAACCCTAACTATATTCGCTCTCGCCTAGAGATAGCGACGGGCGCTCCTCTAAACCGCGATCGCTTGCTCAATGCTTTGCAATTATTGCAGCTCGATCCTTTATTCACGTTTGTTTCTTCAGAACTCAAAACTGGCTCACAACTAGGAACAAGTATCTTAGCGGTTAAGGTTGATGAGGCAAATTCCTTTAATGTCAGAGCAAGCATTGATAATTATGCGTCTCCCAGTGTTGGGCAGTTATCGCGACAAGTTGAAATAAGCGATCGCAATTTACTGGGCTTAGGCGATCGCATTATCGCCACCTATGGCAATACCGATGGTCGAAATCAGTATAATCTCGGCTATACATTGCCAGTTAATGCCTATAACGGGACTTTGAGCTTTCTTTTTAGCAATACCAACAGCAATGTGGTCGAATCCGAATTCAAAATTCTGGATATTTATTCCAACTCTACAAATTACGAATTAACTTTTCGCCAACCACTCATCCAAACTCCTGCCCAAGAATTTGCGCTCGGTTTGACCGCATCTCATAGCGACAGCTTTACAACCTTGCTCAAGTTGCCAATTCCCCTCTCCGCAGGTTCAGACGATTTCGGTAAAACTAAGCTCTCAGCTTTACGTTTTTTTCAAGACTATACACAACGTAGTAACGAGGATGTGATTGCCTTGCGATCGCAGATTAGTCTGGGGCTAGGTGGTTTTCTAAATTCTACGGTTAATCTCAAATCACCAGATAGCAGTTTTGTCGCTTGGCGTGGGCAATTGCAATACATTCGAGCTTTAGCCGAAGACACCTTGCTAATTGTGAGTGGCGGACTCCAGTTTGCCGATCGCCCTTTGCCAGCCGCAGAAAAATTTAGTCTAGGAGGTTCCCAAACTGGTCGAGGTTATCGACAAGATGTTCTAGTTGGTGATAGTGGAATGAATGTTTCCTTAGAAGCAAGATTTCCGATTGCGCGTGTTCCAGAATTGCAAGGACTGTTGCAACTTGTCCCTTTTATTGATTTAGGAAGTGTATGGAATAATGATGGTTCTGCTTCTACTAGCAACTGGATACTAGGAACAGGATTAGGGCTGCGTTGGCAGATGGGCGATCGGCTTACAGCTAAATTAGATTACGGATTACCCCTGATTTCCATAAGGAATAATCGTCAAGACAATAACATCTATTTTTCACTGTCATATAAACTATTTTAATTTCAGTTTAGAAAGGTTTCTTACAGCAATTACCGATCATACGAACCGTAAAGAAAAAGGTTAAAAGTTTTGCTTTGCAAAACTTTCAACCTTTTTCTTGTTTTGAATTTGAGCGCAAAGCACTGTAAATAGCTAAGCTTAGAAATACTGAAGATACAGCAGTTAAGATTCCCGACTTTTTATTTGCAATCATAGATTAGTTCCGCTAGTCACAAAAAGCAGGGGATTTGAGGGAAAATTATCCTACGAGAACCAGTCATCAATAACCAACCACCATCCACACAAAATATCGTCTTTGCGACAGGTTCTACCAGCAATCGTTTGTGTAGAAGTTTCGGACATTTGAGCGGGCTGTAATTCTAAATTAGCAGAAATATTTTTAGGCTGGGAAACTGCAAAAGCAACAGTACTAAAGGTAATTAGAGTAGATGCAGCGATCGCAGAAGCCGAAAAAGCAGAAGAAAATTTCATAATTAAATTCTATAATTTTACGATTTAATTTCAATAAACCTAGTTTGGAATCAAATTAAAAATGATTTTGAGTCTTCCCCACTAGCTGGATCACAAAATGGCTGGAGAAATCAATCCTAATCCCTAATTTTTTGATATCTTTGCAAACAATTAGGATGTAGAAACTAATTGTCTGGGATAATTAGATGGGGGGATGTATAGCCTACCACCATCCACAGATAGGGTCACGAGGAGGGCATCTTCTGCCACTCGTTTCGTCCGACTCTTCATCTTCCTCTTCACCTTGACCTACTTCAATTTCACCAGCAAGCTTTTGAGTAGAAAGATTAGATATTTGAAGAGGCTGTAACAGCGAATTTGCAGAGCTATTTTGAGGCTGAGAGATTGCAAATGCCGCTGTACTGAAAGTGATAAGAGTAGATGCAGAGATCGCGGAAATACAAAATACAGAAGAAATTTTCATAATGAACCCCAAGACTTTTATGATTTGATAGCAAGAAACCTAATTTAGAATCAATTTAGTAATTATTTTGATTCTCCCCCCGTCCCGACACATATCTAGAAAACCCCACTTCAATCTCTATTTCTCTAATAAATATAGAAAGTAGTAGAACTCAGAAACTTATTGTATAAATTGACTAGAGAATTACTATATTCTGTTCAAATAGTTAATGTCTATACTAAAAAGTTATAAGAAAGTTATTAATAATCGCCAAATCAGAATATTAAAATAAAATAGCCCGAAATGCTTCTAAACAATCAGAACTATACTAATTTTAATTGTCTAAATCTACTTTTTTGTCGTCAAGAATAGCTCATGGGAAATCCTAATCTTACACAGCTTAAAATAAAGATTATTGATTTTTACTGGAAAATTACAAGATTTTTTCTGTTGGCAATAAAGCTTCTCATCTATGCATTGCTTCGCAATTATTTAGTATTTTTTCAGCATGAGCAATCAAACATTTTGAGTCATTAATCAATCCCTGAGGAGAGTATGTGGCTTTACGGTTACTCATTAGTTTTTTAGCTTCAGCTATCAAGTACTTTGATTCATACATTAATGCTTGATGCGATGGTGATTGTATAATCGGCTGATAACTTTCATGCTGTGAATGAGGTAATCCCTCGCTAATAGAGCGATCCATAACCTGTTTAGAAATATCAATATTTGTGTTTGGGCTAGCTTCTGCTTTGTCGTAATTCATTATATTTATCTAATTTTTTAAGTAGTGTTACAGTTTTAGGACTTACGCAGTAGCCCTGCAATAAATTGCAGGCTGAAAGCTTAAACCCGTTGAAACGTGTTGATTAGAGGGATTCTTTTAGTCTGCTAAAGTTAAGAACCAATCTAACGCACAGCCCACAAAGAAGATGCATCGCCTAACCACCAAGGAGTTAGTGAGTCACCTAATAATTGCGAACTATCAGAAATAGAAGATGTTTGAGATTTATTGCTACCAAGAACAACGTTCGACTTGGTTAGCTCAGCACCAAACTCAAGCCCTTGGCTGGTTTGTTGTTGATCCAAGATTGAGAATCCATTATTCTGGAAATTTAGAAAAGACTGAGCAGATCCAAAATTGATAAACTGAGAAGCAGCAGATACATCCAACTCAATGGAATCTTCGCCAACCAACATTGCACCTTCAGCTTTACCCGTTAGAGCATCGATATCATCGCTATTTGACCAGTCAGTAGTAGCATAGCTATCAAAAAGCTGCAATAACTCGATATCAGCACCCTCAACGGAGTCGAAAATCGCTTCTTCTCCGAAAGCACCTTTAATTCCTTGCCACCAGCCACCTGTGCGGGCAAAATATTCTTGCCACCAGCCACCAGTACGAGCATAAAGCTCTTGCCACCAACTACCTCTGCGGGCTTCAAGTAATGGATTAGCGATCGCTTGAGGCATATAGATGTCAGAGTTGTCAAACATCAAAGCCATGGCACTGTTGATATCTTGCGTGGTCTTTTGACCAGCAATCTGCTTAGCTTCTATTTCTAGCTGGGCAAAATTAATGGTTTTATTGATACCACCTGTGGCAATGTCCCAACCGATCGCATCAAAAGCAATCAAATCTAAACCTGTAATTGCGGCGGTCTGACCACGCTGAATTTCTGCGTCCATGATTCCACCAGACTGCCAATGACTTGCTTGAAAGCCATTGCCACCTCTGGTCTTATCCACGCCATTATCAAAGCTACCAACAAAGGTCGCACCATTAGTCCCAAGTCCAAAGTATTGATTGCCACCAACACTTAAATCTATGTTTGTTTTGCTTCCAACCCTACTTTTATTGGAATAGCGGAAAAGGTCTAGAGGCGATGCTTCATTAACACGCTCATTTAGCCCGAAATTATATTCTAAACTACTTAAATCACCAGCACCAACCCATGGGCGATCGATACTGCTCTGAAAGCCTAAAACATGACCAATTTCATGAACGGCTACACCAATAAAATCTACTGACTTAGCAGGAACTGTGTTCTGACGGTTGAAGTTATAACTCCAACTCGTATTCGTCCCAGTCAGATCGCGCATGACAATGTAACCGTCAAGGACATTACTGGCTTTAGTATCTATTCCTCTTCCTACTGACCCCACTGATTTGGCGTTAGCACTGTTGATACTCAGTTGCCATCCCATCTGTTGTGAATTGACAAGTTGATTAGAAACAATAGCGTCATATCTCGCTTCAAATGTACTGCGATTAAAAGTCTGTGTGCGAACTACTGATTGATCGGTAGTGGTGGGATCAGCATCATTTTTAAGGGCATTAGCATAGGTACTAAACCAATAATCGTTAGAACGAGCAATAGCCCCAGCGATGGTATTGCCAGCAAAGTCTTTTTGGACATCAACAGCAATATTGATGGTCACATTGTCGGTCAAATATGAAGACCATATTTTGCCAGCCATCTCAAATGCAGCCATCTGAATCTGGGATACGCCTTGTGCGTAACTAAAATTAAATTGCATTACTTTCCTGCCCCAAAAATTCGTAAGTTGGATCCCCCCCCCAACATCAATCTCTTGAAAACAATGGACACACAAAAAAATATATAAATTAACTGAATTAATAGCTAACTGAGTTAATTTCATTAATACGATAACGCGGACATAGATCTGTTGTCACTACCAAAAAGTTATTAGAAAGTTATTAGAAAGTTATAAATATTCCTGAACCCACAAAGAGGGTTGAGATGGTTGCTGCACAAACATCTCAACCCTCTTTGTGGGTTTGCCTTAAGTAAAAATATCATTGCTATGTAAGTAGCTAGGCATAATTAATTGCGAAGCAAAACCCTTAAAATTGCGCTGCTGTGGTGCATAACTTTAAGGGTTTTGGTAATTTATTTTACACAACTACTTAGGATCAGAAATTTAATAATATCCAAATTGTTTCGACGGGCTTCGCCCGTCGAAACAATTTGGATATTATTAACTGCACAATTTATTTATTTTTCATGCCTTAGCAGTGAATAAGGTAGCTAGAACAAATCAAAGCCCAAAAGATAAAGTGGTGGTACTTTGTGCCCCACTTTATCTTTTGGGTAAGCAAAACTTACATCGCCATAGCCCAGAATTTTGGAGCTATAGCAATGTAAGACATTTATTGGTAATCTTGCGTTAACTTAAAGCAACATAAGTTCAGCAGAATCTCTAGAAATATTGATCGCATTGATCGCAAAGTCGCGTTACCTAATCATTTTTATGGATGCTTTTAATCCAATACCCCCAGAATGGGTCGAAAAGGCTACACATGCCACTGGGTTTTGCTGTCCTAAATGTGGACAGCCCCCAAGCAAGGCTAATGCTGTGTGGGTTAATCGCCGATCGCCTGTTTATACTGAAAATCATCAACGTAAGTGGCAAGAGTTTTATCACTGTGAGTGCCAATCGGTATGGTGGGCTTGGAGCAACGATCGCCCACCATCAGAATTTAGCGATCGCGCCATTCGGAACATCTATGGCGATGATCTAATCTGAGAAAATGAAATCGCAATTTGTTTTAGTTATAGCTTTATTCTTTATTGCAGGAGCCTATGCCAGTTTTTTGCCAGACTGGACAGGCTTTTATGTGGTTTTGGGCAGTGGTTTTAGCTTGTCATTAGCGGTTCCTGCCGTTTGGCGTTTAGGTCCAAAACGTTGGGTTTATCTACTAGCAACGTTAATTGCTGTTTTTGCTTGCTTTTATGTCAAAATTCGCACGCCTCAGCCACAAGTTGAAGATATTTCTAAATATGCACCGTTGTCCAATGCGATCGTGCGGGGACAGGTAATTGAAGCACCTAGCTTGACTCGCAGCGATCGGGCTAAGTTCTTATTAGAGGTAAAAGAGATCAATACCTCTGGAAAATTAAATCTGAAAGATCTTACTCAACCGCCTACGACTAATCCGAGCAATCCCAGCAATACTGAAGCTAAGCCCGATGAATCTAATAAATTTGTCGCGGCTTCAGGCAAATTATATGTAACCGTGCCATTGATTGAGGTGACAGGTTTACGCTCAGGACAAGCAGTTGAGCTTTCAGGACGATTGTATTTGCCAAATCGCGCCGATAATTTTGGAGCCTTTGATTTTAAATCCTATTTAGCGCGTCAGGGTGTATTTGCGGGCATGAGTGGGCGATCGCTAATAGAAAAAGGTGATGCGCCTAGCTTTGGTGAATGGTGGTTTGTGAGTCGGATCGTTCGCACCCATGTGATGGGAGCTGGCGTACCAGAGGGTTCATTGCTTAGCTCGTTGGTTTTGGGTAGTCGGGCGGTAGATTTGCCAAGCGATCTAAAGGATGCTTTTATTCAGGCGGGATTGGCGGCAGTACTTGCCGCTTCAGGGTTTCAGGTGACATTGGTATTAGGTGCTGCGATCGCCTTGAGTCGGCATAAATCACTAAAGCTGCAATTTGTGATTGGGAGCCTTTGTTTAGGCGGATATTTGCTGCTGACAGGTGCGAGCCCATCGATTTTACGAGCCGTAGTTATGGGTTTTGGTAGTTTGATTGGTTTAGTGGTGCAACGCCGTAGCCGCCCCATTATTGGTCTAATCGTTACCGCCGTTTTGTTATTACTATATCAACCACTCTGGATTTGGGACTTAGGATTTCAGTTCAGTTTTCTTGCTACGTTCGGTCTACTCACCACTTCGAGATCAATTTCCGAACGCTTAGAATGGCTACCACCAACGATCGCTGAATTACTATCTGTACCGATCGCAGCTTACATCTGGACATTGCCCTTACAGCTATTGGTATTTGGGAAGCTTTCCCCCTATAGCTTAGTTGCTAATATTTTTACTACGCCATTAGTTTCGATATCAACCTATGGCGGCATTGTTAGCGGGCTTTTAGGAATTATTTTTGTGCCAATTGGCGCAGCGATCGCTTGGCTACTCTATCCCTTGCTGCATTGGACGATTGACCTCGCGCAATGGGTTAATACTTTGCCTAATGCTAGTACTAGCGTCGGCGCAATTAATCTCTGGCAAATGCTAATTGCCTATGGTTTGTTTATGGCGATTTGGTTAGTGCCTTGGTTTGGCAAAATGCAGCGTTGGATGATCGCCTTTGTTTTAGCTTGCGTAGTTTTGTTTGTCCCCAATGCGATCGCTCAAGCAAATGTCTTTCAAGTAACATTGCCAGCCTTTAATGATGTCCCAATCATGCTGATCAAAAATCAAAATCAAACGGTACTAATCAATAGCGGCGATCAACAATTTACCAGTTTTACATTGCAACCATTTTTACAAAAGCTCGGAGTTAATCGCATTGATTGGGCAATATCCACAGATACGCAGCCTGATGTCAGCGACGGTTGGAATACTCTGATATCTGGCCCAGTAGAGATCTCTCAGTTTCGGGATATCAGTCTCGGTGTCACTCCAAAACCTTATCAAAATCTCCAACAAGCTCTCGCTAATGCAAAAACTCCTCTAGCTTCGCTCAAGGTTGGCGAAACCTTGACGATTAATAATCAAGTAGATATTCAACTACTCAATCAATCCCCTGATGTTTTAAAGATCAAAACTGGTGAACTTACTTGGTTGTTACTGCCTAATGCCGATCCTAAATCTCAACAAGCTATCTCTACCAAAAAAGATCTACTTCCTAAACTATCTGCGAATATACTCTGGTGGACAGGTGGGCAAATAGAACCTGCGGTTTTGCAAGCGATCAATCCTAAAGTTGCGATCGCTTCTGCAACTAGCGTTGTGGAAGCCATGGTCAACCAACTTTATGAAGCTAAAATCAGAGTATTTTATACAGGTCGCGACGGTGCAATTCAGTGGACACCTGACAAAGACTTTCATACCCTCCGCGATCAACAAGACACGCGATCGCCTATCTAAATTAACGCAAAAAACTCGCTGCGCGAGTTTTTTGGGTATACCGATCAATTTGCAATCAGATTAAATCTAATCGTCAATTTCGCCATATTCATATAAAGTTTCAAAGCCTAATTTATCCAAGCAACGATCTGATGGCCATGGTCTCATAATTGCTCCACAACAACTATCTCGATAAAGTCTTTCTAGCGGTAAGGTCTTCAAAAGAGACTGCCCACCACAAACTCGAATAGCTAAGCGACATAACTCATTAGAGTTTTCCATGATTGTGTAGTTGGCAGCATATATCCTTAATCTTTTATCTTTACTTGGATTAAATTGAGTCTCGTTAATTACTGTGTGAAATAAAGCTTTAGTTTGCTCTAACTTAATAAACATTTCTGCAACAACAAATTGTTTTATTTTGTCTTTTCTACGTTTAATTGGAGGTATTCCTTCTACTTCTCCACGGAGATATTTAACCGTGAAATCATAAGCTGCTTGGGCAATCCCCATATAAGTAGAAGCTAATGTAAAAAATATATATGGATAGTACTGAGTAAGTTTGAAGTAAATATTATTTGGTAATAGCTGAGCATCGTCATTGACGAATACATCCTTAAAAATCAAGGTTCGAGAAACAGTACCTCGCATTCCAAGAGGATCCCATTTACCTGTTACTTCCACACCTTTAGCATCAGCAGGAATAGCTAAATAAATAGCATCTTCGACAGATGCCATATTCTTTTGCTCAGTACAAACAACCCCATAGTAATTAGCAACACCAGAAAGAGATGCAAAGATTTTTGTTCCGTTAACGATCCATCCACCATCAACTTTTTTGGCACTTGTTTGATAGGACTTACCCATAGAGACTCCTGCACCTGCCTCAGAAATAGGTTGAGAATAGATGGCTTTTTCTCTCACTATTCTTGAGAAATGCTTTACTTGATAAAGCTCACATTCTTCTCTTTGTGCTTCTGTCATTGGGAGTTCTTTGCTCAACACTAACCATAAAGTTGAGCAAATGTGCATGTTATACGTAAGAGCTGTAGCACCACAATAACGAGCTATTTCAGACGATATTAAGCAATAAGTAGCAAAATCAGCACCAATTCCTCCGTACTCTTGGGGAATACATAAAGCCAAAAATCCATGCTCTCTTAAATCTTGATAATTTTCGTGAGGAAAAGAGGCTTGCTCATCATACAAATGTGCGCGAGGAGCAAAATTCTTAATACCCAATTGTCTGATTGTTTCAATCAAGTATTTTTGCTTACTTGTCAAATCTTCAAAGTCCAATTTTTATATTCCAATAAATTAGATAGAGGGTGTTGCAATGGAATTTTGGTCTTACTCAGTCTGATTGACGGAGATATCGACAAGTATCGTATTTGCAGATTAAATTGATATTGCTGGAATTTTAACGCAAATATGATTTTATTTCAATATTTAAGAATAAATTGACTTAGATTATTCTATAAGTTAAATGAAATTGCATCAATAAACTTAATCGGGAATAAATGAAAGCATTACTTAGTAAAGTTTTGGCACTGGACAGTTAAGGCGTGATCAACGTATTTGTGTTTTTTTTGCCGTCATGCAATGGGCGTTTCAACACTTATCTCCGATTAGCTGACCAATGCCTATTCGCATAAATGTACAATTATGATGCAACATCCAAATTGTCTAAAGTAAGGTTATGGCTACAAAGACTTCCTCTCTAGTTTTGGTTATGACATTAGCAATCTTTGGTCTGATGATGCCACCAGATTCCCAAAATATGATTGGGGTAGCACAGACAACCAAAAACACTGAGACAGAAGCAGAAAAGCTCATCGAATTAGGACATCAGCAAATTGACAAAAGTCAATATCGCGAAGCTTCTCAGTCATTTCAAAAAGCATTAGATATCTATCAAGTTATAAATGATCGAGAGGGGGTAGCCTTTGCATTGATCGGTCTAGGTAGAAACCATAATAGTTTTGGACAATATCAAAAAGCAATTAGTTCTTACCAGCAAGCTTTAGGAATTGCCAAAGAAACTAGCGATCGCACTATTGAAGCAACTTCTTTAAATGGATTGGGAGAAGCTTACGATAATCTTGGACAATATCAGAAATCAATAGACTTCCACCAACAATCCCTGACTATCTTTAAGCAGATTGGCTATCGCGTTGGAGAAGCAGATGCGCTCAATGGACTTGCTGATGTCCATGAAAGCGTAGGGCTGTACCAAAAAGCACTTGGTTTCTACGAGCAGTCTCTAGTGATCAGAAGGCAAATTGGCGATCGCGTTGGAGAAGCATATTCGCTGAATGGATTGGGATATGTTTATGACAGTTTAGAGCAGTATGCAAAATCAATTGAATTGAATGAGCAATCTCTGGTAATCAGAAAACAAATCGGTGATCTTAAGGGGCAGGGAAATTCGTTCTACACTCTAGGCAGCACTTACAGCAGTTTAGAGCAATATCAAAAAGCCATAGGTTTCTACGAACAGTCTTTAGAAATCTTCAAAAAAATAGGCGATCTCAATGGGGTAGTATATGCTCTCAACGGTTTGGGCTATGCCCATGGTAGCCTCGAAAAATATGCAGAATCCATAGATTTCTTGCAGCAATCTTTGTCTATATCTAAACAAATTGGCGATCGCTACAGCGAAGGATATTCGCTTGAACATTTGGGTCTTGCCTTTAGCAATCTTAAGCAAACTGAACTGGCAATTCTCTTTTATAAGCAGGCTGTCAACATTCATGAATCAATTCGTAAAGACATTCGCCAATTACCGAAGGAAGTGCAAAAGTCCTATCTAGCCACTGTCGAAGGTAGCTATCGTCAACTTGCTGACTTACTTCTCAAACAAGATCGAATTTTTGAAGCTCAGCAGGTTTTAGATCTGCTCAAAGTCCAAGAACTCAGCGATTATCTTCGCACAGTGCGCGGTAATGATGAAACTGAAAAAGGCTTAAGCCTCCAAACTCCTGAACAGACTATCATTGCTTTAGCGATCGAACTCAATAACCTCCAACAAAAAGATCGCGACAACAAGTTATCGGCTTCAGAAAAACAACGTCTTAGCCAACTCGTCCAATCAGAACAAAATCAAAAGAAGCAATTTAATGCTTTTTTGAATAATCCTGAAGTTCAAAAACTGATTGAAGAACTGCGCCGTAATGAAAAACAAACCATCGATCCTGTAAATCTCCAAGCTCTGCGCAAAGATATTCTTACCCAGAGTCCTAACGCAGTGATGCTCTATCCTCTTGTTCTTGCAGATCGTCTTGAATTAATCTTGATTACTGCAAAAACTCCGCCAATCCGCCACACTATTAAACTAAAGCGAGAAGAACTGAATAAAGAAATTATTGACTTTATAACTGGATTGCGAGATGCAAGCTCCGATGATGTGAAAGAGCCTGCACAAAAATTCTATACATGGTTAATCAAACCCTTTGAGAGCGAGTTAGAACAACTCAAAATTGATACGATCATCTATGCCCCTGATTCAAAACTGCGCTATATTCCTTTGTCTGCTCTTTATGATGGCAAAAAATGGCTGGCTGAAAAATATCGTACTAACAGTATTACGGCTCAATCACTTACCAAATTTAATCCAAAACCGATCGCAAAGCCACGGATTTTAGCTGGAGCTTTTGGTGGTAAGAGTGATGTTCAGCGAGCAGGATTTAATGGATTGCCTGCAACTTTAGTAGAAGTCCAAAAAATCTCTGATCGCTTTGCGGATACCACAAGCTTACTCGAATCTGATTTCACCAAAAACATTACTGAATCCAAAGCAAACTCTTATTCAATTCTGCATTTAGCTACTCATGGTCATCTCTCGGTCGGTAAGCCTGAAGAATCATTTATTCTATTTGGCAATGGCGATAAGGCAACAATTAGTGATATTCGCGACTGGAAATTAAATAATGTCGATCTGGTGGTTTTGAGTGCTTGTCAATCAGGGCTAGGGGCTAAGCTAGGCAGTGGCGTAGAGATTCTCGGTTTGGGATATCAGATGCAAGCAGCAGGGGCAAGAGTAGCGATCGCTTCTTTGTGGAAAGTCGATGACAATGGTACACAAGCACTGATGACAAATTTTTATAGTGAGTTACAAAAGGGAGATGTCCCTATTGCGGAAGCATTACGTCGAGCGCAAGTTTCTCTAATTCAATCAAAGAATTTTAACCATCCCTATTATTGGTCGGCATTTTTTGCGATCGGGAATGGACTGTAGTTACATTTTTTGTAACGATCACTTATTTTTCGGAATATAGCTTTATGTTGTCTGGTATTGATCTCAATTTTCTGATGTAAATGTGAGGATTTTCAAGATGAATAAGGCTATTGGAATTGCGATGTTGACTTTTTTGGCTTGTGGACAAGTGCAAATAATGATGAGTGAAAGTGTCCAAGCGCAACCAACCCAAGCACGCCAAAATGAAGGAGATCTTCTATTTAGTCAAGGCAATCAGCAATTTCAACTTAGCCAGTTTGATGCGGCTTTTCAGTCATGGCAGCAAGCATTGACCATCTATCGGGAAATCCAATCTCGTCCGAGAGAGCAAGCAGCTTTAGGAAATCTGGGTCTCGCCTACCTTGCACTTGGGAAATACGAAAAAGCGATCGAGTACCAATTGCAAAGCGTCGAACTTGCCAAAGTGATGGGAGATCGTCAAGGTATGGCAAATTCCTTTGGCAATCTGGGAAATGCGTACCTTTCGTTGGGTAAATCAGAAAAAGCTGCTGAGTACTTTGTGCAATGCTTAGCGATCGCCAGAGAACTTAAAGATCGACAGATCGAGGGTGCAACTCTAGGAAATTTGGGTATCGTTTACCAAAATCTTGGTCAATATGACAAGGCGATTGAGAACCAGTTGCTAGCTTTAGAGATTACTAGAGCAATCAAAGATCGCCTTGGAGAAGGAAAAGCGCTGGGGAATTTGGGAGCAGCGTACTATGCGCTCGGCAAATATGACAAGACAATTGACTATCAACAGCAAACCTTAGCGATCGCAAGGGAAGTCAAAAATCGTCTAAGTGAGGCACAGGCATTGGGTAATCTGGGTGCTGCTAGCAATGCATTAGGCAAATATGACCAAGCAATTGAGTACTATCAGCAATACTTAGCGATTACCAGAGAAATCAAAGATCGGCGCGGTGAGGGAGTAGCCCTGGGAAATCTAGGTGTTACCTACAAAAATCTTGGTAAATATGACCAAGCCATTGAGTACCAAATGCAATATTTAGCGATCGCGCGAGAAATTAAAGATCGACAGGGTGAAGGAGAGGTACTCGGAAATTTGGGGATCACTTACGTTTCTCTTGGCAGGTATGACAAAGCAATTGATTACCAAATCCAAAGCTTAGAAATCAAGCGAGAAATCAAAGATCGGCGTGGTGAGGGAGCATCGCTTGCAAATCTGGGTATTGCTTACCGCAACCTTGGAAACTACGGCAAAGCAATTGAGTACCAACTCCAAAGTTTAGCGATCGCTAGAGAAATCAAAGACAGACTCAGTGAAGGAGCAGCACTAGGAAATTTAGGAGCTCCTTACTACGAACTCGGCAAATATGACAAAGCGATTGAGTACAACCTGGAATATTTAGCGATCGCAAGGGAAATCAAAGATCGCAGTGGTGAAATGTATGGGCAGCATACTCTAGGGTATGCCTACAATGCTCTCAAGCGTAGTCAAGAAGCGATGAATTCTTTTCAGCAAGCATTAATAATCTCCAAAGAGATTGGCGATCGCAGTCTCGAAGGTCATGCTCTCGGAAGCATTGGATTAGTATTTTCTGAATCAAAGCAAACTGAACTTGCAATTCTTTATTACAAACAGTCAATCAATGTGCGCGAAGCGATCCGCAAGGATATTCGTAAGCTGAATAAGGAAGATCAAAGATCCTATTTAGGAACTATTTCTAGCAGCTACAAAAAGCTGGCTGGCTTATTGCTCAATCAGGGGCGAGTCATGGAAGCTCTCCAAGTCCTTGATCTCCTCAAAGTCCAAGAACTCGAAGACTATCTCAAAAACGTCAAAGGTAGCGATAGAACTACGCAAGGTGTGAGGATTTTAGAACCAGAGAAAGCAATTAGCTCTCAGCTAGTCTCGATTAGTAATGAAAAAGGTTCTGAACTTAATCGGAACCTTGCGGGTCAGATCCAACAACTTCCCAAAGCAGAAATCAACAAAGTCCCTGACTACCTCAAGCAAATTCCTCAGGGAACAATATTACTCTATCCATTGATTTTAGGTGATCAACTAGAAATAATTTTCTTCTCTCCCAACACTCTTCCCATCAGTCGCACTGTCAAGATCTCCAAAACTAAGCTCGAATCATTGATCACTGAATATAGAGCAGGACTACTTGATGCTGGCTCTGAGGATGTCAAAGATGCTTCTAAAGCTCTCTATGATGTTTTGATTAAACCGATTGAAAGTGAACTGATTGCAGCCAAAGCCGAAACTATTCTTTATGCTCCTGATGGTATCTTGCGTTATGTTCCTCTTACCGCGCTCTATGATGGCAAACAATGGCTTGCTGAAAAATATAAAGTTAGTAACCTGATCGCCTACAGTCTCTCCGACTTTTCTCCAAAACCAAAAATTCAACCAAATATACTCGCGGGAGCCTTTGGAGGTAGCACAGGTACGAAAAAGTTTGGACAAAGTGCATTGCCTGCAACACTTACGGAAGTTCAAGTGATCGCAAAATCTTTCCCAAATTCAGTAACTCTCACCGAAGATGGTTTTAGTCGTAAAGCGATCGAGTCCAAATTCAAAAACCACAACATTCTCCATCTTGCTACCCATGCTGAGTTTAATACTGGCTCTCCTGACAACTCCTTCATCATCTTCGGCAATGGCGACAAAATCCGTCTTGGTGAGATCGCTGATTGGCAGATACCAAATATCGATTTGATTATCCTGAGTGCTTGTCAGACTGGAGTTGGCAAGCTTGGCGATGGTGTAGAAATATTAGGTTTTGGTTATCAAGTTCAAAAAGCAGGTGCAAAAAATGCGATCGCTTCTCTCTGGTCTGTCAATGATGAAGGTACTCAAGCCCTAATGGAAGCTTTTTATCGCGAACTCAAAAAAGGCGATGTCACTTCCACTGAAGCTTTACATAGGGCGCAAGTTGCTCTGATCAAATCTCCAAAATATAACCATCCTAATTATTGGTCAGCTTTCTTTGCGATCGGTAATGGGCTTTGATACTGTAAGACAATCGCATGGCTAAACGACAATTGCGATAAAATCAATATATTTATTACCTTGTAAATACAGCATGACCGCGATCGCCCCCATTCACAACACCGCATCAGCCGCAACAAAGCCCTTTGATTGGCAAGCGATCGCAAATGATTTTATCGCCATTGTTGGCGATCGTTTTGTAGTGCGTACCCGCGAAGAATTAATCACCTACGAATGCGATGGGCTCACTAGCTACAAGCAACAACCTGCGATCGTCGTACTGCCTCTTACCACCGAAGAGGTTTCGGCTGTGGTGAAAGTATGCAATCGCTATAAGGTCGCCTTTGTGGCGCGTGGTTCGGGAACAGGTTTATCGGGCGGCGCTTTGCCATTGCCTGACTCAGTGCTGATCGTGACATCGCGCATGAAAAAGATTTTGGAAGTTGATTTTGATAATCAGCGCGTAGTTGTGCAGCCTGGAGTAATCAATAACTGGGTCACCCAAGCTGTCAGCGGTGCAGGATTTTACTACGCGCCCGATCCTTCGAGTCAGATCATCTGCTCTATTGGTGGCAATGTTGCGGAAAACTCAGGGGGTGTCCATTGCCTGAAATATGGAGTTACTACCAATCACGTTCTTGGTGCAAAGATCGTTCTCCCCGATGGCTCCATCAAAGATATCGGCGGCAAAATTCCAGAAAACCCAGGGTATGACCTTACAGGAATTTTTGTTGGCTCTGAGGGGACTCTTGGTATTGCCACTGAAGTTACACTGAAGATTCTTAAATCTGCGGAATCCATTCATGTACTCTTAGCTGATTTCACGACCGTAGAAGCGGCAGGATCGACTGTTTCTGATGTGATCAGTGCAGGCATCATCCCTGGGGGAATGGAAATCATGGATAACATGAGCATCAACGCTGTCGAAGATACTGTGGCAACGAATTGCTATCCTCGTGATGCGGCTTCGATTCTACTAATTGAAATAGATGGGTTAGAAATAGAAGTTGCAGAAAGTGCCAAACGAGTTGAAGAAATTTGTTATAAAAATGGGGCGCGGAATGTGACCACAGCAACTGATCCAGAGCAACGTCTCAGGCTATGGAAAGGAAGAAAGGCAGCTTTTGCTGCCATGGGTCGCCTTAGCCCTGATTACTATGTGCAGGATGGGGTGATTCCGCGTACTAAGCTGACCTATGTGTTACAGGAGATTGAGAAGCTTAGCGAAAAATATGGCTATCATGTTGCCAATGTATTTCATGCTGGTGATGGTAATCTACATCCGTTGATTCTATATAACAATGCTGAGGCTGGTGCTTTGGAAGTTGTAGAGGAATTGGGCGGCGAAATCCTTAAGCTCTGTGTGCATGTTGGTGGCAGCATTTCAGGTGAGCATGGCATTGGCGCTGATAAGAAGTGCTATATGCCTGAGATGTTTAGCGAATCAGATTTGGAGACGATGCGATGGGTGCGTGATGTTTTCGATCCGCAAGGGATTGCGAATCCAACTAAGATTTTGCCGACTCCGCGCACTTGTGGTGAAGGGGCTAAGCCTACTCATAGCGACGCTAAGTTTAAGTTAGTAGAGCGTTTTTAGAGCGGTTTTACATTTTGATAATTAGGCTTTTGGCGATCGCTTTGTTTTAGCTGCCTTTGGTGGTTGAGCTTTTTTTGCTGAAAGTTTTTGGAGCTTTTGGACTTGTTTGAGGGTTAGCCCTGTAAATTGGGCGACTAATTCTAGGGAAATATTGGAACGCAACATGTTTTGGGCAATTTTGTTAGATGCTTTAGCTTCACCTTTAGCCTCGCCTCTAGCCTCGCCTTCGGCTATACCCTCAATCTTGCCTTCAAGCAAGATTTCTTGATAAATTACTGACTCTTTCATGATTTCGCTCCTTAAAAGTCTTTGGATGATTTCTTTATTCAGGGCTATACCCGATATTATAGCGGTGGATGCGGCTACGTTGCTTTGTATTTGTTTATCGGTAATTTGCTCAATTTGCTTGGCAACTTGTCTTAAGGTTTCTTCGGGGTTGTTTGTTTGTGAGAGGGTGGCAAAGGGTAATAGTCCTTGGTATTGCTGAAATATTTCCGTGGGCTGCTCCCAAAGTCTGATCACGTTAAATTGATGGCTTAGTCCGCTAAGGTTAAATTTGGTTTCGTAAACAAGTGGCGATGCGCTGGGTGTGAGGTAAATCACGACTTGATAGATTTCCATGTTTGGAAACTGACGATGCAGCCGCAGCAGATAATCGGTCATGCGGAAGGGGATATTTTTGTTTGGGTCAGTCTGAAATTCAATATGGAGGATGATTTTTAATGATTTTAGAAATATAACTGAATCAGCCCGAATTGGTTCTACTGAGAGTTCGGATGGTTCGAGTTTGGTGAAGGCGATCGCTTCCCCTAGCAGCCAACTGGCGAAGTCTGTGGGGAAGTTTTCGGCTAAGAATTTACAGATGTTGTCGATCATTGCGGAATTTTATCATTCTCATGGGTAATTGAGAACGACTCAAGCCGTAGTTCAAATTTTCAAGTGGATTTATCTGGTGCGTTTCATCTCATGAAAACGCCCTACTTTTTCAACAATTTGGGTGTGTGGGCTTCGTCGATGCCTGCTAGGCGGATAGCGTTACAACCGAGTTTGAAGGCGAAATCGTAGGGTTTATTGGCTCCAAGAGCGGTGTAGAAACCAACGGCAAATTCGATCGCAGCTCCATCTCCAATTTTTCGATCCATACCGATGACGTAGTTGATGTGTTGAGATATGGCATGTGCCTGTGTTTCGCTGTAGCAGGCATTGAGAACCACGCATTCAAGGCGATCGCTAAATAGTGCAAATAGATCGGATAAGGCTTCACCGCTAATCAGTTTAGGATTACCGTCAATATCTTCAAATACTAGTCCTGCTTCGTCGCCGCCATGTCCTGAGAAATGGATGATTTGCGGATCGAAGTCTAGGATTGATTGCTGAATATCTCTAGGGCGAACGGCGACAGTGCTTTTGATTGGTTCTGTTCCATAACCTGCGAGGCGTAGACGTTCTTTGATGTCGCGTTCTTCTTCTTGTAGTCGCAAAGGATTAGTGTTTTTGGGATTGGCGGCTAGAAGAAGAATCGTTTTCATGGATTTAGTTGCGCTGTTGGTTTTATTTGGTGGTGATGCTTCAGGTGCAGGGTTTTGACTGAGATTATTGTTTTGAGTTCCAATATTGTTGCCTGCGGGGTTTACATTGCCAGTTATTACCTGTCCTGTTTCTGCGTAGAAATGATATGTGTCACCTCGGTTTTCAGCTTTCTCTTGGCGCGATCGCCTATCTTCGATACCATCAAGTAATTCACGGATATTGTAATCGCGATCGCTATTAGAATAATCTGTTTTCCCTCTTTTTTCTAGCTTGAGTAAATGATCGTAGCTAACACTTTCTTTCGGTTTATCGGGCAGACAGACTCGCTCATCGGGCGTTAGTTTCGGGCGATCGTGGATTTGGTCAAAGGTGTGACGAATGATCGAGAGGAAACTGCGGCGAGTCGGGGAGTTACCAGAAATGTGAATAAAGATTTTTGCATCTTCGAGATCGGCTTTGACATAGGCTTTATTTCCTTCTTTGTTGGCAAGGATTACGCCTGTGCGCCAGTAGGTTCGATAGTTAGTGCGGGCGATGAGGTCGTGACTTTTGACGATGAAACGCGAGATGACGCTATTCGGTAAGACTTTATCGTAGTGATATTCAAAATTGAGGCATTCTTTCCATTCGCCTGTGTCTGGTTCGTTTTTGGGTAAGAGATCAGGAATTAGATAGTCTGGATAGTCTTGATGGTTATGGTCTTCCATTGGGAAGCATAGCTCGAACTTTTCCATCATCCTAAGTATGAATTGACGCGATTCTTCGGTGGGATAATCGTCCCGATCTTTGCGAGATGTTGGTTGAAAGATTCGCGCTGAGTCCTGCCAATGCAATACGCCCTTATGTTCAGTCATCAGCAGGTTATCATTAATCACTCTGTATGCGCCGACTGTGACCCATTCGGGATTGAGAACGTTGGTATCTTTGAGGCGTTTGTCATCGGCAAAGTTGAGAACGATGCCTAGTTCGTGCAGGAGGCGGACGAGGGTATGGCGCGATGATTCTCTAGTGATGCCTGTTTCGATGCATTTTTGATCGTATTCCTGATAGGTGATGTAGTCGCGATCGTCCCGTTCGAGTTTGTCCTTGAGGTTTAGCCATTTGACGGGTATGGGATCGAAGACATGGGGCATTTCGTTGGCGATGATTGCGGTGATTTTTTGTTTGAGTTCGCCAATTCCTAACCCTGTGGCGCAGGATGTGCCAATAAAGCCTTTGATGTTGGGATATTTGGTTTGCAAGCCGTGGCGATCGAGGTCGAGGGGATGGTCATCGATTTTATTACCGACAATGATCACGGGGGCTTGATTTCCGAGACTTTCAACTAGTTTCAGCCAATATTCGATGCGATTGGCAAGTTCGTCTTCGCGGGTGTTGATCACCAATAGATAGAGGCTGCGCTCGGTGAGAAAGAACTGATGGGTGGCGTGCATGATTTCCTGTCCGCCAAAGTCCCAAACCCGCAGTTTCACCTGTTCATTTTTGGCTGTAATCTGCCAATTCCGAATATTAATGCCATCGGTTTTGCGTTCGTCTGCATTAAATTGATTGTCGAGTAAGCGCTTGACCAGTGAGGTTTTGCCTACGGTTCCCTGTCCAACTAATATCACTTTCGCTTCGTTTAATGGCTGTCTTTCTCGCTCCAACCAAAAATCAAAAATCGCTTTAGGATTTTTATAATCATAAAGAATCTCTGGCGGAATAGGTAAAGGATTATTCTGTAGATTGAGTTTTTTAAGTTTAGTTAACTGATATAAAGTATCAGGAATTACACGGATTTGATTGTCAAAGAGAGATAGCTCTTGAAGGTTAGAGAGTTGGATAATTACTTCAGGAATTATACTGATTTGATTGTCAAAGAGAGAAAGCCTTTGGAGACTAGAGAGTTGAGATATTGCATCAGGTATAACGCTGATTTGATTACTACCAAGAGTAAGCTCACGAAGTCTAGAGAGTTTAGAGATTACATCAGGTATAACGCTAATTTGATTTCCCCATAGATAAAGGAACTGGAGATTAGAGAGGGAAGAGATTGTATCTGGTATGTCCCTGATTGCATTATCTCCAAGGTTAAATAATTGAAGATTGATGAGTTGAGTAATTTCATCAGGTATAACATTTATTTGATTCTTACGAAGAAAAAGTGATTGAAGGTTAGAGAGTTGCGTGATCGCGTCTGGTATCGCCGTGATTTGGTTGTCAGAGAGGTCAAGCGTAGCCAGATTTGCTAAGTTGGCTATCGCGTCTGGTATCGCCGTAATTTGGTTGCTTTCGAGGTTAAGCGTAGTCAGATTTGATAATTGCCCGATTGCGTCTGGTATCGCCGTAATTTGGTTGTTATAGAGGGAAAGCGTAGCCAGATTTGCTAAGTTGGCTATCGCGTCTGGTATCGCCGTAATTTGGTTGTTATAGAGGGAAAGCGTAGTCAGATTCGCTAAGTTTGCGATCGCGTCTGGTATCTGCGTAATTTGGTTACATGAAATGGATAGTTCTTTGAGATTGGTTAGTTGAAAAATCTCTTGAGGAATAGCAGTTAAACGATTTCCTATACCTCCTTCTAAACGATTTCCTATACCTCCTTCCCCCATAACCCACTTACCTAAAATCAACTTTTCCAGACTTTGCAACCGTCCAATTGCGCTGGGTAAGCTTTCCAGACCATTCCCCGACAGATCGAGTTCCGTCCAGCCCTCTCGTTCTGCTTGTGCGATTATTGCCAATAACTCTGCATCATTCATAAGGAAAAAGTAGAAAGTAAAAAGGAAAAAAATTAATTAGCGGTGATGGATTGCTTATTGTCTTGTGCGAACTTAATACACTTCATCATGGGAACCAACATTTAACAAAACAATCTCTTCTTCATTCGTTTGTTCATTCTTCTCAATAGAGAAAATAATCCGACAATCATATCCACAAGAACAAGCCCGTAAACCATCATACTCACCCTTTAGCCGATGCGACATCAAACTAGGCGCAAACACATCTTCCGTCATTTGTAACATCGTCCTCTCCACCTGTCTCTGTAAACCCACATTACGCTGCACAAACTTTTTCAGCGACCTCTTAAATTTAGAAGTCAAAATCAGCTTTCTCATGCATCCTCAGAACTATCCAAATAACTACGCAGATCGGCGATCGCTTCCTCCGCAGTCTGAGCCTTTAAATCTCCAGAGCGATACTCAGTCAAACCCTCACGACATTCCTCTAGAATTTGCCGCCTTCTCACCTCAGCATTACGTTTTCTGAGAATATCAATTAACATTTCCTGCTGATCGATTGACAACTGACTAACCGCATCAAGCGCACTTTCAAACGTAATCATAATTCACCCTACATGCTTGCGGATTTTTGACAATTCGCGAAATAGACGCTTTCACCTCATTCAAGAAACGAGAACCCAATCCCACAGAACTTTTCTCATAAAACGCGATCGCTAGTTTCAATTCGTCTCTAGCTGGAGATAAAAACTTGACATCCATGATTTAAAGTAATGCCTCAATCTCAGCAAAAACCTTTTGTCCATCAATTGCCTCTATCTGACCAGATTGATAAGCAGTTAGGCGACTTTGAGACTCACGCAACCAAGCCAAATCGATTTCTTCACGATCTGACGAATCAAGGCTGTGCCACAAAACATCAATCAAATGAATTCTTTCTGTAAAGTCAAGCTGCAAAGCTTGTTGAATTAAAATAGCGCCATCCATAAATTTATTTTTTTAATAAGGTGACATTACCCAATAATATCCTACAACTTTCAAAATCTTCATGCCGATACCAAAGCGACCTCAACCTCCTCAGACCGCCAAGCCGCATAGGACAACGCCGCCGTAATATCCTCTTTCTCTAAATAAGGATAAGCCTTTAAAATTTCTTCAACCGAATGTCCAACTGCCAATAGTCCAACCAATGTACCCACAGTCACCCGCATTCCACGAATACAAGGCTTACCACCCATCACTTGAGAATCCAATGTAATTCGCGCTAAATGTTTCATAGTTTTTGCTGGTTACGAAAGAAGACTAGTATATTTTATCCAACTGCAAAATCTGTAAACTGGCGCATATAAATTGAATGAAAACCATTAACAATATTCTGCTTAGGAATCCCCATCTCTGCAAGCCTAAGAGAAATATCAAATTCCGTTCCATTATGTTGCACCCAAATCTTCCCATCCTTGATATCTAAATGTACGACACAACCATAGATACGATGATGATTGCGCCAACCGACATGGACTAGTTGATAATGATCTCGTACTGCATCAAAAATCAACTGCGACTCAACCTCACCATTTGCCGAACCATAACTTGCCAATTCCGTCAGCAAATCTTGAATCTTTTGGCGATACTCATCTAGTTTTGCCATTTTATAATCTCCTGCTGCTCTGGCATCATTTTTCATTTTTACGCTCTGTAGCAATTATTCGCTCAGCCCCCAAATCCACATACAAAGAGCCTAACCCAAACTCCAGAGCCAGAGGATCGTGAGTTATCTGCCAATTCTCTCTTTCTAAAGCTATTTTGACAGCATCATGAAAAATATCGCGTGCAGACATGATTTATTTTAAATTCTCAGATTCTTGGTTAACTTGGCGATCGCCCAACTCAAATGCCAGAAATTCCACAAAGCGGAGTAATTGTTGCTGCTGATCTGTTGGTAATTTCTGCATTTTATTTAGAACTTTCTCTAAAGCAGTCATTCTCTGAATCCTCCTGCATATTGAGTTATTGATATCTTACAAGATTTTTTAGATAGGCGATCGCATGACCAAGGAAAAAGTAGAAAGTAAAAGAGATATACTGATTTCTCGATAGCGGAATCTCCTGAAACTCTTCAAGCGAATTAGATAGAAAGAAATCACTCCAGTTCTCTCATGCGAAGTCAAAAGAGAAGTATTTATCGTCGGCTGAACCCAAGTTAATATTAATTCCCGAAAGTATCGCCGCACTTTCGGGAATTAAAAATCAAACGCAGTAAGATTTTTAAAAGCTCAAAATGGCATAGCCATTTTGAGCTTTGATATAACATGGAGATCTAGATCAGGTAATGCCTGTAATGCTCTATTGAATACTCAACCGTTAGAAAAATTTCATGAACGATCGCTTAATTCGCGCCCTCACCGCCGACGGACGAGTCCGTGTCATTGGCGTGAATATTACCCAATCCCTCAATGAGGCTCATCGCCGCCATCAGTTATCAGCGATCGCCACAGCAGCACTTGGTCGTGTCATGGGGGCAAGTTTACTGCTCGCCTCAAATATGAAGCAATCTCAAGCCAGAGTAAATGTCAGAGTGGCAGGTGATGGTGGGCTGGGCTTAGTCTATGCCGATGCAGGATTTGATGGGACAGTACGCGGTTTTGTCACTAACCCCAAATTTGAATTGCCTCCGCTTGATGATGGTCAACAAAACGTTAGCCAAGGAGTTGGACATACAGGCTTTTTCAAGGTTATGCGCGATGTTGGCTATGGCGAACCCTACAGTAGCACCGTCGAGTTAATTGCAGGTGATATCGCCAACGATGTTGCATGGTACTTAGCGTCATCAGAGCAAACTTATTCTAAGCTCATGCTTACAGAAATAATTGATCAAGATCGTGACGAGGCTCCTGTAAAGGTTGCTGCGGGAATTTTATTGCAGATTATGCCTAAAGCCACGCTTCGGGCTGCAAAGACCGCCAACCTCTCTCAAGAAGAGTTACTGAGCCAACTAGAGGCAAAAAGTGATATGCAAAAATTCATGGAGTTGCTACTCCAAGGCAAAGCGATCGCAGAGGTGATGACCGAGATATTTGCCGATATGCATCTCGATATTTTACCCATGAGTAAAGATGTCACATTTAGTTGTCCTTGCTCCATCGATCGCGTGTTAGCAGCAATGAAAATGTTTGGTGAAGAAGATTTGCGATCGATGATTGCCGAGGACAAAGGTGCGGAAGCAACTTGCCATTTCTGTGGTGAGATTTATCACGCCACCACTGAACAGCTAAATAATTTACTTGCAGATTTGCAGGTTGAGGCAAAAGCCTAGCACTCTTCTTGTAGGGTGCATTAGCGCAGCGTAACGCACCATAAACTTTTGGATGGTGCGTTACGCTATCGCTAACGCACCCCACGGTCTACATTAATTTATCAATTCCCATAATCCTTAAAAAACTATGACAGTTAACGCACAAATTGGCATTATTGGCGGCAGTGGACTCTACAAAATGTCTGCCCTGACTGATATTCAAGAAATTAATATTGATACTCCCTTTGGCAAAACTTCAGATGCATTTATCTATGGCAAATTGTCTGGAACCCCTGTGCTATTCCTTGCTAGACATGGGCGATCGCACCATTTGCTCCCCACAGAAGTCCCCTATCGCGCCAATATCTACGCCCTTAAAAGTCTAGGCGTGGAATATATCATTTCTGCCTCAGCAGTTGGCTCCTTACAAGAATATGCCAAGCCTTTAGATATTGTCTTACCCGATCAATTTATCGATCGCACCACTAGCCGTATATCGACATTCTTTGGTGAAGGAGTTGTTGCCCATGTTGCCTTCGCCGAACCAATTTGCAAATCTCTTCTCGCAGTATTAGCTTCATCGGCTGAAGCAGTAGATTTGGGGCGAAACAAAGTCCATAAAGGCGGTATTTATCTTTGTATGGAGGGGCCAGCTTTCTCGACTAAGGCAGAATCGCTACTTCATCGTAGTTGGGGCGCTAAGGTCATTGGCATGACTAATGTCACAGAGGCAAAGCTTGCCCGCGAGGCAGAAATTTCCTATGCTACGATCGCATTGGTTACTGATTATGACTGCTGGCATGATGATCATGAGAGTGTAACTGTGGAAATGATCATCCAAAATTTACATAAAAATGCAGTCAATGCTCAAACCGTAATTCAAAATGCTGTAGCAAAAATCGCAGCTAATCCTCCAAAATCTGAAGCCCATCATGCTTTGAAAACTTCAATCTTGACAGATTTGAGTAAGGTGTCTGACGCAAGTCGCGATCGCTTAAAAGTGATTCTGCAAAAGTATCTTTAATCTCACCACCTAATACCTAAATATTAAGGAGCCAAATCAAAATGACACAACCCTTAACTCTTGATGGTGTCGCCAACGATTTAGATACAGTCAAAGACATCATGTTTACCCTTGCAAGGCAGTATGAACGAATTGATCGCACAGTCGATCAAGTGGCTACACAGCAAAAAGCTAATACTGAGGCGATCTCTGACCTGACAAGGTTCATGATGCAGCTAGGCGAAACAATGGCAAGTACACAAGCTGACATTAGACAGATGCAGTCTGATGTTAGAGAGATGCAGTCTGAAGTTAAAGGCTTACAAGTTGAAAACCGTAGGATTTTGCAACATATCTTTAAGGATGAGTTTTAGAGTTGCCAACAGCCAGTAACAAAAAAGCCTCGCAAAGCGAGGCTTTTTTGTTAGAGATACTTTTTTAGGAGCCAAGTCCTTTGACTGTATCAAAGAAGAAACGGGCATTATCTTCAGGAGTGGTGGGCAAAATGCCATGTCCGAGGTTCATGATATGTCCCTTATTACCAGCCTTGGCAATAACTTCCATGATCCGTTCTCGAATATAGCTTTGCTCAGCAAATAGAACGCAAGGATCAAGGTTACCTTGTACAGGAATGTGACGACCAATGCGATCGCGCGCGTCAGCCATATCAACTGTCCAGTCAACACTGACAATATCCACGCCAGACTTAGACATTAGGTCTAGGACACCTGCACTACCGCTAATGTAGAGGATCAATGGGGTATCAGGATACTTTGCCTTAACCTTATCGACAACCATTTTTTGGTAAGGCAGTGCAAAAGTTTTATAATCAGTTGGGCAAAGATGTCCTGCCCAAGAGTCGAACATTTGGACAACTTGAGTACCACACTCGATCTGGTGGATCACATAAGTGCCGACCATTTCGGCAATTTTAGTCAAAAAGCTATGGATGATCGCAGGTTCTTTATATGCCAAAGCTTTGATTACAGAATAATCCTTAGAACCTTTGCCTTCAACTGAATAGGCGGCTAATGTCCAAGGTGCACCCACAAAACCAAGAATAGTCGCTTGATCTTTAACTTCTTCTTTGATCGCACTTAAAATCTTGCGAATAAAGGGAACGGCGGTGTCGGGATCAAATTCGGTGAGAGCATCTACTTGAGCTTGAGTCCGAATTGGCGACTCGATAATTGGACCACGGCTTTCGATGATGTCAAAGTTAATGCCGATACCTGTAAGCGGAGTGAGGATATCGGAGAACATAATCACGCCATCAGGTTGAAAAGCGCGAAATGGTTGCAAAGAAATTTCAGCGGCGAGTTCAGGGATTTCCGATCGCTCTCTAAACGTTGGATATTTGTCGCGCAAATCACGATACACCTTCATGTATCTTCCTGCTTGGCGCATCATCCATACTGGTGGACGATCCAGTACTTCACCTCTTGCTGCCCTTAGCAAGCGATCATTTCCTCCCATAATCAACTCTTTCCTGTGTTTTTAAACTTTTTTATGATTGTGCCTTTGAATTATAGAACGTGACGTACCAGACACCAATAAAGACAAGTGGGGCACTTGTCGCCCCGATGGTTATTCGTCATTGCCAAATCCTAGAGATAGCCATCGGTTCATGTCCAAATTTAGACTTTATTTAACTTCTGATTGCGATTTGACTACTTATACTTTCTTTAAGATATGTTATTAATACTTAAGCTATAAAATCAAGAATCGGTTTTTGGGTAGCGCGGCTTCGTCGCACTGCAAAAAAAATGACTCTTGATTAAACCTTACTAAGTAAAAGTTTTGGCTAAATAATGGCTAGGTTTAAAAACAGTGATTAACGAAGGGGCAAATTTGACAAAGGACACTGATGTAGTTGCAGATACTACCTCAGACCAAGCATTGCGATCGCCTGAGACAAATTCGTCTCTACAAACTGTGTTAGCGATCGCTGTCACTTTTGTTATCGTCGTGCTCGCAATTGTCTTCTTGATATTACGTCCACCAATCGATCAATATACTCAATCAGTTTTAAACCTATCGGGAGATCCTGTGCAGGGACGCTCGATTTTTGTGATGAACTGTGTGGCTTGTCATGGGCAATGGGCTAATGGCAAAGTGGGTCCTAGTCTACATCATGTATCCGATCGCAAGTCGGATGTACGTCTAGTCCAACAGGTCGTAAGCGGCGAAACTCCTCCAATGCCACAGTTTCAACCTAGCCCTCAAGACATGGCAGATTTGTTGAGTTATCTCAAACAACTATAAAAAAAGCGGTGCTTCGCACCGCTTTTTTTATAGTTGGATTTTTAGTAATTCATCGATCCCCTTTTCAGCAACATCTAGCATTTGATTAAGCTGCGATCGCGAAAATGTTTCTGATTCAGCAGTACCTTGCACCTCGATCAATTTGCCAGTGCTATCCATGACCACATTGAGATCAACACTTACTGCCACATCTTCCTTGTAATCTAGATCCAAGATTGGCACACCATCTAACAAACCAACCGATACCGCTGTCACTGCTTTCTTAATCGGAGATCTGGTGATTTTGCCTTCAGAAAGTAGGCGATCGCAAGCTAATTTTAAAGCAACAAACCCACCTGTAATTCCACCCGTGCGCGTGCCACCATCAGCTTGCAGCACATCAATATCAACGGTAAACGTGTAATTTGCGATCGCGGTCATATCTAACGCGGCTCTGAGACTTCGACCAATCAATCTTTGGATTTCTTGAGTACGTCCCGATAGCTTCATCAATTCACGCTGTTGACGCGGAATCGTTGACGCAGGCATCATCCGATATTCCGCCGTTAGCCAACCTTGATTACTACCAGCTAGAAATTTGGGTACACCTTCCTCGATGGAAACAGTACAGATCAATTGGGTATCACCAAATTTTGCCAACACTGAACCCGCAGGTGCTTTCGTAAAATTTCTCTGCAAATGCACAGGACGCAGTTGATCCCAAGCTCTCCCATCAGGACGTTGGATAATCGGTAAATCGCTCATAATCACAGTCTGGCTGTTTGTAAAATCGATCCAATCATATAGCAAGCAGTTGATTCTAGAGTTTTTAGATGTCGCCAGTCATAAGAAACAAAAGAGAATGGCGAAGCCAAGCATTGAATTACAGCGCTTTGCGCTCAAACCCAAAAATAATAAGCGGATCAAAGCTTCGCCTAAAAATGTAGTGCTAAGGATAGGCGGCGCTTCGCGCCGCCTATCCTTAGCACTACATTTTTTGTTATTTTTTCTTGTCGCCCTTTTTAGAGGGAAGTTCGCGCTGTATAGGCAAAATTGGACGTTCATTAGGATTGAGTTCAATTGCCTTGGAAAAAGCGGCGATCGCTTCTTTCTCTCGTCCCATACTTCTTAGTAATAATCCTTTCGCTCCCCACGCGTCGGCACTGTTTGGATCTAATTTTATCGCCTCTTCTACTTTTACTAAGGCTTCTTGTGGTTTATTATTGCGATTGAGAATCAGCGCTTGGGCAAGTAGTTCTTCAACAGATAAGGGAGTTGGGGCTGCGGTCGGGGAAGGAGTAACTTTTGGAGATGCTAATGGAGCGATCGCAGTTGGAGTCGGCAAGTTACTCACTACAGGACTAATGGGAACTTCGGGTGCATTCTTTGCGGTCTTGCTAAGGATTGCCATAACAATTAACAGCAACAAAGCTACTCCACCTGTAATCCAAATCCAGAGCTTTGGTGACTGGCGATTTGCTGCTGTAAAAGGAATGGGCTGAGAAGAAGTCGGATAATTTTGTTGTGGCTCTGGAAACTTCGTTACAACTTGCGGTGACGTAATGAGAGTTTCTGCATTATTGGTGAGATTGATGCTATTACTAACAACTGTTGGTAAATCATGTTCCGTAACTTTAGGCAAAGAGGCGATCGCTGCTAGTACTTCTGAGGCAGTCTGATAACGCTGGCGAAAGTCGTAGCGTACCATTTTGTCAAGAATATCCAGAAATTGTGATGAGTAAGCGCCCTGAATGCGATAGCGCCAAACTAATTCGGCAGTATCAGGATGCTCATCAAACAAGCGTGGCTCTGCTCCAGTGATTGCTTGGATCGCCATCATCCCTACAGCATAAATGTCACTACTAAAGCGCGGCTTGCCATTGAGCTGCTCGATTGGCATATACCCAGGAGAACCGATCGCAATCGTCAGATTTGTATTGCCTTGAGGGTCAATTGCTAGGCTGCCAATTTCTTTGACTGCACCAAAATCGATCAAGACAATTTTGCGATCGCTGTTACGACGAATTAAATTGGCAGGCTTGATATCGCGATGGACAACGTTGCGCTCGTGTACATATACGAGTATTTCTAATACTTCTTTGATCAAGTCGATCACGACGAATTCGGGAGATCGCTTGCCATTACCAATCTCCTGCGTGAGATCTGTGCCGTCAGCAAATTCTTGGACTAGATAAAATTCTTCGCCTTCCTGAAAGTGGGCAAGTAAACGCGGAATGCGATCGTGCGAACCCAATGAGTAGAGCATCTCGGCTTCTTGATCGAAGAGACGCTTGGCGGTTTCTAGTATAAAAGGTTCATTCGAGACAGGCTTGAGTTGCTTGACCACACAGGTCGGATGGGTTGGCAAATCAATATCTTCAGCCAGATATGTTTGCCCAAAGCCACCACCACCAAGGTGACTAATAATTTTATAATGCCCTCTAAGTATGGTGTTTATCACATTTGCTCTGCGGGTTATTGCTAAAAGTCTACAGTTATTATCGCAAAGACTCACTAGCTAAAGTTTTATTGTTGCAAATTTTGTTATGAATTTATGCAAACATTTGCTAGTATATAAATCGCTCTTTGAGCAGACGAGTAAATTTAGGGTGACTGGCGCAGTGGTAGCGCATCGGACTCTTAATCCGCTGGTCCTGGGTTCGAATCCCAGGTCACCCATTATTAAAATAGAGCAGTAGCGCGAAACACTACTGCTCTATTTTATTTTATTTGATTAGATTAGATTACAAAAAAAGAAAAGCGAGTGCAAAGCACTCGCTTTTCTTTTTTGTGATTAGAGAACCACACCCTTAGGAGCAGGAATAGAAGGTTGCAAATACATCGTCAGGAACTGGACACCATTATTTACAAGATGAGGCAACTTCTGAATCTTTTTCATCCATTCAGGAGAATTAGATTCGTCGATCTTTACTAGTTTGGCATTGTTCTCTTCGCATTTCTTGAGACAATTCCAGAACTTAGGATTTTCCATGTTGATGATTACAGGGAAAGCCTTCGCAGCATCGCGATTGGTTTCACGCAATACTTCATCAACATATTTTCTCGTATCCATGCCGATGGATTCATAGAACTCATTACGAACACAGATATCATTGAGATACATCGTCGCAAATACTGATAGCAAGAAGAACTTGCTCCAGAGCTTAGCTCTAAGCCCGTTAATATTTTTCTTGTCGCTACGAAGCAGTAAACTACAGAAATCACCATGACGGCTCTCGTCTTGACACCAATTTTCAAAGAAATTGAAGATTGGATAAATCCGATATTCAGGATGAGCAAGGAAATGTTGGTGAATCTTGATATAGCGCCAGTATCCAATCTTTTCGGATAGATAGGTGGCGTAGAAAATAAACTTCGGTGCGAAGTAGGTATATTTCTTGGTTTTGGATAATGTCGAAAGATCTAGTTGCAGATCGAAATCTGGCATAGCCTTGTTTAAGAAACCTGCATGACGGGCTTCGTCACGACTCATTAAGCTGAAGATTTCAGCCATGAGTGGGTTCTTGTCTTTGATTTTGACAGCAATTTCTTTGTAAAGGAGAAAGCCAGAAAATTCTGAGGTGCAAGATCCTTCTAGGAATACACGAAAATGCTCTCTCACTTTTGGATCAATATGATCCCATGACTGATTGAAATCAGCAGTACGGACAAAGTGACGACGATTGTAGTCAAATTTGAATTCTTCGAGGATCGCTTCGTAATCTGGAGTGAGATCGAAGATTTGCATCTTCGCCATTGCTTCAAAGTCTGTAGTGTAGAAGCGTGGGGTCAAGATACTATCACGTCGGCCAGTCCCATTAACCTTTTGTTGGTTTGACTGGCTTACATCGGGTTTAGAAGGAGTAGCTACCATAGTCTTGTGCTGTTCTCTTTTACTTAATTTGGGGCTGCTAAAGGATTTTGTTGATAAATTGCAGTTTAAATACCTATCTGACTGCCTATTTTACGACTAGTCTCTAATTTATGGGTAGTTATATCTAGAAAATAAGGTTTGCTTGTTAAGAACTATTAAGGAAATCTGTGTTTGTGCAAAATAAATTCCCAAAGCCCGTAAAGTTGCGCCCCTGCGGGGCGCAACTTTACGGGCTTTGGGCTTGTAAATTATGCCTAGCTACTTACAGCGCTTTGCGCTGTAAGCTTGCTAATTTTTGATTGCTGCGTCAATTGTTTCGATGGTGAGAGATCGCAATAAACTCACCTGAGCCGACGGTGTGGAGATATTGGCAAAATATGTAGGTGTGAGGTAATCCGCAAAACTAATTTCTTGAACTAGATGGGTTTTGAAAAAGGCAACACTCAACAACTTGAGATAGTCCTGCGACTCGATCGCACTTGAACCAGCCAAAACATTACTGACTTCAGGACTGAGGCGATCGCTTGATGTGATTGCCGTAACCGCAGTATGCCCAGCTTTGTTTAGCAATACTAAATATCGATTTGGCGAGGTTAACCATGTAAAAGGCACAATTTGCTCGGAAACCACAGGGGCAAAAGTATCATCTGAACTACCAACGATCGCGATCGGGACAGTGATTTTACTCAAAGCAGCTTTACCCAAAACATGACTAGTCACGGGGTTAACTGCGATCGCCGCTTTGATGCGTGAATCTCCTAATTTGTAGGTTTGGTTTGGCAACCCTAGTGCCACGCATTGCAATAACAGCGAAGCATTCCACTTATATTTGCCTTGACAAGCTTCCGCCAAATCAGCAAATTGGATTTGGGCATCACTGACTAAAGCGAGAGCCGCATAGCCACCAAAAGAATGTCCAACCATGCCCACGTTTTGCCAATTGATATTAGTTGCCTGTGGAGATTTCTCTAGATAATTTAGTACCGCCGTTATATCCTGTGGACGTTCAACAAAGCTTTCTGGCGGCGCAATCTCACTAGCTACGCCAATAATCAGTTTATCTAACTGCTCATCACTACTATTTGGTGAAATAGTCAGCACCACAGCAAAACCATAGGAGGCGAGATGTTCAGCAAGATAGAGAAATGGTTCACGATTAGAGAGTAGTCCAGGATAGAGGACGATCGCAGGTGTGGGTGCAGACTTATTGGTCAGTTTAGGGACAAATAAATAAAAGGGAATTTCATATCTATTATCTAGAGCTGGCGCTTTGAGACTATACCGCTCCCATTGACTTTTACCTTGATCCCGCAAATCAGCTAACTGAATCGGTGAAGGTGCTGGCGTTACCGATCCTGCTTGCTTAGTGGCTTCAGCATTGACCATTTGCACAACTTTTTGGGTGTTTTGCAACAAGTCGCTTAATTCCCCAACTGTTTGCAGCCCTTCTTGAATATCGAAATAAATATCTGATGTGGGGAATTTTCGTAGGAAACCGAGCAAAGATAAACCGTTCTGCTTGTCGGCTGTTGCCAAAACTGCCGCCGCTCGGATAGCGCGATTACCCGATAGATTTGGGCCAGTTTTAATAAACTCACCTAAGATATCTAACGCTCTTTCTCCTTGTGATGTGTATAAGAATCTCGACAATAGAGAGATAGGAACATCGGCTCGCTCTGTGAGGATACGCCGAAAGTTTGCCATGTCTGGCGCAGAAATATAACGCGATGCCATGTCCAGCGCACCACGTAACTCGCCAGTTTTCGAAAAATTCTCTAGGTCATCAACAGATACAGAAACTTCAAAAATATTAAATCGGAAATTGACGGTTTCGGCGGCTTCGCTAGAATTAGCGATCGCCCCTCCTGCGATCGTACTCAGCAAAATCATTAGAGTCACAGATCTAGGAGCCAATCGGCGTGAAATATTTGTGATCTTGTCTGTGAGATATTTCATATGTAGGTTTATCTGTGAGATATCTCCTAGAAACTAGCACAACATTCACAAAACCCTGAAAATAGAGGTAATGATCTAGCTATTCAATCACAGTGTTTTACGCTCAAATCCAAACCAATAGATTTGGGGAAAAGTGTTGTAAATCAACACTTTTCCCCAAATCTATTGGTTCGTTTTCAACAAATGATGTAGTACCAATCCACAGAAGTGTTGTCACAAGTTTGCGAGCTAAAAACCAAGCCCTGTAAAGGTCTTAAAAACAAAAAACGGCTTAGCATTTTTTGTCTGGGCATAAGTAGCTAAGAAGGATACTCAGTAATCCTCTTACCCCTTTCCGATACATAAAACAATACAAATGTTAATATTCATCAATTTTGCCCCAATCGCTCTGGTGGCAATGCTAACATCCAAAGTAGTTAAACCTCGATTAAATAAAGCTTTAGGAGCGTATTTTGACATTACGAGTTGCTGTTGTAGGCGGCGGGCCTGCGGGTTCATGTGCTGCTGAAACACTTGCCAAAGCAGGAATTGAGACCTACATATTTGAGCGTAAACTGGACAACGCCAAACCCTGCGGTGGAGCAATTCCTCTATGTATGGTTCAAGAATTTGATCTGCCTGACGAAATCATCGATCGCCGTGTTCGCAATATGAAGATGATCTCTCCAAGCAATGTGGAGGTAGACATCAAATTGGATAATCCCGATGAATATATCGGTATGTGTCGCCGCGAAGTTTTAGATGCATTTTTACGCGAACGCGCTGCCAAACTTGGTGCAAAGCTGATCAATGGGCGCATTCTTGATATTAAGATTACCGAAAATGGCAAGAAGCCTTACGTTCTCAGCTATTCAGATTTTGCTGAAGGTGGCAACGAAGGGATTATGCGTACTCTTGAAGTCGATCTGATTGTTGGAGCTGATGGTGCTAACTCAGTTGTCGCTAAAGCAATGGATGCTGGCGACTATAACTATGCGATCGCCTTCCAAGAGCGTATTCGCATTTCTCCAGACAAGATGGAGTATTACAAAGATTTAGCCGAGATGTATGTCGGTGATGATGTTTCGCCCGACTTCTACGCATGGGTATTCCCCAAATACGATCACGTTGCGGTTGGTACTGGCACAATGCACAAGAACCAACGCCTGATCAAGAAGCTCCAAGCAGGCATCCGCGCCCGTGCTTTACCCAGAATCGAAGGCGGTGAAGTAATTAAAGTCGAAGCACACCCAATTCCTGAGCATCCAAGACCTCGCCGTGTTGTTGGTCGGATTGCCCTAGTTGGTGATGCAGCAGGCTACGTCACCAAGTCTAGCGGCGAAGGTATTTACTTTGCAGCTAAGTCTGGACGTATGTGTGCTGAAGCGATCGTGGAGTTTGCTGAAGGGGGCAAACGTATTCCTACTGAATCTGACCTTAAGGTTTACCTCAAGCGTTGGGATAAACAGTATGGCTTAACCTACAAGGTTCTCGACATTCTCCAGAACGTGTTTTACGCCACCAACGCCACCCGCGAAGCCTTTGTGGAGATGTGTGCTGATAAGGATGTACAAAAACTCACCTTTGATAGCTACCTCTACAAAACCGTTGTGCCAGCCAATCCTTTCACACAACTGAAGATTACTGCCAAGACAATCGGTAGTTTGCTGAGAGGCAATGCTCTAGCACCTTAATCAAAAAGGAGCGCGTAATGCGCTCCTTTTTTGTCTCGTTATTAGATATTACCCATATGCCATTTAGCAACTTCAAAAGTCTGGGAGCAACTGTCAAAGAATTGCAGGTGATCTATAACGAAGCAAACTTTGTCTCCCAAGCAGTATTTCCTGTGTCTGAATACTTTCAGCAAGACCTAGAATATGTGATGCGTGAAGGAGTATTTAATAATTCCGAATTTGCAATTTGTGAAAACTTAATTTATCCAATCCTCAAAGAAGTTTGGAAAGCCTATAGCAGCAAGTTCACACTCTGGAGTCATCAGATGCTAACCTGCGACGATGTGCTATCAGGTTATCCTGAGTACGTTCTGGCGAGACGATCGCCTCTTGGTAAAATTGTCTTTGACAAGCCCTATTTGCTAATCGTAGAGGCAAAACAGGACAATTTCGACTGGGGATGGGGGCAGTGTTTAGCCGAGATGGTGGCAGCACAGCGTTTAAATGAGGAATCTGCGATCGCCATATTTGGGATTGTCTCTAATGGCATAAATTGGGAGTTTGGCAAGTTAGAAGGCAACAGGTTTACTCATCATCCTGCCCCATCGACTATTTTTGAGTTAAAAAGTTTGTTTGCTATGGTTAACTATCTTTTTCAGCAAAGCGAGATTCAGCTCTCTATGTACCAAGAAATGGCTGCATGAAGCACAAAAAACTCATAAAGACGCAAAGCATCTCTATGAGTTTTTTGTGGCTTAACAAAGCACAGCTATTTAGCCGTGCTTTGTATAATTATTTGCTGCTTTGACCTTCTTCACGGCTAGATGTTTGGATATACAGTGTCAACAAGAAGACGGTAGGTACAAATACGGCTAGGACAGTAGCTAGAAGACCAAGAAAATTAGTTTCCATAAATTTGACTTTGATTGCTGATTTTTAAATATTTTGATGACTGCTAATATTCTAAGTTCAAAATTGATTAGTCTTACGAAAAATTTAAAAAACCCAAAAAGAAGGTGACGCAGAGCGTCACCTTCTTTTTGAGAGATTAGGCTTCCCAGAGCTTGCTGATATTTTTTTCGAGACGCTCTTCGGCTTCAGCAAATACTTGCGCTGAGTTATCAAGCATTTCACCAGCATGAAGCTCAAGGATCTTGGTAGACAGAGCAATGCGATCGCGTGATTCATCGATATCCACAACTACAGCCTTGATCATGTCATTGATTTGAAATATGCGAGTAGGATCGCTGACAGGCTTTTGGCTCATTTCCTTGACATGTAACAGTCCTGAAACTCCAGAGAACTCAACAAATGCACCAAAAGGACGAATGTTAGTTACTTTACCAGTCACGAGTTGTCCCTTAGCAATTTGGTTCATCGCCGCAAGTTTGGCGGCTTGACGGTTAGATAGCACCAGCTTTTTGCGAGTCTCATCAGCATCTAAAACCATCACAGGCAGAATTTTACCAATCAGTTTCGCGAGATCTGAAGTGTCAGAAAGATGAGATCGCGGTACAAATCCCCTTAGACCAACAGAGTCTACGATTACACCGCCGCTATTTGTGCCAATTACCCGACATTCAAAGACTTTTGACTCTGCTTGGTAATCACGTAGGGTCTGCCAAGCTTGCTTGAATAACAAACGGCGAACCGATAGCTTTACCTCACCATCAGCATTTTGACTACTAATGATCAGAAATTCGTACTCATTTCCGATCGGGAACGCATCACTATTAGAGCGCGAAGCACCACTAAGAGTTGCTTCTTCGATGGGGAGAAAACCTAAAGACTTTGCGCCAATATCGACATAAATGCCACTACTTTCAACTGACACAACCTTTCCCCTCACCGTTTGCCCAACGGCAAATTCGTAGTTATGTTCGGCGAGGGCGTTGGCAAAATCGTCGGCAGAAAATGGCTGAATATTTGTTGTGGCGTTCATGGATATGAATATGCGTAGCGTTGCTTGCGTGTATTTTATTGTAATTGTCTCATAGCGCTATAAAGAATATGAAGTAAATCTATCTTTCTCTAAAATTGCTACGCTTCTTAACAATAAAACCAAAAGATTAGAGCCGCGCTTCGCGCGGCTCTAATCTTTTGATTTTATTGGTTACTATATTTTATTGATGATTTTTTGGCGATCGCTAATTATATAAATCACAAACAGTATGACTATTACCAAATCAATTATCACCGCAGTTCCTGCTTGACCAAGATATTGTCTACCGTAAATCAGTACTAAACTAACGAAAGTCAGCTTACTAATAATTGAAATAACCACAATTAACGAACGGTTTAAGTCGTTAAATGCCCCATATATTTGCATCGCTCCCACAAGAGTTATTAGAGCACCCCAGTTACGGACAATGATTTCAGAAAGCTGACCTTCAAGAGCAGCACCAAAGAAAGAATTCAGCGCAGCTTGCGGTGCGATCGCTGCATAAAACAATGTACAGGTCAGCAACCCAGACACAAGCATAATCCACTTAATCTTGTCAGCAATCCAATTCATTGTTTTTCTTTTCTGAATAAAGTTTTCATCTAGCAGTTGCCAGTTAATCTTGCACTAAAACCCAGAAGAATAGTTGCGGCGCAACTATTCTTCTGGGTTTTAGTGCAATGCTGTTTTTACTTAGGTCATAAAACCCAAATAAATAAAGGTGGCGCTTTGCGCCACCTTTATTTATTTGGGTTTTGATTTGTCAAAGCTATCTCTTGCATTGATATATCCGTATAACAGGTATTGAGCTAATGCATTAGACTAGTTACATAGTTAAGTCAACCGATTACCGCATCGACGGGGCAATAAGGAGCGACAGGCAGTGATGTCTTCTGGAAAAAAAATCTTTTTGGCAAACTTTTGGCGACGAGTCAAAACAACGGTCGTAAGTTTAGCCATATTGCAAAGTGTAGCGACCACCTTACCAGTATCCGCACAAACAGATACGGAAAGCGTTGTGACCATCAGCTACACCGAACTGCTTGCAAATGTGAAAGAAAATCGAGTTCAAAAAATCGATTTAGAAAGCAATGGTCTAGCGGCGGAAGCGGTTTTAAAAGATGGGCGAAAGGTCAGGGTTGACTTAATTGCCCGTGATGGCAATACCGAGTTAATGAAGACCTTACGCGAAAATGGTGTCGATACAGCGGTGAAAGCTCCTCAGCAGCCAACCTTAATTTGGCAATTGGTGAGTACATTTTTTGTGCCCATGCTACTGATTTTTATATTGCTAATGGTGTTACGCCGCCTCAGCAATGCTCCTGGAGGACCTGGACAGACCCTCAGCTTTGGCAAGACTAAAGCAAGATTCTCGCCCGAAGCAAAAACAGGAATCATGTTTGAAGATGTGGCTGGGATTGATACGGCAAAGGAAGAATTACAGGAAGTCGTCACATTTCTTAAACAACCCGATCGCTTTACCGCAGTGGGCGCAAAAATACCTAAAGGCGTTTTGCTGATTGGGCCTCCAGGGACAGGTAAGACTTTATTAGCTAAGGCGATCGCAGGGGAGGCGGGAGTTCCATTCTTCTCGCTGTCTGGCTCAGAATTTGTAGAAATGTTTGTGGGTGTGGGTGCTTCCCGCGTCCGTGATTTATTCCAAAAAGCCAAAGATAATGCTCCTTGTATTATTTTCATTGATGAAATTGATGCAGTCGGTCGGCAACGTGGATCGGGCATCGGCGGCGGCAATGATGAGCGTGAGCAAACCCTCAACCAGATGCTCACGGAAATGGACGGATTTCAAGGTAATTCGGGAGTGATTGTGGTTGCTGCAACTAATCGTCCTGATGTGTTGGATAGCGCTTTGCTAAGACCAGGTCGTTTTGATCGCCAAATTACAGTTGACTATCCCGACTATAAAGGTCGTCAAGAAATCCTCAAAGTTCATGCCCGCAATAAAAAACTTGAAGAAAATGTCTCACTAGAATCTGTTGCCCGTTTAACACCCGGATTTGCTGGTGCTGATTTGGCAAACTTGTTAAACGAAGCCGCCATATTGGCAGCTCGTCGTTACAAAGAGGCGATTGGTGAACTAGAAATTGCCGATGCAATTGATCGCATTACCATTGGTTTAACCATGAAGCCAATGCTTGATAGCTCCAAAAAACGTCTGGTTGCCTATCACGAAGTTGGTCATGCCTTAGTTATGACTTTACTTAAGAATGCATCTTTGCTCGACAAAATAACCATTGTGCCACGCTCTGGTGGTATCGGTGGATTTGCTAAAGGTGTCCCCGATGAAGAATATGGTTTAGAATCGCGATCACAGATTTTAGACACAATTACGATGATGCTCGGTGGTAGAGCTGCTGAAGAAGTAGTCTTTGGCGATGCCGAAATTACCACAGGGGCATCGGGCGATTTCCAGCAAGTTGCAAGGTTAACGCGATTGATGGTTACTCAGTTTGGGATGTCAGATTTAGGATTAGGCGCTCTCGAAAGTGAAAGTGGCGAAGTCTTTTTAGGACGTAATATGATGCCTCAAAATGATTATTCGGTCAAACTAGGCGATCGCATTGATCGACAAATTCGTCAGATTGCGCAGTCTTGTTACGATACAGCCAAGCGCTTAATCGAAGAAAATCGTGACTTGTGCGATCGCCTAGTTGATATTTTGCTGGATGTAGAGACTTTAGACGGCGAAGAGTTTCGCAAAATAGTTGCAGAATACACGAAAATACCTGAAAAGAAGACTGCTTCAGTCAAGTTCTAAAACAAAAAAAGAATGAGCGCTGGGCGCTCATTCTTTTTTAAAGAGATTTAAAGGGAGCGCTTAGCGCTCCCTTTTTTATGTGACGGCTAATTTCTGGAGCTTGACTTCAAAGCGTTCCCAAGGTTTAGGCTCGATCACCTGTGTGGAAATATTATTTTCTGTAAATAGCGATCGCAAAGAATCCATCGTTCCTTCTGCCTTGAGGATGTTTAGCAAGAAACCGCTATAGGTCAAATCACCACCTGCGGCAGTTGGCAACATCACTTGAGGCTTGAGCCACTTTGCTACCTGCACAGCGCCTTGCTGCCCCTTGATTACAGTACCAACCAGTGGCAACTTCAAATCAATCGTGGGTGTAATAACTACATCAACAGGCGCAAATTCCTGAATTGCGGCAGCATGATAGCCGTGAGGTTCGTAATAAATAGAAGTTCCTTCCAGGAGATCTTTCAAAATATACCCATTCTCAAAAGTATTTGGTCCCGTGGGCGAACCCATCACAGCTCTAATTTCTAGGAGATTGGGAATGCTGAATACTTCACCATGGGCAAGAGATGTAACTTGTTGATAGTCCATTTGTTTAACCAGCTTTGCGGCACTGGGTGAACCCACTACAGGAATTTGGTGATCAAGTTGCTTAAGTGTTGCGGGATGAGCGTGATCAGGTAAGCCCTGTGACAATAAAATCAAATCAATATTTGGGGGGGTTTCTCTTGGGGTATTTCGCTCAGATTTGAAAAACCACGCAGCATTACCAAACATCAGCGCATCAACCAGCCAAGGATCAAGCAAAATGCGTTTGCCTGCAATCTCGATTAGCCAAGAGTTACTGTCTAGCCATGTTAGGTACATATTTTTTGCGTTGTTTTTGCATTAGATTAAGTTTCTACACAATATTGTAACGAATTGTTTACGATCCAAAAGATAGAGACTTAGCAAAGCGCAGTTTCTATCTTTTGACATAAAAAACCCGCAGGAGGCATTCTTGCGGGGAGAAATTATGTAGATACGTCGCTAGTGAATAGAGTATGATTCTTTTTTCGGTTTTTAGTAGTGACTCAGCTCACAACAAAACTGCGATCGTTAAACATTCTTACTGTGATATCGATCACACATATCGACGGAGCTTCAGAATGTTGTTTTAATCCCACAAGTTTGACTTGTACTTATCGACACTTTCACAGATCATCCTTTAAACGTATAAGAAAGCAGGGCTAAACATACGTCTATTTGCAAAATTAACTTTGCTGTTATTTTTCTAGTAATCCCTAACAATTTTATTAAGGGTATAAGCGACTAGTTAAAAGATTTTAGGGGAATAAAACCTTATAAAAAGCATCAACCGAGCAAATCATCATCCTGCAATGATTAATCTCGTTGATGTTGTAAGTAGCTAGGCACAATTAAATATAAAACCCCAAAATCCTTACCGCCCGCTGTGCAGGTGATACAGATTTTGGCTATTGGTTATTCATTATGCCGAGGTACTTAGCTGCCAATCTAAAATCTTCAGGACAAACTTTAAAATGCTCAACAATCCAAATAGCGGTGTGTGGATCTAATCATGGCAAAAGTCACAACAAAAAGAAAGAATTATTTGGCGCGTTTTTTGGCGATCGCAATTGGGGCAGCGATATTTGCTGGATTTACGCCGATGATCGCCCATGCGATCGAGACAGGCACATTGGAGTCTCTAACTAAAAGCACCAACGAACTAAAGCTATCAGTTGATACGAGTTGGGTACTAATCACAGGGTTTTTAGTATTCTTTATGCAGTGTGGATTTGCCATGCTGGAGGCAGGGCTAGTCAGACAGACAGGGGTAGTAAATACACTTGCCGAAAACTTTGTTGATGCGGCAATTACCCTTTTAGCATGGTGGGCTACGGGCTTTGCGATCGCCTATGGCACAACTAACAATGGTTTTTTTGGAACTGACGGGTTCTTTTTAAATAACGCTTTTACTCTCAATAATGGGGCAATTGAATATGCTTTGGGTTCAGGAGGCTCCACTGCATCAGTCAGTACCTTCACCCTTTTCTTCTTTCAGTTTGCCTTTTCCGCCACAGCTAGTACGATCACCACAGGATCGATGGCTGAGCGTACCGATTTTAAAGGCGATTTAATCTATGCCTTTATTATGGGAGCAGTCATGTATCCTATCGTCGTTCATTGGGTATGGAACAATGGTGGTTGGCTAAATAAGCTCAGCTTTCATGATTTTGCGGGGAGTGCTGTCGTCCACTCAGTCGGCGGATGGACAGCTTTGGTCGGCGCATATATTCTCGGTCCTCGCCCCGATCGCGTATGGGGACAAATCCCACCAGCTCATAACCTCGGCTATGCCACGATTGGCACAATGATTTTATGGTTTGGTTGGTATGGCTTTAATGCTGGTTCAACACTGACGCTGAGCAATCCCGGACTAGCTGGATTGATTGTCGTCAATACAACTCTAGCTGCTTCGACTGGCGCAATGACTGCATTTCTCTATATTTACTTTCGCTTTCGTCAGTGGCACTTATTCTGTGGGCTGAATGGCTCGCTAGCAGGATTAGTTGCGATTACAGCAGGTTGTGCTTATGTGATGCCTTGGGCAGCGGCTTTAATAGGAGCGGTGGCGGGTATCCTTGTACTTGTTGCTGTAGATATTATTGAATGGTTTGAAATTGACGATCCTGTTGGTGCATTTGCAGTGCATGGAACGTGCGGCATGATGGGGGTAATCTGTGTCGGTTTATTTGGACACCCAGCATTAACGATGAATAAAAAAGCTGGTCTATTCCTAGGTGGTGGTTTTGATTTGCTCGGAGTACAACTCGGTGGTGAAGTAGCGATTATCATATTTGTTGTTATATTCTCATTTTTAATGTTTGGCGCACTCAATGCTGTTGGACTGTTACGAGTCAATCCTGAAGCTGATCGCATTGGTATTGATGTTTATGAGCATGGTGCATCGGCTTGGCCAGATGTCTATCCCATCGACGATCTGCAATTTGATGATGACGAAGATTAAAAAATTGACGGCGGCGCTTCGCGCCGCCGTCAATTTCTGGTTTTAGTGTTTTTCTGAGTTGATTTTGCTAGTATTATTCGGTTAGCTTGCGCGGCTAAGCCTAAATTCCTAAAACTCCGTTTTATAACAATTCTCGAAAATGTGACTATTCTTTTTCAAGAATTAAAAATTTAACCTAGTAAGTTTTTTGGATTCTCAAAATGGCAAAGCCATATTGAGAATTGGTATTATTTGTGCTGAGCAGGACACTATTCAAAGATATTGGCAACATCCATGACTCCTGATTTAGGCTGGCAACCAGAAACATCTGAAGATATTTCCCCCTCCAATCCTCAGGGCTTAGAGCAGTTGCATTATTACAAATGCTTGCTCGATGATCTGTTGGCTTTATCAGTGTCTCTATCTAGCACTAATGACTTACGAGCTTTTTTAGAGTCAGCATTAGCGACAACCCGCAAAGTGACATCAAGTGACGCAGGTAGTATTTATCTAATTGATCGCTCTGCCCCAGTGCATACAGTCTGCTTTGAAGTAGCTCAAAATGATTCGCAGCCTGAGCGATCGCTAGTCAACTTTGCAGTGCCACTAAATCAAGATAGTATCGTCGGCTATGTGGCGATGACGGGCGAGACGCTAAATTTGTCCGATGCCCATGATTTACCAGATGATGCGATATATCAACACCATAAGACGTTTGATTGTGATATTGAATATCACACCCGCTCAGTTTTGGCAGTTCCCATGTTTGATTGGCAAAAGAGTACGATCGGGGTTTTTCAGTTAATAAATCGTAAAGTTAAAGATATTTCAATTACAGCCGAGAATGTTCAAGAAATTACCCTTGCTTATTCAGCTTTAGATGAAAAACTATTAAAGGCGATCGCCTGTCAAGTATCCCTATATATCGAGCGATCGCAACTTTTGGGACAAGTTTTGCAATCATAAAAGATTTTAAGGTTAAGACTAAGCAAAGCTTAGGAAATAAAACTCAGGAATTGATTGACGGCGCGAAGCGCCGCTAATCAATTCCTGGGTTTTGATTTTTCCTAACCCCAAAGTTTAAGTATTTATACTCAACAGCAAATAGCTAATCTTAGGGAAGTATAAGGAATTCCCATCTTTTCCTATAAGATTGAACATAGGATAAATTCTTAGATATTTATACGGAGATTATTTATTTATGCTCACTTTAAAAATAGTGGTCTACATCACTGTCATATTCTTTATCAGCTTGTTCGTATTTGGCTTCCTCAATAGCGATCCATCTCGCAACCCAGGTAACAGGGATCTCGAATAGTGATCAACACTTCCAACGCTAGCTCTGCCAAATCTCAACCTTCAAAGCTGGTCAAAAGTAATGACTGGCGATTGATGTTGAGCTTATTGCCTTACGCAAAACAAAATTCTAAACAGCTTGTCATATCGCTGCTTTTACTTGTGCCCTTATCGATCGCTAGTGCTGTCCAGCCAATTCTGGTACAGCAAGGCATCGATGGGCCAATTAAAAGTGGCGATTTGTTGGGTTTGCGGTGGATCTGCTTAGTCATTCTCTTGACGATCGCAGTCCGTCTTGCGTTTCAGTCTTGGCAGGGCTACTTGGTACAAGAGGTCGGACAAAAAATTACGGCGGATATTCGCACTGATTTGTTCCGTCACGTTACTTCCTTATCAACTAGCTTTTTTGATCGCACACCTGTTGGCAAATTAATTACACGCTTAACTAGTGATGTCGAAGCGTTAGGTGATGTATTTGCTACTGGGGCAGTGGGTGTCCTTAGCGATTTTGCTGCGATCGGCACAATCGCGATATTTATGTTTTTACTGCGATGGGATTTAGCGCTGCTGCTTTTAGCAATGGTTATCCCAGTTACGGGCTTAATTGTTTATTTTCAGTACGAGTATCGCAAAGCCAATTTCAGAGCTCGCGATCGCTTGTCGGAACTCAACTCAATTCTCCAAGAAAATATTATTGGCGCGAGTATCGTTCAGCTATTTCGCCGCGAAAAATTTAACTCCGCTCAACACCTCAAAGTCAATCAGCAATATGTAGCTGAGGTAAACCGCACAGTTTTTCATGACTCGGCTGTATCCGCAACGCTGGAATGGATCGCTCTAGTGGCGATCGCTGGTGTTTTGTGGTTAGGCGGTGGACAAATTGTCCAAAAGAATCTCACCTTTGGTGAGCTTTCTGCTTTTGTCTTATTCTCTCAACGCCTTTTTGACCCAATTCGTCAACTAGCCGAGAAATTCACCACAATTCAAGCAGGATTTACGGCGGTTGAACGTATCAACGCTATTTTGCAAGAACCGATCGAAATTCGCGATCCTGAATATCCCAAAACTCTTCCCCTTGATGGCACTGGCGAAATTTGCTTTGACCATGTGTGGTTTGGCTACAAGCCTGATGAGTATGTCCTTAAGGATGTTACCTTCACCCTCAAAGCAGGTGAAAAAATCGCCCTCGTTGGCCCCACGGGTGCTGGTAAAAGCTCAATTATTCGGCTGTTATCGCGTCTTTACGAACCAACTAAAGGCAGAATTTTAATTGATGGCATCGATATTCGCGAAATTACCCAAGCGGAATTACGGCGTTGTGTGGGTGTAATTTTGCAAGATGCCTTTTTGTTTTCTGGCGATATCAAAGAAAACATTACATTGGGCGAAGACTATGCGATCGAGCAAGTGGTTAAAGCTGCCGAACTGATGAATGTAGATCGCTTCATTCAAGATCTACCCGAAGCCTATGCTACACAAGTCCGAGAGCGCGGTACAAATCTGTCTGGTGGACAAAAGCAATTATTAGCCTTTGCCAGAGCTGCCATTCGCGATCCTAGGATTTTGATTCTAGACGAAGCTACGGCTAGTCTTGATGTGAGTACGGAATTCTTGATTCAACAAGCCTTAGATCGACTTTTGATTAATCGCACCACAATCATCATCGCCCACCGTTTATCCACGATTCGCAATGTCGATCGCATTCTCGTACTCAAGCAAGGCGAAGTGGTTGAAGCTGGCTCTCATGAGCAACTAATTGCCAAACAAGGTTTATACGCTAGTCTCTACGAGCTAGAAATGATGGCAACCCATTAAAAGCAAAAACGGCGCAAAGCGCCGTTTTTGCTTTTAATGATTTTTCATGACTCGTTCGATTTCTCGTTTATCGTCGCGCTTTTTCATGTCTTCGCGTTTGTCATGCAATTTTTTGTTACGCACAACAGCAAGATCCACTTTAATCCAGCCTTCTTTTTGATAAACCTTCAGCGGTACTAGGGTTAATCCCTTTTGCTGCACTCCAGCTATTAACTTGCGGATTTCATCCTTATGTAATAGTAGGCGGCGAGTGCGCGTAGGCTCATGATTAAAATACACACTGGTAGTACGGTGCGGGGGGATATACATATTTAGCAGCATGATCTGCCCTTTACGCACAATCCCATAAGCGTCTCTTAGATTTGCTTGCCCCCCCTTGACTGCTTTTACTTCAGTACCAAGTAACTCGATACCCGCTTCATGGGTTTCGAGAATTTCGTAATTAAATCTAGCTTGCCGATTCTCGGCGAGGACACGATAATAATTTGCCATTTATTCCCATTGATACTGTCTAATATCCTGATGTAACTTCTAATAGCTTCCATTCTGGACTATCACAGAATGCTTTAGAAACGAGATCAGAGATACTGTGACAGTGATTATTAAGCCGCAGAGGCAACTCGGCATTTTTGGTGACGCTAGTCAGTTTTGCTTGATTACCTTCAATCTCAGAACGGTGTATCAGGACTTCTACCGTTACCATTTTAGCAAATGAGGCATTAGTCTCTATTTCTTGCGCAATTACATAGTCGTCGGTTTCATAGGTAATTACCAAACTACAAGATTCCAACGTTTTAATAATCGTTGAGTGTAGGTTCTCGGGAGCGATTTCAACTAAGAAATGTTGAGTATATCTAGCCATAAATCATCAAAACAACTGGTTCGGCTAGCAGTTTACTAGTCCTTGTCTACAAACTATCTCTAAAAAGCTATATACCTATCATGCGCTATGTCATTTTTTTGACATTAACACTTTAATTTCAGTTATTAGGCATTACAGCTTATCCATCATAAACCAAGGTGTCGTTAAATCGTGAAGCATGAAATTTGCGAACCTTCTAAAAACCAAAAATTAGAGGACGAGCAAAGCTCGTCCTCTAATTTTTGGTTTTTTATGTCTTAACCGCCTTGGCGGTTGCTATATTTATTGCAGAGATGGAGTCAAGCATGATTGGTCAATTACTTGATGGACGCTACCGCATAGCTAGCAAGCTGGGTGAGGGTGGATTTGGTCATACTTATCTAGCCCACGATACGCGGATACCGAATGAGCCTCTTTGTGTAGTCAAACATCTCAAGCCTGCTAGCAGCGATCGCGAATATCTAAAAGTTGCAAGTCGATTATTTACTAGTGAGGCACAAACTCTTGCTCAGTTAGGCAATCACGATCGCATTCCGCGTTTACTAGCCTATTTTGAGGAGGCGAGTGAGTTTTATTTAGTAGAGGAATTTGTCGAGGGGAGATCACTAGAGTTAGAACTAGTGCGCGGCTATCGACTCAGTGACACACAAGTTTTCCAGATCTTAGATGACTTGTTAAGCATTGTCGAATATACCCATAGCCACGGCGTAATTCATCGTGATATCAAGCCAGATAATATTATTCGTCGTCGATCGGATGGCAAGTTGGTGCTGATCGATTTTGGCGCGATTAAGCAGGTGCAAACGCAGCTTAATCAAGAGGGGCAAACGGCGGCGACGGTGGCGATCGGTACTTTGGGATATATGCCCAGTGAGCAAGCTCAAGGCAAACCGCGACCAAACAGTGATTTATATGCGATCGGGGTAATTTGTATTCAAGCCCTGACGGGTTTACCACCTCGTGAATTGCAAGAAGATTATCAAACAGGGGAATTAATTTGGCAGCATCTTGTCCCCAACAAGTCGGGATTAGTCGATGTGCTGGCCAAGATGACTCGCTATCACTACAAAGATCGCTATGAATCTGCGGCTGAGATTCGTCAGCTTTTGGCAAAATTAGGCGATCGCCAATTACCAAATCAACCGATTAACACAGCAAATGGGCTTCAGTCCACCATTGTCAGTGTTAATAACAGCGTAAATAACAATAGCGATTTGGGTACGGAATTGTTGTCCAATATTCCGCCGACAATTCCTCCAACAGAAGTTTATCAACCGATCCAGCCATTACCAGCCCCAACTCCTCCAATCCCTACTGTTGCTGTAAATCGCCATCCTGCACCTGAGCAGCTATCTCCGCAAACTTTACAAGCCTATGCACCACAATCCAATAGTAACGATAGTAGTAATCGCAGTAAGAAAGGGTTATGGATTACAGTTTGGGGTGGAGCCTTTGCAACAGCGATCGCGATCGGTGTGGTGCTTGCAACTCAAAAGCCAAATCCTCAACCAATTGCTGAGAAAACCTCTCCTAATTCTTCTAACAATGCGGCTGTTCCCCCAAGTCCTAGCCCAACATCTGTAGCTAGTCCACAAGCATCTATTGAACCTACGGCTACGGCTAGTCCCACGCCTTCTCCTACAAACAAAGCAACGGCTCCTACGCCTAAAGTTTCTCCTAAAGTGCCGATTGAGCCTTTGTCTGAGGCTGATGCTGTTGCGATCGTGAATAATTTGGTGGCTAGTAAAAACCAGATGTTTGCCCCACCTTTTGATCGTCAATTGCTTGCAGAACTAACAACAGGTGAGGCTTATGAAAAGCGCAAGGGGTCGATCGATTGGTTGCAGAGCAATAATGCTTTTTATAGCTATGGCGAATTTACGGTCAGCCGCGCAGGATCATTTGGTATTCAAGATAATCAAGCAAATATAACTGTGGAGATTTTTGAGAGTCCGACACTGTATGTCAATGGCAAAATAGATCGCACGCAGTCTCAGCCATCAAGGGGTAGATATATTTGTACGCTAATTTTTGAAGGTGGCAAGTGGAAAATTGCAAATCTGACAAAAGTTAATTAAAAGAGAATTAGGACGCTTTGCATCCTATTCTCTTTTGCTGCAATTTCTGATTAAACAAACCAAAAAATCATTTAAAAGTGTTGCAAGGATACACTTTTAAATGATTTTTTGGTATTTGAGTGCGTTGCACTCAAATACCAAAACTCTCACTGGGTTTAGTTTTTAACTTACAGAAATGTCATCACAATTTTGTGAATTGGTACATAGCAGTAATACCAAATCAAGAAATGGCTTTGCCATTTCTTGATTTTAAAACCCTTACTAGGTTTAGTTTTTAATTTACAAAAGTGTTGTCACACTTTCGTGAATTGGTATAAAAGAGATCTCTAGGACAAATCAAAACCCCAAATAAAAGCGGCGGCGCGAAGCGCCGCCACTTTTATTTGGGGTTTTATGTCCTAAGCAAACCTTTTATTGATATATCAAAGATGAAAAGTAGCGTAAAGCGCTATTTTTCATCTTTTTTTTAATTAATTTTCTGTAGTTTTGAGGGAATAGTAATAACAGGGTAATGAAAAGAAAGTTAGCTTTCTGATATTTCGACTTAAATGATTGGGGCTTGGCTATGTTGTACGCATCAAAACCTTTGATGTCCGTGAAAACCAGCGATCGCGAAGGTTTTCTTGGCGCGATCGAACAATCAACTCTGCCTCTGCAAAATACAGTTGGCGTGAGTTTACTTTTGGTCTTGCTATGGGGAGGGCTCGGCGCGATCGCCTATCAGTACTGGCAATTACGAAAAACCCGACAACTATTGAAGATTGAAAGATTAAAAACTAACGAACTTGGCAAAAAGCTTAAACTAGCGCTACATACTATTGATGAGAATGAGCGCAATCCCGATTTGATTCATTCTCGCGATTTCAATCTTGACTATCTTAGTATGAGAATGGAAGAGCCAAATTTCAGTGAAATTATCTTGGCGCAGATAAAATTAAATCTGCGTCAAAAAGTTGCGCCTGCATTGATGCCCAGCGAAGAAGACAGTGGTAATGCCCGAAAAGTTGATGTGGTTTTTGATGTGGCTTACCAACCTGAAAACCACGATAATTCACAAATTCGCACACTTTTTCGGATACATGTCAAACTAGCAAAAATCCCTGCGAATGGCTCACAAAGTATTCTCAAGGAATTGATGGCTGGCCTAGAAAGTTTTGTGGTTGCTTCAGATGAAAATCGGAATTGGCAGCCTACGATTCAGGGAAGGCTAGCGGTGATCAGTTGGGATCAATCTGCTAAACCAACACCTCTATTAGTAATTGAGCAAACTAATGAAGGCAAAAATGTATTAATGCGAAATAAGCGTTTGGCTCAATCGAAAATATAAAAAGAGGGCGCTAAGCGCCCTCTTTTTGTTTACAGCGCTTTGCGCTCTAGGTAATGGCATAGCTACCAAGAATTTTAAGATTTTCGGTAACCTCTTGGAGATCTTTTAAGGCTTCACTGAAGTTAGGATCATCGATGGGGGCTTCGATGTCGAGGAAGAAAATATATTCACCAAGCGATCGCTTGGTGGGGCGTGACTCAATCCGACTTAAGTTAATATTGCGATCGGCAAAAACTAATAAAGGTTTAACTAAAGCTCCTGGCATATTGCGCTTGAGACTAAAGGCAAGCGATGAATGTGTGCCTTTAGTAGTAGGTGCAGTGCGCCCTAAGACCAAAAAACGGGTGCAATTATCAGGCTGATCATTAATCGGAAATTTCAGAACTGGCAGGTTGTATATTTCGGCGGCTCGTTGTGAGGCGATCGCAGCCACGGTCATATCTTCTGCGACACTATGTAATCTATCGGTGTTGGAGTCAGTGGCTATTTGTTGAACATTTGGTAGATGGAGTTCAAGCCATTGTTGGCACTGGGCTAAGCTTTGGGGATGAGAATAGACAACTTTTATATCGGCAAGATCTTGAGCGCGGGTAATTAGCGCATGGGCGATCGGCAAGACGATCGCTTGTTGGATTTGCAAAGATTCTGATTGCCAGAGGCTATCGAGGGTCATAGTTACTCCCCCTTGAATCGAGTTCTCCACAGGGACAACCGCAATATCAACATTGCCATGCTCAGCAGCATTAATTGCTTGGGGAATGGTGGGATAAGGACACATCCGTGCAGGATCAGGCTCTAAGTCTGGATGGCTAAGCTGTAAATATTGCAAAGCTGCTATTTCCGAATATGTACCTGCGGGACCAAGGTAAGCGATCGTTGTCATGGCTGGCTCAGATAAAATTTAATTCTGAAATCTTTAGGGCTATCGTAATTTACAGCGCTTTGCGCCGAAACCAGAATCAAAATTTTTGTTAAAAGTGATGCAAAGCATCACTTTTAACAAAAATTTTGATTCGCTCAATATCGAGATCTTTATACCGAAGAAGAGACGCTTTGCGTCCCCTCTTTGCTTAAGTCCAATATATCTGGTCTGAGTTGAGCCTTACTATCAAGCAACATATAGGTATCCATTTCACCCCTACCCTTGACAAATATTTTGCCGCGATGCCAGAAACTGTACTTGTCTTTGAGTAACTCATAGGTTGTCTGTGTGACCTGAATACCTCCCGCTAAACCATGAGATTCCATCCGACTAGCGACATTCACAGCATCACCCCAGAGATCATAAATAAACTTACGGATGCCAATGACTCCAGCCACAACTGGTCCCGTATTAATGCCAATTCGCAAACGGAAGGTAGTATCATCGCCGCGCTTAAAATTGGAAATTACTTTTTGCATAGCTAGAGCCATTTCAGCAATCGCTTCAGCATGATCGGAGCGAGCGGTGGGCAAGCCTCCGACTACCATATAGGCATCACCGATTGTTTTGATCTTTTCTAATCCCAACTGATCGGCAAGTATATCAAAAGAGGAGAAGATGCCATTAAGCATAGTCACTAAGTCATTTGGTGAAACTTGTGTTGAGAGAGCTGTGAAATCCACTATATCCGCAAACAATATGGAAACATTATCCGATCTTGACGCGATCGCATTATTCCCGCTCTTCAGTTGATTAACAATCTCTTTTGGCAAGATATTGAGCAATAAATTTTCAGACTTTTCTTGCTCAGCTTTGAGCGCTTGTTCCGCTTTCTTTCGCTCTGTAATATCTTGAACAAGTCCTTCATAGGAGATAAAGTTTCCTTGTTCATCATAATTAGCTCTAGCATTAATCAAAATCCAAATGATACTGCGATCGCTCTTATAAACTTGAGCTTCAAAACTTGCCACAGAACCTTCCAATTCAATTTGACGCAGAAATTCTTGATAACGTTTTGGTTCTGTAAATAGCCGAGATGGCTCAGTCTTAACTTCAGTTAGTAGCTGTGTAGGCGTTTCATAGCCATATATATACGCAAGGGCAGGATTAGCATTGATATAGCATCCATCAGTTTGGGCTTGAAAAATGCCCTCAATCGCATGTTCAAAAATACTGCGATACTTCTCTTCGGCTTGGCGAAGGGATTCTTCAATTTGTTTTTGATGACTTATATCAATAATCACACCATCCCAGACCGTATCCCCATGCTGATTGTGATGAGGTTGAGAAATAATTCTCACCCATTTAACTTTCTTAAAGAAACTAGAGACTCGATATTCATGCTCAAAAGTCATCAGTGCTTCTGCTGATAGTCTGACCATTTCATTTAGTGCTGCGCGGTCTTCAGGATGAGCCATATCAAATACCCATTCCAAATGCTCAGTAAACTCTTCAACAGATATGCCAAAGATTTCTAGAGTGCGAGGGCTGATATAAGGCATCGAGACTCTACCATCGGGATGCAAAACTGCGCGATAGACAACTCCTGGCACATTGTCCGCGATCGCAGAAAATCTCTGCTGACTTTCTCGCAACAGTATTTCTGCTTGCTGACGATCTGCCGCCTCGTTTTGTAACTGTTTGATCGTTTTTTGTAATTGGAGAGTGCGCTGTTCAATGCGCCGTTCCAATAATTCATTGGCATCCCGCAACTCGCCTTCAACATTTAATAGATCGGATTGCGATTTGAGTAAGCGCTGATTCGCTTTAAACATTTTAGACATCGCAGCGCGGGTAATTTCAGGAGCAAGTTGGTTACGACCTTTGCCCTGACCACGACCTAATAAACGTGTAATTGTAAATTCCAGATCTTGAGCTTCTTTTTCAAATTTCCATCCTCGCTGAATACTTTGAGCAATTTCCGTAAGCATCTCAATCACTACAGTTGATTGGTTCGGATTTAACTCCTCTGCTCCCAACCAAGGCAATGGCTTAATCGGATCGACTGTGTATAATATTTCAAATTTTCCTGTCACTCCAATTTCAGCAACCCGACAGGCTGTATCAATGTGATGGTTGGGTGTAATCTTCATTTTGCCCGCAGGAGCTAAACAGATTTGATCGTAGACAGCTTGACGAACTGGTAATACATCAAAAGTTTGGGCAGCTTCAACTGCTTGTTTCCACAGAAATACTTGAGTATAGGCTGATTGCATTACGGCATTAACGGCTAGCCGATCGCGATCTACTCCAAACCAAATAGCGGCTTTACGCAAAAAATCTTGATTTTGGAATGTTTCTAAGCTTTGAAAATAATTGGCACAAGTAAGATGTCCCGCGATCGCAGACGGATCATCGATGTCTTGGCTAAGTTGTCGCAGTTCCACATCCGTTAATCGCATTGATAAAACAGGAATATCTTGAGCTTTAATTCCAGCCTCGGCATATTGCTGTAAAAAAGCTACAGATTTTTCTGGATTCAATGTACTAATGACAACTTCAGGGTCAATATGCTTAATTTTGGCAATACTATCTTGATATTCACACATTTCATGAGATATATAATCTTCATGCAATAACAAGCCATTTTGCTGCTTAATTTGAGCGCGAATAATTTTGTTAACCGTACGTGAATAAATTCCATCGGTTCCGATTAAGTAAATGCCATTCCCTTTGTTTTGTAACAACCAATTAACTGCTGGTTGTACGACCTGATTGGGACAAGCACCCGTATAAAATACATTCTTAGAAGATTCTAGACCTTCGTAATAATAGGGATACCAAAGTTGAGCCTGATGCTTTTCTAGGATGGGAATAATACTTTTGCGAGATGAAGATGATCCTCCGCCAAATAAGTTGCTAATATTCAATTCTGATATCAGATATCGAGCTTGCACCGTAATGTTGTAGTCATTAGAAGCGATATCTACAACGATTGGTTCGACAATTTTTCCTAATATGCCTCCCGATTGATTAATCTCTGCGATCGCCATCAAGGTAGCATCTTTAACCAGCGCATCGCCGGTTCCAAGAATGGTGCTCGGAAAATGCATCACACCGATACGGATGACTTCAGTCCTCTTGTTATTTTCAATATTCAAGGACTTAGCCTCTCGATTCATTGGTCGATACTCCCTACCTTAAAATTGATATATTTACTTACCTACTTAAAAGCGACGCAAAGCGCCGCCTTTAAGCTTACTATTTTAGTTTTTATATATACAAGTTAGCGATCGCTCTATCATTCCTTGGCTAAGCAATTATGAAATAAATTGCTTATAGATAAATAACATAATACCTCTTAAATTTAGCTTAATCTATCGGCAACTTTGTTCCGCGAAATGGCTCAAAACTTAGGTGTAACCATAATCTATTGCAAAAATTAGCGATCACGGCTTGTGCTTGCTATATTCGCAAAAGAGAGCGGCACGATATAACTTATAGCACTAGTGATTGACTGATGCAAAGCCAACAAAATCTCGGCTCTAGCTGTATCTATATTGTCTAAATCTAAGCTTTGACAATCATGCAAATTTAGATTTGTAAATCGCTTTTGCAACCAATTAATTTCCGCGATCGCTGATTTAGTAATGATCAAGATTGGTAAGCTGGATAACAACTCTAATTGACTAATATCTTCTAAGTACTTCAACAAAAACTGATTATCACCATTTAGTAAAAGTAAATCTGGCTGCCAAATTTTGGATAATGCATCCCCTTGAGGTAGGTCTTCAGCCTCTAGCAGACAATGACCAAGATCTTGGATTAATCTAATTATAGAGTCTTCCAGATTTTGGCTTAAGTATAGGAACTTGAGAGATTTTGGAGCCACCACATAGTTAGGCAGAAATGCACTAAGTTCTTCTGATTTGATCGGTTTGATCAAAATTCCATCTGCCAGATGTGAATTGATTTTGGGCTCATCAGCATGTTTCATCATCACTACACGAATATGCTGAGTTACTGAATCACCTTTGAGTAAAGCTAAAACATCCCAACCCGATAACATCGGCACATTTGGGCTTAGCAAAATCAAACAAGGTTGCAAGCGTCTTGCTTTTTCTAGGGCTTCAGTTCCCGATCGCGCAATTACCACTTGATAATTGAAATCTGCCAAAGTATTTCTTAGCCAATCCACAGCCTCCGTAGAAGTTTCCACAATCAGAATTAAGCGACCATGGCTGATATCAATTTGCTGTTCAATTTGCTCTAATTGAATATGATTACGGCTAGTCTCAGGGGGCAACAAAATTGTAAACTGACTACCCACATCTACCTGTGAAACAAAGGTAATATCGCCACCATGCAAACGGGCTAGGTGTCTGGTTAATAGCAAGCTTGCTCCAGTGCCTTCAAAACGTCGAGTCAGGACATTCTCGACCTGTTGAAATTTTTGAAATACTAAGCTTTGCTTCTCTTCAGGAATGCCAATCCCCTGATCCCAGACAGTGATGGCGAGCCAACCTTCCCACCATCGTACTTTAACGCCTATTTGGGGAGGGATAGATGGTACATCATCAACTAGTTCTGACGGAAAAAAACTAAACTTAAAAGCATTTGACAGTAAGTTGAGGAGCATTTGCTGCAATCTAGTTTCATCTGCATAGATTGTTTGTACTGTGGGATCGATATCTAAATGAATATCCAGTTCCCAACCTTCCTCAAATTGATAGTTTCGGAAAATTGTGGAATCTTGTTGAACGAGCTTTTTAACCTGTTGGATACTTTTTTGGCAAATATCTTTTACAGAGACAGTCTCAGCATACAGTTCTAGTTGCCCCGACTCGGCTTTAGCGAGGTCAAAAATATTATCGATAATCGAAACTAATTGCCGACCGCTTTGATGAATCATCTTCACATAGCGACTTTGGCGTTCATTAAGTTCTCCAAAAGTGTTGTTATTCAATAAACTAGCAATTCCAATCACTGAGGTTAAAGGCGTTTTTAACTCATGATTGATACAGGTCAAAAACTCATCTTTGACACGGCTTAGTCCCGCTAGCTCTTGAGCCAAATTTTTTTGGGCTGTGATATCGAAGGCGATCGCTAAATCTAGTCCTTTGAGGCTACCTTGCAAAGCAACACTAGTAACCTGCCAAGTGAAAGAAGCACCGTCAGTAGTACAAAACTGATGCGTGACTGGTAGATTTGGTTGCAATAATTGTGGAGAATTTTCATGGCTATTAGCAGATGTATTGCTTACAGGCTCAGCTATTGGCAACAAATCTGCTGCCACATTACTGGGTATTGCGTGTAAGCTATTACGCCATGCAGAATTCATACCCACGATTGTTCCGTCGCGATCACTAACCATCACGGGCAGAGGCAACTGATAGATTAGTGGCAATAATAACGAGGCTACGGATGGGGTTTGGTTTTGCTCGGCTTGTACCAGAGATCGCAATAATTGTGATGTCTCCAAAAGCGCCGTAAATTTGTCGTTGCTATCAACTAAAGCCCATATTTCCGCTGAGTGCCGATATTGCGAAATTCTTTGCAAAAAATCCGCAATCGTCATCGCGCTCTCGATCGCAGGCAAAGGCTCAAGATCAATATCTTCCAATGCGATCGATGGCGCAACAAACGCGCAATTATCAGCCTGAGATTGCCAATTTAACAGACATCTTGCATTAAATAAACCCTGTGGCAAATCGTTTTGATCTAACACCACAACATTTGACCATCCTTTTTGAAGAAGGGTCAACGCCTCAACAGTATGAGTGGGCAGTCGGCAAATTGCTACTAGCGACTGTCCATATATCTCTAAAGACTGATTTAAGATGAGGGAGTCCATATGCTAAAACGCTTACGGGTTATGGTTAATACAGTAATTTTCGCTAAAACCAAAGCCAATAAATTCTTTGCACGTGTTGTGATGTAACCCTTTTAAAGAATTTATTGAAGCTTGTTTGCTTGAAAAGTACTGTAAGTGTCATTTATCACTAACAGTCTATAAATTTATATACATAGTATGATCATCAATCTCACATGATTTCGCCATTTAAGTGCGAAAATAAAGCTTAAGATAAAATCCAGTCATTTTAATCACCAATAGCCCGTGCCTGTTATTTCTAATCTACAAGTATGCTGTTTGGTGGATAAATCTAATGTCAGCCAAACTAAAGCTAGTCTTGCAAAGTTTCTGCCAGAGGATCGATACACAATTACGGTTGTTTGCGAATTAGAAGCACTTGTAAGTTTATTAAAAAAAACGCAAAATGCCCAAGATTGTCTAGTTATATTTAAAAATGTGATTCGAGATGTCGAGGCTGTCATCGATCATCTTGGGATGTTAAACATTTTTATGCCTACGATACTAGTTCTAGAAGATCTTTATGAACACAGCGAAACTCCCTATGAACAGAGCGAATCAAAAGATTTTTATCGAGCCAGTATTAGTATTAATCTTGCACAGCTTCAAGAACTGCCAACGATTATTGATCAGGCGATCGCCACTTTTATTAAGATTTCGCCCCAAGTCAGACATCAAGTCTATGTCAATATTCCTGACAGTGATGCTTCTGAATCTTTAAGTGTGCAACAACAAAGGCTAGCTGATAAACTCAATGAGAGATTGGGGTATTTGGGGGTGTATTACAAACGCGATTCACGATTATTTCTGCGCAACCTATCTCAAGAAGATAGGAAAGAGTATCTTGATCGATTAAAAAACATATATAGGTCGATCATCCTAGAATACTTCTTAGAAAAGAATGAAGGTTTAAATCAAAAAATTGATGAATTTGTTAACCTCTCATTTTTTGCCGATCTCTCCGTGTCACAGGTTCTAGAAATTCATATGGAACTGATGGACGAATTTGCTAAACAATTGAGGCTAGAAGGTCGAAACGATGAAATTTTACTAGACTATCGAATTACGCTAATTGACATGATCGCCCACCTATGTGAGCTATACCGACGATCTATTCCTAGATCTTAAACTCATCTTCAATACTATTGAAATACTTATAAAGCTAAAGTAAATGTTTTTCCTGAGACACCCATCACAAAGCTTAAAACTCACGTATATACATATATTTTGATTTTGTCTACACTGTTTATGCTCATCTATGGCAGCCCAAATGCAAAGATTTATTTTCTAGAAGTTTAAGAGATACGTTACAAATAGTCGATGCAACCAAGATTAATGAAATGATTCGTAAAACCTACGTCCTAAAACTCTACGTCGCAGGCAACACGCCAAATTCGGTGAGAGCACTGAAAATGCTCAACGATATCCTTGAGAAAGAATTTCAAGGAGTTTATACATTGAAAGTCATTGATGTGCTTAAAAATCCGCAACTAGCTGAAGAAGATAAAATCCTTGCTACTCCAACCCTAGCAAAAGTTTTACCTCCGCCAGTTAGGAAAATTATTGGCGATCTGTCTGATCGTGAAAAAGTCTTAATCGGACTAGATTTACTATATGAGGAGTTAATTGGCAATGACTAGCCCATCAATTGAAAAAAATGATAACAACGATACTAAAAGACAAGAGCTAGGTGTACAAAAATTACGCACCATGATTGAAGGGTTAGATGACATCACTCACGGCGGCTTACCAAAGGGACGATCTACTCTAGTTAGTGGTACATCTGGTACTGGAAAGACTCTTTTGTCAATGCAGTTTCTCTATAACGGCATTACGGGCTTAGATGAGCATGGTGTATTCGTTACTTTTGAAGAATCTCCATCTGACATTATTAAAAACGCCCATAGCTTTAATTGGGATCTCCAAAAACTGATCGATGAAGGACGCTTATTTATCCTTGATGCTTCTCCTGATCCTGAAGGTCAAGAAGTAGTCGGAGATTTTGACCTGTCAGCCCTGATCGAGCGCATCCAATATGCAATTATCAAGTACAAAGCAAAACGGATCTCCATTGATTCGATGACGGCGATCTTTCAGCAATATGACTCTCTAGGCTTAGTTCGTCGGGAAATATTTCGGATCGTGGCTCGCCTTAAGTCTCTGGGGGTAACCACTGTCATGACCACTGAGCGCGAGTTAGAGTATGGTCCTGTCGCAAGGTTTGGGGTAGAAGAATTTGTTTCCGATAATGTAATTATTTTAAGAAATGTCCTCGATGGAGAACGTCGCCATCGTACTGCCGAAATTCTTAAGCTGCGAGGGACAACCCACATGAAGGGCGAATTCCCATTTACGATGACCAGCAAAGGTATTAACATATTCCCTCTGGGCGCAATGCGCCTCACCCAAAAGTCATCGAATACCAGAGTCTCTTCAGGTATCACTACACTTGATGAAATGTGCGGTGGTGGCTATTTCAAAGATTCGATCATTCTTACTACTGGGGCAACTGGTACTGGTAAAACCCTGATGGTCAGTAAGTTCATTGAAAATGGTTGCGAAAATGGCGAAAGGGCTATTTTGTTTGCCTATGAGGAGTCTCGCCAACAGCTTACGCGCAATGCTTCATCTTGGGGAACCGATTTCGACAAATGGGAGAGTTCTGGCTTACTAAAAATTATTTGTGTTTACCCTGAGTCCTCAGGATTGGAGGATCATTTGCAGGTAATTAAGTCTGAAATCGAAACATTTAAGCCATCGCGTATTGCGATCGATTCTCTTTCGGCATTGGCTAGAGGTGTAAGCAATAACACTTTCCGTCAATTCGTGATTGGCTTAACTGGCTATGTTAAGCAAGAAGAAATTACGGGCTTATTTACAAATACAACCGATCAGTTCATGGGTTCGCATTCAATTACAGAGTCACATATTTCGACGATTACAGACACGATTATTCTGTTGCAATATGTAGAAATTCGTGGACAAATGTCGCGTGCAGTGAATGTGTTTAAGATGCGGGGATCGCGCCATGACAGCCGTATTCGCGAATATGTCATTACCGATGAAGGCGCACAAATCAAGGATTCATTCCAAGGATTTGAGCGGATTTTAAGTGGTTCACCAACACGAGTATCGGTGGATGAAAAATCGGAACTGTCGCGGATCATTCGAGGCGTATCAGTTGAACCTTTAGAATAAAAAAAAGGAGCGCAATACGCTCCTTTTTTTATTAACAGCCTAGAGATTCGCGAGTATCAACACCTGTTTTAGAGTTGATACCAGATGCATTAATACAAAGCTTCTTTAATTGTTGAACATCTAACAGCGCATTGCTGAAATCAGCACCTGTGACATCAACATTATCAAATGTCGATCGCAGCATGTTTGTATCGGCTAAGATTGCGTCACTCAAATCAACATTCTTAAATCTCGTGACATAGGCTATTCCCGAACTAAAATCGCTTCCATGTAGATTGGCTCCATCTAATAAAACGCCATTGAAAAGTGCACCTCGTAAATCAGCATTTGTAAAATTTGCATTCTTTAAGGTAACGCTAGTAAACTCAGCCCGAATTAAGTTTTTTCCAGAGAAATCTTCACCTTCTGCTTTATTGAGGATTGAACCAGTGACACTAGAGGAGCTAGCGGCATGTACTGGCAATGGGTTTAAAAATAAGATTGTCGCTAGGATGATGCCAGTGATAAATCGCCAATATTTCATGATTTACTGAGAATAGTTTAAGATAGTTTTTCTTTTGTTAATAACTATTAAATCTCAATTATAGTCAGCCTTGTTAACTGTTCCTGCACAAAAACAAAAGAGAATGACGGCGCAAAGCGCCGTCATTCTCTTTTGTTTTTGTGCACAAAGCGTTGTAATTTGAGCCTTGCTATAAATTAAAAAGGTTTCCAGTCAGGCGATCGCAACATCTTAAAATGCTCAAGACGTTGATGGAAGTAACTAGCATCAAGTTTGCTGTGATTGTGCACGATCGCGGATTTGACACTGATCGCCCATGACCAGATCTGCGCGGCTTGGATTAAGGGTTTCATGCAGTTTAACTCAATATCTTCAAGGGGCTGAGATGACTGATAGCCCTGCAAAAAAGCTTTGCGCACACTAGGACTGATGCCCGCCTGCAAAGTTACTTGCAAAAACTTGGCAATGTCAAATGCTCGCCAGCCATAACCGCATTGATCAAAATCAAATAGGGTGATCTCGTTGGTTTCTGTAAAATGCACATTACCACTGTGCGGATCACCCCAACAGATGCTCCAAACAGGAAATTCTTTGGGTAAATGATGGATTTGCTCTTTGATATGGGCGATCGCATCGGTCATATATGAACGTGCAGATCCCAGCAAAAATGGTGAAAGATCGTGAAGTGAGTCATCTAGTAAATAGTTGATCGTCAAATGAGGGCGATCGATATGACAGTTAAAGTTTTGGGCAGTGCCATGGAGCCTTGCTAAGGTCTCTCCTAATTTTTGCGCTTGTGCTTTATTCAGATCTCCCACAGCAACTTTACCTGCGGCATAAGTGAATAAAGCAGCATAGCGTTTACCTTCAAGCGCTGGAATTTCAATCGCTAGTCGTCCATCATTAGTTGTGAGGGGATATGCGACAGGAATATAATTTTTGTGCAAAAAAGCTAATAATTCTAATTCAAATTCGATTTCTGCTTTAGAGCGCCAATGAGCGTGGGAAACCCTCAGGACATAACGGCGATCGCCTGCTTCTACTAGATAGATGTCGCTCAATCCCCGCATCCAGAATACACAACTGGTAATTTCACCAATGCCATAGCGGCACAGCACGCGATCCACCAATGCTTGAGGTGCAAGGGTGGAATAGGTGATGGGAAAAAGGTAATCTGACATACTGGAGACATGCTCTAGATTCCTATCCGCGACAGGCATAGCGATCAATCAATTGGTAAATTTTTAGCTGTATCCAGATATAGCGCAGAGCAGGGATCAAAAGTGTTTACCAAAAACCAAAAGTCGTTTTTTATCGTTTGCTTTGACCAGATAGAAGCTGAAGCGCAAAGCACCACAGTTTCCATCTGAGGTATTCTTAAATACTATGCAAAACTCCTCTACACCCCAACCCAATCCATCCGCAACCGAAATCATTGTCAACATTAGCAATGAAAATGTGTCGCGTCGGGCGCGTGTACGTGAACACGTTAACCCATTAGCCAAAAAATACAGCGTTGCGATCGCGCCACCAGTCTGGGCAGAAGTTTATGCAGATTGCTCGAATCCACTCAGTTTGGATATTGGCTCGGCTAGGGGACGCTATATTTTGCAAATGGCACAACTCAAGCCTAATTGGAATTTTTTGGGTTTAGAAATTCGGGAGCCGCTAGTCGATCGCTGTAATGAAGTGCGCGACGAATTAGGTTTAAAAAATCTGCATTACATTTTTTGCAATGCCAATGTGTCGCTAGCAGGGCTATTAACTAAAGGCTCGCTGCATGAAGTCACAGTCCAATTTCCCGATCCTTGGTTTAAACGTCGCCAACAAAAACGCCGCGCCGTCCAACCTGAATTAGTCGCAACTTTAGCGGAGTTACTTGTGCCTAATGCTGATGTATTTTTGCAATCCGATGTGTTAGAAGTAGCCGAGGATATGCGCCAACATTTCGATGCAAATGAGAATTTTATTAATCTTGCTGGGGCTGGAAATTTTGCCGATGATTCGATTTTCCCTAAACATATTCCCACCGAGCGCGAAAGTTCAGTAATCTCTCAAGGTCTGCCAGTTTATCGCGCCTATTTCAAACGAAAATAGACTGTTTCTCATAAAAAAAGGCGGTGCGAAGCACCGCCTTTTTTGATTATTCATTGGGCTTCAGTGCATGAAACCCAATGGAATTCCCTTCTGTATCGAGAATCAGTCCGATAAAACCTGGGTCACCAATATCGGTTTTTGGCATACAAACCTTGCCGCCATTGGATTCTACCCGTTCGAGTGCTTGCTCTAGGTTCTCAACAGTACCCAGATTCAGGTAGATCAAAGTACCTGTCGCTGAAGGCGTTAAGCGATCGCTTTTGACGATCGCACCACCAACACTTTCTCGATCCATAGGAAAGAAACCCTGTGGCTCTCCCATAAATTCTGCTTTTTGAATATCCACTGCCAGCACGGTGCTGTAAAAGGCGACTGCACGATCAAAGTCAGTCGCAGGGATCTCAAACCAGTTAATTGCATTCTGCATACAAATTCTTTCTGAGCGATAGGACTTCTACAGGTTACTTCAAGGCATATTGAGGGACAAGTTCCCTCAATACATCTTAACTTTTGAAAAACGTACAGATATCTTTTGAGAATCTAGCAATTGCTATAGTAATAAAGCAAGGTTTGCTTAGGACATAAAACCAGAAGTGAGTTGCGGCGCTTCGCGCCGCAACTCACTTCTGGGATTTTGGTTTCTACTAGCTAACTCTTTTTTTGCTATATTCTGACAATAAAAAAAACTTGCTAGGGCTTACCAACCGCCAAAAGTCTATACTTTCAGCTACTGGCAAGCCCTAAAATTGAAGGGTAAGTTTTCTTGTTACATTTCAATCTATAGCAATATCTATATTTAAATTGGTGGTAAATAACCCATTGCATCTTTAACAGCATTTAGGGTTTTAAAAGCAGTTTCAGATGCTTTTTCACGACCTTCTTTTAATACGCGATCAAGATAGCCAGACTCTTTTACTACTTCATCATACTTAGTTTGAATTGGCTCAAGATGCGCGATCGCTGCATCAGTCAACACAGTCTTAAAATCACCCCAACCGCGCCATGTCGCAGCCTCAGCTTGCACCTGTTCCTTAGTTTTATTCGCAAAAATCGCGTATAAGCCGAGGAGATTATTTGCTTCAGGGCGATCGCTATCATCAAAAGCTAACTCGCGCACCGCATCGGTTTTACATTTCTTGATTTTTTTAGCAATCTCATCGGGCTTATCCAGCACATGAATGCGACTCATTTCCGAAGGATCGGACTTAGACATTTTTTTTGTGCCATCGGTGAGGCTCATCACCCGCGCCCCTTCCTTGCGAATTAAGGGATTAGGCACTTTCAAAACTGGGGCAAACTGATCGTTAAATCTTCCCGCAATATCTCGTGTAAGTTCTAAATGCTGCTTCTGATCTTCACCAACAGGGACTAAATCGGCTTTATACAGCAAAATATCTGCTGCCATTAGTACGGGATAGTCCAGCAGACCCACACCCACATTTTCGCCTTGCTTGATCGCTTTTTCTTTAAATTGGATCATTCGCTCCAACCAGTTCAGCGGTGTGATGCAGTTGAGCAGCCAAGTTAACTCAGCATGTGCCGAAACATGGGACTGTACAAAAATGGTGGAAATACTGGGATCAATGCCACAGGCGATATATAGGGCGGCAATGTCGCGGGTATTGCTAGCTAGAGTCTTCGGATCATGGGGAACCGTGATCGCATGAAGATCAACCACACAAAAGAAATTTTCGTAATCAGCCTGAGTCTCTACCCAGTTGCGAATTGCCCCCAAATAATTGCCAATGTGCAGATTGCCAGTCGGTTGTACGCCAGATAGAACTCGTTTTTGCATGGGATTTTTAAGATCATAGAGATAGCGCTTTGCGCTTCTCTTTATATTTAAATTTAGACTACAGGTTGATAATGTATAACACCATAGAATGGGCGCGAAGCGCTCATTCTATAAATTTAGATTACAGGTTGATAATGTATAACACCATAGAATGAGCGCTTCGCGCTCATTCTATATATTTAGGTTACAGGTCGATAATGTGTTTACAGGAACAGGCGAAGGGAAAACGATCACTCGACAAAAAGGCAAGCTAACTTTTCCTAAATCCTGCTCAAAAGCTTTTGGTATTGTACCAATTAGCGTTTCGACTATACTCTTGCGCGGATCGGATGGCGCGACTTGATAGATCACACTTAGGACATCATCAGGAAACCAAGCTCGAACAAGCATAAGTAGCTCTGGTGCTGTCAGAGCGCGATCGCGGTTATCAGGAGTTAATCTAATCCCCACTAAGCGATCGCTTTCAAAATAAATATTTGCAGTGAAACCTCTGACATAGACCAGATTGCGATCGGGCAATGCATACAAGCCCTCGCCACCTGGTTGCAACTGGTGCATCGTATATTCATCGCGATGAATCGTCGCGATCGCAGCCCAGTTATTGTCCTGAGCATATTTAAAAAACTGCGGTTCTAACATGCCCAAATGTAAAGTATCAGGCTGTAATGGTGGATGCGCTCTTGTCTGGAGACTGGGCAATGCTCTTACTGTGCCTAATTTTTGATTGCCAGCATCATTTGATCGCGCCGCAGGAGTAATAGCGATCGCACTGAAGAGGCTGGTAGCGATCGCCATACCAATAGATATACAAAAGTTGACTCTAATTGCCATACATGCACCTATACAGCATTACTGAAGATGGCTTAATTTTTCTGCCTCTACCTTAGCAAAAATTCTTGTTTGTTGTGGCAAAAGCCCAACAAACTAAACCTAAGAGATAGAGGTGATGCTTTGAATTACCTCTATCTCTTAGGTTTTTAAGATAAGGCGGTGTAGCGGTTTCATGCTATAGGTAGTAACTAATAGTTTCTTGGTATTTTGTTAGATCATGTCCCTTAACCCTGAGTCAGAGTCCGATCGCGGGAAAAATAAAGCTTCCTCTAAAAGTTTTGAGGCAATGCGGAAATTTTCCGAAAAATATGCAAAGAATACAGGCACATTCTTTTGTGTCGATCCTAGCGTAACTAATGCCGTTATTGAGGGCTTGGCTAAGCATAAAGAAGAGTTAGGCTCTCCTCTATGTCCCTGTCGCTATTATGAAGATAAGGAAGCTGAAGTCAAAGATACCTATTGGAACTGTCCTTGTGTGCCAATGCGCGAACGCAAAGAATGTCACTGTATGTTATTTCTGACTGAAGACAATCCTTTTGTTGGCACGAAACAAGAACTCGAAGTAGTTGAAATTGTCTATGATGCCTAACCTAAAAGAACAAAATGGCTGCGCTATTTTGTTCTTTTAATACCCTTATACCAATTCACAGAAGTGTCACCACACTTTGCTCAATTGGTGTAAATCCTAAAAAATAGAGGTGATGCAAAGCATCACCTCTATTTTTTATTGCTTGATCGCACCCAACAGACCTTTCCAGATTTAGCGAGCTCTAAGGCTTTTGATACAGATTCACTCAAATTTTGCCATGTCACTTGCTGATCAAACAGTAGATTACTGACTTTAGCTAAAGCTTGTGCTCTCTCATGACGAATTTTAGAAAACATCAGGGAATCAATTTTTTGATAACTGGCATTGCGAGCTTCTAACATGGACTCATGCACAATGATGGCAACTTCTGAACCAATATTCATTTGCGCGTAATGACGTAAATGAGCAAGTCCCTTTGCTGATGTGGCATACAAAGGTGGTAGACGATTTAACGTTCTGGCTAGGACATCTTCTAGCCGAATGAACCTCAAATCCGATGGGGGAAAACTCTGTGCTCGGTTTTGCGCCATTCTAATCACTAGTCGTTCTAAAGAATGCACCAAATGATGGGATTCCATCATATAAACGTCATATTCTTTCTGCTTGGATTCAGGAGCAACGCTGCATTTTTGCTTAGACTGAGCTTTACTAAGATACATCTGCGAATTCAGCTGTCTTTGCCCAAAAGAGCCATATTTACCAACACGCGGCGATAAATTTCCAGAATTATATTTAGCGATCGCATTTTCTAAATTGTCCTCTAAAGCCTTGGGCAAGTCACACCACATGAGATTTGTCCAACCTAGTCTGTCTTGGACATCCAGCAAAGCATATGGGGCATTGGCTACTTCAATAGCATCGAGTGGTTCAGGCAAACGTAATGGATCGCGTCGCACTGCTAACAATGCTTGACGAGTTACCTTTGTAATATTGGCTTGAATAGCAATACATTCCTGTCTCTTGATCTGCAAATCTATATCTGTCGATGCAAACATAGGTGGCAGCCTATTTAAGGCATAGGCAATTACCTCGTCAATATTATATTTACTTCTAATCCCACTGCCTAAGCTCTGAATTTGAGCATTAGCCTCTCTATAAACAAATTCAAGCAGGACATTGCGGCAGGATTCCATGAGATTGACTGAATGAATATCTATTTTCCAGAGAGAGTGCGTCTTAGTCGCAATCTCTTCATCTGTCTAGGATTACTATCTGTTATATAAGATTAGGTTTTGATAAACTTTGCTGTACTTGTTACCGAAGTCAATTCTAATCCTCAACATAATAACGCCATTTCAAGACTTAAACAAAAGCACAAAAGTTATCAGCATAATTAATTGCAAACCCAAACCCGTAAGGGTGAGCCCCGATGGGGCTCACCCTTACGGGTTTGGGAATTTTATGCCCAGATACTTATGAATGTAGAATTGTCGATTGCACAATATTTTCAGCTTTTAACAAATAAGAAAATTCTCCCTTATCGTTAATAAACCCTTTAAGATATGGTCTCAATGTTGCTGGTACAGCGCTAATATTTTGGTCAAACGTATCATTTGGAATATGAACAACCCCCAAAACTTTAGGCACGATCAACGCCAGTGAGATTTGTTGCACTGATATCAGAATCACTTCATAGAGTCTAATATTTTGATCTAGAGGTTGCAAACCCAATAGCATCGCTAAATCGATCGCCCAATAAACGCGACGACGACGGCTTAATATACCTAAAATACAAGATGGTTTATTAGGCACGGGCATAATGTGCGAAGCTCTGATCGTCAAAACTTCTTGAGTAAATTCACTTTCAAGTAAGCCGACGGTTTGCGGATCAATCGAAAACTTTAGACAAGTATCAAGCCCTAACTCTTGCTGTACTCTCATCTTTCCTTCTTGGATATCGACACTCAGCGGAAGTGTTTGTATGGACATATGTCAACTTTAGTAAACATTAACCATGTATAGCGATCAGGGCAATCGTTTGTATACAGCATTATGGCTGCTTGCGTCCCCATTTCTCGATCGCAGTCTGAATTTGCTCGACTTTAAATGGCTTGGCAATAAAATCATTCATTCCCGATGCAAAGCAATTTTCGCGATCGTCATGCGTCGCGTTAGCCGTAATTGCAATAATTTGTATAGATTTAGCGAGATTAGACAATTCAATTTGACCATTTTGCTCCATAGCTCGAATTTGTCGAGTTGCCTCTAAGCCGTCCATTTCAGGCATTTGCACATCCATGAAAATCAAATCATAGGATTGTTTTTGGAGCGATTCTAATACTTCGATTCCGTTTGTAGCAATATCGATGCTATAACCCATCTTCTCAAAAAGACGCTTTGCTAATTTCTGATTGACAGGATTATCTTCGGCTAGCAAAATTTTGAGGGGAATTTGTGCAGCTAGTTTAGGGATGTTACTAGACAATACTTTGTTCTGAGTACCATCTATTGGGTGCTCTAAAGCCACATCTAATGAATGATCGACTAAATGATCGCCGATTTCTACAGTAAGAGATTTTTTTATTTCCACGGGATGATAGGGAATCGTAAATAAAAAGGTCGTACCTCGATCCAAAATGCTCTCAACCCAGATATCTCCGCCCATTGAGCTAATCAGCTTTTGACAAATAGCTAGCCCTAAACCAGTACCTCCAAACTTACGAGTTATGGAAGAATCAATTTGCGAAAATGGTTTGAATAATTTATCTAATTTGTCAGATGGAATACCGATACCAGTGTCTTTTACCGCAAAAATAAGTTGAGTATCTTGATGCTTTCTGATGTCTATAAAAACTTCTCCCACAGAAGTAAATTTAATCGCATTCCCCACCAGATTGACTAAAATCTGCTGTAAATAGTGAATATCTCCTGCAATTATGGGAGAAACCTGCGGATCAATTGAGTAGTGGACTCTTAAGGGTGTTTCCTTAGCCATGAATGCAACTAAACTGAGGGCAGTCTCAATACATTCTCTTATTTCAAAAGGATGTGCTTCCAATTCAACTTTTCCTGATTCAATCTTGGAAAAATCTAAAATGTCATTAATCAGCATTAATAGTGCTGCACCACTGGTATTGATTGTTTCGACATATTCACGTTGCTCAGGCTCTAGATGCGTATCTAATAACAAATTAGTCATTCCAATCACCCCATTCATGGGGGTGCGCAGTTCATGACTCATTGTGGCTAAAAACTCAGATTTAGTTCGAGCGATCGCTTCCGATGTTTCTTTTTGTTGTTGAAGTTCTATGCTTAAAATATTAGTCTTGATCAAGTCCTGAATGGTAAGGAAGCCAACTTTGACCACCATATAGACAAACAAAGCCCCAAAGAAGAAGATAACTCCTGTGAGAATTAGGATGAGCCATTGGATTCTCAAATAGACCAGTACTAATATCCCCAAGTACCCAAAGAGAAAGAAAACCATCAGCGATCGCAATATGTTCCAGCTTTGGCGATATTTATTGTCTTGAATCAAAGTCAAAACCTTCCGTGTTTCTTTAATCGAGAGAAACATCACGAAACCACCAAGGAAGATTAAGACAATAGTAAAAAGATCGCTCATGCTCTTACAAACTTAGGCAGACACAAGTATATACTTACGCCCCATCACAAAACATTATCTAATACCAAAGCACGAAATGTCTAATCCATTTCGTGCTTTGCAAACCCTTACTGGGATTGTTCTTTCATGTCCAAAAGTGTGACCACACTTTTGGACATTGGTATAAATGGCAAATCTTGAATTGCGATCGCTATACTGGTTATCTAGACTGAGTTAATGTTTGCACTAAATTTAGCTAACGCACAGAGAACACATATGAATCTGAATCGCCGTAAGTTACTTTCTTGGTTTGGTTTAGGCTGGTTGGCAAGTCTTCTGCCTTCGTCGTTAATTGGGTGTAGTGAAGCTACTACCCCTACTGCGTCTTCTTCTAAATCTTCTCCTGAAAGTGTCGCAGCTGCACCTAGTGGTAATTTCAAAGCGATCGGTACTGTTGCTCAACTGGACAAAGACAAGGTTTTGGTTTCCTCAGACAAAACAATTGCTGTGGTGCGCAATCCTAGTGATGCAACCAAGGTCTTGGCTGTTAATGCTACATGCACTCATAAAGGCTGCACAGTAGCGTGGAATTCGGCAAGCACAGAATTTGTATGTCCTTGTCATGATGCTAAGTTTGCCGCTGACGGTGCTGTACGCCAAGGACCAGCTGATAAACCCTTACAACGCTTTGCTGCCAAAATTGAGAATGGACAAGTATTGGTTAGTGCATAACTAGTTAAAAGTCTCGCAAAGCAGAACTTTTAACTAGTTTTTATTTTTTGTCTTGTGTCAAAGCGCCGTAATAGATCTATAGAAAATAAAATCCAAAGTTGTTGCGAATTCGGTTGCAACTTTGGATTTTTTGATTTCTCTAAGTATTATTAAGTGATTGGTAGCGCTCCACGCTACTAATAGTTTTTTGGCGTTTTACGGCAACGGCATAAATGATTTGGGATTGCTATATATTGGTAGATATTGCGATCCCAAAATAACAGCATAACTATAAGGATAACTATGTCAGGACATATCCTGCTTGTCGATGATGAACCAGGTCTGAGAGAGGCGGTGCAAGCCTATCTCGAAGATAGTGGCTTTGCAGTGCAAGTTGCTAACAATGCGCGAGACGCATGGCAACTACTAGAGCAAACCACACCCGATCTGGTGATCTCGGACATCATGATGCCGCAGGTGAGTGGGTATGAATTTCTGAAGCAAATGCGTGAAGACGTAAGATTTTTAAATTTGCCTGTGGTGTTTTTGACAGCAAAGGGCATGACCAAGGATCGCATCGAAGGTTATAACGCGGGTTGTGATGCCTATTTGTCGAAACCTTTTGATCCTGATGAACTAGTAGCGATCGCGGAAAATTTGATTGCCCGTCGAGCGATCCAAGCAGTTACAGCTAATAGTAATACTTCTGAAATAACTGATTTGGCTGGTCAACTTGCCGAAATCAAGGAACTGCTAAAAGAGAAAGCGGCGATCAAGGTTAAAGTTACCCCACCACCAATCAAGATTGAGTTTACACCTCGTGAACAGAGTGTTTTAGAGCTTGTAGTTGAAGGCTTGATGAATAAAGAAATCGCTAAGCGTCTTGGTACAACTATTCGGAATGTTGAGAAATATGTCAGTCGGCTATTTAGTAAAACTGGTACTAGCAGCCGCACCGAATTGGTGCGCTATGCGTTACAACATGGCTTGATTGAGGCTTATTCTTAGGTAAAAGGCATCTCGACTCGCTAACGCATTCTAAAAATAATTAATCCCACTTGATGCGTTACGTTTCACTAACGCATCCTACAAATAATTAAGCATTCTTCACTTATGAGTTATCTACTAACATTTTCCTAGAAATTTCTAACCTAAAATACATTGCTCTTAATATTGAACTTAGGGATGAAAAGTACTAGATACTGTTCATCTCTGAGCTTATAAATTTTTTATATGCAATGGTTTAAATTTAATTGGCTGAGTATTAAGTCGAAATTGATTGTGATGCTGCTAACTGTGAGCAGTAGCTCGATCCTTGTGACTGCATATCTTGGATACCAAAGTGGGAAGTCCAATTTGACCGATCGCGTGTTTAATCAATTAACCAGTGTGCGGGCTTCCAAGGCTTATCAAATCGAATCCTATTTCAAAACAATTAGTAATCATATTCAAACGCTGAGTATCGATCCTTCAGTAGGAACAGCGCTCTCCGAATTTACGAACGCTTACCGACAGCTTGAAAATGTGCCATTACCAGCCGATGCTTTGCCCAAAATTAATGCTTATTATCAGAATGAATTTCTGCCCAAATTAGCGCAAACAGAGCAAGGTTCTCCTGTTCTGAATTCATTTTTACCAGAAGCGATCGCTAGTAATTATCTGCAATATCATTACATCGCCAATAATTCTAATCCCATTGGCAAAAAGCATCTTTTAGATAAAGCCAATGATAGTAGTGAATATAGTCGCCTCCATGGTCGCTATCATCCGATCTTTCGGAATATTATTGAGAAATTTGGTTACTATGATTTGTTCCTAATTGATCCTGATGGCAGAATAGTTTATACAGTTTATAAAGAGACTGATTTTGCTTCTAGTCTTACCATTGGAGCTTATAACGAAAGTAATCTTGCCCGTCTATTTGCCTCAGTGCGACGTTCCAAAGAAAAAGATTATGCAAGGATCATCGATCTGGAGTCTTATGCTCCTTCCTATGGTGCTCCAGCCGCTTTTATTGCCGCTCCTATTTATAATCAAGATAAATTTATCGGCGTTCTCGCGATTCAAGTACCAGTTGATGAGATTAATAATGTGATGACTGGTAATCGCAAATGGGAAGCTGATGGCTTAGGCAAAAGTGGTGAAACTTATCTAGTTGGTCAAGATTACTTAATGCGATCGGTTTCGCGGTTTTTGATTGAAACACCTGAAGAATACTTAAAAACTCTAGTTGCTTTAGGCGTAAATAACGAAACAATTAAACGGATTCGCCAATACAAGACCTCGGTTTTGGCTCAAGCTGTCAAGACTACTGCTGTTGAGGAAGCGATGATGGGTAAGCAAGACATTAAAATTATCCGTGATTATCGTGATATTCCTGTCTTGAGTTCTTACTCACTTTTACAAATAGAAGGATTGAAATGGGCAATTCTCTCGGAAATAGATCTAGCGGAAGCCTATGCTCCGATTTATGACTTTGAGAGACAGTTAGTAATTTCGGCAACTTTACTAATGTTGTTAGTAATTTTATTGGCGATGGTGATGGCTTCTTTGTTTGTGAAGCCGATTAATCAATTAATTGCTAGCGCTCGGAAAGTGGCGGCGGGTCAATTGGATGCGATCGCAGTTTTAGAAACTGAAGATGAATTTGGCGAACTAGCGCAATCTTTTAATTTGATGGTGTCTAGTTTGCGCGATCAGACAGATTTAGTTGAAGAAAAAAATCGTGAGAATGAGCAATTATTGCTAAGCATCTTTCCTGCGGCGATCGCTAAACGTCTGAAGCAAGGTGAAAAGAATATTGCTGAAAGTGCTTCTAATGTGACGGTGCTATTTTCTGATTTGACGGGATTCTCGAAGTTGTCAGATTCTCTGACAGCCTATGAAATTGTCAGCATTCTCAACGATCTGGTCACGAGTTTTGATGAAACCGCCGATCGCTTTGGCATGGAAAAAATCAAAACCATTGGTGACAGCTATATGGCGGTCTGTGGTCTGTCGGTTCCCTATCTCGACCATGATAAACGAGCGATTGATTTTGCGATAGAAATGCAAGCGATCGTAAGGAGATTTAGCCAAGAGCGCGGCTTCAAATTGAATATCAGCTTAGGGATTAACTCAGGCGATATCGTCGCAGGCATCGTCGGCAGAAACAAATTTATCTACGATGTTTGGGGCGACACGATTAATATTGCTAGTGCCTTAAAGTCTGCTTGTCCTGAAGGTGCAATTTTAGTTTCTCGCGAAATTTACAATCGTCTATGTGACCTTTACGAGTTTGCGCCACTAGCCACCAAAATCGAAGATGGTGAAGTCGTATTAGAAGCATGGCAGCTCAAAAGCACGATCAAAATTAAACCAAGTTAAGAACATTGATCCCAATAATATATAGGCAGGCTAGATCCGCCGACATATTATTGGGTTTTATATAGATCATTGTTAACAACTCATGTCAGACATAACTAATGCATTCGCGATCGCATCAGGTGCAGTACCTGGTGCTCTATCTCGTTTTTATCTTACAGAATGGTCAAAAGCAAAATATGGGACAAAATTTCCCTATGCAACTTTTGGGATTAACGTAACTGGTTGCTTAGCGATGGGATTCTTTTTCACAATTTCCAAAGGAATCACTGGCTATCCCACAGAATTAGATTTATTGATTAGAACTGGATTTTTAGGCTCCTATACCACTTTCTCCACCTACGGATTTGACACGCTCACTATGTGGCGGAGTAACCAAAAGATTGCGACTATTTTTTATTGGGCTGGGAGTGCGATTCTAGGTGTAGTCGCAGTATTTTTAGGTGCAGCGATCGCCAAGCTCTTTGTAAAGTAAGCCAAACGTTCAATTCGTAATTCGTAATTCCCAATTTCTAGGACAAGAAACAATGGATTTTTTAAAAGGACGTTTTCCACTAGCTATAGCGATCGGCGCTATTTTTGGGGCTTTGAGCCGTTTTTATATTACTGACCTAGCAAAATCTATGTTTGGCAAAGATTTTGGATTTTACGGGACATTCTTTATTAACGTCACAGGATGTTTGATCATTGCCTATATTCTGACCCTCGCAACCGAGAATATTCGCCTCATTTCACCCGAACTCCGACTGATGACAACAACAGGTTTTTGTGGTGCATATACCACTTTCTCTACCTACGGATTGGAATCTAGCGATTTCTTAGAGAAAGGTGATATCACAACGTTACTAGTTTATTTTGTTGGCAGTGCGATCGCAGGCATAATTGGCATTCAAATTGGTGTTTTATTGGCAAGAGCCTGCGATCGACAATCTTAGAAAGTACCCGCTAATGCACCGACACAGCGATCGCAAATATGCGGATGCTCAGCAGACTCACCGATATGAGTGGAGTAGTTCCAGCAACGGGGACATTTTTCACCATCGGCATTGAGTACAGCAATTTGTAAGCCTGTCGATGCACCTGTGAATTGTAAATCGGTAGGTAGGTTATCAACTATCTCTGCTTGCGAGACGATGAATAGATAGCGCAACTCATCGCCGCAGGATGCTAAATAACTGCGTTGACTATCATCGGATACGACTAGTAAGACCTTCGCTTCCAGAGGAGCGCCGATCGCTTTGCCGTTGCGGGCTAGTTCCAACACTTTATTTACTTCAGAACGGACTTCGCGGAGATATTCCCACTTGCCAGCTAGTTCGGGCTTGTACCATTCATCATGAGCTGTAAACCAACCTGCTTGAAAGACCGACTTTTGGGATACGGGATAGGGCAGATGTTGCCAGATATCTTCGGCGGTGTGGGAGAGAACTGGGGCGATCGCTTTAGTAATTGCTTCGAGGCAATACATCAGCACGGTTTGGCAACTGCGACGGCGGGGTGCATTGGGGGAACTAATATAGAGGCGATCTTTGGCGATGTCTAAATAGAAGTTAGATAAATCCACCGTACAGAAGTTTTGGATGGTTTGAAAGAAGCGCGAGAATTGGAAGTTGTCGTAGGCTTCGGTGACATCTTTGGTGACTTCAGCGAGACGATGCAGGATATAGCGATCGCTTTCGGGTAATTGGTCGTAGGTCACGGTATCCTGAGCAGGGTCGAAATCAAAGAGATTACTTAATAAGAATCTCGCTGTATTCCGAATTTTGCGGGACATATCTGACATCTGCGCCAAGATCGTCTTCCCAATCTGGACATCGCCTGTATAGTCAACACTTGCCGCCCAAAGACGGATTACATCCGCACCATAGGGTGGCTCTTTTTTCTGATCCTTACCACCATTAATCACAACTGTGGGATCGACAATATTACCGAGGGATTTGCTCATTTTCTGTCCCTTCTCATCTAGGGCAAAGCCATGCGTTAGCACTGTCTTGTAAGGCGCATAGCCGTTAGTTGCCACACTTGTCAGCAATGAAGATTGGAACCAGCCACGATGTTGATCAGAGCCTTCCAGATACATATCCGCAGGATAATTGACAGCATAGGGAACGAGTTTAGAGTCATGATTCTCGCCACCTAGCACCCCAGCCCAAGATGAGCCAGAGTCAAACCAGACATCCATTGTATCTGTGCCTTTACGATACTTATGTCCATTGTTGCGATAGGCTTCAGGAAGTAGTTCTTCAACTTCTCTTTCCCACCAAACATCGGAGCCATATTCGCCAATCAGGGCTTGAATATGGGCAACTGTTTCTTCTGTCAACAAAGGTTCGTTGGTTTCTTCGTCATAAAATACAGGAATCGGCACGCCCCAAGTGCGTTGACGAGAAATGCACCAATCCGATCGCTCTTGTACCATTGAGGTAATCCGATTTTCGCCGATCGCAGGAATCCATTTTACCTCTTTGATCGATCGCAAAGCATCTCCACGGAAACCATCGACAGATGCGAACCATTGCTCGGTGGCTCTGACGATCACAGGCTTCTTGGTGCGCCAGTCGTAGGGATATTTGTGGTTATAGGCTTCTTCTTTAATGAGAGTTCCATTAGCAGTCAAGATTTCCACAACCTTGGTGTTGCCTTCCTTCAGAACACTCAAACCAACCAAGTCTTCGCCAGCATCAGCATTAAAAATACCGCGATCGTCTACTAGGGAAATCATTCCCAAATTATATTTTTTACCAACAATAAAGTCATCATGACCATGATTTGGCGCGGTATGCACTAAGCCTGTACCTGACTCGGCGGTGACATGTTCGCCTAAGACAATCGGGCTAGGGCGATCAGCGATCGGATGTTTTGCGATCGCACCTTCAAGAACATCACCTTTGAAAGTGTATTTAACTTCTAAAGCTTGCTCAAAGGTTACCGCTAGTTTCTCTACTAGTTCAGTCGCGACGATGTAGTTTTTCTCGCCAGCCGAGACAATGCTGTAATCCAGGGATGGATTGGCACTGATTCCCAAGTTAGCGGGAATTGTCCAAGGTGTTGTTGTCCAAATCACAGCATGGAGGTTTGGTAGATTTGCGATCGCCTTCAGCTTCTCGCTAGATTTGGTAACAGGGAAAGCGACATAGATACTGCGCGAAATATGGTTTTCGGGATATTCTAATTCGGCTTCGGCGAGAGCTGTATGTGAACTCGGCGACCAATATACAGGTCGCAGTCCACGATAGATATAGCCTTTCAGTGCCATCTTCCCAAATACACTGATTTGCGCGGCTTCATATTCAGGCTTCAAAGTGTAATAAGCGTTTTCATAATCACCCCAAACTCCCAAACGCTTAAACATTGCCGCTTGTTCGCCAATTGTTTGCATGGCAAATTCTTTAGCCCGTTTTCGCAATTGCAGAGGGGTTAAATTAGCTCGTTCTTCTGCCTTGATATTTTGTAATACCTTAAGTTCGATTGGTAAGCCATGACAGTCCCAACCTAATACATAGCGAGCTTTACGTCCACGCAACAGTTGGTAGCGATTAATTATATCTTTTAAGGATTTGCCCAAAGCATGACCCATATGCAGTGTCCCATTGGCATATGGGGGGCCATCGTGGAGCGTAAAAATATCGCCTTGGTTGTTCTGGCTTAAGTTTTCGTAAATGCTTTGTTCCTGCCAAAACTTTTGAATCTCTGGCTCTTTGATAATTGCATTTGCCCGCATCGAAAAGTCTGTTTGCGGTAGGTTAACGGTGTCTTTGTATTCAGACTGTTCGAGGCTTTTTGGCGCAGGTTTCTCAGAGTTGGCTTTAGGAGCAGATGTCATCGTTCTAGACTATGTCAGATTTTGCAAAGGTTTACACTTCATAATACTACAAACTAGTTTGTGAAAGAGTTGGCAACAACAAGGAAAAGGTAAAAAGAAAAAAGAAAAAATTTATAGGGGTAGAGCATTAGCGCTACCATCTCGCAACTCGTCATTACAATCTTCGTTCACAAATGCTCTACCCTCTTTGCTGTAAACGATAATTTATTTCTACGGTTTGAGAGCGATCGGTTAATGTTGAAGATTTAGGGCGGGTTGAGATTTTGGGTGAATTGCGAAGGTTAAGGGCAGAGCATTACCGTATTCAGGCGATCGCAGAATTTATAAATTCTAGCGGTAATGCTCTGCCCCTACGTTTAAAATGGGAAAAAACAAATGTAGGGGTAGAGCATTTGCGCCACCATCTCGCAACTCGCCACTACAATCTTTATTCGCAAATGCTCTACCCTCTTTGCTTTTACAGATAATTTATTCCTGCGGTTTGAGGGCGATCGGTTAATGTGCGAGGTTTTGGGCAGAGCATTCCCGATTTAGATGGATCTGAGAATTTATAAATTGTGACGGGAATGCTCTGCCCCTACGAGAATGATGGGAATGATGGGGATAAAAACATTATTTCGATTTATTCGGTATTACAATCTGTCCAATTAGCTGGATTATTTTTAATGTATTCTCGCAGATTTGTTAATTCCTGTTCAGACCTTACAATCCTTTCGTAATAGTTTCGCTGCCAAATTGATATGCCGTAGTTTTTGTTAATACGGTTGATTTTGCGAGAAGAAATGGATTTGAAATTTTGAATGATGTTGGCTAATGAGGCTTTTTCCTTTGATTCAGAAATTATGATAATTCCATGTAGATGATCGGGCATCAGAGTAAATCCATCAAGCTCTACGTTCGGAAAATGCTGAGGAATTTTTTGCCATAGTGCCGATACAATTTGACCAATCAAATTTATTTCCATTTTTCCGTTATCTATCTCTCCAAATAAATGCTGTCTTTGATAGCAACAGATGGTTACAAAATAGATTCCTTCGTTTGTATAGTCATACCCTTGTAAACGGATAGATTGTCGATGATGAATTTCAGGGTTGTAAGACATAAATCAGATCTGGCAAATATGGAAAATATGGCAAATGTAGGGGTAGAGCATTTGCGCCAATATTTGTAAATTATCACCGAAATCTCTATACGCAAATGCTCTACCCTTTGCGCTGTAAACGATAATTTATTCCTGCGGTTTGGGGATTGTCGATGAATGTTGGAGATTTTGGGCAGGTTGAAATTTTTGGTGAATGTTAGAGGTTTTGGGTAGAGCATTCCCGATTTAAATGGATCTGAGAAAACACAAATTTCTGCGGGAATGCTCTGCCCCTACGTCTCTACAACAGGAAAATATCGGTAGGGGTAGAGCATTTGCGTCACTATCTCACAACTCTCTACTACAATCTTCATTCGCAAATGCTCTACCCTCTTTGCTTTTAAACATAATTCATGACTGCGGTTTGGAGATTTTTGGTGAATGTACGAGGTTTAGGGCAGAGCATTCCCGAAGTAAAAGGATCTGCAAAATCATAAATTTCTGCGGGAATGCTCTGCCCCTACATTTAATTTCTTTAATTGTTAAATCATCCGAAAAATTTGTAATGGCAAATTGTTACGATCCCAAGGTGGTTTGCCAGAAATTTTCGGAAAATGGTAGTGGTGATGGTGAGAAGGCTGGTGACAGGTAACGGATCTCGGGAAATCACATTATGTCGTAGGTAATTGTCAGTTCATAAATCTTAATAGAAGTGTGAAAGCTTGTCGGGTTTACATTTCACAAATCTTGATGCAAGAAAAGAGGTACTATCCCCATCCCACTCTCCCCCACCCGTAGGAAACCATGTTGGGAGATGTCCCTTCACACACATAAAATTATTCTTAAAAAATGGTTGAGGACGGGACACCCACTTACCATCGCTTTTCCATGCTGTGCAATCGCAAAATTTATCCCATGTCTCAGAACTTGGATAACTAAAATCAAGCTTACCACCACATTCCTCATAAATTTGCTTCTGGACACTAAAGCCATAAAGTCCATTACTATGCTTTACCCATAGATTATCAATTGCCAATAACTCATCACAGGGGAAATCTTTTAAATCTTCCTCACTAAACCATTCCCCATCCTCTTTACCTACCGCCGTAATCACCAAGCAATATGTTTCCTGATCCGCCTCATACCATTGCTTATTTTTGAGATGCTCTTCTAATTGCTGGTAGCGCGAATTGGTGACAGATTGCTTAACGCCTTCTAATGCTTTCTGTTCGGCAATTGATAAATTTAAGCGCTTCTCAGACTGTTTATAGATGAGATAGGCGAGATCGTTATGATTTTGATTGAGAGCTTCTTGGATTAGTTTAGTAGGATTAACCAGTGCAGAATAAAACAAGATCAAATCCTTCCATGCACTGACACCCAAACATTTAAAAATTAACCTTTCTCCTTCTTCTTTTAAACGTACAATTTCTGCCGCCGCTAGAAATTCCTGAAAGCTCAAGTGAGAAAACTGATAGATATTTCCATCTCTCTTTACTAACAGTTCGCTCACCTGTTCCATTTGGGATAAAAACTCCCGAGCATCTACATCAGGGTCAATATTGGCTAAAGCTATTCTGATGTATTCCAATAAATCATATTGTGGAATTTGCTTAAATCCTTCACGATCCTCGCTATCTATAGCTAATTTGTCATCCATAAACATTTCTGCCGCCCCGAACATCATTTCCAATGCTACAAATTGCAATACTTCCTGACGCTGACTAATGGAATTTAAAACTAAAGCAATTCCCCTAGCACTTGGTCGCCGCCCCAACTGCAACTCACAAATCTCTTGATATAGCTCTACCTTACGCTGTGGCAACTCCGCCCCCATCTTATTGTCCCGATGAAATCGCGCCATCATATTCAGTAGCAAAACATTCCCCGCAATATCATTCAACTCTGGACGCGCCTGAATCTGAACTAATAGAGACGCTGCTCTCTCCTTCGCCTTCGCCTCCACATCAGGAGTATTCCGTCCACCCCTCGCATAGCGCTCTTGGCAAAAATACCACTGCTCCACAAACTGCTTACGCTGTTCCTGATTAAAATCCTGAATCCAAAAACTCGCCGTTGGTTTCCGTGCTACATAGTCCTCTCGAAAAGCAGTCGGGCGGGAAGTCACAATAAAAACCGCCTCACGATATTTCTGCATCTCCGCACTCAGCCACTCACTCACCTTTGCTCTCTGCATAGGTGGAACTTCATCAAAACCATCAAACATAACCAAAGCATCACCGCGCCGCAGCAAATTTAGCGCCCAATTTGGTGGAACCGTTTCTAATTCTTTAATCTTGGATAACCGCCCAATGTGAAAAGTGGTCAACAATTCAAGTAAATCTGGCGGATTCTCTTTGGTGATCTCTTTCCAGAATCCTGCTAGATAGAGCAGAAATGGCACAAACTTAGGAACCTTATATTTACGAAAGTCCCCCTTGTTATATTCACCAGTGCTGTAGATGTAAGTAAGATGCTTTAACAAAGTTGATTTGCCATAGCCACCCCAAGCCCTAATCGCTATCTGACGCAACCGATTATCCTGCTTTACCCGTTCCAGCAATTCCCAAATCTGCATCTGCGGACAATCTTCACCGCGATTTCTAAACTCATAACCCGCCACAATAGAATCAGAAGATAATTCCAAAGGCACAAACACCTCACGCAACAAAGGATTATTCACAGGCAAATTTTCATCTTCCCTCACCCCCACCGCATAATCTTCATGACAGTCCCACATCTGGCATTTAAGATATTTCTCTGTAAAACCAAGCGCTTGCCAATTTAACTTTTCGGTCAAAAATTGGTTAGCTTGATCTATGTTTTCAACAAAACCTTCAGCATCTTTTTTCCCACGCTCACCATAAATCTCACTTAATCGCTCTGTAAAATTTTTGCTATAGGCAGCCCATACCCCCGATACCGCCGTAACTGGAAATAAAGCTAAAGCCGTTACCCATTCTTGTTTGAGTAAAAAAGACGCAAATGCAAAGCTCGATCCTCCTAAAGGCGACCATCGGGCAACGGCAGCAAGCGATCGCTGGACAAATCTCTTTTCAGGACTAGAATTAGGTTGCTTTTCTGGCTCTTGACTCATGGTGTTTGGGGCGATCGCATTTCACGCATTATAAACCGATAAAATAAATTGGTATGATCGTTAAAATGCGATCGCTAGATATTAAGGAGTAAAAAATGAAACCCAACACCTTAAATAAGGCAATTACCATCAATGCCGAAATTCAGCACGGTAAACCAGTACTCAAAGGAACAAGAATCCCCGTAGCAATTATCATTGGCTCCCTTGCAGGAGGAATGACCTATGAAGAAGTTATCCAAGAATATGCAGTTACACAGCAACAAATCCTTGCATCATTGGCATATTTTGCCGAACTCCTAAATCAGGAAACAATCTATCCAATGGAGCAAGCTAGTTGAAGGTAAGATTTCTGGTTGATGAGGATTGCCCATTGAGCTTAGAGAAGTTACTCAATAGCAGAGGTTATGACACCATTCATGTGAAGACTTCTGGGTTGAGCGGCACAAAAGATCCTGAATTATTTATATTTGCTCAAGAACAACAGCGAATCATCATAAGCCGAGATCTTGGTTGGGCAAACATCAAAAACTATCCACCAAATTCCCATTGTGGCTTGATTATCTTACGATTTCCATTTGAAGCAATTGCGATGGAAATTCGCCAAGTAGTAGAACAATTTATTGATCTTGTTAATATTTCAGAAATAGTTGGTGCAACTGTAATCGTAGACAAAAACAAATTTAGAATCAGAAAATCTGTCATTGCCGATGATTGAACCCAAACTTTTTTGAGTCATGGTGTTTTCTGCGATCGCATTTCACGCATGATAAACCGATAAAATAGATCGGAAGGAAGTTTATCGTTATTTTCCGTAAACTAAGTTTCTCCAATCATTAGCGATCGCATATCGCCATATTTACAGCGCGATCTCTCAACTGAGTTCCATGTAACATGAGTAATAAATAAATCAGAAAAACTATGATTATTGATTTTGCCTCTAGTTTGGCGGAGTATTTGACAAAGCAAAACTTACAGCACTTGATTTTGCATGTCACCAACAATTGTAATTTTCGTTGCGATCATTGCTTTATTGATTTCTCTCCCAAACGAGATATGGCACTTGCTCAGTATCAAGACTTAGCAAAGCAAGTAGGAAAACTTTTTTGGTTAGATATTGCAGGTGGTGAGCCTTTCTTAAGACTTGATCTTGCCGAAATAATTGCCGCTTTTGACTTCAAGGTTGTGCAAATTCCGTCTAATGGTTCGCTATGCGATCGCATGGTAGATCAGCTTCAGAAACTAAAGCAACTTACCAAAGCCGAAATTACGATTTCGTTGAGCGTCGATGGACTAGAAGAAACCCACGATCGCATTCGTCACCAGAAAGGAAGTTGGCAGCAGATATGGAAAACTTTGGAAGCTATCAAGGCACTAGGAGGAATCTCGGTCAAGATTAATTCTGTTTTAAATGCCGAGAATGCCCATGAAATCATTGACCTCATGAAGGTGGTGCGCCAATATGAGCCAGATTTCCATTCGATTATTCTATTGCGTGGTGATCCGATGAATCCATCCCTAGGATTGCCAACTATGGCAGAATTACATAGACTAGCGCCAGCAATTTTTGAGATTTTAGAAACCTACGACTACGGCAGAAACAAAGTCGCTGCAAGAATTCTTCGCAACTATCATCGATATTTATGGAAGACTTCATTACAAACAATTGAGCGACAAACACAGGTGATTCCCTGCTTAGCAGGACTTGCGCATCAAGTTGTGTGGGGAGATGGCAGAGTATCTCCCTGCGAGATGCTAGATCCTGTGGGGAGTCTACAGACTCAGACCCTGAAGGAGATTACTAGTAGCCCAGCATGGCAACAGCAGCTAGAGGATATCAAAGCCAAAAAATGCCACTGTACCCATAACTGCGCTATGTTCGATAGTATCTTTTTCAATCCTGCTAATTTCCCCCATTTAGCTGTGGGTTCGACTGTATGAATGCTTCCAATCAGTTTGATGCCAAATGTTGTATTGTCATTCCTTACAAAGACAACAGTCATATTTTGGCTAGATGTTTGACTTCGGTATTGTCAAGTGCTCCTGTAACAACATTGATTGTTGTTGTCGATGATGGTTCTCAAGTCTCAGGCAAAGACGATCGCAATCTTACTGACTTTCTTAGCGATCGCCGTTTACATTTGCTCCAACATATAGAGAATCTAGGTGCTGGTGCTGCGCGAAATACAGCGATTCAATGGTGTGACGAACAGGGGGTTGAGATTGTCATCTTACTTGACAGTGATTGTTCGGTGACAACAGGCTTTGTGGAAACTCATTGTTCTCTTCATACCCAATATCCTGAAGTTGCCGTATTTGGGGGCGCAGTTCGTGGAGTCGGTGCTGGAATTTGGGCAGACTTAGATAACTTGATGTCTTGGTTTACTTCTATTCCTAATGCACCTTTGCGAGATGTTGACGGGCTCTATCATATCCCGACCACAAATATGAGCTTAAAACTGAAAGCGTTAAGCCAAGAGATACCGCTGTTTGATGCTCATTTAAGAACAGGTGAAGATGTACAGTTTGTGCAACGACTCAGACGTAATGGATATAAGCTGAAGTTCTCGCCTCAACCAGAAATCAGTCATTACGATCGCCAAAGTTTTGCTGATTTTCTGGCACATCAGTATCGTTGGGGACTGCATACATTTATTCTAAGATTCCCTCAGTTTCAGCATCATAAGTTGGCTCGATTTCTGTTAATTATTCTATTCGTCTTGCTCCTACCAGTTTTTGCGATCGCGGCAAGCATAATTACGATCTTGCCTTGGTTAAGGCAGTCTCTAAAATATTGGTGGTATTTCCCGATGATCCTTTGTGTTTATCTATATAAAGGCTTGGCGGTTATTGCTGGCACTTATAATCCTCAGCTTGCTACTAATCAAAAGAAGTTTTAAAAAATGCCGCGAAGCGGCATTTTTTAAAACTTCTTTTTTGGACTAGAAAGTCAACACTGTCCGAATTGCGTCGCCTCTGTGCATCATCGCAAATGCTTCATTGATTTCCTCAATCGGCATTACATTTGTAATCAAGCTATCGATATCGATTTTGCCTTCCATATACCAATCGACAATTTTAGGAACATCTGTACGTCCCTTTGCGCCACCAAAGGCTGTGCCTTTCCAGACACGACCTGTAACTAATTGAAATGGACGAGTGCTAATTTCTTGTCCTGCACCTGCGACACCGACAATTACGCTCACTCCCCAACCTTTATGACAGCATTCGAGAGCTTGGCGCATAGTTTGGGTTCTGCCGATGCATTCAAAGGTGTAGTCTGCGCCACCTTTAGTGAGATCGACAAGATAGGGAACAAGATCGCCTTCTACTTCTAAAGGATTCACGAAATGGGTCATGCCCATTTTTTCAGCGAGGGCGCGTTTTTTGGGATTAATGTCTACGCCGACGATCATGTTTGCTCCGACCATCCGACATGCTTGGATCACGTTTAAGCCAATGCCTCCTAGCCCAAATATAACGACATTGGAACCAACTTCGACTTTGGCGGTGTTAATGACTGCGCCGATGCCAGTGGTGACTCCGCAGCCGATGTAGCAGACCTTCTCGAAAGGTGCATCATCGCGGATTTTGGCTAGGGCGATTTCAGGGAGAACGGTATAGTTCGCAAAGGTGGAGGTTCCCATATAATGATGAATTTTTTCGCCATTAATGGAGAAGCGACTGGTTCCATCGGGCATTAAACCTTGACCTTGGGTGACGCGAATTGCTTGACAGAGGTTGGTTTTACCACTGAGGCAGTAGGAGCAGTTGCGACATTCGGGGGTGTAGAGAGGAATGACGCGATCGCCTGCTTTGAGAGATGTGACACCTGCGCCGACTTCGACGACGACACCTGCGCCTTCATGTCCGAGGATGGCGGGAAATAGTCCTTCGGGGTCATCGCCTGAGAGGGTGAATGCGTCGGTGTGACAGACTCCTGTGGCTTTGATCTCGACGAGGACTTCTCCTGCTCTGGGGTGATCTAGTTGGACTGTCTCAATTTTGAGGGGGTGTCCTGCGGCGAAGGCGACTGCGGCTTTTACGTCCATGAATCTTGTTGTGTCCCTGAGTTTATGGCTGACGATGTATTTGAAATTATATCGCGATCGCCTTTTAGCTGCGATCGCCAATGCCTAGACCTGCGACTTTTAGTTTGTACACTCACTCAAAGATGGATCTTGATAATCCTGATTGTCTAATGATCGATTGAAGTGTGCCAATTTTTACCTCTGCATAGTTAGGGACTGGGACTGTAATTGTAGAATCATCAATCTTCTTTTGCATGATGATATGACTACCTCGTTGCCTAACTTGTGTGAATCCATGCTCAGATAGGATTTGACATACTTGTTTTGCAGAGAGGACTCGTAATTTACCCAATGGCAACCTCGATCTGCGTCACATAAATTTCTGAATACATCCTTGTTAGAATTTCTTGGGGGCTTGCCATTTCAAAGAATAGCTCGATCGCTTCGATCAGGTTTTTTCTGGCTTCTTCTACTGAGTCGCCTTGGCTGGCGATATCTATCTGTGGGCAAAGGGATACATAGCCGTTGTCTTCTCGCTCAATAATGCAGGTTAGTTGTTTGAGTTGTTTCATTATTAAAGTCCTAATCTAATTTTATTGCTATTATATCCTGATGTCTAACAAGACGTAGATCTTCGATTTTGTGTGTGACGGAATTTCAAATAGAAAGAACTGTAGGGGCAAAGCATTCCCGCCGTAATCTATCAATTTGTAAGAGCGCTTTATTTTGGGAATGCTTTGCCATTAACCTTGCAATGTGGGGATGATTTATCGCTGAAGGTGGGGAGGATAACGCAGGGACAAGCGATCGCTGAAAGCGGAGATCGTAGTATTTGCGGATTAAGTTTGCCTGAGAAGGATACAGATCTCCGACTTTTTGGATGATGGAGAAAGGTGATCTGTAATTACACAGAAAAAGTCGGAGATCTCGCCCCCTCACAATTTAACCGAAATCTAATTTTTTCCTTTTCCCTTTTTACTTGTCACAAAGTTTTCTATCGCTCTCAGAAACATCGGGATTAGTAATGAGATAGGGGCGTAATCGCGCACAGGCACTATCTAGCATTTCGTCTAGGGTTTGGATGCGCCATAGTTTGACGATAGAAGGATTATCTATAGGAATTGTGGCAATAAATTGGAAGTCTTCTCGCATAATTCCATAACCTTGATATTCAGCAATTTGTCTACCCTGTAAATCCCAAATCCGATTAGTTCCATCACCGCCACTAGTTGCTATTCTTTTGCCTTCAGGAGAAAGTACCATACTCAAAACATCACCTTGATGCGCTTGCAATTTCGCTATCTCATTTCCCTCTAAATCGAAAATTCGTACTGTTCCGTCACTACCAAGGGTCGTAATTCTTTTGTTTTCGGGAGAAACCATCTCTTTTGAAATAGATTTTTGCTGTATTTGCAGTTGTGTTTGCTCTTTACCTTCTAAATCCCAAACTATCCTGATTCCATTACTACCACGGGTTGTAATTCTTTTATTCTCGGGAGAAACTATCTCTTTTGAAATAGATTCTTGCTGTATTCGCAGTTGTGTTTGCTCTTTGCCTTCTAAATCCCAAACCCTCGTGATTCCGTCACTACCGATGGTCGAGATCTTTTGGTTGTCAGGAGAAAATACCATGTTCAAAAAGTATCCTTGATACCTCTTCAGTTTTGCAATTTCTTTACCATCTAAATCCCAAATTCGCGCTGTCCCATCACTGCTACTAGTAGCAAGTCTATTGCCTTCAGGTGAAAATATGATACTTAAAACAGATCCTTGATGTCCCTTCAGTTTTGCAATTTCTTTACCATCTAAATCCCAAATTCGTGCTGTCCTGTCACTACTACTAGTAGCGAGTCTATTGCCTTCAGGTGAAAATATGACACTCAAAACCGACCCTTGATGTCCCTTCAGTTGTAAAATTTCTTTGCCATCTAAATCCCAAATTCGCGCTGTCCCATCACTGCTACTAGTTACAATTCTCTCGCCTTTAGGTGAAAATGTCATACTCAAAACAGCCCCTTGATATCCCTTGAGTTTTACTTGCTCTTTGCTGTCCAAATCCCAAATTTGCAGTGTTCCATCATTGCCTTTAGCGGCGATTCTTTTACCTTCAGGTGAAAATGCCACGCTCGAAATAGCTACTTGATGTCCCTTCAGTTTTGAAATTTCTTTGCCCTCTAAATCCCAAATTCGCACTGTTCCGTCACTGTCACTAGTGGCAAGTCTTTTGCCATCAAAAGAAAATGCCACACTCCCAAAATCCCATTGTCCTTTTAGTTTTACAATCTCTTTGCCATCTAAATCCCAAATCAGTGCAGTTCCTTTACCACTATTAGCAGCAAGCCTTTTGCTGTCGGGCGAAAACACCATACTTCCATAAGCTGGTTGTTCTTGCAATTTCGCAATTTCTTTGCCATCTAAATCCCAAATCCGCATTATTCCGTCACTTCCGCGGGTTGCAAGTCTTTTGCCATTGGGAGAAAATACCACACTCAAAAGATCCTGTGGATGTATTTGTAATTTCGTAATTTCTTTGCCATCTAAATCCCAAATCCTCACGATTCCACCGCCACAAGTTGCAAGTCTTTTACTATTGGGAGCAAATACCACGCTATTTGCTCGAAATTGCAATCGCTCTCGTCCATCTCTCAAAATCAATTGCAACACACTAAGAGGACTCACAGAAGGATATTGATCGATTTGTTGCGAATCTTTAATAAGTGTTTTGAGTAGTTTTGCAGATCTCACCGCAGGCAGCAATGCTTGAAATTCTTGGGTTTTAAAAAGTCTTTCTGCTTCAGCACTTTGCTTTTCAATTTGAGTAATTGCTAAAGCTTCCTGTGAATCTTGAAAGGTTTTAACAGCATAAATGCCAATCACTATAGCCGCCACAGAAGCAATTCCCAAAAAAATCGAAGCGATCCAAATCCGTTGTTTCGCCTTGCGATTTGCCACTGCATAGATATCCTTCTCTCGTTCCGCCAACTCCCGCCGCTTCCGTTCTTCCAGAAACTTCTCCATCATAATCATCTCAACACGATACTTCTTGCGAATAAAGCTAACCAAATAATCATGAATCAACTGAAAGCGATCATCAGGCGAACTACTCACCCGAAAAGCAAGCCCAGAACCAACGAGAACAGCTAGCACCAGCGAGAGATTTTCAGCTTCGTTGAGAGGTTCGATCCCCCTGCCTTCGGCTTCCCCCTTAGAAAGGGGGACTGAGTTATCTATACTTCCTAAAGTATCCAAAGCCCCCCTTTGCAAGGGGGGTAGGGGGGATCGAAACCCCAAACCATTACCAGAAACCTCACCCAACAACTCCAACGCCAACTCCGCTTGCGTCTTTTGCGGACGCTTCTCCTCATTCCCCGTCAACGCATACAACACCCTCTCCGCCAACTCCTTATTCCCCCCCCCACAATCCCGCACCACATTCTCCAACCACCGCTCCACCAAAACCTCACTCGGCTTACGATGCATATCACCCGTCAATGCCAGATACTCGCGCAGATTCGCGATCGGCGGAACCTCCGACTCCAACTGCGCCCCCACCACCTGCAACTCAATCGGCAAAATTCGCAACTGCTCACCACTCAAATCCGTCACGAGGCGATCGATCAACTCAGGCTCCAAACGTAACTGCGATCGCCTAGTCAACGCCTCAATCACCTGTCGCGCCTGATCCTGCGTAAAATCCCCCAAATAGTACCGCACCTGCTTACCGAGAATATCATTCTCCACTTTTTCCAAATCCACAGCCCGATCGCATTCCAACAAATAATGCAGATAGTCCTCCCGCAGCGACAACACCACCCGCACAAAATCCGTATGCAAACAAGCCTTCAGGAACTTGTAAAATGGCAAGCGATCGCGAAAATCTTCTTTCTTAAAAAAGAAATCCTCAAACTGATCGAATATCAATACCGTCAAATAATTCTCATCAATATTACGTTTAAAATGATGAATTGGGTCGAGATCGGGACGGCGATCGCCAAAATATTTTTGTAACTTGTGTTTAACTTCTGCACTCCAATCTTTGTAATTTTTAATCGCAAAAACTAACACCTTGCGCCCATCAATTGTTCCCTTTGTGCGTAACGCAGGAACCAATCCACCACTAAGGATCGAACTTTTCCCTGCCCCTGAATCGCCATGAATCACCGTCAAAGGATATCGCGCCTGACCAATGCGATCGACCAACTTCTCCACATCCAGCATCCGCCCCGAAGCCTCAATCTCTTGTGCGATCTTGTCGGACTGTTCCGCAACATTCGCATACATATCGAAATTAGTTCTTTCCCGCTTTGGATTCAAAGTCCCCGCACCGATGAAAGCCCTTAGCCCATACTGTTGCTCCACCGATCGCTGATGTTGCTTAGTTTCAAAAGCTTCCAAATACAGCCCCGACGCAGTGTAAAGCGATCGCAACTCCTCCAAAACCGACACATAGATCTGCGCGTCATAGGGATGTTGCTCACGGAGCCAGCGATCGCGCACACCCTCTAATCTCGCGATCGCACCTTGGCGCTCGCCCAATCCCTCCAAAGCTTGTGCCAACCAAAGCTCATATTTGGCATAGCCATAGCGCCGCGAAGGCGCAAGGTTAGACAATTGCAGTACTTCCCCTTGGGCATATAACGCTAGTGCCGATTCCGCCGATTCCTTTGCCGCCCGATAGTCCTGTTGCATCAACTTCACTGACGCAAGAATCCCGCGATCGTGGGATTCGCGCAGGAGATTGGGATAGATTTGATGGAGAGATAATGCTTCATTGACGAGAGATTCTAATCCCTCAGCCCCACTGGGGCTGAGGGCTAATAACTCCTCCCATGTCGCAGTCAAGAAATTGATATACAAAGCCATCAATTCCCCCCGTTGCAGGTTCCGAAAAATATCTATACTTTCCGCTAAATACTGCTGAGAAGTTGCATAAAAAGGCTGCTTTTGGTAGCGCTCACGCATCGCCAAACTGCGATCGCACATTCCCAATTGCAATAGACATGTCGCCTGTTTAAGCTGATTCCCTAAGTGTCGCCAAAAAGCTAAACTTCTCTCAAATAAGGCTTTTGCCTTTTCGATCCCTCCCTCATTCATCGCCATACAGCCAAATGCAAAGTCTAAACCTGCCCTTAACTCATCGCTAACCTCAATTGCTTGACCCTCTAATTCTGCGATCGCCGTAATTAGTTCAAACTGTTGTAAACTCGCATTCCAATCCCCCAAACCTTGAGATTGTAAATAGCGATCAAATATCGCTTCTATGGAATCTTGCACCAGCAACCTTAGCTCCATCGCCTCAAGCTGAAAGGCGATCGCCCCCGCCGTAGTCCAATTAGCCAGATCGCTTGCTTCACGAGTCAGAATATCCTGAGTGCGATCGTTCAGCCACAGCACCATCGGAAATTCTAAACAATTGGCAAATTCCTCTCGTACTCGATTTGCCGATTTCAAAACCGCTTCGATTTCCGTAACTGCATCCAATCCCAACACCATTAACACCTTGGGCTTCTGCTCAGTTGGCAATTGATGCACCTCGCCCATCAATTCCTGAATTGGTGCAAGTAAAGTCTTAGCGTCAGGTTTCAGTTCAAGTATGGCGATCGCAGCTTCTGGCAAATTATTTTCTGCTAATTGCGATCGCAAGTCATGCAATACGCGCTCCTGCAATACGCGATAGTTACATAAAGCGATCGACAATGAAAATCCCTGCGATCGCGTCACAATTCTCGTCAATCGACGTAATGCATCGCGATTATTCTCTGCAATTATATCGGTGCGATCGCTCATCAAACTTTCCTCTAATCATCCAAAATTGGATTTACATCAAACCAACTATCACCTTGATATTCATACTCAAACACAAACTGGCTCTTGATCAGCGTCTGATACTCCGACTCACCTCTTACCTTCTTATCCTGTTTTACTTTTGCAATTAGTTCCCATTCATCTTCAGTAATTGTTTTGATTTTATTATTCCGTTCCTTAGCGATGATGCTCTCGACCAACTTAGCCGTAATCGGTGGATCGTCCTGCTCCAAACAACCATACAGTAATCGAAATAAATTACGAACGTGACCACCACTAGCTTGACATAGGCGATCGAGAGTTTTAGGAGAATCAAATACTTTGTTCACAAATTCACTATTAATCCGTTGGACGGAATTAACTTTTGGGAATGCCCTCGCCATCACAATTTGTCTGAGTAGCGCCATTCCTGCCTCGCACTCACTGCCATCCTGCAACCTTGCAGGAACCATCGGCAAAGTCTTAATATCAGTTCCAAACCGACTCGTCACGATCGCAGCATCATTAGAAAAAGTCAGCAACAATGGAACTGTGTAAACTACATGGCAATCCAGCCCCCGCAATTGATCGCCTCGTTCGACAAACAAATATCCAGCCCTTGACTGCTCCTTCAGATCGATGCGATTTTCAATGCGATCGAGGTTATCTACAATCACCACTAAACCATTCAGCCCCTTAGCTTTCAGTTTTTCCTTCGCAGGAGCGAGTAACTCCTTATTAATCGAATTAATAATGCTATTGGTTCGTGATTCCAATCTTTCGCGCATTTGCCGACGCAAGGACGGGCTATTCTTTGCTTGAGCCGTAATCTCGGCAATCCCTACTGACAGCTTAAAATTTGCGCTCAGATCGAGCTTGGTTTGCAAAATATCCTTCAGCTCGCCAAATAATTTCTTGAAATATTCTGGGATGATATTAATCCCTTCCTTTTCTAAACCATTACTGAGTTGTCCTGCGATCGCTAACAAAATATCACTCGCATCAACATCGCTCAGTTCTAACTGGCGATCACATTCAAAATACGCAACATGAAATTTTTTCTCGGTCAGTTCATGCTTCAGCCGCAAAAGCTCCGTCGATTTGCCGCAGCCGATATGTCCAGTAAATAACTGACAGGTTGACTCATCGGGTGAAATCCGCACAATCTTGCGAGATAAACTCTCAATTAACTTTTCCCCACGCACCGTCGAGAGGTCAACATAATAGCTGCGATCCTCTTCATTACTAGAATCAAGAGGATGCGTCGGGTTGCAAGCCTTATAAAATCGCGAAAGTTCAAGATCCATAGTCGGATTTTAGGATGAGGATGAGCCATATCAAGTGCTGCCTATCCTAATATAGCGGATGCAATACCAATTCACGAAAGTGTGCTAACACTTTTGTGAATTAAAAACCAAACCCAGTAAGGGTTTTATAGCTGTCGCCATTCTTGTTAGGACATAAAACCCAAATAGTGTGAGGCGGCGCTTCGCGCTGCCTCACACTATTTGGGTTTTGATTTGTCCTGATACAGGTGGCTATAGCTATAAAAGTACAAAATGACAAAGCCATTTTGTGTTTTTGTCTAAACCAGCCTATGAAAAATCGCCAATCCCCATAGATGTTAGGACTTACGCAAATAAACCAAGAACTCAAGTTCTTGGCTCAAAGCTCAAGTCCACTGAAGTGGACTACAGAATAGTTTAAATTAACCCGTTTCAACGGGTTTGAGCTTTTAGCCCGCACTTGAGTGCAGGGCTATGTAAGTCCTAATGTTATACTTTGACTTCAGCTTTCGGTTTTAGTGAGGAGCAGTCACTGAAAGTAATGGGGAAAGATTGGTGCAAATCCAACGCTGTCCCGCAACTGTGATTTTCTGTTGAAAAGCAGAAAGAGTCAGAACGCCCACCGAAGCTCATTTCAAATCCATAAATCTACATCTACGAGGTAATAGATGAAGTTAAAAGATAGCGACTGGCAAGGCAATTTTGGCTATTGGCAAAAAAGCTTTATTCACGCAAACCTAATGATGATCGGCTATTCGGCATGGCAAGGCTTTTTGCAGCATGGTCGCGGAGTCGTAGTTTGTGATATTGATCGCAGTGCGATCGCCCCTAGCAACACGGGTTTAGAGGTTACTCCATTTAAAGCGCAATTTATTGCCGAACAAGAGTTGGTCAAATCGATTCAAGCTTTTTCCCTAGACCAAGATTTGATCACAGTTCTTGTACATGCAGTTGGTAACTACGCCCCAGCCCAAGAACTTGTTCTGCTCATGAAAATGGAACAGCATCTCGAAATAAATCTATTCCAAAATCTAAAAATCTTTCCGCCCGACTGTTACGAGCAAGTCAGCCGCCGTTGGGAAGAGTTTCAACCTTCCTTGGAAACATACATTCGATAATACTTACCCCACCTTAGCCCAGCCCTTGCAAAAGCGAGTTAATGAATTAGTAGGGTGAGTATTGCCCACCTTACTAATTCATCAACGCGCTTAAAAAACTATTTCTCTTTTTGAGAAACTCATCTAATAAATCGTAATAGTTTTCAGAAACTGCTTGTTGCACAGATGGTCTTTCCAACAAGGCTTCGCGCCAATCATTAATCTTGGGAGTCCGATCACTAAAGCCAAAATTTTGATAGCGATCAAAGGCGACAAAGTAACGGAAGATGGGCGCATAGACTGCATCGATCAATGAAAATTTTTCACCAGCAAAAAATGGAGATGCATCTAATTGAGCTTCGAGAATTTCTAGATTTGCGATTAGATCCAAACGCTTTGCTTCAAATGTCTCTTGGTCTTTAGCCGCATAGAATCCCGCAATTTTTGCAAGTAGATTTGATCCAAACTCAATCCAAGAGCGATGTTTCGCTTTTGTTAAAGGATCTAGTGGATGTAGAGAATCTGGGGTGATTTCATCAAGATATTCACAAATTACAGCAGATTCAAATAGGACTTCGCCATCAACGAGTAGAAGAGGAACTTTGCCGAGTGGCGAAATTTTAAGAAACCAGTCTGGTTTATTGCCAAGGTCAATATATTCACGATCGCAAGGTATTTGCTTTTCGATGACAGTGATTAGCGATCGCTGTACATAAGGACAAAGAATATGGCTAATCAGTTTGAGTTTAGGCAACATGGCAAGAGTGTTATTAATATTTGAATATAGTTGCATTTGCATTAATTGCAATTGCAACTAATATTAATTTAGCATATTTAATTGCAATTGCAATGATTTTTTCTCATACTGTTAACATGTCAACTAATTTAGCCTTAGATCCTTTACGAAATTTAGCTTGGCGATCGCTTTTGACCGTCCATAGCAAGTTGCTTGATCGCATTGCCGAAAAAATCACTCAAGCCGAGCTGCCGCCGTTGGAATGGTATGACGTAATGCTCACACTCAAAGAAGCTCCTGATTACTCCTTGCGATTGAGTGAGTTAGCTGAAAAAGTTCTATTAAGTCGCAGCAATCTGACCCGCCTTGTTGATCGCCTTGAAAATGCAGGCTTTCTCTATCGCAAGTCCTGTCCCAATGATCGACGGGGGACTTATGCTGTCTTAACGGAATCAGGTTTAGCAATGCAACAAAAAATGTGGATAGTTTATGCGGAGGGGATTTCCGAGTATTTTGCTAGCCACATCTCAGATGATGAAGCGAGAACCTTACAGCAAATCTGCGATCGGTTATTAAGTAAATTAGCATAATTAAAAACCTGAACATCTGTACCGCACGCTACGCGTGCGGTACAGATGTTCAGGTTTTTAATTTAATTTTGCTTACCTACTTATCCCAATTCCAGAAAGTGTGGCTAAACTCACTCGTAATAAATTCAAAACCAAAAGAGAGTCGAGGCGCTTTGCGCCGCAACTCTCTTTTGGTTTTTGCAATAAAAAACCCTACCAAAAGGTAGGGTCGAATAATCGTTTTTACTTTATCTCAAACATTTTGATTAGGAACGGTCATTGCTTATACGTTAGCAAGCCACCAAATCAACCCATGCCCCGTAGAAAATTCAAGGATTAACAAAGATACAAAACCAATCATCGCCAATCTTCCATTCAACAATTCTGCGTAAGGTGTAAAACCAGCTTTTTGGGTTTCTTCAACATACATCTTAGGCTCAACTGCGAAATTGTTGAGAACACCGCGCTCATCGACTCTATAACTGTTGCTCATTGCTTTGTCCTATGTGTGAATTCCTTATGTAAAGAAATATAACAAAATATTTCAAAGTGTGAATCTAGCTAAAGGTATGCTTAGAAGCTCAACTTTGCCTATACAAAGAGGTATGCCAAGAATAAATGTTGCAGGGCTTTGCCCTGAAACATTTATTCTTGGCTTGGAAGCAAGTAGTCAAGTCAAAATCCAAGAATCTATTGGCGGTGCTTTGCACCGCCAATAGATTCTTGGATTCAAGATTTTTGAATTGTATTTACTACACGACGGCGAGTTTCTAAGATCTGGCTTATTTCACGGGCAAAACTAAGCTGGCGATCGATTATTTTAAAATCGCTATTTATAATCGCTACTCCCTTCCCAGTCAAGAAATAGCTAGGCGGGGCTTCGCCCCGCCTAGCTATTTCTTGGTTTTATATGTCTATTTCTTTGGTGGGAAGGGAGTATCTATAATAATGATATGAGATTTACTGTTTTAATTAGCTCGTTCCCATAAGCGTTTGATTTCTGACAGAATTTCATTATTAGGAGAGGCGATCGCATCAACATTGGGCTTGACTTCTGCGCCTGGGATATTTTGATTCCAGGGACTGTTGGGAACTGTTTTTAAATCAAGATTGTTAGCAACAGGGCGAAATCCGTATTGGACAAATACTGCCTGTTGTTCGGGTTGAGCTAGAAAATCGATGAATTTACGTGCTGCTTCGGCTTGGCTATTATCAATGTTACGCTTGGCGATCGCTGCCGTTGAAACGGTTTCAATTGTGGGACTGAAGTAATAGATTTGGTAGGGTTTGCCTTGGGTAGTGGCGGATTGCTGCCAGCGATATAACACTACACTTTCATAAACAATGCCGACATCCGCATCGTTTTCACCCCTAGTAATAAATTCCTTCAGCAAAGTGTCGGTTGATGATGGCGGCTGATAAACCGATCGCTTCACCAACCCAAATAGAGTCGAGATGTTAGGACTATTGAGATTGGTGGCAGTGGGGCTTGTGCCAAGTTTGGACTGCGCCCATAGTGCCAGAGTAAGCTGTCCACTGTTGGATCGCGTGGGATCGGTGGTCACAAAGTCAAAACTGCCCCAGCTAGGATTGCCGCCGATCACCTGCCAATTGCCTGCCTGCATCGCCCGTTCCAGACGATTCCAATCAAAACGCCCATTGGGAAATAGCACTTTGCCGCGCTCTGCCCATGAGATGCTCACGAGCATGGTTTTGGCGATCGCTTTAGGCTGTTCATAAAAAGCATCGCCACCATTTTGTGATTGCCAGCGCGTTTGCAGTTCTTTTAAGCTTTCGGCATTGGCAGGAATGAGAACTGTCGGCGTAAAGTCATTTTTATTGTCGATATAGCGATTGACAATATCTTGAGAACCTTGAAATTTTAGTTCTAATTGAATATTAGGATGGGTCTGTTTAAATTTTTCCTGTAATGCTTGCAATGGTTCTTGTAATTCTGTACCTGTGACAATAACGATCTTTTGGCTGAGTCCAGGAATCGGCGCGATCGCCAGAGCTACAGAAAAAATACTAATTCCCAAGGAAATGAATAGATTCTTTTGCTTTTGGGCAGGACTGAGGGGAATAAATTGAAGGTTCTTCTGGCTCAAAGTAGTTGACATATTGAATTTCCTTATTTGAATTTTATTTGTTAGGGTCAGCGCTTCGCGCCGCCCCTAACGTATTACTTGGCTAGTAACAATTCTGCGTTTTCTTGAAAACAACTTAACTCATCGGTCAGAGATCGCAGTTCGGCAGTTTGCTGCAAATCTGTCAGGTTAACCACCCGCAATTTATTCTGTAAGGCTTGCAATACTCCAGACGCATCCACAATTAAAGTAGCTAAACTCGCCACCTGCGCTTGCCTAGCACTTTCCCCGCCCCGCACAAGATCGATGTTGCGCTGTAAACCTGCGGCAAGGGTCTGTAATTGCGTTGCTGCAATACCTGTGCTGTTCCGTAGCTTTTGCTTGACCTGCATTAACTGCTGTTCCAAATCCTGAACTGATAACAGCGCATTCCCTGCCTTTAACTTTTGAACAAGCAAATCAATTTTGCTAGGAAATTCGGAAGCTCGATCACAGGCATACTGCACGGCAACTAATAAATCCATCTGATCGGCTTCGGCGAGCAGTTTGCCCGATTCGACCCTTAGTACCTGCGCCTGTTGGGTCAGCGCGATCGCCTGCTGCTTAACCGTCACAATCTCTAATTCCAGTTCAGGATCGCCAATTCCTAGAGATTCAGGTTCATTGCGCTTGAGAAAGATCGCACCCGAAGTGGCGATCGCTGCCGAAATTGGCATTGCTAAAGCGATCGGAAAATTAGCAAAGCGCACAGTGAGAACCAACACAACACCGCCAGCAGCAACGGCAAGAGGATAATACAGAGGATTGGCTAGTTTCATACTTGAGGATAATCCATTAAAATTCCACTTGGATGTCGGCTAGAAGTCTGGCGATCGTTTCAGGTTCTCCCTTGGTGTAATAACCTGCATTTTGCTGGGCAATATCCTGCAAGGCTTTAGGGTTAAACTCCTTCTCATCACCATAACCAATCGTAAAGACAGAAATCCGTTGCTCGGTTTCAAAGCCACTCTTCTTCAATTCTGCAAGCAATTGTGTGATTTGGATTGATGAACCCGAATCTGCACCATCGGTAAGCACTAGCACCGCATTAATGCCATCCTTCCGCAGGTTTTGCTGCAACCAATTCCGTCCCGCCAAAGTCGCATCGTAAAGCCTAGTCTGACCTGAGGCCTTGAGCGAAGCGACATATTGCAGCCCCTTAGCTTTACCCTCTGGTGTACCTTCAATGAGAACGGGCGGATTAATTACCGTATTAAAGTCCATCATCGCGATCGTATCTTTAGTGGTCAAGCTATTGACATAGGCTTGCAATGTACTTTGCATCGCCGCAATTCTTGCCCCCTTCATCGATCCCGAAGTATCAATTACCACCACAACCAAAGATGGCTTTTTCGCTTGTTCCTGCCAACTTTTGATCATCGCTTCCACAACTTGCGGCTGCGGCGGACGATAGGAATCATACTTAGCCTGCGGATCGACCCCAAAATCCGCAGTGAACTTCTTTCCTAAAGCCACCCCTGGAGTACCAGGGCGCAAGCCTAACTCCGTGAGAATTTGTTGCGCCTCATTGGATTGCAAGTAAGTGACGACTTTCTGGGCGGCGGCTTTTTTGTTGCCATCCATCCAAGGCGCACTTGGCACGATCGCCCGCATATTCGATGAGAAAGTTGATTTAGGATAGACCGCCTGATAGCGGGGTTGTCCTGCCTGCAAACTGGAGTTAGCAGTAATTACGGAAGACTCATACACTGAACCGATCGCTGCCCAAAACTGTCCATTTGTAACCATCGACTTGGCGAGGGAGTTTGTAGAAACTCCGTAACGAGTAACTTTGCTTTGAATCTGTTTGACTTGACTTTGATAGGTCTGTACATCAGCCGCCGTCAACTGTTCAGGACGTTTGCCAGAAACTTCCGCATATTGAGCAACTAAGCTTTGCAGCCCTGAATTGGAACGGGTGGGCGCAGTATGCACATAGGTAAAAGGAATCACGCCTGCGGTGGATGAGATATCCTTCAGCGTATTGGCATTTACAAAGGTTTTGAATGGCGCATCCAGCTTACTCAGTCCCTGAGCCACCTCTGGCGATGTCATAAACACCATTGGACTGCTGGCAATCAAGGGAGAATCAGCGATCGCAGGAATGTAATTTTGTCCTGGAAAAATTTGATTGATTTGAAAAATCAGTTGATTCTGATAGATTTCCCCATCTACCGAAATGATTGCAGGTAACTCAGGCGCACCTGCGGCTAATTTCCCCGACTTAAACTGTTGTGACTGGGCGACCACATCCGCCACCACATCACCACTGCCTTTAACGTCACAGGCAATGTAAAATTCCTGACCATTATCGAGTTTGGGCTTCTGTTGATTAAACTTAACTGCCGCTTGCTGACAAAAATCTCCAAGAGCGCTACCAAATAAAAGCTTGATCGGAATCCCCGTGTTTGTACCTGTCGATTGATTAGTTAGCTTATTCAATTCACCGCACGAGCTTAATAGTAATGCCGATGAAGATAGAGCTGCAACAACTATGTTTCTATTTGAGATTGAAATACTTAACTTTGAGAAGTTTGGAATTAGGAATAAACTAGAAAAGTTTTTTATTTGCATATATATGTTTGACCTAGAAAATATAGATACGTTAGCAAACTCAAAACGAAAAGCTAAATGTAGCGATCAAAGCTGATATTTGAATATCAAAATTTTAAGCGACTCAACCAAGTTTGTAAATGTATCTCACTATACATAGTTGTGGCTTATAACTATTAACAAATGTTTTATGACACTTTATATAGCAATGAAAGAGATAGCTAGGACAAATCAAAACCCAAAATCAAAGTGGCGGCGCGAAGCGCCGCCACTTTGATTTTGGGTTTTATGTCCTAAGCAAAACTTTCATTGCTATATAAAGTGTTATAAGAAAGATTCAGTAAGGTTTTTCAAAGATACAGATGTCGCCATTTTTGTTAGGACATAAAACCCAAATAGTGAGAGGCGGCGCTTCGCGCCGCCTCTCACTATTTGGGTTTTGATTTGTCTTGATAAAAGTGGCTAAGGCTATAAAATGGTAACGCCATTTTATCTTTCTTTTTCGTGACAATTTAAAGCTTTGCCTTGCCTATGCAAAGAGGTGTTATACACCACCAATAAATTTTGGGGTTCACGATTTTTGAATTGTATTTACCACACGACGGCGAGTTTCTAAGATCTGGCTTATTTCACGGGCAAAACTAGGCTGGCGATCGATCATTTGATTAACAGCATTTGCAGATAGAGTCATCACCTCTAAATCCTCGATCGCTGTTACTGATATCGGACTATGCTCACCAGAAAAAAGCGTCATCTCACCAAAAAACTCGCCAGTCTTGATTGTTAAAAGCTCATGTTCGATATGCTCGCGATCGCTAACAGACATGATCGCCGTACCAGCGATCACAATATATAGCGCATTGTTACTGACTCCTTGCCAGATTACTTTCTCACCCGCGCCATAATGTTGTAGATCAATCCCATCGGCTACAGAGTCAGGATTTTGTAATGGCACAAAGGCTGGAACAGATTGCAGGCTCTCGGTAAATTTTTTGGAATTGCCCTTCGCCTGTAACGTCGGCCCATTAAAATGATAAAGAGTCCGAATGGGAAAAGGAATTGTTAGGCTATTGCGTTGGGCGGCATACCAGATACGACTCATAAAGCGATCGCGAATACTTTCAATATTGCTGTAGTCATCGATAAAAAATTTTACTTCGTAGGTAATCGCAAAGTCATCGTAGGAAATTGTATAAATCTCTGGCTCTGGGTCTTTTAAAATGCCTTCAGTCTCTAGAGCCGTAGTCAACAGAACATGTTTGGCTAAATTGGGCGGATCATTATAGGAGAATCCATGGCGAATCCGTTCTGCATGAATAGGGATTGGGCGGCTAAAGTTGCGAATAATTTCATTGCCTATAAGTTTATGAGGAATAATCACCATTTCGCGCTCAAAGGTTTGCAAACGCACGGCTCGCCAATTGATGTCTATCACCTGTCCCGTCAATTCACCGACTTGCAACCAATCGCCCACTGAGAAAGGACGCTCAAATATCAGCGCAATTCCTGACATGACACTACCGAGAGTATCTTGGAGCGCTAAACCAATCACAATCGAGCTAACTCCAAGAGCTGTAACCAATCCTGCGAGATCGGCATTCCAGACCTTAGCAAGGACGATCGCTACTCCTAAAAGTACCAAAAACAAACGAAATAAATCAATTAAGAGTTTAGGAACTCGCGCCCGCCAAGTATCAGCTTTTGCTTGCTCAAAAATGATCGCGTTCAGTAACGACAAGGCTGCGTGCAGTACACAAATCCAAAATAGAGTTTGGACACTTTTAACAATGTCATCATCAGCAGGACGTTGCAACACATACTGAATAAACAGCATGAACGCGAGCATTGGCAGTACCAAGTTTCGCACTACTTGTAAGGTGGCTGCGAGAGGACGGCGGCGATGTTGTAGGCGATAAATAACTTCGCCAAGGATAATTACTGATAGAGCTAATCCGACAATTAAAGCGATCGCTGAAATAAATAAATGATTGGCACTAGGTTGCAGCATATTGTGATTTCCAAATAGGGAAGCTTAATTCAAACTATTGCGCCACTTAGCTAATTGAGCTTTGGTCTGACTATCAATGCGATTTCCCAATAAATTATTCGTATTCGCTTTTTGATTCTTTTGACGACTTTGAACCGATCGCATCGTAGCTTCCACTTCCTGTTCTAGCGCTGGTGCTGATAGCCACTCCGCCCCAAACCCAACTGCGGTTAACTGCTGAGCACGATCGGATGTCACCACAATAATGCGTTTTAAATGTCTTAGAGGATCACGGCGATACTTGCCACATTGACGCTCGATATAAGTATCCGCCGTTTCGTTGTGATCGGTAAAATATAATCTTAGATTTTTGGTTATTTTTTCGGCTTTAGCTGGTGTCGCCTGCACATAAGCATCGAATACTAAAGTCGTTTTATAGCCGTGATAAGCACTAAAGTTCACCATCGTCTCGGTTAAATGCGATCGGGCAATATCAAACCCTTGCAGATCTCGAATTTCCTGCAAGTGCTTCCAAAACCCAATTACGTTATAGCCGTCCACCAACATAACTGGTGGATGTTCCGAAGACATAGTATTAGACCGCTAGTTAGAATTACTTATTTCAATTCTGACATTAGACTTTACAAATGTTGCATTTGTCACCGATCAAATACCACATGGTTTTAATCTCTCTAACTTTAATGTCATCATGACTCAAATGGCGATAGCGAACTCACATTAACTTTAGGTGTATAGCAATGCAAGAACCCAAAAGATGAGTGGCGGCGCGAAGCGCCGCATCACTAATTCTTGGTTGGGAATATCCTCAATCATTTATGAGATTAAATAGTTTGAGAAATTGCAACTCTTTGAGTCGCACTCTCTCAAATTATTTAGGATTGCTATATCACTATCAAATTTGATATTCTTTTAAACTATGAGGTGATTTTAAAGTTAATCTCGTTGCTATTAGCCTAATAGATCCATAATTATGCTGATCTTGCCGGACTAAGTAGTATAAAGTTTTTTTTGCTGAGATTGCTCAATAAGAAGTTAGAGGAATTTTTAAATCAGGGAGCATTTTATGACCATAGAAAGCCTTCTAACACTCTATAAAATACCTATTCTTTTATTAGTATTTTTATCTCCTTGGCTAGCTTACTACATTTGCATATTTGTTCCTGGGACTAAAGAGGAACCCTATGTATTAAGTGTAAATTTGAGCATATCTGCATTTGTAGCTATTGTGTTCGCTGGTTACATAGCCTATGCCAGCAATACTGGAGTCTGGGGAAAATTAGGCAAGGAAGCGGATATTTTGTTGCTTTTATCTGCCCCTTATCACGTAATCTGCTCGATTATTCTTGCGAAAAAACGGATGCCACTTAGTCGGATTCCAGCCTTTAAATTCATCCAAGGCTTGATGTTAATGTCAATGGTATTCATATTTTTATCATGGATTTCTAGCAGGATTCATTTATATTTCTTCTCATACTTGCCTTTTAACTCATTTTTAATAATTTTGGCAATAGTTCTCCTAATAGGTTATGTAGGCTATACCAAAGTCTTTGGAGAAGATTAGTATAAATAAGCTATAGAGTGGACTTCTAGTGTTTAGAATTTGGAGAAGACAGAATTGATATTTAAAGATATTTAAATTTCATTCTGCATAACCTTAAAAAATAGCTTTTCAAATTATAGAAAATTCACCGAACTCATATTCATGTCAGGGCAAATATCTGGGTTCAAGATCAGGATTGGAACTAAACTTAATTTGATGAACAAGAGATCATACAAATGTTACGTCTTTTTATTGAAGATTTTTAGTACAAATATCTAAATGCTAGCAAAATCAAGGTAGTCACTTAAATTTCAGCACAAATTTAACACCTCAAATGCAGAAGCTTAGTGTCATAATGAGGCAGACTTACTAAACGAACTAAACCTCGAACGGCAATGGCGAAAAATTCTTCTGCAACGGCAAATAGTCAAGTTGATAAGACTGCTGCGATCGCTCAAGCTGCAAAGACAAACATCAGCCCTGAGAAAAAGAAAGCGCTCGATGCAATCATGCAAAAAATCGAGAAGGATCATGGGAAAGGCGCAATCATGCGTCTTGGCGATGCTACCAATATGCGTGTTGAGACCATCCCTAGCGGCGCATTACCTCTCGACCTTGCCCTAGGTGGTGGACTCCCCAAAGGTCGAGTCATCGAAGTGTACGGGCCAGAAAGCTCAGGTAAAACCACTCTAGTACTTCATGCGATCGCCGAAGTCCAGAAACGTGGTGGCATTGCCGCCTTTGTTGATGCTGAACATGCCCTAGATCCAACTTATGCAGCTGCTGTAGGTGTTGATATTAATAACCTACTGATTTCCCAGCCTGACTCAGGCGAAATGGCACTGGAAATTGTCGATAACCTCGTGCGATCGATGGCAGTAGATATCATTGCGATCGACTCTGTGGCAGCCCTCGTGCCTCGTGCTGAAATCGAAGGTGAAATGGGCGCATCCCACGTTGGGTTGCAAGCAAGACTAATGAGTCAAGCCCTTCGTAAGATCACGGCCAATGTCGGCAGATCCAACTGCATCGTCATTTTCTTGAATCAGTTGCGGCAAAAAATCGGCGTTTCCTATGGCAGCCCTGAAGTAACCACAGGCGGAACTGCCCTGAAGTTCTATGCTTCTGTACGTCTAGATATTCGTCGCATCCAAACCCTCAAAAAGGGCACTGAAGAATATGGGATTCGCGCCAAGGTCAAAGTTGCTAAAAATAAAGTTGCGCCACCTTTTCGGATCGCCGAGTTTGACATTATTTTTGGGAAAGGAATTTCTACGGTTGGTTGCCTAGTCGATCTCGCCGAAGAAATGAGCATCATCGTGCGTAAGGGTGCTTGGTATAGCTATCAAGGCGACAACATCGGACAAGGCCGAGATAATACGATCAAATACATGGAAGACAAGCCAGAATTTGCTCAAGATGTCGAACGCCAAGTACGCGAAAAATTATCCGCAGGTGTTGAGGTTTCGGCGACAAAAGTAGTCCCCGAAGAAATTGAACCTGAAGATGATGAACTAATAGTAGAAGACTTCTAATACTAGATTACAAAATGGCTCTGCCATTTTGTAATCTCAAAACCCTTACGAGGTTTGGTTTTTAACCACAAAAGTGTCACCACTTTTGTGGTTGGGATAGATCAAAAATGATACATAGCGCCACTTTTTAATTTAGAAAACCAACATTTCCCTAATTAGCCATCGATTATCTTTTTTTACCAAATCATACTCAACTGTATAGCTGGCATCATCTTTTGATGCTCCACGGTCAAGTTCGCCATTATTAAAGTAATTGCGTGACTCGGAAATCTTGGCAACTACTTTAGCTTTACTATCGCCATCAGGCGTAACAAAATCAACTGCACTTGATTTTGTTTGGTACTGCAAATATGAGTTACTCGATTTGAGTTCTTTAGCGCGTCCTTTCCAATCACTAAGAGCAGGATCAATCAAAATTTCTTCTAAAAGATTGTCTTCATATCCCTTGCCAAGAGCTTTTGATTTAGTAGCTTGCCATGTCTCGATTACTTTGGTAGCAGTTTCTTTGTCCAAAGGTCCTGGTTGAGCAACTGGGGCTGCATTATTTTCCTTAAGGGCTTGGACTATATTTGTGATTGGCTTTTCTAAGGTTATAGGCTGTGGTTGGGGAGCACCAGTTAAAGCACGAACAGCCCAAACAACTAACCAAATAGAGCCAGCAAGCACAGCGATCGCTAAAACAATTACGGTTGCTAAACGACCAACATTAAACTTGCGTTTTGGTAATGATGCGTGACTTGAAGTATGAACTTGCGATGGACGCTTAATCTCCCTGACGGATTCATTAGCAGCTCTTGTCGAATTTCTAGCAGGTGGCACATTGCTGGCGCGACGAGTGTTAGGAAGATCTCGCGCTATATTGCGACTACCATTAGCATAGGCAGCAGGTCGCTCAATTACTGGAGTCGCAGAGCGCTGAAAGCGATTAGGTGTCTCAGGGGCGTAAGTAGATAGTTTTGGCTCAGCAACGGCACTCTTTGCAGGATTAAGATCAAAATCTCGATTTGCAGGTGGTGACTCATCGAGCGAAGACATTGCTGACAATCGATCGCCTCCCACTGGCGAAGTCCATTCTGATGACATTGCACCAGTATTAGGTAATTCTTCTAGATATGCTTGCACCTGCTCATCCGCAAAATAATCCTTAAGCGATACGATTTGACTCATTAGATCGCGGAAATGTGGATAGACCTCTTCTTGCAGCCAGCGTTCGCTGTAGAGACATAGTCCTGGCAAAAGATCGGGCGCACCTTCAGAGTTTTGTCGGATATATGCGATTTGATCGTCTTCGCCACTCTGATCGATCGCAGCACTTGCTTCTTCCGTTTGCCCCAGTAACAAAGCACATACAGCTTTTTCTAAATAAATATCTTGTTTAGCACTGAGTTTAACTAGTAAGCCTTTTGCGCGACGGATTAGTGCGGGCTGACGCTGTGAGAATCCACGCGCAATCAACGCATATACTGCGAGATAGGTTGCCACAGAAGACGGACGACGGGCTTCTTCTTCAAACAAGGTTTGCTGCTCGATCGCAGTCATATAGCTACGTAATTGCTGAATAAATCGCAAAAAGTCGTCAATACCGAGACTGGAATAATCATTGCCAGAGCCATCAATACCGCGCCGCGCCTCTAGCATCTCTTGCAAAAGTGACATGCCTTTGCGATGCGCTTCCGTATGATTATCAGGAGATGCTAACAATTCAAGGATTCGATAGGGGCGGAGGCGAAATAGATCGGCTTGAATTTCACTGCGAATACTGAGAAATAATCCTTCTCGCAATAAAATTTCTTGGGCCGATTCTAAAGATGAAGCGGCAGATTCATATTGTCCCTGTTTCCAATACTCACGTCCAAGATCTAGATAGGAAAGCGATACAGAGAGAAGTAAATCAGGATCGTGAGGCGAAATTCTTGCCGACTGATATTCGGCTTCTTCAGGATCGTAATAAGGTTTAGCAAGAGATAAGACTTTCTCGGATTCGCCGAGTTCATACAAAATCAGTAATAGCCCTGCAAAGTCTTTTTCGTCAGCTTCAATTTGAGGTGGCAATGTCAAAACTGGGCGATCGCTATCTACCTCCAATGCATCACCTTCACTTGAAGCGCTAAGGCGATCGCGGTCGGTCAGAGTTTCATAAGCTTTATCAATGATGCGCTTACGCGAGGCGATCGCTGCATCAGAATATTCTCGCCTTGGCATAGAGAGCAGGCGATCTCGATGGGCTTGATGGACTTTGTCTAGCCCAGATAGGTGTGTTAAACCTAGAATACGGTAACAGTCTAGAGGAACTCTCACTTTGCTTCTCTACCCAAAACTTCAATTGGAAATGCCGATCTGAACTCCGATAATGCCAACCTGTTTGCCTCTCAAATCAAAGATGCTCCGTATCTAATGCACTAAGAACATTTGATGTAATGTACTTAATCTTTTAAGTACATTAAACGCCCGAATTATACACTAAGTTAATCTACTTGGTGGAAATAGCAAAAAAGTCACCAAAACCGATTTTGTGGTTTGCAGCGACGTAGGCACTGCAAACCACAAAATTGGTTTCATCAATAGCTGCACTTTATCAGTAGATGGACATAATTAATTTCAAACCAAAACCCTTAAGGTTGCGCCCCTGTTGGGCGCAACCTTAAGGGTTTTGGTAATTTATTTTTAAGAGTCAAGAGCGATCGCTTTATCAATCGCTAACTTTTGATTAAGACGGGTCTGATAAGCTAGCAATTCTTTAGGCTTGATACCGCTAATGATGCAAAAACTATCGACATCAATGCCCCGCGATAACATTTCAAGACACCAAGTATGTCTTGCTTGATCAATTGTTAAAGGTGAGCCATTCAAATTTCGATAGGGCTGTGTCCAACGCTCCCAAAGTTGCTCGATCTCTTCTAGGGAAAGTGGTTTACCGTCGCTACTAAGAACCAAAGACGCAACATCCTCAATATTTTTCAGATCTTTTAGATCCTTTAACTCATTCTTGCGAGTCTTAAGGTAAGCACTAAGAGGATTATTAGTTGCCGAGCCATAGCGATGACCGAGAATTTTTTGATTGAGTGGTACTGATCTCTCATTACCAGTAGCATCCCTAGTTAGTAAAATTCCGTGGTTAGCTTGGTGCTGATAGTCTTTTAATCGCAAACGAGTAATATCGAGTGCCGTCAGCCCTGCCCCAAACAGCAAATAAGCGATCGCATAGTCCTTTGCCCCACATTTTTTAGCTTGTAACAGGATTTCGCGTACAGTCTCCGCAGAGATATCGTTAATTGGTTGCGCTTGGGCGAGCGGGTTAACTTCTTGAATAAACATATCGACAAGCGTACTGACAAACTCGTCGCGATCACGCCAAATTGCCTGCACATCGCTGGTTAAAGTGATCACCGCGTAGCCCAAAATACAAGTATTCAATAAGTTAGCAAGCTTGAGCGGGGGCAAAGAATATTGCAAGCGCGAATTGACCAATACATCATTGATAGCAGTTGCGATCGTTTGATTAACTTGGTTAATACCTTGCGCCAATGCTTGTCGGCTTTCGAGAGGATATTGTCCTGCCTCGCCAACTAGCGATCGCACCAATTCAGGCACACTTTCAAGAGCCCGCAACGAACTCTGAATGTAATATTTGAGAAATCTCCGCAAATCACTCTGACTAGAGATATCCGACACCATGAGCGACTCTCCCACTTGCGCCAACACCAAATATTTTTGCAGACATTCTTGCAATACCGCTAGCAATAACCCATGTTTATTTCCAAAATGCCGAAATAGAGTTACTTCATTGACCTGAGCGAAGTCCGCGATTTGGCGCGTAGTTGTCTCGGTGATTCCTTTGCTAGCAAACAACTCTAGGGCTGTATTGACTATGCGTTGACGAGTAGGAATTCGAGATACAGACATGAGAGCATGTACCATTGAGATGATTTGCAAGTGATACTTGCATTATTACTTAAAAAGCAGTTAAACTTAATATAACTGTAAGTGATACTTGCATCTCCTCACCACCCCTTAAGTTATTATTTCATGACCGCCACTACTGAAGCCATCTCAAAAGAACAAAACCTGAACTGGACAAATGTTGCCTTCTTCAGTGTTTTTCATCTCGCTGCCCTAGCTGCGCCTTTTTACTTCTCATGGCAAGCTGTAATCCTTACAGTCTTCTTGCATTGGTTATTTGGCAGCATCGGCATCACCTTAGGATATCATCGCTTACTTAGCCATCGGAGCTTTCAAGTGCCTCAGTGGCTGGAATACATCATCGCTACTATCGGCGCATTTGCACTACAAGGTGGTCCAGTATTTTGGGTGGGCGGACATCGTCAACATCACGGTTTTACAGAAGATAATCAAAAAGATCCCTACTCGGCAAACAAAGGTTTTTGGTGGAGCCACATGATGTGGATCATGTACTCCAAGCCTGAGCATTTTCAGCGTTCCAATTACAGTAAATTTGCCCCTGATCTGGCTAACGATTCTTACTACAAGTTTTTAGATGTTTACTTCTTGTTGTTGCAAGTTCCACTCGCCGCACTGCTCTATGTCGTTGGAGAATATGTTTTCTCTGGACTAGGTGCATCATTTTTGGTGTACGGTGTGGCAGTACGCTCAGTGTTTCTTTGGCATAGCACTTGGTTGATTAACTCGGCTTGTCACAAATGGGGTTACAAAAACTTTACGGAAACCTCCGATCATTCCACCAACCTTTGGTGGGCTGCGATTTTGACCTACGGCGAAGGATGGCACAACAATCACCATGCATTTCCTAAGTCGGCGCGTTCTGGCTTGAAATGGTGGGAAATCGATCCAACTTGGGGTGTAATCAATTTGCTGCAAGCAGTCGGCTTGGCGAAGAAAGTCTACTTACCTGAGCCTTGGCAAGCTAAATAAAAAAGAAAGGGCGCTTAGCGCCCTTTCTTTTTAGAAATCTAGCAAAAATAGATACATTGACGGGATCAGTAGTATGTAAACCTAATACAAAATGGGTTAATCAATGCGGGAAAATAAGCAGATGGATCATCGCCACATTCGCTTTAGCGATCGCCATGAAGAAGTCGATTTAGAACAGTTACAAGGATTATTTCGACTAGGGGCATTTTGGGCAAAGGAACGTACCTTGGCAGGCTTGGAGTTCGCGATTGCGAACTCCAAGCCAGTCGTAACAGTGTGGGATGGCGGTCGCCTAATCGGACATGCTCGCGCTACTAGTGATGGCATTTATCGGGCGACAATTTGGGATGTGGTGATCGATCCCGACTATCGGGGTGCTGGCTTAGGTCGGAAGTTAGTCCAAACAGTGTTAGCGCATCCCAATGTTTGCAATGTTGAGCGTGTTTATTTGATGACCACTCATCAGCAAAAATTTTACGAGCAGATTGGCTTTGAGCAAAATTCTTCAACCACGTTGGTTTTATTTAACGGGGATGGCGATCACGATCGGCATCTTACAACTTCTGAATTAGTTCCAACAAATGTTTTTAAATAAAAGTATTAAGAGTTAGCACTTCATACTCAGTACTTGTACAAAATAAATTACCCAAACCCTTAAAGCTTTTACCCTGCGGGGAGAAACTTTGCGGGTTTTGGTTTGTAATTAGTTATGTATATCTATGAATTACCTCTTATTTTTTTTATAGTATTTACAAACACTGTCGATCTCTAGAAGTTATGTAAAGATATCTAAAGATAAAGACCTCAAATGGTTTATGGGAGTGTAACCAAAAGGTGTCCGTTGTCATAAACCATTTTTAGAATAGTTTTTCATCCCATTTAAATTTGGTGGGAGCCAATGAACGAAACTTCATATCTAAGTCAAAAACGAACAAGGAGCGAATTTGAACGCCAACTGCATCGCCTAGAACAAGATTCTTTACGAATGGGAGCACTTGTCGAAAATTCATTCCTCTTAGCTCATGCAGCTTTATTTGAGCGCGATCTTGAAGCTGCAACTCGTATTGATCCTCAAGACAAACAAATTGATCAAATCTATCGCCAAATTGAAATCGATTGCATTGAATTGATCACCTTACAGTCGCCAGTTGCTCGCGATATTAGATTACTAAGTGCCTTGATGCAACTGATCCGCGACATTGAACGGATTGGAGACTACGCTGAAAACCTTGGTGATATTGCCATTAAACTTTTTACTTATCCTCCATCTCCCTATCTCGGCGAATTGCAAGTAATGTCCAATCGCTGTCGAGCCATGCTTGCCATGAGTTTAGAAGCCTTAGCTAACCTTGATGAAAATATTGGTTTGCAAATTAAGACGAAGGATGATGCTGTTGACGACGACTACAAGCAAATCTATAACTTATTAGCGGCTCAAAAGCTATTTGGTGGAGAGCCAATGGAACCTATAATGCTGATGGTATTAGCAATTCACCATTTAGAGCGCATGGCAGATCATGCCGCTAATGTGGGGCAGCGAGTTGCTTATATTGTCACTGGCAAGCTTGGCTAAAGGAAAAGAGAGTCGGGGCTTTGCCCCGACTCTCTTTATAAAATAAAAAATAGGAGCACAAGCGCTATAGCGCGGTAATCTAAGTTAAGTGCTTTACAGCACATCTGAATTTATGTGGGAAAGTTTTAAGGATTGAAATGAAGTCATATTTGGCGGCTGCCGTACAAATGACCAGTGTCTCTGATGTAGATAAAAATCTTGCTCAAGCAGAAGATTTGATCCAACTGGCAGTGAATCGAGGTGCAGAATTAGTTTGTCTACCTGAAAACTTTTCGTTTTTAGGAGATGAGAACGAAAAGACAAGACTTTCTACAGAAATAGCAGAAAAGAGCGAAAAGTTTTTAATTACGATCGCTCAACGCTATCAAATCTTGTTACTTGGTGGTGGTTTTCCTGTGCCTGTTGCTGAAAGCAATAATGGTAATCGCGGCAAAATGTACAACACCGCCTTGTTGATTGGGCGTGAAGGTGAAGAATTAGCGCGTTATCGAAAGATGCATCTATTTGATGTGAACCTCCCTGATGGCAATACTTATCAAGAGTCGGCTACGGTGCTAGCAGGCACTGAGTCTCCACCTGTATATATGTCCGAGAAATATGGCAACTTAGGGCTATCAGTTTGCTATGACGTAAGATTTCCAGAACTTTATCGTCATCTGTCCCAGCATGGTGCAAATGTATTGTTTGTTCCTGCTGCTTTTACGGCTTTTACTGGCAAAGATCATTGGCAAGTTTTATTGCAAGCTAGAGCAATTGAGAATACTAGCTATGTGATCGCACCTGCTCAAGTGGGAATGCATACGCCGCGCCGCCAGTCCCACGGTCATGCGATGATTGTCGATCCTTGGGGCATTGTCCTCGCTGATGCAGGCGATCGCATTGGTGTAGCGATCGCCGAAATTCAACCTTCGCGCATCGACCAAATTCGTCGCCAGATGCCATCCCTGCAACATCGGACTTTTTCCTGTTCTTAAGAACAAGAAAAAACTAAAAACTGTACCGCCCGCTGCGCGGGCGGTACAGTTTTTAGTTTTTCTAATTTTGCCGATGGACTAAAGAACGATATTCAAAAAATATGTATTAAAATCATAATCAACGATTTGTGCTGATTTTTACAGCTTTGATCAAATCCCTTTCTGGCATGAGTAGCTATGCAACCTTTCCCAGTACTTGGTAATACAATCCGTCCACTACAACACCGCGATTTAGAGATCATCCAGCGATTTGCCTCTCCCAATGATCTAGAACAAATTGCGGTCAGTGATCTCAGTGGTTGTCGCAGCCGCCAAAAAATCAGCTTGCACCAGCTAGCCAGTTGGTTGCCTGCACCTGTGCAAACCCTGCTCAAGCCCTATGTGCGAGCCTATGTCTCTGAATGTAATGGCATCATCCAAGGCTTTATTCGGGTTTCTCCCTTCAATAACAACAGTAGTACTTGGCAGATTGATCGCGTCGTGGTTTTGCCAGAAGCTCAAAATGGTCAGCATAATGTGGGCACGCAACTCATTCGCTATTGTCTAGAATCTTGCCTAGAAGCGCGGACATGGGTATTACAGGTTGACATTAACCAAAAAGATACGATCGCGCTCTATCGACAAAATGGATTTCAGCCACTGGCTCAGTTTACCGATTGGGAAATTGATACCGCTAGTCTGCACGAACTTGCTCAGCATTCTCCTGATCTGCCAAATTTGATGCCTGTCAGCAATGCTGATGCTAGCCTGCTTTATCAGCTCGATACAGCTGCGATGCCCCCACACATTCGCCAAGTTTACGATCTCAATATCGATGATTTTCGGGCGAAGACTATCGACAAACTTGTCAATCACAGTTCTTTGCTAATCAATCATTTGCAAGATGTATCGGGCTATGTCTATGAGCCTCAACGTAAAGCAGCGATCGGTTACTTTTATCTGCTGTTGCAACGCCCGACCGTTAACCAGCCCGATGAAAAATTGATTCATCATTGTCAGCTCACGGTTCATCCTGCTTACACATGGCTTTATCCTGAACTCACTTCGCAAATTGCTCAAATAGTGATTAAGCAATCTCCTGAGAAGCAAGCTGAAAATGTCAGCTTGCAACTATCTTCAGCCGATTATCAGCCTGAACGCGAAGATTATTTAGAAGGAATTCATGCTCAAAGACAAGGACATTCTTTGCTGATGGCGCGATCGGTTTGGCACAAAATTCGTGAGACGAAGCCTGTACTTGATGGCTTGCAGCTTTCGCGCATGTTGTCAGGGTTACAACCCACCCAAAAGCCTATTCCTGGGCGAATTGAAACTTTGCCACAACAACATCAGCACACTGATGAGTCACTTTAACTAAGCTTGGTAAGTTAGGTGGGCAAGACCTCCCCTACATTCCTTAAGGTGGGCAATGCCCACTCTAATACTTGGTTAGTTATTCTGTGAAAATCACCTAATATGCTGTATAAATTGTGATTAATCAATCTGATTTTGGTTCAATTTATACAAAATGAAGATCCACAAGATCGCTAGGATTAGACACTGGACATTTAGGCATTGGATGCACCTTTAAAACGCTTGACTATGAAAATTCTCAAAATCCAGACATTACGTGGTCCAAATTATTGGAGTATCCAACGACATCAGCTTGTAGTTGTGCGATTAGATTTAGAGGATTTTCAAGTACAACGAATTAGCTTTTATCAAAATTTATGCAAAGTTTTACCAAGTCTAGCGGGGAAAGACATCGCTCAGCGACCTGATATCAGTGACTCTGATTTCTTGGCAGAAATTGTTAAAGATATTGCGATCGCACTTCAAGGCTATGTTGGCATGAAGGTGGATTTTGGGACAATTAGACAAACTGTTGAAAAAAATGTCTATCAAGTCGTATTTGAGTATCAAACCGAAGGTGCTGGACGTTATGCGGCACGAGCTGCCGTAAGGATTTGTACCAACATTTTAGAAACGGGAACCTACGCAACTACCGAGTTGCAAGAGGATCTCAAGGATTTAAGAGATATTCGTCTTGATGGTCAATTAGGTCCAAGTACTGAGTCCATTGTTGCCGAAGCTAAAGCCCAAAATATTCCTTGGTTAGAACTTGGTAGCCGAGCCATGATTCAGCTTGGATATGGAGTACATCAGAGTCGAATTCAGGCAACTTTATCGAATAAGACGGGGATCTTAGCGGTTGAGTTAGCCTGTGACAAGGAAGGGACAAAGAGTATTTTGCGGGCTTCAGGTGTTCCAGTGCCAAGGGGAACAACGATCCGATCGCCTAAATATCTAGAAGATGCGATCGCCGAAGTAGGGGGCTTTCCGATTGTAATTAAACCGTTAAATGGCAATCATGGTCGCGGGATCACCATTGATATACGTAATATCAAAGAGTCGATTGATGCCTTTGATATGGCGCAAGAAGTATCTGAAGAAGTAATTATCGAAAGATTTCATACTGGACGGGATCATCGCATATTGGTGATCAATGGCAAATTTGTAGCTGTTGCTGAGCGAGTCCCAGCAAATGTTACAGGGGATGGTGTTTCCACAATTTCGCAATTGATTGAAATTACGAACCAAGATCCCCGCCGTGGCGATGGGCATGATAACGTCTTGACCCGCATCGAGATTGATCGCACGAGCATGGATATCCTCGCTAGACAGGGCTTTACGCTAGAATCCGTACCTCCAACGGGGCAGATTTGCTATCTCAAAGCTACGGCAAACTTAAGTACAGGTGGCGTATCAGTTGATCGTACAGACGAGATTCACCCTGAAAATATTTGGCTAGCTGAGCGCGTGGCAAGAATTATCGGTCTGGATATTGCGGGCATCGATATGGTCACTGAAGATATCAGTTTGCCTGTGCGCCAAACTGATGGTGCGATCGTGGAAGTCAATGCAGCTCCTGGATTCAGAATGCATACAGCTCCAAGTATTGGCACACCGCGTAATGTTGCCGCGCCAGTCATAAATATGCTGTTTCCCTCTGGATCACCTACGCGAGTGCCGATAGTAGCGATCACAGGGACAAATGGTAAAACTACTACTACACGCCTAATAGCTCATATCTTCAAGCAAACTGGCAAACGAGTCGGGTATACCACCACTGATGGTATTTACATTGGTGAATGTTTGGTTGAAAAGGGTGATACCACTGGTCCATACAGTGCTCAGGTAATCCTGCGCGATCCCACCGTTGAAGTTGCGATTCTTGAAACAGCTAGAGGCGGCATTTTGCGATCGGGATTAGGTTTTGATGGTAGCGATGTGGGTGTAGTTATGAACGTTGCCGCCGATCACCTTGGCATTGGTGACATTGACACAATTGAAGACTTGGCAAGGCTTAAGAGCGTAGTTGTCAAAACAACATTGCCGAGCGGCTATGCTGTACTGAATGCTGATGACCCATTGGTTGTTGCCATGGCAAAAGAAGTGGATGCAAAGGTTGCTTACTTCAGTATGGATCCCGATAGTCCTTTAATCAAATCTCATATCGAGCAAGGTGGACTTGCCGCAGTATATGAACAAGGCTATCTAACTATCTTAAAAAGTGATTGGAAGCTGCGAATCGAAGAAGCTGTCAACGTACCCTTAACACTAGGTGGTCGTGCTGCCTTCAATATTCAAAATTCTCTGGCAGCAAGTCTAGCCGCATTCTGTCAAGACGTACAGATTGAAGAGATTCGTCAAGGGCTTTCCACATTTGTGGCTTCGACTGAGCAAACCCCCGGACGCATGAATTTATTTAATTTAGGCAAATATCATGCGTTAGTCGATTATGCTCACAACCCTGCGGGATTTAAAGCGATCGCAGATTTTATCCAGAAATGGGAAGGTGAAGCGATCGGTGTGATTGGAGCACCTGGAGATCGACGCGATGAGGATATCATCGAATTAGGGCAACTAGCGGCAAATATGTTTGGGCAGATCTTTATTAAAGAAGATAAGGATCTTCGTGGTCGTGCCCCTCGTGTCGTCGCCGATTTATTGCGTCAGGGAGTTCAAGAAATTAATCCTAATATTCCTTGTATTACAATTCTTGACGAATCGGAAGCCATCACAGCCGCCTTGGATAGCGCCCCTCAAAGTAGTTTAGTTGTGGTATTCCCCGATAAAGTGGATTCAGCTATTGCTATTATTGAATCGCGAAAGTCCAAAATGTCGTCGTAAAGTCCGCTATGCCGCGTGTAATTTGTCTTGGCGAAGTTTTAATCGATCAAATAGCTGAAGATATTGGTGCTCCCTATGAGCTAGTTAGCTCTTGGAAGCCTTATTTTGGTGGAGCGCCTGCCAATGTCGCCTGTGGGCTAGCCAAACTGGGAACGCCAGTAAGTTTAATTAGCTGCGTTGGCCAAGATGCCGCAGGAACCGATCTGCTCAAACAGTTGGGGGCAGCAGGTGTTGAAACTTCAGGCGTGCAAGTGCATCCTGAATCCACTACTCGCGAGGTATATGTCACCCGCGATGCCCAAGGCGATCGCAGTTTTGCTCGCTTTAATGGCGATGCTCAAACTGTATATGCAGACACCTTAATGTCTGCCGAACATTTGCCTGAGCATTTATTTGCTGATGCCAAGTTTTTGGTGTTGGGCACATTGGGCTTATCTAGTCCGCAAACATCTAGAGCGATCGGTCGTGCTCTAAAGCTGGCGGAAGAAAACTTTGTAAAGGTGGTAGTTGATGTCAATTGGCGGGCGATGTTCTGGAAAAATCCTGAGCAGGTTGCCAAACTATTACCCGTCTTGCTGAAATACACCGATTTTCTGAAGATGACTGAGGATGAGGCTAAGTTATTATTTCGTCTCACTAGTCCTGCCGCAATATCTCAAGCCTATAGCCATCTCGAAGGAATTTTACTCACCAATGGGGATAAAGATTGTCGCTACTATTTGGGCGAACGTCAGGCAAAACATGCTGTTTTCCCTGTTCATTCGATTGATACAACTGGTGCGGGGGATGCTTTTCTAGCAGCCTTTATTCATAAGATTTATCACCGTCCGCTTACCCATTTGCTCGATCCTAAGTTTGCCGATGAAGCGATCGCTTATGCCTGCGCCGCAGGTGCTTTAGCTACACTAAATATGGGTGCGATCGCTGCTCAACCAAGCGATCGGCAAATTCGCGAGTTTCTCGCCATGCGAGAGACAAAACATTAAAACCATATATTTTGGTGGCGCGAAGCGCCACAATCATTTGCTATGCACTCTTTATCTTTGCCCACATGGGTAATTCATATTTCTAGCGTAATTGAGTGGACTTTAGCAATTTGGCTCATTTGGCAATACGACAAGCAAAATCCTGATTGCGGTTGGCGTAACTTAGCATGGGCAATGTTTCCTGCTTTAGTCAGTGCGATGTGCGCCGTGACTTGGCACTTTTTTGATAATGCTGATTCTTTAGAATGGTTAGTTACGGTGCAAGCCGCACTAACTTTAATTGGCAATACCACTCTTGCGATCGCAGCCTACTTTATCTGGAAAATTGCCAACACAAAACCTCAATCGTAATTTGAGCTATTAGCTGTTAGCCTTTAGCTGTTAGCTTTTTTTACAAATTGTAAATTTAAAGAGCTAATAGCTAATAGCCAATAGCTAACAGCTATGAAAAACTATGCCCAAAGAAGCCTTATTCGGTTTATCTCTATTTCCCTATCTTGCCTTTCTCTGGTTTGCCACCAGATCTCGCCAATTTCCCAAACTGGGACTTTGGGGATTTTATGGGACATTAGTATTTGTGGCGATTACAATTCCCGCAGGAATTTATGCACAAGTCCATTACGGCAAAGCTTTAGCCAATGTTGATTGGTTGCATGGCAGCGCCGAGTCATTCTTGACCATCACTAATATTTTGTTGGTATTAGGTTTTAAAAAAGCGCTTAAAAATGCAATTAAACCTAAAGATTAGAGTTGACAATTTGAGCGTATCTAATCTTTGTGAATATAATGAGCGATTATTGTAGTTAATATCGCTGACTGCCAATGCGAGGAATTTATGAACAGACATTATCAACGCATTTCTGAGGTTTTGACGATCGCAGTGCTAGCGATCGCTAGCACTATGGTTAGTCCAGTACTTTCTCAATCAACGCAACCACAAAGAGGCGATGCCGATCGCCTGCGTCCTGCTCAAGGTCAGCCGATCTCTCCTACAAATACTGATCAATTTTCAATAGAAAGAGATTCTCCGCGCTCAGATCTCAAAATTCAAAATATTAATCTCGACGTTGAGGAGATTCAGCCAGTCATCCCTGGTAATTACAACGCTTCTCCCCAGAAAGTGAATCGGTCTGGTACTTTTATTAGCGATCCACTTAACGCGATCCAGATCTTCCAAGAGTCTGGCACATCTCGGCGCGAAAAATAATTAAAGACGGCGCAAAGCTCCGTCTTTAATTTTCGGTTTAACTCAATCCAAATCTTCCAAGAGTCTGGCATTTGCTCATATAGCAATAAGAAAATAGCTAGAACAAATCAAAACCAAAAACACAAGTGGCGGCGCGAAGCGCCGCCACTTGTGTTTTTGGTTTTATTGCTCATAGAAAGTTAAAGAGAGCGCAATTCGCTCTCTTTAACTTTCTATGAGCAAATGACCAGTGGCTAATCCACATGCTCGCTTAATTGGTAAGGCAGCAGCTAGATCAAAAGCTCCTTGACGAGCGATCGCGCCGTCGATTGTCGTTGTCACAACTACGTCTAAACCAGCTTTAAAAGCGATCGCAGCTGCATGATGTGCGGTGATGAGACCGCCAAGCACCATTGGTTTAAGAATAATAATATCGGCGGCTTGAGTATTAATCACTTGCTGCAATTGTGAGAGGTTATTTACTGACTCATCAGCAGCAACTGGAATTGATTGCGCTCGCCTGACTTCTGCCATACCTAACAAATCAGAAGCAGCAACAGGCTGCTCGACATATTCGATTTGCAAAAATTCAAGTTTTTTTAAATTAGTGATCGCTTCAGACACTGACCATCCTTGATTTGCATCAATCCGAATTTGGATATGAGCGTCAACCTGCGATCGCACTGCTTCTATTCGTTGCAAATCCATTCCAAAATCCTCAGTTCCCAATTTAATTTTCAGGCAACGATAACCTTGAACAATATATTCTCTCGCTTTTGTTGCCGCTATCTCTGGTGCGATCACTCCAATTACTGCATTAATAGAAACTTGATCACGAACTATTCCAGAGAAGGAATTAGCTAGTAATTGAGAAATAGATATACCTTGAACTTGTGATAATAAATTGAGCAATCCTAATTCAATTCCATGTTTCGCAGCAGGGGTACGATCATATTTTGAAAGGAAGTTCTCAATATCATTAAGATTATGAATCTCTACATTAATTAGCGATCGCTGAGCCTCTCTTAAAGTTCTTTCAGTTTCAGCAAGAGATTCCATCCCAAACCCACTAAGCGGCGCAGATTCTCCTAAACCAATATGCTGAAAACCATCATCTGATTTGCGATCGCAAATCTCAACAATAAATCCTTCTCGATGGGAAAGTTTACCTAATGCTGTTTGAAATGGTTCGCGAAAAGCAAGTCGATAAGGTTGATATTGAAGAGATTGAACGATAAAAGCCACAGCTAAGCCAGAGCAAAAGTTATACAAAAGTTATATGAATAGCAATCTATGTTGCAAATAAGATTTTATAGTTTATAGTCATATTTACAAATTGATTTTAGACAGATCAAGATCATGATTAAGAAAAGTTTTTTGGTTTCTGCAAGCCTACTAGCTTTCAGCTTGGTGGCAAACGTTGCTTCCGCTTCTGCTGATCAGTGGTACTTCTATGTCAAAAATAGCAGTAACTCTACAATCAAAAAGCTATTGGTTGGTGAGCCAAATAAAACTTGGGGATTTTTTGATATTGGTTCAGGTATAACTCCAGGCGAAAATACTAAGATAGTTTGGGACAGTTCCACTGACAATCAATCATGTAAGCAATGGATTAAAGCTCGATTTGCTGATGGTAGTGAAAGTGAGCCATCTTATATCGATTTCTGCAAAAATCTAGATGATCCAATTGTCTTCAATTAATCTACAGATGTTACGTAGAAGGAATTCTTATGATGATAAAATCTAGGATAACCACGGGGAGATTGCTCTGCGTCGCTAGCAGTAAGTAATAGATTCATCATCTGAGTTCCACGTAATACCAACTCTCAAAATGGCAATGTCATTTTGAGAGTTAGAAACCTTCCTCTGGTTGGTTTTTAATTCTTGAAAGGATAATTACAATTTCAAGAATTGGTATATAGCTGTCGCCACATAAGCTAAGACATAAAACAAAAAAGAGTTGCTGCGCTTTACGCAGCAACTCTTTTTTGTATAAATTCTTAAAATGCATCATCATTCTAAGAATTTATAGCTACAGCAATATTAAGTTCTACTTAAAGTAGTTTTTGTTCCAAAAATTTATTGTGGTTCTTTTGAATGCACATCTCTGTAGATATAACCCCCAAACCCAAAAAAGCGGCACAAAGTGTCGCTTTTTTGGGTTTGGGGGTTGTGGAATTACTGTGGGGAATCAAGAACGCGATCTATTAAGCCATAGGCTAGAGCCTCTTGTGAAGACATATAGTAGTCACGATTCATATCGCGCTCAATCTTCTCTAGAGGCTGTCCTGTTCGCTTGGCATATTCTTCATTCAACTTTTGACGAATGCGAATAATCTCCCGCGCCTCAATCTCAATATCTGAGGCTTGACCTCTGGTTCCACCTGAAGGCTGGTGAATCATGATTCTAGCATTGGGTAAAGCATAACGCTTACCTTTAGCACCAGCCATCAATAGGAATGAACCCATCGACGCTGCTAACCCAACGCAAATTGTGGTCACATCTGCCTTGATATGTTGCATCGTATCAAAGATCGCCAAGCCTGCTGAAACCGATCCGCCAGGAGAATTGATATAAATGTAAATATCTTTGGTTTGATCCTCAGAGTCAAAGTAAAGCAGGCGAGCAATGATTGCATTTGCCATACCGTCTGTTACTTCACCACTCAAAAAGATGATACGCTCCATCGACAAACGCTCGTAGATATTAATCCACTGCGTGTAGGAATCACCAGGATAGCGATAGGGAACTCTAGGAATACCAATAGGCATAGGTTTAATTAAGAATTAGGAATTAGGAATTAGGAATTACAAATTACGAATTACGAATTACGAGTTACAAATTCGTAATTCGTAATTCCTAACTAAACGAGTGCTGGAACTGCTTTGGGCAGGTCTTTTGTGCTTTCAAGAACACGATCAATCAGCCCATATTCTTTGGCTTGCACTGGAGTCATATACAACATCCGATCCATATCTTTGGTGATGGCTTCGGTGGACTTGCCTGTGGTACGCGACAAGATTTCGAGCATCGCAGCACGGTTCGTCAATACTTCTTTCGCCTGAATCTGCAAATCAGAGGCTTGCCCTCTGGTTTGGCGGCGGGCTTGGTGTAAGACTATCGTGGCATTTGGTAAGCTAGCTCGAAAACCTTTGGTTCCGCTGGCGAGAATCATCGCGGCGGTTCCCATGGCTTGTCCGAGACAGATGGTATGGACAGGTGGCTTGATATAGTTGAGTGTGTCGCAAATAGCAAAAGCTTCGGTCTCAAAACCGATCGCATCGCCTGTATACCAAGATGTCCCCGTGGAGTTGATATATAGGAAAATCGGTTTTTCAGGATCTTCGTATTGCAAATATAAAAGTTGGGCGATGAGCAATTCTGTAACATCGACACCAAGCTGCTGTTTGTATTCGTCGGGAGATACAAGAGGCAACCCAAAGTAAATAATCCGCTCTTTTAGTAGTAGCGAAGGTAAGTCAGGCGGCGGTGTGCGTCCGTATGACGAATCCCCTGAATAGGCGGCTTGTGCGGCTTGGGGAACAGAGCGAGAAGGTCGATCCATGTTTATTCGTGTTAATGACACTAACTCTGCTAGCTTATCACAGCGATCCCCCTGCTATGGGCGATGTTAGCCGAGATTGAGGTAGGGTTTGCCGTCTAAGGCTGAGGGACTAGATGGCTGAGGCTACCCAAGATAGAGTTGCTGCACAAAGTGACGCAACTCTATCTTGGGTTTAACATGATTGGCTTTAGCTATATCAAAACCTAATGAATCTATGAGGCAAGAATCATGGGTTACGCGATCAATTTTTCGTGAAAGACCCTCAGTGCAATGCTTTGCCCTCCATTTGTTGCTTAATCCCAAAGCACTGTAAAATTCTAATCAAAGTCTATCGAGTAATTCTTAAAAATGTCACAGTATCACAAACCTACAGTTATTATTACAGGCGCTTCTTCAGGTGTTGGACTATGGTCAGCCAAGTCAATGGCTGATAAAGGCTGGCATATCGTCATGGCTTGCCGCAATATCTCCAAAACAGAAAAAGCTGCCGAATCTGTTGGTATTCCGAAAAGTAGCTACACAATCATCCAAGTTGATCTTGGCTCCCTAGTTAGTGTGCGCGAATTTGTGGCTAAATTCCGAGCTACAGGAATGCCCCTTGATGCCTTGTTGTGCAACGCTGCGATCTATATGCCTTTGCTCAAAGAACCATTGCGATCGCCTGAAGGATTTGAGTTGACAATGACCACCAATCACCTCAGTCATTTTCTCCTGTGTAATCTGCTACTAGAGGACATGAAAAAGTCTACCCATCCCGATCGCCGTATGGTCATTTTGGGAACAGTCACCCATAATCCCGATGAATTGGGTGGCAAGATCCCCCCGCAGCCAGACCTCGGCAATCTCGAAGGTTTTGAGAAAGGGTTCAAGCCGCCGATCTCCATGGCAAATGGGAAGAAATTTGAACCTGTCCGTGCCTACAAAGAGAGCAAAGTTTGCAATATCTTGACGATGAGAGAGTTGCACCGCCGCTATCATGAATCCACTGGCATCACTTTCACTTCCCTCTATCCTGGTTGTGTTGCTGATACGCCGCTCTTCCGCAATCACTATCCTCTCTTCCAGAAGCTATTCCCATTATTTCAAAAGAATATTACTAAGGGATATGTCACGCAGGAGCTATCGGGTGAAAGAGTTGCTGCTGTTCTTGCAGATCCTGAATATAAGCAGTCAGGAGCCTATTGGAGCTGGGGCAATCGTCAGAAAAAAGATGGTAAGTCTTTTGTGCAGACAGTATCTCCTCAAGCTCGCGATGATGCAAGAGCAGAACGCATGTGGGACTTAAGCGCAAAGCTTGTTAGACTCGTGTAGACAACTGCCCTTCCTAGCGAATAATTTGGGATGCGCGGTGATATCGCATTGGGTTTGCTATAGAAATGTAAGTTTTGCTTAGGATATAAAACCCAAAAGATAAGTGGCGGCGCTTCGCGCCGCCACTTATCTTTTGGGTTTTATATTTCGTTACTAAATTTGTAACCACGAAGAATTGCAAGATTACTTGATGTAAATTGAGGGTAAAGAAATTTGAGGCTTCTCATATGCTTACCCCATCAAACCTGCGGATTTTGGCAATTTGTTCTGTATTGGTTGGCGGGATTGTTATTGCTAGTTATCCTCGTTCGACTGAGTCATCGGCGATTCCCAATCGTTTAAGCGATGAGAAGATCGGAAATAACACTACACAGCCCATATCCTCCGTACCATCCAGAAATTATATCCCTCAAAACTCGACTGTATCGATCGCTATTAACCAGAATGGGAATATCCGACGACCCGACCCTAGGGGCTACATCAATGTTGGTATTCGAGAAACCTATAAGATTGAAATTAACTCACCTAGCTATACGAGCGCCGTTAGCATAAAAATCGATGGTGTTTCCATTATTGATGGGTTGATCTGCGATCGCTCTGTCATCTTGGAGCGACCTCGCGCGATCGCTAAGCAATTTATCGTTTTAGAAGAAGGTAATCCAGGGCTAGATCGAGATGGTGGCATCAATAATCCCGATCTAGGCTTAATTGAAGTTACATTTAAACCAATCAAACGCCGAGATGCGATCGCGCTTGAAACACCTAGAACTCAAGAATTTCCTCCATCAGCTTCAGCACCTTCTAATTCAGCCCCATCCAAAGATGAAGCGTCTAAATCGAGAGCCAGTGAAAATCGCAGTAATGCCGTGGGAACTGGTTTAAGTGGCACTTCCTCTCAAGATTTTGTAGCGACTAATGAGTGGGTAGAAGCCCCAGAGATTGCTCCCACTTACACTAAAAAATATCGCTTAATCGGATTACGTGCACCAGATCCTGTAACACTTCACAACATGAATCAGAACAGACCATCAGAGATTACCGATCCAGTCCCCCCAAGACTTTAGGGAAGAAAATTGCGGCGCAAAGCGCCGCAATTTTCTTTTTGTTATTTATGACAGTATGGCAACGTCATTTTGAGAATTAGTATTACAAGCGCTATGCTATTGGCAAATTCCGCCTAATAACAATATGCGATCGCCACTAGCCTTATTACTAACAGCTTTGCTGGCTATCGGTTTTAGCCAGACTGCCACAATAGCTATAGACTCAGCTTACGCTCAGTCAGCGCAGCCTCTCGACAACAATGTCATCAAGAAAGTCACGCCGACTAAAGCTCCCTCGAAGACAAAGCCATCACACACACTCGACAATGACTATAGCAACCCCAATTTAAAAGCGGGAAACCCTAGCAAAGCTACACCTGATGTTGCGAATGCCGATAACTATTTGATGCTCAAGCCTGAGTATGTGCTGAGCTATAGCAAAAGTCGTAACATAGCAAACTGGGCTTCATGGCAATTAAATAAATCATGGATGGGTGATGCAAAGCGTCAAAACAATTTTCGTCCTGATCCAGCTTTACCTAAGGGATGGTATCGGGTAGTAACTACTAACTATGGCGGGTCAGGATTCGATCGCGGCCATCTCGTTAATTCTGAAGATCGTGGTCAATCGGTGGAGGTTAACTCTTCCACTTTCTTGATGACGAACATCGTACCGCAAGCACCCGATAACAACCAAGGAGGATGGGAAAAGTTAGAAAGCTACAGTCGAATCTTGGCTAATCAAGGCAAAGAGCTTTATATCATCGCTGGTGGCTTTGGCATTGGTGGCGAAGGCAATAATGGTAAAGCTTCTCAATTGAAGGGCAAAATCACTGTGCCTGAAACCATGTGGAAGGTGATCTTAGTTCTTGACGAACCTACCAAAGGTTTAGAAGGAGTAACTGCCGACACTCGCACGATCGCAGTGCTTATGCCAAACAAGCAAGGACGCAATAATAAGTGGCAAGATTTTTGCGTGTCAGTTGATGATGTGGAAAAGTTGACAGGCTATGATTTCTTTTCCAATATTCCTCCCGATATCCAAGAGCAGATTGAGTCAAAGAAAGGCTGTTAGGTTTAGGTTTCAACAACTGTAGTTTTCAGCCCGACCAAATCATTCCCGATCGCACCAATAATATAAACGTCGATCTTGACTTTGCCAAGGCGAAACACTTGGACATTTTCTAAGGTAGCGATCGCAGTTTGCAAGTCGCGAAACCGTTGAGCAATTTCCCGATCTGCATCTTCAAACCAATCTTGATCTGTAACTACGGGCGCAAAGAGCTCTTCTAAGGAGATCTCTTTGATCGGCGTTTTCGCAGGTTTACCCGATTGGGTCAGGATGGTTTTACGATTGAGGGTTGCAGATTTCCAAGTGAAAGGTTCTAGAGGATATTCGGACTCACTAGGGAATAGTAAACCTTCGGAGAGTTTAGTAAGGCGATCGCTGATTTCTGTAGCAGTCATCGGTGTGGTTAATTGCGTATGCTATGACCATACTGCTATTTTTGGATCTGGTGGTGTTAAATGAAACCTCACAGCAGGAAATATCCCGCGCGGCGGGATATTTCCTGCTGTGAGGTTTATTATCGTATGGATCGCACTGAAGCAATTACATGATTAGCGACAGTTTCGATCTCATCAAAAGTGTTAAATCTGCCAATGCCAAATCGAATGGAAGCATAAGCTAACTCCTTGGAATGTCCCAAACAGGTAAGCACATGAGATGGTGCAGTCTTTGCAGAAGTACAAGCAGAACCAGAAGAAACAGCGACAACTGGCTGCAAAGCCAGCATTAAAGCGGCTCCATTCACTCCCATAAAGCTAACATTGAGATTACCCACGAGCCTCTGGGTCGGATGTCCATTGAGAATAATGCGATCAAGTTCGCTTAATCTCTGCCATAAATGTTCACGTAGGTCTAGAGCTTTCTGTTGCTCCTCAGCTTGAGAAGCGACAGAAAGCTCTAGAGCCTTTGCAAAGCCGACAATCTGCGGCGTATAGAGAGTACCAGAGCGCATTCCTCGCTCATGTCCGCCGCCATGTAACTGGGGTGCAAGATTTACTCTTGGTCGGCGACGACGTACATACAAAGCACCAATTCCCTTAGCCCCATAAATTTTATGAGCAGTGAGTGACATCAAATCGACCTGCATCGCGTTCACATCAATAGGAATTTTGCCGATCGCTTGAGCCGCATCGCTATGGAATAAGACTTGACGATCATGACAAATCTGTCCAATTTCTGCGATCGGTTGTATCACCCCAATCTCGTTATTCGCTACCATCACCGAGACTAAAATTGTATCGGTACGAATGGCATCTTTCAGTTTCTGCAAATCAATTAAGCCATCCGTTTTGACAGGTAAGTAGGTAATCTCAAACCCAAGAGATTGCAAATAAGTACAGGGATCAAGCACTGCGCTATGTTCCGTTTGTACAGTGATGATATGCCGCCCTTTTTGGTGATACGCTTCAGCTATTCCCTTAAGAGCCAGATTATTTGCTTCGGTTGCACCGCTAGTAAAAATGATCTCATCGGGTGTTGCATTGATAGCATTAGCGATCGCCTCACGCGCTAACTTGACCGCTGCTTCTGCTTCCCAGCCATAGAAATGCCCAACACTTGCCGCATTGCCAAAAGATTCCCGAAAATATGGCAGCATCGCCTCTAAAACCCTCTCATCGACGGGAGTTGTGGCATGACAATCAAGATAAATTGGTCTTTGCATAGTGCTTTAACGATTAAAGAGGGCGCTTCGCACCCTCTTTAATTTCATAGAAGAGATACTTTGTGTTCCTTGTCTAATTAGCTGACTAAATCAACGATACTTTCAAAATCTTGGAGAGACTTTTTAAATGCATTCTCCGCCGCGATCGCATCCTTATCTTTGGCTGCATTATCAAGGATCACAAAATTTTTGAATAGGTTATTAGATAAATCATTAGCAGCTTCTTTTTGAGTTTTGCTCAACTGCCCAGCAATCAATCTTAGCTCGCGTCGAATTTCGCCAAATGGCCCGTGAATGTAAGTAATCACATCATTCCATTTTTGAGCATATACAAATTTTTCGAGGCGATTGAATCGCTCACTAAGCACCTGTAGCTTTGCAGCAGAAGCTGCAAGCGCCGCCGATTGAGATTCACTTTGAGCCATCGCAGGCTGAGTTAAGACAGGTGCAAACAGAGTGCCGACTAGCGCCAGCATTAAGCAAAAGGCGATCGCAACTTTTTTAAAACCTTTCCAATAATTTTTGAGATTCAACACGGAAAAAAATACTCCTTTATCAATAATTACAGATCCAATAAATGTGTTGTGAGCGCAAAGCGTCCATAACACATTTTATAGAAGGCGCAAAGCACCACACCAAGATTATTATTTTACTTGTTTCAAAGCATCTGCCGAGCCTGCTACCGAAATAGCAGGTGTTACAAAATATTTTTGCGCTACATTCTGCACATCAGCGACGGTCACTCCTTCAATAGCCTCGACAAATTGGCGATCAAACTCTAAGCCTAAGCCCATCACCTCATACCATCCATACACTTGAGCAATTTGACCATTAGTTTGCTTACCAAGGGCATATTGTCCCAGTAACTTACTCTTGCATATTGCTAACTCTTCATTTGAGATCGCAACAGTGGCAAGCCGCTCACACTCATGACGTAACCCTTCAAGGGCAACCCCTGTGTTTTGCGGAGCCGTTCCCATATAAGCGACAAATTGCGAAGCTTCTAATCTCGTGGGATAAAATGCAGAGACTTCGTAAGCAAGCCCCCGTTTTTCGCGTAATTCCACAAACAAGCGGCTCGATAATCCATTGCCTAAATAGGTCGAGATAATTTTTAGCGCGGCATAGTCGGGAGAGCTAACTGATGGCGCAGGATAACCAATTATGACGATCGCCTGTTGTGTATCCTGTTCATGGGTAACTAATCGAGACTGGAAATTGGGTGTGGGTGTCGATATAACAGTAGGTTGATGTGGCTTTTTCCAATCACCAAAGGCTTCACCCACAAGAGAGAGAGCTTGATCTGGCGAAATCTTACCTGCAATGCTAACCACCATTTGATCGGGGCGCAAATAAGTTTGGTGAAAATCAACCAAGTCATTACGAGTGAGGTTACTGACAGTTGCTTCTGTACCAAGGCTTGGGAATCCATAGGGATGATCCCCATACATTAGCTGTTGCAAGTGATCATAGGCGATCGTAAATGGGCGCTCCTGTTGAGATCGGATTGATTGAATTGTCAACCTTCTTTCGAGATCAAGCTCGCTGTCGGGATAGCTAGGCGATCGCAAAATCTCTGAACCCAGCAGTAGCATGTCATGAAAATCTGATGAAATAGTTTTTAATGAGAGTAAAAAATAGTCGCTTGAGCACTCTGTTCCCAATGATGCGCCAATCGACTCCACCTGTTCTGCAATTTCTAGGGAGGAAGATCTTTCAGTGCCGCGTGTCATCAGTGAGGCTGCTAGATGGGTTAGTCCTGATTTGGTCGAGCGTTGGACGCGCTCACCGCCCGCAAAGAAGCACCGTGCTGCGATGATATCAGCCGTAGGATTTTCGGTTACTAAAACCACAATGCCATTGGATAAGACCAAGCGATCGCTGATTCGTTGTGACATTGCTAATGACAAATTTTGATTCCCGAATTTACAAACAACAAACGTTACAAGAAACAAATATTAAAGATAGTGACTCGCGATATCTTTAATATCCCTAGCTTATACCAATTAACAAAAGTGTGATGACACTTTTGTTAATTGGTATAACTAACTGATCTCAAATCTGCAAGCGACACCCCCACTAGCAGATTTGGGATCAGCTAGCAGAATTCAGCGATTTCCAGCCAAACTGACGATATACATAATCTCCAACTTAATGAACTATGAGTAATGGGTCGGAAAATCAGCTACTTACGTTTAGTAACCGACAGATTATGCTAGATTTTCTGTCATCTTCAAAGCGTCGTACTAATATGTTTAAAGATGGGAATGGCTTAGGGCTAACTGTCTTTATAAATTAATTAAAAAATCTGAACAAAATCACACAAATCCAATCAGTCATCAATACAAGTCGGTTTAAGTTTCATGCAATACAAAACCTACCGTGCCTTGCGCTTAAAAAAATATCGAAAAATTTAGGAGCAAATTATTAGGTAATTGTCTAGATAATCACCAGCATTTTGTGGTTGAGATGCTCGAAAAAACGCTGTAAATAAGAATGACGTTAATTGCGGAGAGGATTGGATGAGTACTGCAAAGGATAAACAAAAATGTCTAGATTGCTTAACACAAGCGATCGCAGACTTACATGGTCAAGTTGACATTGAGCAATTGACTAAAATCTCCAATTTGATCATTCAGACCATGACTGGCCCCTGGCGATCGTTTCATACACCAAATCATATTTTTGAGGTTGGCGAAGGGGGAGATGCGATCGAGGTAATATCAGCAATATTTCATGACCTAGTTTATGTACAGGTAGATCAGGGCATCAGCGTCAATATTAGTCGCTATATTTCACCATATATCAAGCAAGATCGTGAGCAATTAGTCATTCTTGACCCTCCCGAACTTCAAGAAGATATGATTTTTAGAATGGTAACGATGCTGTTTGGCTTTGAGCATGGACAGCCTCTACTACCAATGTCTGGGCAAAATGAGTTTCTAAGTGCACTCATCGCCGTCAAAGCCCTAGAAAATATGCTGCCTTTATCGACATTGACTGAAATAGCTGCATGTATCGAAGCCACAATTCCGTTTCGTCCACAATTAGATTCTGGGTTGACTTGCTCTGATTTGCTATTTGGGCGTTTAGTTAATGCTAATGAGATATTTCATTTTGGGTGGGAGGATCAAGAAATTGCTGAAATTGTCAAAAGGGCAGTCCGTTTATCTAATCGCGATGTCGAAAATTTTGCGAGTACCAATTCATCTAGGTTTCTGAACAATACTTGGAACTTAATTCCAGAGACCAATCATGATCTTAAGAATGTCAACTCCTACAGTGTGCATGGCTATCGAGTTTCCATCCAAAAAATGGAAGGATTTATGAACTTCCTCTCACCTGAAATTGTTTTTCGACGCTATCGCAATGAACCAAATGAGAAAGACTATTACAAATTACTTGCACAAACCAAGCAAAATTTAGAAGTAGCAAGATTATATTTAGGAACAAAACTCACGTCAATCGCAATTTTGGAAGCTCTATCATTTCGGATCGGACGTGATATATCGCTTTCGACAATGATGGGTGAATTACCGTTAGAAGACAGACCTGTAGTGGGATTAGAACAGTTTTTACCAGAAATCATCACACCGCAACAGCCTTCGAGTCCAGTTGAAGCAGAGGTATTAGAGCTTTTAGACAAGGGGCGCACTGTTGACTCTAGTTACGATGTCAAAAATTCACCTGTAGCAACTTTTATGGTGAAATCGATCGGTTTTACAGAAATGCAACGCATGTTAGAACTTTCCAAGGAATTTTTCAAGGGAAATTTAACCTCAGAGGAGTTAATTGCAAGTTGTGATCCTTATGTAATGTCAATGATTAAGAGTGCGGTTTTGCAGTTGTTTGACTCTCGCAAAGCTGCTCTTTCTCAGTAGTCAATGTCATACAATCCAAGAGTTTTGTTGAGAGTGTTGCGAGGCAACACTCTCAACAAAACTCTTGGATTTAGGGAACTCCAAAGAAAAAATGATCCATATAAAACCCCAAAATATAGCGGCGGGCGTAGCCCGCCGCTATATTCTGGGGTTTTATATGGATCATTTTTTCCTTTGAGTTTCCTAAGTACTTGTACTAAAAAAGTTACCGAAACCCGTAAAGTTGCGCCCCGCAGAGGCGAAACTTTATGGGTTTCGGTTTGTAATTAATTTTGCTTGAGTTACTTTCGCATCAAAGCGTTAAACTGAAAACAGTCCCTCAACTCGTGGTTATGGCAAGTTTTCTGTTAGAAGTTGGTACTGAAGAGCTACCTGCTAGCTTTATTGTTGATGCTTTGCGCCAATGGCAAGAGCGCATCCCAAAAAATTTAGATGAACACCAATTAACTACGAGTAAGGTCAGTGTCTATGGTACGCCTCGTCGTCTTGCCGTATTAATCGAAGGCTTACCAAATCAACAAAGCGATCGCAGTCTAGAAATCAAGGGGCCAGCGATCGGTTCAGCTTTTGTTAATGGCGATCCACAAGGCGAACCCACCAAGGCTTTATTAGGTTTTGCCAAGTCTAAGGGCATAGATCTCCAAAATATTTTTATTAAAGAAACTGATAAGGGCGCATTTGTCTTTGCTCATCAGCAGATTATCGGTCGCCAGACTAAGGATATTTTGCAAGAACTTGCCCCGACTTGGATTACGGGACTCGAAGGTAAGCGCTTGATGCGTTGGGGTAATGGCGATCTGAAATTTCCTCGTCCGATTCGTTGGTTAGTGTCATTATTTAACTCCAAGCTTTTGCCGATCGCCTTAGAAAATGTCCAAAGCGATCGCATTAGCCAAGGGCATCGTGTCCTGCATCCGCGATCGGTAATTATTGACACAGCGATCGATTATGTGGCGACTTTACGCGAAGCCTTTGTATTAGTAGATGGAAAAGAGCGTAAAGCACATATTCTCACGCAGATGAATAGCATTGTGGAATTATTTGGCGGAAAAGCTGAAATTCCTGAAGATTTACTCGAAGAAGTTACTTATTTAGTGGAATTTCCCACAGCGTTAATTGGTGAATTTGAACGGGAATATTTAGAACTGCCTCAACCCGTAATCAAGACCGAAATGGTTAGCCATCAGCGCTATTTCCCTGTACATTCACTCAAAAATCCTGAACAATTATTACCGCGCTTTATCACCATTTCCAATGGTGACCCTGATAAATCGCGTTTGATTTCGGCTGGAAATGGTCGGGTAATTAGGGCGCGTCTCTCCGATGGCAAGTTTTTCTACGATAGCGATCGCGCGGTACATTTAGAGACTTTCTTGCCACTTTTAGAAAAAGTTACCTTTCAAGCCCAGCTTGGCTCGGTCGCTGAAAAAGTAGAAAGAATTCGGGCGATCGCTAAAGTGGTGATTGCGTCAATCGCGAATTTAGAAACCACTGAAGCAGACAAGGCGATCATCGATCGCACAGCCCAACTCGCCAAAGCCGATCTCGTCACGCAGATGGTCAAGGAATTTCCTGAGCTGCAAGGTCAAATGGGTTATTACTACGCCCTTTCTAGCAAAGAACCTGTTGCTGTGGCGACGGGTATTCGGGAGCATTATCAACCACGCGGCGCTAGTGACTCATTGCCAACTTCTTTGGCGGGTAAGATTGTGGCGATCAGCGATCGCATTGATACCCTCGTTGGTATTTTCGGCTTGGGGATTATTCCTACAGGTTCGTCTGACCCATTTGCATTGCGCCGCGCCGCTACTGGCGTTGTCCAGATTGTATGGGAAAGTGATTTTGCCCTCGATTTGCCGAAGTTATTACAAGCCGCGATCGCAATTTACGCCGCAAAGAATTTGCTGGCGACACCTGCGGAAGCCGTTCTGGAGAATCTCTACAAATGGTTTAAACAGCGTTACGAGACAATTTTGGCAGATCAAGGGATTGAATATGATCTTGTTAATGCAATATCAGGTAATGAGGATCTCGCCTATACCTTGCAAGGCTTGAGCAATCTCACTCGCATCAAGGAACGCGCTCACTTCCTCCAAAAATCTCGCGATGGGGCAACACTCAGCGCTATCTATGAGCCAATCGTCAGGGCTTCTCGACTTGCAGTTCAGGGAGACTTGGATAGCATGACAGTTGATGTGACAGCAATTATTAATCCTGAAACTTTGACCGAACCAGCAGAAAGGGATTTATATCAGGCGATCGCTGCTTTGCCAAGTCAGCCTAGTGATGAGCAGTTGATGGCAGGGATTATGGAGATCGCGCCTGTCTTAGCCAAATTCTTTGATGATGTATTAGTCATGGCAGAAGATACATTAGTACGGCAAAATCGACTTAACTTGCTAGGCATTATCCGCAACTACAGCCGCAAACTCGCAGACTTTAGCGCCATTCTTAAATAAATTCTAGACAGGTATAGCTGTGGCTATTCTTTTTTAGGACATAAAACCCAAATATTGAGAGGCGGCGCAAAGCGCCGCCTCTCAATATTTGGGTTTTGATTTGTCTTTATAAAATTGGCTAAGGCTACACTTATAGCGATAGATCCCTTCTCCTGTGTTTCAAGGGGGAATGATTGATTGAATTTTCATATCAAAAATGGTTATATGATTACGCCTGTAGATTAGATTAGAAAAACTTATTAAATAAATCAAAATATAAACGAAAACTCATCATTTTTTCAACCCACTAAAATACCTACAACTCTTTTGGGAAAACAGTTATAGATATTACGACAACCTTGAAAGCGATCGATAACTATCACCTATAACCAATGGTAGAAATAAAAAGCTAATTGTTCGCTTGGTTGCCAAGAACGATATGATGCGTGTTGATACCCTTGTGGGTGATTGAGATAAACGTAACTTGGTTGACCACCTTTAATTAGGTATAAGTTCAGGCTCTCGTTTATTTTTTTGGCTGCAATCTTTAAGAGGTTTATTACATACATGGCTACCTTCAAAGTAAGACTGATTAATGAAGCTGAAGGGCTTGATAAGACTATCGAAGTTCCTTCTGATGAGTACATTCTTGATGTTGCTGAAGCTCAAGGAATCGATCTTCCTTACTCCTGCCGCGCTGGTGCTTGCTCTTCTTGTGCTGGCAAAATCGTTAAGGGTGAGATTGATCAAGGCGATCAGTCCTTCTTGGATGACGAGCAAATCGAAGCTGGATACGCTCTCCTTTGCGTAACCTATGCTCAGTCTGATTGTGAAATCTTGACCCACCAAGAAGAAGCTCTCTACTAATCGCTTCTTTTCATAAATTTTTTAAAAGCTCCGATCGCTAGTACTTTAAGTGCAACGCTCGGAGTTTTTTCGTTAATTGTCATTTTAAACACTGGTTTTCAAAAGACCAGACTGCGGCTCGAAAAACCAGTTTTGGGTTTCCCAGCGCCTGCGGCGCTGGGAAACCCAAAACTGGTTTCATAATTTAGAATTGCTGGTTTTTGATGCAAGCTTTAATCTGAGTGGTATTTTGATGATACATTTCTCAAAGTCTAAAAAGTCTAAACAGCAAAGAGGCATCACCAATTTTGTCTGGCAACGAAGAAGAAATCGACATGGAAACGCAGGAATTACAATCCACTGCAAAGTCTGCTAAGCGATCGCTACTGAATATCGCTACGATTGTGGCGATCGCAACTTTGTTGAGCAAAATATTTGGATTACTGCGTCAAGTGGCGATCGCGGCAGCTTTTGGAAACGGTACTGCCTACGGAGCTTACAACTTCGCCTACGTGATTCCAGGCTTCTTGCTAATCTTACTTGGCGGCATTAATGGGCCATTTCATAGCGCGATCGTTAGTGTTTTAGCCAAGCGCGATCGCAAAGAAGTTGCCGCAATCATCGATAGCATCACCACCATCGTTACAGGGATTCTATTACTGGTGAGTGTTGCGCTAGTAATTTTTGCTGAACCATTGATGCATTTGGTCGCCCCTGGATTATTTATCCCAGAAGCAGATTTACTCGCAAAAGGAATTACCCCTGAAACTATTCAAAACCTAAAGATTACTAAAGACATTGCGATCCAACAGTTTCAGATCATGGCTCCAATGGCAGTTTTGGCAGGACTAGTGGGGATCGGATTTGGGGCTTTAAATGCTGCTGACGCATACTGGTTGCCTTCTGTCAGCCCTATATTTTCTAGCTTGACAGTACTCATTGGCATCGGCGGCTTGTTTGTGGCAATGGGCAGCAAGATTTTACTACCAGAAAATGCGGTGCTAGGCGGTGCGGTGCTCGCTTGGTCAACTCTAGCAGGAGCAGTTCTGCAATGGCTGGTGCAATTACCTGTTCAGCTCAAAGCTGGCATGGGTGGATTTAAGCTAAGGTTTGACTTTCAGCGTCCTGAAGTCAAAGAAGTCTTAAAAATTATGATCCCCGCCACTTTTTCATCGGGGATGCTACAAATTAACGTCTGGACAGATTTATTTTTTGCTTCTTTCATCCCTGATGCGGCGGCGGCGGTGTCGGCAATGGGCTATGCGGGGTTATTAGTGCAAACGCCTCTGGGGATTTTGTCGAATGTGATCCTTGTACCGCTGTTTCCAGTTCTCTCAAAGCTAACTGATCCCGAAAATTGGGACGAACTGAAACAACGTATTCGTCAAGGATTAATGCTCACGGCTCTTACGATGTTGCCAATTAGTGCAGTGATGGTAGCACTGGCTTTGCCGATTTCTCAGGTGGTTTATGAGCGCTATGCTTTCGATGCTGAGGCTTCGCAGCTCACTGCTGTAGTTTTAATGGCTTATGCGGTAGGCATGTTTGTGTACTTAGGGCGCGATGTGTTGGTGCGTGTGTTTTATGCCCTTGGCGATGGTGATACACCATTTAAAATTAGCATTGTCAATATTTTCCTGAATGGACTATTTGATTATTTATTAGTCCAAAGATTTGGCGCAGCAGGAATTGTTTTGGCGACAGTATCAGTGAATGTACTCTCCATGATTGCGATGATGTATTTCCTCGATCGCCGTCTGAATGGGATGCCCCTAAAAAGCTGGAGCAAAACCCTCTTGGGTTTAGTCATCGCCAGTGTGATCGCAGGTGGCGCAAGTTGGGGCATTTATCATTTGCTGAGCAAGAATTTTGATAGCTTCGGCACTGTAGAAAAATTTGGTGCAGAGTTGGGTGGTTTAGCGCTCGCCAGTGCGATCGGGTTTACTATTTTTGGTGCGATCGCAGTCCAAATGAAAATCCCTGAAATCAAAGCTCTCACCAATCAAATCAAGCGTCGGTTTTCACGTTAGGCAAATAAAGAAAGGCTGAGCTTCTTTCCGTCTTTCTTTATTTGGGTTATACCGATTCACGAAAGTGTTGTCACACTTTCGTTGATTAAAAACCAAACCCAGTAAGGTTTTTAATCAACAAAATAGCTATGCCATTTTGTGATTTGGTATTAGGTAGCACTTGCCGCATTAATAGCCATTGCGTCAGAGATATAACAAACTCCGCCAAACTTTTTGGTAACTGGCTTCAGCTTTTCAACTAAAGTCTTCGTTTTTTCTTCCAAAAAGAAAGCAATCACATAGTCATTTTCCAACATACTCATATCTAGATCGCCCGAATTCGTGCCACTAACTCCCTTACCGACGACATTCCGAATCACGGTATAGTTTAAAACCCCAACTTTTTCTAAAACCTTGATAATTTTGTGCGACTCAACAGAATCAGATACAATTTCTATTCTTTTAACAGCTTGCATAATTTTATTTCTAATAAGTTCCTACTAAATTTCTTGCCTAAACCCAAACGAATGCAGGCGTTTTGCTGCGCCCATATCGTCTAAGTTGTGACCCAAAACATATTAATTACGTACATATACAGAGGAATCCCGACAATAATATTGAAGGGGAAGGTGACGGCTAAAGCAGTTGACACATAGAGGCTAGGATTGGCTTCGGGTACAGTCAGACGCATGGCGGCCGGCACAGCAATATACGAAGCACTGGCACATAGGACGGCAAATAATAGCGCGTCGCCCTGTGACATGGAAATTAACTTAGCGATCGCAATGCCCACACCTGAATTCAAAATTGGCATCAAAATCGCAAAGGCTATTAAGAAAACACCTGTTTTTTGCAAATCCTTAATTCGTTTGGCGGCGACTAAGCCCATATCCATCAAAAAGAAGGTCAACACACCGTAAAACATATCTTGCGTAAAAGGTGACAGCACATGCCAGCCTCTTTCGCCAGTCAAGCAGCCAATGATCAAACTACCAACGAGCAAAAATACAGAGCTATTCAGAAAAGCTTCACGGAGTACTTCTGACCATGCAAATTCGCTAGTTTCACCTTTTTTGGCTTTTTCCTCGGCTGTAAATAAGCTCACAAGAATCAGTCCCACAATAATCGCAGGAGATTCCATTAGCGCTAAAGCCGCTACCATATAGCCATCAAAAGCAATGTTTAACTGCCCCAAAAATGAACTAGCTGTAATGAAGGTAACCGCACTGATCGAGCCATAGGTTGCGGCGATCGCCGCCGCATTGTAAGAATCAAGTTTGATCTTGAGAATAAAAAATGAATAGACTGGTACGATGCAAGCCATTAGGATTGCTGCTGCCATAGTCAAAATCACTTCTTGGTTGATACCGCTTTTAACTAGCTCAACACCGCCCTTAAAGCCGATCGCTAACAACAGATACAGCGAAAACAATTTTGGAATTGGCGGTGGAATTTCTAAATCTGATTTAATCAACACCGCTAACATGCCCAGAAAAAAGAACAGGATTGGCGGGTTAAGAACATTAGAAACAATTAGGTCTAAATCCATTTGGACAGATCCATTAAAAATAAAAGGATTTTCTTAAAACAATTCGTACATCATGTCAGTCTACAGAATTGTATGGCGATCGCTATCGGAAATGCGTTATGAGAAACACACCTTTAATCCGAAAGACTAAAGACAGTCAGCAATTCTCATTAACAAAATTGTTTTCATAATTTGAATTGCTGGAAAGCATTGCTTTCCAACTCCTTTAGTATTTTGGGTTTGATATCATTAAGTAAAGTATTTGTTTTGGGAGAATATTTGATAATGACAGCGATCGCTCCTCCCCCTATCAAACAAAAGGAAAACTTAGCAGATTCACGATCCCAGCAACTCATCACTGATCAGTGGGTTAGTGCAACGTGGGACGAGTTTGTGCAGGTTCTCGAAAATCCTCTGTATGCAGAATCTCGTTGCTATTACGACACTAATCAAATTAAGCAAATGAGGATTGAAACTATGCCTGTGGGTTCAGAACATGCTGATGACAATACTCTGATCATCTTTGCGATTAGTTTATACTGCACATTAAAAAATATTCCTGCGAGAGGTTTGACCAATTGCAGCTATGTCAAAACAGGATGTAAAGGCTGTCAGCCAGACATCTCGTACTACATTGGTGAAGTTTCAGCCCGCGCACCTCGCAGTAGTTCCATCGTCAGTCTCGATGAATCTCCTGCACCAAATTTGGTGATTGAAATATCTAGTTCCACAATCAATGATGATTTAGGGAAGAAGCGCTTGCTGTATGAGCAGTTAGGTACTAGTGAATATTGGGTGATTGATGTCCAAGAGGTGAAAATTATCGCCTTAGAAATGTTAGAAAATGGGGGCAGTCGTCAAATTACCTCATCTAAATTATTAGGTGGACTAGAGATCGCTGATCTCGAAGCTGCACTAAAACTCAGTCGCGAAAAATCTCAATCTGAAGTTGGGTCATGGCTATTACAGCGCTTTGCACTCTAAAACCCGAAAAGAGAGTTGAGGCGTTTCGAGCCTCAACTCTCTTTTCGGGTTTATAAAATTCGATGAGTATTTTAAATGAGGCGCTATACTATCTTTAGACATTAAACTGCATACTATTTTCTAATTTAGTTGCTTACCTTCCTTTAAACATTCATAGTTGGAAAAATGAGCGAACCAACTCCCTACGAAAAATTAGGAGTCAACGACGAAGCCTCCTTTGAAGAAGTGCGCGATGCACGCGATCGCCTATTGCGCGAAAGTGAGGGGGATGAGTCTCAACAAGAAATTATCGAGGTTGCTTACGATGCCATCCTCATGGATCGTCTACGCGCCCGAAAAGAAGGCAAGATCGCTGTCCCCGATCGCATTCGATATCCTGAACGGCTATCAGCGGCGATCCCCGCTTCTCTCCAGAATAATACACAGCGTCGCGCCCCATCTTGGCTGTCGAGATTATGGGACAGCCCTAGCCAAAAAGATATTTATATTTCTCTAGGAATTTTTGCGGGACTTAGTGCAGTCAGCTTTTTCATACCCGCAGTCACGACTACATGGCTATCGTTTGGGTTGATTGCCAGTGTTATTTTGCTAACCCGCAAAGAAAATCGATTTGGACGTGCTTTGCTGATATCCCTATCAGGAATTACTGTCGGAGTATTGTTAGCAACTTTAACTAATCAAGTTTTAATAGTATCCCGTTTAGTAGGAAGTGGATTTTTCCCTAGTCCGATCCAGACAGTAATTATTTTGTTGGTGATGTGGCTTCATGCTTGTTTCTTAAGATAAAAGCGATAAGCCGCTAGTGATTAGCTGTTAGCTGTTTAGATTGCTTTGCAATCTTTGGTAAACTCAAATATATTTTAAAAGCCTTGCAAAGCAGGGCTTTTAAAATATATTTGGACAAGCTAAAAGCTAACGACCAATCACTAATAACTTCAAAAAAATAAAACACTTATGTCACCTACATTTTTTGGGATCGCACAACTTAATCCCGTAATTGGTGACTTGCTCGGTAACTGCGATCGCATCCTAACTGCTGTCCAGAAATTAGCTAAGCAAGGGGTGCAGCTAGTGCTGACACCTGAGCTGTCAATTTGTGGCTACCCACCTCGTGACTTGTTGATGAATCATCAATTTGTGCGCGATATGGAAACTGCGATCGCTGAGCTTGCTAGTAAACTTCCCCCCGATGTTGCAGTGCTAGTGGGAACAGTATCAGTAAACCCTCAGGCTAATCAATCGGGAGGAAAACCTCTATTTAATAGTGCAGCCCTATTGCAAGATGGCAGGGTTCAGCAAGTTTTTCATAAACGGTTGTTGCCAACCTATGATGTATTTGATGAAGATCGTTATTTTGCGGTGGGAAATGGGAGCAATGTTTTTACACTCAATCTGAAAGGGGGAGCCTCTCTAAATATAGGTGTAACCATTTGTGAAGATATTTGGAATGATGAAAAATTTTGGGGAAAGCGTAACTATGCTGATGATCCTGTTGCTGAACTAGCCACGAATCATGAATTAGATTTGCTGCTTAATTTATCGGCTTCACCCTATGCGGTTGGTAAGCAGAAGTTACGCGAATCGATGCTAAGTCATAGTGCGATCATGCATAACTTGCCATTGCTTTATGCTAATCAGGTCGGGGCAAATGATGATCTAATTTTTGATGGGCGGAGTATGGCATTTGATCGCCATGGCAAAATAATTACCCGTGGGAAGAGCTTTGAAGAGGACTTGCTGGTAATTAATCTAGATGAGGTAAGCCTTGATTCATCCAGATATGAAAGTGATGACGCAGAAATTTTTGCGGCTCTGGTGCTTGGTGTGCGTGACTACGTCCAGAAATGTCGATTTCGTCAGGTGGTGATTGGTTTGAGTGGCGGCATCGACTCGGCTCTAGTAGCCGCGATCGCAGCAGAGGCAATTGGCAAAGAGAATGTGTTAGGGGTACTGATGCCTTCTCCCTACAGTTCTACACATTCAATTACCGATGCGATCGCCTTGGCTCATAACTTAGGAATCTCTACGCAAACAATTCCAATTCAGCCAATGATGGAAGCCTTTGACGCTAGTCTTGCCAATCTATTTGCGGGGCAAACTAGTGATGTGACTGAAGAGAATTTGCAGTCGAGAATTCGCGGTAGTCTGCTGATGGCAATCTCTAACAAGTTTGGTCATTTACTCCTTTCTACAGGTAACAAATCAGAGGTTTCAGTGGGGTACTGCACACTTTATGGTGATATGAATGGTGGGCTTGCGGCGATCGCAGATGTCCCCAAAACAAGAGTATTCTCTATTTGTGAATGGCTAAACCGTACTAATTCTAATTTATCGATTAAACAAGGAATCTCTGAAGTAATTCCTGTGAATATTATTACCAAGCCGCCCAGTGCTGAACTCAAGCCTGATCAACTAGATCAAGATTCCCTTCCTCCCTATGACATCCTTGATGATATTTTGCACAAGCTGATTAATCAACATCTCGCTGCTGCGGAAATTATTGCCACAGGGCATGAGTCAGCGATCGTCGATCGCGTAGTGCGTCTGGTCAAAATCGCAGAGTTTAAACGCCGTCAAGCTGCCCCAGGATTGAAAATAACTAATCGCGCTTTTGGCTCTGGTTGGAGGATGCCTATCGCCAGTAAAGTCACCTCATTATAGACTTTTGAGCTTTTTTGAGCAGCACATCCTACGAACGTAATTCTCAAAAATTATTTTGAATTGATATTTGCTATCGATTTCAAAGAACTTGTTGACATCTCTATCTGTGGGAGTAAGGAGTCTCAGACAGGAATATTGAGAAAGATATACAATGTAAGGCTAAGGCTATTGCACCTAACGATTGATTTGTATATTTATTCCTTCCAGCTCTTTACGATTAAGCTCAATCCAGTAAATTTTTAACAATGTTACTTCGCGACACTGTTATACCAATTCACAGAAGTGTTGTCATACTTTTGAGAATTAAAACCCTTACAGGGTTTCAATCCTCAAAATGGCTATACCATTTTGTGTTTTGGTATTAAAAATTTTATTGAGCTTTGTTTGATTGTAAACAGCTATAAGGAATGGGTTCTTAATCTTTCAGATTGTTTCTATAAAAGTATTTGTAAAGCAAATTACATCGCTTTGCCTACGGCAAAAGTGAAAAGTTTAATTTGATATTCGTTATATTGGGCTTAACTAAATGTATACAGTTTTAGAAGCGATCGCTACCGCGAATCCACCTTATAAACTAACACAGGCAGAAGCTGCTGACTTTATGTTAAAGACAGAAAGTTTATCCGCTTCCATTAGAAAAAGAATTCCATCGATTTATGCAAATTCAGGAATCGATTATCGCTTTAGCTGTATTTCAGACTATGGTGGCGATCTCCAAAATTTTGAATTATATCCTCATAATTGGGAACTCAAGCCCACACCAACTACATTTAGCCGCAATCAAAAATATGAAACCTATGCACCGAAAATCACTCTGCAAGCAGCACAACAAGCGATCGCTGAAGCCGAAAATCTTAATACTCAAGACATCACCCATTTAATCGTCGTCAGTTGTACTGGCTTTTCTGCCCCTGGCATTGATATTCACCTCATCAAGCATTTGGGACTTTCCTATACTGTTTCGCGTACAATGATTGGCTTTATGGGCTGCCATGCAGCTTTTAATGGACTCAGAACTGCTCATGCCATCTGTCAGAGCGATCGCCAAGCTAAAGTTCTCTTAGTCTGCGTTGAGCTATGTTCATTGCATTTTCAAGTCGCTGACACCTTAGAGAATACAATTATCAATGCCATTTTTTCCGATGGAGCTGCTGCCGCGATTTTGACTTCAAGTCCATTTGCTCAAGCGGAAGGAAAGCTCGCTTACACCGATGGATATAGTTTGCTAATTGAAAACACTGAAGAACTAATGAATTGGACAATCGGTGATACTGGTTTTTTGATGGGCTTATCACCAAAGGTTCCTGAAGTAGTAGTATCGCATCTACCTGATTATTTACAAGCTTTCTTAAAGCAACATCATCTCACGACCAATGATCTGGATTTTTGGGCAATTCATCCAGGGGGAAGAAAGATTATTGAAAATATTCAATCAGCTTGTGAACTTAGCGATCTCATGGTGGCTGATTCCTTTGAGGTCTTGCGCCGTTATGGAAATATGAGTTCGCCGACAATTTTATTTATCCTCAAACAGATTTTAGATAAGCATCAATCAGGAGTGTCTGCTCCCTTTCAAAATGGGATTGCCTTAGCCTTTGGCCCTGGATTATCGATTGAAGGCTGTCTATTTCAAAAAGTCTAAGCGTATAAAGCCCTACAATGTAACGCCCGCGCAGCGGGCGTTACATTGTAGGGCAATAATTCACACAATTAGGAACATATATGCCTTCATTCCAAATCCGTACTAATCAAGATGAATTGATGGATGATTTTTCAATTCAGGATGAGCGACTTACTGACGCATTAGAGCAACTGCGCCCGATCAATCAACTACTGGGCGGATATGCAACTACGATGGAAATCCTCGCGCCCTTTCTCAAAGCCCGATCGCAATCAAATCAAACAACACGCATTCTTGATATTGGTACTGGTATTGGCGATTTTCCTGAATATATTGTGCGTTGGGCGGCGGCTCAATCTCCTGTAATTAATGTAGAGATTGTGGCGATCGATGCTAATCCTGTCACGGTGGATTATGCCCGTGAAGCTTTAAAAAAGCGATTGCCAACAGATCTACAAGCAAAAATCAAAGTGGAAGTTGCGGATGCTTTGGCTCTACCCTATGCTGATCAGGAGTTTGATGTGGCGATCGCCGCAATGTTTTTACATCATTTTGCCCATGAGAATGCAGCACAAATTGTGCGATCAATGCAGCGGATCTCGAAGCATGGCATTCTAATTAATGATTTACATCGTCATCCTTTTGCCTATTATGGAATCTATGCGCTAACAAGGCTACTACCTGCTGTGCAGATGGTTCGCAATGATGCCCCGCTTTCGGTTTTGCGCGGATTCAAATCCTCTGAATTAAAAAGCATCGCCGAATCCGCAGGATTGATTAATTTCGCGCTCAAATGGCGCTACGCCTTTCGCTGGGTCATGAACACAATAAAAGTTTAACTTCAGTAAATCTTGTTTGCGGACATTGGACAGTTATACCAAAACATAACATGGCTAAGCCATGTTGTGTTTTTAAAACCCCTACTGGGTTTGTTTTTTAATTCACAGAAGTGTTGCCACACTTTTGTGAATTGGTATTAATGAGTGATGGGTAATAAAACGTCCATTTCATAGGGACCAAAAAGATGTCAATACGTCAATCACGTTTTAGCTATCCAATGTTCTTCTATATAACCGAATTAACTTTAAATTAGAACCTTAAGGATTGAGAGAACAAAGCGCTCTCAATCCTTAAGATAACAACAAAGCCTCCGCTAGTTCCTTATCCATTTGTTCCGCAGATGCGATCGCATCGGTCATGATTTGTCTCGGACTAATGCCATTGTGATAAGCCGCCAACCAACGTTGAGCTTCATTACCTTGTTCGAGAATCTTTTGTAATGGCGATAGGAAACACCAGACTCCATTATCCTTAGCACGCGATCGCAACTCTTCATAGAGATTAGCAATCCATTCCCTTGCTGTAATTTGTTCGCCAGTTTGCCAATGGGTCAAAACTGCATCGAGACTATTGATTGCAGCGGCAACTTCATTTTGATCAGCGATCGTAGCCAGTTCATCGGGTGTGAACTTGGTCGCATTGGGCGCAAGTGGATCAAGAGTTGACCCTATCCCAGCTTCGAGAAATTGATTGAGACGCATTTCTAAAAGAGCAGTGATCGCAAGTAATGCGACTGGATCGATAACTAAATCAGAGATTCGTAACTCTAAACGATTAAGATTGTAAGGGCGATTATCGCCATTCGGGCGCACCGACGACCAGAGATGACGCACATTTTGCATCGTGCCTAACTGTAATTGCTGTTCTGTCCATTCCACAAAATGACGATGGCTGCTAAATAATGGAACTAGCTTCGGTGTTTTAGGAAACATCTGCCAGCGCGAAGAATGAAATCCAGTAGCTTTGCCATCAAGGAATGGAGAAGCGGCACTAAGAGCAAGATAGAGAGGTGCTTCCAGACGGATCAAGCGACAGGCAGCAATTAGTGACTCTAAGTCAGGGATACCGACATTAATATGAATACTTGCTGTGACTACATTAGTACCATAGGTCTGTTCGATGTAGGTGTGATAAGGATTTTGTGGATCAGAGCGATAGAAATGATCAACCCCACCCAAAGCAAGTGTACTCCCCGGCATCAAAGTGTAATCACCAAGCGATCGCAAATAGCTGCGTAATTTCTGACGTGGCTCCACCAATGCCATTAACAACGGCTCATACTTATGAAAAGGTGGCGTAATGTATTCAACGTTGCGGCTATCTGGTTCACGCACAAACCCATTCAGATTAGCCACAATGCGATCGCTAAAGCCCACCACATCCCCCGTCTGTGTAGAGGTGTAGATTTCCACTTCAAAGCCTTTTGATAAAAGCACGGGAGTTTCCTTTTGCTATAGTCACTATCACTAGCCTACCTTGCAATGCGATCGCTTTAAAGATGCCTTAGGACATACAAACCAAAATCCTAAACAGAGAAAAGGGACGTTTTGCGTCCCTTTTCTCTGTTTTGAATAGGGTGAGCCCTGCTTTTCTAACTCTTCATGCGTTCTTTCATCTTTTTTGCGGCCAATGCGTAACCACCATCAGCGCCATCTACAAAATGGACTTGACGACCATCGCGCTCAAAGACTAAGCAAGTCATCAGAGCGCGATCGGATACATGAAAGCCATATACTAAACGACCTTCTTGAAATTTCTTTTCTAAATAATCAATTATTTTCTTGCGCTGTTGAGTTGTTCCAGAAATAACCATTCGCAGGACATCATCAAATTTTTTGAAGTCGGTGGACTCTGAAACTATTTGTTTATAATCACCCCAATTAAATTGCCCAGTTTTGATGTTTAAAGACATCAGAACATTACCAAACAAATTAATCAAGCGTATTTTCCATAGGTATAAAATTCGTTTCAACCAATTCTTAGAAGCCGTAAAGACTCGGGTTTCAGATGATAAGTTCTTTTCCCCAAAGGCAAGTTGTAAATTTGCTGATACTACAGGATGGCATTCTGTGCCTTTTCCATAAATGCGATCAATTTGGTTAATTACCTCTCGGTAGAGATTATCAACTTGGCTTTGACTTGGTGCGGTCACAAATATGATCAAACTGAGAATCTCTTCATGGCGTGTGGGAATATCCTGCCAACGGCATTCTAAACCAGAGAAATCCGCGATCGGATAAGAGTTTTTGTGTCTAGGACTGTACAAATCCGTTGTTGCTTGATCCTTGACCAAACGTGTCGCATAGCTGATGCCGCCGCCCCTGAGGATCGCTTGGTCATAGTTTTCGGAGATACGGAGTTTTGCAACCTTAATTTCATAGTTTGATGTAATTGCCGATAACGGGACAATACCTATGCGTAGTAAAAGATTAAATTCATCTGCTGCTAATTTTTGCACATCTAACAATGCTTGCTCTACTTCTGGGATAAATGGGGGGGGGATGAGAATAGATGCTCCATCACCACCAAATACAAAGGGAATCTCTAATTCTCCAACTATATTCAAAATCACAATAATTGAACAAGCACCTAAGAGATTAATATCTTTGTACCTGCCATCCTCGATCGCTTTTGTTGATTCAGCAATATCGGTAATAATCGCTGCCCAGTCACTGGGAACTGCGTAAAAATTCTCACTATGGGTAATATCAGCAAAATTCTGAAGAAAAGGTAGATCGGCATAAAAATTTTCAGTATTCATGGTTATTCGTTGATATTCTTAAATATTCATGCCTATAAACCTGAATACGAGCAAATTATCTCTATTTTATCAATAAAAAATAGACAAGTATAACCGCCAGTTGGCTGTCATACTTGTCTATTGAACTTTGCTCATCTCTAAAATGCTATGGCTTCCTGTACAAAATTTGTTATAGCTGTCGCTAAAACTCAGTTATAGAGAGGTGCAGCGCAAAGCACCGCACCTCTCTATAACTGAGTTTTGATCAGGGTTCATTCCCATTCAATAGTGCCAGGTGGCTTAGATGTAATATCTAAAACCACGCGATTGACACCTTCCACTTCATTGACAATCCGATTGGAAATCGTTTCCAATAGATCGTAGGGAACTCTTGCCCAATCCGCAGTCATACCATCCTCACTAGTAACTAGACGCAACACGATAGGATGGGAATAGGTGCGCTTATCGCCCATCACTCCCACGCTACGAACGGTAGGCAATAGCACCGCAAAGGCTTGCCAGAGGTTATTGTATTGACCTGCACGATTGATCTCTTGGCGTACAATTAAATCAGCATCGCGTAAAGTATTCAGGCGATCGCTGGTAATATCTCCAATAATCCTAATGGCTAAACCAGGTCCGGGAAATGGCTGACGCTTCACAATCTCTTCGGGAAGTCCAAGCGCTGTACCAACCTTCCGTACTTCATCTTTGAACAACTTGCGAAGTGGTTCCACTAAAGTAAAGCGAAGATTATCAGGTAAGCCACCCACATTGTGATGACTCTTGATTTTGACAGCAACACGTTTACCAGTGACAGGATCAGCGTTAGTGTCAGCCGATTCAATTACGTCTGGATAAAGAGTGCCTTGGGCAAGGAAATCAAACGGTCCTAATCGCTGTGATTCTTCTTCAAAGACATTGATGAATTCACTGCCGATTAACTTCCGTTTCTGCTCAGGCTCGGTAATACCCTTAACTCTTTCAAGAAATCTTTCACGAGCATTAACATACACAACATTAATGTGGAACTGTTCTTCAAAAAGTTTGACTAGACGCTCTGGCTCTAGCTTACGCATGAAGCCTTGATCGATAAACATACAGGTGAGTTGATCACCGATCGCCCTATGCAATAGAAAGGCAAGTGTTGAAGAATCTACACCACCTGATAGTGCGAGTAAAACGCGCTTATCGCCAACCTGAGCGCGAATTTCACGAATTGAATTTTCGATAAAAGCATCAGTTGTCCAACTTGGCTCGCATTTGCAAATGTGATAGACAAAATTGCGAATCATCGCCATCCCACCTGTGGAATGTACGACCTCAGGATGGAACTGAACACCGTAAAGATTTTTTTGGTGATCAGCGATCGCGGCACAGGGAGTATTTGCTGTATGAGCTAAAATTTCAAATCCTTTAGGTAATTCAATGACAGAATCACCATGACTCATCCACATCGTGATGCCCGTATCTACATTAGTTAGCAGATCTGTGGGATCATCAATTTGCAGTTCAGCTTTACCATATTCTCCATGCTCAGCAAGTTCGACCTTGCCGCCGAGTTGCTTTGCCATCAGTTGCATTCCATAGCAAACACCTAAAATAGGTATGCCCAAATTAAAAATCTCAGGATCGCATAGCGGAGCGCCATCGTCATAGACAGAATTCGGTCCACCTGACAAGATAATCCCCTTAGGATTAAGCTTCAGTAAATCTTCGGCTGAGATATGATAAGTTAGAACTTCAGAATAAACTTGTGTCTCACGTATACGTCGAGCAATTAGCTCTGAGTACTGAGAACCGAAATCAAGAATAGCAATCATTGAACGACTAGTTATATTATCTGTGGTACTTTCAGGATCTGGGCTGGATGAATTTATACTAGATGAAAGCGCACCTTCAAGATTTAGTAAGACATTCGACGATGTTGGAGGAGAAGAAACCACAGTAGATACCTCTATCTTAATGAGATAGCATTTAATGCGATCGTAAGGCTTTCAGTAAGCCTATCGCGGCGAAAAAAGTAGCTATTCCTACAATGCTAGCAAAACGGTACGTACTTATGGTGAAAAAAATGCGTAAAAAAGTTATGACTGCGATCGCATTGCTGCCAATTTTGGCGCTGCCAGTTTTTGCAGTTAGCAATCAAAATTTTACTTCCAGCAATTTTCTAACTTCTTCAGCAGAAGCAGTACAGTTACGCGATGGCAAAACCTATTTTGTGCAATTGCCATTATTTTTGGGTGCTGAGACTACTATAAATCGCATCTATTCTTGGAATGCGACATATTACTTTGCGATCGCACTACCACAAAATATGGGTGAGCCTCTACAAAAGTTAGAAATTTCTCAGACAGAAGGCTTTGATAAGGTTGATTTTTATAGCAATGAAACAATTGCTTATTTGCAATCTCCATCAGGAGATCGAGTTACCATCTCCAGTAAAACTGAAATTTTGCCACGTCAAGATAGTGATCGCCCAAAAATCACAATTACCTTTGATCCCCCAATACCTGCGAGCAATGAGCTTAACAGTAAGCTAGTAGTGGGACTTCGCCCAGTCCGTAATCCTCGCTATGATGGCGTTTATCTGTTTGGAGTGACCGCATTTCCACAAGGCGATCGCCCAAATTCACAATTTCTTGGTTATGGCAGATTAAGTTTCTACGATTTGCGTTACTAAGGAATCTAAAACTAGTTGGACGGGCTTTGCCCGCCCAACTAGTTTTAACAAATTATTTAATTCGCAAAGCGCTTTCATAAAACACCCAATTGGGTGTTTTATGAAAAACATTGACGTTTGCTATACACTATTGGCAGATAGTAACTAGATATTTAACTATGACCTTCACAACAGAATCGCCAATAACTCCTGTAGAAGCAGAATCTAGTTTTGCACCACCGACTAATCACATTGTGCAAACGATCCAAACTGTCATTGCCAGTATGGATGCTGAAAATTCGGCTCTTGAAAACCAAACCGAGGATACGTGGAAATTTCAATATGGCACTGTAGAAGTAGTTGTCAACATTACTGGAACTGAGCCTAACGATACCTTCACGGTTTTTTCGACGGTGCTTGCCGCCCCATTTAAAGACGAAGCAAAAATGACACGCTGGCTTTTGGAAAAAAATGCTGCTGATACATTTGAAGCTCGGTATGCGATCCAGAATGATCAAGTTTTGGTGTTGTGTTCACGCTCTGTGGAAGACCTTTCACCTGCAGAAATCTCACGGATCATCACGATTGTGGCAGCGATCGCCGATGAAAATGATGAAGTATTAAAAGAAAATTTTGGCGTTTAGAACTGTGTTTTAGTAAGAAAGCACCGTTTGGGTGCTTTCTTACAATTTTTATAAATTCATGAACAAACTATGGGAGCTTCTTCCTTATTCTGAAATATCGGGAAAGCTACAAATGGCTCTTGATAATTCTTTGCTTGATCGCCATAGCCAAGATCCTCAATCGCCATCGATTTTACGATTTTATCGCTGGAGTCCATCTGCGATTTCCTTAGGTTTTAATCAAAAGCAATATCCTATTCGCTGGAATGAGATCGCTCAAAAACATAATCTCGACATCATTCGTCGTCCGAGTGGGGGTCGTGCTGTACTTCATCAAGGAGATCTTACCTATGCATTGATCACCAGCGCTGATATTGGTGGGGATCAAGCTGGGGAGTTTGAAGATAATACCTTTGGCAGAAAGCGCTCGCATCGTGAGATCTATGAATATATCAGCGGATTTCTAATCCAAGGTTTTGCCGAATTGGGGGTTAATCTAAGCTATGGAAAAGCAGGTCGGGGCTATATTCATAATCCTAGTTGCTTCTCTACGGCAACCAATGCGGACTTAGTAATTGCCGATGGACGCAAACTCGTTGGTAGCGCTCAAGTTTATCGTCACAATTCAGTATTGCAGCATGGATCAATCTCGATCGCTCCAAACTACAAGCTACTAACGGAGCTATTTCAAGCGGAAGTTCCCATTGTTGGGTACCAAGAACTTGCATGGAATAACCATAAAGACATAACAGCAAAACTCATAGATGTTCTATCACAGTCTGCCCGGGATTACTTTCAGGCGGAGTTCTTGTAGTTCTGTTTGAGTCAAATTTCGCCATTGACCAACATTCAGATTCGCTAGGCTTAAATGGGCAATCGCTACCCTTACTAAGCGCAAAGTAGGGAATCCCACTGCTGCTGTCATTTTTCTAACCTGACGATTTTTCCCTTCTGTTAATTTTAGTTCTAACCAAGCTGTGGGAATGCTGGCTCGAAAGCGAATGGGAGGCTTACGCTCTGGTAAGTCTGGCTCGGTATCTAATAACTTAGCGATCGCAGGTTTAGTCTGATAGCCTTTGAGCATGATCCCATTGCGTAACTTTTGCAAAGCCTCTTCTGTAGGAATTTTCTCTACCTGTACCCAATAAGTTCGTGAATGTTCAAACTGGGGATCGATTAAACGATGCTTTAACTGTCCATCATTAGTCAGCAGCAATAATCCTTCGCTATCAAAATCCAAGCGACCTACTGAATAAACTTCAGGGATATCTATATATTCTTTTAAAGTTGGGCGCGGAGATATACTGTCATCAGTAAACTGACAGAGCACACCATAGGGCTTATTGAAAAGAATATATTGGCGATCGCTCATAGATTTTTTGATAATAAAAAAGCTCGCTTCGCGAGCTTTTTTATTCTATAGCTATAGCCTAGCGTTGAGGTGAACCAAACACCTGTACCCAATAGTGTCGATAGCGAGAGTTTGGCGCATTCTCATATCCAAAGCCAATTTCAGTAAATCTACTATTGAGAATATTAGCGCGATGCCCAGAACTATTCATCCATTGCCGAATCGTCCCTTCAGGTGTTGCTTTCCCTGCAGCAATATTTTCACCTAACGCGAAATATTTATAACCAGTCCCCTTAGCACGATCTGCCATACTGGAACCGTTAAGCCCCGTATGACTAAAGTAGTTATTTCTTGCCATATCTCTCGCATGGGACTGAGCAGCTTTTGTCAATTGTGACGAAAGCTTAAGAGGTGATAAGCCTACTTTTTGGCGTTCTAAGTTAGTTAGCTTGAGCAACTCAGTTTCAAAACTGCCCCGATTAGTACTTTGACTTATATTAGTAGACCGTATTGGTGAAATCTGGTTTTGTTGCTTAGCTAAAGATGTCGCATCCAGATTAGGTGCGATCGCAATTACCCCCCCAAACGTCAAAAGGCTACAACAGACTAAAAAAGTTGATTTCATAAAATTAGTTACGAAACTTGTGAATAAATACACATGATTATTGACTTTACCTTCCTCTAAGGGTTCCCATATTAAAGCCCTTAAATTACAGACTAAAAAATATTGATTTTAAAAACCACTCCTTTCCCACTAATCATTCACAGGGAAGGGAGCATGAGATCGCGCTCTCTATCTTCATATAAATTGACATTCATCCTAGGTTTCAATATCGATATATCACTCTATTTATAGATGACGATCCCCTTTAGTCAACCTAGTGTGAGATATCCATAGATTCAAAAATGTAGAATTCAAGTATTAAACATGATTCATCAACTAGCAGTTCGCTTAGGTGTGTCGTGTGTGCTGCTCGCAACATTGCCTCTCGCTACAGACGAAATAGTTAAGTATGTTCAAGCTCCTCATATCTTTTCAGGAATTGGGGCGATCGCCTCATGCTTTGGAGCCTGTGTACCAGTTTTAACCTTATTCCGCAATTCCGACTAAAATTCTTACAAAAAGCTTGCGAAGTAAGCTTTTTGTAAATTATGCCCATCGCCCAATCACAATTCTCACAGTCCCGTCTTCTAATACTTCTTGCTGCTCAATCACAAATCCCTGTTGAGTGGCACTCTCTAAAACAGTTCTAGCCGCATATTGCTGATTAAGTTCTCCTAGAAATTCCTCGACATTCATTGCTACGCCCCACATATCAGCAATGAGTTCATAGCGATCGCCTGCTTTCCGAAAGCCAATGTCATAGGCATTAGGCATAGGGATTACATAATTGGCTGTAGTAGTGTCACCAAGGTATCCGCGCACTAAAGTGTTTAGCTTGACAGGATAGCCCAGCGATTGGAGCGCTTGTTCTAGCAAGTCACCATTTTTGATTTCAATGGCGATCGTGGTGAAGTGAGACATAAAATTTGAGAATAGAGCGCGTCTGCCATTTTCTCTATTCTAGGTTAATTGCAAACTTTCGTAATTCTTGAAGTAATTGTTCATCATTTGATGCAGTCCTAGCACCAGACTCAGCAGCCCATTGTTTGAGAGATTCGATCTGTTGTGAGGCGATCGCGGCTAATGGCACTGTCTCCTCGATCGCACTAATGATATCTTCGGTAGTGAAGTCTTCACGATTGCCACTGCTACCTCGTCCAAAGGCTCGATGGATACCGTCAATGATGACTTGCTCTATTTCAGCGCCGCTAAAATTTTTGGTGTGTCGAGCTAATAAAAACAGATCAAATTCACGCAATCGGCTGGGGCGCAATTTTTGTAAATGCACCTTAAAAATTTCTTGGCGTTCAGACTCAGTGGGTAAATTCAAAAAGAATATCTCGTCAAATCTACCTTTTCGCAACAGTTCGGCTGGCAAAATCCTTACATTATTAGCCGTGGCAACAATAAAAACTGGGGCTGTTTTTTCCTGCATCCATGTGATTAATGTTCCAAATACGCGACGACTAGCTCCAGAGTCTCCATCTACTGAAATATTCGCATTACCAAAAGCTTTATCGATCTCGTCGATCCACAAGACGCAGGGTGCAGTTGCTTCAGCAAGTTGAATCATTTGCCGCATCCGACTCTCGCTCTCCCCCACAAAACTTCCAAATAGTCGCCCAATATCAAGACGCAATAATGGTAATCGCCATTCATTTGCGATCGTCTTCGCCGATAGTGACTTACCAGTACCTTGAATACCAACCAATAAAACACCCTTTGGCGTGGGGATACCATAGCGTTTCGCCTCTTCTGTGAAGGCATCTCGACGAATTCGTACCCATTGCTTAAGATTATCTAACCCACCAACATTTTTTAGCGATTCATTAACTGTAAAGAATTCCAAGATGCCTGTTTGCCTGATTGCTTGCTGTTTTTCAGCTAATACCGCATCTATATCTGAATCATTTACTTGCTCTTTTTCAGCGATCGCTTTAGCTAACACCCTTTGAATCCTTGTTCTACTTAGACCCTGACAAGCTTTGACCAGTTGCTCCCAAGCCAAGTTTGACAAATTGAGTTTATTAGACGAAATCTTTTGTTTGATTAAATATTCGATTTCTGCGATCGCAGGCAAAGGAAAATCTATCGCGGTAATTTCTTCGGTTAATTCGGGAGGAATCTCTAGTACATGACTAGTTAGTGCAATCGTCCGACGATCAAGTTTGAGATCCCTAGCTAAGTTTTTAAGTTCGCGAATAATTGGAATATGGCGATCGTGATGGGGATATTTCAGGATTGGATGTAGATCCCTCAGTATGTACAAAACGTTATCACCATCCTTAGTTGCCTTATCCCGTTGAGCTATCCGAGACAAAGCCGCCATCACCGATCCTTTATCGGCGTTATTGTCACTCCAGCCTCTTGCTATATCCCAAAACAATATCCTGCGGCTAGGGCTAGATTGTAGAGCTACCTCTGACAAAACATCTTCGACTGGCTCTTCTTCGGCAGTAACTATATATATAAGCGGATATTTGGCGCGGAGCAACAAATCAAACTGCTCTATCAGAGCTTGATAAACTCTACTTTTGCTTGAAAATATGGGATCTATTGGCAATTGTGGCGACATATTGGCAAGTATAGCAATTAACAAATTAGGGTGGGCAATGCCCACCCTACCTAATTTTTTAGAACAATTATCGAAAGTGTGACTACACTTTCGATAATTAAAAATCAAACCCAATAAAGTTTGTGGATTTTCAAAAATGGCGTTGCCATTTTTGAAAATCCACAAACTTAAACTGTCGCGAGTACAGGTTCTTCAAGTTTGGCTAGTCTCTCAGCTAGTAACTCCTCTAAAGTGACTAGAGCTTTAGAGAATCCTTTGATGCCTTCGTCAAGTTTCTCAGATGCCATCCGATCGCTTACGTGCATCGCCTCAAAAGTAGCTTTATCCATAGGGATCTTGACCACATCAGACTGAGATGCGATCGCGGGATCGAGTTTACGTACTAGTTCCCCTTGAGTATGATGCAGCTCATCCAGCAAAGCAGGAGAAATTGTTAATAAATCACAGCCTGCAAGTTCCACAATCTCGCCCATATTGCGAAAACTCGCACCCATAATTTCAGTTTTATACCCAAACTTTTTATAGTAGTTATAAATTTTTGAGACGGACAATACACCTGGATCTTCGGCGGCTGCATAGCCATCGCGACCCGTATCTTTTTTGTACCAATCAAGAATTCGTCCCACAAAAGGCGAAATTAACTTTACCCCCGCTTCGGCACAGGCGATCGCTTGGTGCAACCCAAACAATAAGGTCAAATTGCAATGAATTCCTTCTTTCTCTAGTGATTCCGCCGCTTTGATCCCCTCCCATGTTGACGCGATTTTGATCAAAATGCGATCGCGAGAAATACCATGAGCTTCATATTGCGAAATCAAATAATGTGCTTTTTCTAAAGTTGCAGCCGTGTCATAAGACAACCTTGCATCCACTTCTGTCGAAACTCGCCCTGGGATAGTTTGTAAAATTCTCATGCCAAATGCGATCGCCAAGCGATCGAAAGCCAAAGAAACCACTTGAGCAGGCTTAGCATCTTTGCCAAGTTCAGTTCTTGCTTCAAGGAGAGTTTCATCGACAATTTCTTGATATTGCGGCATTTGGGCAGCTGCCGTAATCAAAGAAGGGTTTGTGGTTGCATCTTGAGGTTTTACCATCTCAATTGCATGGATATCACCTGTATCGGCAACCACAACTGTCATTTCACGTAACTGATCGAGAAAACTTTTGGGCAAATCACTAGGCATAATATCCTCCATAGCGCCAGTCATTACTGGCTACCTTTGCTAGCCTATCTTAGCCTCAACTGCTTTGAGACTTTTGAAACCTTTAGAGTAATTACAAGATCAAAGAGTAAAAAGGTTGCTTGGCAACCCATTTACCCTTACAAAGCAAATAAGATTATTTGCTTTGATCTAACTCAAGCTTCATGACAATAGCTGTAAATAAAATTCAAACATTTAATAAAGTTTTGTTAAGAAAATCTCAAAGACTTTTTACTTTGCAAAGCAAAACTGTACATCTCAATTTATTGCAGCGCAAAGGATTGAGCAAAATAGAGACATTCTAAACAATTGTTACAAAGACTCTAGAGCGACACAAACGTAAATCTATAATTACGTCATCGTGGCTTAGGTTCTCTTATTAAAGCAGTACTTATCTCATTTATAGATTCAGCACTATGAGAGAACTAGCCTAATCGTTTAATCTACTTTGTCTTAACAGTCTGAGAGAGGAAAATTTACATGACAATGACTCCTCAAAAGCCAGACACAGAGGTAAAGGTATCGGTTGATCGTGACGTAGTACCTACTTCTTTCGAGAAGTGGGGACAACCTGGTCACTTTGATCGCACCTTAAAGAAGGGTCCAAAGACAACCACATGGATTTGGGATCTTCATGCCAATGTGCATGACTTTGACAGTTTCACAACCGAAGAAGATACTGCTCGTAAGATCTTCTCTGCTCACTTTGGGCATCTAGGTATTATTTTTATCTGGCTCAGTGGTATGTATTACCACGGCGCAAAATTCTCCAACTACACTGGTTGGCTTGCCGATCCAGTCAACATTAAACCCAGCGCTCAAGTGGTCTGGAATGTTGTCGGTCAAGATATCTTGAACGGCGATGTTGGCGGCGGTTTCCAAGGTATTCAAATCACTTCTGGTTTGTTCCACCTTTGGAGAGCATCTGGTATCACCACGGAGTATCAACTCCTCTGCACCGCAATTGGCGGTTTGGTGATGGCTGGTTTAATGTTCTTCGCTGGTTGGTTTCACTACCACAAGGCAGCTCCTAAACTTGAGTGGTTTAAGAATGCTGAATCGATGATGAACCACCACTTGGCTGGTTTACTCGGTTTGGGTTCACTCTCTTGGGCTGGACATCAGATCCATGTATCGATTCCTATCAACTATTACCTTGATAAGGGCGTACCAGCGGATCAGATTCCTTTACCTCATGAGTTTATTTTCCATCCTGAGCTAATGGCAAAAATCTTCCCTAGCTTTGCTCAGGGTCTAACACCTTTCTTCACATTGAATTGGGGTGTTTATGCAGATTTCTTGACATTCAAAGGTGGATTGAATCCTCAAACTGGTTCTTTGTGGCTAACTGACCAAGCTCACCATCACCTTGCGATCGCGACACTTTTCATCATCGCTGGACACATGTACCGCACCAACTTTGGTATCGGTCACAGCATGAAGGAAATCCTTGAAGCTCACAAGGGACCTTTAACTGGCGAAGGTCACAAGGGTCTATACGAAATTTTGACCTCTTCTTGGCATGCACAACTAGCAGTTAACTTGGCTTTGTTGGGCTCATTGAGCATAATCGTCGCTCAGCATATGTACGCGATGCCTGCTTATCCTTACATTGCCACTAGCTACGCTACCCAAGTTTCGCTATTTACACACCACATGTGGATTGGCGGCTTCTGTATCTGTGGTGCTGCTGCTCACGCTGGCATTTTCATGGTTCGTGACTACGATCCTGCTAAGAATGTAAACAACTTGCTCGATCGCATGTTGCGCCAACGCGATGCAATCATCTCTCACCTTAACTGGGTATGTATCTTCCTTGGCTTCCACAGCTTTGGTCTTTACATCCACAACGACACTATGCGTGCATTGGGTCGTCCTCAAGATATGTTCTCCGATACCGCAATTCAGTTGAAGCCTGTCTTCGCTAACTGGGTTCAAGGTATCCATGCTGCTGCTGCTGGTTCAACTGCTCCTTACGCAACTTCTGGCGTTAGCCCCATCTTCGGTGGCGACACTCTTGTAGTTGGTGGCAAAGTTGCAATGGCTCACATGGCTCTTGGTACTGCTGACTTCTTGGTTCATCACATCCATGCGTTTACCATTCACGTTACTGTCTTGATCTTGCTGAAAGGCGTGCTTTATGCCCGCAGCTCTCGCTTGGTTCCAGACAAAGCTGAACTTGGTTTCCGCTTCCCTTGCGACGGTCCTGGTCGTGGTGGCACATGTCAAGTTTCGGCATGGGATCACGTATTCCTCGGTCTTTTCTGGATGTACAACTGTATCTCAGTTGTAATCTTCCACTTCTCTTGGAAAATGCAGTCTGATATTTTCGGTACTGTTGACGCAAGTGGCACAATCACTAACATGGCTGGCGGTAACTTTGCACAGAGTGCATTGACCATCAACGGTTGGTTGCGTGACTTCTTGTGGGCTCAAGCTTCCAACGTTATTCAATCCTACGGTTCGGCATTGTCGGCTTACGGTTTGATCTTCTTGGGCGCTCACTTCATCTGGGCTTTCAGCCTTATGTTCCTGTTCAGTGGCCGTGGTTACTGGCAAGAACTAATTGAGTCAATCGTTTGGGCACATAACAAGCTCAACGTTGCTCCAGCTATTTCTCCTCGCGCTTTGAGCATCACTCAAGGTCGTGCTGTGGGTCTAGCTCACTACCTATTAGGTGGAATTGCCACAACTTGGGCATTCTTCCTAGCCCGTTACGGTGCACTTGGCTAATATTAACGGAGAAATTGAAGTAATTATGGCAACGAAATTTCCTAAGTTTAGCCAGGCTCTCGCACAGGATCCAACAACCCGTCGGATCTGGTATGCGATCGCCACAGCGAACGATTTTGAAAGTCACGATGGTGTTACTGAAGAAAGTCTTTACCAAAAGATTTTTGCTTCACACTTCGGTCATTTGGCAATCATCTTCCTGTGGACATCTGGCAACCTGTTTCACGTAGCGTGGCAGGGTAACTTCGAGCAATGGATTCAAAATCCTCTCACCACACGTCCGATCGCCCATGCGATTTGGGATCCTCACTTCGGTAAGGCGGCTGTTGAAGCATTCACTCAAACTGATGCTGCTGGCCCCGTAAACATCGCTTATTCGGGTGTTTACCACTGGTGGTACACCATCGGTATGCGTACCAACGCTGAACTATTTACTGGTGCTATCTGGATGCTAGTATTTGCATCGATTCTGCTTTTTGCAGGTTGGTTGCACTTACAGCCTAGTTTCCGTCCTAGCCTTTCTTGGTTCAAGAATGCTGAATCTCGTCTAAACCACCACTTGGCTGGTTTGTTCGGAGCTAGCTCTTTGGCTTGGACTGGTCACATGGTTCACGTTGCGATTCCTGAGTCTCGCGGTATTCATGTCGGTTGGGACAACTTCTTGAGCGTTCCTCCTCATCCAGCAGGGCTTGCGCCTTTCTTCACAGGCAACTGGGGCGTATATGCTCAGAATCCTGATACTGCAGGTCATGTGTTTGGTTCATCTCAAGGTGCTGGTACTGCAATCTTGACTTTCCTTGGTGGTTTCCATCCTCAAACTGAGTCTCTTTGGATGACTGACATCGCGCATCACCACTTGGCGATCGCTGTATTGTTCATCATTGCTGGTCACATGTACCGTACTAATTTTGGTATTGGTCACAGTATCAAAGAAATCTTGAATGCTCACAATCCTCCTAAAGGCACTCCTTTCGGCGGTGCGTTAGGCGCTGGACACAAGGGCTTGTATGACACAATCAACAACTCCTTGCACTTCCAACTAGGCTTGGCTCTTGCTTCTTTGGGTGTAATCACATCATTAGTCGCTCAGCACATGTACTCGATGCCTTCCTATGCGTTTATCGCTAAGGACTTCACCACTCAAGCTGCTCTATATACTCATCACCAATATATTGCTGGTTTCTTGATGGTCGGTGCATTTGCTCACGGTGCGATCTTCTTCGTTCGTGACTACGATCCTGAAGCTAACAAAGACAATGTGCTTGCACGTATGCTTGAGCACAAAGAAGCGATCATCTCTCACCTTAGCTGGGTATCTCTTTTCTTAGGCTTCCACACTCTTGGTATCTACGTTCATAACGATGTAATGCAAGCGTTTGGCACTCCAGAAAAGCAAATCTTGATCGAGCCTGTATTCGCACAGTGGATTCAAGCCGCTCACGGTAAGGCTCTCTATGGTTTTGATGTATTGCTTTCCAATGCTTCAAGCATTCCTTCAAATGCTGGTGCTGCTTGGCTACCTGGTTGGTTAGCTGGAATTAATGCTGGAGACAACTCGTTGTTCCTTCAAATTGGTCCTGGCGACTTCTTGGTTCACCATGCGATCGCTCTAGGTCTACACACCACCACCTTGATCTTGGTTAAGGGTGCGTTGGATGCTCGTGGATCTAAGCTTATGCCAGACAAGAAAGACTTCGGGTACAGCTTCCCTTGCGACGGCCCTGGTCGTGGCGGTACTTGCGATATCTCGGCATGGGATTCCTTCTACCTCGCTATGTTCTGGATGTTGAATACCATTGGTTGGACAACCTTCTACTGGCACTGGAAACACCTCGGTGTATGGCAAGGTAACGTTGCTCAGTTCAACGAATCCTCGGTCACCATCATGGGCTGGCTCCGTGACTACCTATGGCTCAACTCTGCTCAGTTGATCAATGGCTATAACCCCTATGGCATGAACAATATCTCTGTTTGGGCTTGGATGTTCCTCTTCGGACACCTAGTTTGGGCAACTGGATTCATGTTCTTGATCTCTTGGCGTGGTTATTGGCAAGAATTGATCGAAACCCTTGTATGGGCGCACCAACGCACACCTCTTGCAAGTTTGGTTCAGTGGAAAGACAAGCCTGTGGCTCTCTCCATCGTTCAAGCTCGTTTGGTTGGCTTGGCTCACTTCACGATTGGATACATACTCACGTATGCAGCCTTCTTGATCGCCTCAACAGCAACGGCTTTCGGTTAATCTAGCTTGCGAGTTAAATAAAAAATCCCTCACAGCAATGTGGGGGATTTTTTTGTAAAAGCTATAATATCTAATATTTATAAGAGTGGCGAATATGACAGCTATTCAAGACAAGTCAGATATTGTCCGTACAGAAAGAGGACTTAGTATTAATGGTACTCGGATTACTCTGTATGATTTGATGGATTATATTCATGCTGGTTATCCTGTAAAGTTAATTCGCAATTATTTTTTTATATTACTGATCAACAATTTAATGCAGCGATCGCCTATATTGAAAATCATCATGAGCAGGTTGAGGCGGAATATCAACAGATTTTGCAAGAATCTGTGGTAAATCGACATTATTGGGAAGAAATTAATAAAGAGAGATTTGCTCAAGTCACTAAACGCGATTCTAAACCTGAAAATAAAAAAGCATGGGAAAAACTGCAAAGTTGGAAAGCTAGACTAGCCACTGAGGCATGAAGTTTTTAATTGATTACAATCTCAAAGGTAAATCTTTAATCCTTTGGGATGTTGTTGCCTCTGAAGGTTGGCTGGAGCTAATACAAATTAAATTTCTGCAATTTGAGGATGTGGGTTTACCTCGTGATAGTAGCGATCTAGTTGTCTGGGATTTTGCTCAACAAAGTCAAATGATTTTGATTACTGCTAATAGAAATATGAAGGGAAAAACTTCTTTAGAGCAGACAGTTCGTGAAAGAAATACAGATATCAGTCTTCCAGTTGTGACCATTAGTAATGTGGATCGACTTGATGAGAAAGTGTATCGAGAAAAATGTGTGGCTAGTTTGATAGAAATTAGTCTTGATATAGATAACTATTTAAGGGCTGGTCGTATTTTTTATTCCTTAATTATTGTTAGTATCTTGAATTTTTATTTAGGATAAAGCTTACTAAAAATAGAGCCTATTAAATAACCATTTTGTCTTCATACTTTACAAGGTTTGCAGCACTCAAATATCTTGATGTATATGCTAGACTGCATAGCTAATTTGTCTAATACAATCCATCCTAGGCGCAAGAGTAATTGAAATTTATGAGAATGCGATCGCAAAGTCTTTTATCTTCTTTTGTGAATGTTGCGATCGCCGCAAATGTTTATACTTTTATTTCGCTAAGCTGGAGTACTCAAAACCATATCTTTGAGGCAAATGCTCAGGAAGTAAAGGTAAATTCTGCCAATAAATCAAATCCTAATCGTTTTTTATTCATAGATTTACAAAAACATTGGTCGCGCTTGTTTGTTGAAGGTTTATTGTCTCAGCCAGCTTTGAATGCTGCTTTAGTTAATCCTGATTCAATTAGCCAATTTCAGCCCGATCGCCCCATTACCCGCGCTGAACTTTCTAACTTGCTAGAGATCGCCTTTGCTAACCGCAATGCACCAAGAATTACCACAAGACTCAATGACTTTGCCACCAAAGCTGAAGTATTAGTGGCAATCTCCAGTCAGCTTAGTCTGAATAGCAAAGCTCACAAAACGCCTCAGACATATTTGCTATCAATGTATCGTGATGCCTTGAAAGTCCCTGACTATGCTATTCCTGCGATCGCAATACTTACCCAACAAGGCTTAGTCACTAATTATCCAGATCCTCGTGTTCTCGCACCTACTACGGCGATTACTAAAAGTGAACTTGTAGTACTTCTTTATCAAGCTCTGGCTTATCAAAAGAAATTGCCAGCTCTTGGCTCACTCTATACAATTAATCCCAATCGGCAACTGTGGGATCGTGAACTGATGCAAATAACTCGTCTCGAAGTTAGCATCAGCAAGCGCAAAGTTACTGCCTTTCATGGTGAAATCCCCTTAAAAACATATCCTGTAGCTGTTGGAAAGGAAGGCTGGAGCACCCCAATCGGCAATCACCGTGTTTTAGAGACTATTGAGTATCCTGCTTGGCAAAATCCTTTTACGGGTGACGTAATTCCTAGCAAAGATCCTGAAAATCCCTTAGGCGATCGCTGGATTGGCTTTTGGACAAATGGGAAGGATTGGTCTGGCTTTCATGGCACACCTAACCGCGCTTCGGTGGGCACAGCTGCATCTCATGGCTGTATCCGTATGTACAACGAAGATGTTCGCGAATTATTTAGCCAAGTGACCGTGGGAACTATAGTGAGAGTATCACCATAAAAAAGGGGGCGCTTTGCGTCCCCTTTTTTATTTTTTAAGCTTTTAAAACCCGCACTACAGTGGTTTGAGGCAAGCTACCTGCATTCAGCTCTAGAGTTGAGCCTTCAAGTTTACGCACACTATCAGGGGGCATGAGCGCGAGGAACTCATCTACCGATGCTAATTGGCAAGAATTACTGGATTTGTCAGTACGGTAATAAGTGGGGATGACAATTCGTGGATTAAGCTCTTGCACGATCGCCCTAGCTTCAACAGGAGAATAAGCTTTTAGTTGCATCGGATCTGTACCTTGAGCATTACCGCCAATCGGCAAAATCAAAACATCGGGACGACCCATTAAAATTCTTTGAGAGGCGGTGATAGGAGCTGCGGCTCCGCCTAAATGCAAGACAAAAATACCTGATTGTTTCCATCGCCATGCCACATTGCGTCCAAATCTGCGACCACCAATGCGATCGTGATCCATTGTAATGCCTTGAAGATTAATCCCCTTCAGGTTATAAGAACCTGGCTCAGACAAAACTCGAGTATCTTTGGGGAGGTTCTCCAAATATCCTTCGTCAAGCAGCCGAGAACTAATCAGGATATAGTCAGATTTTGCTGTAGGAGAAGTCAATTTGGCAGTACAACCAGCAGGACGAAAAGGATGTGTTAAAAAACTGACACTATCTCCTGAGATCAAGAATGACAGATGCCCCATCCACTGAAGTCTTAGGGTTGAATTCGTTTGTGAATTAGCTGCATCAGCAATGATTCCTGCGGTAAATGCTGATATTAGTCCACCTTGAGCGAGTCGAAGAATTTGTCTGCGGCGCATGTTGTTTAGTTAATTGATTATTTTGGGTTATGTGGAGAATGTTTTACAACGGTACTTAAATTATTAGACTATGACGCTTAATCCTTTTAGGAAGTTTCGCAGCAAGTCTTTGCCTGCCTCAGTTAAGATGCTTTCAGGATGGAATTGTACGCCTTGAACGTGAGGATATTGTTTATGTCGGACTCCCATGATTATGTCATCTTCAGTCCATGCTGTAACTTCAAGTACATCTGGACAGTTGTGACGATCAATAACCAAACTATGATAGCGAGTTGCCGTAAACGGATTGGCTAGTCCTGCCAAAATACCGACTCCAGTGTGATAAATTTGTGAGGTCTTGCCATGCATTAAGTAAGGTGCAGAGACAACTTTGCCACCATACATCAAACCCATACTCTGATGACCGAGACATACACCTAATATCGGAGTATTTGCATCCATTTCTCGAATAATATCTAGCGATACCCCCGCTTCTTCGGGACGACCAGGTCCTGGTGAAATTACGACTCCTGCAGGTCGAAGTTGTTTAACTTCTTCGATGCTTATTTCGTCATTTCGTTTAACTATAATTTCTCCTAATGTGGGGAATTCGGGTAATAATTCTCCAAGGTACTGTACAAGGTTATAGGTAAAGCTGTCGTAATTGTCGATAACGAGAATCATGTTTACAGGGCTTGTATTGCTTGTTTTTTGAAGCTTTGGACTTAATAGAGATCGCTAATTTTTTGCTTAAATTTAGCCTTATCAATTTAACATTCTTTATCAAGAATTCAGACCAGAAAAGATTATGAAACCAGTTTTGGGAGTTTTCGCGTCGGTCTTAAGTACTTCGGCACAATTAAAAAACAGAACCAAAACCTGTTCTGCCCGCTATGCGAGCAGAACAGGTTTTGGGTTTTTAATTGGGTCTATCTACTTATTAGTTGGTGTGAGTTATGCAGATGTGGCGATCGCGCAACTGCGTGAAAAGCCACCGCAAAAAGTGCAGATCCAGCAACAGATTGTTGTGCCACCCAATGAAACTGCCGATCAGCTTTTAGAGCGTGGTAATGCCTATGTGCGACTAGGGAATTTGGAAGGGGCGGTGGTGATTTTTCAAGCCGCGATTAAGAAAAATCCTGAACTCACGGCTGCACATTACAACCTCGGTCTGGCTTACGCACAGGGGGGCAAGCTCAAAGAAGCCATTCATTCTTTTCAACGGGCAACCAGGCTCGATCCAAAGTTTGCAATGGCTTTTAGCAATTTAGGTGCAGCACAGTTGCAGTCGGGAGATCCTAATCAAGCCATATCTAATTTACAAAAAGCCGTTCGTCTCGATCCCAAGCTCTCAGTCGCCTATTACAATCTGGGTCTGGCCTTTAAAGACAAAAAGGATATAAATAACGCGATCGCAAATCTCAATCAAGCTCTGAAGCTAAATCCTCAAGCTCCCGAAACGATTTATAACTTAGGTTTATTAATTCAAACTCAGGGTGATCTCTCAAAGGCAATATCCTACTATGCCAAAGCGTTGCAACTGAATCCCGAATATGCAGAGGCTTATTACAATTTGGGAGCGGCTTTATTAATTCAAGGTGAAACGGAAAAGGCGATCGGGCAACTGCGTAATGCTTTGCAATTCCGTAAAGACTATGCTGAGGCTCATTACACACTTGGAGTTGCACAGGTAAGGGCTGGACAAAAGCAAGATGCAATTCAATCTTTTATTCAAGCTCAAGCTTATTTTAATCAGCAAAAAAATCTTCAATGGGCTCAACAAAGCGATCGCCAAATTAAGCGATTACGCAGCATTTAAAAAACCAAAAAGGTCGTGCTTTGCACAACCTTTTTGGTTAGGGAACGCCCCAGATGTGGATATTGCAGTCTTCGCCACCACTAACTAAAGTTTGTCCATCTTGGCTGAGAGCGATCGCATTGATCAGATTGATATGTCCATTGAGGATCTGAATTGGTTCACCTGTTTCTAGGTTCCACACGCGAATTTCCTTATAGCTAGCACTAATTAAGGTTTTGCCGTCACGACTAATAACTAGAGACTTGACCCAACCCCAATGTCCTTCTAAAGTCCGTACAGCTTTGCCAGTGTGCAAATCCCAGACCTTGATGCGGGTATCGAGACTACCACTTACAAGGGTGCGCCCATCTGGACTAATAGCAAAGGATAGAACTCGCGCCGAATGTCCGATAAATTCCCAGAGTTGTTTGCCAGAAATTAAGTCCCATACCCGAATCGTTGTATCCCAACTGCAACTAGCGATTGCTTTGCCATCAGGACTTAATGCAACGGAATCTACAAGGCTTGTGTGACCGCGCAGAGTGCGAATTTCTGTACCCGTTTTGATATCCCAAAGCTTAATCGTGGTGTCTTGGCTGCCTGTAACTAAAGTTTTGCCATCGGGTGTAATTGCTACCGAATTTACGTAGCCGATATGCCCTGTGAGCGTTAGCAGTTCTTTGCCCGATCGCGCATCCCAGAGTTTAATCGTTTTATCGCGACTACCACTAGCTAAGATGCGACCATTAGCACTGAGGGCAATGGACGTAACAATATGGTTATGACCGCGAATCGTACCAATCTGCTTATGTTGAGTTCTGTCTTTACCTAAATCCCAGACCTTGATGCTGAAGTCTGCACCAGCGCTATATAAAATCCTGCCATTGACTGACAATGCAAGAGAAGCGATCGCATCGGCATGACCTTGCAAAGTATCGACGATATCAAATAGGTGATATTGACTATATTCGGCTAATACTTTACGGATATGAGATTCAGGTCTGCGCCAAAGTAATAAAAGAGCTGTGCGCTGTACTTTGAGCGATTCATCTTCTAAACCGTGCAAAACCAAGTTCAAACCTGTTTCGCCATAGTTGAGGGCTTCAGTAAGTGCAGCAATTCTGGGTGCGATCTCGGGACTGCTTAATCTGCGTTTCACCCCTTCCAAACCACCTAGCACTACAGCACCAAGCGGCGGTGGTACTTGACCTCCGAGAACTGCATCCTGCGCGGTTGGCTTCAGCTTGGCAATCATCAGCTCATGGTTAAGGAAGCGTCACTTATAATTCTGTAAAGGTAACAGCACAAGTGTTTGTGCCTTCGCCCATGCCTTTGTGATAAAAGGTCAGCTTGTAATTAGGAAATTTCTTGGATTTTTGCACCATGTCGGATGCTACGAGTAACAAATGGCGATCGCTAGCTGGCAAATGGAGCAATCCACGCTTAATCCCATTTTTTACACCATCTTCTAGGGTGTTAGTCAGCCGCGCAATTACCTTGTCTAACTCAAGGCGATCGATGACAATCTCTTCTACAGGCTCATGTTCCGTAGAAGTATTTAGTTCTGGCATGATAAATATTTCTGTAACTTTGTTTTGTGGATAGGCGGCGCAAAGCCGCCTATCTTGATTTTGTTACTAGCTAACTTTGGCTAAGGCTTCTTCTAGTGAATGCTCAATGTCAGAAAGTTGATATTCCCCATAAACTTCGCAGGAGTTATTTGGGCTTTCAATCAACTTAATACTGTGCAACTTTGCGCCGATGTCACGAATTGGCTGAGTCAAAACTTTTTGAATATAGACTGCAATATTTTCGGCAGTTGGGACAACTTCAGCAAAGTAAGGAATATCTTTATTCAAGAAAGTATGATCCATCGGATCAAGGATATGTAGATCTAAAGCTTTTTGAAAATCGCTCAAATCGGCAATCATTCCAGTTCGTGGATCAATCTCGCCAGCAATAGAAACTTCTAAATGGTAATTATGTCCATGCCCATGCACACGAGCACATTTGCCATAGATTGCAGTATTTTCTTCGAGAGAAAGTGTGTCCAGTGCGAGGCGATGGGCGGCAGAAAAGTGAGTACTAATCGTTAAATATGCTTGCATGTCGTTACCTTTGTAATCAGCCCAGAGTTCAGGTTGTTCGTATAAGCGAATATTGACCAATGGCAGGTATGGTTCTAAACGCTGCCAAATCACACGGGCAATATTTTCAGTGGTGGGAAGAGTTGCATCGAACTCCTCCCATACTTGGTTGAGATAGGAAAAATTTAATTGCGACGTAACTTCACGGGCAATGGTGTACTTAACGTCAGAAAGATTTAGCACCATGCCAGTGTTATCAATCTCTCCTTGCATCCCAACGTACAAGACATAGTTATGTCCATGAGGTGGAAAGTTTGTACATAAGCCGAATTTGGCTTGATTTTCCTCGTCTGGAATTTCGGGTAGCCAGTAGCGATGACTGGCTGAAAACTCAGCACGGCGATTAATTACACATTTAGCCATCAGGAATTAGCCATTAAAAACAAGGCTTAGTGAATTGTAAATTTCTCTTAATACGTTAACATTTTCAGCGATCGCTTCGTGACTCAGTATATTTGCGGCAAGGAAGAAGATTCACTGGTTTATGAGGCGATCGCTGATGGATTGAGTCAAGTTTTAGGATTGCGTCTCGAAGTTGAAGATTCCCTGATAAATTTCTATCGACAAGACAATGGGGAAAAGTTGTTAATCCCTAGCGAGCTATTTGCGGCTTTGCAGGAACAAACTCAGCGTGCTGAGTCTGCGGAGGAACGAGCTAGACTTGCTGAATTAGAGGCTCAAAAATTGCGCGATCGCTTAGCTACATTAGGTATCGAACCATAAATGATTTCATCACCATATACCACCTGTAGGGGTTTAGCATTTGCGCCACTATTTTCAAACTCACCACGAAAATCTCGATCCGCAAATGCTAAACCCTCTTCGCTTACACCGATAAATTGTCCCTACGTTGTGAGGTTTAGGGCATAGCATTCCCATAGGTTGGGAATCTGAGAATTTATAAATTTCTGCGGGAATGCTATGCCCCTACAGCTATTTATCGTAAAATCAATCTAAAAATTTGGGAATAGCTGCTATGACCTCTACGGCAAAAAACTTTGCTGGTCAAAACTTGCGGGGGCGATCGTTTAAGGGGCAAGATCTCTCAGGAGCAGACTTTAGCGGCGCGGATCTAAGGGGTACAGATTTTACAAATGCGATTTTGAGAGAGGCAAATTTCTCAAAAGCTGAGACAGGAGTGCAGCAGCAGTGGTTAGCTTTTCAGCTAGTTCTGTCACTTGTAATGTCATTTTTATCAAGTGTTTTTGCAGTCTTTTCTAGCTTCTGGATATTCGGTTTCTTTACTTCTAGTTCTATTGATTCCTACACAATCGCTCCTGGAATATTAATCGTACTCGCTTTGGCTGTGACGTTTTTTGCAATTGTCCGTCAAGGTTTCACCTTAATGGCTTTTGGGACTATAGCATTGGCTTTAGCTTTGGCTGCAACTTTAACTTTGGCTGTATTTTGGACTAGAGAGGGGAGTCATGTTGTATCTTTTATGACTTTGACTGGGGCTTTAGCTGGGGCAGGGTCTTTGGTTCTGTCAGTGATTGTAGCTGTGACTTTGGCTTTGTCTGAAGCAGTATCTTTGGTTGGGGCAGTATCTTTAGCTGCGTCACTGGCTGGAGCCGTCTCTGTGGCTTTGGTTGGGGCTATATCTATGGGTGGGGTTGTGTCTATATTTCTAAGTTTTACTATCGTTACTTCTTCTAATTTGTTTAAGGCTTTGGCTGTATCTTTAGGTGGGGTTGGGATTACAATGCTACTAAGTATTTATGTTGCTTAGCGTGCTTTAAAAGGCGATCCCAAATTTAATATATTGCTAAAGTTTAGTGTAGCCTTTGCCAGCATTGGTGGGACGAGTTTTCGTGGTGCAGATTTACGGAATGCTAATTTTACGCAAGCAAATTTGAAAAGCAGTGACTTCCGTAATTATCGCGACCAGAATATTCCCAAAAATACAGATCTAGCTCACACTCTTTGGAATCAATCCAAAAAACTAGATCGCGCAAGAGTTGGACAATCAATTCTATCCAACCCTGAAGTACGTGAACTATTGGTAACAGGCAAACCCAACCCAAGCAAATCCTACGAAGGCTTAAACCTGCGCGGTGCAAATCTTGACGGTGTTTATTTAGAAAATGTCAACTTCAAACGCGCCATTCTCAGTGAAGCCAGTTTCCGTAATGCAAATCTCGAATGGGTAAACCTCACCGAAGCCCAAGCAATTGGCACAGATTTCACAGGCGCACAAATGACAGGCGTTTGTCTAGAAGGTTGGAGCTATGACCACACCACTAAACTCGATGATGTCGATTGTCGCTTTGTCTTCGAGCTAGAGCATCCCAACACCAAAGGCAGCCGCGAACGCCGTCCCCACGATCCTAACAAAGAATTTGAAGAAGGTGACTTTACCAAACGCTACAGCGAAACTCTCAATGTTTTGCAGTTACTGATTCGCAACGGCATCAACCGCGAAGCCTTCATCGCTGCATGGGAAAAACTTACAGAAGAATATCCAGATCTAAATCCTGACGATATTCAAGAAATCAAGAAAAAAGGTCAAGATGTCGAATTAACGGTAGCCGTTCCAGAGGATACGGATAAAGGTAAATTTGAGCATAATTTCGATCTTGGTTACGAAACCAAACTCAAGGAAATTGAGGCAAAATATCAAGCTCAATTAGAATCTAAGGATGCGATGTTCCTCCTTCAGAAGCAAAGCATAACCGATATCAAAGAAATTCTTCAAATAGCAAAATCATCTAACATTAACGTTAGTCCAACCTTTCAAAATGAGGCTAAATCAGTGGCAGAGCAAAATCCCGTAACAATCAAAGCAGGTCGAGATATTTCTGGTAACGTGATCAACCTTGGCGAAATTAAAGGCAATGTCACCAATGCGATTAACCAAATCCCGAACAAAGCAGACAGTGGCGATATTAAAACTCTCTTAACTCAACTGCAAGAAGTCATTAGCGCCGACAAAGATCTTGCCGATGAAGATAAAGCCGATGCTCTTGAACAAGTCGAAAATCTTGCCAAAATTGCCCTTCACGACAAGCCTGAAGAAAAATCAACCCTTGCCAGCAAAGTGATCAGAGCCTTAAAACGCATCATCGACAACATTCCCACGATCGCCAAAATTGTCGAAACCGTGAGCAAAGTTTTCGGTGTATAGACAATCCTAAAGATCCCCGACTTTTTTTGTGACAAGCAAAAGTTATCTTTGCTAACAAAGAAAAAGTCGGGGATCTGGGAAGTGGGGATCTGGACATTCACAGATTTCTTTCTTTTGCCTTTACTTAACCTACATCTAAGATTGATCGCGCTATTATTAACGTGATTTCGAGCAACAATGGAAAAACATTATGGTGGACTTATTATTTAGCTTTGTGATCGGTGCAGGTGTCTTCTTTGGCATCGGTAGTTCGTCATTTAAAATAGTTAACCAAGGCGAAGAAGCACTGGTTGCCTCGTTTGGTAAATACAAACGAAAACTGCCTGCTGGTCCCCATTTTATCTTGCCCTTTATTGATACCGTCAGCTACAAGGGATCGATCAAGGAGCAGGTACTAGATATTCCACCACAGCAATGTATTACCCGCGATAACGTGGCAATTACTGCCGATGCAGTGATTTATTGGCGGGTCGTTGACATGGAAAAAGCCTTTTATCGTGTAGAAAATTTGCGTCAAGCGATGGCAAATATCGTCTTGACTCAGATTCGTGCCGAATTAGGTAGCTTAGAGCTTGACGAAACTTTCACGGCAAGAAACAAAATTAATGAAGTTCTATTACGGGACTTAGATGATGCTACCGATCCTTGGGGCGTGAAGGTAACAAGGGTCGAGTTGCGGGACATCTTACCTGCAAAAGCTGTGCAGGAAGCTATGGAAATGCAAATGACAGCGGAGCGCAGAAAAAGGGCTGCAATTCTTAATTCAGAAGGTGAGCGCGAAGCTGCCGTTAATCAAGCGAAGGGCTTGGCTGAGTCGCAGTTACTTAATGCTGAAGCTTCTCAAAAATCTGCCATTTTAGAAGCAGAGGGGCAGAAGCAGTCACGAATTTTACGTGCTGAAGCGGAGCGCCAAGAGCAGGTGTTAAAAGCTCAAGGGACATCTCAGGCTATGCAAGTGTTATTGCAGTCTATGAAAGGTAATCCTCAAGCAAACGAGGCTCTACAATTTTTGTTAGCTCAGAACTACATCGCGATGGGAACGACCATTGGCTCCAGTGGCAGTAGCAAAGTGATGTTTATGGATCCGCGATCGCTGCCTTCAACTCTAGAAGGGCTTAAATCAATTGTTGATAGTCCAGAGGCTGGAGATTGGACTAAATAAAAAAAGGCTCGCAAAGCGAGCCTTTTTTTATTTATACCGATGGACTAATGGGAATGCGCTTGAGCATGTGATATTTACAGCCTGCGGCAAGAATATGTACTCGCAAGTTATGGATTGTTAAAGGTGCAGCACCACTAACCCATAGTTGATTGCTGTAGGAAACCTCACCAGGATCGACTACGGTGACAGTCCCACGTCCTAGAACTCGCATAGTATTGTTTGGCTCAAAAATTGCCACTGTATCTTCATCGATACCGATGCCAATTTTGTCAGGATGTGCAGCGATCGCAGTCATTAGACGAGCCATGCGATTACGGTTATGAAAATGCTGATCAACAATAATTTCAGGCAGTATATTTAAGCCAGTACTCATGTTTACGAGTTCTTTGTGAGGTGACTCGCCACTACTGCCTCCTGAAATCATGTGATAGCCCATAGCCGCAGCACCAGCACTTGTGCCAGCTAAAACCATCCGATGTTGATCTATGCGCTTGGCGATCGTGATTGCAAAGGGAGTATCAGCAATCAAGCCACATAAACGCAACTGGTCGCCACCAGTCATGAAAATGCCTGTAAACCGATCTACTAGAGCCTCGGCTTCGGGATAGTCATCATGAGGACGTTCACGAATATCTAATACTTCAACTACACTTGCACCGAGTTCAGTAAAAATATCATGATAAATTCTCCCGATAATATCAGGTTCTCTTGAGGCGCATGGAATTATAGCAATGCGAGCTTGGGAGCCACCAGAACTTTCTACAAAGGCTTTGAGAATTTTGCGGTCTTGGACTTTATCCTCTCCACCACCAATTACCATTACCGCCGACTTAATAATTTGAGTCATGCCCCTATCTATTGCCACATCTTCATCTAAATTCAGCATATTAGCAGATTGGTCAACAAATTTTTTGAGGCGGTTGATTAGGCTAATGCCTTGACTCAGTTTTTGCTCTTGCTGACTCGCCAATGGTTTGTATAACCTCCATTGATGCTTACATGGTTAGCAATAAGGCTAAACCTTGTCAGATTGTATAACTTTTGTGCAGTTAAAGACTAGTATTTCGTCAATTCACCACAAAATAAGTGGAAGATTTGTTCTCCAATTTTGTAATAACTTAATCACTCTGCCAACATTCACGACTGACTAAATCACAAATACGATCGCGCAATAGATATTGATTGTTTTCTAGTTCACGTTCGATTTGACACCATTCGCGATCGCGAAAGAAACGACAAAGAGTATGAATGGGTTGACTTCGTGTGAGTCTTCCGCTTTCGAGTAAATGTCTTGCTTCGTCTTGAATAGCGCTGATGGAATAATAAAGTGAGTGCAACATAACCAAACCCTCTGTATAGGCTTTTGCTTAATAATTTGCTTGATGCTTTGATATTATCTAAAAATAATCTGTGTCTGTGACGTAGAATACATACTCTAATTATCTTCTCACGGAGTTTTAGTTAATACATAAAAGTAAATGAAACTCAAAAGAAAAAAATATTTCTTGTTAATTACCTCAGCATAATTAAAAACCCAGAGCCAAAATCTGTACCGCCCGCTACGCGGGCGGTACAGATTTTGGGGTTTTATATTTGGTCATGCCTAGCTACGTAGAAAAAAAAGCGGCGCTTTTTTTTCTACACTTTCTGGACGAAGGTTTTGCCGAGGAGTCCTTGTGGTCGGACAAGTAGGACGATAAATAGTAAAGCAAAAGCTACGGCATCTTTGTATGCTGACTGATCGGATGGTACAAAAGACTCCGCGAGTCCTAAGATAATCCCCCCAACGACGGCTCCAGGAATATTGCCCAGTCCACCTAGGACGATTACCGCTAGCCCTTTTAAGCCAAAGCCGATGCCAAAATAGGGACCAGAAATACTGACACTGGAGCCAACTAGAGTTCCTGCTAGTCCGCCCAAGAAGCCTGACACAAAAAAGGTAAGCAGAATGAAAAAATCGGTATTTATGCCCAAAAGACTAGCGGTGGTAGCATCTTCAGCTACGGCTTTCATCGCTTTGCCTAGCTTGGTGAAGTTAATCCCATAGGTGAGAATTGCTAAAATGATACCTGACACACCAAAAATGACTATTTGGACGGTGCGAATGTTAATTGGTTTGTCGATTGTGCCAAAATTTATTGCTGGTGGTAGGTTGCCATAAATATTGGCGGGGAAGTTATAACTCTCGGCTCCAACAAAATATTGAATCGTATTGACGATGACTACAGCTACGCCCAAACTAGAAACTAAGGTGAGCAATGGATCGGCTTTGCGATCGCGTAGTGGGCGGAAGGCAATCCGCTCGATCAGGATACTTACACATCCAGCGAGAATACTGCTGATGAAAATGGCAACAAAAAAGGGTAAATGCAGTTCTTTAGGTAAGGATAAGTTGGCAAGTATGCCATTAAATCCAAATGCACCGCCACAGAGGACATAAGTAAAATATGCTCCGAGCGTAAACACAGCACCGTGAGCAAAGTTAATGATTCCTAAAATCGAGAATACTAATGTGTAGCCAAGGGCAAAGATGGCGTAGACACTGCCAATCGACAAGCCATTTAAAAACTGCTGTAAAAATACCGAAAAGTCCATGCGAGGTTTTATGGGTTTTTTAAAAAATTCTACACTTGCGATCGCAACTATCGCCATAGCCGTAACAGTCACACCAGCAATATCAGCAGTTACCACGCTCAATCGTCCCCATGCAGCAGCAAAAAAATCTCAAGATAAATCTCAGGATTTAGTTGCTACTAATGGCTCGTCTGAACCAATTCAACTGCCCGATACAGGCGCACAGAATGATAGCTGGAGTTGTGGACCTAATTCGGCGGCGCGGATATTACGTTATTACGGTCATGATGTTAACTATGCAACAGTTCGAGCCGCGACTGACAAAAAACTATTTTTGCCACAAAAATTCCGTAATCCTTTAAATAATCAATGGGTTGAGGTGCGAACTGGTACGCCGCCGCAGACCTTGCAACAGGTGATGCAACGATGGGAAGGCGATCGCGTCAGGAGATCCCCACAAACTAACTTTAATAAGTTAATTAAGCTAGTGCAATCAGGTAAACCTGCGATCGCCTTGGTGCGCGTTGGCGGTTTATCAATCCCCTATATTGGCTCGATCCCTTATCTACACTGGATTGTAGTTACAGGAGCCGATTCCCAAAGCCAACAAATTACTTATACAGACACTAATAGCCAAACTTATGTTTTGTCATACCAAGATTTTCAGACAATGTGGAATTTAGGCTTGGATCGAGATGTAAGTGGTGCGATCTCCAGTGTCCTCAAAAGTAATGGTGTAGAAGCAAGAACAATTGTGTGGGTAGACAAATAGATTTACGCCGTTCGACTCATCATATTAAAGTGACCAAGCAAATACGATAAATAATTGAGATCTACAATTTGATGGGTTTCCTTGCTAAAGTCATTGGTGTGGTGTGATGGATCAAGACTCAGCTCTTCTAATTTGTTCTTCTAATTTATAAACCTACTGCTCATTCTCATTTCTGCTTTACTAACCCATAACTTTTGATGGCAGAAACAAGCTAAAAGCAATATTAACTATGATCAAAACCGCAATTACGAAGATCGCGCTAGTAGGATTTCTTCCGCTAATATGCAGTCTCGCTCCTGCTCTTGACCCGATCGCCTTAGCTCAAACTTCATCGACTGCGACCAATGAGATTACTCCAAAAATTTCTCAGAGTGATCCACTAGCCAATACACCAATCAAGTTGGTTGAACGCGCTAACTCTCTTAGAGAGCAAAATCAACTTGATCGCGCCCTTGCTCTGTACCGCCAAGCGATCGCGGAGAGTCCAGAGTTAGTGCCTGCTTACTATGGATTGGGTGTAACATTGCGCCAAAAGGGGGATATCCAAGGTGCAATCGAAGCTCACCGCCAAGCGATTTTAATCGATAAAAGCTATACACCTGCATATTACGGGTTGGGGATTGCCCTTTATCAAAAAGGTGATGCTAATGGGGCAATTGATGCTTATAACCAGTTTGTGCAACTTAGCAAGGCAGACACTAACCTTGCGCCTGTTTATTACAATTTGGGGTTGGCGTATGAACGCAAAAATAATATTCAGGGAGCGATCGATTCTTTTCGCAAGGCGATTGAGTTTGATCCTAAATATGCTCTTGCCCATAACGGGCTAGGAACTGTTCTGCGTCGTCAAGGCAATCGTCAAGAGGCGATCGCATCTTATCGCAAGGCGATCGAGCTTGCTCCGCAGTATGCAGTAGCCCATTTTGCACTGGGAATTTCGCTGTATGAAGATCGTGACTATGCAGGATCAATCGATGCTTATAAACGGGTAACTGCGATTGATCCAAATTTCCCGAATGTTTATTACAATCTTGGCTTAGCATACAACCAACTCGATGATCGGCAAAAGGCGATCGCGACTTTCCGCAAAGCATCCGAACAAGATCCTCGCAATGCCGATATCTATGCGGCTCTAGGTAGCGCTCTGTTGCGCGAAGGAAATATTCCTGAAGCAACGGAAGCCTTTAAGCGTAGTACAGAAATCAATCCGAGGGTTGCTAGTACTTTCAATGGTTTAGGGCTTGCTCTGCGTCGGCAAGGCGATCTCGAAGGGGCGATCGCTGCCTATGAGAAATCGATCTCAATTAATCCTAGATATGCGGCGGCTTACAACAATCTTGGGCGGGTTTTGTCAGATCAAAACCGTAACTCTGAGGCAATTACTGCGTTTCGTCAGGCGGTTGCGATTGACACCAAGAATGCGGTGGCTTATAGCAATCTCGGCAATTTATTGCGTGCTCAGGGCAATAGTGATGAGGCGATCGATGCTTTCCAAAAAACTATTGCGATCGGTAAAGAAGACTTATGGGTGGACTATACCAGTTTGGGGCTTGCCTACGCCGATCGAGGACGACTCGGTGAAGCTCAAACTGCCTATTTCAAAGCACTATCTTTAAATCCCACTTTTGCTAAGGCACATTTCGGATTAGGGGCTTTGTATACGCTGAAGGGTGAAGTAAGTAATGCGATTCGCTCTTATCAAGAAGCCCTGAAGTTATACGAAGAAAATCGTGATGCCGAATGGATTAAGCGCACCCAACAGGCAATCCAAGCCTTGCAGGGAATTACATAAAAACAGGCTGTGCTTGGCACAGCCTGTTTTTATGTGTTAAGTGACACTCAAATCGTTAAACTGTGATTCTAGTCGCGATGTGCGCGACCAGAATTATGAAATAGATTATGGAGTTTTGAATATAAGCATGGGATTTTTAGAAGGTCAGGTGGCGATTGTCACAGGTGCATCTAGGGGCATTGGACGCGCGATCGCAGTTGCACTCGCAAATGAAGGTGCAAAAGTTGTCGTGAACTATGCTAGTTCTGCTAGTGCGGCGGAAGAAGTTGTTGCTGAAATTACAAGTAAAGGTGGCGAAGCGATCGCCTTCCATGCCGATGTATCTCACGAAGCGCAGGTAGAGAGCTTGCTCAAATCAGCGATCGACACATGGGGACGTGTAGATGTTTTAGTCAACAATGCTGGCATTACTCGCGATACGCTGTTGCTACGAATGAAGCTAGAAGATTGGCAAGCAGTAATCGACCTCAACCTGACAGGTGTATTTCTAACCACCCGTGCCGTATCAAAAGTCATGCTCAAACAGAAATCAGGGCGCATTATTAATATTGCCTCTGTTGCAGGCCAAATGGGCAACCCCGGACAAGGCAACTACAGCGCGGCTAAGGCTGGAGTAATTGGCTTTACTAAGACTGTTGCGAAGGAAATGGCGAGTCGTGGCATTACTGTAAATGCAGTTGCACCTGGATTTATTGCCACAGATATGACCGCAGATCTCAAGAATACCGAAGAGATTCTCAAATTTATTCCGCTTGGGCGCTATGGTCAGCCTGAAGACATTGCAGGAATGGTCAGATTTTTGGCGGCTGATCCTGCGGCAGCCTACATTACTGGACAAGTATTTAATGTCGATGGCGGCATGGTCATGGCTTAATTTTTGTGGCGCGGCAAAGCCGCGCCACAAAAATTAAATCGCCGAGTCCTAAATTCTGTTAGTTTTTTTGAGAGAGGTATATATGAGCCGCACCTTCAAAATTTTTAGCCAAGTTTTGAGTATTTGGATATTTACAATTTGCTTTTTGGTGATTAGTCCAAATTTGGCGATCGCTGCTCCTATCAATGAAACAGTCAAATTAGCGTCAGTCGATTTCACAAAACAAACTGCGATCGAAGTTAAGGTCAGTTTGAGCAACAATGCTAATGAACTAAAATTCTTTCCAGATCGCTTCACCTTTGAATCTGGTAAACGTTATAAGTTATTACTAAGCAACACCAGTGGGATGAAGCATTATTTCACCAGTAAAGATTTTGCTGATGCGGTCTGGACGCAAAATGTGGTGGCAGGCAATGTGGAAGTTAAAGGCAATATTCGCGAATTAGAATTACGTCCGAATACAAATGCTGCATGGACTTTTATCCCGATTAAGTCTGGTACTTACGAATTACATTGCGCGATCGCAGGACATGCTGAAGCAGGAATGCGTGGTCTTATCACAATTCAACCTAGTGTAGTAGATTGAAAGTCCTTCATATCATTCCTTCGGTAGCGTCATTGCGCGGAGGGACAAGCCAAGCTGTAATTGAAATAGTAGGTGCTTTGAGATCGCAAGGTATCGATGCAGAAATTGCGACCACTAACGACAATGGTAAAGACTTACTAGATGTGCCTCTATACGAACTTACTGATCGGCTTGCAGAATATGGAAATATACCGATTCGTTTCTTTCCCAGATTTTCCCCAAAGATCAATGCTGTACGTGAGTTTGCCTTTTCGCGATCGCTGACAACTTGGCTATGGCAACATATCAATGAATATGATCTAGTCCATGTACATGCAATTTTTTCCTATGCTTCAACGATCGCGATGGTGATCGCTCGTATTCGGAAAGTACCTTACTTGAATATGCCTCATGGATTACTATGTAAATGGTCGTTACAGCAAAGTAAGTTCCGCAAACAGATCTATCTGAATGTGATTGAACGCTCCAATTTATTGCATAGTCAATCGCTCCATTTCACGACTCAACAAGAACAAGAAGAATTCAATCTATTAAAGTTAAATATTCCTAGTTTTATTTTGCCTTTGGGAGTGCAGATTCCGATTCTAATTCCCAATGCTCAATCTCATCTACGATTACTTCTGCAAATTCCCACTCACTTTCCTATTCTTCTATTTATGTCACGTATCCATCCCAAAAAAGGGTTGGAATATCTCATCGAGTCTCTTGGTAAATTAAAAGAATATAATTTTGCTTTGATAATCGCAGGTAGTGGTGAATCTGATTATGTGCAACAGCTTCAAGATTTATTGGTTGCTCAGGGCATAAGCGATCGCGCTCATCTAGTCGGCTTTGTAGAAGGCGAAATCAAAAATCTCTATCTCCAAGGCTCGGATCTTTTTACGCTCACTTCTCATTCCGAGAACTTTGGTATCGCGGTGATGGAGTCACTTGCAGCTGGTACGCCAGTGCTAATTACTGATGGAGTTGCGATCGCACCTATGGTAAAAGAAAAAGCGATCGGCTATGTCACTAAATTAGAGATTAATGCGATCGTTGTAACATTGGAAAATTTTTTACAAAACTTTCATCAAAAACTACATAACAGGTCACGCTCCCAGCAAATTATTGCTGAGAACTATAGTTGGCAATCTATCAGTGCCCAACTTGCTACAATTTATCGCGATATAATTACATTGCAAAATATTTAAAAAATTTTTAGTGATACCCTAAATGGAATTATCTACGATATGTGTAGCTTTATGCGCTGACAAAAATATTGAGGTTGGACTACATGTAACCTTGTATTCTTTATTGGAAAGTCAGCAACATTCAGTTAGGATATATTTTTTGCAAAAGGGTTATAATTCGGCAGATATAGTTAAGATCCAAAAAACTCTACAACCATTTGATGGCAAATATGAGCTAAAAGTCATTGATTTTGACGATCATATTTTTAGTAAATACAGGGGATTGTATGGCAACAAATTTACATTTGTACGTCTTATGCTTTCTAGCTTACTACCAGAAGATAAAGTGATCTATCTTGACAGCGATCTTGTAGTCAAAAAGGACTTGAGTTCTCTATTTTGTCTAAACTTAAACGAATATGTCATTGGTGTTTCAGGTATTGGCAACATAGGCTACTCACTAGAAAACAAGTTTTTTATATCTATTGGGTTGGATAATGACGCTAGATATTTTAATGCAGGAGTAATGTTGATTAATTTAGAAAAATGGAGACAACTAAATATTACAAAGCAATGCTTAGAATTTGCTGATAAATATCCTAATATGCTCCTAGCTGCCGACCAAACAATACTAAACTATGTATTCTATAAAAATAATTTCTATGAACTGGATAAATCTTATAATGTAGCTTTATACCCAAGCTCAGTATTTATCGAAAGTGATAGTACAAATGGGGTTTTTCATTTTGTTGGCTCTCCTAAACCTTGGGACTTTTTAGGAGAATTTATCCATAGCAACTATCCTTTATTTCAAAGTATCCTTAGTAAGACTGAGTTTAAAAACTATAAAACATACCTTGATCTTTCTTTTGCCAAACTGAAAAGAACTCTTAGGTTATCTAGGTCGTACTATAAAATATCAACGAATAGATTCCGCCAATGAGTAAGATATATGTCAGCTATTAATTCAATTATATTTATACTAAAAAATATCTTGATACAGTCAACTAGGTTACTGAAATATTCTTTGTCTGTCGTCAATTATCATTTTTAATTGTTGAATAATCATGATCGCAACACCTGTCAAAACTCTAACCCTAGATGCATTTCTGCAATTACCAGAGACTGAACCTGCTAGCGAATATATCAACAATAGTATTACTCAAAAAATTATGCCAAAGGGACGGCATAGTAGATTGCAAGGCAAACTTTACCAAGAAATTAATCAAGTTTCTGAATTACCAAAACTTGCCTATGCTTTCCCAGAGCTAAGATGTACTTTTGATGGTCGTTCAATTGTTCCAGATATTGCAGTGTTTGAATGGCAAAATATTCCATTTCTCGTGGATGGAGAAATTCCTGACAACTTTAATCGTGCTCCAGATTGGATCATTGAAATTCTCTCAACTGATCAAAATGCCAACAAAGTTATCGGCAAGATTTTACATAGCCTTCTGAATGGTAGCAAATTAGGTTGGTTTATCGATCCTAGCGATCGCAGCATCCTCACATTTCAGCCTAATCAACAACCTGTATTAATGGTAAATAGCGATCGCTTACCCAGTTTAGAGATAATTCCTTTAGAGCTAACAGTTGAAGCTTTATTTAGCTGGTTAAAAATGGAAAGTTAGATTTTAGATGCTAGAACAAATTACTCCATTAATTCTCACTTATAACGAAGTTCCAAATATTGGACGTACATTAGAGCGGTTAACTTGGGCAAAAAGAATAGTTGTAATTGATAGTTTTAGTGATGATGCAACTCTAGAAATTTTGAATAGTTATCCACAAGTAGAAGTTTTCCAGCGTCAATTCGACCATTTTGCTGAGCAATGTAATTATGGACTATCGCAAGTTCAAACTGGATGGGTACTTTCATTAGATGCCGATTATATTCTTAGTAATGAGTTGATTGAAGAGTTACATTCATTGCCAGATCATCTAACTAAAGATGCGTACTTTGTTAAGTTCAAATATTGTGTATTTGGTATACCTCTACGCGGAACGCTATTACCGCCCCGCAAAGTTTTTTACCGCAAAGACAAAGCTATTTATCTTGAAGATGGACATGCTCATCGAGTCCAAGTTACTGGGGATTATGGGTATTTAGCAGGATACATAAGTCATGACGATCGCAAGTCATTAAGTCGTTGGTTACAGTCTCAAGATCGCTATTTATTAATTGAAGCTCAGAAATTACTGGCTACACCAAAAAGTGAATTAAGCTTTGGCGATCGCCTTCGCAAACAGAAGGTGATTGCGCCAATTGTGATTTTGCTTTACTGCCTGATTCTTAAAGGTGGGATTTTGGATGGTTGGGCGGGTTGGTATTATGCGTGGCAAAGAACATTAGCTGAAATTTTATTAGCAATTCGGCTAATTGAGCTAGAACGCCATAAATAAAAGGCGGTGCGAAGCACCGCCTTTTATTTATGGATTTTGTCGATTGTTATACTTTTGGGCGGTGGTTGTGGTCGGCATTACGCCATCGCTATCAGTATTTGGTGAAGCAACTTCAGACGGATCAAGGAGCTTAATCGTCACTTGATTATTTTTGATCCAGCCCTGATTCCTCAAAAATAGTTCCTGAGACTTCCCAGAGTTTAAAGCTTGTGGCAATTTTTCGCGCAACCCATTTACCCGTTGCTCGGTCGAGTTTACCTCTGTTGTAAGCTCATCGAGACGATCTTTTTGTGAAGATTGATATGGGAGTAATTTGGTGATTGCCGCGATCGCAGCAATAGAAAGAGCAACATTAACGGCAATTACTATAATTGACTCAGTTGCTTTTGCTCGGTAATACTGTTCTTTTTTGCGATGGACATTCTGAGCAACTGCTTCACTGTAGCTGCTAGCAATATTAGTGGATGCGAAGCTTTCGCCAGAGGTAGAATGGCTGCTGCGTGAATGCATACTCACGACATCATTTCTCCCGTACTGACTCTGCGATCGCGGGGTCTGTTTTTGTACTTGTGGAGAAAAACGTGGAGATAAGTCTCGTTTGGCAACCATTCGCAACCTCTAGGCTGTAAAAATAGATATGATGACTAGGAATTGGAAAGAGCAGAACCTAATAGGGCTGCCATTACTGCGGGGAAAAGCGAGACTAACAAAGCGGTAAAAACTTGACCGTCTGAAAGATTCATACAATATCTCCTTATATAGTATTTATTTAGATCTTAACAATACACTGTCAGCTCAAAAATTGACTAGTAATTAGCAAAAAAAGTAGCAATTCTAATTATAAAAATAAGCTTTGATAAAAGTCAGGCGATGGCTGACTTTTATCAAAGCTTATTTTGGTGTTGCAAGATAAATTCTTGGATGCGATCGCAAGTTTCAGGACGAATTTCATGGGACATCTCATATTCCTCATATTCCACGTTTACGCCCAAGCGTTCAAAGACCTCTCTTGTATTGCGAGCTACACCAATGGGAACCACTGTATCCTCTGTACCATGAGCGATCAAAATAGGCGGGAATGCTCGATCTGAAAGTTCTTGCAATTCTTCTTCAGTAATATGCAAGTAGCCGCTCAGGGCTATCAACCCTGCCAATGGAAATACCAAACCAACGTCCAAGGTCATTGCCCCACCCTGTGAAAACCCTAACAAAAATGTTTTCTCTAAAGGTAAACCTGTCATTGCTGGTAAATCTTCAAGAAACTGGCTGAGTAGTTCACAGCTTTTGGCTAAGCCTTCAATATCAAGGCTTTGCAGGTCATACCACATCTTGCCATTGGGCATCGGATGGTTAAAGGGAGCTTCAGGACAAATCCATTGATAATTGGCGAGTCCGACCATGGGTGCAAGCGAGATCAGATCATCACAATTCGCGCCCCAGCCATGCAGTGCGACGATTACACCTTGAGCATCAGGATTGGGTAATTTTGAAGGCAGTGATCGGTAATTTAAAGTCATAATAAACCAAGATTCTGGGCGGAATCTAGTGAAATATCTGGCAAGTTATGCAGCATATCATCCCATGTAGTTTGAGCTTGTAACGCCTCTATAACTATCTGTAGAGGTGCAGCAAAAATTAGTTGAAAATCTGCTTCTTCTGGTAATTGAGTTTTGTAAGCTAACTTTTCAATTGGCGGGGTAAATTGAGCGTTAACTCCTTCTTTATTACCTCTAGCATCAACTCGATACCAACCAATTTCGGGCAAGTAGATGGCATTGAACCCATGCAGACTGTAGGGTGCACCTCGATCATCAATGCTCAATCGCTGATAACAAAATCCTGCTGGAATCTGGTTTGCGCGGAGTAGGGCGGCGAGTAAATGGCTTTTAGCGTAGCAGTAACCTGTTTTGTGTTGCAGAACATCTGAGGCTCGACAGGTCACAGGATTCATTTGAAAGTCAAAACTGTGGCAGATATTATCTCTTACCCATTCAAAGCAGGCTTTGGCGATCGCATCTTGATTCTTGTGCCCTGATGTAATTTGTTGGGCACATTTGATAATTTCGGGATGCTGCCAATCGATAACTTCAGTAACTTGCAAATACTCTTCCATATCAAAAAGCTTGAACTCTATAGAGATATCAATGTTTATACCAAAATCAAACACCAAGAGAGAGTTGTGGCGCGAAGCGCCACAACTCTCTCTTGGTGTTTATCTAAGTGACAAATGGTAAGGCTTAGCAACATCGCTTACAATGAAAACGCATAGGATATGCACTTTTAAAATTCAAATCATACAAACTTTTCAAAATTGCTGGAGAATTGCCTGAATGCAACTCGTCGCGCTTCAGAACTTACTGGACAACTCATCATTTGCTGTCCTCTTTGCGACCATGCTCGTTTTCTGGGTACATGTCGCATTCCCTAACTTGCCATATTTACGATCGCTTGGTAACGCAGGCATGGCGATCGCCAATCTTTGTATTGCTACATTGCTGGGAGCGCGTTGGATTGATGCAGGCTATTTCCCACTGAGCAACCTTTACGAATCGTTGTTTTTCTTAGCATGGGGGATTACCACCATGCATATCGTGGTTAATCGCATTGGCAACAAAAGCGCCAATGATACTGCAAAGCGTCTAGTTGGGGCTTTCACTTCACCCCTTGCAATGGGAATCACCGCTTTTGCTGCCCTAGCTCTACCATCGGGGATGCAAGTTTCTGAGCCACTTGTTCCTGCACTGAAGTCAAACTGGTTGATGATGCATGTTAGCGTCATGCTGCTTAGTTACGCGGCTTTGATGACAGGTAGCATTTTAGCGATCGCCTTTTTGATTGTTACCCGTGGGCAAGATGTGGTGTTACAGGGTAGTTCCTTTGGCACAAATCTGCGCAGCATTGCTGATGTGAATAATACGAATAATCCTAGCTCTGAGACATTTGCGGCTTTTGCAGTTGAGAGCATGGGCGGTATTTTGAATTCGGGGAATTTACAATCAGCGAATAGTTCGACGCTGACCGCTGAAGCGATCGCTACCCAAACTAAGCCTCTATCTTTGCGTCGTCTTACTATCGGTGAGACTTTAGATAATCTCAGTTATCGAGCGATCGGCTTAGGTTTTCCTCTGCTGACGATTGGGATCATTGCAGGTGGAGTATGGGCAAACGAAGCATGGGGTTCTTACTGGAGTTGGGACCCGAAGGAAACATGGTCTTTGATTACATGGTTAGTCTTTGCGGCTTATTTGCATACTCGCATTACCAAGGGCTGGCAAGGACGCAAACCTGCGATTTTGGCTAGTGTGGGGCTATTAGTAGTTTGGACTTGCTATCTTGGTGTAAATCTTCTCGGTAAAGGTTTGCACAGTTACGGTTGGTTTCTTTAACAAAAAAGCCTCGCTAAGCGAGGCTTTTTTATTAAAGAAAAAACAGAAAATATACTAATTCGTAGGGGCAGGTTTTGCAATAAATCTATGGGTAAACCATTGAATTGTGGCTAAACCTGCCCCTACAGGAATTTTTTGCTGGGAATCTCCTTGATTTGAGATTTAACGGTTGCTTAGCTCTTGCTCAAGTTTTGGGAGACTATCCAGCTCAAACACCGTAATTTGTCCAGAATTAGCGCTACCTTTACCATTTTGCAATAACTCTACCCAGTAGCCGTACTTCTTGCCCTGACGTAATTCTCCTTGTAAAGCTCTGAGAATTGGTGAAGCATTCTTGGATTGCGATCGCTGCAACATCGCTGCCGTTGGATAGGCATAAACCCGCTTGGCTGTGGCATAGTCGCGCATAATATCTGGCCCATAAATAGAGCGCAGTGATTCTTCTAGCCGAGTGCGTGTCACCCCATTAATGATGTCAAAAATTCTAATCTGCTCACTTCTAATGAGATTTGCGTCACTCTTCTGGATAGCAGCAATCCCCGGTAGCACTACACTGGCTTGAAATTGAAAACGTCTTGATGGCGTGTCACTTTTGCGCACAAGCAGACGCTCGCCAGCTTCTGGGCGCAATGCTGGATTGGTTCTAATCCAATCAATGACTTGATCGGGTGTTTGACCTGGCAAGGCGATCGCTGATGGCATGACGGATGGCACTGTTGTTGGTATGGCGATACTGACAATCTGCGTCAAAAGCGTTGTGGCGATCGCAATTTTGATGTTTTCGCTTTTAAAGCAATTCATGGGAGTCCTCTACACCAATTAAATCCTATTGGACAAATTCAGCTGGCAAATAATGGGTGACAGGATATCACGGACGGTCATAATTGCAATGACTTTTTCTGCTTTTTTGCGACATTTTGAGGTAGTACTACCTTTCCAGCCAAGAATTAATGATGCGGGGCTTTGCCCCGCATCATTAATTCCTGGTTGGAAAAGGTTTGCTGCGCCGTCGGCGCAGCAAACCTTTTCATAATGAAAATTGATGGATAGCAATTCTTGGCTGGGAAGGTAGTATAGCGATCGCCTTTCTCGGTCAGTCATTAAAAAATTTTCAAAAAAATATGCTTAGAGTATTGACAAACATCTTGTAAATCTACATAATGAGGAGCGCTTAAATAAAGAAACGCAAAAAACGAGCTGCAAGTCACCTTGTAATTAGCAATCTTTTAAATTAAATTTAAGCTCGAAAATCTGGGTTCGTAGTTCAATTGGTTAGAGCACCGCCCTGTCACGGCGGAAGTTGCGGGTTCGAGCCCCGTCGAACCCGTTCTGAAAGTAAAAAATGCAAAAAGATAAAGGTATTGCTTCGTAATACCTTTATCTTTTTGCATTTTTTTATATTTTCAATGGGCTAACGACTATTTGATGAAACCAGCTAAACTTAAGCAGTTGGTTAAAATTACCCAGCAGCTTTAATCATAAACTTTTATACCCAATGTTTTTAAGCAACAAAATAGTTTATGGATATGTGATCGCACTATGTATTACCTCATTAGGTACTGCAACTGGTTTACTACTGGGAAATTACTATCATCAAGAAATATTACAAAAGAACCAAACTCTATCGCAAGAGCATCAATCGTTAGATGTTCTTCAATTGGATATTTTATATAATCGTCCTGCCAAACAATTATCTTCCTATTTAAAGGATCCACAAGATTTTCGGCGCGAGAGTGCCAAATTTCTTGAATCTATTCAAACAACCTTAACCCTTTTGGAAACTCATATTGCTTCAGGGAAGTTATCCAAGATCGAAGGGCTAGAACCCTTACTAAAAGAACATGAGGTTTTTCTAAGAGAATTTAAGCAAGAATCTCAAGCCCTGTTCGCGCGATTAGATCGACTAACCGCATCACCGAAAACTCTCGCAGAAGTGGAATCCCAGCTAGTTAATTTTTTTAAGAGTAAAAATTTTCTACGGTTTATTGAGTTTCCCGATCGCCTAGCGCCCTTTGTCCAAACTATCTATAAACATGAAAAAGAAGCTGACAATGAACTTAGTCAAGCTAAAGTACTTCGCCTGCAAATAAGTATCACTAGTTTTCTCTTGTCAGTCGCGATCGCGGCTTTGTTTATTCGGTATATTAGCCATGCGATCTCCATTGAGCAAGCTCAAGCTAACCAAAAATTGCAAGATCAACTAGTTGAGCGTCAGCAAGCAGAAGCTAGATTACTCAAGAGTGAAACCCATCAACACGCCATACTTAGTGCTCTTCCCGATATGATCATTCGCATAAATCGGGAAGGCTTTTATTCAGAATTTATTGCCAGTCCTAGCTTTCCTGTTTTGGGGGTTGCGGCTGATCTCGTGGGAACCAATTTGTCTGAGACACTTCCTCCTGATTTAGTCCAACAACGGATGGAATATATTCAACTGACGTTGCAAACTAATTCTATCCAGATTTACGAACAAACTCTTTGTATTGATGGAAAAGACCAAATCGAGGAGGTGCGAATTGTTCCTTATAGTGAAGATGAGGTTTTATTGTTGGTACGAGATATTAGCGAACAGCATTTTGCCCAGCGAGATCGCCAACAAGCTGAAATAGCCCTAGCTGCCAGTGAAGCCAAAAGTAGGGCAATCTTATCGATGATTCCTGAATTAATGTTTCGTGTTGGTAGAGACTTGGTTTATCGGGAGTTTATCACCCAACCCAAGGATTTTGCGATGGCGTTGCAAAATGTCAATCTTGCTGGTAGATCGATGCTGGAAATGTTACCCGCAGATATTGCGAAAAGACATATTAGCTATCTACAAAGAGCCTTGCAAACTGGTGAATTGCAATTCTATGAGCAAAAAATTCAAGAGGGCGATCGCTTCTATTATGAAGAAGTTAGAGTGATCAAAATTAATGAAGATGAAGTTCTGTTCATGATTCGCGACATTAGCGATCGCAAACAGGCTGAATTAGCACTGGCAAGTAGTGAAGCCCATAGCAAAGCAATGCTCTCAGCAATTCCCGATCTGATGCTTCGAGTTGGGGCTGATGGGGTTTATCGGGAATTTGTCACGCAAAATCGTGATTTTGCGATCGCTACTCCCAAGATCGATCGCGCTGGTCAATCGATGGCGGATGTGTTACCTAAAGCGATTGTCGAACGTCAGTTTTACTATTTACGGAAAGCTATAGAAACGGGTGAACTTCAAGTCTACGAGCAACAAGTTCAAGTAGCGGATCAGTTGATAGATGAAGAAGTTAGAGTTGTAAAAAGCGGCGAAGATGAAGCCCTGTTTATGATTCGTGACATTAGCGATCGCAAACAAGCAGAAACTGCACGTAAGCAAGCCGAGCTACAACTACACAAACTCAATCAGTCTTTAGAGAGCAAAGTCAGAGAACGTACAGCAGAACTCCAACAAACTAATGAAGAATTGATCCGTGCTACAAGACTTAAGGATGAATTTCTTGCTAATATGAGCCATGAACTTCGCACGCCTCTTAATGCGATTCTGGGTATGACCGAGGGCTTGCAAGAGCAGGTCTTTGGCGATCTTAACGAGCGACAGCTTAAGGCTTTGGGAACTGTTGAACGCAGTGGCTCCCACCTGCTGGAGTTGATCAATGATATCCTCGATTTGGCGAAAATTGAAGCGGGACAACTCGAATTAGATTGCACCCCCACATCAATTAGTCATCTCTGCCAATCTAGCCTGTCATTTATCAAACAACATGCCTCGCAAAAAGGTCTTCAGCTTGAGGTAAAAATTCCGCTAAATCTCCCTAGCCTGTTTGTTGATGAACGACGTATTCGCCAAGTTTTGATTAATCTGCTGAACAATGCAGTCAAGTTCACACCAAAAGGAGGGCGAGTTAATCTAGAAGTTACGCAGTTGCCCCCTGATGTAGCTACGAGCGATCGCCCTTCACTGCAATACTTAAGAATTTCTGTGATCGATACGGGTATCGGCATCTCACCAGAAAATATCAAGAAATTATTTCAGCCCTTTATCCAAATTGACAGTGCTTTAAATCGGCAATATGAAGGAACGGGGCTAGGGCTAGCCCTAGTGAAGCGCATCGTCGAACTTCATCATGGGAGAGTGGGACTAACTAGCGAATTAGGTGTAGGGAGCTGTTTTACAGTCGATTTACTCTATGATTGTTCTTCTGAAATAGTCGTCAGCAAACAACCTGAGACGACTTTATTATTGGATGCTCCAATCACTAACGAGAATGATCGCCAATCTCCGATCATTTTGTTAGTAGAAGACAACGAAGCTAATATCATTACTATTGTGAGCTATCTAGAAGCTAAGCACTATCGCGTTTTGTTAGCAAGGAATGGGCAGGAGGCGATCGCGATCGCCAAAGCTCATCAACCTGACATAATTTTGATGGATATTCAAATGCCTGTGATGGATGGCATAGAGGCGACTAGACAAATTCGTCTTGATCCTAACTTGGTTAATATCCCAATTATTGCGATGACAGCATTAGCTATGTCAGGCGATCGCGATCGTTGTCTTGCGGCAGGAGCCAATGAATATGTAAGTAAGCCTTTGAAACTAAAGCAACTAGTAACTACGATTCAAAGCCTTTTGAAATTATGTAAATAATAAAAAATAATTCTTTGTTTTTTCGTTTGAATAAGGGTAAAGGGGGTAAAATAAGAGGTAATTTATGACTTTTGCGTGTTTTTTTAATTGCGCAATTTTTATGTCTACTGATGTAAACGTCTTCTCTGCGGGTGATCTGGGGGCAGCAATAGTCCATAACCCACTAGTTGTTAAAGCTGAAGCTTCAGCCATAGAAGCGATTGTCCTGATGAGCGAGAGTCGTGATAGTGGTATGTTCGCAAAGATTCGAGCAAGCTGTGTGTTGGTGGTTGAAGGGGAAAAAGTCCTTGGTATTCTCACAGAAAGTGATGTGGTGCGTCTTATTGCCCAGCAGCGATCGCTAGAAATTTTGACCATGCAATCGGTAATGACTTCGCCCGTGATCACAATTCAGGAAACTGAATGTGGGGATTTATCCTCATTGATAGAGATGATGCAACAGCAACATATTCGCCATTTGCCGATCTTGGATGATAGCGATCGGCTAATGGGACTTGTCACTATCGAAAGCCTATGGCAAGAGATACATTCCTCATCTCAGCTTTTCAAAAAATCCTACGAAGCAGAGTTAAAAAAGAGTGAACAAAGATTTGTTTCGCTGAAAGCTACCGAACAAGCACTGAAATTGCAGCGAGACTTAAATCAGCTCATTGCCGAAATTACCAGTCGATTCATCGATATTAGTCCAGACTATCTAGATGTGGAGATTGATCGCTCCCTACAACTAATTGGCGAAGCGACTAACTCTGACACTAGCTATCTGATCAAGTTTCAGGTTAGAGAGGAGGATGAATCGACTCTCCCAGAGGGCACGGGGAGTATGACCCATGAATGGACTAAGCTCAAATACCCTCGACAAATCGAACAAGTGCAGAATGTACCCTTATCCGTATTCCCTTGGGCTAACGTCAAATTGCTACAGCGTGAAGTTGTCAATATATCTAGAGTTGACGATTTGCCCAGCGAAGCAATGCTAGACCAAGCAAATTGGCAACAGTTCAACTTAGTGTCCATATTAATGGTTCCCCTAATTCAAAAATCAGTTGTCACAGGATCGTTGGGATTTGCATCCTTCAGTGAGCGCATAAATTGGGATGAGGAAATCATTAGGTTATTGCAGGTAATGGCTCAAACCATAGCCAATGCTCAACAACGCGCTCAAGATGAACAGCAGTTATATGAGAGCGAAGAACGGTTGCGTCTAGCTCTTAGAGCTGCGAATCAAGGACTTTACGATCTTAATTTACAAACAGGGGAAGCGATCGTCAGTCTCGAATATGCCACAATGCTAGGTCATAATCCTGCCACTTTTCAAGAAAATAATGCTAGATGGATAGAACGTCTGCATCCAGATGATCGTGAGCATGTTGCTAAAGTGTATCAAGACTATGTGGCGGGGCTTTCTCCAGAATACAAAGTGGAATTTCGCCAACTTACACAAACGGGCGAATGGAAATGGATTCTCTCTCTTGGTAGAATTGTAGCTTGGGATGAGTCGGGTAATCCCTTGCGGATGTTGGGAACGCATACGGATATTAGCGATCGCAAAAAAGCCGCAGCAGAGCAATTGCTTGCTGAGCAAGTTCGCCAAGAATTAAAATTCTTAGAAAATATTCTTGATATTGTCCTCGCAGGCTATTGGGATTGGGATCTGCAAACTAACGAGGAATATCTCAGTAAAGGCTTTAAGCAAATGTTTGGCTACGAGGAGGATGAGTTGCCGAATTCCCCTGAGGCATGGCAACATCTGATCTTTGATGAAGACTTACCAATGGTTTTTGATTGCTTTGATCGGCATGTCCAGAGCCACGGTAAAGTTCCATTTTACAATGAAGTGAGGTATCGTCACAAAGACGGATCTACGGTCTGGGTCAACTGTTCGGGTAAAGTGATCGAATGGGATCAAGAAGGAAAGCCCCTACGAATGATCGGTTGCCATATCGACATTACTAAACAAAAACAGGCTGAGAATCGTTTACGCAAAAGTGATATTCATTTAAAGACTGCTCAACGAATTGGTAGGCTAGGAAGTTGGGAATTTATCCTCGATCCTGAACAAGTCATTTGGTCTGATGAGTTGTTTCATATCTTTGGGCGTGATAGGACTATAGCCCCTCCCAATTTAGATGAACTTCATGAATTATTACATCCTGATGATCGTGACCATCATCAGCAAGCCGTACAAACTTCTATTGCTAATGGACAGCCCTTTGATATTGAATTCCGATTCTTCCATCAAGATGGCTCGATCAGATATATCCAAGCTAGGGGAGAACCGATTTTCGATGATTCTAATCGCGTCATTCAACTCATCGGCACTGCTTTGGATATTAGCGATCGCAAACAAGCTGAAGCAAAGCTGATCCACACCACCACGCAGTTAGCTGCCTCTAACCGCGAGCTAGAAGCATTTGCATACTCGGTTTCCCATGATTTGCGATCGCCTTTAAGAGCGATTGACGGCTTCAGCCAAGCCCTTATCGAAGATTATGGAGACAAATTCGATGATGAAGGTAAGGATTACTTCGATCGCATTCGTCGGAACATTAAACGCATGGGGATGTTGATTGACGACCTACTGCGTCTATCCCGTGTGTCTAGATCTGAGATGCGATATAGCAAAGTCGATCTCAGTACGCTAGTTGCCGAACAGTTAAATGAACTGCAAGCAGCAGAGCCAGAGAGACAAGTTAAGTTTGTGATAGCTCCGAATGTATTTGTTTCAGCGGATAGTACTCTAATTCAGATGGTGATCGGCAATTTAGTGCAAAATGCTTGGAAATTTACTAGTAATCATGCGACGGCGAGGATTGAATTTGGCTTAATCTCTCCCGATAGCAACCAAAATGCTCAAATCACCTATTTTGTGCGCGATGATGGAGCCGGATTTGATATGAACTATGCCGACATGCTGTTTGGAGTTTTTCAACGACTTCATAACACCAATGAATTTGCGGGAACTGGTATCGGGCTCGCCACTGTGCAGAGAGCTATTCATCGTCATGGTGGGCGAGTGTGGGCAGAGGGAGCGATCGAGCAGGGTGCGACCATTTATTTCACCATCCCCGATACCATAGCCAGTTCAGCGACTAATTTGCCAATCGGAGGAGAATCTTAAATCATGACTTTACAACCAATTATACTGATTGAAGATAACCCTGACGATGAAAGATTAACAATTCGCGCCTTGCGTCGCGGTAATGTCGTCAATGAAATTCTCGTAGCTCGGAATGGTGAGGAAGCATTGTCAATGGTATTAAATGCTAATCCATTACCAAGTGTAGTCTTACTAGATCTCAAGCTACCTAAGATTGATGGATTGGAAGTATTACGACAGATTCGAGCTAATGCACGTACACATTTATTACCTGTGGTTGTGCTGACATCCTCCAGCGAAGAGCGCGACATCATCGATAGTTATAACTTGGGAGCGAATAGCTATGTACGAAAGCCTGTAGAAATCGAAAAGTTCATGGAAGCTGTGCGACAACTAGGGCTGTATTGGGCAGTCATTAATGAAACAAATCCAGGAGGTTTGTAAGCAATGAATGATACTCTAAAGGTCTTAAGCATAGAGGATTCAGAGGACGATGCGCTGTTAGTAATGCGCGAACTGCGGCGTGCAGGATTCACTGTTGTCTGGGAAAGGGTAGAGACAGCCGAAGATCTCCAAAATGCTCTAACTAACCAAACTTGGGATGTGATCATTTCTGATTACCATTTACCTAAATTCAATGCATCTAGAGCGCTGCAAATCGTTAAGCAAGACTTTCCTGATCTTCCTTTTATAGTTGTATCTGGTGTAATTGGCGAAACTTCAGCGGTAGAACTGATGAAAGCTGGCGCTCAGGATTACCTAATGAAGGGGAAATTAACTCGTTTAGCCGAAGCTGTGCGCCGAGAAATTCGAGAAGCTCAGATCCGAGTAGAGCGTCAACGTTCAAAACAAGAGCTAGATAGCGCCCAAGAACGTTTGCAACTCGCCATTGAAGGTTCTGGTATTGGTCTATGGGATTGGAATATTCAGACAGGTGCGGTAACGATCAATGATCGTTGGACTGAAATCATTGGTTATAGCATGGATGAGCTAGCACCGATTAGTTTTGAAACTTGGCAACAGCATACCTATCCAGATGATTCTCAGGAAGTCAATTTAGCTTTAGAGCAATACCTTCGCCAAGAAACCCCAAACTACGAATGTGAGTTGCGAATGCTCCATAAATCTGGCGCTTGGATTTGGGTGTTGAGCAAGGGTAAAGTAGTTGAGTGGGATGCCAAGAACAACCCATTACGGATGACAGTTACGCATCTAGATATCTCTACTCGCAAACAAGCAGAACTGCGAGTAGAGATGCAAAATTTGATTTTGGAGCGAATTGCTAAAGGAGAACCTTTGGCAAATATTCTAGATGTGTTAGTTCGTGCAACAGAAGAACAAATTGAAGGAGGAGTCTGTTCTATTTTACTTTGCGATCGCGCTGGCAAATTGCATCTTGGCGCAGCGCCTAATTTGCCCGATGCTTATAATCAAGCCATCGAAGGGCTAGTAATTGGCGAGGGTGTGGGTTCCTGTGGCACAGCCGCTTTTCGCAAAGAACCTGTGATTGTTACAGATATTACCACCGATCCACTTTGGCAGAATTTTAAGGAATTAGCCTTGGCTCATAATTTGCGATCATGCTGGTCTTTTCCTGCGATCGCTAGTGATGGTTCGGTGCTAGCCACCTTTGCCGTTTATCATCACGATATTCATATTCCCCATTCACGGGAGCTAGAGGTGATCAGTCTTGCTGCAAATATTGTCAAAATTGCGATCGAACGGGAACAAGCCACCCAAAACCTAGAGCAGTTAAATCGAGAATTGGAAGATCGGGTAGAACAGCGCACCGAGGCTTTGCAACATAGTGAATCCCGCTTGCGAGAAGCTCAACAAATAGCCCATCTTGGTAGTTGGGAATTGGATGTAATTACACAGAAAGTTACTTGGTCAGAGGAGATTTTCACTATTCTTTCCCTAGACTCCGATAGCTCTACATTAACCTATGAACAATTTATGCAATTTTTGGCTCCCCATGAGCAAGAGCGCTTAAAAATATTGAATGAAAGAGCAATTAAATATCGAGAATCCTTTACCCTTGATGCAGAAATTGTTTGTGCTGATGGCTCCATTGGTTATATTTTTATCAAAACAGAACCGATCTGGAATTCTCTGGGGAAAGTAACCCGATTGCTGGGAATCATAATGGATATTAGCGATCGCTATGCTATGCAAGAAGCTCTACGACGAAGTGAAGAACGAGCTAGAGCTACTCTCATGGCCTTGCCTGATCTCGTATTTCGGGTTGATCGCGAAGGAAAATATTTAGACTTTATGGTTTCATCTCAAGGTAGATACCTCGTTGATCCTCAGCAACTAATTGGTAAAAATATTTATGATGCTTTTCCTATACCTACTTCGACAATTTACGCGGAACGCAAATATACAGCTCTTCAGCAAGCACTCATTACGCAGACTGTCCAAATTTATGAACAGCAAATTGAGGTTAGCAATCAATGTCGTTATGAGGAGATTCGGATTGCTCCCTGTGGAAATGATGAAGTAGTCTTTTTTATTCGAGATATTAGCGATCGCAAACAGGCCGAGGCACAACTGCAACGAACAAATCAAGAATTAGCCCGTGCCACAAGACTTAAGGATGAATTTTTGGCTAACATGAGTCATGAACTTCGCACTCCTCTCAATGCAATTTTGGGCATGACTGAAGGCTTACAAGAGCAAGTATTCGGTAAAATTAGCGATCGGCAACTAAAAGCCTTACAAGCTATTGAGTCTAGTGGCTCTCACCTATTGGAACTAATCAATGACATTCTTGATCTTTCCAAAATCGCCGCTGGACAAATTGAACTTGACTGTGCACTCACTTCAGTCAATCATCTCTGTCAATCTAGTCTGACATTTGTTAGACAACAAGCGATGCAAAAACGTATCCAGATTCACACTAAAATTCAGACGAATTTGCCAGATCTGATGGTGGATGAACGACGGATTCGGCAGGCTTTAATTAATCTCCTTAGCAATGCCGTCAAATTTACTCCTGCGGAAGGAAGTATCACTCTAGAGGTTAGCCGTCTTCGGTCGATCACTTCTTTCCAAGAAGAAACCAATGAAGAAGTAAAGGAATACTTGAAAATTGAGGTGATTGATACTGGTATTGGTATCGCCGCAGAGAACATTCAAAAATTATTTAAGCCTTTTGTCCAAATTGACAGTGCATTAAATCGTCAATATGAAGGGACAGGATTGGGGCTTTCTCTGGTCAAGCAAATGGTGGAGCTTCATGGGGGTAAAGTCGGCTTAACCAGCGAATTGGGTGTAGGTAGTCGTTTCTTCATAGAACTACCCTATAGTTCCAATATTTCGGGCTCCTCTGACATGCTCGACAGAGATCAAACAGCTACAACCTCGCAACTAGACGATTCACCCACAGTCAAATCACAACTTCCCTTGATCTTGATCGCCGAAGATAATGAAGCTAATATCATGACGATTTCTAGTTATCTATCGGCAAAGGGCTATCGTATTGTGTTAGCCAAAAATGGAGAGGAAGCGATCGCGATCGCCTTGTCAGCTAAACCTGATTTGATCTTGATGGATGTGCAAATGCCATTAATGGATGGATTAGAAGCTACTAAAAAAATTCGGCAAATTACGAGTCTAGTCAAAGTTCCGATTATCGCTCTAACGGCTCTAGCGATGACAGATGATCGAGATCGTTGTCTTGCCGCAGGTGCAAATGAGTATTTGACTAAACCCATAAAATTAAAAGAACTAGTTACAATGATTCAGAAAGTCTTAATTTAACTAAGGAAATTACCCCACCCTAACCC
>NZ_SJEE01000048.1 GCF_006937785.1 Pseudanabaena sp. UWO311
GAAGTCGCTGATGGTTTCAAGGAAAATCTACCTATCATTTTTGATGAATATCTTCCTAAATGGAATTATAGAGCTATTCCTCAAAATAACTGAAATGCATAAGTTATTTATTTTTCATTCCTAAGCTGATGCCAAAACTAAAGTCTCGTAGAAGCCGATATATCAATAATTCACAGAGTTTATTTACTAGAAGTTACACTAACCCAAGATTAGATTATAAGACTTACTATTCTTCTGATTACATTCAAGAATTTCCTTGTGAAGACTTGAGGACAATTGATCAACTATGGATACATTATAGTGATGGCAAATTTGGATTTAGCGTACAGAAAAAAATATGGTTAGATTGTGGTGGAGATATTGGAAATTTTAGAAATTTGGTGGATTTTGGCATAAAAGTCGGTTGGTACTATCCCAACAAGTTCTTTAGCCGTAAAAAGAATAGATGGAAGACATATGATGAGTTTATGACTGATACTAAAAATGCACAAAATACTCTTGTGGGCAGTCTTCCTCTAGCTAGTTTTGGATGGTGGTATCACTTAGAACATATGCATCAATCTTGGTGGGGAGGTTGGGAACTTTTTCAACGTAAAGATTTATAGATTCTAAACAACGCAGGAATAATTCATTGACCATAGAAAATAGGATTAAGCCTCTGTATGATCGCCTTTTTGGTGGAGAGATTTGCGATCCGCCTCAAATGCTTATACCTTCTCATAAGCAGCAATAAAATCATCCCGCGAAATTCCCGATTGAGTACAGATACTTCTGAGCGTAGAACCCTTGATCAGCTTATGATTCGGCATAGTTAAAGGAGTAGATGTTCCATCAGCATTTTGTCTGACCATCGAGATATGCTCCTTCTCCCGTACTATCGAAAATCCAAAACTCTCAAGCACCTTAATTACCTTTGATTTAGGTGCATCAACAGGAAACTTAGCCATTACACACTCGCCTCAGCAACAAAAGCCTCAAGCACCGAAGACTCAGACTCTAAAACCGATCGCCCAAAAGTTTCCACATGAAACAAGATCGCCGATCTCACATCATTGAGAGCCTCCTCATAGGAATCTCCCTCACCAACCACAACCCCTTGAATCCCTAGAGGATAAGCCACATAACCCTCTGGATGTTTTTCTACCACAATTTTAATATGTTTCATGATTAATTAATGCAATTAGAGACATCTATAATACTAAATACTAACCTTTAGGATCGTATTTAACTCTGGGCTATTTTTTCTAATTATTGACAAAATCAGGGGACTGAGTGATCGCTAACTATCTGTAACTACAGTCTGGCTGCAAAGAGCGATCGCGCCATAGATGCTAAACCGCAACAGCTAATTCCTTTTTGCTAAAATAGACTTCAACAACAGATTCTTACCGTGGTTAAACTCATGATTAGTCGAGAAATCTTAAAAACAGCTATTGACACCATAGACGACACCCAACTAGAAATATTGCATCGCATCATCTTAGCATTCAGTAAACCCATTCCCAATCCTGTAAATCTCACCCTTTCAGAAAATATCAATCCACTCAAAGGCAGCATCGTATTTGAGAACGATATCATTGCTCCAATAGATTTGTTATGGGAAGCCGAGCAATGATTATCCTCGATACCCATGCTTGGCTTTGGTGGATGAATGAGTCTAATAAGCTTTCCTTTAATGCCCTTGAAGCCATTAATAGCGCCGACTTGATTGGCATTCCTGCAATCAGTTGTTGGGAGGTCGCCATGCTCGTTGAAAAATCAAGAATTGGTCTATCAATGGATGTGCAAATATGGCTAGACTTAGCCCTCCAACATCAGAATGTTCAATTATTACCCCTTACCCCAGAAATTGCAGTCCTTTCCACTCGATTGCCTAGAGGATTTCATGGCGATCCAAGCGATCGCTTAATCGTAGCAAGTAGCCTCGTTCACAAAGCCCCATTAGTCTCTAAAGATGAAAAAATACAGCAATGTAGCTATTTACAGGTGATTTGGTAGTACTACTCGGCATGAGCGATCAAGAGAAATTATCACCGCTTGGACTTGGCTGAAAGGCAAAAACAATACTAGATTTGTAACAGCAGTACCATAACGCAGCAGGAGACAAAAGCATGAGTAAGTTTCAAATGTTTGATTCCGTTACCTTAAATCAAGACATTCAGCTTCACTCTGGTGGAATTGCCCCTCAAGGGACTGATGGTGCGATTGCAGATATATTTTTAGCGGAAGAAAGTTAAGCATTTACGCGATCGCGATTTTTGTGGAGAGCTTAGCGATCGCTAAATAACTTAGCCTTGTCTTCGCGCAACCCATTCCCAATATAAAATTTTAGCAACGCATCTATCGACATATCTCGACTTGCCGCAACCTCCTCAAATACAAAATCTAAAAAACTTTAGGGGCTGCGATCGCGTTAACATGAAAAAAGCCAAGTTTAGAAAAACAAGTTAGAAATTAATTTATGTCGAATATTTGGGAGTTAGATTTTTATTCCCGTCCTGTACTGGATTCTAATAATAAAAAGGTTTGGGAGTTGCTAATCTGCGATCGCGAACGCCAGTTTGAATGGGTGCGCGAATGTCCACCAACAGAAGTGAACTCCGAATGGCTAGCTAAGCAACTTACCGACTGCGTAACCTCGACAGGGCAAAATCCCATTAAAATCCGCTTCTTTCGTCCCAGCATGACCAACATCATTATGCGTGGCTGTAAACTGGCGGGGATTACTGGACAAGCATCTCGGCGTGTATTTACGATGTCGGGATGGTTGGCGGAGAGAATGGCGAGTATCTACCCAAATCGTGATGGCTTTCAATCTGTTGATCCTAATCCTTTGCCTTTGAAAGTATTGGCAGCCCAAGATCCTAAACCCATCCCTGATGCTCTGATGGGTGAGCGCTGGATATCGGTATCGCTGAGAGCAGGTGATTTTGCAGACGCGAAAGAATGGTCAATGGATTTTAGTGAACTTCTCGATATTAGTAGCCTTGATCCTGAAACTATTATTTCAGGGATGATTATTATTTCCGCAAGAGCGACGGCTTTGGCGGCTTGGATGTCGGGAGTTGATCCTGTGTTTGTCAAGTTTGAGCGCAATCTATTGGGCGATCGCACACAGATGCAACTGGAAGCAAGTGCTGATGCCAGATGGGTTTTGGCTAATTTACAAGCACCCAAAGATAAAGAAGCGATCGCACAGGGAGCAGCATTTGAGAAAGCCAAACAAAGTTCTCAAGGTTTTCATTTCTTAGCTGTACAAACTAGCCCTGAAGAAGAGCATTTTGCAGGGTTTTGGATGTTGAAAGAAGTTATGTAAATTAGTCTATTTATCCGAAATAGCAGTATTTTCTACGAGCTAACTGTAATGTCACATCTCCGCCAAAACGTGATTACAAAAGATTGGGTGATTTTTGCGACAGAGAGATCTAAGCGTCCCCATGAATTTGCGCGATCGCATAGTGATACACCGCCAGAGTTGCCTAGTTATAAACATGGTTGCCCTTTTTGCCAAGGCAATGAAAATCCATCTGAAACAGAATATTTACGCATTGAAGATGAACGCGGTTGGCGGGTAAGGATTATTCCAAATAAATACCCTGCGCTTTCACCCATAGGCGATCGCGTAAGGCATAGTGAAGGTATTCATCGCTCAATTACTGGTGTTGGCTATCACGAAGTCCTCATTGAGCATCCTGCTCATAATGTCACGATCGCCTTAATGGAAATTGGGGATGTGATTAATATTCTCAAAGCCTATCGTCAGCGCTATAACTTCATTCGCCAAGATCAACGGATTGAAAGCATCATCATCTTTAAAAATCATGGCGAAAGTGCGGGTACATCTCTAGAGCATCCACATTCGCAGATTACGGCTACGCCTGTTGTACCTTCTCAAATTCGCTATCGGATGATTGAAGCAACCAGTTATTTCGATGATATGGGCGAATGTTTATTTTGCTATACCCTCAGAGATGAGTTAAAGGCAAAAGAACGAATTGTTTTAGAAACAGAATATTTTGTAACTTTCATTCCCTATGCTGCGCTTTCGCCTTTCCATATGTGGGTGTTCCCTCGCAATCACAGTTCATCCTTTGGCGACATTGGCGAACCTGAACTAGCCGATCTTGCCTATACCCTTAAAACAGTTCTAGCCAAGCTATATTATGGCTTAAATAATCCTGCGTACAATTACACAATTCGCTCTATGCCTACTGATGAGAGGCAATCTGATTACTTCCACTGGTATCTAGCGATCGTGCCGAGAGTCAATCAAGCAGCAGGTTTTGAACTAGGTAGTGGGATGTATATCAATACGGCCATGCCAGAGGATAGTGCTAAGTTTTTGCGAGAAATTGAGATTCCATAACCCCAAGAATTGATTGACGGCGCGAAGCGCCGTCAATCAATTCTTAGGGTTTAGATCTTTCCTGCTATTTGGAGAAGTGTCACTTCCCAAACTAGTCTCGGTTGCACATAACGCGCAATCAATTCTCGCGCTTTATCGAGATATTGCACAACTGACTTCGTTCTTTGCTGTTCCCAAAAATAATTTTGTAAATAATCAATTAGCCATAGCTGCAAATCTACATCTAGTTCCTTATTGATTTGTTTAGCGATCGCCATCGCACTTTTAGCATCTTGAGGAATTTGGCGAACTAAGTTTAATAACTCGGCAGGAATGCTTTTGAATCGCTCGAACGACTCGATCGCATTACCCGCAGAACCTTGAGCGAGGGCGATCACTTCGGGCGGAATATCAGTGTGACCTTCACGGGTGAGGACTTCTTGCATTTGCGCTTGATTGAGCCTTGTGAAGGGAATGCGCTGACAGCGGGAAACTAAGGTTGGTAAAATCGAGCCTGCGTCAGGAACAATCAAAATAATTGTGGCGTAAAGTGGTTCTTCGAGAGTTTTGAGCAAACTATTGGCGGCCGACTCTGCCATGGATTGCGCTTCTTCAAGAATGACTACCGATCGCTTGCATTCAAGGGGCGCTCGACTGACAAATTCGCTAATTTCGCGTACTTGCTCGATCCTAATCTGAGGTAGGGCGCGGCGCTTTAGTCCTGCTGCGTCGGCTTCCTTAGCGGTGAGCATTTTGCCCTTATCTAAATAGGTCGGCTCCACCCATAGCAAATCGGGATGATTGCGATCGCTTAATCGATTAGCTGACTTGCGATCGCCCAATAAAACCTCTGCAAATGCTGATGCTGTCTTGCTACGCCCAACGCCACTCGTACCCGCAAATAAGTAGGCAGGCGCAATGCGATCGCGTCTGATCGCAGCTTTTAATAGAGCGATCGCCTGACTTTGGCCAACGACAAGATCAAAGGGTGAACTCAAAGATGGTTTTGGGGCAGTTACCACTAGTCATTCCACAGATGTTGTGATGATCTCCTTGAGTCATGGGCTCCTAAGCCCACAGGATAGCGGCGATTGCGATTGCCATTATCGAGATCATCAGCATTGCGCCGCCTTAGCCACCATCGGATCGCCTCATCGACGATCGCCGCAGGGTTATCGGTTATTTCCAATAACTCAGTCAGCAGCTCTGGGGCAATGTCCACTTTATAGGTGAGATCGATCTCTGGAAGATTGGCTTGATTCGTGATGGGATCTAGTGAAGATGGCAAAGGTTGATCACTGAGATCAGTCAGTTTTGGTTCAAGACTTATTTCATTATTAGCTAGATTATTCACTGCATCTTTTGCGTTATTAGGTGAACTAGGGGCAATCACAGCAGATTTAATTTCATTCAGGTTGTTTTGATTACTAACATCTTGTTGATCTAAAGTTAGCTTGCGCCAAATTAGTTTGCTCAAATTGATGATCGAAAACATTAATAGAATAAGTCCGAACTGAAATAGTCCAATAATCAAGAGCAATTTTTCTTTTAGCCAAAATTCAAACATAACTTCTGGGATCTACTTACTGATAAATTTCCTGATTGCTCCTAATCATTCCACTCGCCGCGAGGAGGCACAACAGGATTCATCGTCAAGGGACGTGAGCGATCGGCTTCTTTGATCGCTCGACGCTGCAACCATTGACGGATCGCTGTGTCGATCGCCTGTTCAGGATCATTAGTTACTTCACCAAGCTCAGCAAGCAAAGCAGGGTCGATGTCTATGCTCTTTAGCACCTCATTAAATACTGCTTCATTAGCCGATTGGTTTATTTGCGGTACGTTGGCGTTATCTTCTGGCATAAGGAATATTTAAATTAACTGGTGGCACTATCCAGATTTTACCCAGATTTGTTACCTTCTGAATGTGCAGGGCGATCGCAATCTTGCTAAACCTACAGCAATTAACGATCAAAGGAACCGCAAGAGAATTTTTGAAAGTGTTACTTTGCAACACTTTCAAAAATTCCCTTGGTTTGGGTTTGAGCGCAAAGTGCTAAAAAAAGAGAGGTGGCTTTTTGCGCCACCTCTATAAATGTTGAAAGTATTACTTTGCAATACTTTCAACAAAAATTGGGTTTTTCGTGACCAAAAACTCTGTATTCTGTAATAACATCACTGTCTCCTGTAAAACACCCGTTAGTATCCATGTCTTCACTTCAGGTCACACGCGGCACTCGCGATATTCTCGCTCCCGAAATTTATTACTGGCAGCAGTTAGAATCAACGGCGCGTCAAATCCTCAGCCAAGCCGCCTATAACGAGATTCGTACGCCAATTTTTGAAGCTACGGAGCTATTTGCGCGGGGCATCGGTGAAGCCACGGATATTGTCGGTAAAGAAATGTACAGCTTTAGCGATCGCGGCGATCGTTCTTTGACTTTGCGCCCAGAGGGGACGGCTGGCGTGGCAAGATCGTATATAGAAAATAAATTATTTGCCCAAGGTGGTGTGCAGCGTCTTTGGTATATGGGCGCAATGTTTCGCTATGAGCGTCCGCAAGCAGGTCGTCAACGCCAATTTCATCAGTTAGGTATCGAAGTATTAGGCAGTGCCGATCCGCGTGCTGATGCTGAGGCGATCGCGATCGCCAGTGATTTTTTGCAAGCCGTTGGTCTAAAAGATTTAGTAGTTGACCTCAACTCGGTGGGCAGTGCAGAAGATCGGGTTAGCTATCGTCAGGCACTGGTGGACTATTTCACCCCTTTTGTCGAGGAAATTGATGCTGATTCACGCGATCGCCTTACTCGCAATCCTCTCAGAATTCTCGATAGCAAAGACAAGCGCACTCAAGAAATTTCCCAAGATGCACCTAGCATTCTCGATTATTTAAGCCCTGAGTCACAACAACATTTCGAGAAAGTCCAAAGCCTGTTAACCGATCTCAATATTGCCTATCGGATTAATCCTCGACTTGTACGCGGATTGGACTACTACACCCGCACCGCCTTTGAGATTCAGTCAAATCTACTGGGCGCACAGTCAGCAGTCTGTGGCGGCGGACGTTACGATCGCCTGATTTCGGAGTTAGGCGGTGCGGATGTACCTGCGATCGGTTGGGCGATCGGCTTAGAGCGTCTCGTCATCCTGATGCAACAGGTTGCCGAACAAAAACAAACTGCGATTGATTTTTATATCATTTCTCGAGGCGAACAACCCGAAGCGAAATCTCTATCGATTGCTCAACTGTTCCGTAAAGCAGGATTTACGGTGGAACTCGATCTCAGTGGTGCGAAGTTTGACAAGCAGTTTAAACGAGCAAGTAATGCTAATGCTAAAGCTGCTGTAGTGATCGGTGATAGCGAAATCGAAGCGGGACAAGTACAAATCAAATGGTTAGAGTCTGGCGAACAGGAAGCTGTTGCGATCGACGATCTCAGCAACAGTTTTGAGATCCTGAAACAAAAGCTGTAATACCAAAACACAAAATGGCTACGCCATTTTGTGTTTTTAAAACCCTTATAGGGTTTGGTTTTTAATTCACAGAAGTGTTGTCACACTTTTGTAAATTGGTATTAACGATACAATCTCCATTTTTTTGTGTTCTATAATACTTATTAACTCTTAATATCTTTGCTAAAACTTCACAAATTAATAGCAGATATTGTTGTTAGTTTGTTTTTGTTGATTAGTACTGGATTTATAAGTTGTATTGATTAATCATCAAACGTTTAGTAATCAAGTTAAGAAGCAAGAGTAATTACTCTTGCTCAGTAAGTCTTTTGTAGCTAAACAAAATCTGAGTTTATTTATAATAAGTAGAGGATTTTATGTCTTACCATGGCGATATTTCTTCGAGTGAAGATGCAGTTGGAGTTGCGGTAGTTAATTACAAAATGCCGCGCTTGCATACTAAAGAAGAAGTCATTGAGAATTGCAAAAAAATTGCCTCAATGATAGATGGCATGAAGGTTGGCTTACCTGGTATGGATCTGGTGATCTTTCCAGAATATTCCACCCACGGCATCATGTACGATCCGAAGGAAATGATGGAAACTGCCGCAACAGTTCCTGGTGAGGAAACTGCCATCTTTGCCCAAGCTTGCATTAAGAATAAAGTCTGGGGAGTATTTTCTCTGACAGGTGAAAAACATGAGGCGCATCCAGACAAAGTGCCTTATAACACCCTAATTTTAATGAACGATCGCGGTGAGATTGTTCAGAAGTATCGCAAGATTATGCCTTGGACTCCGATCGAAGGTTGGTATCCTGGTGACTGCACCTACGTCTCCGATGGACCGAAGGGCTTGAAACTCAGTTTGATTATTTGTGATGATGGTAACTATCCTGAAATCTGGCGTGATTGTGTCATGCGTGGGGCAGAGTTAGTTGTGCGCTGTCAGGGCTATATGTATCCCGCTAAGGAGCAACAAATCATCGTTTCTAAGGCGATGGCATGGATGAATAATACTTATGTAGCGGTGGCAAATGCCGCTGGCTTTGATGGGGTTTATAGCTACTTTGGTCATTCCGCGATCGTTGGATTTGATGGTCGTACCCTTGGCGAATGTGGCGAAGAAGAAAATGGCATTCAGTATGCGGCTTTGTCTAAGTTCGCGATTCGCGACTTCCGTAAGAATGCTCAATCACAAAATCACATCTTCAAGCTGATGCATCGTGGCTATACTGGGATGCTCAATTCAGGTGATGGCGATCAAGGCAAGGCAGAATGTCCCTTTGAATTCTATCGAGATTGGGTTCTCGATCCGAAGAAGGCAAAGGAAAGTTCGGAGTCAATTACTCGTTCAACTGTTGGCACACCTGAATGTCCGATCGTTGGTATCCCGAACCAGCAGGCTATCCCTTTTGTAGAAAAAGCCAAACCCGAAACTGTTCCAGTTTCAGTTAAAGGCTAGTTTCGACTAGATTACTTTTTCTCTCTTCTTTTTGGTTACAGCGTAATGTGCTGAAGTAAAAAAACAAGGTTTCTATTGAAATTGCTACTTTGCAATGCTTTCAATAGAAACCTTATTTTTTATAGCTAGATGTAATTGCGATTTGAAGGGTGATCGGTTTAAGCATGGTATGTCTATTTCTCCTGTAATGGTGGCAAGCTATTCACGATCGCAACTGACTCGACACTTACGCGCACGATCGCACTTAAGGAGGTCAAGGATATAGCGCGATCTTTATCACTGGTGAGGCGATCGCTTTCTATAAGGGATTTAACTTAAATAATCGGTAATAATTTCTAGGATCACTTGCTCAATATCTGGGATTTCAGAGGAAATGATTTTATCTTTGATATGTTTATGATCAATATAGTCTAGTCTAGGCTGATGATTTGCATTGTCATAACGAAATATCAAATTGTTATCAGAATCTTGGTAATGGAAGGAATATGAAAGTTTTTCAATGGATTCCTGTAAATCAACATATTCTTTAAAAAACAGACGTGAGCTTTGCAAAAACTCTAAACTTCCTTGAATAAATCCAACATAATCCGATCTGGGATCAACAGAAAAGTTAAAGGATAGAATCCATCCATCATTTACATATTTTTGAATTATGGAGATGATGTTAGATTGATAGTTGTTGAGTAACATATTCGATCGCTTGTAATTTTTGCAGAGAACTAGTTAGTCTCTTCTTGATTTTGGCTTCACCTGCCCAACTCACATATTCTTCGTCACCGCCTTTGAGGTCTTCAGCAGTCCAATCGCTGAGAAAAAGGTCGGATGAGATTTGATATTTGGTTTCAAATTCTTTTAAAAATTTATTAGTTTTATCTAGCGATCGCTGTAAGTTTTTGATTTCTGCATCAATCGCGGCTCTGATAAGGTTTTGGACGATTTCGAGATCGGGTGCATCAGATTTGATTTCTAGTTGCAACATAATGGTTTACCTCAAATAAATTCTAGATTATGCAAGGTTGAGTTTACTTTTTCTGCAATGGGGGCTAGCTATTAATTATTTTAACTGACTCGATGCTGCCACGCACGATCGCACTTAAGGAGGTCAAGGATATAGCGCGATCGGCGATCGCTGTTCCAGTTTTGAAGCCTTACGACAGAAATTGCAATTAAAGCATTGCTACTTTTCCAATTGAGGCTCTCTTCACTCCTGAATAAGTGCTAGATGAAGATTATTTACTGAAGATTATTTACTCACCTTACACAGATAGCTTTCCTACGAAAGCTAAGGTTTAGGGCTGGCACGGGGGCGCAGCCCCTACAGAACATGAATTATTGCAGGTAGGGGCAATCCCCCCGTGGTTGCCCTGCTTGGCTAGCAGCAAGGGATTCATCATCTACGTTCTGCGTAACATCAGTTGGTTACAGTGATTCGTTTAGAGATTCTTTTACTTGAAGAGAATATAATCAACTGTGTTTATCCATTCATTAATATCCATTTACAACAGTTCTTTAGCTTTCATACGAATGTAGAAAGGTGTTTTGGCGGCTTGAGTCGTATTGTCTTGTACTTGCTGCCATTCTTGACTGATTTCTTGATCTATTTCTTCTTGATGATCAAAGTAGTAGCCCATTGATGCATGGGCTTCGGCTAATGTTAAATACAAATGTTGACGACAGATTTCTTCTACTGACCAACCATAGGCAATATAGTCCATCACGATTTGGGCGATTCTAATACGAGGCAATCGTTGCAATCGTGCGGGCTGATTTTCTTCTTTTTCGATATGTGGATAACTAAGGGATAACATAATATTTATTTTCGCCTAGCTAAGTTGTTATGTCCTTACAGTATAGTCTTTGCTGTTACTAGTCAGTAATTTTGCATTGGGTCTCAAAGCTACCTAATAGGTTTGCCTACCAATCTCTGATAGCCAATAACAATCTACTTTATTAGTTTTTTGAGTTGGACAGACTAAATTATATTGGTTAAGGCATATAGCTCGTATTCTTTAAATCAAATGGATGTAAGTATGGCATTGGATCTATCCAAGATCCAGATATTCCACTGACAGCTTGGGTAAGAAACATAAACAACAATAATAAATTACCACTGGGCGAATTACGTATAACCCAATGCATATCAGGGTTTTCCGCCCTAATATCTGTGTTTATGAAATCGTCAGGGATATTATCAAAATAAATAAAACCTTTTCCTAAAAGAAATACTCCATCAATTGAAGGGCTACTTGTATTAACTCTAATATTGGGATCGGGATCTAAATTAGGAATACTGATTCCTCTCTTAGCGTGTATTTTAGGTATCCATTTATAGATTGTTTCAATATTGACTGCTCCATCATATGCGACAATATAATTCAAAATACTAGGAGGCAAGTAGCCTGCCTCAAAAGATGTTATCAAGTTCCGATGAAGTTTTTTTGCATTGCAAGCAGCTTCAATAGATTGGCTCATAGCTTTTTTATCTAACAGAGATTTGACTTCAATTGTTGCAACAACTGATTCTGCTAGGAATGCATTAACCCCACCTCCAAAATCAAGTTTTGGGTAGTCTCGTTTGTATATAACAATGTCAAACTGATTTCTTGCTTCGTTTGGTTGTGATTGAGCATCTATAATTTCACCAGTGCCTATGGCAACTCTTTCACTTAAGTGGCTTTGCAAGAACTCTCTAATAAACGCTTCTCTAGGGGTTCCCTTATGAAGTGTATGTCCTGAATTAGCAGGGATAGTATACTTTTGTAGGATGGATTTCTCAAGAGCGTCAAAGTGTGCTTTTAGCATTAGTGAACTTAGTTATTAGGACAACACTTGAAATACAACTATTAGTTTATCAATGTATTTTATTCTAAAGGTAATCACAAAAAATATACATTAGTAGACAACAGGTTCTTTACTACACATAACATATAGCGGATGACGTGGATAACTTGATTTTGTAATTCCTAAACAGTGAGGTTGAACTTTGAGTTTAGATAGCAGCTCTAGAACAAGGCGATTTGCTCCCAAACAAGTAACAGACGAAAACTTCTTGCTTAAAAACTAAAGAAGGGCAACACTTAGTGTTGCCCTTCTTTAAATCTTACGCTTGTGATTGCAAGTAATTTGGTAAGCCGAGTTGCTCGATCAATTTGAGTTGCTTCTCAAGCCAGTAGGCATGATCCTCCTCAGTATCCGTGAGAATGCCTAGCAAAATCTTACGGCTTTGATAGTCCTGCTCGGTCTCACAGATAGCGATCGCTTCTTTCAGATCGCCAATCACCTTATACTCATAGTCCAAATCATTCCGTAACATCTCAGGCACAGTTTTACCGATATTGATGGCATCTTGTTGTGATAGATCGGGTGTACCCTCTAGAAAGAGAATTCTCTCAATCAATAAAGCTGCATGTTGGGTCTCATCCTGCATTTCATGATTGATTCGTTCATACAGCTTATTCAAACCCCAGTCCAAATACATCCGTGAGTGAGTAAAGTACTGATCTCTTGCTGCCAATTCCCCACGCAACAACTTCGATAATTGTTGTAGAACTTTCTCACTGCCTTTCATGATTTTCCTCAATTGATTTCTAAAGTATATATTTTTATAATTGATCGCACATTGCATCAATTCGCCAGACGGCTAGATCATCGACTGCAAGAAATTGGGCAAGCCCGCATTCTCAATCAACCAAATTTGTGACTCCAGCCAATCGATTTGTTCCTCTGTCTCTTCCACCAATTTGGCAAACAGATCACGGCTTACAAAATCCTGTTGAGTCTCGCAGGTCACCACAGCAGCTTTCAGTCCATCACGAATCTCTGTACAGATCGTTAGATCATTTTGCAATAATTCAGGTACATCTTCGCCAATTAGGAGTTTTCCCAATTGTTGCAAGTTGGGAAGTCCTTCCAAAAAGAGCACACGTTCGATCAGATAATCTGCTTGCTTCATCGCTTTGATCGAATACTTATATTCGCGATCGTTAAGCTGATTTAATCCCCAGTTTTTGCACATCCGTGCATGGAGAAAAAATTGGTTAATTGCCGTCAGCTGAGCTTTAAGAGCCTCGTTGAGCTGACGCTTTACATCTAAATTTCCTTGCATTGTTGAATATCCAACCTTAGCTAGTGATATGAGATTATTTATAGCATTTTCAAGAGTTATTACTATTAAAGAAATTGCAAACAAGTAATAACTATTCTCAAAATAGGGATAGCATTTTGAGAATCTAAGAATCAATCTGTGGTTTGTTATTTACCTCTCGAAGGTGCAAGTACACTTTCGAGGTTTGGTATAACTAGTCGCTGCTAAATACAACCCATAATTAACTTATAGCGTCTATATGGCTAATGAAACAGATTTTCGATCTGGGTTTTAACTACGCAGAGGTACTTAAGATGATTTCTAAATTTTCAGATCTTTGCAGCCTAAAATATCATACTTGACTAATTTGCCCTCACCCTCAATAATGAGAATTACTTTCAATAAAATTAATTTTAAAAGAGTCAAAACGCAAATGTACGTTTGTATCTGTCATGCCATAACCGAAAAGGATATCCAACAAGCAGTTGGTAAGGGAGCCAGTTCGATCGCAAGACTATCTGAGTTAACTATGTTGGGTACTCAATGTGGTCACTGCACCAAACACGCCGATCAAGTCTTGAACCAATGCGCTAATAAACCCGCATAAAAACCAAAACGCTGACATTCTAGTTATCTAGCAAGCGATACTTTCGGTAAGCTGTGCCTAGTTGATTTTTTTTGACTTAAAACTCCTGTCAGTCAAAATGAAGTGCCGCAAATCTCTCTTGGCTTTTATGTCTTAACTTCTTTGGCTAAAGCTATATCAAGACCATTGAGAATCAAGTCGAGCCCGAACTCGAAGTCATGAATACCATCATAGCGACCATCCATAACGTAACGTGTGAGTTGGTTCATATAGGGATAATTATCAACAGGGATGAGCGAAAGCCCCATTGCCGCCGCTTCGGAATAGTCTGTCTCTCTGATTGGAAAGTTTAGCTCCTGAAGCGTGAACCCATAGATGTGACTATCGATCGCATTCCAAGCATGATCCGCCATCTCGAAGGAAAATCCAGCTTCGCGCAAACAGCCAAGCGTCGCATCTATATAGCGCAACATCGCTGGTCCTACATTCATCCGTGACATCAGTGCGATCGCTGCCCAAGGATGTCGTAGCAGAATCTCATGAGCTGATGTCGCTCGTCGTCGCATAGCAGTCTTCCAGTCAATGTCAAGCACAGGCACTTCAATCTCACCGACCACAATGTCCACAATGCCATCTAGTAGGTCATCCTTATCGGCAACATGGTTATACAGCGACATCGCCTTAACCCCCAATTCTTGAGCAAGCTTTCGCATTGAAAGCGACTCAATACCACCATCGTCAGCCAAGCGTATAGCCGCACGTAAAATCCTTTCTCGACTTAACGGAACATGGGGGAAAGTGTCTAAGTTTTTTGTTTTAACCATCTCACTATATTTCTCATTCCTGCTGAGCAGTCGGATTAATCCCCCTGTAGAGTGATTAATCCGACTTACCTCTTGACAAACTTACACCATAAGTTAAACTTACGGTGTAAGTCAATGCGGTGGATGCTCGCTCCTAATTTATTACCAAAGAATTTATTAGTGTGGGTTTGAGCACACAGTGCTGTATTTGGAGAGAGATCTATGACGAAATCTAATTCCCTCACCCCTGCCCAAAGCAGTCGCCAAAGGAATCACAAAATGAGAGCGATCGTCCAAACCGAATATGGCTCAACGGATATGTTGAGTCTGCAAGAAGTTGACAAGCCCATCTTGTCAAATAATGGCGTGTTGGTGCGAGTTCACGCCGCCGCCGTCCATGCTGGAGACTGGCATCTGATGCGTGGAACTCCATTCATCACACGCTTAATTTTTGGCGGCATACTCAAGCCCAAAATCAAGATTCTTGGTATGGATATGGCGGGAACAGTTGAAGCTATTGGCAAAGATGTGACTCAGTTCCATATCGGCGATGAAGTCTTTGGCGACCTGTCAGGATGTGGGTTCGGTGCCTTTGCCGAGTATGTCTGTGCAACCGAAACAGCCTTAGCACTGAAGCCTATTAATACCTCATTTGAGGAAGCAGCCACCGTTCCTGCGGCATCGATGACTGCTTTACAGGGATTGCGAGATCTTGGACAGATTCAAGCTGGACAAAAAGTATTGATCAATGGTGCTTCTGGCGGTGTCGGCTCATTTGCAGTGCAGCTTGCCAAGGTGTTTGGCGCTGAGGTAACGGCTGTATGTAGTACCAAAAAAATGGAGATGGTGCGATCGCTTGGTGCTGACCATGTGATTGACTATACTCAAACCGATGTCACTAAAAATGGACAGCTTTACGATCTGATTTTTGATGCCGCTGCTTACCGTTCAGTTTTCGACTATCTGCCATTATTGACGACCGAGGGAACCTACGTGTTAGTCGGTGGTTCCACTGCTCGATTTTTTCAAGTAATGTTTTTTGGAGCTTGGATTTCGAGAATCAGTCACCGACAAGTGAAATGCTTGGCTTCAAAACCTAATCAATCAGATCTAGTCATCTTGAGAGATCTGCTGGAAGCTAGGAAAATCACTCCCTTTATCGATCGCCTTTACAAACTGAGTGAAGTCCCTACAGCAATTCGTCACCTCGAAGAGCGTCAGGTAATAGGAAAAGTCGCGATTGTTGTTTGAAATGCATCATCCCAAAAAATGAGTAGCAGGGCTTTGTACTGCTACTCATTTTTATTTGCCTATGAGCAGGTAGGATAGAATTAATTACTGAGCATTATCGGATCAGTGTTAATTCATCTAAGCAAAACCATTGGAGACAAAACAATGACAGTTGCGATCGCGAAAAAGATGACTTTTGATGAGTTCCTCTCATACGATGATGGGACTGATTTTTTATATGAATTAGAAAATGGAGAACTAATTCCTATATATGCAGAAAGTGATATCAATCATCGGATTGCAATATTCTTACTTACTAGTTTTTTTAATATTGGTATTTCTCATAATCGCCTTAGAATGAAAACGGAAATAGCAGTGCATAGCCGACAGGTGAATGTGCGAGTTCCTGATTTAATGGTTTATTCTGAAGAATTGGCGATCGCTATGCAGGGTGCAACCCGATCACTAATATTGCTAGATATGCCACCACCCTTGTTAGTAGTTGAGGTGGTCAGCCCCAATCAAGCCAGTCGAGATTATCGCTACAAGCGCACAGAGTATGCGGCGAGGGGTATTGCTGAATATTGGATTGTTGATGCGATCGCCCAGAAGGTAACGGTATTGGAATGGGTGGAAGGATTTTATGAAGAGAAAGTTTATGAAGGTGAACAAGCGATCGCTTCGCCAATATTTGCTGATATTCAGTTAACGGCTGCTCAAGTTTTACAGAACTGTTAAGAGCGCGGCAAGGCTTTTTGAAAGCGTTATTATGTAGGTTAGGACTTACTCAAATAAACCAAGAACTCAAGTTCTTGGCTAAAAGCTCAAGTCCACTGAAGTGGACTACAAAATACTGTTAGACAAACCGTTTCAACGGGTTTGAGCTTTTAGCCCGCACTTGAGTGCAGGGCTACTGCATAAGTCCTGACTATAAACAATAAATTGATTTCAAGAGGTTGGGTTATGTCTACAGATCCAGAGCAAGCGCAAACTCCATCGAGAACTATTCCCAAATGGCTGATATGGGCAATTTCTAAAGACGATAACTATCAACCGACAGTGTTAGGACATGTTGCTTTATCTAGCGCTCTGATTTCGATTGCGGTAATTGCTTGGATTATTATGTTTGTAATTAGTTCGGTATGGGAAAATGAATGGATTTTCAAGCCTGAAAAAATCACCGTAGAACAATTAGAATCTGCTACGGTAAAGCTATCACCGACAGTATATGAACGCAATAGAATCATCTCGCAAATTCAAGAGATTGAGAGACTTGCTGACACGCACGCCAAAATAATGGGATTTTTTTATAAACAGTACTATATCTCGTTGGCAACGATGGGTGCATGTGCTGCTTTAGCGATCGTCAGTCTCTTCTTTATTAGTAAGGTGGGTTGGGAAAGAGTCAATAATGCTCTTATAAATATCTTTATCGTAACCAGTGGAATTGTGATCTTTTATGGCAATATGTCCCTGATATTTCAACAAAAAGATAATCTTGAAGCTAGTCAAAAGATATATGTCAATTATTTGGGCTTAAGAAACGAGGTTTTGAGCTATTTAGCAACGGGTGAAACAATTTCTAACGAGAGTTTAGCGCCAGCTAAATTTATTCATTATGTAGATAGGGAATTAAAGTCAATCAGCTTTATCCGACTGGGTTTTGATCCTAAATCAATTCCAGACTTTTCAAAGCAATTTTATGACAAACCTGCAACTTCCAAGTAGTTAATCCCTTCCCAGTGAATGATTAGTGGTGCGCGGTTCCGCCGCGCACCACTAATCATTCACTTTATAACTCCTATTCTTTGGGTAAGAAATATTATGGCAAAAATTGAACGAAGACTTCTTCATAATGTCAGTGGCGATTTCTATGTTGATAGTACTTGCATTGATTGTGATACCTGTCGATGGATGGCTCCAGAGATATTTCATCAAGTAGCTCAGCAGTCTGCTGTTTATCATCAGCCTACCAATGAAATCGAGCGGCTCAGAGCCTTGCAAGCGGTTCTATCCTGTCCCACGGCTTCTATTGCTACAGTTGAGAAGCCCACCGATATTCAGACGGCACAGCAAAGCTTTCCTATTCTCATTGATCAAAATGTCTTCCATTGTGGTTATCATGCGGAGTCTTCCTATGGTGCGGCTAGTTACTTGATCCAGCATCCTGAAGGCAATATTTTGGTTGATTCACCACGTTTTGCGGCTCCATTGGTGAAACAATTGGAAGCGATGGGAGGGATTCGTTATTTGTATCTGACCCATCGTGATGATGTTGCCGATCATCAGAAGTTCCATGACCATTTTGGCTGCGATCGCATTCTGCATCAAGATGATATTACGACTAGTACTCTCAGTGTTGAGATGCAATTGACGGGGACAGATGCGATCGCGATCGCGGATGATCTGCTAATTATTCCTGTGGCTGGACATACTAAGGGCCATACGGTTTTACTCTATGGGCAAAAGTTTCTATTTTCGGGAGATCATCTTGCATGGTCTGAGCAACTCCATCGTTTAATCGCGTTTCGGAATGCTTGTTGGTATTCATGGGATGAATTAGGGCGATCAATGGAACGGTTAGCAACCTATCAGTTTGAGTGGGTTTTGCCTGGGCATGGTCGTCGCTATCACTGCGATCGTGAAACTATGGCGCAAGCAATGCAGGAATGTTTAGCTTCGTTTTGAGTTCAATGTGGTGTTTTGCGATCGGGCTAGAAGTTTTTTTTGTTTTTTGTTCTGTGTTAACCTTAATTTTTTCTGGATAACTCATATATATAGAATATTGTCCAGAAAAATTTCACATATTATAAAAATAGCTACATCACACTGAAAGTTTCGATGTGATGCTCATAGTTAAAGCAATCATACCGAAAGTTTTAGTATAATTACTAGTTGAATCGGCAAAATTCATATGATGTGATAATTACAGAAGAGAGCTTACTTTGAAACTGAGAAGAATACGAATTGAGAATGTCCGCAGCTTTCTTCAACCTGCTGAATTATTAGTTGATGGTGACATATCTATTATTATTGGTCCTAATGGAGGTGGAAAAACAAATCTCCTTGACATAATCACAACTACTCTTCGTCGTCATTTGTTGATATCCTGGGTTCTTACTAAAACACCCCAACCTGATTTCCCAGATCGATATGAATTTAGTAGAAATGATGCGTTTAACTCAAATATCTTCACTCTAGAACCTCATAGTCAAAGAATTGGGCAACAACAGAATATTGAGATTGAGCTTGAAGTTACTGTCCAAGATCTCAAAAATATGGCTAGAATGCGTGATTCTGCTATTGAGCTCACAGAGCTTACTGAGCGTAAGTATGTGGGTGTATCTCTTAGATTCGCCAGTTCATGGGATTTATCATGCATATCTCTTGGGCAGAGATTTACATACCAAATAGTTAACAATTCATTGCAATCCCCAACCGACGAAGCAGCAATCCTTTATCAGCAGTACTTGTCACTATATGAAGTAGAAAATCGTCTTCGTGACGAGATTGGACAATCGCCATTGTCTATGCCAATGGTTTCTCTACCAGTCAATCGTGCTGGGGCTACTTTCCAATCTTCTCTCTCTCTTGCGAACCATAACGAGTACAGCTATAAGAAGTCGGTTGATGCTGCTATATCTAGAGCTCCTGGTTCAATCATCTCACTTGCTGTCGGACGCATTGCTCGGCGTTATAGGCTCCTTCTTGAGCAAGACTCTGGCAATGCGAGAACTGAATTCTATTCGGATGAGCAAATTAGATCACTTACTTCAATATTAAAGACTCTTGGTTATAACTGGGAACTAGTCTGTATTGATGCACTGACAAATCAGTATGATCTCCGCTTAGAGAAACAAGGTTCTTCATTTCTTGTTAATGCCGCATCTTCAGGAGAGAAAGAGCTTTTGACATATCTGTTTGCAATCTATGCTCTTAATGTGCGTGATGCATTGATTGTTGTTGATGAGCCAGAACTTCATCTTCATCCTAAATGGCAAAGCACATTGCTAGAACTTTTTGAAAAGTTATCAACGGAAACAGGGAACCAATTTTTACTAGCTACTCATTCACCTATCTTCGTGTCACCAGCATCTGTTCAATATGTTTCTAGAGTTTTTAGTACAGCACAACATAGTGAGATAGTTCGACTCAAAAATGAGTCGTTGCCAGAGTCTAAACACCTTTTCTCTATCGTAAATAGTCTAAACAATGAAAGGATGTTTTTCGCTGATAAGGTTGTTTTAGTTGAAGGGATTTCAGATCGATTATTCTTTAATTCCGTATTTCAAAAGTTAGCTCTAAGTGAAGGTTCTACCCAGATATGCGAAGTCATTAGTGTTGGAGGTAAGGGTTTCTTTGCCCCTTATGAGCTAATACTCAAGGCTTGTCACGTCCCCTATGCTGTAATTGCTGATCTTGACTATGTAAATCAGCTTGGGACTCCTGAGATCAAGTCTCTATTTTCGATTAATGAAAAGAATATTCATGTTGATGTGATAAATAATCCGAAGAGCCAAGATGGAAGAAATCTAATCACTCTAATCAATGAAGCAATTACATCTGGAAATATGGATGATTTGAAAATTCATTGGGAATATATTAAGGGGCGGCAACGTAAATTAAGAGGTAATTTGAACGAAGAAGAGCAAGTACTTCTAGATCAATTCATTACTTCTCAAAGAGAGCATGGTATCTTTATTCTCTCAAAAGGCGATTTAGAAACTTATCTTCCAGAAGGTTATCGTTCCAAAGATCTTGAGAAGCTAATACACTTAGTTAACGATCCAGATTTCTGGGACTTGCTAGCTGATTCTGCTCAAACTGAGTTAAGTTTAATTACTGATAGGATAAAGTCACTATCGATTGTCTAGCGTTACCCATAATCTAACAAGAGGCTGTGTAAGAAGCGTTGTTACACAATTGATTTATGCTGCAAAGTATTAATATCTGATGAGCTACATTCGTTATACCAAAGGCAATTTATCCGTTAAGGTTGTCTGTTTCGAGTAAAGATTAGACAAGTAGAAATAGTTCACTTCGTTGTTGAGTCCAGAGAAGTTATCGATGATCGCTTTCAGGATGCGTTCCGCCGCAAAGGCAAATAATTATTATGCGCCCTGTGCGATCGCGGTTTAGTTTGTGTAGATGAGGGGCGATCGCGCAGTCTAAATGACTTCATAACTAGTTGAAATCAAGAGCAACCGCCTTACCCTCAGCAATTTCTTGTTTAGCAAGTCTTGCCGCAGCCACTAACTTTGATTGACTTTTTGCAAATGAATTATCCCATTTAATTTCATCTTGTAGATCATTAATATATTCTCGCAAATGATCGGTAACTCTCTCCTGTAAACTGGCAGGCAAAGACTCCATAATTTTAACCAAGGTTGAAATCTGGGGTGATGATACGCTCATGACTTTTAGTTATGAAGTTACACATACAAAGCTATCACAGGTTTATTTGATTTTGTCTGGTATGGGGAACTGCGATCGCAAAGACAAATAATTTTTAAGCGATCGCGCTTAAATACACTGGGAGCGATCACCTTGAATTTTTGAACATGCGATCGCACCTTAACCAAGCTCAATCTGCTAAATTTGAGAGGTTGACTTACAATGATGTAAAACTATGCGTTCAAATGTCGATCCTCAAAAGATCGAACAACTCATGCAAGCCTTAGGCAGAGAAGCTCGTAGTTCAGGCTGTATCTACTTTACAGGTGGCGCTAGTGCCTTACTCATTGGTTGGCGTAGTTCTACAGTGGATATTGATATTCGTCTAGATCCTGAACCTTTAGGAATTTTCCAAGCGATCGCTAAACTAAAACAAGAATTAGACATCAATATTGAACTAGCTTCCCCACAGGACTTCTTACCTACACTTCCAGGATGGCGTGACAGAAGCGTCTTTATTGGAAGACACGGTGAAATCTCATTTTATCATTATGACTTCACAGCCCAAGCCCTTTCTAAAATATCTAGAGGATATAACCGCGACATTAATGATGTTCTAGCCATGTATGAACAGAAGTTATTTACTTTAGAAAAATTACGAGATTGCTTTGAAGCGATTGCACCTGAATTGATCCGATTTCCTTCTCTTAATCCCGATCTCCTGAGAAATAGAATTGAAAAATTCATTGAGCATTGTGAAAGTATGTCAGAGAGAGAGAAATAATGGAGCTAAACGAATTACCAGGATCGGATTTAATCTTGCTTGGTCTGGAAGATCTTTACCAAGGCAAAAATAATACCATCGGTTCACTATTAATTGCGATCGCATCCATACGCTTAACCTCAGCGGGCTTAGACATTCCAAAACAGCCTCTAGCATCAGAGCCAGAACTAGCCCTATATGACCATCTTCAGAACGAACGTGATGATGCTTATTCTTACTACAATTCCTTATTAAATAGCCTCAACAGCTTTTGTGCAGCACTTGAATCCAGAGAAGTGATTGGCGATCGCTTTCACGATGCATCCCGCCACAAAGCCAAATAATAGTTAAGCGATCGCGCTTGAATACACTGGAGGCGATCGCATTAGATTTTTGGACATGCAATCGCACGAATAAATAAGCTCTCTTGCTGTAATGCTCATCTTTAGCAGACTAATTAGCAATAACAGCACAGAATGGATAGGACTTGTAAGCAATTTAAAATCGATAGGCTAGGAATGGAATCAGCATTTCAGCACGGGTCACACCACCATGAATACCCACGATTGTTGTTTGACAATCCTCTGGTTTTGTCTCTCCCACATGCTGAAAACAAGACCAGCCATTTTGGGGAATTAAAATCAAATCTCCTATGCGATCGCTCATTTCCTCAGTAGGTGGCTGTTCGGGTAATCCAAATAATCCAAGATAGATTGCTTTATCTTTTGGAATTGCTAAAAACCGATCTCTCAAATGAGTCTGAATATAGGCGATCGCTGAATCTTCTTGTCCCGCTCTAACATGCAAAAATCGAGCTTGCGATTCACCAGTAGCGGGAGCGCACAGACATTTCGTTAACTCAGGATGGTGATTCAACCACAGCACTTTATCTGGATCGATCATCCGTTGTCCATGATCAGCGACCAGTAATAACACAATGTCCGATCGCCCCCGCAATGGTTCGAACAACTCCCGCTTCAATGCAAAATCTAGCGTTGCAACCTCTGCTCGGTAACAATCACTGAGAGGCCCATACCGATGGGCTGCACTGTCTAAATTCGGAATATAGATGTGTGTAAAACTCTTGGGTTTCTCTTGAAGGCTTTTCTCTTGAAGGTTGAGCAATCGATTGCGAAGCTGTACAAATCCATCGCTCGCCGTCAGATAATCAACATACCCTTTTTTACCCGCTTGTGCACCGCCCGTGGTGAATCTACTGACGCTAGTTCCTCGAAAGTTGCGCCAGTTGACAATCCCCACGTCCACCCCAGCGTCCTCTAAGGTCAAATATAAATTCGGGACGGGGACAAACTTGTCTGGATTAAGTTGTGAATCTGGATAGGGGGTCGATGTGGGTGATAAACCTGGTGTCCACCGTAGAAAATTGACAATACTTCCCACTTCTCGGACATAGGCTCTTGTCCCCATGATGCCATGTTGGGCAGGAGCGTGGGCAGTGGCGGCGCTGGTAAGAGCTGTGGCGGTGGTGCTGGGGAAAACCGAAGTCGCAGGCATGAAAAAAGCTTGGGGACTGCCGCAGGCGATCGCTAGTCCTGGGGCATCACCCTCTGCCATTACAGTTTGGAGTTGATCATAACCAAAGGCATCCATGATCAATAAAACCACATGGTTGATGTCATCCTGCCGTTGCCAAGATTCCCAAGCCTCAGTCACCACTGGATTTTCCAACAATGATGGATTGAATGAAGGCAATGCAGCACTAGAATCTGGCATCCTATCGACACCCAGCCAATGCATCGCTAAGGCGGGCACATTCGCCAGTCCTAATCCATCATAGCTAGGACAGACAGTCTCTGCTTCCAACAAACCAACTTGCAGCGATTGTCTCTCGATCAAGGCGGCTTCAGCAAGAGCAGTCACATTGGGAAACTCAGAATTTGTCATTGGTATTTTCAGAATGGATTCACCATATTGACCATTTTAGCGCGATCGTTTCTCCCCCTAATCCGTAATACCAAAACACAAAATTGCTACGCCATTTTGTGTTTTGGTATAAAATACTACCCGTCAAATCATACGGAACAAAAATAAACCTTGGCTAGTCATATTTAAATAGAACTCTATGGGCATCCCCTGAGGCATTTATGAGTGCTAAGCATATTTCAAAATTGGCAGCTATTTCTTCGGTAAGTATGGCAATTAGCATAGCTGCCACTTCATTGCTAATTGCGAGTCCAAGTGTCGCATCTTCAAAGCGATCGCAGTCTAAAGATCAAGCGCAAGTAGCTCAAATCAAATTTGCTAATCCTCAATCTGCGCAACCTCAAGCTCCTCAAAACCAAGTTGCTCAATTGTTTCGCTCAACTTTGAGTTTACCTGCTGGTCAAACGATCGCAACCAAAATTAATCGTCAAGATACGCTTTACATTGCTAAAGGTGAAACTGTTGCTGCAAGTCTCTTGGTTGCTCAAGATATTGCCGCAAACAATGGCACTGTGTTGATTCCTGCGGGGGCAGTGATCGAGGGACAATTTGTACCTGCGGAAGGTGGTTCTAGGTTTGTCGCCCAAAAGTTTACTAGTCGTGGCGCAACGGTTCGGCTTCAAGCTGAATCAGACTTGATTAATGACATTAAAGATCCTCGCGAAACTAATGCAGGCGCAATTTTGACCGATGCTGGCATCGGCGGAGCTGCGGGAGCAGTCCTTGGTGGTGTACTGCGTGGCAATGTGCAGATTATCGATATTCTTGGTGGGGCGGCTGCTTCAGTGCTAGTTGGCAATGTGACAGCTCCACAGGTGACCGTGATTGAACCTAGTACTGTAATTAATGTGGTGACTAAGCAGACGATCACTTTTGCTGTAAGAGATGACTACTAATACCAATTCACAAAAGTGTGACTACACTTCTGTGAATTAAAAACCAAACCCTGTAAGGGTTTTAAAAACACAAAATGGCTACGCCATTTTGTGTTTTGGTATAAGATCATTTCTCGTAAAGAATTTCCCAATGTCCAGACAGACATAAGTCGGGCTTTACCCCCTTTAACCCTCCCCTTGCAAAGGGGGAAAACTAGAAATCTTGTTCCCTCCCCCTTTGCAAGGGGAGGGTTAGGGT
>NZ_SJEE01000049.1 GCF_006937785.1 Pseudanabaena sp. UWO311
GCAATTGAATCTCTGTTATGCTTCAATTTATTTCGATGAACGTGTGTTTGTTTAATTAGGGATTGAAGTGCAGAAATAAATGTGAAGTTGCCTCTATACCTTGCTTTTGTTTCCCGACAAGTCTATTTTAGGAAAAACTACTATTGGTAGAACTACAACATTTTTATTGAAGCTAAACGAACCTAAGCGTTTAATGATCAGACAAGCTTTAATATTGCAGAAACTTTACCCTTAGATTTACATAAACTGCGATCACCTTGCCAATTCGTGATGATAGATTTAGGCGATCGCCCTGATTAATCCCAGCTTAACCACTAGGTTAGTAACGCCTCAATTTTGCCGATCACTTCATCAATAATACTTACAGAAGCCTTCTCAATAAAATCGATCCTTCTCGCTTGCCAATCTAAACTCTTAATCTGATCGGCAAGAATCACTCCCTTAGTCTTAGTATCCGTGAGTAGAACCTCAAACTTCCATCCCTTAGTTTTAGAAGTAATCGGACAAAGCAGAGCCAAATTTGACCGTTGATTATAGGCGATCGGCGAAATCACAAAAGCAGGACGATGCCCAGATTGTTCATGCCCAGCCTGTGGGTCGAAATCTAACCAAACAATATCACCACGATCAGGGATGTATAGCTTCACCATGCTTCATTCCCAACTGAAACACCCGTAGAAACTTCTACTTGGAGATGCTCGGAAGTCATCCCATCCAGCAATTCATCTAGAGTATATTTTTTGCGCCGATGCGGAGTCAAAACAATCTTGCCATCAACAATATCAATACTGATTTCGCTTCCTGCTTGAATTTGCACCTGTTCAGCTATAGCTTGCGGAATGCGTACAGCTAAACTATTACCCCACTTAGCGATCGCGGCAGTCATACAAATCACCATCAATGTATCTATATTGTATCTACATTAACTCAATTCACGGCTCATATCAGCATCAGTAGAGATAAATTTACGATCTTTAGCTTCTTTGATGCGATCGCCTTAGCTGCTAAGTTTTGCTAAACATTGACCTGTGACGCAGTATTAACTGAAGCTTATTTTTTATTACAAAGAATTCAATCTGGACGGGAAAAAGTTTTGCAACTGGTCAAGCAAAGATATATTAAGAAACCATTTCAGAAGTACTTGCAGAAAAGGGAGTGCAATGCACTCCCTTTTCTTTGTTTGAATTTAGACAAATTCAGCTTCGATGGTTTCAGGTTGTTGCTGAGGACGTGGATCGAACTCGAACAGAGAGTAGACAACATCGCGACGGATCTGGGTCATCATGTCTAGGAAGATTTCGTAACCTTCGCTCTTATATTCGATTAAAGGATCTTTCTGACCATAGCCGCGTAGACCAACTGACTCACGCAAAGCTTCCATTGCTTGTAAATGATCGCGCCAGAGAGAATCAATCCGCTGCAAGATAAAGAAGCGTTCAGCTTGACGCATCAAACCAACTTGTAAGGATTCCACTTGTGCTTCTTTGATTTCATAGGCGCGGCGAACTTCTTCACGGAGGAAAGCTTGCATCTCAGGCAAAAACATATCATCAAGCTGATCTGGTTCAAGATCTTGTAAGAGATTCACAAATTCCTTGATCTTTTTCACCATCGCCGCAAGGTTCCATTCTTCGGGTGGAAGTTCTGGATTTACATAGGCGTTGACGATATCATCCATGGTGCGTTCGGCATATTCGATCACGCGATCGCGCAAGTTTTCGCCCTCAAGTACGCGACGACGTTCAGCATAGATGGCTCGACGCTGATTATTCATCACTTCATCGTATTCAAAGACTTGTTTACGGATGTCGTAATAGTAGGTCTCTACTTTCTTTTGGGCATTTTCTAGAGCGCTGGTCAGCATTCCTGAACTAATCGGCATATCTTCCTCAACGCGGAAGGCATTCATCAAACCTGCCACGCGATCGCCTGCAAAAATTCGCATCAGATTATCTTCAAGGCTGAGGAAAAATCTGGTGGAACCAGGGTCACCTTGCCGACCGCAACGACCGCGTAACTGGTTATCCACACGGCGAGACTCATGACGCTCAGTGCCAATCACATGCAAGCCACCTAGTTTCGTTACCAGCTTATGCTCATCATCGGTGACTTCTTCATATTCACGCTTAATTAAGGTGAAAGCATCACGCAGCTTTTGAATAACTTCATCATCGGTAGGAGCTTTTTCAGAAGCAACCGCAAGCATTTCTTCTGCTTCCAATTCCGATTGACTCATTCGGCCTAACTTCTCAACTGCAAAGTCTACAGCTTCTTTGAGCATGGCTTGGGCATCTTTAGAGAGTTCACAAGGATAGAGACTATCGGATACTTTCCAAGTCTTTTTCTTTTTGCCGTCCGTTGTGCCGAATCCCTGCCCTTTTTGAGGACGATCGCTAAACATGCGCTGACCTTCATTGGTGAAGTCATCATCATCTTCAGGACGAACAATCATCGGCATAAAGCTCTCACGTACCTTCAGACGCGCCATATAGTCTGCATTACCACCAAGGATAATGTCCGTACCACGACCCGCCATGTTCGTCGCGATCGTGATCGAGCCTTTACGCCCTGCTTGAGCAACGATTTCGGCTTCGCGTTCTACGTTCTCTGGTTTCGCATTGAGAAGATTATGAGGAATTTCTTTTTCACTCAACAAACGTGCGAGTACTTCAGATTTTTCAACGCTGGTAGTTCCAATTAGTACAGGACGACCTGATTCATGCATTTCGCGGCATTCTTCGGCAACGGCTCGCCACTTAGCTGCTTCAGTTTTGTAGACTACATCCGACCAATCACCACGACCACTCTTACGGTTAGTGGGCATAGTTGTGACTTCAAGGTTATAGATTTTTCCTAGTTCAGCTTCTTCGGTCTTGGCTGTGCCAGTCATGCCGCCAAGTTTTGGATAGAGCAAGAAGAAGTTTTGATAGGTGATTGTGGCGAGAGTTTGAGTTTCATTCTCAATGTCCGTGCCTTCTTTTGCCTCGATCGCTTGATGCAAACCATCGCTCCAACGGCGACCTGGCATGACGCGACCTGTAAATTCATCAACGATCGTGACTTCACCATCGCGGACGATGTAATTCACATCTTTGAGGAACAATTCTTTTGCTTTCAGTGCGTTAAATACATAATGCGCCCAAGGATCAGCTTGGTCAAATAAGTCGGAAACGCCAAGTAATTTTTCGGCTAGCTCAAAACCTTCATCAGTCATGACGACGTTGCGTTGCTTTTCGTCAATTTCATAATGGGTTTCTGGTTGCATTTGATCTGCGATCGTGACTGCACCTAAATATTTCTCGGTTGGACGCTCAACCATACCCGAAATAATTAGGGGTGTTCGTGCTTCATCAATCAAGATTGAGTCAACTTCATCAATTACACAGAAGTTAAAGGGACGTTGCACCACTTCTTCGATGCTAGTCGCCATATTGTCGCGTAAATAATCAAAACCTAGTTCGCTGTTGGTGGCATAGGTGATATCACAGCCATAATTTTTGCGGCGCTCGATTGGCTCCATTGAGTTTTGAATCAAGCCTACCGACATACCCAGAAAGCGGTGCACTTGCCCCATCCACTCTGCGTCACGACGAGCGAGGTAGTCGTTTACGGTGACTACATGCACGCCTTTACCTGAAAGGGCATTAAGGTAGCTGGGCAAGGTAGCAACGAGAGTTTTGCCTTCTCCTGTCTTCATTTCGGCAATTTCACCGCGATGCAGGATCATGCCGCCGAGCATTTGCACATCATAGTGACGTAGACCTAAAACGCGGGTAGCTGCCTCACGAACAACGGCAAAGGCTTCGGGGAGGAGATCATCAAGAGGTTCCCCTTTTTCGAGTCGCTGTTTAAACTCTCCTGTTTTTCCTTGCAATTCGCGATCGCTTAGCACCGCTAACTCTGGGGCTAGGGAGTTAATGAGAGCCACTTCGGGACGGAGTTTGTCAAGCTTACGCTTATTAGGATCGCCAATCAGGTTTTTTAAGTTAAACATAGCTACCGAATGCAGTTAAAACAGGGGATGCGCCAAACGTGATATTTAATACGATTTTGGACTACAAGTATATATTACCCGACTGTTGAGATTACAAGCTTCGGATAACCGAAGCGATCGAGATATAAAAAAATGTTGCTTTGCAACATTTTTTTATATCTCGATAAAATTAAAACCCAAAAAACTACACCGTCCGCTGCGCGGGCGGTGTAGTTTTTTTTGGTTTTGCTTGGTTTTTTATTGCGCGTAATAAGCCCTTGTACCTTTAGCATCGATCGCTTCACTCAGACGCGTTAAGGCATGTACATAGGCGGCTGTCCGCATGGAGACTTGTTTTTGGTCAGCAATTTTCCAGATTCTCAGAGTTTCGGCGATCATGCTGTGTTTGAGGCGATCGTTTACCTCTTCGAGTGTCCAATATAAGCCACTACGATTCTGTACCCATTCAAAATAACTGACGGTGACACCACCTGCGTTCACAAGAATATCAGGAAAAACCATAATTCCGCGTTTTTCCAAAATTGCATCCGCCGCAGGAGTGACGGGCCCATTCGCGATCTCGAAAATATATTTAGCGCGGATCTCGTGAGCATTGTGTTCAGTGATTTGATTCTCTAGCGCCGCAGGAATCAAAATATCGACATCAAGTTTGAGCAATTCTTCATTGGTAATCGTTTGATGTTCAACGATATTACATACTGAATCCTCGCAGTACACTGCCTGAAAACTGCGAGTCGAATTTTTGTAACTGATGATGCTCGGAACATCTAGCCCTTGCTTTGCATAAATGCCCCCCTTAGAATCGCTTACCGCTAGAACCTTGTAGCCTGCCTTACTCAATAAGTCAGCGATCGCAGCGCCCACATTCCCAAATCCCTGCACTGCTACAGTGGTCTTTTCACGTTGCATTTTTAACAACGGCAGCAAAGTCTCGATCGCAAAAAATGCCCCTAAGCCCGTTGCTGTTTCACGTCCGAGACTGCCACCCATAGCGATCGGCTTGCCTGTTATCGCCGCAGGACAAAGCCGACGTTGAATATTGCTATATTCATCCACCATCCATCCCATGATTGTCTGGTTAGTCTGAACATCGGGCGCAGGAATATCCACATCTGCGCCCATAAAATCCGCGATCGCATTGATATAGCCGCGACTAAGTCGTTCTAATTCAAACTTGGATAATTGTTTTGGATCGACGGCTACTCCACCCTTTGCACCTCCAAATGGTAAATTCACTGCTGCACATTTAAAGGTCATCCAAAATGCTAAAGATTTTACTTCATCCATGTTTACATTAGGATGGAAGCGAATTCCACCTTTGGTAGGTCCCCGCAAATCGTTGTAGCGCACTCGATATCCTTGAAAAACTTTCAAGGTTCCATTATCCATTCGCACAGGAATAGAAACTTGTAAACTCGCTTTCGGCGCTTTGAGTCGCTCGATCGCGTCTTCAGAAATATTTACATGGGCGATCGCATCTGCTAATCGCTCGCTTGCTTGCTCGAATAAAGACTCTGACACCAAGACCTCCTATATTCTGTGATTAAACATCTTAGGATAACTTTCATGTTTATATCCGCACAATACAGTATTTCACTTAAGGCAGTTCACATCATTTAAAGAGTTCACATCATTTTGAAGATATATGTACGCGCTGCAAAAAAGTATGACATTACAAAAAACATGAGAAGATTATGTCAGAGTTTAATTCAGCTTCGCGAGCTAAAAATTGATGCTAAGAAAACAATCGTCATTTGGATATCTTCTGGCAACCTGCATACTGGCTTCAGCAAATGGTGTTCATGCCCAGAGTATCAACACTGGTGCTAATGGATTAAATACAAACGTCGATCAAGTAGGAAACCAATACAACATCACGGGTGGAACACAGGCTGGTGGCAACTTATTTTATAGTTTACAAAAATTAGGGCTATCTTCAGGGGAAATAGCCAATTTTCTGAGTAATCCAAATGTTCAGAATGTCTTAACTCGTGTAACGGGTGGAGAAGCTTCGCTAATTAATGGATTGATTCAAGTAACGGGTGGAAACTCTAATCTCTTCATCATGAATCCTGCGGGAATTGTGTTTGGTGCAAATGCGAGTTTGAATGTGCCTGCCAGTTTCTCGGCTACAACTGCGTCAGGAATCCAAGTGGGAAATGGCTGGTTTGGAATTAATAGTAGCGTTGATGAGGTTCGCAACCTTACTGGTAATATTACGGGCTATGCTTTTACGAATGCTTTGCCTAGTGTTGCTCCAAATTCATCAGGTGTAATCCTGAATGAAGGGAATCTGAATGTCAGTACTGGAAAAAGTGTGACCTTAGTTGGTGGTATGGTCGTAAACACAGGCACGATCGCAACACCTTCTGGCAACATCACGATCGCTGCGACCCCTGATAATAAATTTATCAAAATCACCAGTGAAGGTAGTTTAATCTCTCTCGAACTACCGATCGCTGATCGGCAAGCTGTTGGAAATGCGCCTGTATTAAAAGCTGTAGATTTACCTAGTCTGCTGATTGGTAAAACCACAGGAACTGCGATCATTAATAGTGAGCTAACTGCCACGAATATTGACATCCTGAGCGATCGCTACGACACCAGCCAAGCAACACTAACCGCCAACAATCTCCAACAAGGATGGAACTATGTATTTATTGATGCCAATGTCAAGAACTATCAAACCCTAGTTAATGGGACAGCAGGTGGCTCAAATGTTAATGTCATTGAATCCAATCAAAATGGCATCAGTAAAATTAGTCAGACCCTTGCTAATGTAAGAGGAGCGAATAGCCTCCATATTGTTTCGGAAGGAGACAAAGGCAACTTTTGGGTCGGCAAAGATTTTATTAGTAATGAGAGAATAGGAATGTATGAGAATGATTTCTCAGCATGGAAATTATCCCTTTCTCCTGCGGCAGAAGTGATGATTTATGCTTGCAACCTAGCAGGAGATGCTAGCGGCAAGGCTTTGGTGCAGAGCATTGCAAGTTTTACAGGTTCACCTGTGGCGGCTTCGACTGATAGAACTGGAGGTACAGTTAGCAATGCTAACTGGAATTTGGAGTACAGTACATCAGCAGTGCGATCGCAAACGATTTTTACAGCAGCAACAAAGCAAAATTATGCGAATGCCCTAGCTTTGTATACAGTAATCAATAATCTTGATAATGGCATAGGTTCTCTACGAGATGCGATCGCTACAGCCAATGGTACTGCTGGTGTTGGTGATAACATTGCGTTTAGTCCGACTGTCACTTCGATCTTATTAACAACAGGAGAGTTAAATATTACCGACAACCTAACCATTAATGGTGGTGGTTCGGTCACAGTTAGTGGCAACATTCCTTCTCGAATCTTCAATATCGGTAATAACAGTACCGTCAATATCGATGGCTTAATAATTAGTAATGGTTCCGTTAATGGATTTGGTGGGGGAATACTGGTCAATACAGGATCAACACTAAACCTATCCAACAGTACTTTATCTAATAATTTGGCTAGTGGTGGAGGGCTTAATGGAGGTGGTGCTATTTACAATAATGGAACAACCACAATTTCCAACAGTAATTTCACAAACAATTCGTCTGATAATTATGGCGCTTCTATTTATAACGTAGCTGGCGTTCTTAATATAATCAATAGTACTTTCTCTGGCAATACAGGAATAAGCGGTGCTATTGATAATACTGATGGCGGCATAAGCACTATTTCTAATAGTACATTCTCTGGCAATATAGCGACAAGTGATGGTGGTGCTATTTCTAACTATACTGGAACAGTTGAGATTTCTAATAGCACCTTTTTTAATAATTCGGCTACAAATGCTGGCGCGAATGGTGGTGCAATTCGCAACTATGATGGTCAGATTACAATTTCAAACAGCATTTTAGTTGGAAATACGGCTGCAAATGGAAATGAAGTCTTCCTAGGTGGTGGCATTGGCACAGTTAATTTTATAGGGACAAACATTGTTGGTACAAATGGGCTAAGTGGTATTACGGGTACGGGGGCTTTTACTGGGACACCCATCACACCAACTGGCTCAGCCAACACAGTTATTAACACCACCCTTGCCGATAATGGTGGTTCTACCAGAACCCATGCTCTTGTGACAGGAAGTATCGCAATTGATGCAAGCAGCACTACAGGCGGAGCAATACCAACGACTGCAGATCAGCGTGGCACTGCCGCTAATGGTATTCGCGATATTGGGGCTTTTGAGGTTGCATCACCACCTCCAGTCATACCTCCAGTGGTGACACCTCCAGTAGTCGCACCTCCAGTGGTCACAACAAGACCAGATATCGATCCTAATAAAGAGACTCGACAAAATAACGAGAACAAAGTTTTGACTTTATCATCACTAACGCCAGTAGCATTTCTCTCCAACGATGACATTGAATTCCAGCGTCTTGATAGATTTCTGATCATAATCGTCGAATTGATGAATAAAGATGGTGGAGATTTGGCGATTAATTCTAATGATATATGGAAGGACGCAAATATCAGTATTTTTGATCAGTCAGCCAATCAAGATGTAATTAAATTAGCAATCCGTCGATCAATTGGTAAGTTTATTGGCAATGAATATATTGATCTAGTAGATGTCACCTTTGAAACTAAAAAAGACAAGAAAAACATTCTGCTTAAGGTTCGTAAGTCACCTAAACCTGCGAAGTTTCTCAAGAATTAAATGATAAGATGCTTGACTTAATTTTTTAAAAAAGTAAGTCAAGCATCTTATTCTGTTCAGGCTTAATGGATGTAAGCTTTTAACGCACAGTTTATTTCAGGCTATATTACAGGCTTGAAATATATCAACCGTATAATTAAATGGTGTGAGCAGACTAATGACCAAACAAACAAGAGATTCCATCAAGAGCTTACTGTGGACAATCGTAATTAGCTCAGGATATTTTGTGCTCCCCAGCTATGCTGAAACGATCGCATTAAACCCAAGGAATCCAAAGCCAAAAGAGACTACTGCCAAGGTAACCAAAACCGCGATCGTACAAGTCAACCCCATTAATCAAGTACAGCTAATCGGCAATACCGTCCTCACACCCAAAGCGATCGCATCTATCCTTCAACCACTCCAAGGCAAAGCCATCACTCTAGAGCAAGTCAAAGCTGCTGCCGAAGCCATCACCCAGATCTATATCAGCAATGGCTACATCACCTCAGCTGCTCAATTTGACCCAAGCGATCCTCAAAGCGTTGTTAATGGAGTTGCCCAAATCAAAGCAATCGAAGGGCAAATAGAACGGGTTGACATCTTAGGCACTGTTCAAACCAATCCCGACTATGTGCGATCGCGAGTAGATTTGGGAATTTCTAAACCATTCAATGCCAACGCCGTTGAAGATCAATTGCGACTCCTAAAAGCCGATCCTCTATTTAAAAAAGTAACCTCAAGCCTCAAACCCAGCACCGAAGCAGGTAAAAGCTTATTAGTTGTCCAAGTAGAAGAAGCAAAACAGTTTGGCGGCTCCGTCAGCTTTGATAACTATTCACCTGTTGCTGTTGGTTCCGAACGCATGGGTGTCGGACTAACCTATCGCAACCTCACAGGGCTTGGAGATTCGCTGTCAGCTTCCTATTATCGCAGCACCACAGGAGGCTCCAATCTCTACGATTTTAGCTACAGCATACCCATCAATCCGATGAATGGAACAGTAGCAATTCGCTACGCACCAAATAACTATCGGATTACCGATCCAGACTTCGCTGCCTTTAATATCCGTGGCGCAAGCAGTCTCTATGACATCGTTTATCGTCAACCCTTGATTCGTAATCCCCGCGAAGAATTCGCTCTATCTCTAGGCTTTGCACATCAGACAGGACAAACTTTCTTGTTTGAGAACCTTGCAACTCCTTTTGGGATTGGCCCTGATGTCAATGGAGTTAGCACCACTAGCGTATTTCGCTTTGGTCAAGACTATACTTTGCGCGACAATGAAGGCGCATGGTCATTGCGATCGCAGTTCAATCTTGGCACAGGACTATTTAACGCCACCTATGTCACCACTCCTAATGCTGGCTTTTTTAGCTGGATCGGACAAGCTCAAAGGGTGCAAGTGCTAGGCTCTGATGCGCTTCTAATAGCCTCTTTTGATTCGCAGTTGTCAGCTAATCCTTTACTTCCTTCTCAACAATTCACGATTGGCGGGGGACAATCACTGCGAGGATTTCGCCAAAATGCGCGATCAGGTGATAACGGGATTCGCTTTAGTCTTGAGACTCGTTTAGTAGCGATGCGAGATCAAGAAACTAACAGAGCAATTCTCCAAATCGCTCCTTTTATCGATCTCGGAGCAATTTGGAATCATGGCAATAATCCTACACCTTCATCATCACAAAACTTTCTAGCCGCAGGTGGGCTAGGTCTCATGATTGAGCCGATTGAGCGGTTCCTGATCCGAATTGACGCGGCTATTCCATTTCTGAACTTGCAAGGACGTGGCAATAATCTTCAAGATGCTGCTATTTATTTCAGCACTAGCTATCAGTTCTAATCTGCGAATGCGATCGCTGTTAATATTGAATAAGTTTAAGAGGGCATAAAGCTATGACTGTTGCAGCAATTAGACCCACAACTATAGATAAATTTCTAGCACTGCCAGAGACAAAACCTGCCTCTGAATTTATTCATGGACAAATCACACAGAAACCAATGCCTCAAGGAGAACATAGTTTATTACAAGGTACACTCTGCGAGACCATTAGCCAAATTGCTAAACCAAAGCAAATTGCTCTAGCCTTCCCAGAGCTACGCTGTGTTTTTGGTGGGTTAGCGATCGTCCCAAATATAGCTGTATTTCGTTGGGAGAGAATCCCTCGTTTGCCATCGGGTCGCATTGCTAACCGTTTTGAAACATATCCTGATTGGGCAATTGAGATTCTCTCGCCCGATCAGCGATATAAACAAGTCTTAGCAAAATTATTACATTGTGCAGAATATGGTACTGAGCTAGGTTGGTTACTTGATACAGAAGACGAGACCATTTTAGTAGTGGATAGCGATCGCCGAGTAAGAGAATTTAAAAATAGCGATCGCTTGCCAGTTCTCACAGGAATTGATTTAGATCTAACTGTAGAGCAAGTCTTTAGTTGGTTGAGCTTGTGACTTGATAGATTTTTGAAGTAGGAATTTCTACCAGCCACAATCAGTTTTGAAGCAAGTCCGCCGTTGGCGGACTTGCTTCAAAACTGATTTTTACAATGAGAATTGCTGGCTCGCTACTGGGTTATTCTCGCAACCCCTTGCAATAGGCTAATATAGGAGATTAGAACAGCATTTCGTCATAAATTGCTAGTTTAATTTAAGTATATTTACTCAGGCAGACCTGCGTGCAAGCAATAGACCCACAAGAATTATATCCCTTTGAACTTGACCCGTTTCAATTACAGGCAATCGCCGCATTGCAAGCTGGTAAGTCGGTCGTTGTTTGTGCGCCAACTGGTTCAGGCAAAACTTTAATAGGCGAATATGCGATCCATGCAGCTTTAGCAGGTAATCGCCGCGTTTTCTATACCACCCCCCTCAAGGCGCTATCAAATCAGAAACTGCGAGACTTTCGGCAGCAGTTTGGCGATGATAATGTGGGCTTGCTCACAGGTGATACCTCTGTCAATCGTGATGCACCAATCTTGGTGATGACTACCGAGATTTTTCGGAATATGCTCTATGGTACGCCTATCGGTGAAGTCGGTACTTCGTTGACAGATGTGGAAGTAGTGGTACTAGATGAATGTCATTACATGAACGATCGCCAACGGGGAACTGTGTGGGAAGAGTCAATTGTGTACTGTCCTACAGGAGTGCAACTAGTTGCGCTCTCGGCGACTGTAGCAAATAGCCAACAGCTAACCGATTGGATTCACAAAGTACATGGCGACACTGAATTAATCTATTCTGATTTTCGTCCTGTGCCTCTTGAGCATTCCTTCTGTAATAACAAAGGCTTTTTCCCACTACTAGATAGCTCTAATGAAAAGATTAATCCTCGACTAAAACCGCTTACTAATAAGCCCCCATCAAAAGAAGAAAGACATAAAATCGTCCCCCCGATTGGGGCCGTAATTTCGCATCTGCGCCAGCGTGATATGCTGCCAGCGATTTACTTTATCTTTAGTCGTCGAGGTTGCGATAAGTCGGTCACGGACTTGGGGAATGTCTCTCTAGTCAGTCCGACCGAAGCCCTGAGATTGAAACCGCAAATTGATGCGTTTGTGGCTGCAAATCCTGAGATTGGTAAACCTGCACATATTGATGCTCTTTATCGTGGCATTGCCGCTCATCACGCAGGGATTTTACCTGCATGGAAAGGCTTTGTTGAGGAGCTTTTTCAACAGGGCTTAATCAAAGTTGTATTCGCGACGGAAACTCTTGCCGCAGGGATTAACATGCCAGCGCGAACTACGGTAATCTCTAGTATTTCCAAACGTACCGATCGCGGACATCGATTGCTTAATGCTTCGGAGTTTCTGCAAATGGCAGGAAGAGCAGGAAGGCGCGGCATGGATGAAGTTGGCTATGTCGTAACTGTGCAAACTCCCTTTGAAGGGGCTAAGGAAGCGGCTCATCTCGCCACATCTGGAGCTGATCCTCTGGTTAGTCAATTTGCACCGAGTTATGGAATGGTGATGAACTTGTTGCAAACCCATTCCCTTGATCAAGCTAGAGACTTGGTAGAACGGAGCTTTGGGCAATATCTTGCCGATCTTAATCTCGCGCCACAAATCCAAAGTCTCGAATTAGTCATCGAGCAAATCGCTAAGTTAGAGAAAGATCTTGCCAATATCGATTTGAAGCAATTAGAAGTTTATGACAAATTGCGCGATCGCCTCCGAGAAGAAAAGCGGCTCCTAAAAATGCTTGCTGCGCAAGCGGAAGAGATGCGCTTAAATGATTTGGCTTCCTACGCGCCCTATTTGCTGTCAGGCTCACCGCTCACAATCCGCACTAATAAGGGCTTGATTGTGCATACAGTCCTCGCAGCAAAAGTACAAGGCTCTGGGCAGTTTCCTTGGTTTGTCTGCCTTGGTCGCGATAATCGCTGGTACACAGTCGGTTATAAAGACATTGTCCAAGTTGGTACAGATTTGTTGCTTGATGGTGACATCGAATATCCTGCAAAGCTGCCATTGCGTCCAGGGCAGTCGATCGATGGTGATGAAGCCTGCTTTGCGATCGCCCAAAAAATTACACCATTACCCGATCCAGAACTTGCTCCTGAAGTAATTAAACAGCAGTCGAGAGTAATCGCGATCGAGTCAGAAATGAATCAACATCCTGTCTCAAAAATGACCGATCGCGGTGCTGTGTTCAAAAAAGTTAATCGGCTCGAACAATTGCAGCGCCATATCGAGTTTCAGCAAAAGGTGGTCAATGAGCGCCGACAAAGACATTGGCAAGAGTTTATGAGCTTAGTCAATATCTTGCAATTTTATGGATGTCTTGAAGATACCCAACCCACCGATAAAGGTAAAGTTGTAGCGGCATTGCGTGGTGAAAATGAACTATGGTTAGCTCTATGTCTAATGTCAGGAGAGTTAGATAACCTCGCTCCCCATCACCTCGCTACCGTCTGTGCTGCGATCGTGAGCGAAAACAGTCGTCCTGATAACTGGATCAAATTTGGTTTATCGCCAACGGTGGAAGATGCCCTCGATGGTTTACGCGATCGCCGTCGAGAATTAATGCCAGTTCAACGCCGACATTTAGTCGATATTCCTGCATGGCTGGACTATGAGCTAACAGGACTAGTGGAGCAATGGGCGTTGGGAATGGAATGGTCGGAGCTATGTCAAAATACGAATCTTGATGAGGGCGATATTGTCCGCTTGATGCGCCGCACGATTGATTTGCTATATCAAATTCCCCATGTACCGAATTTGCCCTCTCAAATCTATTCATCAGCCAAGCAAGCTGCGCAAATGATCGATCGCTTCCCTGTCAACGAGGTTATTTAAGAAACCATTTAAGGACATTTCTCGTAAAGAATCTCCCATCATCTTGATGTAGCAATGTAAGAGATAGCTAGGACAAATCAAAACCCAAGTAAGTGAAGGCGGCACGAAGTACCGCCTTCACTTACTTGGGTTTTATGTCCTAAGTAAACCTTACATTACTATAAAAGTTGGAATTACCCCCTTTAATTCCCCCTTGCAAAGGGGGAAGACTAGAAATCTTTTTCCCTCGCCTTTGCAAGGACAGGGTTAAGATGGGATAAATTTTAAATGAGAAATCTCCTAAGCCCTCGTAGCAAATTGGCAATAAATCATGTTTCTCCGACTGGCTTCTAGGCTATATTTTAAGTAGTTCGCTGACCTACCACCTTCTAGAAACAATGAAACCAATCGTCAGTCTCCTACATACCTCTAGCTACGAAACAGCATCACTGATGCAAGCCCTAGAGGCAGTACTAGCACCCCTAGGAGGTATGTCTAGCATCGTCAAAGCTGGCGATCGCGTTCTCCTCAAACCCAACCTACTGACAGGATCACGTCCTACCAAAGAATGCACTACCCGACCAGAACTGGTGTACTGTGTTGCCAAAATGGTGCAGGATGCTGGGGGTAAGCCCTTTTTAGGTGATAGCCCTGCTTTTGGTAGTGCCAAAGGCATAGCCAAAGCAAATGGCTTGTTACCTCTTGCAGAAGAACTTGGAATCCCAATCGTCGAATTTCATGGTAAGCGCTACGAAACTGAAGGGGAAGGGGAGCTACAACATTTACGGCTGAGCAAAGAGGCGATGGATGCGGATGTGGTGATTAACTTGCCTAAGGTGAAGTCTCATATGCAACTAACCCTGACTCTGGGAGTCAAAAATCTCTTTGGCTGTGTACCAGGCAAAATGAAAGCTTGGTGGCATATGGAAGCTGGCAAAGATGTTGAAAGATTTGCGCAGATGCTAATTGAGACAGCGAGAGCGATCAATCCTGAATTGACGATCCTTGATGGTATCGTCGGACACGAAGGCAACGGGCCCAGTGCTGGTGAGCCAAAAGATTTAGGGGTTTTAGCGGCTTCCTGTGATGTATTTGCGCTAGATCGGGTTATGGTGGAGATTCTCGGAGTTAAGCCTCTTGATGTGCCAACGGTTGCCGCCGCTATACGCACTGGGCTTTGTAGTGATCTCGATGCCATTGACATCATCGGCGAGCCGATCGCTAATTTGCAAAGCAAAGATTGGAAACTACCTGAAACGATGATGGCGATCGACTTTGGAATGCCCAGAGTTTTGAGATCGACCTTTAAACATCTCTATATCAAGTTTATTAAAGAACCGCTCAGTACCTATGCCCGCACTTAAAAGCCCACCGCTAATTTTAGTGGTCGAAGATGCACCTGACAACCAAGTTTTGGTGGAGCAGGTGTTTCAAGATTCAGGCTATCGCGTCACTTGCATCCAAGATGGTCAAGCCGCTCTAGATTGGCTAGAAACTAATCATCCCGATCTGATTTTGCTGGATTTATCTTTGCCAGAGGTAGATGGCTGGGAAGTTGCCAGACAACTTAAAGCTAGCGATCGCACTTCACAGATCCCAATTATTGCGGTAACTGCTCATGCGATGAAGGGGGACAAAGAATCTGCGATCGCCTCAGGTTGTGATGATTATCTGACAAAGCCATTGGACATTGATCTATTGGAATCTTGTGTGAAGCAATGGTTAGATAAGCGATCGCAGTAGGGTGATACTCTGCGACAGCCTACCTTACGAACAGTTAGTCAAAAACAAAAGCTTATACTTACCTATAACTTAGACTAAGATTTAGAAAGAGTTTTAAAACTTCACTTAATAAAAATTCCATTTATTCATTCGGTATGGGTATGACTTTGCGTCACTCATAATTAACCAAACCATTAACTTATCAAATTTAGGAAATTGTTTTATGTCTGGTCGCGTTGGAGTAATACTATTAAATTTAGGAGGCCCTGAAAAGTTAGATGATGTCTATCTTTTCTTGTACAATTTATTCGCTGATCCAGAAATCATTCGCCTCCCATTTCCCTTTTTACAAAAGCCGATCGCCTCACTGATTGCCGCTAGTCGCGCTCCGATCAGTCAAGAAAATTACCGCATGATTGGCGGCGGTTCACCATTGCTCCAGATTACCAAAGAGCAAGGCGAAAATATTGAAAACGTATTACAGCGTAATGGAATTGATGCAAAGGTTTATGTAGCAATGCGCTACTGGGCTCCCTATACCGAAGAAGCACTCGCTCAAATCAAACAGGATGGGATTACTCGTCTTGTAGTGCTGCCGTTATATCCTCAATATTCGATCAGTACTAGTGGCTCAAGTATCAAGCAACTCGATAAGCTCTGGGAAAATGATCCTGAACTACAAGCGATCGAAAAAATCACGATTGAGTCTTGGTACGATCGCACTGGCTATATTCGGGCGATGAATGACCTGATCAATACTAAATTGCAGTCTTTTGCGGAACCTGAGAATGTACATATTTTCTTCAGCGCTCATGGTGTGCCAGTGAAATATGTGACTAAATACGGCGATCCTTATCAATCCGAAATGGAAAACTGTGTTGATGGGATTATGAAGGCTCTCCGTCGCGATTATCAATGCTATAACGCCCACACTCTTGCTTATCAGAGTCGCGTTGGGCCAGTTGAGTGGCTGCAACCCTACACTGAGGAAGCAATTAAGAATTTAGCCAAGCGCGGTGTTAATGATCTTTTGGTTGTTCCCATCAGTTTTGTGTCTGAGCATATTGAGACTCTGCAAGAAATCGATATTGAATATCGAGAAGTTGCTGAAGAAGCTGGTATTCATAACTTTGATCGCGTTCCTGCATTAAATAGCCATCCAGTTTTTATCAATGACCTTGCCGAATTGGTAATGGAATCTCTCGGCTCTACTAAAGCTGCGGCGATCGCGGTGTAGATTACGCAGCCCAGCACTCAAGTGCGGGCTGAAAGCTCAAGTCGGTTGAAACCGACTGAAGAATAAGTCTAAATTAACCCGTTTCAACGGGTTTTAGCTCTTAGCCCGCACTTGAGTGCAGGGCTGTTGATGGTGCATTACGCTAACACATCCTACAAGAAGGATTTTTGGTTTCTCCGACAGGCTGCTAATTGGTATAGCGGTTTTCAGTTGAGTGTGGTGCAAAAAATGTAGGGGCAATTCATGAATTGCCCCTACATTTTTTGTGGTTTCTGTACAGTGGTCATCTGAAAACCACTATACTCCCTTCCCAGTGAAAAATTAGACGTTGCGGCGCGAAGCGCCGCAACGCTAATTCTTGGTTTTATATGGCTATTTCTTTGGTGGGAAGGGAGTATTAATGAGATTCTGTAATGAATTAGGATTTTACTCTTAACTTCATCACAACATTGATAATATTGACGATATGTCATAAATCCATAGGAAGCTAGTCATGCCTGATTCAGAATCGAAGGATTTATCAGAATCTGAACAAGCGCTACAAGAATGCTCAGCAATCGTCGCCATCGGTGCATCAGCAGGTGGCTTAGAAGTATTTACACAAATTCTCGAAGGTTTACCAGTGGATACTGGTATGGGCTTTGTGCTGCTTCAGCATTTAGCTCCGCAACATGATAGCCAGTTAAGTGAGATCTTACGGCGTTCTACAAAGATGCCTGTCAATGAAGCTCGGGAAGGTATGAAAATCATGCCAAATTCGGTGTATGTAATTCCGCCGAATACTTCGATGACTCTGGAGCAGGGCATCTTGAGGCTCGAACCGCGCCATCGGGTCAAAGGCAAATATATGGTAATCAATGAATTCTTTAGTTCCCTTGCCGCCGATCGCAAAGAGAAATCGATCGCCGTGATTTTATCTGGGAGCAATGAAGATGGTACAGCAGGTATCGGCGCAATTAAAGCCGCAGGAGGAATCACCTTCGCTCAAGACCTCACCTCAGCAGAATTTCCCACCATGCCGATGATTGCGATCGCATCGGGTTATGTGGATTTTGTGTTATCGCCTGCGGAGATTGCCGCAGAGCTGGTAAACATCAGCAGAAATGACCATGATGAAGTAATAAGTACTGCAATTACTCTTTACGAAGCTGAGGATAAATCGGCGTTAGTTTTTACAGAAACAGCAGAAAGTATCGCAGCTTTATCAATTATTTTTGAAATGTTGCAGAGATCGACTGGAGCCGACTTTCGCTATTACAAGAAAGGGACAATCAGACGGAGGATGATGCGGCGAATGGGTTTGTTGGATCTCAAAAAAGTGGAAGACTATGCCACCTATTTGCAAGCACATCCCAGCGAAATTGAAAAACTATACAATGACCTTTTGATTAATGTGACTAGTTTCTTTCGCGATCCCGAATCTTTTAAATCTTTGCAGAAATTAGTATTTCCGATTATTTGTGAAAATAAATCGCTGGATTTACCAATTCGGATTTGGGTAGCGGGCTGTGCGACGGGCGAAGAAGTTTATTCGATCGCAATTAGTTTATTGGAATTTCTCGATGATTTCCCGATTAAGCCTGCCATTCAGATCTTTGCTACGGATATTAGCGAGCAGGCGATCTCAACTGCAAGGGCTGGAGTTTACCATCATAATTTGCTGATTGATGTCTCTCCAGAGAGGTTGCGGCGCTTTTTCATATCCGCAGATGGGGGCTATCAGATTAGTAAATTGGTTAGGGAATTATGTATATTTGCTCGACAAAATTTAACTAGCGATCCTCCGTTTTCGAGATTAGATCTGATTAGTTGCCGCAATATGCTGATTTATCTAGAACCAGTGCTTCAAAAGAAAGTGATGCCAATTTTTCACTATGCACTTAATGTCAATGGTTTTTTGATGTTGGGAAGTTCTGAAGGAATTGGCAATGCGGTAGATTTGTTTGAGCTGGTTGATAAGAAGAATCGCATTTATAAGGGTAAAATCACAACATCAAGGATGAATTTTAACTTTACTAAAAGCCGACAGATGAGTGAGCTAGTAAATCGGGAACCCCGCAGTGAAAAGACTGAGGAAACAAACTTAGAATTGCTGGCTGATCAGGTTATTTTAACTCGATATGCACCTGCGGGTGTGATCATTAACGCCGATCTAGAGATTTTGCAGTTCCGAGGACAGACCAGTCCCTACTTAGAGCCATCTCCTGGTAAGGCGAGCCTAAATTTGCTCAAGATGGCTCGATTAGAATTGCGCCTAGATTTGCGATCGGCTATATATAATGCCATAGATCAAGACTTGCCGATCACCAAAGATGGCATTGAGATGTCGAAAGGATTACTTATCAAGTTAGATGTAATCCCTTTAAGAGCCAATGGCGATCGATTTTTTTTAGTGCTATTTGAGAGCCGTCCATCGCAAATATTGCTCGCACCTGCCGCCGTCAGCCCACTCCCTAAGTCCCGCAAAGAACGAGCAATTAAGACGGATACGGATATGGAAGTAGTGCGACTTACCCATGAGTTAGAAAAAACTAAGGAATATTTGCGATCAATCATTGACGCTCAAGAAGCGAATAACCAAGATCTCAAGGTCGCTGGTGAAGAGATCTTGTCAAGTAATGAGGAATTACAAAGTACCAATGAAGAATTGGAAACTGCTAAAGAAGAAATCCAAGCCACTAATGAAGAGTTAGGCACGATTAATGATGAATTACGCAGTCGCAATATCCAGTTGCATCAAGTCAACAATGATATGCAAAATCTGCTCAGCAGTGTGAATATCCCCATTTTGATGTTGTCAGGCGATTTGCGAATTAGACGCTTTACACCATTGGCTGAGCAAGCATTTAATTTGATTGCGAGTGATGTGGGGCGACCCTTTAGCGACATTCAGATTAACCTTGATGTGCAGCATATCAGAGACTTGGTGACATCGGTAATTGATACGCTGATTCCCTATGAACAGGATGTTCAGGATCATTTAGGTAATTGGTTTAGCTTGAGAATCCGTCCCTATCGAACTACTGACAATCATATTGATGGAGTGGTGATTAGTCTCATTGATATCGATCAGCTTAAGCGCAATGCGATGGAGTTAGAAGCAGCCCGCAATTATGCCACAGCGATCGTGGAGACTTTACATCAGCCTCTGATGGTTCTAAATGCTGACCTAGAAGTGATTACGGCAAATCGCGCCTTTTATGAAATCTTCCAAATACATCCTCATCAAACTGAACAGCAGTCGATTTTTGCACTGGGGAATGGAGATTGGAACACTCCCAAACTGCGATCGCTACTAAATGACATTCTTCTGTTGGATATTTCTGTCCAAGATTATGAAGTTACGCAGAACTTTGCTCAGCTTGGCACACGTACGATGTTGCTCAACGCTTGTCGGATTGAGCAAGGTAATGTCGGACAGATGATTCTGATTGCGATCGAAGATATCACCGAACGCAATCTCCAAAAGCAGCAAATGGTTGTCAAAAACCAAGAATTATCGGCAGCAATAACTGCTTATGAACGCGCAAATCAAGCTAAGAGTGTGTTTTTGGGCAATATGAGCCATGAATTACGCACGCCTCTAAATGCGATCATGGGCTTTTCCCAAATTCTCCTATATAATCCACATCTAGATATTGAAGCTCAGGAATATCTAGGAATCATTTTGCAGTCTAGTGAACATTTGCTTTCACTAATTGAAGATCTGCTCGATATATCTAAGATCGAAGCCAGAAAAACAGAAATCAATCCAAATCTTTTGTCTCTATCTAATTTCTTGGAAGTCACAGTAGCAATGATTGATTTCAAGGCTAGGGAGAAAAATCTCACCTTGACAACTCAGTTTGCACCCGACCTTCCCGAGACCATCTATGCAGACCAAAAACGCTTAAGACAGGTCTTGCTCAATCTGCTTAGCAATGCAGTCAAGTTCACCGAGACTGGGACAATCACTTTTTCTGTCACGTTAAGTCAATCAACTAGCTCCAATCAGCGAATACAGTTTGCGATCGCCGATACAGGTACAGGCATGTCTGCCGCCGAGATAGAGAAGATATTCTTACCCTTTGAACAAGCTGGCAAATCTGAAATGAGAACACAAGGTGCTGGTTTAGGCTCAGCGATCAGCCAAAATCTAGTCCAAAATATGGGCGGTGAAATCAAGGTCGTCAGCGAAGTCAACGTGGGTAGTACCTTTAGCTTTGAGTTAGACTTATTAGGAAATCAACCACAAGCCCTGATTAACCCAGCAACAGAAGCGATCGCCCTATTACCACCAAAAGCTGAGAATGCGATCGCAGAAGTAGCGATCGAGGTTCAGGATAAATTAATATCAGGATCAGCTAAGCCATTGAGCATTCTGATTGCTGAGGATATGGACTATAACCAAATGATGCTCAAGATACTTCTGGAGAGCTGGGGACATAAGGCTGACATTGCTAATAATGGATTGGAGGCAATAGCTATGCTGAGGGAGAAACCCTACGATGTAATTTTGATGGACATCCAAATGCCTGTACTAAATGGAATCGAAGCCACAAAAAGAATTGTCGCTGAATGGGATCAAGCATCTCGTCCTTACATCGTGGCAGTGTCTGCTCAAGAAGAGCAAGAAGAATTTGCCACATTAGGAATGGATGCATATATCAGTAAGCCCATCGACTTTGCTCAGCTAGAGGAAGTTTTAGAAGCCATTTAAGAATTGTCTAGATCCCCCTCCTTTTTAAGGGAGATTGAGGGGGATCTCTTAGTGATTTTGACCGCAGAAAGCAATTTTTTATAGTTTCTTAAAGATCTAGGCATCTAGACCCCTAAATCCACCAATTCTGGGGGACTTAAATATGTTTCCCTCCAGAATTGGGGGCTAGGTGGCAAAAACTACAATTCTTAAATGGTTTCTTATATATACCCAAAAGTGCGACTCCCACAACCGAGCCGCTAAGCCAGTAACCGATCGCTAAATGCTTGGAGCCAACACTTGGGAAGATTTTACTTTTCTCTCCATTTGCGGCTTGCAAACGACGTTGACGAGTTATATCAAGTCAAGGAATGGTTACGCCATTTCTTTCTTGATTCAAAAAACCTTACTGGGTTTAGTTCTCAATTCAGGCAAGTGTTGTCTCACTTTCGTGAATTGGTATAAAGTCCAAATAGAATAAAGGCGGCGCTTCGCGCCGCCTTTATTCTATTTGGACTTTGATTTGTCTCAACTATATTCAATCTGAATATTCGCTTGATTGTTGGATTAGTTTTGCCACCAGCCCTGTCCAGCCAGTTTGATGGCTAGCACCAATACCTGAGCCATTATCACCATGAAAATATTCATAGAACAACACTAAATCTTTCCAGTTAGCATCAGTATCAAATTTTGATTGTTTACCATTTTGTGAATCATTTACAGGGCGATCGCCATGCTCGTCTCTTACAAAGATATTAATTAAACGTTGAGATAGCTCGGTGGCAATATCACTCAATGTCATCAAATTCCCTGAACCAGTTGGATACTCAATCTTAAAGCTATCGCCATAGAAGTGATGGAACTTCTGTAAGGATTCGATAATCAAATAATTAACAGGCATCCAAATTGGTCCCCGCCAGTTAGAGTTTCCGCCAAATAATCCGCTAGAAGATTCCGCAGGCTCGTAATCAACTCTATATTCACTCCCATTTGCTCGCCAAATATAGGGATGTTCTTTATGGAATTTAGATAGAGCACGAATGCCATATTCACCTAAGAATTCACTCTCATCTAACATTTTGGCAAGAATGCGCTGAAGCTTATCGCGATAGCAGATAGCAAGTAACCGTCTAGCCTCCATCCCACAGGTTTCCATGCAAGAAACATTTTGAGTTAACTCAGGATGATGGGTGATAAACCAATGCATTCTATTTTTGAACTCAGGCAATTGATCTAGTAGCTCTGGATCTAGTGTCTGGACTGCAAAGAGCGGAATCAGCCCCACAAGCGATCGCACTTTTAGTTTTAATTGATTCCCAGAGGGTAGATTGAGAACATCGTAGTAAAAACCATCTTCCTCATCCCAAAGCTCAGTATGCTTCTCCCCAACTTTATTCATTGCATCAGCTATATAAAGAAAATGCTCGAAGAATTTCGTCGCAATATCCTCATAAACATGATTCTCTTTGGCAAGTTCTAAGGCGATCGTTAGCATGTTTAGGCAATACATACCCATCCAGCTAGTCCCATCGGCTTGCTCAATATATCCGCCCGTGGGGAGTTCAGCGCTACGATCAAATACTCCAATGTTATCTAATCCCAAAAAGCCGCCTTCAAAAACATTTTTGCCTTCGCGATCTTTTCGATTTACCCACCAAGTGAAGTTTAACAAAAGTTTCTGAAAAACGCGCTCTAAGAATTTACGATCGCTATTGCCATACATCTTCTGCTCAATTTTATAAACTCGATAGGTCGCCCAAGCATGAACAGGAGGATTGACATCACCGAAAGCCCACTCGTAGGCTGGGATTTGCCCGTTTGGGTGCATAAACCATTCGCGAGTAATCACATCAAGTTGTCGTTTAGCAAAATCTGGGTCAATCATCGCGATCGGAATCGTATGAAAAGCCAAATCCCAAGCCGCAAACCAAGGATATTCCCATTTGTCGGGCATCGAGAGAATATCTTCAGATTCCAAATGGAACCACTTAGCATTGCGTCCATTAAGGCGATCACTTGGTGGCGTGGGTGTAGCTGGATCGCCCTCTAACCAAGGCTTTACAAGGTAGTTATAATACTGCTTACTCCATAACATTCCCGCAAAAGCCTGTCTCTGCACATTCCGCATATCATCCGACATCGCAAATGGAGAAATATGCTGATAAAACTCATTGGCTTCGCGTAATCTCGTTGCTATGATATCGGCTTCTGTTCCCAATACCAGCACATCTGGGGCAATATCGCTCAATCTCAATCTGACAACTTTAGTATCACCCGCTGCGATCGCTAGTTCATAGTGTGCAGATGCCTTTGTGCCTTGTTGTTGTGGATTTACCGATGCTTTCCCATCGACTATATAGTCATTGATGCCGTCTTTCACATATTGGGAACTATTCCCAGTTCCAAAAAGACGCTGATAATTGGTTTCATTTTCCGTAAATAGTAATTCTTTACTCTCTGGACAATAGAGCCACATTTGACCTAGTTGCTCGTGGCTAGCCGTAATAATATCTGAAGAATGCGCCTTTAGCGATGGCTTTTTGCTATTGTCCCAAGCCCAAGTATTGCGAAACCATAGTGAAGGCAGGAGATGGATAGTTTGCGAATCGGGCGCGTGATTGGTGATGCTAATTTGGATCGTAATATCCTGAGGCGAGTTTTTTGCATATTCAACCACCAAATCAAAGTAGCGATCGCTATCAAATACACCTGTATCTAATAACTCAAGTTCTCGCTCTTGCCGACCACGATGTTTATTCCCATTTACTAACTGTTCATATGGAAAAGCCGATTGAGGATACTTATAAAGATATTTCATGTAGGAATGTGTGGGCGTATTATCTAGATAGAAGTAATACTCCTTCACATCTTCGCCATGATTGCCTTCGCTACCAGTTAACCCAAACAATCTTTCTTTAATAATCGGATCGCGCCCATTCCAGAATGCGATCGCAAAGCAGAGCAACTGATGATCGTCGGAAATGCCAGCAATTCCATCTTCGCCCCATCGATAGGCACGCGATCGGGATTGGTCATGCGAGAAATAATCCCAAGCTTCTCCTGTCGGGCTATAATCTTCGCGCACTGTTCCCCATTGCCGCTCGCTAAGATAAGAGCCCCATTGCTTCCATGGTTTGCCACTTCTGGTTTCTACTAATCTAGCTTGCTCTGGATTCATCATATTTCTTTATAGGAGTATTTCTACTTTTACTAATCAACAGGACTTGCGTAAAATCGCGTGGGCTTCCTATTCTACCAAAGCACAAAATGGAGTAGCCATTTTGTGCTTTTAAAACCCTTGCTGGGTTTGTTTTTAATCCACAAAAGTGTCGTCACACTTTTGTGGATTGGGATTCTACAATAGAGGCAATTCATGAATTGCCTCTACATCTAATTCGA
>NZ_SJEE01000050.1 GCF_006937785.1 Pseudanabaena sp. UWO311
AATAGCCCAAACAGTCGCGTATTTAATGTCACGGGAGAAGGTCAAGCCCTTCTCACTAGTTACGATATCTGGACTGACGCTCTTGCTCAGAATACAGCCGTCATCAAGACGTTTAATGTCGATGTTGCCGATGGTTTCCTAAATCTCAACTTTACTACTATCGTAGACAACGCAAAAGTTGACTTTATTCAAGTCACGCCAACTATTCCTGTATCGAGAGTATCCTTGCGCGACAGTGCAACTATCTTTGTAAGTGAAACAGCTGGTAATGCAACTATCACAGTAGTTCGGACGGGAAGCACCCAAGAGCATCTGACGGTGGAATACACAACCAATGAGATTGTCGGGGCTGGAGCAGCAACTGCTGGCTCGGATTACACCCAACCCAACGATGTCAGAGCTAATACGGGGCGAGTCGTGTTCGAGATTGGTGAAGCCGAAAAAACTTTTACCATTCCAATTGTCAACGATACATTGCAAGAAGCGAATGAAACATTTGCTATTGGGCTGCAAAACCCCAGTTCTGGAACTCTAGGAGCACCGCGTACGGTTCTGATCACGATCTTAGACGATGATTCTCCCACTTCCATATCTGTGAGTGAAGCGAATGTGACGATATCGGAAGCATCGCCAACGGTTACAATTACAGTCCAGCGGACTGGGAATATTAATGGAATATCCTCAATCAACTATGCGACCAGCAACAATACTGCGACAGCTGGTTTGGATTACTCCGCAATGTCAGGTACGATCGTCTTTGCCGCAGGGCAAGCAACCCAAACAATTTCGATCCCGATTGTGAATGACATCATCACCGAGACCAATGAAACCTTCAGGGTAACGCTGAGTAACGCAATGGGAGCTCTTCTCGGTAGTCAGACAATTTCCACTGTCACGATTCTAGATGATGACCTCAACTTAGGCAGCCTAACTCGGCAAACCGCTGTATCTGGGCTCAACCAACCGACTGCCCTTGATTGGACTCCCGATGGACGCTATATGATCGTTGCCCAAAAGAATGGCATTGTGCGGCTAGTAGACAACGGCACTCTGAGGGCTACCCCCTTAATAGATATATCCAGCCAAGTGAACGACACTAGAGATCGCGGTCTATTGGGTCTTGCCGTCCATCCTGATTTTGCCAACAACCCCTATGTTTACTTGCTATACACCTACGATCCACCAGAAACAGCAGGCCAGAGTGGTTTAGCTGCTCCTGATGCCAATGGCAATCGTCCTTCTCGTCTGGTACGTGTGACTGTCAATCTCACCACCATGGTTGCAGATCCTGCTAGTTTAGTGGTACTGACAGGAACCAATAGTACTTGGGCTTATACTAGCCGCCCCGATGGCAATAGTACTGGTGACCTGAGCATTCTACCCTCTGGCATCGTTAATGGGACTACCATTACTGCACCAGCAAGCCAGATCGATGTCGGAGTTCAGGATAACGACCCGGATCGCATAGGTACTCAGAACCAGAACATCAGGGATTATTTAGCAGACGACAGCGAATCCCACGGCATCGGAGCCGTCCACTTTGGCTTAGATGGGTATCTATACCTCAGTAATGGTGATGGCACCTCCTACAACTTCGCAGATCCTCGAGCTGTGAGGGTGCAGGATATTGACAACCTATCGGGTAAAGTATTGCGGATAGATCCCATTACTGGCGAAGGAGCGCCAGGAAATCCCTTCTATGAGGTGAACGATCCCAATAGTAACCAGTCCAAGGTCTTTTACTCTGGAGTTCGTAATGCCTTTCGCTTTACCTTCGATCCAATCACTACCCTTCCAGTAATTGGCGATGTTGGTTGGGGTAGCTGGGAAGAAATTAACACCGGAGCCCCAGGTTCTAACTTTGGCTGGCCCTACCTTGAAGGTCCCAATCAAACAGCCAGCTACCAAACTCTGCCCCAAGCAGTCAGTTTCTATAACAATGGCAACATCAATTCGGGCAGCCCGAGTAACCAAACTGCTGTCTTCCCAATTTTGTCCCGCAGCCACGGAGCCCCAGACAATGCGAATGCGATCATGGTGGGTGACTTCTACAACAGCAATACGCTGATGTTTGGGGATATCAACGGGGGGACGCTCTATGCAGCTACGCTCAACGCAAGCCGACAGGTAACAAATGTCCAAGTATTCGATTCCAATATCTCCTATGTCGTAGATATGGAAATGGGACCCGATGGTAATTTGTATGGTGTCAATCTGGTAACAGGTTCTATCTTGCGGTGGACATAGATTCAAAAATGGGTAGCAATCGAGAAGCTAGGATGGGTAGCGCTTAGCGACCACCATCCTAGCTTCTTGATCGAGACATCTTTCGCAATAGCCAAAAATGAAACACCACAGGTTGGATTCAGTCTTACAAAAAAATGAACTTTAGACGAAATTTAATTTTTGTGCATTCTGCTTAGGATTATTTTAACTAACAGGAACGTGAGTTCGATGAATTTTAATGTCTATGAACCTTATTCAATAAGCCTTACAAGAAATTATATTCTATAAAAGTGTTTGAGATTATTGAGAATAGAGTCAATAATATGTGGGATAGCAAACTATTGATTTCATTCTCAATAAAAACTTGGATTTGTCTATATGACTAGGCTGCAAAAACCTTGATAAAGCTTTGGAGTCTTAAAATTCATCGAACTCACGTTGCTTTAGCGCCATGTTGAGCAATCTCGTCATAACAATGGTGATGCTCGTAGGCTCCATCTGCCGAAACTTGAGCGATCTCAGCATCAATCCCTTCGAGAATATCGGTGAATACTTCACCATCGTGGCAATCATTCATATTGACAACCTCAATCAGAATTGAGTTTGGGGTAGGCTGATGTGTTTGTAACAAAAAAATGTTAATCTTAATAAAAAGTTAAGTTTTGTTGCTATCCTAAATCTATGCTTCGTCTCGAACACATCCAAAAAATTTATCCTACTGGCGAAGTCCTCAAAGACGTTAACTGGGAAGTCAAAACAGGCGATCGCATTGGTTTAGTCGGCGTAAACGGCGCAGGGAAATCAACACAGCTAAAGATTATTGCAGGGGAAATTGAACCCACCTCAGGACAGGTCGTCCGTCCTACTAGCCTCAAAATTGCCTACCTTAGTCAAGAATTTGATATCGAAGAGAGCCGCACAGTCAAACAAGAGATGTGGCAAGCATTTCAAGAAGTACGCGAAATTCAAAAACAATTAGCAGTAGTCCATCATCATTTAGAAAATTTAAAAGATGGTGAGGACTATGAACCGATTCTCAAAAAAATGGATCGCCTCCAACGCCAATTTGAAGACCACAATGGCTATGAATTGGAAAGTCGCATCGATAAATTATTGCCAGAGCTAGGATTTAAGGCGGACGATGGCGATCGCTTTGTCAGCGAATATAGCGGCGGCTGGCAGATGCGCATGGGCTTAGGCAAAATTTTGCTCCAATCTCCAGACTTGTTATTACTGGATGAACCGACAAACCATTTAGATTTAGAAACAATCGAATGGCTAGAGAAATATTTGCGATCGCTTAGCACGCCAATGGTGATCGTCTCCCATGACCGAGAATTCTTGGATCGCCTTTGTACATCGATTGTGGAAACCGAGCGCGGCGTATCCACAACTTATTTAGGTAATTACTCATCTTATCTGACCCAAAAAGCTGAAGCCAAAGCTGCCCAAGGAGCAGCCTTTGAACGCCAGCAAAAATATATTGAGAAACAACAGGTCTTCGTCGATCGCTTCCGTGCGAGTGCTACCCGCAGTACCCAAGCCAAGAGCCGCGAAAAACAACTGGACAAAATTGAGCGCATCGAAGCACCTGATAGTGATGTCAGATCTTTGAAATTTCATTTCCCGCCTGCATCTCGGAGTGGACGGGTTAGCGTTCAGATTAAAGACCTCACCCATGCTTACGGTGACCAAATCCTATTTTTAGGCGCAAATCTGGAAATCGAAAGAGGTGATCGGGTAGCCTTTCTGGGCCCCAACGGTGCAGGAAAATCCACCTTATTAAAAATGGTGGTTGGAAAAGAAGACTATAACGAAGGTGAAATTACCCTTGGTCATAATGTGCTAATTGGTTATTTTGAACAAAACCAAGCTGAGGCTCTGGACTTACATAAGGACGTATTTCATACAATTCACGATGATTTTCCCAAGATGACCCATGAAGAAGTACGTGGTGTCCTTGGTAAGTTCTTGTTTAGTGGAGACACCGTATTTAAGCAAGTACGCGATCTCAGTGGCGGCGAAAAAGCAAGACTAGCCCTCGCAAAAATGTTGCTCACACCAGTGAATTTCCTCATCCTTGATGAGCCGACAAACCACCTTGATATTCCTGCTAAGGAGATGCTAGAGGCAGCTTTACGAGAATACGAAGGTACGGTAGCAGTTATCTCCCACGATCGCTATTTCATCTCACAAGTCGCCAATAAAATCGTGGAAATTCGTGATGGCGATCTTTGTGTATATGCTGGCGAATATGCCTACTATCAAGAAAAAAGAGAAGAGGAAACCAGAGAGGCTAAATATAAAGCAGAAATGGCTGCAAAAGCTGCAAAAGATACGCTAAGAAAGGAAAAAGAAAAAGCAAAACAAACGGAAAAACGTCAAGAAAAACAACAACAAAAGGTTAAAGCAAAGTAATATGCAATCATCAATTCTGATTGTAAAAGTTGGTTTTTATGAAAGTCTGCCTAAGACTGTCTTTCATAAAAACCAACTTTAGGATTTTTGATATAAGCATATTATTTTTATGTTGAATCACATTGCAAAGAAACGCAATTTGATAGAACGTTATTCCCAAGGAGAGCGAAACTTTGAGGGATGGGATTTGAAGGGTGTAGATTTGAGTAAAGTAGATCTCAGTAATGCGATCTTACGCAACGCAAATCTAGCTTTTGCGAATTTATGGGAGGCAACTCTCTGTAACACTGATCTATCAGGCGCAAATTTATCCGATGCCGACCTATGTGGGGCATCGTTGTTAGACTCAAATCTTAGCTCTGCCATTATCAACCGTACTAACTTCAGTTATGCGGGGCTGAGTGGCGTGCAGTTTCAAAATGTACAGCTTAATAGTGCTAACTTTCGGTTAGCAATTCTAAATTGTACAAATTTACGTGGAATGGATTTTAAAGGCTCAAATTTACAAAAGGCTTATTTGTTGGAAGCTAATCTTGCTAATACAGATTTAAGTCATGCTAACTTGCACCATGCATTTTTGTTTCGGGCAAATTTGAGTCGATCTAATTTACAAAACGCCGATCTCAGTGAAGCCGATCTCAGTGAATCAAGTTTACATGGGGCAAATTTAAAGGGGGCAAATTTGAGTGAAGCAGATTTACGAGAGGCAGATCTTGATCGCATAGATTTCAGTGAAATTAATCTCCGTCTCGCCAATTTAAGCGGACTAAATTTGAGCAATGTCAATTTTATTGGCAGCAATTTAAGCAAAGCTATCTTACACAATGCTGTTTTGCATGGTGCTTGTTTTAACGGCGCAAATCTATGGAATGCCGATCTAACTAATGCTGATTTGACGCGAGCCGATTTGACGGGGGCAGATTTGCGCGGTGTAAATTTTGATGGGGCTAATTTAAAATATGCGATGGTAGATGTGGGATGGATGGATGAAGCAAGGATCTGCCAAACGATCTTGCCAGACGGCAATACCTCCTATCGAAGTTGTCTCGCGTGAGATATGGCGAAGTTTCGCGTCGTGCAACAAGCGTTATATTAGTCTAAATGAAAGACTTGTTTATTTTTAAGGATGAAAAATTATGGCGAATGGCGCTGACCCATCGCTCGTATGTCCATGAAAACCCTTGTGCAGGGGAAGATAATGAGCGCTTAGAATTTTTAGGCGATGCTATTTTAAACTTTTTGAGTGGTTCCTATCTCTACCACCAACATGCAGATCTTGGGGAAGATGAACTTACTCGTCGTCGAGCAGCTTTAGTTGATGAAAAACAGTTAGCTAATTTTGCGATCGCCTTAGAGCTAGATACCCAAATCCTATTAGGCAAAGGCGCGTTACGTGATGGCGGAAATAAAAGTGACAACCTCTTAAGCTGTGTATTTGAGGCGATGATTGGCGCTTTTTATCTAGATTGTGATTGTGATGTTGAGGCGGTGCGTCCTGCGGTGGAGGCGTTATTTGACTCAGTACCACCAGAATTAGTAAATACACGCGCTGATCTTGATGCTAAAAATCGTTTGCAGGAATGGGTGCAGTCTTATATTGGTCACATTTTGCCAAGATATACCACCGAAAAAGTAGGCGGAACCGATCATACGCCCGAATTTGCGTCTAAAGTATATGTTGGCGATCGCCTATATGGTCAGAGTATGCGAAATTTTTCTAGCAAAAAAGAAGCAGAACGAGCAGCCGCGCTAGATGCCTTAGAACAAATAGAAAGAATGTTATAAGTTTTTATAGCGGTAGCTAGCAAAACCCAAGAGAGAGTTGCGGCGCAAAGCGCCGCAACTCTCTCTTGGGTTTTGGGTCAGCCATAGCTGTAAATTCTTGCAAAGCGAGAATTTGAAAGTACTAGGATAAAATATATGACAGATGATTGGTTAATGATTGGCAAAATTGTCTCACCGCAGGGGCTGAAAGGCGAGGTGAGAATATTGTCTTATTCGGATTTTCCTGAACGCTTTGAGACTGCTGGTAAACGTTGGATTGCGGCTTCGGAAAAAGAGGAGCCACAAGAAATCATGATGCTATCGGGTCGAGAAATTGCGGGAAAAAAGAATCTCTTTGTGGTGCGAATTGAAGGGATTAATGATTGCGATCGCGCTGAATCGTTGCGTAATTATGTGATGTTTATCCCCACTAGCGATCGCCCCTCTCTAGGGCATAACGAGTATATGATCGCAGATTTGGTGGGTTGCAATGTTTATCATCAACCAACGGGTAAGTTATTGGGAGAAGTGATCAGTATCATTGCCGCAGGAAATGATCTATTAGAAGTCCGTAATCTCGAAAATAGTGAAATAGAACTTATTCCTTTTGTAGAAGCGATCGCTCCTTTTGTGGATATTCAGCAAAAAAGAATTGAAGTGACTCCTCCACGCGGACTCATTGATAAATGGCTGGAAGCTCAAGAAACCATTTAGGAATTACTTTCTGAGGTCAAAATCCTCCAAAAGATCCCTCTCAATCCCCCCTTGTAAAGAGTCGCAATATGCACCGTGTTTGTCATTGCGATCTGTTCTCTAGAATTGGGGATTGAGGCAAAAACTCATGACTGCTAAAGAAACTCCTCGCACTGACTCAAAAAATTTGCAGTGCCAAAGAGATTTTCAGTTTGCCATAGTCTCAATAAAAATCTTTTTTGGCTAAAATGTTAACCGTACTTCAAGATCAAAACTCATTTACATTGCCAATAGCCAAAACCTTGAACCGACAATCTGGTAATCAATTATGATCTTTATCAACCCCAAAATCGACTTTGCTTTCAAAAAGATATTCGGCTCCGAAGATAGCAAAGACATCTTAATTAGCTTCCTCAATGCCCTAATTTATGAAGCACAGCCAGTTATTCATGACCTAGAAATTCTTAACCCCTATCTCGCACCCAAAATTCGCGGAGTCAAAGATACCTATCTCGATATCAAGGCAAAAATTATTGATAGTGAAACAAGCGAAGAGCGCACAGTCATCATCGAGATGCAAGTCTTAAATGTAGAAGGCTTCGAGAAAAGAATTTTGTATAATGCCGCCAAATCCTATTCCATTCAATTGACAACGGGACAGGGCTATAACCTACTCAATCCAGTCATTGCATTAACTATCACTGATTTTGTGATGTTTACGGATCTACCTAATGTCACATCTCGCTTCGTTCTCAAGGAAAAAGACTTTCTGATTGATTATCCAATTTATGACATTGAATTGATCTTTGTTGAGTTGCCAAAATTCAAGAAAAACCTAACTGAACTCGAAACCATTATCGATAAATGGTTGTTTTTCTTAAACAATGCCCGCAAACTGCAAAATGTCCCCTCTACAATAGACTTAATCGGAAATAAAACAGCCAAAATGCCATCAAACTCTTATGCAGTAAGCATTTTATCGATTTCTTGGGTGTTTCTGAAAACCTTGTGTAGTAAGGCTTTCACTTATTTCCGATTAAGTCTAATGGATAGTATTCCCGAGCTCAAAAAAGCTTTTTATATTGCCAACCAAGCAAATCTGAACCTTGACGAGTTAAAAGAACAAGAGAAAAGTGAGATTTTTATTCAAGATCAACGTGGTGCGATTACTAAAGCTGCTAGAGAGAGTTTGGAGCAGGGACGACAAGAGGGACGACAAGAGGGACTAGCTGAGGGCTTACGGCAAAAAGCTTATGAGATTGCCCGAAAAATGCTGGGTGTTTTAGATGACCAAGCGATCGCACAGATGACAGGGCTAACGCTGGACGAGATTAGATCCATACAATCTTGAGCAGATTATCACCCGATCTCAATTCGGTTTATTTACGGGACAGATGCTCATCTACTCAATATTCGGCTCTAGCAAGATGCATGGTGTCAAGCCATTCGATCAGACTATCAAGCTGTTTATCATGGGAAAGGGAGCCTAATCCCCTGACTGTGACATGCCCTTTGCTATAGACAAATCGCGATCGCAAATGACTAGGTAAACACTCGTGCAAGAGTTTCCATGCGGGTTCTTCCATCTTCGACTCTAAAACCACATGCTGTTTACCCTCAGGCTTGATGCGAGAGAAGCCGATCCGCTTAGCGATTAATTTTAATTCCATTACTTTGAGAAGTTGCATCGCAGGAGCAGGAACCTTCCCATAGCAATCTTGCCAATCTTCGATGATTTGAGCAAGTTCGCGGCGTGAAGTCACCGAAGAAACAGCGCGATATGCACTCATCTTGCGATCGCCGTCAGGAATATACTCGGCAGGGATAAAGGCAGTAATTGGCAAATCGATCTGCGTATCATCGACTTCAGGAATCTCGGAGCCACGTATTTCTGCGATCGCTTCTTGCAGCATCTCCATATAAAGATCGAAGCCAATCGTGTTGATTTGTCCAGACTGTTCCGAACCTAAGAGATTCCCAACGCCACGAATCTCCATATCGCGCATTGCTAATTGATAGCCTGATCCTAGATGCGTAAATTCCTGAATCGCTTTGAGACGCTTGCGAGCAACATCGGTTAGTTCACCCTTTTCTTGATAAAACAACCATGCATGGGCTTGAATGCCAGCCCGACCGACGCGACCGCGCAATTGATAGAGTTGTGCGAGTCCAAATCTTTGGGCATCTTCGATGATGATCGTGTTCACGCGCGGAATATCTAGCCCTGATTCAATAATTGTGGTGCAAATCATCATGTCTGATTCGCCACTGCTAAAGCTGAGCATGGTTGACTCTAGTTCGGATTCGGGCATCTGTCCATGGGCGATCGCCATTCGTACCGATGGCAACATTTCATGAACTCGCGCCGAGACTTCCTCAATATCATCAATGCGCGACACCACATAAAAAATCTGCCCACCGCGATCGAGTTCTTGACGGATGGCAGCCCGCACTAGTTCAAGGTTATAGCGGGAGAGATGGGTCATAATTGAGCGCCTTGATGGTGGCGGGGTGGTAATCAGACTCATTTCGCGCACCCCAGACATCGCCATATATAAGGTTCTCGGAATTGGTGTGGCTGAGAGGGTGAGCACATCAACTTCCGTTTTCATGGTTTTGATTTTCTCTTTTTGAGCAACTCCGAAACGTTGCTCTTCATCTATTACCAATAGCCCTAAATCTTTGAATTCTACATCTTTAGATAAAAGCTGATGTGTACCGACGACAATATCTAGTTCACCAGTTTTGAGCTTACGACAGATTTCCTTTTTCTCAGATGTAGTTCGGAAACGATTGAGAAGAGCGATATTGACTGGATAAGCAGCATAGCGTTCTTGCAAGCTGTGATAATGCTGTTGTGCGAGAATTGTTGTTGGTACTAGTAAAGCGGCTTGTTTCCCAGTCGTCACAGCTTTAAAAATAGTGCGAATGGCGACTTCAGTTTTTCCAAATCCTACATCACCACACACAAGCCGATCCATCGGACGAGCACTTTCCATATCTTGCTTGACATCTTGAGTTGCCTTAAGTTGATCGGGTGTCGCCTGATAAGGAAAAGAATCTTCCATTTCCTGCTGCCAAGGATTATCAGGCGGGAAAGCATATCCAAGCTGTTGCGATCGCTTAGCATAAAGTTCTAATAAATCAAAAGCAATCTTTTTAATTGCTTTCTTTGCTTTAGCAGTAGTGTTTGTCCATGTTTTGCCCGTCATCTTGTGCAGCTCTGGTCTGCCCTCATTCATCCCCCGATAACGTGACAGGATCGACATCTGATCGACTACTACACGTAACAATCCATCAGCATATTTCAAGACTAAATATTCACGGGTTTCATTATTTAGGGTCAGTTTCTCTAATTTGATGAATTGACCCACGCCGTGATTTTTGTGGACGACGTAATCACCTGCGGAAAGTTTATTTAAATCAACTTGTTTAGAAACCGCGCGTCTACGTTTGCGAACATAGTTGGGAGTGCCAAGAGCGTGCTGTCCAAAAAATTCGCGATCGCTGATCACCACAATTCTATAAGTAGGTAGCACGAAACCTTGGATTTCGGCAATGCCTGAATATTTCAAAGCAACGGCGATGCGTAGGTTATGAGTTTTCTCGATCGCAGGATAATCACGGACATTAGGAATAAATTGGGCTTGGCAATCATGCTCTTGCAGGAGGGCAACCGTGCGGGAAGGTTGCGCAGAAACGAGAATGATTTTATATTTCTGTTCGCGATAGTCACGGATTGTTTGGGCAAGTTTGCCAAACTGATGGGGAATTGCAGGAATTGAACGGCTGGACATATTCACACCGCGATTTTCTTCGGCTAGTTCAAATAGTTCGAGGCGATCAAATTTTTGGATTTGTTCTAGACATTCTGCAAAGGAGCGATGGAGTTTCCCCTCGTCCTTAGAGGATAGAGGAGCAATTTCCTCAGCAGATTCATACCAGCGATCGCAATGCGCCTGACATTGATCGATTTCGTCAATTACCACTAAACATTGCTCTGATTTAGGCAAATAGTCCAATAGAGAAGCCGTAGAACTAGGATGAACAGCAAACCCTTGAGTAGTGAATTCATCATCAAGATCGCGTTCATCATCAAGATCTTTTTGTGGCAGTTGACCAAGAATATGCCCATAGCTAATCGGGGCTAATAAAACTGAAGCAATGCTGTCAAGCGGTCTTTGAGTAGAAGGCTCGAATTCACGAATACGTTCTATTTCATCGCCAAACCAGTCAATCCGAACGGGCATTTCACTGGAAACAGGGAAAATATCAATAATATCGCCGCGCCTTCCCCAATGTCCTTCTGTTTCGACCGTTGATGTATATTCATAGCCCATCAGCGTCAACTTCTCTGCTATATCCTTCAGTTTTATCTCTGAACCAACTTCTAAGGATAGACAATATTCTTTAAATTCTTCAGGGCTTGGTAAATGTGGCTGGAGAGCGCGATCGGTGGCAACGATCGCTACTTTTTTCTTGTCGCCTTCTTGCTCATCCCACTTTGTTAGGTCCGCCAACACCTGCATCTGTCCCCAAATAATCTCCGATTCTGGTGTATAGGGTTCGTAGGGCAATACGTCTGAGGTGGGATAAAAATGTACGGTCTGCCAACCCATTGTTTCTAGTTGTACCGACCAGCGTCCCGCCTCTTCAATCGTAGCGGCGATGACTAGCATCAATCTTTCCTGCTTTTGGCTTAGGGTAGAACTAACGATCCCTTTACCCACTCGCGATAAGCCCGAAAGAATGAGTTGATGCGATCGCGCCAGTTTACTCTCTAGTTCATCAGTGAGAGGCGATCGGATTAATGAACGAATTACAGAGGAAAATGGCATGGTCTAGATAACGAAATAAGCGAATTTACAAATGCGATCGGTAGCACCTATCACTAAGTCTAGCAATATAGCAACAAGTAGGGTGGGGTATGCTCAATCAATAGAGTATATTATGTAAATCCTTTAGATTTAACTAAGTTTATTCATATAAAAGTAATGAGGCAGCCTACTTTTCAAGACAATTGGCTTCCAAGCTGGAAGTCAAGCTACCCATATGATCTATTAGAAATCTATGGGGTTTCGGATACTCTTGGCTATGCTTATGCTTATAACAATCGCAGAAAACATACATTAGAGTTGATTCAAAAAGTGGCAAGTCCTGACGCTAAGATTCTGGATGTAGCGGCAGCACAGGGAAACTTTACGTTGTTATTAGCAGAACTAGGATACGAAGTTACTTGGAATGACTTACGAGAAGATTTGATTGATTATGTTAAGTTAAAATGGGAATCGGGGCTTGTTCATTATGTGCCAGGAAATATTTTTGATTTAAATTATGATGGTCAATTTGATGTGGTCTTAATTACGGAAGTAATTGAACATGTGGCTCATCCTGATGATTTCTTAAAAAGTATCGCTAAAATGCTCAAGCCCAATGGACATATTGTACTAAGCACTCCCAATGGTGGATACTTCAAAAATAATTTGCCGAGATTTTCTGATTGTGCTGATCCGAGTCAGTATGAAGCAATCCAATTTCAGCCTAACTCCGATGGACATATTTTCTTACTCCATTTGGATGAGATCGAAAGGCTAGTCCATCAAGCAGGATTAGTTATTGAAGAAATTCGGCTTGTCACGAATCCATTAACTAATGGTCATATCAAACTGCATCATTTACTAAAGATATTACCCAAATCTTGGGTTGAAAATTTTGAGGGATTTACCTGTTCTATGCCTTTAGCGTGGAAGCAGAAATTACATACGACTACCGTCGCTCTACTAACTAATCCAATTCAGCAATAAATAAGGAACCAAATTTTTTGTGACCTAGCGAATGCTTCCTTATCAAATTCTAAAAAACTTATGAGTGATTTGTCAACTGTAATATCTATAGTTACTAGACTTCCCCCTGCAATTGATGGAGTTGGCGATTATGCTTTAAATTTAGCTCGCCAACTTCGCAAGGATTACAATATTCAAACCCAATTTATTGTTGGTAATCCTGACTGGAAAGGCGAAGCAGAAATTGCAGGCTTTTCAGTTAATCAAGTTACAGATAGTAACTCAGATCAACTTACGACTCTATTTGAAGGCGATCGCACCTCGCCAGTTCTATTACACTACGTGGGTTATGGCTATGCCAAGCGTGGTTGCCCGATCTGGTTAGTTGATGGCATGCAGCGTTGGAAAAATCTATATCCCGACCGCTTACTTGTCACCATGTTCCACGAACTTTGTGCATCATCATATTTACCTTGGCAGAGTTCTTTCTGGCTGTCACCTTTACAAAAAAGTTTAGTCACAAGATTAGCTAAATTAAGCGATCGCTGCATTACCAGCAAACAAAGCTATAGCGATATACTTGTGAAACTAAGCAATGGTAAACACAAGCAAATTCAAGCTTTGCCAGTGTTTTCTAATGTTGGCGAACCAAAGCAAAATCGTCCATTATCAGATCGCCAAAAACAACTAGTTATTTTTGGCAGTGTTGCTAATCGCATCAGAGTTTATCGAGAATCTCAGGAAGCTTTAAACTCTGCTTGTCAAAGCTTAGACATTCAATCAATTTTAGATCTGGGAACCCCTACAGGAATAGAGCCCCAAACAATTGGAAATGTACCGATCTTAGAATTAGGAATGCAACCTGCTGAAAAAATCAGTGAAATTATGGCAGATGCGATCGCGGGTTTTTTAAACTACAATCCTAATTTCCTGAGTAAGTCAGGCATTTTTGCTGCGTACTGCGCTCATGGATTACTTCCAATTAATGTTAGAGGTAGTGACATACCCATTGACAAGATAAAATTAGGAGAACATTATTGGATTTCTAGTAAGGTTGAGTTAAAAGATATAGAAAGAATGCAAGCGATCTCAAATAATGCTCATGCTTGGTATTCTAGCCATAACTTATCGAGTCAGTCTAAGATATTTTTTCATATTTTAAATACCGAAATACAATTGGAGTCACAATGAATTTAAGTATTAAAGATCAACGCCAATTAGCAGCTTTAGCTAGTGGTGGTACTAGTAACTATCCAATATACACAAAGTTCTTAAACCTGATTAAGCAATTAAATCTTAAGGGTGATTGCTTAGATTTTGGAGCAGGCATCGGTAAGTTAAGCCAACAAATGTATGCTTTAAACTACTTTAACTCAATGACTGCTGCCGATATTATGGAGCGCCCTCTTGAACTAGATAAATCAATCAAGTGGATAAACTCTGATCTTAACAATTCATTAGACATGCCTGATAATCAGTTTGATGTGATTGTTTCCTCTGAAGTAATTGAGCATCTAGAAAATCCTAGAGCTATTGCGAGAGAATGGTTTAGATTGCTTCGCCCCAACGGAACATTAATATTAAGCACCCCAAACAATGAAAGTTGGCGTTCTTTACTCGCTTTGTTATTTCAAGGACATTTCGTTGCTTTTGGCGATAGTTGCTATCCAGCGCATATTACTGCATTGTTACGAAAAGATATTGAACGTATTTTCTTGGAAGTTGGTTTTACATCAGTTGAATTTACATTTACAGATTATGGAGGTATTCCTAAAATGCCCCAGCGGAGTTATCAGGAATTTTCTTTTGGACTACTCAAAGGGCTTCGTTACAGCGACAATTTAGTAGTGATTGCCTATAAGCTAATATAGCAATTTCACAAATTTATGCACTTAAAAAGACTTCATTATGAATATACAAAAACTAAAACACTTCATCAATAGACCAGAATATATTTTTAGACCTTGGCAAGTTTATCACAGATTTTTTAAACGGAACTCTAATTCAGTAAATAAGTTTCAAGAAGTTGTTTTACCTTGGGGTCTGACTATAAAAATACCAACGTCCACGGACGACACACTTCCAAAATCAATTTTAATATATGGGATTTACGATTTAAGTTTAACTGAAGTAATTTGGCGATTGCTCGAATCAGGAGAAAATGCTATAGATATTGGCGCAAATATTGGCTACGTAACAAGTCTTATGTCTGCAAAAGTTGGTAAAACAGGTAAAGTTTGGTGTTTTGAACCTAATCCAGAAATTTATGAAGAACTTACAATTAATATAGCAAATTGGGAAATCAAGGGTTATAGCAACATTCATCATCAACAAATTGCTCTATCAAACTATTCTGGGTATGGCGTTTTAAATTTAACGCCTAAAAACAGAGGTGAGGTCTTTATTGATAAAAATCAGCAAGTTGCAAATGTGCAGACTAATAGTAGAGACGCTTGTGTTGTCCCTATTGATAGACTAGATAAGTTTTTAGAAAAAGAACAAAATTGTATAGGAGTTTTAAAAATTGATGTAGAAGGACATGAACTAGATGTTTTATAAGGTGCGGGCAACTTAATTTGTAACTACAGTATTCGTGATATGGTCTTTGAAGAACACAACGGTTATCCTAGTCCACTAACTAATTTATTAGAGGAAAATGGATATACTATATTCCAAATCTGGAAGGGATTTTGGAAGCCGAAACTTGTGTCTCCAATCAAGAAATTAGCTCATCCATGGGAACCTCCAAATTATCTTGCTACTTTAAATCCCCAACGCGCAATTGAACGAATTAAAGATTGGGGATGGAAATCTTTAACAATGTAAAATAGAAGACAAATAATAATGCGAATTCTTATATATTCACCTTCATTCTATCCAAATATAGGTGGATTAGAAACAATTATTTCCACATTGGCGCATGAATTTGTAGTTCAGGGACATGAAGTTAAGTTAGTATCTCAAACTCCTGATAAAGACTCACTAAACTTCCCATTTGAAGTTATCCGACGACCCAACAATAAACAGTTATTGCAACTTGCTAATTGGTGTGAAGTCTATTTTCAGGGATGTGTGAGTTTAAAAGGGCTTTGGCCGATTTTTTTAGTGCATCGACCTTTAGTCATCACCCATCAGACTTGGTATCGTCGCAATGACGGCAAAGAGAGTTGGCAAGATCATCTCAAAAAGTTGGTTACTCGCTTTGCCACTAACATCTCCATCAGTCAGGCGATCGCAAATGAACTGCCGTCAGCATCGACGATCATCCCCAACGCATATTGCGAAGATATTTTCTACGAGATGCCAGAGGTTTCTCGGAGCCGAGAACTGGTGTTTTTGGGACGCTTAGTCTCTGATAAGGGTGCTAATTTATTACTAGAGGCATTGGTTCAACTTAAACTCGTAGGACTTTTCCCTAAGTTGACCATTATCGGTAGCGGCGAAGAAGAGACTCGGTTGCGTCAGCAGGTAATCGATAATCAGCTTGAGCAGCAGGTGATTTTTGTTGGTATTCAAGTGGGACAAGACTTAAGTAAATTACTAAATTCCCATCAGATTTTGGTCGTACCATCCTTATGGAAAGAACCATTTGGGATTGTGGCTTTAGAAGGGATCGCTTGTGGTTGCGTAGTTGTTGGCTCAGATGGTGGTGGACTAAAAGATGCGATCGGTTCTTGTGGGGTCACATTTCCGAATGGTGATACCCAAGCTCTTACGCAAGTTTTGAAAAATCTACTGCAAAATCCAGAGCAACTCATCATATATAGAAACAAGGCTCCAGAACATTTGTTGCACCACCAGAAAACTGCGATCGCTAAAGCCTATCTAGAAGTGATAAAAACGGCTGTAGAATCTAGCTAGTAACTTTTTTGAGTTTCGTCATGCCATGGAAATATTAGGTGCAGTATTACTAGTTTTAGTAATTGTATTCGGCGCATCGCAAAACTGGAAACTCTCGATCAAAACGATTCTAGTGATTGTTGTTATCGAGGGTGCATTGCGTCGCTGGGTGTTTCCGCAGGCGAGAGACTTAATTTATTTTTTCAAAGATTTCATTTTGATTGGGAGTTATCTTGGCTTTTCAAGCCGACCGCATCTTTTGCTTGATCGTTTTCCCTTGATCAAAGAACTAACAATAGTAATCGCAATTCTTTGTAGTTTACAAGCTTTCAACCCTAGTTTAGGCTCTCCCCTCGTTGGGCTGCTCGGCATCCGAGCTTATCTGCTATATATCCCTCTCATATGGATTGTCCCACATTTATTTGAATCGGGAGAAGAATTACGCAATTTCTTGCGTAGGTATTTAATAATACTTATTCCAGTATGTATCCTAGGGATTTTCCAGTACTACGCTCCACCAGATAGCATCATCAATGTTTACGGTATCGACGGAGCCGCCGCAAATGCCATTGTAGGTGAGTTTGTGCGGATTACTGGTACATTTTCTTATCTTGCGGGACACACTTCATATTTGTCTTTTTGTTTTTCTTTGTTAGTTGTGTTAATTGCCAGAGAGCAGACATTTAAGTGGCAATTGATTTATGGACTAGAGTTAATACTTGTTGCCGCCAATTCTTTTATGAGTGGTGCAAGATTCATCATTATCTATGAAGGTTTATTTATCACCCTTTACTTGCTGTTTCTGATTTTCACGCGTTCTAGAAATGCTTTTAGCTCGATTAAGCGATTATCTGTGATTATGGCAGTCACTGTGATCGCGACAATAGTTTATTTTCAGCCAGCGATTCAAGCATTTTCAGATCGTGCCACTAGTTCTGACTCAACTGAACAAAGAATAGTTGAATCATTTACTCAGGTTTTTGACTATGGTGCAATCAGATTAGATGGCTATGGTACGGGTGCAACTCAATCTTCTGTCTCGGCTTTAAGGAGCTTGTTTTCACTGCCCGCAGGCGAGGTATTACCAGCAAATGAAGGAGAAACAGGGCGTGTCATGATTGAGATTGGGCTTTTGGGATTTATCTTATGGTATGGCTTGAGGATCATCATTTTGGTATCACTATATTCAACCTTTTCTATGCTTCGCAATCCTTTCTACAAGGAATTATGTCTAGCAGTATTTCTATTCCATTTAATTAATATCACTGGTCAATTGATTACTAATCCGACAATGCTAGTGTATTTTTGGTTTTTGAGTGGATTTATCTATTTATTACCTATATTGGATGAAAAAGAAATGTTGATGGATATCAATAACAACGCTGATCTCACAGAATAAGATCAATTCTTTAAAAACAAAGTAATGTCAAAGATCACTTTAATCCATCCTATAAGTAATCCTTATGCACGCAATGCCGCTTTTGCGATCGCAGAAGCAGCATTGCTTAACTCTATTGTTACCACATTTGCCTATCAGCCTGAAAGCATAGCCAAATCTTGGTGGGGCAAAGCAATCAAAACCGTAGCTCCGAAGCTAATAGTTAAGTTGGAAAAAGAACTAGGGCGCAGATCATGGGTTGTGCCCAAAGACAGCAAAATATATGGTAATTCTTGGCGAGAAATCCTGCGTACTTTTTTGGTTAAAACAAGACTGGGGAAAAGATTCGGTATTGACGATCAATTCTTGATTGACTGGGTAGTAGCATCCTGCGATCGCGATTTTGCAAATCATTACTTCCATAATCATCATTTACAAAATATAAAAGCTGTTTATGCCTATGAAGATGTTGCTGCTGACACATTTCTGGCGGCAAAAAAAAGAAGTATTTATTGCTTTTATGACCTCCAGATTGCTTTCCATCTCACAAGTCGCCGTATCCAGAATGAAGAAGCCGAGTTATTTCCTGAGTTAGCTGCCACGATGCTGGCTGTACAAGAACCTGAGTGGAAAATCGAGCGCAAGAACCGTGAAGTGGAACTTGCTGATCATATTTTTGTGGCTTCTTCATTTACTGAGCGCTCATTATTAGATATTGGTGTTCCTAGATCCAAAATAACAGTTATTCCCTATGGCGCACCTATTGAATATTTTCAGCCACACCCCAAGCAGGATAAGCTATTTCGAGTCATGTTTGCTGGACAAGTAGGAACTCGGAAGGGCGTGCATTATTTACTTCAAGCATGGCAAGAGCTTAGTTTATCTGAGTCAGAATTGTTGCTAGTAGGGGTTAATCAAATGCCCATTGATTGGTTATCTAAATATGATCGCGTGCGGTTGACTGGCTCAGTCCCCCATAGCTGCTTAAACGTATATTACAGTAGTGCCAATGTGTTTGTGTTCCCATCGTTAGTTGAGGGTTTTGGACTAGTTCTGCTTGAGGCAATGGCTTGTGGTATTCCGATTATCACAACTCCAAATACAGGAGGTCCCGATATTATCATTGATGGAATTGAGGGCTTTATCATCCCGATCCGAGATGTTGAAGCTCTCAAAGCAAAAATTGCATGGTGCTACAGTCATCCTCAGGAACTAGCTAAAATGGGGATCGCAGCTCGTAAAAAAGCTGAACAGTGGACATGGGAACGCTATCGCCAAAAACTAGCAATGATAATCAAGGAAAAACTTGAGTAAACAAATGCCAAAAAAGCATTAATTTGCGGTATTTCTGGACAAGATGGAGCCTATCTAGCTCAGCTCCTATTGAATCATGGCTATGAAGTATATGGAACTTCCCGTGATGCTCAGATATCAATTTTAGCTAATTTGCAATACTTAGGAATACGCGATCGCATTAAATCGCTATCCATCCCAAAAACTCGTATTAGGTAACATTGATATTCAGCGAGATTGGGGATATGCTCCAGACTATGTGGAGGCTATGTACTTAATGCTTCAACAAGAGCAACCAGATGACTTTGTGATCGCCACAGGAAAGACAATCAGTTTGTCAGATTTTATTGCTGAGGCTTTTGGGATTTTGGAGCTAAATTGGCAAGAGCATGTAATTTCTGAGCAATCTTTGTATCGCCCAACTGACATAACGATCAGCCACGCTAACCCTAGCAAAGCAAATCAAAAGCTAGGGTGCTATGCCACTACAAGCGTGCAGCAAATTGTACAAATTATGGTTGAATCAATGCAAAGAAAACTCTCTTCCCAATAGTTCTGCGGCGGAGCCGCACACCTGTAAACAACTTGATGGTGAGCGGCTCTGCCGCGTCACAAAAAATTTGTTCTTTATTAAATGTAAGATGCCTAGAACTCCTAAAATTCATGTTTGGCTACCTGATATCTTTCAATTCAAAGGAGGTATTCAGGTTTATTCTGCTTTTTTAATTCAGGCTCTAGAGCAAGTATTACCAGATAGCGATCGCCATGTGTTTCTTAAGAACGATACTCACGCGACGGAAGACATTGAGTTTGACGAACAGACCAAAATCAGCTTTGCGGGGAGATGGAAATCGACTTTTTGGCATACGCCGATCTTTGCTGCTCAGGTTTTATTGGCTGCGATCAAAGACCGCCCTGATTTGATTATTTGTGGTCATATAAATTTTTCACCCCTCGCAGCCAAGATATTTAACCTTTTAAAAATCCCATATTGGGTAATTGTCCATGGCATCGATGCATGGAATATCGAAGATAAATCAAAAATATATGGACTTAAGTCAGCACAAAAGATTGTTTCAGTCAGCGAATACACGCGCGATCGCATTGTCTACGAACAAAAGATATCGCCTGATCGAATTCCGCTTCTACCCGTAACTTTTAATGATCGCCAATTTACTGTCAAACCTAAACCTCAATATCTACTAGACCGTCTTCAATTAAATCCTGATCAGCCAACCATTTTAACTGTGACACGTTTGGCTAGTGGCGATCGTTATAAAGGCTATGACCAGATTATTCAAGCTCTACCAGCTATTCGCTGTCAGATTCCCAATATTTGTTATCTGTTAGTTGGCAAAGGTGATGACCGCGATCGCATCGAAGCGATGGTTGATGATCTGGATGTCAGAGATTGCGTAACCTTTGCTGGCTTTGTCCCAGATGATGAGCTAGCAGATTATTACAATCTGTGTGATCTATTTGCGATGCCTAGTAAGGGAGAAGGATTTGGGATTGTTTATTTAGAAGCATTAGCCTGTGGCAAACCAACAATTGGCGGTAATCAAGATGGGGCGATCGATGCTTTGTGCAAGGGAGAGTTAGGCGTTTTAGTTAATCCTGACAGCATCGACGAAATTAGAGAGACTATTGTAGAAATCCTGATGAACAAGCATTCTTTATCAATCTTGTATGAACCAGATATGCTTAGACAAAAAGCGATCGAGAAATACGGTTTTGAGCAGTTTAAGCAGAATCTTTCTTGCCTCTTCCAGAAACTCTAAAACAAAAAAAGACAAATCACTCGCTAAGCGAGTGATTTGTCTTTTTTTGTTTTAAGGATCAACCCAGCGATCATCAGATTTGATCAATGCAATTAACTGCTCTACGCCTTCAGCTTCAGGTACGCGCTTGATTTCTTCCTTACCACGATAGAGCGAGATTGTGCCAGGGGTTTTGCCGACATAGCCATAGTCAGCATCTGCCATTTCCCCAGGTCCATTGACGATGCAACCCATGACCGCAATGTCCAAACCAACTAAGTGGCTAGTGGCTTCGCGGACTTTATGTAGGACTTCTTCGAGGTTGAATAGAGTGCGACCGCAGGATGGACAAGCGACATATTCCACCATCGTTTTGCGGAGTCCGAGAGACTGCAAAATACTATAGCAAACAGGAATTTCTTTCTCAGGAGCTTCGGTGAGGGAAACGCGGATGGTGTCACCGATACCTTGGGCTAGTAAAGTGGCAATGCCTGCGGTGGACTTAATCCGACCATATTCACCGTCGCCTGCCTCGGTTACACCTAGGTGCAATGGATAGTCCATACCCAGTTGATCCATACGCTTAGCCATCAGTTGATAGGCGGCGATCATCACAGGCACACGGGAAGCCTTCATGGAAATAACAATATTTCTAAAATCAAGATCTTCACAAATGCGAATGAACTCGATCGCAGATTCGACCATACCCTGAGGCGTATCCCCATAGGTAAAGAGCATCCGCTCAGCGAGAGAACCATGATTTACGCCAATTCGCATCGCTTTGCCCTGTTCCTTGAGAGACAAAACTAAAGGCTTGAGGGTGTCGCGGACTTTTTCGGCGATTTCGTCAAATTCTGATTGGGTGTATTCGGTGCGATTTGCTTTGGGTTTCTCGAATACATATAGCCCTGGGTTAATGCGGACTTTGTGGATATGCTTGGCGACTTCGAGGGCAATTTTCATGCCGTTGTGGTGGACATCGGCAACCAGTGGCACGTCCATATAGGTACGTTTGAGCTTTTGACGTATTTCCGAGAGGGCGGCGGCATGAGCCATGCTGGGCACAGTGACGCGCATGATTTCGCAACCAATTTCATGCAAGCGTCGAATTCCTGCGACAGAGCCATCAATATCGAGGGTATCTTCATTAATCATCGATTGCACCACTACAGGTGCGCCACCACCGATGGTGATATTGCCCACTTGCACAGGTCGAGTTTTGCGTCTGACGATTACACCAAGATTTTCGCTACCATCGATAATGGGTTCAGCTATGGCGGTCTGTGTGCCATTTTGGATAATTTTCAGATTCTCAGAAACAGTCGTCATAAAACTTTTAGTGACATTCAGTTATTAGTTTATCTGAAGTGGGGAACAGTTTCACAACTCAGACCTTGCTAATTTGCTCTAGGATAAATAATAAAATCGTCATGAGTTATTTCCCTAATCATCGATATTTTGCTTACCTTACTTCACCAGCGATCGCATCTATGCCAGATAAGCAAAATGTGGTGATTATTCAACCAATGGGGGCGATCGAGCAGCATGGCGCACATTTACCATTGATCGTTGATGCGGCGATTAGTATTGGCGTGTTAGCAAGGGCTTTAGAAAAATTAGATCCTGCGATTCCTGCCTATGCATTGCCACCTTTGTATTATGGTAAATCCAATGAACATAGTACTTTTGCAGGCACGATTACGATGCGATCGCAGACGATGCTAGCGATGTTGACAGATATTGCTGAGAGTGTTTATCGAGCAGGATTTCGGAAATTAGCTTTGATGAATTCCCACGGTGGACAGCCGCAGATTTTGGAAATAGTTGCTCGCGATCTCCATGAGAAATATTCTGACTTTGCCATATTCCCTCTCTTTACTTGGCGCGTTCCCAATGTTGCCAAAGAGCTTTTGACGGAAAAAGAATTAGAATTTGGAATTCATGGTGGCGATGCCGAAACCAGCCTGATGTTGGCGCTTTTGCCTGAACAGGTACAGATGGATAAGGCAGTTACCGAATATCCCTATGGCTTGCCTGCAAATAGTTTGCTCAGTATGGAATCGGCAAATCCCTTTGCATGGGTGATGCGCGATTTGACACGCAGCGGTGTGTTGGGTGATGCTAAGGCTGCGACTAGAGAAAAAGGCGAAAAGATTCTTGATTCTCTAGTTGATGGTTGGGTGCAATTGATCGAAGATATTTACAAATTTGAGCAACCTAAAGCATATGGCAATCATCTCCTCTAAACCAACTCAAAATCCGAATCCAGAAGGCGATCGCCTGAATGATCAAACGGCTCAAAACTCTATACCAGTTACTGAACAAGCTGCCAGCAAAAAATCCACCTCCCGATCACCTAAAAAAGCATCCAAAAAAGAGGTGACATCGCCAGAAATGCAACAGGCGTTAGATTTATTGCAAGCGGAAGCCACACCAGAGGAGAAACTAGAAGATCAACTTGCCAAAGATGCTCCTACTCAAGTTTCAGTTGACATTAATATTCGCCCCAAAAATCTCGCAGACTATATTGGACAAAAAGACTTAAAAGAACTGCTAAATATTGCGATCGCGGCAGCAAAATCGCGATCTTCAGCCCTCGATCATTTGTTGTTATATGGCCCCCCAGGGCTAGGTAAAACTTCTCTGGCTCTCATCATTGCCCAAGAAATGGGCGTGCAATGTAAAATCACTTCGGCTCCTGCCCTTGAAAGACCTCGCGATGTGGCAGGATTACTAGTTTCTCTGCAACAGGGAGATATTCTCTTTATCGATGAAATCCATCGCTTACCGAGTGTAACGGAAGAGATTCTCTATCCTGCAATGGAAGATTATCGCCTTGATATTACAATTGGCAAAGGGCAAGGCGCAAGGATTCGCAGTGTCCAGTTAAATAAATTTACGCTGATTGGCGCAACTACGAGAATTGGATCGTTATCTTCACCATTGCGCGATCGCTTTGGCTTTGTGCAACATTTCCGTTTCTATGAGCAGGATGAACTAACACAGATTGTGTCCCGCAGTGCCAAGATTTTAGAAACTCCAATCCATGATGATGGTGCGATCGCGATCGCGGCGAGATCACGCGGTACGCCTCGGATTGCCAATCGTCTCTTAAAGCGAGTGCGAGACTATGCCGAAGTTAAGGCAAAGGGTGAACAGATTACAGGTGCGATCGCAGAATCAGCACTGGAATTATTTAATGTCGATCCGAAAGGTTTGGACTGGATCGATCGCAAATTACTAACGGTGTTAATTGAGAACTTTAATGGTGGCCCCGCAGGCTTGGATACATTAGCAGCGGCAACGGGTGAGGATGCTCATACGATTGAGGAAGTCTATGAGCCATATTTATTGCAGATTGGCTATATCAATCGCACGCCACGCGGTCGGGTGGCTACGGCGGCGGCATGGAAGCATTTGGGCTATTCTGTGCAAACTGCGATCGCAGGTTTGTTGTAGTATGCGATCGGCTTTCTCAAAAATCAACCAAACAGCGATCAACCTTCAGCCTCTAATAGCGATCGCCCCTAATCCCAATCACAAAGCTCTAACCACATGACCAGTCATCTATAGACAACTCTACAATTTGTCCAAAATCTGATTTGTTACGGGTGACTAAAGTTGCATTGTTTGTTACAGCAAATTCCGATCAAACACGCCACAAGTCTAGTAATCTAAAGCATCACTAAAGTTAAACAAAATATGTCAGCATATTCGCTTGATTTACGGCACAAGATATTAAATGCATGGCAAAATAAAG
>NZ_SJEE01000051.1 GCF_006937785.1 Pseudanabaena sp. UWO311
CAACTCTTTGTTCTTCCTTCGCGGAAACCGCTCTTTAACTTTAATTCTTTTTCTTGGCAATTTCCTAGTAGACAGTCAAAGTATTATCCTCTTCCTCTTTGCACACTCCTTTTCGCTTAGTTTCTTTCTCAGCAAGCCCTAATTAATAATAGATCGCCTATCGATCATATACTTCTGGCTCAATATCTGGAACCTTAGCCAAAATCGCCTCATACCTTGCCCGACTTCCCCTCTTAGCCCGTTCCTTAAGATAGCCCTCCGTCATCAAAGCCGCAATTTTTTCAGTTTCTGATCTAGATTTATCTTCCATGCAGCCTCATTACTAGTTTTTGCCTTTGTAGATCCATACTACATTTATGCTCAAAGCGATCTCAAGTCTAAACTAAACTCAGGTAAGACATCCTCACCAGATAACACATCAGGATTAGTGAGAACTTCCACGACTTGATTTGGGCGATAAATCTCGACAATATTCGCTCTGCGATCTAGCAACCAGCCTAGCCTTGCGCCATTTTCGATATATTCCTGCATTTTCGATTGAGTCTCCTTGCGCGTATCCGTTGGCGACATCAACTCCAAAACAAAATCAGGCGTAATTGGTGGAAACTTTTCTTTTTGAGAAACTGTTAATGCATTCCATCGCTCCAGACTAATCCACGACACATCAGGCGATCGATTAGCATTATTAGGTAACTTAAAACAAGTCGATGAATCAAATACCTTACCAAGCTTAAAGCGATTATTCCAAATCCAAAACTGAGCAATCAAACCCGCATTATAAATTCCCGTTTCTCCACCCGTCGGAGCCAAAATAATTACCTCTCCTCTAGAATTACGCTCAAACTTGACATCAGGATTAGCTAGACATAGATCGTAAAACTGATCGTCAGCTAATTTCGAGATTGGCGCAAGATTTAAAGTTACCGTATTCATAATTTTAGTTTGAAGATACAGGCACACACAAATTTTAGCATTTTAAACAATCTAGATTGAAGGTAAGTCTAGACTGCGTGATGACGAAATAGGCTCACAATTAGGAAACTGCGATCGCTATCACTTTCTTGTTGATGAATTTGGAATCTCTGCACAAGCGGCTTGCTTTTTTCTGTTTTTCTTTGGTTATGTTCGGCTGTCAACTACTTGTTCTTCCTTTAATAAAAGCAATCCGTAGCTTTAATTCTTTTTCTCGGCAATTTAGTCTCTTTTTCAGCAAGCTCCACTTACATATTCTAACTGCATTAATGGCTGCCAATTGCGAATATCTTCCAAAAGTGCAAGATAGCCATTAGTATTTGGATGCAAACCATCCTGACAGATGCGATCGCGCATCCAATTTTGACCCCGTTCTTGCCATAGATCGAAGATATCTAAGTAGGGAATATCTCGCATTTGACAAGCTAGTTTCGTGAATTCTTTATAGCGGAATTGATCCTCGTGATTGAAATGTAAGCAATCGAGAAAAGGCATTTTTGATTCGTCAACGGGAACCATGCCGACAAATATCAATGGACAGAGGCTCTGGGCTTTGTCGAGTAAGTTGACAATTTCTAAAGTAAAGCGATCGTAATCCGTCATGTTTCTCCCCGATCGCTTACCAACTCGTGGCGAATCATTCACCCCAACGGACAAGATCATCAAATCAGGGCGCTTATTGCGGAGTTCTCCCCGCAGCAAAAATTCTTGCTCTAATCTTTGATTTACATGTGCAGTCGTATCTCCGCGTACCCCTAGGTTATAGAGAACATGACTGGGTTCTGTAGCCATCCATTGTCGCCTCAGTTGCTCGACCCAGCCCCCATTGACAGGATCGCCGTAGCCATAGATTAAACTATCACCAAAAGCTGTAACTTTAAGGGGATGCGGGGAGTGGCAAAAGAGATTAACAGGCGTTTTCTGGAGGTTTAAGGTCGTCATCAGGCAAAGCGCTTAGGATACTGAATCAGTTACTTTACAAATCTACATCTAGATTAGCGCAACTAAGTACTTTTACTTAATAGGTCTTTAGCTTGATTTTTGTTTTGTAGCGATCGCTTGTCTTAAGAGATGCAAACCCACAAGAGAGTTGCGGCGCAACTCTCTTGTGGGTTTTTAGATAAAGTGAATAATTTGTTATATCCGACTTTGCCGTGCATCTCTAATTATTCACTTCGAGGGAGTAGGTTCTACGCTACATTCAGATGGTGTTTTAGCGCGATCGCAATCCGTGATTTTTTTGATCAACTTACGCAGTTCTAGCGCTTCTTGATAGGTTGGCTGTTCTTGTAGTACTTTCTCAACAGCAAACAGAGATTCACTATAACGCTTGGCACGATATAAGGTGGCAGCCAAAGCATATTGGGTATCAATTCTTGCAATACCTCCCCATAAATTGTTTGCTTTTAGAGAGAGAGAATAAGCATTGATCGCTTCCGCATCTTTATTTAGATCGTAGAAAATCACGCCCCGATTGTGCCAGACTTCAGAGAATCCACCTGATAAATCTATAGCCGTTTGGTATGCCTGTAACGCTTCTTCCTTACGGTTTACTTTCCTAAGCACATTTCCCTTCTTATACCAAGAAGCATAGTCATCAGGTTCAATGGAAATAACCCGATCATAGGCTAATATAGCCTCTGGATAAAGTTTCAATGCAGTTAATGCATCAGCCTTCCCAAACCAAGCATTTGTATAATCAGGCTTTTGAGCAATCAATTGCTCAAAAGTAATTAATGCTTTTTTGTTCTCGCCTTGATCGAGTAATCGAATGCCATCAATAAAAGCCTCATAGAGATTTTCACTACTCTTGTCTTCAATGAGCTTTATCTGAGGGTTACTACGCCGAATTTTTTGACCGCGTTCAAAAGCTTGAATCGTATCCTGATAGCTTCCTAGTCTTGATTTTGCTTCAGCTTGACCGTAGTAAACTAAATAGTCTTGAAGGCTGATTAAGTCTTTAGATGCGATGTACGGAGTATTGGGAGAGAGTAAAACAGCACGGCGGTAGGCAGCTCTGGCTTCTTCATAGCGTTCTAATCGAAACAACGCTAGTCCCCTAAAAAACCAGACAAAACTATAGTTAGGTTTAATCTTTATAGATTGATCTAAAGACGCGATCGCTTCTTCATAGCGATTGAGATCAACTAATGCTGTGCCGCGATTAAACCACCACAGGTAGTAGTCTTCTGCTTTTGCTTTAGGCTCAACACGATCAACAAAGATCGCACCTGGACTAATTTGCAATGCCTTATCGTAGGATGCGATCGCTCGATCAAATTTTTTGAGTCCAGCCAATGCCAAACCGTGATTATTCCATAGTTCTGGATCTTTAATTCCGCGTTCATCTTGCAGAGCAAGTTCAAAACAATCGAGGGCTTTTTGAAATCGTTTTTGACCCAGAAAAATGCTGCCCAGTAGTTTGTAATTACCAGGATGCTTAGGATTTGAGCCAATATTACAAGACTGCGTTTGGCTATAAGCTGATTGAGCGGTGAATCCAAAAAAAAATTCTAATGTGCAACCAGATAAAATCAAGCAATAAGTTAATGACCGAAGAATTAGAGAGTGAAAAGTCATGATTTTTATTGTTTGAACAGATAAGTTTTGATTTGAAGTTTTAGTTTTGGAGAAATTTTACTGAGCAACGCGCGGCGCTGGTGGTAGTGGCGGAGATGGCTTTTCAGCAGGAGGAGTATATGTCTCAGCAGGAGGATTATATGTCTCAGCAGACACAGTGCGAGGAGTATCCACGTTCGTTAAAGGAGCCGCGACAGATTGAGATGCTGGCGTAACAACAGTAGCGTTAGCTAGCTTTTGTTTTGCTTCTTCTACAATTTCCTTGCCACGCAACTGCCAGTAAGGAGTTGGCGAAATACCTTTAAGTGTATCGATCGCGATTTGCCATTTTTCATCTTTTGTTGCCTTCTCTGCTTTTTGAATAAGATCACTATTTTTCTTAATATCTTGCTCCCATTGAGCCAAGAGTTGGTCTGCTTTTGAGCGCATACGACTGTCAAGAGGGATCGCTTGTAACATAGTTTTTGATTCTATCAAATCACCTGCATTTTCATATTTGACTTTGGCTAAAGAGATTAATTTTTCTACATCATCATCAGCTTTTCTCTCCTCTTCAGTAAGTGCGATCTCATTAGTAAGAATGGTCTCTTTATCCTTTAATTGAACTACAGCATTGGCAAGTTCTAAATTTTTCTTCTCAATATCAGCAGATTTGGATCGTGCATAAAAGTATGCTCCAAATGCACTGCTAAAAATAACACCAACCCCTAAAATTACAGTAAGTAATTTTCGCGTTATGTCTTTGGTAGTTACTTGGGATTGATTTTTAGAAGTATTTACCTTTCTGTAAATTTGAGTATTTGAAAAATTCACCTTAAGTTTTTTGGTTTTATGACTATTATTTGGTTCCGAATTTAATGATTCTGAAGAAGGTGATTCGGAAGATAATGGAATTGGCGATGATTGTCTCGACGACAGAACTTTAAGGAGCGTAGGAGACAATAATAGTGTGCCATAATCGCTATTTAGAGAGGTGATCGTAGGTTCAGAAGGATTAATAATTGGTTGTAGAGATTTCAGCATTTGTCCTGCATTGTCATAGCGCAAGTCAGGTTCAGCTAAGAGAGCAATATTTAGAATTTGCATAAACTGATCGCTTATATTGCAAAGCTGTTGCCAGTTCCATGTATCGTTTTGGGCTTTTAGTGCTTGGGGTGGAAAGCCTGTTAACAACACTATGATTACTACACCAAGTGCATAAATATCTCCTGTAGGTGTAGGTTGTTGCGTTTGCAAAACCTCTGGCGCTAGATAAATCGGATTATTAGTTCCATTTGCACTCAGCAGTATAATCTCCATACGGCTATAATCATAGGCAACTGTGTCTAGTGAAATGGAGCCATGTGATTGTTGACGATCATGCATTTCGCATAGATGAGGAAGTATTTGCCGCAAGATATCCTTTGCTTCCGCTTCGGAAAGTCCGTGCCCCGAAACTGGTGCAAGTAATGTGCGATAAGTTGAATATTGCGTTTGCATAACTTCATCAACTCCTATATTTAGACCTGTTGGGATATTAGCTCAAAAAGTCTTGAATTCTTCTTGCAATACATGTTTCATAGTTTTTTCAGAAAATTCCATTAAAGTGTATTCTGGGCAAGCTTTTTAGCGATTTTAACTATTATATCGCAACAGGTCTAGTAATCATGTTATGGAGATCGCCAACTATCTAAGGACATAAAAGTCCCCAAAAGCGAGTCGCGCGGTTGAGTGCCGCCACGAGCTTCTTTAGACTTATGGTTGGCAACAGCTATATATATCAGCAATTCTAATAATTATGACTGTAGATGGATATTTTCTTTTTATTAACATTTAAGCAATTTTGCTCTTTTTTTCTTGCCTTTGACAATTTAGTGATCGCTATCGCCTAAAACATTACAAATTGTATGATAACCCTTGAACCAAACATGACCTAATGAACCAAAGATTTTTTGTCGCGCTATTGCCGCCTGAACTTATTCAAGATCAAGTTAAGCAAATTCAATCAGATTTTGAAGCTCGCTACAGCACCAAAGCAGCGCTCAAAGCTCCACCACATATCACTCTCATCCCTCCCTTTAAACTATCTAGCGATCGCATTGAGGCATTACAAATCGATCTAGAGAAATTTGCTAAAAAACGATCGCCCTTTACGATTAACCTATCAGGATTTGCGGCTTTCCCACCTCGCGTTATTTACATTGATGTTGCTCCTAACTTAGTATTGCCAAATCTATATGTAGATATTGCAGCAATATTTGCGAATACTCTGAGCATTATCGATCCCTATGCTTCTAGACCATTTGTGCCACATATGACCGTTGCTTTTCGAGACTTGACTCCTAACAACTTTGAAATGGCTTGGGCAGAATTTCGCGATCGCAAAATAAATTTTGAATTTGAGGCGACTAATCTGACACTATTGGTGCATGATGAGCAGAAATGGAATGTTTTATCCAACTTTGCCTTTCTAGAAAATTAGATTTTAATCTGATTTAAATTTATTCCGCAATTGACTGCTGAGCGCATCAATACTAGTCACAACTACCAATAGAACTAGCATCATCGTCATCGCTTTGCTATACTCAAAACCGCGAATATAGCTGACTAGCTCGAAGCCAATTCCCCCCGCACCGACTACTCCTAAAACTGAGGCAGCACGGATATTGTATTCAAACATATAGAGCGTGTAGCCGAGGCAAAGCGGTAAAACCTGTGGCATGACTCCATATTGAGCAATTTGCCACCATGAGGCGCGGCTCACTTGTAGAGATTCTAGCGATCGCTTATCTACGGACTCGATCGCTTCTTGATAGAACTTTGCTAGATAACCAATCGTGTATATGCCCAACGCCAAAGTTCCCGCAGGTGCACCCAATCCTGTCGCCGCCACAAAAAACAATCCTAAAATAATCGATGGAACTGAACGAACAGCATTCTGGAAAAGATTTGCCATCCAACGTAACCACAATGGCGAAAGATTTTGGGCTGACAATAGAGCGATCGGAATTGAGAGAATTGCGCCGATCGTCGTTCCCCAAAGTGACATTTGTACAGTCTCAATTAACGCCTTGATCGCCACATCCAAAATACTCAAATCAGGCGGCCAAAGACGCGACAAAAAATCCGCCATGTAAGGCAGACTAGTTTGGATTAACTTCGGATCAACTTTTAAACCATGTAATGACCAAATATAAGCCCATCCTAGACCGATAATTACTAAAACTCTGAAAGCCCAGATGTTGTAACGGCTGGAAGTATAGGGGTGAACTCGATCAAGAAATTTCATTATGCAGCGCTAGCGGACTGAACAAGGGATAGATTTTGCAACTTGGCAAACTCTCTATCCATATTTTGACAGTCCCCATCATACCAGACCTGCCCTTCTTGAAGAACGATCGCTCTCTGAGCATACTTGGCTGCAAGAGCAAGATCATGCAGTACGACCACAACTGTCAATCCTTTGCGATTCATCTCTTGTAAACTACTCATCACTTGCTCAACTCCCGATATATCTAAGCCAGTAGTTGGCTCGTCGGCTAGCAAAATATGCGGTGACTGAATCAAGGTACGGGCGATCGCAACTCGTTGGCGTTGTCCGCCGCTTAGTTGGCGAGCTTTTTGGTAGATTTGTTCTTGCAATCCCATTTTTTGCAACAATTGCATAGCTACCCGCCGATCGCGTTGTGGAAAACCCCATAAACTCTGCCATGTATTGAGATCTCCAAGGCATCCACAGAGAACATTATCTAAACAGGAAAGCTGATCGACTAAGCCTCCGCCTTGAAAGAGAAAGCCGACATTTTTACGAACTTCATCGACTTGCTTTGGTTTTACTGAAGTCCCACAGATCTGGATTTCTCCTTGACTGACAGGAACTAATCCCACCAGCGATCGCAAAAGTGTTGATTTACCTGCCCCGTTCAGTCCAAGTAAAGCCACAAATTCCCCATGATTGATTTGCAGATCAATTCCATTCAAAATCGGACGCTTTAAAGTTGGCTGATAAGCAGTGCGGACATTTTGACAGGCGATCGCAGGTGAATTATTTTCTGTTTCTGATCCAAGTTCCATAATTTAAAGTTTCTGATTTTTTTGAATATAGGTATCTAAGGTTATTTCTTGTAGAGAATCTCCCATCGCTTAGTCATAAGTCGAGCTTTACTCCCTTTAATTCCCCCTTGCAAAGGGGGAAGACCAGAAATCTTGTTCCCTCCCCTTTGCAAGGGGAGGGTTAGGGTGGGGTAAATTTTCTTTGTTATGGTTTCAGCCCAGCCCGTTGAATTGCAGTACGCATCGTCGCCAAATGTTGCTCATGATCAACTTTGACTAACTCAGTGGAGTTGTAAAGGCTGAGAAACAGGGCTTTATTCTCAGGCTCATTCAGCTTTAAAAAAGCCTTAATCAACTTTTCGCGTAGATCGGCTGGCACACTATCATCAATGACGATCCCATGTGCTGGAACGTTAGGGACTGAGTGCAGTACCCGCAATTTTTTACCTTCTTCCGCTGTAATCCAAGGTGGGAGCAGCGCATATTCAGAAACTACGGCAACATCAGCTTGACCGCGCAATAATGCTTGCAATGCACTACTATAGCCATCCCCATAGGTAACCTTGCTAAAAAACTGTTCTAAGCGATCGGGCCCATCAACGAACTTAAGTCCCACCAATTCACTGACAGGAAAAATAAATCCAGACCCAGAAGAACGAGAGGTAAACGCCATGCGCTTACCTCGCAACTGTTCTAGGGTTTGGGTAGGATCAGCCAAGGTTTTTAACGGGCTATCTTCAGGAACGACAAAGACAGAGTTGTAGGTCTTGCCACCCGAATAGTCAGCACGAACTTCAGCTAAGTACATTTTTGCGCCAGATAATTGCTCGGCTTTGAGTGAAGCACGACCACTCAAAAAAGCAACATTGGCTCGATTGGCTTTTAAAGCTTCTACCGAAGCTGTCTCGTCAGCGGTGATCCCCTTCACAGGCATACCAACTTCTTTTGATAAAATTGCCGTAACTTGATCAACCTTATTTTGCAAATCTTTAGTATCACGGCGAGTTGCAAAAGCGATCGTGACTTCTTTGAGTGGAGCCTGTGCTATTTCAGTAGGAGTAGGCTTTGTGGCTGGGGCTGTTTCCTTGGCTGGAGTGGATGTCTGAGCTACATTAGTCTGAGATGGAGGCTGTGGAGTATTTCCTGTACAAGCGGTTAAACCTACCAAAGATATTAACCCTGTGACTACGGCAAGATTAATAGGCAAACACGAAATTTTTTTCATTGATTTTTTGAAAACAGGCAATAAGCTAATAAAGAATTACTTGCAATAACTAATAAATATAGCTTAAGCTTACTTGAGAATTAAAGTCAATAACTTACAGTTTTTTTTCAAGTTTATCGCGATCGCCTATCTGCCCAAGCTGCAAAAATGATTTGATAATTACGAATTACGAATTATTTTTTTATAATTCGTAATTCGTAATTTGTAATTCGTAATTGATACGCAGTGAAATCGCTATGACCGAAGATCAAATCCCCGAAGGCTTAGAACGCGAAGTTAAAACTATGGGAGGTGCAGCAATCGACGGTGCACCGATCGCTTATATTATCGTCCTCGCTGCCGTTGCTACGGTTTTAGCATTTATTCCTTTTTCGATCGTGCTTGGTTCAGGCAAAGGCATTCCCCTGAGTCAAAGTATTTATCCTCTGCTTGGTTGGTTACTTGGTCCCCTAGCAGGTGCATTAGCTAGTGGCATTGGTACATTAATTGGCGTATTTCTTGCACCCTACACCGCAGGAGTTCCCGCGATCGCAATTTGGGGAGCAGTGATCTCTAGCTTTGCGGCAGGCTCGATGGTGACTGGACAAAAGCGCAAATATTGGTATTTGGGATTAACAGTTCTGTTTGCGATCGAGCTTGCAGCTTATGCCTATTTAGCAATTATACGTAATGGGATTCCTGTAAATACTTTTGTGGCAGGAGCCTTTATCGACTGGTCAGCCGTAATATTATTTGTGTTGCCAACGCGCACATTATTTTCACGTCTGATTAGTAGCAGTAATTTTGTAAAAGTAGCGATCGGGATCTTTTGCGGAACTTGGACAATTTGTGGACTGGCTCACCTTAGCCAAGTTCCATTTACTTACTATCTATTCAACTGGCCAGAACCTATTTGGAATATGTTAATTCCCATAATTCCTGTCGAGAATGCAATGCGTGGATTATCTGGTGCTGTGATTGGTACGGGGGTGATTTCGGGTTTGAGAGCGATTAATTTGGTAAAACCAAAGGAATCAATTTATTAGCTCAAAAAAACAAGAAGGGAAGAGCGGCGCTTTGCGCCGCTCTTCCCTTCTTGTTTTTTGTAAGGAGACTAGACGGGATTTTCTTGCTCCACAAGAGCCGCTTCCTCAGACCTAGGCAATAGCCCACTAAGCAGAATTGCTGTCAAACCACCTGTAGAGATAGAAGAACCAAATAGATTGCTAAAAATAGCTGGCTTTCCAACAAAAATCTCGGGAGCAAATATTACTCCTAATCCTAAACCTAAGGACACAGCAACAATAATTATGGAGCGGCGATCCAGTCCCGCTGATACAACGATGTTTAATCCCGCCACTGCGATCGAGCCAAATAGAACTAGGGTTGCACCACCCAAAACTGGCTGTGGAATTGATTGGAATATCCCGCCCACGAAAGGCAATAAACCTAATATTACAAAGATACCCGCTACATAGAAACCAACGTAACGGCTGCCCACGCCTGTCATTTGGATAACACCATTGTTTTGACTAAAGGTTGTATTTGGGAAAGTATTTAGGACTGCGGCAATCAATGAGTTTATTCCATCTCCTAATACTCCTCCTTTGATGCGGCGAACATATACACCACCACTTACTGGTTCTCCAGATACAGCCGAAGTTGCTGTCAAATCGCCAACGGTTTCAATTGCTGTCAATATGTATATCAAAACAAATGGTAAGAAAGCTCCGAAATCAAAACTAATTCCGTAACGGAAAGGGACTGGAAGCCTAAAGAATGGCATTTGGCTAAAAGTATTGAAGTTGACTATGCCAAGAAATAGGGAGGCGATAAAACCAACTGCTAAACCGATCGCGATCGCACCCATTCTCAAATAACGATTAGGCGAAAGTGTTAGCACAACTACAATAAATAGAACTGCACCGCCGAGGGCAAGATTCTGAAAACTACCAAAGGAACCATCATTTTTGGCTAGACCCACAGCCCCGCCTGCAAGACTGATCATTCCCGTTTTAATCAAGCCTAAACCAATAATCATTACGACCGTACCAGATACAACTGGTGTAATGATTTTGTCGAAGAGATGAATAAACTGACTCAAAATAATTATCACAAATGAGCCAAACAAACAAACTCCAAAAATCAATGCTAGAGCTTGTTCTGGGGAATCACCTCTTTGTAAAGAAGCTGTACCTACGCCTAAAATTGGTGCAAGAAAAGCAAAACTAGTCCCTTGTAGACTTAGCAAACCTGAACCGATTGGACCAATCTTTTTACATTGAATATAAGTGCAAATTCCCGAAGTAAAGAGCGACATACTAATCAAATAACTAGTATTTGCCGCATCCAATCCTAGACTGGTACAGATAATAATTGGAGGAGTAATGATCCCAACAAAAGCAGCAAGAACATGCTGAAAAGCTACGAAAATAGCTTCGACAACAGGAGGTTTATCATTTAGTCCATAAATTAATCCAGACTTAGTGACCACTGGAGCCTTAGCAATATCTTCGCCTAGCTCTTTGACTAGGTTCAGTTCTTTATCTGCCATGATGTCTTGCTTGGGTTGTTTGAAATATCAGTTTGTATACTGTATACAGTTATTCAAAAAATTTCCGCTAGAATCACTACAAAATCAGAAATCAAAAAAAAGGCGGCGCGAAGCGCCGCCTTTTTTTGTAAACTTTACTTCTTGGTTGCCTCTGGATTAATGTAATCGCAGAAGATATTGATGCCAACTTTGAGAATGTAGAGAACAACAACAGTTGCGATCGCAGGATCAATTGGGAAGCCGACCGAATGAACTACGGAAACAATTAATCCTGTGAGTAATGGAGCGCTAGTAGGATTTTTGTTATATTCTTTGACCTGATTTTGAAAGCCTTCTTTGCCGCATAGTTCTTGGCGGAAGACGTTAACTGTGGATTGCCAAAGTTTGGTTTTGTCGAAGTCCTGTTGTCCATGTTGTTCTGTCCATAGCTCCTCAAAGCTCTTTTCAAGATCGCCATTGGTTTCTTTTAGCAGGTTTAAGGTCTTTTGAGCAGGGGCATAGTCTTGCAAAAGTTGGCTAATGTTTTGGATTTCGGTTGCAGTTAGTTGAGTAGTCATAGTCTATTTTCTGAAAGTATTTAAGCTAGGTATTCTCTGACTTGAGCTAGAAAGTCTTTTGCATTATTGAACTTGACTCATAGAGATATTCCTTCTTTACGAATGTTATTTAAGAGTGGTGTAGATTTATTTCTGAAGTCTTCTTCTGAGATGGGAAACACGGATAGGAGTTCGTCGTATTGAAGGCTGAGTCTAGATTTGATTGCGCCCATGTGGAAAATCTCGGTGGGAGGGTAGATGGGAGATTTGAGGATGACTGCAACATCAATGTCTGAGTCGGTTGTGGCTTGATTGCGAGCCTGTGAACCATATAAAACAAGTTGCAAGAATTTACTGCCATACAGGTGTTGCAGTTCTTCACGAAATTCTGTTAATAGGCTATCTAACTTTGGCGCTAATGTTAATTGATTCATATTTTCCTTTTTCCATTTGGAGACTATCTGCTTACTCACGGGCTAATTCGGCAGCGTAGCTGATGGCGGCAAAAATATCCTTGGAGGTTAGGGTGGGATAACTCTGCAAGATTTCTGCTTGACTGACTCTTGCGGCGAGGTTGTCGAGAATGACTGACACCATGATTCTCGTTCCTTTTATACATGCCTTACCATGACAGACAGATGGATCTGTTGTAATTCGATCTTTCCACACCATAATAAAAATCCTCGTAATTGCATAGGGATTAACGAGATCGCAATGTTCGCTGTCGTATTTTATTTCGCTCTAGCACGGTAAACATTTCTGTTAATTTTATATTATCTTCATCAAGCAACCTGATTAGATGATGGGCAGGTTCTATTGGGGTTAGAGGCTGATAGCGAAAGTAAATGACTCCGATGGGTTTTGGTAAAAATCGTCGAAAAATTAATTCGCCGTAGTCGCGATCAAATGTCAGGATAATTCTATTTTCACTAACTGCTCTTGCTAGGACTTCAGTATCTTTAATTCCTGAAGAATCTTCCATGATAGATGTGATGTCTAAGCCAAAATCTCGCAAATTTCTAACACTGACTAAGGGGAAATTTTCGTTTGCTAAAAACTGCATTAACTCGCCTTACGAGGTGTTGGTATTGTGTATAGCGTCATATCGCGCATACATTCGCAGGTAAAGGCAAATACGGCTCTGAGTGAATTTTGGTTTAGAGTCGGATAGTTTTCAAATATTTGTTGTTCTGTCCAACCTGCTGACAATAAGCCCAAAATAAATTCGACGGAAAGCCTTGTACCTTTGATGACTGGCTTGCCGACTAAAATATCGGGATCGGAGTGGATATAGGTTTCCCAGTTCATGTAATCGCTCCCTAAGTGCTAATTTGATTTTAACGCTTGTATGTGCTGGCTTGGGAGTAGCGATCGCACTTCTTTTCTAATTCGCTCGTATCAGCATTGCGATCACCTTACTCATCTTGAAGCTTTTCTAAATCGGCTAGGTCTTGAAGTCTCCCAGAGGCTAATTTATTCTTTTTGAGATTGTCAAGATTGATAAATTTAACAGGTACATCATTAAGGATTACTTCAATTTTGGAATCATAGCAGGTTTGAAAATCAATGCCATCAGGATTTGTGATTAAATCAATTCGGTTAGGGGGGTAGCCAAGCTGAATGATTTGATTAGGTGTTTGAAAGTCATCAGATATTAACCCTAAGCTTGCAAATCCAAATTGAGTTAATGCTGTTACTAGGTTTTGAGCATTTTCTTCGCTTATTTCGATCCAAATGTCGATGTCTTTGGTATAGCGTGGATGTCCATGAACTGCGACAGCATAACCACCAATAACGAGGTATTTAACTTGGTTGTCGTTTAATAATTGTATAAACTCTTTGAAATCTTGGTTGAGCATTGTATTTGTATTGGTGATATTCTTGGCGAATTTGTTCGAGTGCTTCTAGGCGTTTTTGAGGTGTTTGTTGTTGCCAGTATTGAAAGTCGTTGGTTTGCTGTTTGAGAGAGATTTTATTAATGACTTTTTCCATACTTTTATCCTATTTTAATTGCTATTTTTAATTGCTATTTAGTCTTGGTTTGGTTATTGTTTGCGATTTGCTTTGATCCAGTTTTGGCTTAGTGCTGTGTTGGGATTGATCGCTCGCTTGACAAGGTTAATTTTAGATTCTGGAAAGTTTTTTTGTGTCATGTCTTTGGGCAGCTAAAGGCTTGAACTTAATTAATAAACTTCGTCATGTGTGCCAATTGTCTCTAGAAGAATTGCCTGTGATTCTTCATGTTCTACAAACTTAAAAATAATTCTCAAATCATATCCGCCACTACATGACCATGATCTTCACGCGAGAAGTTCCTCCATGAGTTGTGATGGCGTGACGGGCTTACATTCACCAAGTGCAAATTCTTGTTGAGCTTCTTGTAAGTCTTGAATTAGTTCGGCTCTGCGTCTGTCGCGTAGTCGGTTTTGCAAAATCCGAATCAAGTCTTCTTGATCTTCTAATTGAAGGCGATCGGCTGCTTCTAAGATTTTAGTAAAAGTCGTTTCGGGGATGGTGGTCATGTTTTTGGATCGCTAAACACTTGAATTTATTATACTTCAGCTAAATCGCGATAAATATCATCATCCATTTTTTCCTTTTTCCTTTTTAATTTTGCCTTGATAAGATCGCCAAATTCAATCTTGATCGCGAGAACCTGTTGATAGTTTTGTCGCACTTCTCCATATTCTCGCAAGGTTTAGTTTGATTTTAGTATTTGCTGAATATTTTCAATAGTTGTCCCTAAAATTTGTGCCATTGCTAACAATAAATTCTCGTCTTGGAGTAATCGATATATGCGAATGAGATTTTGCGTAGCATGTAACAATCTATCTGTATCTTGAAAATCTTTAGATATTTGTAAGTCTTGAAAGTAGTGTGATTTTGCATTTTCTAAATCGCCTAATTTTTCAGCAAGTAAGCCAAGTTCAGAATATATACTAGCTTGGGAGTATCGATCCCCTAATTCAATTTTTATAGCAAGAGACTTTTGATAATTTTGTCTTGCCTCGTCATATTCTTTTAACTCTTGAGCGATTATGCCTAAATTTTGATAGGTTTTTGCTAGATTATAGCGATCATCAAATTCGCTAAAGATTGTGATTGCTTTTTCATAATTTTGTTTTGCTTCTTCATATTCTTTTAATCCTTGAGCAACTACGCCTAATTGGTGATAAGTACTTGCTTGGGAGTAGAGATCTCCTAGTGCAACTTTAATAGCAATAGACTTTTGATAATTTTGCTTAGCTTCAGCATATTTTTTCATATTTTCTGAAAGCCACCCTAGTTGATGGTATGCACTTGATTGAGCATATAAATCATTAAATTCAATGAAAATATTGAGAGCTTGTTGATAATTTGCCCTTGCTTTAGCGTATTCTTTCAAATCTTGTGCAATCCATCCTAGTTGATGGTATGTAATGCCTTGAGAGTAGAGATCCCCAAATTGAATTTTGAGCTTGAGTGCTTGCTGGTAGTTTTGTTTTGCCTCAGCGTATCTTCTTAATTCTTGGTCAATCATACCTAAACAGTGATAAATACTGGCTTCTTTTCTTTTGTCGTTAAGTTCTTCTATAATTGATAATGATTGATTAAAAATTTGTTTAGCATTATCAAATTCTCTTGTATTAAAGTAAATAGTTCCTAAATTAAATAAAGCCTCAGCTTGACTACGTTTGAAACCAATCTCTTCAGTAAGATTGATCGCCTGTTGAAAATAGAACTTGGCTTTGTCAAACTCACGAATTGATTGATGTGCTTGCCCTAACTGATTGAGCAACTCTAACCTTGTGCGACTATTTGCTTCCGTATCTTCAGGATATTCCTGCAATAATCTCTCTAATAAATCAATCCGCTCTCCTTGTTCGGGTTTAGGCAAATAACGATCAGGATGATGAAAAAATTTAGAGACTTCAGCAGTTAAGCGTTCGCGGGTTTCGGGAAGGGTTTGAAACTTGAAGGTTGATGAAGTCCATGCCCAAAAGTCGGGTGCGAACTTAGCGAATCGGGTTACGGCATAATCTGGCAAAGCAAATAGAAGCGGATGGGGAACTGCGATGGGGAAAGAATCACGGGCATAGTTGAGATTCGTTAAAATGGGAGGATTGTCACCACTATAGGCGATCGCCTTTTCTAAACCTTGCAAAATCAACACTAATTTCTTATCAGGTTCAATCGAGATTTTTAATAACTCCGCCTTAATCCCTTCCAACAAAAAACGCATATCGCGATCGTCAAATCGCAACACCGCAAATTGAATCGATGCACATTTAGGATGCTCAGCGATCGCTGTAATCACCTTATCGATATCAGGTGGAAAGTTTACCTCAATAAAACCGATCTTCAAACCTCGCGACATCTGTATAAAAGCCAGCAAAAATTGAAACACTTCTTGATTGTGTTCTAACAACGCCGCTATTTCCGATGGATCAGGTTGTTTGGATGTCATCGATCGCTCTCTTAAAGGCATTACTACGCATCAACAAAGGATTGGGATAATTCCAGCGATCGCTACCGTTATATTCTAAAATCGCCGTACTAAAGAGCATTTGCTGACCAATTTCATCATCAGTTATTTCCTTCGTTAAGGCGATATTAGCTAACTCATTAAAATATTTCTTAGGAGTGGAACGCTCAAAACTAAACTGAAGCTGCTTAATCGCATATTCCACATCATCGGGTTGAATCTTATCGTGAGCGCGTCCATTGGCTGTAATACAGGCTAATTGCATTAATTGCATCAGTTGTCGTACATGACCTCCACTCATTTTCACCAAATCGATTAATTCATTCCGCGAAGCAAAAATCAATTTAGCATCAACCCGCTTTTCAATAATAGCGGCAACTGCGTCCAAGCCTTTCTGATTGTATTCTAATGGATAGCGATCGGGAGCTAACTCATAAATACCAATCATCGGCACAATATGCGGATTGCCAAAGGAATTATTTAAGCCTCGTGGAGAATAAAGAATAGAAATTGGAACAGTATAGATGATCGTGCAGTGGAGTTCCTGAAGTTGGGCAGCATAATCAAAAAACAACTTATTAGAAACCTCTGGCGGACAGCGATCGAGATTATCGAGAATTACTAAAATCCCTTTGAAATGAGGATACTGAGCGCGTAATTTCTTAAATCCATCCGCCAACAGCAAATTAATATCGCCTTTCATCCGCGAGACTTCTTTAATCAACTTTTCGCGAATTGTTATTTTTTCAGAACTAGAATTTTTGATTTGACCAGACAACTTAAATAGTAACTTCGCTAAAAATGGCGCTTCTCCGCCCAATTGCATCTCTGCTTCTGTATTAATCGATCGCTGCACCGATTCTTCGTTTTCCTTAGTTATGTCTCGAAACCAATTCTCGAAACTCTTTAGCAATTCGCGATCAAACTTAATTTTTAGCTTTCTCAAAGCTGTTTCAACTTGCCTAATCACCGTGATATAGAGATCGATATATTCCACATCATTAATATCTGTCTCATCTTCCACATTTAAAAATATAGTCAGATATTCCTTTTGCCAATGCTTTTCGATGCGTCGTAATTCCGTACTTTTGCCACAACCACGATGCCCTGTAAATAAAATAGTTGAGAACTTATTAGCATTTTGTTGCTGCAAAATCTGCCCGACCTGCACGATCGCCTCAGTCTTTCTTGCCTCCAACAAAGGTATATAGTATTTGTCCAGATCGTCACCCTGAAGAGGCTTCACAGGATCGCAAATATCATAAGCGTCCGTCAGATTTTTAGCTAAATTGTCGGCAGGGTTGGTCATGGCTATGTTGGACTTGCGCCTAGTCTATACGGATGAATCATAGCAAACCAATAGCAACTATTCAAAAAATATGCCAAATCCATCTTTGAAACTACTTTATTACAGGCTTAACCCCTCGATGATCAGTATTGACATCTAAGAAACATATCTTAGAACTCATAAAAAAAGCGGCGCTTAGCGCCGCTTTTGGGTTTACATAAATCTTGCGCCTAATCTCCGAATTACATGAACAGACTCGTACCAGAGATGTTCTGGAGTAACTCCAAAAGCAACCTTCGCCAAAATCAGTGCGATCGCGACAATTAAAAATGGCACTAAAAGAGATTTTGCGACTTTCTGTAAAGAAGCGAATATGATCATTGAAGCAACTAACGCCGCTACTAATAACAGCCAATCGTTGAACCGACCTGAGAGAAATCCATCCATGATTACTCCTTTACCTCAGCAGCTTTCATCTTAGCTTTGATTTTTTCGACAATCGACTCACTTGATGGTGCTAAAGGCGACTTGTCCTTTGCCATTTTCATACCAGCAGTAATTTTATCGCCGATTTCTTCAGCCGTAGGAATAAAAAGTTGCTTATTTTTTAAGAATAATTGTTTCTTCTGAGCAGGTGTGAGTGTCGCAAAAATATCCTTTTTAGGAATAGCTTTAAATACTGCACTCAACTTAGTCTTTTGAGCTGGAGTCAAAGTTACAGCTTTAAAAGCCTTGCGAAAACTAGTTCCTGCGGCAACTTTAGTTGCAAATTCTGCTTGCTGCTCAGGAGTTAAAACACTCTCAATTTGAGGAATTATTTCCGTTTCCAATTTAGTCAGCAAATTAGTTGCTTCATCAGTAGGTTTTGGTGCAGCAACTTCTGCAACAGGCACAGCAGGTTCAGTTGGTGCTGATTCTGTTACGGTTGCAGCAGCTTCAGGCGCGACAACTTCAGGTGCAGTTACTTCAGGGGCGGCAACAGGTTCCGCACCATCAACGTCGGCAACAGCTAACCAAGTCGCCGCAGGAAAAGAGCTTGATAGAACTTGAGAAGCATTGCCAGTGAGTAATCCGACAAAAATGATGGCACTGATAAAAAATGAGAATAAACGTTGTTTCATTACTTTTCCTGAAAGAATTAGGTAATAGGTTTACGACCATGTTCGACATAGGCGGCGATCGCCAAAATCGAAATAATGATCAAAGGTAGAGACAAACTCCACCAAGATTCAGAAACTAAGACAAAGCAAGCAGCCAGCAATCCACCAAGAGCAAAACCTGCGATCGTCGGCACAAATCGACCAATCCGTTCTAAAGACTCACTTGCTTCCATTTGAGTTACTTCAGTTTGGACACTTGCAAACTTAGCCAGAAAAAACTGCACAACATCAATGGTGAGTTGCGTAGTATTTCCAGTCATTACTGTTGTCGGAATGTAGCTTTTGAATACTCCCTTTGCTTCCTTCATCAAGGCATTTTGGATCGCCATTGCTATTACACCAGAGATGCCAATCGGCAAGATCAAATCTTCCTGTACATCAAATAGAAGATCAGGCGAAAGCGTCATACCCATTGCTAGGAAAACTGCCAACGCGATCGCTTCCGCAGTGAGCAAGACTCCAAACACGCACCATTGCTGACGACGCGAAAACCGAGCTAGCAGAGAAGTCAAAGCCACAGTTAGCACAAATGTGGGCAACATTAATAAACGAGTAATGGTTGTCTCAGTATCAGCACTCACAAATGAAGAACCCGCCAAGGCAATGTTGCCAGTCACATGGGCTGTAAATAGTCCAAACAAAATGATAAATGCAGAAGTATCAACAAACCCAGCGACCCAACTTAATAGAAAGCCTGCTGGTCCATCACTGATTAAGTAAGCACTGAGATTAAACTTGAATTGCGATCGCGGAATTGCTGAAGTCATTTGCTTGCCTTGAATTAGATCTTATCCCAATTCTCATAGTGGCAATACCATTTTGAGAATCCAAAAACCTTGCTGGGTCAATTTTCAATTCTCAAAAGTTTAACTGCATTTTCGAGAATTGGTATTAATAGACTGTTGCCAAGTGTTAGGTGATTTCCTGAAAACAACTTTTCAAGCAGGAGATAGGTAGGGTGGGCATTGCCCACCTTACTAATTTCTGGCTTAAGGAGGCTTCTTAGTGGAAATCACGTATGAGTTTAATCCCTAACACTTGCTTAAGAAAATCCAAAAACTAAGGAACAACAACTTCGGCAGGTGCGCTTTCTACTGCTGGCTCAGTCGCTGTTTCTGGAGCATCGGCTTCAGGTGCTGCTTTTTCTTTCTCTTCAGCAGCTTCTGCCGCAGCGGCTTTTTCAGCTTCTTTAGCTTTTTTGGCTTCTAGCTTAGCTGCTTCTTTAGCTTTTTTGGCTTCTAGCTTGGCTGCCTTTTTAGCCGCCTTTTCCGCAGCTTTAGCTTCTTCTGCTTTAGCTTCTTCTGCTTCCTTTAGCTTTTTGGCTTCAAGCTTAGCGGCGGCTTTGGCTTTTTTGGCTTCCGCCTTTGCTGCGGCTTTGGCTTCTGGAGTTTCGACTACTGCTTCAGGCTCTACAGCCGCATCTGCAATTAAGCTAGAAAAAATTGCCCCATTTTCATTGGCTACAGCGAAGATCGCGCTATCAAAATTGGATGCTTTTACGTCTGCTTGTGCTTGAATAGGATTTCCCAAAAATACACTCAACATCAGAACGAGCGATAAACACAGGCTGTTAAATCTAGTAATTAATTCGGGACTAGGCAATTTAAACATGGTGCTGAATTTGTTCTTAAGCATAATTTTACTCTACTAATTTTTGATTGCCAAAATCAACTAATCAACTCAATCTAAAATTAGCGATCGCGCTACTTGCTTATCACTATAAATTTCATTAAAAGGTGTCAGCAAATAATTGATTGAGTAAGTGATTTTATGGCTAAAGCAAATTTAGTGCTAATGATTTAGTTGGATTTTCAAGATACATTACAACAGGATATTCGCAGAATAATGGTATTCTAAATTACTTTTTTTGTTGAATTAATCTAGTGCTATTATTTATTTTAATTTCTTTAGTCCTTCTAGATACAACATTTTTAGAGATTATTACTATTAGTAAGCCTCTAGATTTTCTTGTTAATATTTATTGCAATGTATTCGATTGATATTTGAATATTTATATCTCCCATACTAAATATATTTAATCTTTAAATATGGAATATTTCTGAAACCGTGTACCTGTAAATTTGGAAAAGTAGAAGCGATTACAAATTCATAAATTTAAAAGTTGACAACAAAGTTACAGGTGGCTTGGAGTAATTAAAATTACGTGTTAAAACCTATATTTTTTGTGGGTTTTGCTGGCAATTTTTTAGGATTTATGTTTAATTACGCTAGCATTCTTGTCAAAGTTTTGTTGATAACCTTGGATATTGATAAGTGCGCTAGATTTGGGCTTCGCCTTTTGCAATTGCAACGATACTTCCTTGATCTTCCTTGAGTTGGGATGACTTACACCAATTCACGAAGGTGTTGGCACATTCTTGTTAATTGAAAATCAGACCCAGTAGGGATTTTAAAAACACAAAATGGCATAGCTATTTTGCGTTTTGATGTTACCCTGCAAAACTTATGTATACAGTATACATAAAATATTGACACGATAATATTTAATCTAAAAACAAAGTTGATGCTGAGCATAGCTTTTGTTTTAAATAACTGATGTTACGTGGAAGGAAATCCTGAAAATCAATGGCTGGCATGGGGCATTATCCTATAGCAAAGAGATAGCTAGGACAAATCAAAACCCAAATAAATAAAGGCGGCGCTTCGCGCCGCCTTTATTTATTTGGGTTTTATGTCCTAAGCAAAACTTTCATTGCTTATAGCTGTAACTTCTTTCTCATCTTCACAGTAAAAGAGACGAGGGTACATTTTGGGCAGACATTAAACCGATCGCATTACTCCAATTCGTAGAATAACGACTTATATTTTTACCCCAAAGAATCCCTTCGAGATTTGCGCCTTCGAGATTTACGTTACTCATATTGGCATCGCGTAAATCTGCGCCACTAAGATCGGCATTCTGGAGATTTGCGCCACTGAGGTCAGCTCCACTAAAATCAGTGTTTTGCAACTGCGATCGCTCTAAATTTGTAGAATAAAGCTTAGCACCCCAAAAAGTCGCACTATTCAAATTAGCCTCTTTTAAGTTTGCTTGCCAAAATATGGCATGACTAGCATTAATATTTTGTAAATTTGCACCTTGGAGATTAGCACTATTGAAATTTGCCGCGATCGCATTGGCTCTTTCTAAATTGGCATAACGGAGATCCGCAAAGCTAAAAATAGCACTATAAAGATTTGCCTCACTAAAATTGGTCTTAATTAGAGAACCTGTAGCGATCGCGCCATTTAAACTTGCTTTAGCAAAATTTGCATATTCTAATCGCGCCTCAATTAAATTAGCATGATATAAATCCGCACCTTCTAGATTGGCATAACTTAAATTGACATAGCGCAAATCAGCAGCACTTAGTACTGCATTCTGTAATGAGATTAATGTATCTGGATACTCATTTCTCCATTGATTCCAGCCATTTACTCCTTTCATTAGTAGTTGTAATTGTTGTATATCAGTCATGGTCTTATTTTAGAAGTATTTATTAGAAGTATTTATATTTGAAGAAACCTAACGCGATCGCTGTACGTTTTTAATTTTTCTTGCTGTAAAACCCTATATCAAGAGAAGTATTTCTCGATTTGGTTGATTTGCATTTTTATATTATGAGTCAAATATCTCAAATTTCTCCTAATTCAATTTGGAAGCGTCTTCGCAATCAAGAAATTGATTGCGATAAAGCCATTGAGCTATTGGTTGATAAACGGGGCGGATTGAGGATTGATTTACTAGATGAAGAGCTCAATTATCGTTTTTTTCATTATTTTGATGACCGCAAATCCTTACCACCGATTATCCCTCTATTGCTGTGGCATGGTTACTTTTATTTAGCTTCGCCACATTCATTAACCAGTGACGAAATCAAGCAAATGAGTAATGCTACGTTAACGGGCATCAAAAATATAACCATCTCTTCCGAAAGTTATCTATTGTGGTTCCTTCGTCAAAATTTACCTGAGCCAAGTGATATTGCTTCACCAATTGTGAACCCACTCACAGGTGCAAATGAAGAAGCACACTTAGATGAAATTTCCGAGATCTATTTGTCGCAAGCCCTTGATCAAACTCATCGCATTAATGCTTTAATTTCGGTTGCACTGCAACATCGAGCCAGTGATATTCATCTAGAGCCCACAGAGTTAGGGCTGCGCGTTCGCTATCGCATCGATGGCATTTTAAGAACTACACGCATTTTACCGACTGAAGTCAGTCGTAAGACCATCGTGGCTCTCAAAGTGATGAGTAACATGAATATAGGTGAAAGTCGTCGTCCTCAAGATGGTCGTATTAGTCAGCATTATGTTACCGCCGATCATCTAGATTTAGATTTAGATATGCGGGTTAGTACTTTTCCCTGTGTTGGTGGTGAAAAAGCGGTAATTCGGCTATTGCCACGCAATAAAATGCTGACAACCACGATTGAAGATATTGGCTTCATGCCGAAATCCCTTGAAATTTATCGCAGTTGGGTGTCACAACCCCAAGGCTTAATTATTGTAACTGGTCCAACGGGTTCAGGTAAAACCAGTACGCTCTATGCCACTTTGCAATTATTAGCAACGGATCAAGTGAATATCATTACGATGGAAGATCCGATTGAATATAATTTGTCAAATATCACCCAAGGACAAGTGCATGAGAAGGGTGGACTTACCTTTGCTACAGGACTAAAATCAATTTTGCGTCAAGATCCCGATATTATTATGGTGGGTGAGGTACGCGATTTGGAAACTGCGGAAATCACTATACGCGCAGCCATGACAGGGCATTTAGTTCTATCTACAATGCATACCAATGATGCAATTAGTACTGTGGCAAGACTGAAAGATTTGGGACTGCATCCAAGTATAATTTCTGAAGCTCTATTGGGCATAGTCGCACAGCGATTGGTCAGAAAAGTCTGCTCTTTTTGCTCTGAAGTCTATGTGCCAACAAAAGAAGAAGTTGAATTTTTGAATATTCCAGCACAGGATATGAAATACCAAGATTGGCACAAAGGTAAAGGCTGTGAACATTGTTTTGGGTCAGGTTACTTGGGACGTGAAGCTATATTTGAGCTATTGAATGTCACTCCTCAAGTACGAAAAATTATGGCTGAAGGAAATCAATCAAAATTACTTGAGTATCTAATCGAACATGGTTATGAATCTTTTGTTCATAGCGTGCGTGATAAAATTTCAACGGGAATTACTACCCTAGAAGAAGCGTTGCGAGTGTTGCCAAGACAAATGTTCACTGATATAGGTTGCTAGTCGCTAGTAATAGTTTATGAACAATAATTGTCTAGTTTGTCCTCATCAATACCAACCTTCTTGGGTGATGCTAAGTAATACCAAATAAATGAAGGCGGCGCGAAGCGCTGCCTTCATTTATTTGTCCTAGCTATCTTAAAAAAAACAAATAAAAACCCAAAATCAAAGTGGCGGCGCTTCGCGCCGCCACTTTGA
>NZ_SJEE01000052.1 GCF_006937785.1 Pseudanabaena sp. UWO311
ATGGAAACTTCTTGTGGATTACACAATTTCAGGGTTACGATGAGACATGGGAAGGTTGCTTAACTTGAGCATCTCAATTGGGAAAAAGGCTTAGGGCTTATCTCCTCTTTATTTCCGATGAAGTCTAATGACTAGTTCTGTGGTTCATCCAATTGAATGAGATGTCAGCAGTATCTAAAAAAACTTGCGAGGAGTTAATTCAATCTCTGACCGCCCAATCTTAACGTCAAACTGCCCAAAAAAATCATTGCCTAGTAACCCAATATCTGCCTTGTCTGCAATTACAACAGGCATTACTTGCATCTTGTGTGAACCTATCTCAATAGACTTTACTTCGCCAACAGGAAATCTGACATTACTACCATCTGCAATATTAAAATCAGCATAGTTGTATGACACGACGCTTAGTGATTTCGCCATTTCAGCAGTGATTAATGTATGACTTGCACCAGTGTCAAAAATCATCTCATATGTACGATTCCCGTTAAAAACCACGTCTACAGTTGGTATTTTATTTCTGAATCTCTTGATCCGAATTTTAATCGTTCCATTTGGATCAGACTTAACTTCAGATGCTTGAGGAGGTTGAGTAATTGGTTTAATAGCATCACTACTTCCACATAGCTTACTTAAATCTATCCGTCTTCCACTTGAGTTAATCATAAAACAGTCAGAAGAATCTTGAGCGATCGCATTCGGACTATCATTTGCCCAATTTACTGCAAATATCCCTATGGCAAGGATGGAGCTTGATAATATGGTATTAATTATGATCTGGAATAGCTTCATACATACTCTACTTAGTCTAAGTTTCGGGATAGAGACTGTTGATTAGCTGCACTTAATTGTAGCACTTACCATTATTCAGCTATGCAAATAGAACTAGGGAACTCTTCTCTCTTCACTTAAAAAACAGGTGTTCTTAAAGCAAATAACTGGTGGTGCGCGGCGAAGTTGCGCACCACCAGTTTAGGACTTACGCAAATCAACCAAGAACTAAAGTTCTTGGCTCACAGCTCAAGTCAGTTAAAACTGACTAAAGAAAGCCTCAAACCAACCTGTTTCAAAAGGTTTAAGCTTTTAGCCCGCAATTTATTGCAGGGCAGATGAGTAAGTCCTACAGTTATTTGCTATTGCCACATCCAGAGAGGCATTCCACTGGTTTCTGCTTCAAATTGGAGACGCGCGATCGCATTCTCTGATCCTCCAGGTAAGAATTTGCTCACAAAAGATTTAGGAGGCTTAATCGTGAAGACTTTAGTGGTTTTAGGGTCAAGTCCCACAAGTTCGGCAGCATAGCACCTTGCATCTTCCTCAGTGCCAATGCGATCGACTAAACCAAGTTCAACAGCTTGTTCGCCTGTAAAGACTCTGCCATCGGCAAAAGATCGCACTGTCGCGGGGCTAAGTTTACGACCTTCGGCAACAGTCTCGACGAACTGGTTGTAGCTGCTGTCAATTAATGATTGCAGAATCACTCTTTCTTCGGGAGTTATTTCGCGATCGAAGGAGAGAATATCTTTATAAGTGCCAGATTTGATCACTTTAAAAGAGACCCCAATTTTATCGAGTAACTTTTCGATATTGTTACCGCGCAAAATTACACCGATGCTACCTGTAATTGTGCCAGCATTAGAGACGATGTAATCTGCGCCAACGCCGATATATACTCCGCCACTGGCGGAAATATTGCCGAAACTAGCGACGACTTTTACTTTTTCTCGTAGTCGCTTGAGTGCAGCGTAAATTTCTTGAGAGTCGCCAACGGTTCCCCCAGGGCTATCGATGCGAAGTAGTAGGGCGGGAAATTTTTGCTCTTCCACAAACTCAAGAGCTTCAAGTACGCGAGTCCTTGTGCCTGACCCGATCGCTCCTGTGATTTCAATACGTGCGATTTTTTTGCGAAATTTACGTTTTAAAAAGCCGAACATTAAATTATTAGTTTAGGTTTAAATTGACTGTTACCATACTAGCTCTTACTACAAATGATTGTCTGCACTGGATTTCCGCCGACATAAAGTAGCTTAAGCTACAAAAAAATATTGTTATCTCTTGATTAAGACTCTATTTTTTGGTTCTGAGAATTGCTAAAAACCAACGATCAAAAGCTGTATCCTGAGTATATTCAAGCTAAACATTTCGCAATATATTTAAACCCCAAATGCACGAGACGGACTTTCGTAGCAGCCTTCAGACAGAGGGCGATCGCCGCAGACTCAAAACGATCATTGTGATGGCAATTGTCTATGGATTGACGATTGGTTTACATTTTGCCCCTTGGAGTCGATGGGTACTGTTGGGGTTATTTAGCATTCAGGCTTTGCGGTTAATATTTGCGCCGCCATTACCTCCAATTGTGTCAGAATCGAATTTCAAAAATGGCATGGAAATAGATTCAGAGCAAACATCTTCACAAGATTTACCATTTTTCTCATTGCTAGCATCGGCAAAAAATGAAGAAGCTGTAATTGGCAATTTAGTTAGAAATTTATGCCAAATTGACTATCCAAGCGATCGCTTCGAGGTCTGGATCGTTGATGACAATAGCAGCGATCGCACGTCTGAAGTATTGACATTGCTAAAACAAAAATACCCTCAATTAAAGACTCTGCGACGTGGTGATGACGCTCAAGGTGGTAAGTCTGGCGCATTAAATCAAGTTTTAGCTTTAACTAAGGGCGATATCATTGGCGTATTTGATGCCGATGCTCAAGTCCCCGCCGATGTGTTGCGATCGCTAGTGCCAGTATTCCAACAGCCAAAAATTGGGGCAGTCCAGTTACGTAAGGCGATCGCCAATGCTTCAGAGAACTGGTGGACATCAGGACAGTCTGCGGAGATGGCTCTTGATTGGTGTTTACAGGATTTACGGATAAGGGTTGGGGGCGTAGGGGAATTGCGCGGTAATGGTCAATTTGTCCGTCTTGCAGCGCTTAAAGATTGTGGCGGCTGGAATGAGCAAACGATTACTGATGATCTCGATCTAACAATTCGCCTGCATTTGTGCCAATGGGATATTGACTGTCTAAATTTCCCTGCTGTCCAAGAAGAAGGTGTAGTTACGGCAAAACAGCTATGGCATCAGCGCAATCGCTGGGCTGAGGGCGGTTTTCAGCGCTATCTTGACTATTGGAATCTGCTCCTAAGTGGGCGTATGGGATTTCTCAAAACCTTTGATGCTTCCCTGTTTTATATCAACCAATATTTGCTGACAGTTGCCTTTATTCCCGACACGATCACAGCCTTAGTATTGAGACATAACCCAATGCTTCCTGCGATCGCAGGCTTCTCTCTTGCCCTAAGTGCGGTAACTATGGCTTTCGGACTTAGACGTTCCTACCAAATGTCATGGAGATCGGCTATTTGGCAAACAACTACAGGCATGATTTATATGCTGCATTGGATTCCTGTAATTGCCAGCGTAACGCTGAGAATGTGCATACTACCCAAACGTTTAAAATGGGTAAAAACCCAACACCAAGGCGTTGGAGAGACTATATTAGAAGATATAGATCTTCAAGAGATAGAAACCCATGTATGATTGGATTGTAGTTGGTGGCGGCATCACAGGTATATCTTTGAGCTATGAGCTGCAAAAAGCTGGCTTTTCGGTATTACTAATTGAGCAACATCAACAACTTCAGGGCGGCAGCAGTCTTGGCTATGGTGGCATCTCATACTGGGCTGGCACAACTCTAGTCACTCAGCAACTTTGTCAAGAGGGAATCGCTCGACAAAGAGAACTATCCAATGAGTTGGAGATGGATACGGAGTTTCGTGACATTGATTTACTATTGACGATAGAACCAGATGCAGATCCACAAGAGATTCTCTCGCAATATGCCAGTTGCTGGATCGCTCCGACTTTGCTCAATGCTAAAGAGGCTTGCGATCGCGAACCTCTGTTGAATCCTAAAGGTATTGGCGGCGCTTTGTTATTTCCTCACGGTCATATTAATCTCGATAGTTTTGTATCTGCCCATAGCCAAGCAATCCAAAAGTTAGGTGGTGAAATCATCTATACAAAAGTAGATAGCTTATTAATCGAAGGCGATCGCTTGGTCGGAGTGCGTACGGAGCAGGGAGAGTTTCGGAGTAATCAAGTTGTTGTTTGTGCAGGAGCGATGTCTCGCTCTCTACTTAAAACCTCAGGCATTCGATCTAGAATCTATTACACCCATGCCGAAGCAATCGATACAGAACCCTCTGATCTAGAATTGCGAGCGATGGTGATGCCTGCTGATACTAAACGCTACCAGTTAGAAGGAGCAACAACAAATATTGACCAAGACTCAATTTGGGATATCGCAGGACATGAATTGTTGCCCCCTTCAGTGGATGCAGGGGCAATTCAATTTTGCGATCGCCGTATCAGATTTGGTCAACTCAGCCGAGTTTTGACTGATCCGTATGCTGCGATCGATCCCATTCAAAGCGAAGCTACGATCCGAAAACAGGTGAGTAAAATCTTGCCCAAGATTGCTGCACTAAAGGGAAAATGGCGAAATTGTCTAGTCGCTTTTAGTAGTGACAATTTGCCCCTAGTTGGTTCGTTAAAGGAATACGAAAACCTACATCTATTCTCTGGATTTACGAGCCCAACTGTCTATGTACCAGCATTGTCTAGAAGGTTCGCTGCTTATGTTAAGGGTCAGCCTGACGATATTATTCCTTTACTCTCTCCTCAAAGATTTTCGCAGCAGTAGCCCTGCACTCAAGTGCGGGCTAAAAGCTCAAGTCCACTGAAGTGGACTATAGAATAATGTTAAGCAACCTGTTGAAACGGGTTTGAATTTCGAGCCCGCATTTGAGTGTAGGGTAAAAGCATTTAGCAATTTTTTCCTTTTGTATTGCAGTTAATAGCGATCTATCGCCTATACCTCGCAAGTGATCGCCGAAACAATGCAATACAATATCGAAAAATCACCGAAATTAGCTAAGTCTATGCGATCAGAGAAACCATTGACTTGTCGCTAAAGCTAAATCTACAGAGATTTCGAGTTATGGGAATATATTTAGCACAAACCTAAAATGCCCATGCAACCAAGAAAGAACTGACGATGTAGGTAAATGCTTCGATAAAGCCTACACCCAAGTTTGGAGTTTCTTGCTTGGCAATTTCGTCAGAGATTTTTACCCCAGGTACGAGAATCAAATCGGCAAGCCACCGAATCGCGGCTAGTAAAATTAATCCACAGCCTAAAGCAATTCCATAGATAGAAAAGCTCACTGTCCAGTTCTCAAATTCGGGAATAAAAGCATTGCGAATGACATTAGCCACACCAACGATCGCACCTGCAAAGGCAACCCCAGCAGCAGGATTGTTGCGCCTAGCGATTTCGCCATAGACATCGTAAGCGGCAATCCGAGGATAAACGATGCTCACTAAAATCAAAACTCCTAACCCCAATAACCAGCAGACCAAACCCACAAATAAACTACCTCCCTCACCACCTAGAGCACTACTAAGTATCAGTCCATTGCCAATATGACAAGCTGCTTCCAAGCTTCCTGCACCAATATTATGTTCTTCACGCACTTCTCTAGCACAGTCACATCGTCGTAAAATCGCCCAATCGCAGATCCAAGCTCCAGCAAGCATTAATAGAATGGAGAAAGCTCCATAACTGGCTAAGTTAATCAATACATCTTGCCAAGAAGAACTAGTTCGGGTAAGTGCTCCACTCACAGCGATCGCAATGCCCATGTAATAACCAACTAAGGCGATCGCCACGGCGGGATTATCGCGTACAAAAAGCTGGAGATTGAGATTCATGCGTCGAAATAGCTTTTGGTAAGCAAGTTGTCCGAGCCAAAATAGAGCAAATCCTAAAAGTAGTTCCATTACTACTAGAGGAATACGATTTATCTCTTGCCAAATTCTTTCCATACTCAATCTTCTCCAGTTTATCTATTGTGTCTGCCGAAGGCAGCCATCATATGTAGGGTGAGTTAGCGAAGCGTAACGCACCATTGAGGTTATTGGGTGCGTTACGCTATCGCTAACTCACCCTACGTAATTGTCAGCAGATTAAAGTTTTTCTAGTAATCCTATGATTGTATCTGCTAAGCGATCGTAGAAGACATAGTCATGTGCGCCGATTGTTTTGGCGATCACACCGCCAAACTGTTGCTTAAACCGCGAAAATTGAAAATAGGGATGATTAGGCTCGGTAGTGAATCCATAAAAATCATAGATTTTGCAACCTCTGGCTTTGGCTCGTTGCATAGCTTCCCAGTGAATCGCATAACTCGCCATCACATGGGGATGCTTAACACTGCGTCCACCATACAGATAGGTACAGCGATCGCCCCAATAGATGACGAGAATTGCTGCTAATGTCTCACCTTGCCAACTAGCGATCGCAATTTCTGCCATGTTTTCGGGAAATAAGGTTTGGCAAAGGTTGATAAAAAAGCCAAAGGGTTCACCAAAAAAATTTTGACGTTGCGAAGTTTCCCAGAACAGATCGTAAAACAAAGCGATCGCCGCATCATCTTGGCGAAATTCGGTAGTTACGCCATAGCGCCAACTGAGGCGCAGATTGTAGCGTCCTTTGGGTTGCATCTGTGAAAGAAGTTGATCTGGCGTAAGTTGCATGTCGATCAACAGGGTGTTCGTAGGCATGAGATCGGCAGGCGATCGCACAAAATCTGCTGGTAACCATTGCGGCTTGCTTTCCCACAAAGGCTCAATTCGTAGGGTGATAATGCTTGTATTAAAAGAAACACTATACTCGTAAGCCAACTGTTCGGCAGCTTCTAGCAACAAAGGCATTCCTAATGCCGCCCATTCTGGCGAGAGAATTGCTCCCCCTGCTGCTAATAAAATGTTTGCTCCTCCCAACTGCGGATAAAGATAGAAGATACAACCCCCAACTAAGTTGTCAAAAGTACGTTCTAGATTTGAGTCCTGACCGCAAAACAATCCATACCGCCAAGTCTTGTAGCCTTGTAGTTCTTTGAAATCTGCCCAAGTCCATGACTGCATGAAACAGCTGTATGGATTGGTTTTGACCATGCTATCCCAAGCATAGCGATCGCGATCGGATAATAATTCTAGATGTAGCTTCACAATTATCTAAGTAGGAAGGCTTAATTATCTGTAGGATGCGTTAAACGCATCAATTAGGTATCAATGATGGGTTACGCTATCGCTAACCCATCCTACATTTAATTCCCACTACAGAATACTATCAATTAACCCGTTTCAACGGGTTTGAGCTTTTAGCCCGCACTTGAGTGCAGGGCTACTTGGAATCTGAATCTCTATACAAATTAGATAACCATGTAAGCCCAATTGTCGTCATGATCATCCCTGTAAATCCCCAACTAAGCCCAGTATCATCGCCACTGCTTGCAAAGCCAGTAGAGCCTTTTGCAAATACAGAATCGGGAGCAATCAGATTTGCTACTAACATTGTGACTGTGAGGGAGATCAACAACTTAGTTGAAGTAGAAAATTGAAATGTTTCCGAACCAATGCGGTTAAGAGCTACATCATTACTCTCTTCGCGTTCCTCTTGGTTACCAGACTGAAGCTTCGTTAATAACTGCTTGAGATCGGCGATCGCCTGTGGTGGCAGATCTTTGCCCCGTGCAATTATGCGATCGAGCAAACGTGGCAAATTAATCTGCTCTAAGAGTTGCGGCACGGAACCTAGCCAAGAGGCAGTCATTCTGGGCGTATGGTAAGGATTCTGCACTGGTAATAGTTTCTGGAAGTCGGGATGCGACTTTTGCATTTGCTCTAACCATAGCTTTGCCACAGACTCTAACCGTAGGGGATCGATCGCTAGCGATCGCAACCAAGACTGACTGAGGCGATTGATTTCTTGAGAGTCATCAAGATCGAGAAAGTCTATATTTCGATCCGTAGATTCGATAGTGTTTAGATGGGGATTGAGCAGATAATAGAGCAGTTGTGGAGCTTTCAGACTGTGAATGTTGACCGCAAAACGGTGCTCAGCGATCGCATCGGCAAAGCTAAAAGCGGCTAATAGGGAATCGAGATTAAGTGATCGCAATCCATCGGGTAAATGAATGTTGGTAAGTTCGGCTTTGGTAATCGCCTGATCGGTTGCAGCTAGCAAAAATCCCCAATTGCCATAGCCATGCTGATGGAACGAGGGAATGCACACCTGCATCGGTTTAGCGATCGCGCCTGCACTCCAAATCGTCTGATACATACACCAGAAGCCTGAAGTATTGCGATCGGGTGAGACGGCATTCTCGGCGATGAGCCCTTGAGGATGCAGGACTTGGCGGACAAGCTGAAACCATTCTTGACTATGTACGCGGGTTTCTTCGGGAGATGTGGGATAGGTAAAGTCGCAGATCACCACATGATAGCGATCGCCAGAGTTAGCTATATTTTGAATGCGATCGCTCAAAAACAAAAAGGCATCTTGGATGTGAATATTAACCTTGCGATCGCTCAAACTATCATGATTAAAAGGTGCAAAAACTGTTTTGCCAAGTTCTACTACTTCAGGATTGAAGTCTACCAAATCAATAGAACTTACTTCTGGGAATCGCAATACATCCCTAGCCGCCAGACCATCACCACCACCGCAAATCAATACCCGCAATCCCTCATTGGGTGAGTTGCCTTGGGAAATAGGTAAATCTAAAAACCTTTTTGCTGCAAGTGCGATCGCAGGAACAACTAAATATTCATGATAAATCTGTTCATCTTCTGTATGGAACTGCAATTCACCGTTGATATAGAAAGCTAATCCGTTTGAACAATGTTCAATAAATAATGAAGCGGGCATACCCTACCAACCCCCAAAAATCATCAGAAGAATACCGCCGATCGTTAATGCCAAAGCCATTAAAATCTGTAGTGTTTTCAGCTCTGACTTACTTAAGCCCTTACTAGAACTTGTGAAACTTGCCTTCTTTGTATCGGTCTTTACTTCCGAAAAATCTTCAGGATTGACCTTCTTTGTGGAATAAAAATGGATCTCGCTATCTTCCCACGCCTCGATCGCTAAATTCCATAGATGTTCTTGATCCCAATAATCCCAAGTAGTACGGAAAGCTTTGCCTGCGTTGCTCCTATATTTACCAGAAGTTTGTGACTCAAAATAGAATTCTCTGCCCAAAGCCCGTAAATACGGATAGGGTTGTTCTCCCTCACGCATCACTCGCCACATTGTAAATTGAATGTTATCGCTAAAGCTATCGCCAGAGACACTTGAGCCACTAATTTCTTCAGATAAATACCAGTTAACTAAGGTTGAGGGATTCTCAGGATCGACTTCTCGCAACAAGTAGTAAGATCTAGCACTTTTGGTTTTCAGCAGCCATTCTTCGGTAGCATAGCCGTTGTCGTCATCGTAGGAACTGTAGTCTGCAACTTCCCACTGGACACCTCCATAGGTAACGCGATCGCCTGCGCGTAGTTGCTGTAGTTGGGCTTGAGTAAACACACTGGGCATAGAATGAAACTCTGTGGCTTTGCTAAACTCCTAAGAATAATATAGGCGATCGCGCTACTAATTCAGAAATTCATATTTTTTATGTCAGATCGGTTGTCTCAGTTCATTTACCACCTTGATTATGTCTATGATGGCCCAGCACTCCTATTCGATCTGACAATTTTTAAAGAACGTCTTCAGCGATTGCGAGAATTAGGCGATCGCTATAATTGCCAGTTTTTAATGCCCGTCAAAGCTTTCAGACATCCACTTATTTATCAGATCACTAGCGAAGTACTCTGGGGATTTGACATCTCTAACTACAATGAATATGCTGGTTTGCCAACACCTTTAACCAATAAACTGGTGAGCCTAACTGATCCTGCTTTTGACGGTTACGACCTGCAATTATTCCTCACCAAACAAAACAACTTTAGAATTTATATTGAGACGCTCTCTCAAGTCAAAAAACTACAATCTCAACAGATAGATTTTGGGATTAGGCTCAATTCTTCTTCTCTCTTGACCAGAGAAGATGGCGAACCATTGGATAGTTACAGTCGTTTCGGCATATCCAATCTGACGGAATTAGCCAAGTTAGCCGAGTCCGCATCAGATCGTTTTGTCGGCTTTCATATCCATCATGGGCTCCACGAGAATTCCCTAGATACAATTTTGACTTTTGCCCGTCAAGCGATCGCACTAGCCGATCAGTTTCAACTTCCACTTCCGAGCATCGATCTAGGCGGAGGATTAGCGGAGATTGGGTTTTCACAATTGGAATCTCTACTTATAGAACTTCGGCGTTTGGTGCGATCGCATACTGTTTTGATATTTGAGGCTGGGAAGATGTTGTTTGAGGATATCGGGTTTGCCTATGGAAAGGTGAAGTCTTTACAATGCGATCGCCGTGGTTGGAGCGTAACTCTCGATCTATCCAAAAGTTGTCATCTGCGATGGTCACAGCCTCAACTAATTGTCCCAGATTCTACCTCGGCTACCCAAGTCCCTGTTAGCATTTATGGTGCTACTTGTAATGAAGGCGATCGCTTAGGTGAGTTTCTAGTTCCTCTTCCCAATGTTAAGAGCAGTCCCTATCAAGAAGGCGATATCGTTGTTTTTAAAAATATCAATTGTTATTCGGTTTCTTGGAACACCTCATTTAATGGCATAAAACCAGCAGAAGTAAAGTTTTTCTAGTTTTTTTTGGTATGCGATCGCTATTATTGTGAGTCATGATTTCGAGGCGATCGCCTAAGCTGATGAGACTCACTATATCTTTAAAACATTCTGTAGCTTTATCACTTTGAATTTTAGTAGCGATAAATAAACGAAACCCCGATCTTGGAATCTTGCTCGATATTTACATTGTCAAATTGAATCACTCTTCCTCTAGTTTCGACATCGAACTTCGAGACAATTTGTGGTCTTATTAAAGTGTTTGAGAACTTAATGCTAAGCTTGAGTCCTTGAATTATTGACTCGTTTACTATTAATCGACCCTCTTCAAAGTCTAAGTCCTCTTCCGCATCATAGTTATAGATTCCTGGATCTAGAGTTTCTGTAGGCTCTCTTGCGAGACGCTCTTCCATGATTGATTTACCTTTCTCCTCTACATAAGGCAAAAAATCCAGAAATTCCCCATCAAGTTTTACTGAAAGACTCTGATGATCTAGTTTGAGAAGACCATTTGATTCTAAGTTGTTTGACCTAAAAAACATGTCAATATGTTTGATTTCAGGGACAATGAAGTGAAAGTTTAACAGTGCAGAAGGCACGAACGGAATTTCACTAAATCTAATTAACTCAACTCTTGAATCAAGTTTGGCTTGAGCAATAGAATATTTTCCGAATTTTTTTGCAATGATGTAGCCCCTCTGGGCTTGAGTAACCCTGATCTTCTCTGAAAATATTATTATTTCATTTTTCCCAACTGGCTTCTCCCAATTCTTGCATTCAAAAATAACAATGGATTTGTAGCCATGTCCTAAATCGATTTCAACATAAAGGTCTATTTCATGTTTTATCTCGTCAACAATTAGAATCTTCTTGGGTTCAAATGTAATGGTTGACTTCTCAAGTGAAGGTTTTGTCTCTATAATAAAGCGCTCTATTAGTTCAACGGCTTTCTCTAGCTCATTACCCTTTTTTAGTGCTATTCCTTCCATACTCTAATAATCTCCTTATAGAAGTTTGACTTCTATGGTAAGTGATTCAAGCATGTTTCTGCCTAACGTAAAGTTCTAACGCAATTGCTATTTAATTGCTCTACCGCACACAAAATACCGCAGATTACTACTTTAAGTCAAGTGCGATCGCTTCAACGATATATCTTCTAGAGGTTTGCTGAAGGCGATCGCTATGACTGTGAGTTTTGAGTTTTAGGTGATCACAAAAAATGGTTAACCTCAACCCAAGAGGTTGCTTTGCAAAATCCCAAACTTGACGATGCTTTGCGCGATCACTCGAACTAAGCGATCGCAGAGTTAAATGTAGTAGCGGCATGTTTGGAGTCTGAGTATGGCGATCTCATTCCTATAAATTTGTCGCCCAAAGGATAGAAACGTCTTTATATTGGCTAAACATGTGATCAGCCGTCACAATCGTCATATTTTCCAGTTGAGCCTGTGCAATTAACATTCTGTCAAATGGATCACGATGATGTAAAGGTAAAGCCGCAGCTTGTAAAGCATGATTGACTGAAATATCAAGTGATCGCGCCCCCAATTGCACCATACGACTTGATATATAGCTATCTACTGGTTCTGGTAATGGCAACTTGCCGATCGCAACTTTGATACCCATTTCCCAAACACTTGCCACAGAGAACCACACTTCATTAGCTTCATCGACAAGGCAAGCGATCACCTCTTCACTCAAACGTTCTGGCTGGGCAAACCACCACAACCAGCAATGAGTATCTATTAACAGTTTCACCCTTCACCCCCCTCAAATGCTGACAGAATCTCTTCTGGCAAAGGATCGTTAAAGTCTTCAGGCACGAGAAAACGTCCCCGATCAATTCCTAAACTCGCTTTTCGATTAGCAGAAGTACAAAATGGAACCAGCTTGGCAACGGGAATACCTCGGTTAGAAATAACAATCTCTTCTCCAAGTTCCACCCTTGACAAAAGACGGGAAAGATTGGTTTTAGCCTGATGAATATTAACGGTTTCCATATAAACATACTAGACTAAGTTTATAGACTAAGTTTAGTGCGACTTGACAATCTTGTAAATACCAAAATCTCCTAATGCTAATGATGCAGACTAATTTCCTGTGAATTAATGAGCAACTGCAAAGACTCTCCATAGACAAGATCGGCAATAGGCATAGCGATCACCTCTAGCACCGATGGATTTTGGAAATGGCGCAGCTTCGTTTCAGGATGAGGATAGTAAACCCAACCATCATAGCGATCGCGCTTATAAAGAACTTGACAGGAAACAAAGGAAAAATCTTCAGGTGGATGCTTAGTTGTCCAATCTACTTGCCGAAAAGTGTACTGGGGCTTTTGGATCGTGTAAGTGTAAGGTGAGATATCAATATTTAAAGTGCCTCGAAAATAGGGTGATAGGTCTAACCCTAGATTTTGGAAGAAGGGAATTTGCATCGAGATTGAACCTTCAGCATAAGGACTATTCTCTGAAAGCCCCGAAGCAACACGATGCCCTTGAATCAGTTTGCCGTCTACAACACATAAACTCAGAGCATCCCTCACAACTCGCCTTGTGCGATCGCCTATCCCCTCAGCAACTGACTCCCGATTACCCGCCACATTTAGCACCTTGACTTGCTGAGCAATTAGCCAATCATGCAAGGTTAGCGCATCAGGATTGATGAGATAAGGCTTTTCATATTTGATGCAAGATTCAATGGTTAGCTTTGTGCCATCACTATGAAGGCGATCGGCAAAAATAACCGTTGCATCAGCAGCTTGGACATTGTGGACAGTGCGAACCTCATATTCAGCGCGATCGGATTCCAGTAAACCAAACTTGGCAAGCTCTAAATTTTCACCCAACTCAGTACGGTAGCCCTTAGGTGCTAGCCCACCCGTAGCAATGCCCAAATCTGCCGCCGCCAGCAATCCGCCCCAGTCTGCACCAGTTTGTCCACCTGAAATGATTAACGTTACGCGCTTGTTCATGAATAGATTCTATATGATGGATAATCTTTAGGATGCCATATAAGAATTACCTAGAACTTACGCAAATAAACCAAGAACTCAAATTCTTGGCTAAAAGCTCAAGTCCACTGAAGTGGACTACAGAATACTATTAAGCAACCTGTTTCAACGGGTTTGAGCGTTTAGCCTGCACTTGAGTGCAAGGCTACTGCTTGAGTGCAAAGTCAATGCTGCGATTTGAGAAACTTCTGGCATAATACAAGGGATTTTTTTGAGGCGTGCGATGTCCGAGCTACGAGACTATCAACAGCGGGTGATCTCCGAAATTTATGCAACTTGGCGATTAGGCAAGCGAGCTATTTTGCTAGCGATGCCAACAGGTTCAGGAAAGACACGCACCTTTAGCGAACTCGCTAAGCATTTTGACGATCGCAATCAGCGCGTTCTCTTATTGGTTCACCGCGAAGAATTGCTTTGGCAGGCGCGAAAAACCCTAGAACAAACACTGCGATCGCCCATTGGCATTATCAAAGCCGATCAGCCCATGCACCTAGAGCATCCCGTGCAATGTGCTTCAGTCCAAACTTTGGTAAAACGCCTCGAAAAACAAGACGTAGATTTGGGTGCGATCGCCCTCGTGATTATTGATGAAGCGCACCTTTCTCTTGCGCCTAGTTATCTAACAATTTTGCGCCATTTTCCCGAAGCATTGATTTTGGGCGTGACAGCCACACCTTCTCGGCTGGATGGAAGAGGATTTGATCGCCTTTATGAAGCATTGGTGGTGGGACCTTCTGTATCCGAATTAATTTGGAGAGGATTTCTCGCGGATTATGATGTGCTTGCACCCGAAAGCTTTTTACCGACAGAAGAAGGGATTCGCATTGCAGGAGGAGATTTTAATTCCGCTGACCTAGCTGAGCGAATCGATCGCCGCTATGTGGCTGGATGTGCCGTGGATGCATATTTGCGCCATGCCCATCAAAAACGTTGTGTCGTATTTGCAATTAACCTAGACCATTCCAAAGCGATCGCAGAACGTTACCGCACCGCAGGCATTGCCGCCGAACATATCGATGGCGAAACCGCAACTAAAGAACGTCAAGCCATCCTTGAGCGTTTTCGTGCTGGTCAGACCCTAGTACTCTGCAATGTCAATTTGTTCACTGAAGGCTTTGACTTTCCCGAAATCGAAGTAATCCAACTATGTCGTCCAACCAAATCCGTCGCCTTGCATTTACAAATGCTCGGTCGAGGACTACGTCCTAAAGGTGGTCGCAAAGCATTGATTCTCGATCATGCGGGTAATTGCTTGCGCTTAGGTGGAGCGAAAGCGGAGCGAAATTGGACATTGCAGGGATTAGAAGAAGAAATTCCTGTACCAGAACCAGTGAGCGAGCAATTAATCGAACAGATCGAACAGTCCATCTTTGATATTCCCAAACCTCAAATTGATTTGCCCAATTTACCCAAGCGTCGCGTCGAAATTTACGAAACCGATGCCGATTTTTTCAGTCTTCCTACCCATGCCGAACTCGAAACTCATCTAGCTCAACAAGCATACAGCCAGCCAACCCAATCCAGAAATGTTTCCAGATCGCCATCAAACTCCAATAGAACTATTCCAAACCGCGATCGCCGATCTACCCCAACCCGCCCAATCGCCTCAAAGGCAGCTACAAGAGTATCCTCAACGAGTCCATCTCGCCGTCCTCCTCGCCAGTTATCACCGATCCAAAAAGTAAGCAAAGCTGCGATCGAGCTGGCCGAACTACTCGAAAGTATCCTCGTTTGGGTTTGGCGATCGTGGTTCCCTCCCAAGCAGAAACAGATGGATGTCTCTCGCAAATATAAACGTCCTCCCAACTACCGATAGAAGTGTATATGGTTGCTGGTAAAATGCGATAAAATCATAAAATTTAATTTAGTGTAGAATGTGCATTTCAGCTCAAGCGTTCTGTCTTTACGCCTTACAACTTAAGTCACTAAAAATCCTATGGAAAATCAGAAGATTACAGGACTACAAAATATCTTCAGTTCTAGGCTTGATACATTGAGTCATATTTTAGACGTAGCAGAGAGTCATTTCACAGATGATGTAGAGTCTCTATTGCAACTTCGCATCGCGCCCGACATGCTTCCTTTCAGTACCCAAATAGCCTTTGTGTGCAATCAGCCTCGCAACTTCGCATTGTGGTGCTTAGGACAGTCGGCAAGCAACTTGAATCCCAATGTAGTATCTCTAGTTGAGACGCGTGGTCATATTTCATCTACTAAGGAGTTGCTAGCAACTATTAATGTTGATGATTCTAAGTTGTCAGAACTCAATCGGCTAGAGCTTGGGCAAGGACTATACGCAGAATTGTCTGGACATTCGTATGTAGATGATTTTCTGATGCCTAACTTTTATTTCCATATAACAACGGCATACAATATTTTGCGTATGGCAGGAGCACCAATAGGTAAGCGAGACTTTATGATGCATTTAGTACCTTCTCTGAAACATCAAAGCAATACATAATCAAGAAGAAATAGAATACTCGCCCAAGAACGAGGCATGATGAAAATGCGAGATATAGCAATGGTATCTTATGTCAAATCTTTCCCTTTTTGCGATACAAATCAATAGCAATAACCTATCGATTAATCTGATCGCTTGTTTCAGATGGCTCACGCAAAATCACCATTTTTGTCCCCGATCGCCTGCCTAGCCAAAAAGCCAAAGCCACGATCGCACCACCACCGATCGCACCTAAAGCGATCGCAATTACCAGCCAGCCTTGACTAATTGTCGAACCACCTTGCTCAGAGCCATGATGGTCATCATTGGGATTACTTTTATGATCTTGAGCATCACCACGCAAAGATTGAGCATAAATCTGATTTGCTCTTTGTGTAACGACTAGATCCCCCTCAAATAAGCCATCTTGAACCTCCACTAAATCACCAGAAGTCCTCCCAAGCTTAACTTCAACTGGCTGATACTTAGTTCCATTCTGCACAAATACCAATTGCTTACCGTTACTTTCTACTACAGCAGCAAAGGGAACTGTGATTACAGGTTGCGAAGCGCGATCGCTAATAATCTCTAAATCTACAAACATTCCCACCTTTAATTTGCCCTGAGCATTATTGATTTCCGCCTTCACTGGCACAACGCGAGTAGTACTATCCACAGTTGCCCCGATCGCCGTAACCTTACCCACAAAACTGGTATTATCTCCCGCCACTTTTACCTGTACGGCTTGACCAATACGCACTTGACTCAAATCTTTCTCATAGATATTTGCCGAAGCCATTACTTGCCGATCATTCACAATCGTCATAATCGGCTTACCTGACTCCTCCACCGATTCGCCCAAAGTTGCCTCGCGATCGCTAACGACACCAGCGATCGGGCTAACCACTGTCACTGTGCCATCAGGATTCGAGATCGCCCCTAATTGATTACGCCGCGCTTCATAGGCAGCACCACTCAGAGAAATTCGCGATCGCGCCACTTGCACATCCGCCGTCGCCCGACTCATTTGAGCTTCTGCTTCTAGCACAGGTAAACGACTTGAAGCTTTCGCTAAAGCTGACTTTGCAGCCACATATTTAGATTCCGATTCCTGTACCTGTCGCTTGGTGATTGCGCCTTGAGTAAATAATTCGCGATCGCGATCGTAACGTTCCTTATCCAGATTCAATTCTGTTTGAGCTTGTAGAATATCTGCTTCAACTAGAGATTTTTGCCGAGCAAGATTTTGTTCGGCTAGTTGCAGATTTGCGATCGCAGACATCGCATTCCCATCTGCTTCTGATTGCTTTGCGATCGCCTCTACCTGTAATCCCGCTAACTCAGGGCTAGACAGCACCGCCACAGGTTGACCAGCCTCAACCTTTTGATTAGGTTCCACCAATAAAGCTAAAATCGTTCCCTTAATCGGAGTCGTTACCTTTGCCTTTTGACTTGGCAAAGTCTCAATTTGTCCAGTTGTCTTAATAGCTAACTTGAGAGTCTGACGTTTGACTGGTTCTGCTTTAATCCCCAAGCGTTTAGCCGCTTCCTGATCCACAGAAATTCCTGAAGTTTGAGTCGTACTACTACCTTTAAATTCGTTTCCATGTCCTGCATGGGCAAGAACTAGTGCGGGATTTATAATTAAAGAGATGCATAGGGGCAGACTCATTACTCCTGAAATAGGCAGTCTCAACATGGGGAATGGTTTTAATAGATTTTGCTGGTTCAGTAAGTATTTCAGGGGATTATGAAATGAGTGTGAAATATTGCATAGATTATCTTCATGGTTGCCCTGATTTGCGATTCGATAAGATTAATTCAAATAAGCGATCGCACATAATCTCATCACCTTAGATCATTACATCAACTGCTTTTACAGCGCTGATTAGATTTTGAGTAAAGACCGCATATCCATTTGGGCAATGGGTTTTAATAACTGCTAAATCTATATCATTGGCTAAATTCCAACGAATCTGTAGTGGGCGTTGATTACTGGTATTCTCTTCAAGATACGTGGATTTGGCGATCGCACCTACCAAAATTTCTTTTGTATTTTCTAGTTCCTCTAAGTTTTCCAGCTTTTCAATCTCTACACCTAAAATCCTCGAAACAGTCTGAGTATCGGCAAGTAACCATGTTTCAAAATTTCTAATTGCTAATCCACCAGCACTGCGATCGCTAATTTCCTGTTCATTAGCATCTAAGTGATTGCTGCGAATTTTAGCTAAAGCAAGTGCTAAATCATGCTGTCGCTTAGGCAGAATGTCATCAGCATCAGCCACAATCAAAATCATATCGACCTCTTCAGGTTTCCATGAGATGACTACTTGAGCGAGATATTTTGGCTGTAAAATCGAGTGTCCAGTCCGCCTTGTAAAAAGCCCACTTTCATGATTGGTAGGATGTCTTTGCACAAAGTCACAATCTAGACCAATACTTTGAAGCTCTCGTCTAATCAGAGTATGCAAAGCCCCCTCTCTAGTCCTTTCGATAACTTTTCCGCCATCTTCTGGGTTGATGTATGGAATACTTGCCCCTAGCTCTGCTTCTCCCTCAGCAATTAGCCCAATCCGAATCGGACGATTCATGCTGGATTTCCTCCAAATTGATTGGTAAACCAAAGCTCACCCAGAGAGCCATCATAGGCTTCTAGCGCTTTTTGAAAACGGACGGAATCTGTGGGTAAATTATGAACTTGAGTTTTGCCTTCATTATCGAGTTCTACGGCACGAACTTGATGCGGCTCGACATAATTCAGCAATACTGGTGAATGGGTTGTAATCAATACCTGAACTGGTTTACCCGTAATCCCTTCTGTGGAAACCAGTTTTAATAGTTCCATCATTTTGTGCAATAGCCAAGGATGCACACCATTTTCGATTTCTTCAAAGCAAATAATACTAGGGGTGTCTTGCTGATATAGCGCTGTCAAAAAAGCTAATATCCTCAATGTGCCATCAGATATATCAGAAGCAGGAATAGGAGTTTCTGAATATTTATCTACTAATTGTAATGAGAAAGTTTGATCTTTACCACGAAGTAATGAGATTCTTTGAATATTAGGGACAAGAATTCTTAGACGTTCTTCCAACTCATCAAAACTTTTACGATTACTGAATAAGATATCAGCTAGAGCATAAGCAATTCCTTGCCCAGTCCTCTCCATACTACCTTCTGATTGAACCTCATTAGCCAAATCAAATGGAGCGAAATCGTAAATGCAAATTTTACGTAAAGCATCTGCAATCGGAGAAGATTGATAGTTATTATTAACAAGAAATATACTTAAGGAATAAGTCTGTGGAGTCTCTGCATTTAGCTTACTAATATCATTTTCAAGAATGTGTATTGAAATATTTTGCTGTGGGTAGTTAAAACTCACCAAAAGATCAGTCAGTTTGGATAAAGCGGTTTCATTTTTTTTTAGAGTACTGACCCTGAAAGATAGATAATCTAAATTGCCATGCCAGAATTTAGACTCAATATTTAATTGGTTTTTACTCACGGATTGTAGTGATTGGGGAAAAAACTCCTTGATACCGTATGAGCTATTAATACTGCCTATAAGCCTCTTCAGGAAGTCAGATAATACAACTAGAGACTCGCAAATATTTGATTTGCCAGAGCCATTTGGTCCGATGAAGACTGTTAATGGTTCTAGGTCGATTTCAATATTAAAGAGGCTTTTGTAGTGTTCGACTTGAAGTTTGGATAACATCTCTTTGGTGGTTAAGGTCAAATATTAAATTAGAGTCCTAAGTAGGAAGACTTAATTAAATGTAGGATACGTTAGTGAAACGTAACGCATCAATTAGTTGTCAATGATGGGTTACGCTAACGCTAAACCATCCTACGTTTAATTACTTACTTTATTTTACAAATATGCGATCACACATAAACTTAGCGCCTCTGTCCACTCCACGATCGCACCATAGGTATCGCCAGTATGTCCACCAAGTTGACGGTTGAGCCATGCGCCGATTAGCCAAGAAAAACTAAAACCAATTACCGTTAAACCAATTCCCAGATAAAGTGAGTTGTAAAAATACGCGATCGCTAAATTACCAATTGTTAACAAAATCGCGACTAGCCAAACTTGCCAATGATGTAAATCCTCTTGATGAAATTTACCTTTGCCGATCGCTTTGAGATAGGGATAAGCCATAATTGTGCGAAGTTGTCCCCATCTTGCCCATGCCCAAATGCTGGTTAAAACCCAAAATCTTTGATCCTTAATTGCAGCGAGAGCGACAACTTTTAATAACAAAATCGTGATTCCTGCGATCGCGCCAAAGGCACCCGTATTACTATCCGACATCACCTCAAGGCGACGACTAGGATCGGTGACCGCTAGACCATCGGCAGTATCCATTGCGCCATCGAGATGTAAACCGCCTGTGATCAGCAACCCTAGTAAAATCGTGAGTAGCGATCGCAGATATATAAATTCTGGAGCAGGTTTAATGAGTCCTAACCCAAGGTCGAGAGAGGCGATCGCAATGCCGATCAAAATGCCGATCAGTGGTGCATAGAGAGCAATTCCTCTGAAATCCAGCATTCCCTTTGGACGTAAAGGCAAACATGTATAAAAAATTAGCGCTGCCTGAAATTTTCGCCAATGCTGCATTTGAGATAACCCATAAACTTAGAGAGGGGCATAAAGCACCATTTCTAATTTATGGGTTTTCTGTGTCTTAGGTACGAAAAAATGGGAAATTCGGCTTGAAGAAACCTAGATTAGTTAGGATAGAGAAAATATCTTTAATATAAAAAAGTTTGCATAGACAGCATGATAAAACAGCGTCGTATTTGGTCTTGGCTCGTAATTAGTTTTGTAGCGATCGCCATGCAGTTTTTCTGGATGGGTGGCGCAAATGCTGCGGTGACAGACTATTTGCAAGAGCAAAAATTTCTGACTAATGTTTGGCAAATCGTCAACCGTTCTTACGTAGACGCTGATTTTAATCATCAAAACTGGTACAAAGTGCGCCGCCAGTTTATCAACCGCAAATTTAATAGCCGAGAAGATACCTATACGGCAATTAGGGAAATGTTAGCAACCTTGGACGATCCGTTCACAAGGTTTCTGGAGCCTGACAAGTTTAAAAGTATGCAAACCAGCACATCAGGTGAGTTAACAGGCGTGGGGCTACAAATTGCTGTAGATGAACCTGATAATAATGTGACCGTGATTTCGCCAATTGAAGGCTCGCCAGCGGATGCGGCGGGTGTGCGATCGCGCGATCGCATTGTTGCGATCGACAACATTCCGACCAAGGGCTTGAGTCTTGATGAATGTGCTACCAGAATGCGAGGCAAGATTGGCTCTGAGGTCAAGCTGAGTCTCGAACGCGCTCTGGCTGATGATAAGGGCTTAGAAAAACTGGATGTGGTAATTAAACGCGATCGCATTGCAGTTACGCCCATCATCGCCAAGCTCAACCAAGAAGCAAACCATAAGGTTGGCTATATCCGCTTAAATCAGTTCAATGGTAATGCCTCATCTGATATGGAAAAGACGCTGAAGAAGTTTGAAGCTGAAGGCGCGGATCGTTATGTTCTCGATTTGCGTGGTAACCCTGGGGGGCTATTTGATGCAGGTTTGCAGATTGCGCGGATGTGGATTCCTGAAGGAACTGTGGTTTATACCGTTGATCGTCATGGAGTGCAGGAGAGTTTTGAAGCAAAAGGCGATGCGATTACGACTAATCCTCTAGCTGTGCTGACTGACGGCGGTAGCGCCAGTGCTAGTGAGATTCTGGCTGGTGCATTGCAGGAAAACGATCGCGCTCAGCTTGTGGGAACCAAGACCTATGGTAAGGGCTTAATTCAATCTTTATATGAATTGGAAGATGGCTCAGGTTTGGCGGTGACGATCGCTAAATACGAGACTCCATTGCATCACAATATCCATAAGCGCGGCATTATTCCGAATGTGGAAGTTGCGCTGACAGAATCAATTACTCGTAAACAGCTTGGCACAAGAGAAGATCCGCAGTATGTGGCAGCTTTATCAGTTCTGGATGGAACTTATAAAAATGTAATTGCGAAATCTGAATAATCTCCCCAGTAACACAAAAAATGTAGGGGCAATTCATGAATTGCCCCTACATTTTTTGTGTTTTCTATACATCGTTAAAAAACGCTAGGCTTATGCCATCAACGATAAAATCTGTAATTAGCTTAGCTGTAATCGGCGCGAAGAGAATCCCATTACGATAGTGACCAGTCGCCAAAACTAAATTTTCGTGATCGCTTGCTCCTAAAAGCGGAATCTCATTGGGAGCATGAGGACGAAATCCCCACCATGTCTCGATGATCGGCATATCGGCGATCGCAGGATATATAGAAATAGCTCTGTTTAATAACTGCGCAATCCCTGCGGCAGTATTGCCCTGTGCGAAGCCATTATCCTCAACTGTTGCACCAATCACAATCGTTCCATCTTGGCGTGGCACGATATAACAACTTGGAGCATAAATTACCTTTTGTAATTTGCGATCTGCATCGAATACCGAAAGCATTTGTCCTTTGATCGGCTTAATCGGCAAAGGCATCAGAGAGCGAGTCCATGCACCTGTTGCTAGAACATAGCGATCGCTTTGCAATTTACCAGCACTAGTATCGAGATGCGTCACCCGAGAACGATCGCGTCCAATCTGGTAGACTGTTGTTCCTTCTAAAATCTTGATCGAAAGCGATCTCGCTGCTGTTAGTAAGGCTTGCGTGAGTTTGCGGTTATTTACTTGTCCATCTTCAGGCAACCAGAGAGAGCCTAAAATAGATTGCCCTAAACCTGATAGCCTCTGATGAGATTCTTCGCGACTGATATATTTGGGATGTCCAGATATAACTTGGCGATCGCTTTCTTCTAAAACTGGCGCTAACATCCCACAACACCAATAGCCGCAGTCTTGCCCAGACAACCGCATCAAATTTGCTATCCATTGCGGATACATTTCACGGCTACGGATGCCAAAATCTAATAGATCACCTGATAGTCGTTCTGCTTCGGGTGCAAGCATTCCCGCCGCCGCCCATGTTGCAGCATGTCCACACAGATCTCGCTCAACTATAGTGACATTTGCCCCTTTTTGAGAAAGGGCGATCGCTGTTGATAAGCCGATAATGCCACCACCAATTACTAAAACATCAGTCATTCTATTTCGCTCAATTCAGAATAATTGATCTAAAAATGTTGCGGTGGGCTACTCCCACCGCAACATTTTTAGATTTTGATAAAAGTAATGCTTCGCAATACTTTTATCAAAAATTTGGGGTTTACTACAGCGCAGAGCGCTATATTTCACAACGAGTTGCCACTACAGCATAAAACGGATCGCTGCTAGCCATGCCTAACATCGCTAAAAAAGGAGAACTAGGAGTTACATTTGCTACTAGTTCAGGACGGGTGAAGCCTTTTGGAACCGCTCCAAAATACTTAAATACCAATTTAGTGCGATCGCCTTCTTCCCCATCTCGCCATGCTTGAATTGCCTTCTGATAAAACATCCGATTTGAGAAGCTAATAATCGCAATGCCACCAACTTTTAGAACGCGATGAATTTCCGCAAATACAGCTTCTGGATATTGCAAATACTGCACTGAGACTGTATTTAAGACTGCGTCAAAAGAGCGATCGGCAAAGGGTAATAATTGCTGTTTATTGAGGTTTTGGACAAAGTAATGATCTAGACGAGGGTTTCGAGCCAACTCTTCAGCATTCAGTCCATGTCCCTCTACATGAGCAAATTCCATTTCTTCGGGCAGATGCGACACCCAGCTACTCATCAAATCAAGAATGTGTGTATTTGGTTGTAAGCGCTGACGATAAAGCTCTGTAAGTTGCTGAATAAAGCGATTATCTACATGGGTGACAAAGCGCGGATAGTCATAGAACAGCGCATCATCTGAGTTATCAAGTTTTGTACGTTGTTCTGAAGCAAGTAGCATAGGTAGTTATAGCAAGAGATACCAATCCAATCATACTCAAATTTTAGGTGACGCTAAAGAAGTGGGATAGGCAGTGCTTCGCACTGCCTATCCCACTTCTTT
>NZ_SJEE01000053.1 GCF_006937785.1 Pseudanabaena sp. UWO311
CAATTACTATGGCTATTAATTCTATTACTGATGAAGATGCTCTTAATTGGTTTCATCATTGTGGTCTCTGCTTCGACCCTTTTAGTTAGCTTCTTTTGTGGCGGGTTTGATCGGTATTTGCTGTAATACTGCCGTCAATCAATGGTTATTCTCAGAATACGATGAACCAAACGTTACGATTTCTTTGCAATTCTTGGATTTGCCAATCCGAATAGCCGATCTTTACGACAATATTGAGTTTATTTAAGTCAACCCCGCAAAGATAAGTGGCGGCACTTTGCGCCGCCACTTATCTTTGCGGCTTTGCATCCTCAAAAAATTTGCATTGCCATACGATCCTAAATCGTTAATTTTTATAGTTCAGCTTATCTCTAGCTATAAGGACTATCTTTAACAATGCTATGATCTCAACACGCTAGGAGTGTCTAGAAATAACTAGACTGAGAGCAGATCCTTAGAACCTGAACCGATTGACATCGGCGTAGGAAAGCACATTATTTGAGGAAATTTACATGACAGTTGGTTTGAAACTCCCCTCTGCGCCTACAAGGCGCGGAGAATATCGCGGTACGCAAATGCATTGTGCTCGTCAAGGCATCATCACTGAAGAGATGCAGTATGTGGCATGGCGTGAAAATCTACCCGTCGAGCTGGTACGCGCTGAAGTCGCCAGAGGTCGGGCAATCATTCCCGCCAACAAGAATCACACAAATCTTGAACCAATGGGAATTGGCATTGCCTTCCGATGCAAGGTCAACGCCAACATCGGTGCATCCCCAAACTCTTCTAACATTGATGAAGAAGTTGAGAAGTTACATTTATCAGTCAAATATGGCGCTGATACAGTCATGGACTTGTCCACTGGTGGCGGCGATCTCGATGTGATTCGGACTGCGATTATCAAGGCTTCACCTGTTCCTATCGGCACAGTTCCCATTTACCAAGCACTCGAAAGCGTGCATGGCACAATGCAAAACCTCACACCTGATGACTTCTTACACATTATTGAGAAGCACGCTGAGCAAGGTGTAGACTATCAAACCATCCATGCAGGGATTTTGATCGAGCATCTACCACTTGTCAAGAATCGTCTTACTGGGATTGTTTCCCGTGGTGGTGGTATTTTGGCGCGTTGGATGTTGCATCATCACAAGCAAAATCCTCTCTATACCCATTTCAATGACATCATCGAAATCTTTAAGAAGCATGATGTGTCCTTCAGCCTTGGGGATTCGCTACGTCCAGGTTGCTTGCATGATGCCTCCGATGACGCTCAGCTTGCTGAGTTAAAGACTCTTGGACAGCTAACTCGACGTGCTTGGGAACATGATATTCAAGTCATGGTCGAAGGTCCTGGACATGTGCCAATGGATCAGATCGAGTTCAATGTTCGCAAGCAAATGGAAGAATGCTCTGAAGCTCCTTTCTATGTACTTGGTCCTTTGGTAACGGATATTGCCCCAGGATATGACCACATCACTTCTGCGATCGGTGCAGCAATGGCTGGTTGGTATGGTACGGCTATGCTTTGCTATGTCACGCCTAAGGAACACCTCGGCTTGCCAAATGCTGAAGATGTACGTAATGGCTTGATTGCCTACAAGATCGCAGCCCATGCTGCGGATATTGCGCGTCATCGTCCTAACGCACGCGATCGCGATGATGAGCTATCAACTGCGCGTTACAACTTTGATTGGAACAAACAATTTGAGCTATCTCTCGATCCTGAGCGTGCTAAGGAATATCACGATGAGACCTTGCCTGCGGATATCTATAAAACCGCAGAGTTCTGCTCGATGTGTGGACCTAAGTTCTGTCCTATGCAAGAGAAAGTTGATGCTGAGGCAATTAGTGAGTTAGAGAAGTTTCTCGCTAAAGAGCCTGTAACTTCGGCTTAATCAAAAACAAAAAAAAGGAGGTGCATCGCACCTCCTTTTTTGGTATGAAACAAAAGCAACTTACTGCTAGTCTAGTTAGACATGTTTGCTAGATATCTTGTTGGTGTCTGAATATGAATAAGTTTCCCTGTCCTAGTCTTATTAATGTAGTTTTTCTCTTGTCCCTCACTGTGCCCTCTGCTGCTTGGGCGCAGGCTGCTCAACAAAAGATTGTTTATGTATCCCCACAAGGTAACGATCCACAGACCTATCGCACAATCACAGCTGCGATCGCAGCCAATCCTCAAGAAGGAACAATTTTCCAATTAAGTAATGGCACATATAGCCAAACTACGGGCGAAAGTTTTCCAATTCGTCTTCCTAAAGGTGCAATCTTACGAGGTAATCCTAGCGCTAATGGAAATGGTGTAGTAATTAGCGGTGGTGGGCGCTTTGTCAGTCCCACTTTTGCAAGTCAAAATATTGCGATCGCCGCCGCAACGAACTCCCGCATCGAAGGTATCACAGTCACTAATAGCAATCCGCGCGGCTATGGACTATGGTTAGAATCCAGCCGTAATGTCATTATTGCTAACAATAGTTTTGTGAGTAGTACCCACGATGGCATCTTCCTCACAGGCAGTGCTAATGCTTTCATTGGCAATAATCTATTCACGAATAATAAAGGCAGTGGTATTTCAGCGCTTGGCACAAGCACAGGGGAAATTCGCGATAACAAATTTGAGAATACAGGCTTTGGATTGTCGATTGGACAGCAATCTCAAGTTCTTTTAGCGAATAATAATATCTCTCGCAATGTGGATGGAGTTATTATTTCTAACACGGCTCAGCCGACTCTACGTGGCAATGCGATCGCTGATAACCAGCGTAATGGTTTAGTCGTTCTTAGTAGTTCCAATGGTTCTCCTCGTCCTGACCTTGGCACGACGGTTTCGCTAGGAAATAATACTTTCCGAAACAATCGTGAATTCGATATTAATAATGCTACGACTATTCCTTTAGTAGCTGTGGGCAATCAAATTAATCAATCACGGGTGAAGGGATTACTTGATTTGAGAGCATCGAGTTCTCCTATTACCAATGCGATCGCTACTTCTGTCACTCCTGCACCTCTGCCATCGATTCCAGCAGCGCCAGTCAATACGGTCACCCCTGTTCCGATTCAATCTAATCCCATTCCTACACCGACTACAGTATTTGTACCAGCCAAGCCCCCTAGCTCTGGTCAAGTTTTACCAAGTCCTGTAGTGTCCACTAATCCTAATACTGCACCAACAACGATTATCATTGAGCGTGACTATAGCGCTCCTGCGACTCCTCCTAGAGTTGCGGCTTTACCACCAGCTACCCTTGATCCCACCACAGGCAAGCCTTTTCAATATCGAGTAGTTGTGCCAGTCACTTCCACTGCTGTAACTCAGCGGGTAAAAACAGTTGTTCCCGATGCATTTCGGTTATCGCGTAGTGGTAGAACTGTGATGCAAGTAGGAGCCTACAGTGAGAATACTACTGCCAATCAACTAGTGCAGAAACTCGCCCAATCTGGTTTAAAAGCGGAAATCATTCCCTTTCGTTAGAAAAACAAGGGATTTAATTAAGTCCCTTGTTTTTTGTTTATTCAGTGCGATCGCCTTTCAATCAAAATTAATGCCTCGCAATTACTATTGGCTGCCATTTATAAATTAAAGTTTTGGAGATCGCTTTGGCTTTGAGACCTTTGGCATCTTGGGCTGTTTTGTGGAAGTTTTTTGCAGCTTTTGGACTTGTTTGATAGTTAGTCCTGTAAATTGAGCAACTAAATCTGTGGAGACATTTGAAAGCAACATGTTTAGAGCTATCTGACGGGCAGTTTCAGCCTTGCCTTCAGCTTTGCCTTCAGCTTTGCCTTCAGCTTTGCCTTCCAGTAAAATATCCTGATAAATCACTGATTCTTTCATGATTTCACTCCTTAGTAGTCTTTGGATGATTGCTTTGTCTAAGGCTATACCCGATATTATAGCGGTAGATGCTGCCACGTTACTTTGGACTCGTTTATCGGCAATATGAGTAATTTGTCTTGCCACATCCCTTAAAGTTGCTTCAGGGTTGCTTGTTTGGGTTAAGACAGCGAGTGGCAATAGCCCAAGGTATTGCCGAAAGATGTCAGTGGGTTGTTCCCAGAGACGAATGACATTAAATTCATGGTTTAGCTGCTGAGATTTAAAGCTGGTTTGATATGCAAGTGGCGATTTTGTTGGCTTTAAATAGATGACAGTTTGATGAATTGCTTTGGTGGGATATTTACCGTAAAGTCTCAACCAATAGTTCGCCATCCGATATGCCATTGTCTCATCGGTTTTGGTCTGGAACTCCAAATGCACAACTATTTCTGGCGACTCTAGAAATATGACGGAATCTGCACGGATTGGCTCGGCGGAGAGTTCCGATGGTTCAAGTTTGGTTAGCGGAATAGATTTCCCCAAAAGCCAACTGGCAAAGTCTTCGGGGAAGTTCTCGGCTAGAAATTTGCAGGTATTGTCATACATTAAAGAATTGTATAGCTTTAATCATGCAAACCCCAAAAGGTAGTTGCGGCGCTTCGCGCCGCAACTACCTTTTGGAGTTTGTTAAGGATTTTTTGCAAGTGGCAGAATTTTCGTGTATTTTGATTGGCACAAACACATAATCAACTGTGTGAATTTTTTGTCCGTTGGTTAAAGAGGATTTCCTGTATGCGTTGCAAACCTAGTCTCTTCAGCGCGATCGCCACAAGTATCACGGTTTTAGCGATCTCACCGCCGCTGTTTGCGCGTCCCGCCCTGTCACCGACGCACGCCCAAACATGGAAAATTAGCCAATTACCACAGACAGCGTCACTGATTTATGTTGCCCCGCGTGCTAACCCTAACGGGGATGGTTCGCCAAATAATCCCTATCCATCGATCGCAGCCGCGCTTGCGACTAAACCTGTGGCGGGATCGGTGATCCAGCTACAGGAAGGACTCTACAGTACTGAGACAGGCGAGTCTTTTCCGATTAAACTTCCCTCAGGTGTGACACTACGCGGTGCGCCGACAGTTAGAGGCGTGAATACTGTGATTCGTGGCGGTGGCAAGTTTATTAGTACCAGCTTTGCCAGTCAAAATATTACGATGCTTGCCGACAATGATGCGCGGATTGAAGGACTTACCGTTATCAACCCCAACACGAGAGGTACTGCGGTTTGGGTTGAGTCAGGTAAGCGCGTGGCGATCGCTAATAATACTTTTATCAACAGCGATCGCGAAGGTTTATTTTTGACGGGGACTGCCGATGCGATCGTTAGCGATAATGTCTTTAAGAAAAATGGCGCAAATGGACTCTCTGCGGTAGGCAGTAGCAAGGGCGAAATCCGTAATAATACTTTTGAAAATACTGGATTTGGACTAGCGATCGGGCAAAAATCGCGGGTGAATGTAAGTGATAACATCATTCTCAATAATAATGACGGAATTGTCATTTCCAATCTGTCTGCTCCGACTTTGCGAAATAACTTGATTTCTGACAATCAACGCGATGGAATTGTAATTCTTAGAGATCGTAAGGGCTATCCCACACCTGATTTAGGAACTTCTACAAATCTTGGGAAAAACATCTTCCGCAATAATAAAGGTAAAGATCTTAACAATAATTCTGGGGTTACTCAAGTTGCGGTTGGTAATCAACTCGACCCCAAAAAGATTGCAGGGGATATTGCCTTTGCAGGAGAGTTCCCAACTGCTCCTGCACCACAAATTGCCAGTACTCCAGTACCTGTGGTTACGCCAACATTAACTTCTGCGCCCAAGATTCCTAGCAATGCCAGCAATGTTGAGCCTATCGAAATTACCAGACCTCAACCCAGTTTTACTACTCCAGTTAATCCTCCAACGGCTTTAGCCCCATCAAGTAGCAGTATCTTCATTGAGCCATTGCCTGATGTACCGCAGCCAGTCACACCAGTTAAGACTACATCTTTTACTCCTAGAACTCCTCTTCCCGTAACTGCTCCAAAACCAGTGGCTCCAGTTACCAATCTTTCACAAAGTCCTAGCGAAGTTCTCATTGATCGAGATCCTATTCCAGTTGTCCCACCTAAGCCTGTCACTCCGCCAAAATCAATATTTGTCCCAAGCAATCCACCACTAACTACTCCAGTTACTCCAACTACTCCAGTTACTCCAACAACCTCCATTCCACCAACAATTACTCCTCCACCAGTCCAGATTACTCCTCCACCAGTCCAAATTCCCTATAATTCTACAATTGCGGCACTAGTGCCCAGACCATCAAGAGATACAGTCCCTTATTTAGTCGTGATTCCATCTTCAGATGCTGAAGCTCTTAATCGAGTCCGCAGCATTGTCCCCAGTGGCAAACTCATTCCTTCACGCTTTGGAAGTATTATTCTGGTGCAAGGATACCCCGATCGCGATCGCGCCGAAGTCTTAAAAGCAATTGTGCGATCGGCAATTGGTCTAGATGCGCGTGTAATTCATCAAAATAGCCTATAGAATGAAATAATTCGCTTTGCGAAGCATTTCATTCTTGGTTTTCGGCTCAGTAATTAGCATAAGCACCCTAATCATCATGCAAGAAACATTAGCTTCAAATCCATCCATGACTGAGTCGATGATTGTCGCCCAAGACGTGCATAAGTGGTATGGCAGTTTTCATGTGCTTAAAGGCGTGAACCTGACGGTAAATCGTGGCGAAGTGGTGGTAATTATGGGGCCATCTGGCTCAGGAAAATCCACGTTTGCGCGAACCTTTAATGCCTTAGAAGAATATCAGCAGGGTAAAATATTTATCGATGGTATTGAGCTATCACCAGAGAATCATCGCAATATCGATGCTATTCGTCGCGAAGTGGGGATGGTATTTCAGCAGTTCAATCTTTTTCCGCATCTCACGGTTTTCCAAAATATTACTCTCGCACCTTCATGGGTTCGTAAATGGTCAAAGACTAAGGCTTCAGAAGTTGCTACGCAGTTACTAGAGAGAGTTGGCATTTCGCAACAGGCTCACAAGTATCCATTACAGCTATCAGGTGGTCAGCAGCAACGAGTTGCGATCGCAAGAGCCTTGGCGATGCAACCAAAAATTATGCTCTTTGATGAGCCGACTTCTTCCCTCGATCCTGAGATGGTACGTGAGGTTTTGGATGTAATGCGATCGCTTGCAGATTCAGGAATGACGATGGTGGTAGTAACGCATGAGGTTGGCTTTGCCCGTGAGGTCGCCGATCGCATTGTGTTTATGGATGGTGGTGTGATTGTGGAAGAGGCTACGCCTGAAGAGTTTTTCCAAAATCCGAAAGAAGAGCGCACGAAGAAGTTCTTGTCACAAATTTTATAGCGATCAGCTATATTTTAGAGATGAAGCAAAAGAACAAAAGCAAGTCCTTCGCACAATTACCTAAAAATGCAATGTCTTCAGTTGCCAAGAGCTTAACTGATGAATGCACTGGATCTAAGCTGGCTATTGACACAATCCTTAAATCGCGATGGCAAGGTGCTGTTAATATCCGAGGTATTAGGTTTCAAATTTTGTATTCTTTGCTTCGAGCCTTTGATTTATATGATGTGGCTGATGGTGAGCGCTACGTCCGACTGGAAGGTATAGAAGACATAGATCTCCTTGGATTTTTCTCAGAGAATGAATATATTCAGGTAAAAACATCTGACAAGCCTTGGTATTGGTCACAATTGGGAGATCCCATTAAAAATTTTTTGGAGGTATCTCGAAGTGCAAATAGTGCTCACTTCACTTTAGTTGTGAATTTTATTCCTAAAACGGATATTGAAAAACTCTACCAATTGTCCTCACTATCTACTAAGGATCGCGAAGATATTACAAAAAAATTTCACACACTTTGTAATAAAGAAGGCGGAAGCACAGAGGAATCTACTAACCTATTGCAAAGGTTGAGGCTACTCCCAATTTCCGAAAAACAGATTTGGGAACAACTTGAGTTAAAGTTGCTTGAGGCATTTAATCTTGGTGGAGAAGGAATAAGTACCTATCTATCAGTTCTGATAGCCAGATTTCTAGACTGGGCAAAAGAGCGTAAGACAATTGGGCGTAGAGATTTAGAAAATATTCGTGTTGAGATAGGTGAGGCTTTATCTCGCGAACAAGAATTTGAAGCATATGGGCGTGGATATATCGAACGATTGATATGGAAAGAAGACTCTACGCCTAATGATTTTCTGGAAGGTAAGGGAACAAGGGCAGGACATATAATTGCTGATTTGGATATTCCAAGAAAAACTTGGCTTGACAGAATAGATCAAGCTTTTTCAACCAGTAAGGTTTGTATTCTGAAGTCTTCTAGTGGTCAAGGCAAGTCAACTCTTTTGTATCGATATGCTGCTGAAAGATGGCAAAGAGATAATGTATTTGCTATACGAGCTGTTGAAAGTCCAGAACAAGCGTCACAGATATGTAGCTATTTGCAAGTTAGGGTTAGCTTAGGTTTGCCAATCTTACTTCTCATTGATGGAATCAGTTATCAAACCCGTTACTGGTCTACAGTTGTCCGTGAATGTTCAGCGATAGGTATTCGTGTTCTTATTTCTGTGCGCGATGAGGACTGGTATCGATTTGGGAATAGTAGCTCAGTTAGTTATGAAATAATCAAACCCGATCTTGCACTACCTGAAGCAAGGCAAATATTTCAGTTTTTAAAATCGCGTGATCGCTTACATTCCTCGGCTACTTCAGCAGAAGGAGCATACGAGAAGGTTGGCTCACATTTGCTTATGGAGTATGTCTATCTTCTAACACAGGGGCATATGCTTGAGGAAAGGCTAAAAGAGCAAATCATGCAGTTTTCTCAATATCAAGAAAATACAGCCAAGATTGAGATTCTAAGTCGCGTTGTATTAGCTGATGCGCTGGGAAGTCCGTTACTATTATCAAAGTTTTTTGATCAACTCAACATAGATGGCGATCGTCAGCAAATTTTACTTTCTTTGCAAGGAGAATATCTAAAAATACAAGACAATAAACTGACAGGATTACATTGGATTCGCTCTGCTTGTCTTGTTCGCATTCTACACGAGGGCTATCCCAATCCTGCGAGTACGGCAATATCTGTTCTCAATGCTGTTCCGAAAGAAAATTTGTCAAGCTTCATTACTAATGCAATTTGTATGGAGGGTTTTGGTGTGGATGAATTTATATCAGAATTAGCTGAACAAGCTGGGGATGTAGATATTGAGACAATAATTTTATATCTCGAAAGTATTTTTGAAGCAGGCGAACAAAGTTTCTTTACTGCGAATAGAAGTTTATTTGATGACGCTTATAACGCTATTGGCAAAGCTGCACCCTTTATGCTAAGTACAGAATTTATCCCTACTATTAAATTAGATACAATTTCTTCTATGATCGCGAGCTTCGGTGATAGAGCAGGTGGTTTTAAGATACTTCAAGATATTTCTTTGAAAGCAATAAAAGTACCGAGAGGATTAGACTTATGTCAACAATTTTTAAAAAAAGCTAGCATTAATCTAAAGCCTGAGCAGTTTAAATCCAGCATAAAGCATATTGGAAAACTGCTTGATTGGTGTTTTTGGTGTCACGTAGAATTACCAATTTGGTCTGTAATCAACCTAGATATAATTAACATTGACTCGCTTTTAAGCTCATCAGTAGAAGAATTTTGCATTTTTATGCAAGGTTTCTCTCGATATGACAAAGCAGAATATGAACAGTGGATATCTGTTCACAACAACCGTATTATTGACTTCCTTAAGGGAAAAACTGAAACTCTAAACCTTGAAGTTTCCTCAGAAAAGCTTTATCTTGAGTTTATCGTAAATCCAGAAGAAGCAAGCCCAGTAGGTCAAGCTATGTTGCGTCTTGAGTATTGCCATGCGGCATTTCCATACTGTGATAGCTATCAATCAAAAGGCATTTGGTTGTTACCATCTGGATTAATCCCTTCTGTTGACTATACTCAACAAAATAAATCTAGAGAGGATTTCCACTTTGAATCTGATGCTTCAAAAAATGCGGTGTGGGTAAAAATAGTGCGAAGAGCATACTTTCCTGACAGTTGCTTTAGCTTTGAAAAAGCTTGGTACGAATGTAGAACTTATTCTTTAGGATTTGTCCGAAATCTATCTGTAATTTTAAAGGAACTGTTGACTAGAGGTAAACTAAAAAGTAAGGATGATTCTTTAGACTTTTTGATTGCCAAATTAGAAACTTCAATAAAGTTTCTCCCCTTATCTTTATCAAAAGTGGCAGAAGTAAAGGAAGTAATAGAAGGTTTTTTAGGCTCTATTCTGAACGAATTAGAGGCTATGAAGGAAAATCCTCTTAGTAATTGGTCACAGAGTTTGAGTGATTTCCTTTATCAATTCCGTCAATATCTCATCAACCAAGATTCAGCTATAGGCAATCTAGCTGTTCGTAAGTTTAAGGATGCCTCTCAACATCTTACTAAAATGCACGATTTATTTGCTCTAATATTTCAGGAATCTCCTGATTATTTCGATGCGCGTAATCTTAATTCTCAAGAGATGAATTGCTATCCCATACTTTGCGATCTCCTAGAAGTATGGATTGTTGATCGCCCCAAAATATTGCCACTAGATATCATGAAGTATATCCAATCTCAAAAAGAGTTTAAATGGCAAGAAACCTTAGAAAAGATAAAGACGGCTCTTGCTCCACTTTTATATAGAATAGATTTTATTTTGCCTAGTGGTATCTATATCGATTATCCACAGAATTATCTGCCTTTAGCTTTTTCTGTAGCAGATCCCTGTAATCCTGAGAAAGAATTATTACTTATTTTAAATGCCCTAAATCAAGCCAAGCATATTACTGAGTATTTTTGTCTAGTACCTATATTTCAAGGAAAACGATTTCTAAAAGGAGGCTTTCAGATAAAAGATGATGATATATCAACAATAGGAAGAGACGAGAAACTTGCGTGGGAAGTTTTGGAAACACAAGAATTCTCTGAGCAAATATGGAAATATTTACCAGAGATTTTATTTGAAGAAAATCCCCATAGATTATTTAAAAGCACTATTGACACTTTGGTTGTAGGTATCGATCAACTGTTTTCTCGTATAGCATTAATTCAGCCATTGTCTAATTCAACTGATTCTCCTATTGATGATTTTTACAATCGGCAGCAAGGTAAAGCTATCTCTCTTATGCAAACTATAGAGGATGCAGCAAACATATCGTTGTGGTTGCTTGATGAACTGTTTCAATCATATAGAAGCACACAAGAATACACTATAATTCATGAATTTCTTCAAAATATAAATACTGATATGCTAAGAAGTTTTTATGATTTTGAAAAAATCAATAATGCGGTTAAAGAATTACTAAAGCCTAAAATGGATTAGTAAAATTTTGAAAAAATAATTCATAAATATCAACTAAAATCACCAGCTTACTCTCCTAAGTAATCAAAATTGAAATTTAAGATGGATTTGTATACTTAAATCTATGAGTTATTGCCTTAATCCTAATTGCCAAAAGCCAGAAAACCTAGACCGTACTGAGGTTTGTCACAACTGCGGTACAAAACTTTTATTGGGCGATCGCTATCGTTCGGTCAAATTACTGGGAAGTGGTGGTTTCGGACGGACATTTTTAGCGATCGATCAGCTAAAACCATCGAAGCCATCTTGTGTAATTAAGCAATTTTCACCGCAAGGGCAGGGTAGTAACCACGATAAAGCTGCCGAACTATTTCAACAAGAAGTTATTCGTCTTGATGAGTTAGGACATCATCCCCAAATCCCCGAATTGCTTGCCCATTATCAACAGGAAAACCAGCAATACCTTATTCAAGAATTTATTGCTGGTCAAAATTTAGCTGAAGAGTTAAAAATACAGGGCGTTCTTAATCAGAGCAAAATTAGACAATTACTCAGCAATCTATTGCCAGTCTTGCAATTTATTCATGGGCATAATGTCATCCATCGTGATATCAAACCCGAAAATATTATTCATCGTCTAGGCAAAGATGCCGCAGACTATGTGCTGGTTGATTTTGGGGCGGCAAAACATGCAATTAATAACGATCTGAGGAAAACGGGAACTAGCATTGGCAGTCCTGAATTTGTCGCACCAGAACAGGCTAGAGGTAAGGCTCTCTTTAACAGTGATTTATATAGTTTGGGAGTTACTTGCATTCATCTCTTAACCCAAGCTTCTCCCTTCGACTTGATTGATATCGATCACAATTGGGTTTGGCGGGATTATCTCACTGGCAATAATGTCAGCAACGATCTTGGTAAAATTCTTGATAAGTTAATTGCGATCGCACCGAGCAAAAGATATCAGTCTGCGGATGAAGTACTGAAGGATCTGCATCCGCAAGCTGCGATCTCCATAAGCAGCAATACTGTAGCTGAATCCCAGCAATCCAATGTTATCTCTACTCCAAAATCGATTCATGAAGATCTCGGCAATGGCGTTGTTTTAGAAATGACATCCATTCCTGCGGGAGAATTTATCATGGGTTCCCCTGAAAATGAGGAATCCCATGAAAACACTGAAAGCCCTCAACATCGAGTCAAAATCCCGCCTTCCTTCATGGGTACTTTTGCAATTACACAGGCTCAGTTTCGAGCAATTATGAATGCTAGCCCTTCTTATATGGTTGGCGATGATCATCCTGTCGAATGTGTCTCTTGGAATGCTGTGGTTGAATTTTGTACGCTCCTATCTCAAAAAACAGGACGCAATTACCGATTACCCAGTGAAGCCGAATGGGAATATGCCTGTCGTGCTAATACCAAAACTCCTTTCCACTTTGGGTCTGCCATTAATACTGACCTAGCAAACTATGATGGCAGATATGTCTATCGCTCTGGCACAAGAGGCGAATACCGTCAAACCACTACGCCTGTAGGAAGTTTCCCGCCTAATGCCTTTGGGCTCTACGATATGCATGGCAACGTTTGGGAATGGTGTCAAGATTTTTGGCATGACGACTATATTGGTGCGCCCACGAATGGCAGTGCTTGGGACAGTGGTAGAAGTTCGATGTATCGAGTATTAAGGGGTGGTTCTTGGTATGGATATCCTTGGTACTGTCGTTCGGCTGCGCGTGGAAGAGGCAAACAAAGTGATTGGAAACTTTATTATGGGTTTCGCGTGGCTTTAACTCTGTAGAAAGAAGCGCTGCTTTCTCTCTAAAATTAATATGATATTATCTGAATGTAGAAAAGTTTTATCTAAGTCCGTAACCTCAAATATAACTTTAAAAATTATGGCATTAGGAAATTTACGACAAAATCTTGACTTTCTCTCGACTCTAAAAGGTGTTGTGACTCTACTGAGAGATCCCTCTCAAACTGAGTCTGTATATGATGTGGAAGATGGACTACGCCATACAAAAGCGACAGAATTGGCAGTGGAGTTTGTTAAGTCTAAACCTGAAGTGGCAGAACTTTTTCAAGAGCGTTATTTAGCACCATCGGTTAATCTTGATGCTTTATTGCAACTACCTGAAGTATCTCTCGGCTATGCCTATGCTACCTATATCAAAGATGCGGGTTTCGATCCCAACTTCTATCGTCTTGTCAAAGTCGAAGATGATGTCAGCTATTTTCTATTGAGAATGCGGCAGACCCATGATATTTGGCATATTGTCGCTGGCTTTAGTACTGATGTTTTTGGAGAATTAGGTTTAAAGGCTTTTGAACTAGCCCAGACTCATCGCACCATGTCAGCAGTCCTAATTGCGGGCGGATTACTTAGTACGTTATTCAAACATCCTGAGCAATTGGATAAGTTGCTAGAGCAGATCGCGATCGGATACAGATTGGGCGCTAAAGCAAAACCATTCTTTGCTAAAAAATGGGAAGAAAATTGGGAGAGACCATTGCTAGCGTGGCGGCTAGAATTGGGCGTAGAACCGATGAAAGAATATGTGCCTTAGGGCAGTCAAAATGTTTGAGTTTTGAATATAGCAATTTATTGCAAAAGGTTCATGCTATTGCATCAAGCAATCTATAATTTGAGCTTCTACAATTGCGGTTATCAAAAATTACTGGAGATTAAAAACTATGCGACAAACTGGGCTAGGCAAAGATACACCAGCTTGGATTATGCAAGTATGGGCGGCTTTTATCATCTCCACTGTGGGAACTGGTGTGGGTATTTTCTATTTAGAAGGTAATTCTTGGCAAAAAGCTTTTGTTGGAATGGGATATGTTTTCTCAATATCATCAACTTTCACACTTTCAAAAACCATTCGCGACAATCACGAAAAGTAATTAAAAAAAACAGCAAGGAGCACTTTGCCCTCCTTGCTGTTTTCTGGGTTTTAGAGTGATCGTTACAAAAAATGCAACAGACGATATTTCTAAAATCTATGAGCTTATACTGATGCAAACTTTATTGTTGGTCAGAAAGCTATGCAGTCATTGAAGTTTCCTTTGGCGATGCCGCGATCGCTTTCCAGATTTTTCGCTTTTAGCACCTCACCTTTCAAAGATGCTCGCGATTATCAGATTATATTTTTATCGGTATTTTTCCTACTCGGAGTATGTACCCGCGATTGGTCACTGAAACCGATCGCGATCGCAATTACCTTTGCAACCTGTTGGCTAACACAAATATGTATGGTCAGCTTATTTCCACCAGCAACACCACAAAAGCATGAGCGTTGGCTCTCACTCAAAAGCGCTACGATTACTGCCTTGGGATTAAGTTTGCTATTGCGCTCCGATAGCTATGGCGCGATCGCCTGTGCATCATTTTTGGCGATCGCTAGCAAATTTATCTTCCGCACCAATAGCAAACATTGGTTCAATCCTGCCAACTTTGGGATTGTTGTAGTTTTGTTGCTAGATAGTTTTGTTGGGAATAGCCACGCATGGGTTTCTAACGGACAATGGGGCGAAGATAGCTTATATGCTCTTGTCTTTTTGGGCTTAGGCGGCATCGTTCTCAAGAAAGTGGGACGTTGGGATACGAGCTTTATGTTTTTAGCTTCCTATGCGATTTTAGAAGGATTGCGAAACTTATGGTTGGGTTGGACTTGGGATGTCCTCGCCCATCGCTTAACTAGTGGCTCTCTGTTGCTATTTGCTTTATTTATGATCACCGATCCGCGTTCCATTCCTAATGCTAAAGCGGCGCGGTTAATTTGGGCATTTGCGATCGCAGTTTTAGCATTCATCTTCCGCAATGTGTTCTTCAACGCTGATGCGATGTTTTATGCATTATTTCTCATCTCACCGCTCACAGTGTTATGCGATCGCATCTGGAATGCGCCACGATTCCAATGGTTACCCAAACGATATAGCGCTTTACCTTCCAACTAAAACCAACATGAGTGAGAGCGCGAAGCGCTCTCACTCATGTTACTGATTTTCAAGGATAGATATATGAAAAAATTTCTGATTTGGATGCGCGTACTTTTAAGTACCGCCCTTGCTTGTTTAGTTGTCTTTGCTTATTCCCCCGCCGTTTTTGCCTTTTGCGGCTTTTATGTATCACAAGCTGATGCTAGCCTGTTTAACAAGGCTTCACAAGTTGTGATAGCCCGTGACGGCAAGCGCACAGTTTTAACGATGGCAAATGACTATCAAGGAGATGTCAAAGACTTCGCTCTGGTTGTGCCAGTGCCAGTATTACTAAAGAAAGAACAAGTTCGCATCGGTGAACAGAAGATCATCGATCGCCTTGATTCCTTTAGCGCCCCTCGCTTAGTGGAATACTTTGACTCCGATCCCTGTGCACGTTATGAAGCCTATGATAGAGTGAGTCTAGGAGCCACCCGAAGTAGTGCTGCGCCTGTTTCGGAAGCAAAAACCCGTGGTGGTAATTATCAAGTCACCATCGAGGCTAAGTTTGCAGTAGGAGAATACGACATTCTGATTCTTAGTGCCAAAGATTCTGATGGTTTGGAATCTTGGCTAATAGATAATGACTACAAAATTCCCCAAGGAGCAAAAGACCTACTTCAGCCCTATATTCGTCAGAATATGAAATTTTTTGTGGCAAAGGTTAACATTGCGGAACTAAGTAAAACGGGTTCACAATCACTAAGACCACTGATGATGGCATATGAATCACCAAAGTTCATGCTGCCAATCCGCTTAGGAATGCTAAATGCTAACGGCGATCAAGACTTACTAGTCTATATTCTTTCACCTAAGGGGCAAGCTGAAGTAGCTAACTATCGCACGATCAAAGTGCCTTCGGGTGATGATATTCCTGTCTATGTGAAGAATGAATTTGGGGACTTCTATAAGTCAATGTTCAAGACTTCCTATGAAAAAGAAGGTCGCAAAGTTGCCTTCTTAGAATATGCATGGGACATGTCAAGCTGTGACCCTTGCTCTGCCGAGCCGCTCTCGCAAGAGGAACTTCGTAAAGCAGGTGTGTTTTGGATCGGTTCGCCAGATATAAACACTTCTTCTGGTGGACGGATTCGCCGTCCTATTCCGTTTCCAGGCAATGATGGACGAGTCTTTATCACGCGCTTACATATCCGTTATAACCGCGATAAATTCCCTGAAGACTTGACATTTAAGGAAACTTCAAATCAAGAATCTTTTCAAGGGCGCTATGTTCTAAGACATGCGTTTAAAGGTGAAACCAACTGTGACGCAGGTAAAGAATATCAGCGATCGCTACGTCCGCGCTTCGAGAAAGAAGCCCAAACTTTATCTAAGTTAACAGGCTGGAATATTGCCGATATTCGTCGCAAGATGAATATTGCGAGTCTTCCTAATCCGGTGGAAAAGCCATTCTGGGAAAATATCTGGAAATAGCTGCAACCATAGCCATTTGTTATGACTATTCCTGAAAGTATCGTTACGTTTTTGTGAGCTGGTATAGCTTAGAATAAAAAATCCATCATTAAGATCGTCAGCGCTTTACGATCTTAATGATGGATTTTTTATTAGTTCTGGTAGACTTGAAAAGTTTGTGAGTCTAAATGAAGCAAGCCATACTGAGTGAAGACTTTAGTTTTTGGATCTGATAGATTTTTCTGAGCGTCAGTTTAAAATTATTCTAAACTCGCGTTACTTATGCTAAATAAAGATCTATGAAAGCACCAGAACACCCAAAAAATGAAGATATTCGTGTAGCGGCCTTGCGATCGCTAGATATTCTTGATACTGAGCCAGAAGAGCGTTTTGATCGGCTAACGAGAATAGCAAAGCGACTATTTGGAGTGCCGATCGCATTAGTTAGCTTCGTTGATATTAATCGTCAATGGTCTAAATCCTCTCAAGGTATAGAATTGGCAGAAACACCCCGTGATATATCCTTTTGTGGTCATGCCATATTAGGCGATGATATTTTTATAATTCCAGATACTTTATTAGATGATCGTTTTCTTGATAACCCTCTAGTTATTAATGAGCCAAGAATTCGCTTTTATGCTGGAGTTCCCCTAATTATCTCTAGTGAAATTCGGGTTGGTACGCTCTGTTTAATTGATCGAGAACCTCGCATACTTAGTGAAGAAGACCAAGAACTATTGCGCGATCTTGGGCAGATGGCAGTACAAGACTTAACATTAGTACAATTAGCAACGATAGATGAGTTGACCCAAATATCTAATCGGCGTGGATTTAGTACTTTAGCGATTCATGCACTAAATCTATGCAAGCGGATGAAGCGACCAGCTTCTCTATTCTTTTTTGATCTCGACTTCTTTAAAGAAATCAATGATCGCTTTGGACATGCGGAAGGAGATCTTGCCTTAATTAATTTCAGTAAAATATTAAAAGATGCTTTTCGTGAGTCAGATGTAGTTGGCAGATTAGGAGGCGATGAGTTTGTTGCCTTATTGACTAATGCTAATCAGTCTGAAACGAATTTAATTCTATATCGGTTAGAAAAAGTACTACAAGACTTTAATAACCAAAATAAATCTCGCGGTTACGAGATTGTTTACAGCGTTGGTGTAGTTGCGTTTGATCCAAGCAAACATCTATCAATTAATGATCTTTTAGCAGAAGGAGATCGCTTAATGTACGAGCAAAAGCGTAACAAACGGATAAAATAATGTTTTCTTGATTGTAAATTACTCCAAAAAGTATAAGGCGGCGCATCGCGCCGCCTTATACTTTTAGCTCTTTTTTCGACCTTCTTGATCGTAATAATCAGGTTTAACAATTTGCTTAGATCTAGCGATCGCTAAAGCATTATCTTCAATATTTTCGACAATTGTTGAGCCAGCCGCAATATTGACGTTTGCGCCAATTTGAATTGGAGCAACTAGAACTGAATTAGAACCAGTTTTGCTGCGATCGCCAATTACAGTTTGATGTTTTTTGAAGCCATCATAATTAGCTGTAATCGTTCCTGCGCCAATATTTACTTGCTTGCCGAGTGTGACATCTCCCAGATAGCTGAGATGGGCGGCATTAGTGCGATCGCCAACTTTGGCATTCTTCAGTTCCACAAAATTACCGATCCGACACTTTTGACCCACATTTGACTCGCCCCGAATCCTCGCAAATGGGCCAATTCGACAGTTATCCGCAATTTGGCTATCTTCGATCACCGAAAATTGAACAGAACAGTTCTCGCCAATAATGCTGTTTGACAATAGACTTGAAGGCCCAATCGTAGTCCCTTCACCAACCTTAGTACTACCACGCAAATGGGAATGTGGCTCGATAATCACATTCGGCGCAAGTTCTACTTCATCATCAATGGTAATTGTTTCAGGAAGTAGCATGGTGACACCAGCCTTCATCCATTTTTCTCGGGCTCTTTTTTGCAAGATCTCATAAGCATGGGCTAACTGGATGCGATCGTTAATGCCAAGACTCTCATCAGGATCTTCTAAATCACTGGCATAAACTGAAGTGAGATAGTCAAATACTTCGGTCAGATAATATTCTTTTTGAGCATTATTAGTAGTGAGCTTCGGTAGCGCCTGAGCCAATTCTTGCCAATCAAAGCAGTAGACACCCGTACTAACGCGCTGATTGAGAATCTGCTCAGGATTACAGTCACGATGTTCGATGATTTTTTCGATTCGCATGTCGCGATCGCAAAAAACACGTCCATAACCCGTTGGGTTAGTAAGAATCCCTGTAAGCACTGTTGCGGAAGCTTTGTGTTGACGGTGGCTATCGATTAAAGCTTGAATAGTTTCTGTTCGCATTAATGGTGAGTCACCCGTAAGTACTACAAGTTCACCTTCAAATCCAGATAGTGGTTCTAACAATTGTTGAATTGCATGACCTGTGCCTAATTGTTCAGTTTGTTCGGCAAATTCTAGATGTGGGTAATCGGCAAGAGCCGCCCGAACTTGATCGCTGCAATAGCCAATAATCGCAATACGGCGATCGGCTTTGAGTGCATCTGTAGCATTGAGAACTCTCTCAACTAATGATTTACCGCCAAGAGGCTGTAATACTTTGGGTAACGCTGACTTCATGCGTGTTCCTTTACCCGCCGCCAAGACTGCAACTGCTAACATAATTTTTATTTCTCCATTAATAAATTTACCTTACACAGAGGTTGAGAGGGTGTTTGAGAAGTTTTTACCCCCTCTAACTCCCCCTTGCAAAGGGGGAGGATTTAAGTTTCCCCCCTTTGCAAGGGGGGATTAAGGGGGGTAAAAGCAGAGATTTATGCCTAGCTAGGGGACTTCTCAAACATGCTCTAAGATTTCATCCATTTGGACGGCTCATTTTCTCAAGATCGAGAACTTCGGCTAGCTTCTCCTCTGTCATCAATCCCTTGTCCAAAACTACTTGACGTAGGGATTTCCCTGTTGCTAGGGATTCCTTCGCGACATCAGCAGCATTGAGATAACCGATGTGAGTATTTAATGCTGTCACCAGTGAAAGACTACCTTCGGCATAGGCTAAACAGCGATCCTCAACGGCAACGATTCCTCTAATACATTTTGTCGCGAGAGTATCGATCGCCTTACCCAAAATCTCAATGCTTTGAATCAAATCATAGGCAATCAGAGGCATCATCACATTTAGCTCCAACTGACCCGCCTGAGCAGCAAAGGCGATCGCTGTGTCATACCCAATCACCTGATAACAAACCATATTTGTCATCTCGGCAATCACAGGATTATATTTGCCTGGCATGATTGAGGAGCCTGGTTGCACTGGTGGCAACTGGATTTCTCGCAAGCCTGTTTTTGGCCCCGAATCCATCAAACGCAAGTCGTTGGCAATCTTGCAAGTATCTTGAGCAAGGTTACGGATTGCACCCGATACATTGACAAAGGGAGCCATGCTTTGCATTGCTGCCATGAGGTTACTAGCTGGTGTTAGCTCAAATCCTGTGATTTCGCTGAGCTTTTCGGCAACGCGATCGCAATACTTCGGATGCGTATTTAGCCCTGTGCCAGATGCACTACCACCTAAACCTAAAACTTTAAGGTCATTTGCCGCTAGGTGAATACGTTTGACATGATCGCTAATAATCTGTGCATAGGCTTGAAATTCATCGCCGAGCCTCACGGGCACAGCATCTTGTAAATGGGTGCGTCCAGATTTAACGATTCCAGCAAAGGCGATCGCCTTGATTCGTAGTTGTTCGTTGAGATTTGCTAAAGCAGGGAAAAGTACTTGATCAAGTGCTAATAAGGCTCCAATCCTGATCGCTGTAGGGATTACATCATTAGTAGACTGTCCATAATTCACATGATCATTAGGGTTCACATTGTTGTAATTACCCTTGACATCACCCAAAATTTCCAAGGCGCGATTTGCTAACACCTCATTAATATTCATATGATGCGATGTGCCCGCCCCCGCTTGATAAACATCGACAACAAACTGCTCGCGTAATTGACCGTCTAATATTTCATCTGCAGCCGCTGCGATCGCCATGCCCATACCGACAGGGATGCAACCGAGTTCGGCGTTAACTAATGCTGTTGCTTTTTTGATTAGTAAACAAGCATCTACAAAGGTGGGGAGAGGCTTAAGTCCACTAATTTTAAAGTTATCGATCGCCCTTACAGTTTGGATACCATAGTAAACGTCATCGGGTAGGGACATTTCCCCCATTGAGTCGCGTTCGGTTCTAGTCATAGGATGTTTATCGGCAGAGTTGGCTATTTGCTTAATGGTAACTTCGCAAGTCTAGATTAACTTTATTTAGCCTTAGAATCGAACCGAATTTGCACCAGTCTTGCTGAGCTCTCCACAAAAGTGGAGGGAATGCTTTGCTCCTAACGTTCTATCATATCGACCCTAATATCAATCTGTACCTCCCCATGTCCATGTTGGGTTACCATTTTTCACGCCCTTATTCAAGATCACAGGCATTAGACCATTCGCATCACTCAGTCCTGTCATATCTAAAATTAAATAAACCTTGTCATTCACAAACCGCATCCGTAAATATGAATGCCCTTCAAACGGTTCTCCGTTATATTTGGTGATGCTTGCTCCTGCCTTGCAGTTGTGATATTTGATCTGCAACTTTGCCACCCAAGTTACGCTAAACTCATCACTTTTCTCAATCCGAAACTCTCTCGCAAACCAACCTAAAGAAGCCGATCCATCGGTAGTATAGCTACCCTCAGTATAGGGACGAGGTGTTTGTGTCAGACTGACTTCATTAGGACAAATTGGAGATTTCCCCCTCACATCCATCGCATAAACCCCAAGCGTGACATTGTTCGCCTCTGCAAAAATGGGATTTGTAAATATGGATAATTGAGCGATCGCAGCACCTCCAACACCCAAACATACTTGCTTAAAAATTTGACTAAAAGCCTTAACCCTAAAATTTTTCATATAGTTTTTACTGCCACATTAACCCAGTCTATGCATTTTGAATCTACAAAACTTAGAAGGCAAAAAAGCTTTTGTAGTTCCCTCAGCCTTCTGGATTTGATTACTGCAATTTTCAAACCCAAACCACAAAAATTTAAAAGTGTTGCTTTGCAACACTTTTAAATTTTTGTGGTTTGGGTTTGCAGCGCTTTGCGCTGCAAGCACGTAGCTCCATGACCCATAATATTGAATAGATCTTAAAAAACGCTATATTGATCTGCCTAGGCTAAAAGCGACAACTAACCCATGACCACTTCCGTTTTATCCGACTTAAAAATTCGTTTCTCTAAGGCGATCGCATCAGCTTTTGGTGAAGAATATGCCAACCACGATCCCGCCGTTGCGCCTTCTAAGGATGCTAAGTTTGGCGATTATCAATGCAATGCCGCTTTGGGCTTAACCAAAAAGCTTAAACAAAAGCCTCAAGATGTGGCAGCAAAAATAATTGAAAATTTACTAGCCGATGAATCTGTAAATGAAATATTCGAGCCTCCCACGATCGCAGGAGCAGGATTTATTAACTTAAAGCTCAAACTTAGCTACCTAGAATCACAATTAGCGAAAATGCAAAAAAGCGATCGCCTTGCGATCGCTAAGGTCGAGAAACCCGATCGCGTCATCGTTGATTTCTCAAGTCCGAATATTGCTAAGGAAATGCATGTCGGACATTTGCGATCGACGATTATCGGTGACAGCATTGCGCGGATTCTGGAATTTCAAGGTCACGAAGTCCTGCGTCTCAACCATGTTGGCGATTGGGGAACCCAATTTGGGATGTTGATTACCTATTTACGCGAAGTTTATCCCGATGCGCTGACTAAAGCCGATGCGATCGCGATCGGTGACTTGGTGGAACTCTATCGCGCCGCAAAAAAACGCTTTGACGAAGATGCAGAATTCAAAGAGATTTCTCGCGCTGCGGTAGTGGAGCTGCAAGCTGGAGGTACTGAAGCCAAACTGGCATGGCAACTACTTTGCGAACAGTCACGTTGCGAGTTCCAAAAGATCTATGACACCCTCAATATTCAATTAGAAGAACGTGGTGAATCTTTTTATAATCAGTTCTTGTCAGATGTAGTCACAGATCTACGTGAAACTGGCTTACTCCAAGAAGATCAAGGTGCATTATGTGTGTTCTTAGAAGGATTCAGTAATAAAGATGGTCAACCCTTACCCCTAATCATTCAGAAAACTGATGGCGGCTATAACTACGCCACCACTGACCTCGCTGCCCTTCGCTATCGCATTCGCGAAGACAAAGCCACGCGGATTATTTATGTGACAGATATCGGTCAATCGGGACATTTTGCCCAAGTCTTCCAAGTTGCCAAGCGGGCAAATTGGATTCCTGAAGCGGTGCAAACTACTCACGTTCCCTTTGGATTGGTGATGGGTGATGATGGTAAGAAATTTAAAACGCGATCGGGTGACACGATCGCACTCAAGAGTCTCTTAGAAGAAGCAGTCACCCGTGCGCGTGCTGATATCGAAACCCGCAACCCTGAAGCATCTGATGAATTCAAGCAAGATGTCGCCGAAGCCGTTGGACTTGGTGCAGTAAAGTATGCCGACCTGTCGCAAAATCGCACCAGCAACTATATCTTCAGCTTTGATAAGATGCTCGCTCTACAAGGCAACACAGCACCCTATATGCTCTATGCCTATGTGAGGGTGCAGGGAATTGGGCGTAAGGGCGAGATTGATTTTGCTAGTTTGGATGCTGATGCGATCAAGCTCACGCAAGAGCCAGAGATTGTTTTAGCTAAGCATTTGTTGCAATTTGCCGAAGCGATCGATGCTGTTTCTGAAGAACTATTCCCAAATCGTCTTTGTCAATACCTCTTTGAACTCAGTCAGAAATTCAATCAATTTTTTGAGCAATGCCCTGTATTGCAAGCTGAGGAATCAGAGAGAATCTCGCGCCTAAGTCTGTGTGATATCACAGCTAAAACTCTTAAGCTTGGTTTAAATCTCCTCGGTATTCGCGTGTTGGAACGGATGTAAAAAAAGGTCGTGCGAAGCACGACCTTTTCTAAAATATAGGAATTAAAAAAATGTCTTTAGAAAAACCTGATAGCGTTTGGAATCATAAGCCTTGGTGGTGTCAACCTTGGACAATTATCTTGACTGGAATCTCGATTATTAGTGGCAGTTGGCTATTGTTTAAAATCGTCTGGTTATCGATTGTTGTCGCGATTCCCATATCTGCATGGATGGGATTCTTTGTGATTCTATTTCCCAAACTAGCGCTGCAAGAAGCTAATCAAGAGATTAATTAGGGCTTGCTGAAAAAGAAACTAAGCGAAAAGGAGTGTGCAAAGAGGAAGAGGATAATACTTTGACTGTCTACTAGGAAATTGCCAAGAAAAAGAATTAAAGTTAAAGAGCGGTTTCCGCGA
>NZ_SJEE01000054.1 GCF_006937785.1 Pseudanabaena sp. UWO311
AAGCTAACTTTAAATCGTTTAGCTAAACCTCTCTGTGTATTTTCTTTATTTTGCCATGCATTTAATATCTTCTGCCGTAAATCAAGCGAATATGCTGACATATTTTGTTTAACTTTAGTGATGCTTTTGATAAGTAATCCCAAGTAACGCCAGTTAATAACGCCAAAAAATCAGCGATCGCGATAGTTCTGTAACCAAGCATCGCCTTGTGTAATTAGATCAGGCAGATCAAGATCCCATAAGCCAATGACATTACTGCCATGACCAGACGCAAAGCCATGACCATCAGGGCGGAAACAAAGACTAATCGGCGTACTGTCTGGACATGGGAAAGTTTGTAACTCTTTGCCGTCAATGCTCCAAAGCTTGATCGTATTATCACTACTTCCCGAAATAATACTCCTACCATCAGGGCTAAAACTTACCGTCCAGATGCCTGCGTCATGTCCACGAAAAGTCTGTAACAACTGACCTTCAAGGTTCCAGAGTTTGAGCGTACTATCACCACTTCCCGAAAGAATATGTTGACCATCAGGACTAAAACACACACTCCAAACTGCGCCGCGATGACCCCGCAAGGTTTGCAGTTCTGTACCATCAATACTCCAGAGCTTGATCGTATCGTCGCCACTACCAGAAATGATTTTTTGACCGTCAGGGCTAAAACGCACCGTCCACACCGTAGACTTATGCCCTTTCAACGTAGCTAGTTCCGTTCCATCAATGTTCCACAACTTAGCAGATTTATCGCTACTACCAGAGACAATCTTTTGTCCATCCGCACTAAAGTCTACAGTCCAGACAGCAGTACTATGCCCTGCAAAAGTCTGTAAAAGCCTATGACTGGAAGTACCTAAAGCCCAAAGGGAAATAACGCTATCACCACTCCCAACCAAGAGATTATTCCCATCAGGACTAAAACAGACGCTGAGAATGTCGTTATCGTGGACAATGGTTTGCAACTCATTACCCTGCAAATCCCAAATCTTTATTTGATCGTCAAGACTACCTGAAGCAAGCCGTAACCCATTAGGGCTAAACGCAACACTGCGAACTGCTGCACTATGTCCAGACAGAGTTTGCTGATTCCTGTCTTCAATCTGCCATAGACGCACAGTGCTATCAAGACTCGCTGAGAGCAGAGTTTTGCCATCGGGGCTGAAACTGACGGAACGGATTGGATCGGTATGTCCTTTAAAGACTCGCAGCTTATCACCATGCAGATTCCAGATCTTAATGTTTCGATCAGCGCTACCTGATGCTAAGAGAGTTCCATCATGACTGAAGTTAACACTGCGGATGGCACTAGAATGCGCTTCAATTGAAAACACCTCTGCGATCGCGATCGGGTTTTCGCTATGCTCGCGATCAATCTGAACGTGCCATAACTTCAAAATATTGTCACCACTGCCAGAGGCAATAAATTCGCCATTTGGACTAATACTGATACAGCGAATATCGGCAGAGTGCCCTTTTAGAGTTTGCAGTAATGTACCATCCAGACTCCAAATCATAATGTTTTTGTCAGCACCACCCGAAATAATCCATTCACCATTAGGACTAAATATTGCTGCACGAACATCGCCACGGTGTCCGCTGAGGGTAAGTATTTCAGTACCATCACGATGCCAAAGTTTAATCGTCTGATCGCCACTGCCCGATACAATCATCTCTCCATTGGGACTAAACTGAGCACTCCAAACTGCGGAGGTATGTCCTGTCAAAGTATTTAGGCGATCGCCTTGCAGATTCCACAACGAGATCGTTTTGTCGCTACTACTAGACAGAATTGTCTGACCATCAGGACTAAATGAAGCACTCCGAATCGCAGCCGTATGTCCAGTAATTTGGGTGATTTCTTGTCCATCGATCTGCCAAAGTGTGATTACCTTATCCAATCCCCCTGTGACTATTTGAGAGCCATCGGGACTAAATTCAGCGCTCCATACTCCTTCTAGATGAGCTTGGATACGATTCTTTTCTTTAATCTCATAGATGGCACGATAGATCGTACTAGCAAGCTGCAAGCGATTTTCGCTAGCAATTGCTTCGATATCTGGCAGCCACTGTTTCGCGATATCCATGGATTTAGCTAGTTCATCAAGATCGACTAGATCGTTGGTAAGCAGACTGTTTAAACTCAAACTATCAGCGATCGCTTGCGAATTTTTGAATGAACTTTCTAATTGACGAACGGTTTGACGTAATTCTCCTTGAGTTTTTTCTAGCTCTTTTTGGAGCTTTTGGATTTCTGGAGCCTGTGATTTGCGAATGACGACTGCTAGATAATCATGTACTAATTGACAGCGATTGGTGGCATTCTCAGGAATCAATACCACTAAGCCTGAACCAATCAAGATCTGAAGTACAAGTTCTATTTGACTAATTGAGATATCTCCATCATTCTCGACATCAAGTTTCAAGCTGATTTCGGTGTCAAATCTTGCATCTAATTTGCTCTGTTTACGTACTTCGCTATCGAGATGGTTTAGTCCCCTTTCTAAGTCCTCATAGGTTTTGAGTGGTCTAGTACCTTTCTCATCGGTGAGTAAGTATAAAATCAACTTGGCTAGCCGATAGTTCTCTTTGCCACAATCCAAAACTACGTTATCAAGATATCTCTGTACGAGAGTTTCTTTTGGATTATCTCCAAGTTTCTGATATTGCTGAACCGTGCTAATCCGATCGCTTTGTAACTGTGCGCCGACGAGCTGTAGTTCAATTGGGCGAATTTCATCCTGCTCGTTCTTTAAGTCTTCCACTAAGATATCAATTAGTTGAGATTCCAAGTAAAATTGTGCTCTCTCGGTAAGAGTCTCAATCGTGGAATGCGCAGCTTCGGGAGAAAAATTACCTAAGGGATAAAGAACATTTTTGCTCAGAATGTCATTGTCAATCGCATTCATGCCTTTAACGCGATTGCACTCTAACAGGCAGTGAATATAGTCTTCACGAAGCGACAACACTACCTTGAGCGATGACAAATATTGAAAGTCGCTAAGTAAGCTGCCAATAAATTCAAAAAACCTGAGGCGATCGCTAGTGCTATGTTGATGAACGAAGAAAAATTCTTCAAATTGATCAAAAATTAAGACTGTACGAAGATTATGGGCTTCATTCCAGCGTAATTGTTCGATGATGCGATCGCATAATTGCTCTGTAGTCAAATCTTCGCAGTTAGTTTTGCTATTTGTAAAGCTAAGTAGAGGAGCCGAAGTTAATTGGGAAGAGCTTAGAGATTCTGTTAATAGATTAATTAATTCTTGTTCCCAACTAGTATAGACTCGCATCGAAATGGGCATAACATCGCGTCCTCCAAAGGAAGCCTGTTGCAGCGCTGGCAATAGTCCCGCGTTTATAAAAGAACTTTTACCTACCCCTGAGTTTCCATGCAGCACAATCATTTTGTAACGGGGCTCACCGAGGCGATTAGTTAGTTCATCAAGGTCTTGCTTCCGTCCTGACGCATAGATCTCTGGGGAGATGACGAATTTATTGTTTTTGTCTACAAAGCTTGAATGCTCTTCAAGACAAGACTGTAATTGACCAGCCCCAATAAAGGCGCGATATCCATAACGCTGCTCGATCGCTAAGCTTTCTTGTTTGGTTTGAAATGCCTCTAGATATTGACCCTGACTAAAATACAAATTGCGTAATTCATTCAAAATCCGAATATACATACGCGGATGTCCGCAATGATCTCTGCTTTTAGCATCGATAAGATTGGTAAAGGCAAGTTTGAGATCGCCAAGTTGGATTTGAGCCTCGGCAAGATAGCACAAATATAAGCCGTATAACCAATGTAAGGTTTTGGGTGCATCTTCTAAAAATGCGATCGCTTGTTGAGCATATTGCTTCGCTATTTCCCATTCTTTTTGTTCAAGAGCAGCTTCAGCTAAAAATCCATAATCAGCCGCTAGATTGCCAGCATCACCATGGGTTTGATGAATTTCGATTGCCTTTTGAGATATGGATTTTAGTTCTGTCCATGCTTTTAGATGGTGCAAAGTGCGTTGTAATTGCAAATAGCACTGCGACATCAAATCGAGGCGATCGCCCCGTTTAAAGCAGTCCAAACTCCTTGCAAATAGTTTCTCTACTGCTTGCCAGTTTTCCTCGTGAGAATGTTTTTCGAGTTTGGTAAGGTGAAAGCGTCGCCGTCCAATTTGATAAAGGAGTAAACCTTGCCGTTCAATATTTTCGACAGTTTCCCAATATTTATAGCTAGCTTTAAGGTATGACAATGATTGAAGGCAATCTCTAGTATTCATGCCCCGGATGAAGTCTAATCCTGCTTGAAGAGAGGCAGAGATCTGTATGCCCTGATTGCGAAGATCTCGCCTAGCGACATCTAGTTCCGTTAAATAAATTCCCCCCAAATGGGAAATCCGTCCAAGGCTATGACTAGGATCGATTAAATTAGCACTAAGAGCTAGATGAAATAAAGCTTCAGTTCCCGATGTAATTGATTCAATTAGATCATCACTGGCGATCTCGAATTCAATTGTGGTTGTCCAACTCTCAAAGTCTGGAGCAACCCTAATCATCCGCTTCAGTAAATCATCATTGATCCATAATACAATTGGATACAAACAGTTTTTACGAAATTCCTCCCGAATCTGATTCAGTCCCTTGACTAAAATATCAGGATTTTCGGTTGCTTCTAGCCCAGTTACCATCACCGCAGGCAAGTTACCTTCTCGCATGGCTGGAGTTGATGAATTAATTGCCTGATAAATCGATTTAGTTGTCGGTTCTAGGCGGACTTGGCGCATTGGGGTTGATAATATTTCAGTTAATCTTGCGATCGCGCGATCGCGAAGATTTACATAATTACAACGCGCTAATAAGAGTGTAAAAGTCCCATCATAGATATCCAGCAACAAAGACAGTTCTTGGAGTGCATCTTCAATCTTTGGAGAGATATTAAAGGAATTGACTAATTCGTTTTTATAGAGGTCAAGTTCCGATGTCAACAGATGGAGAGCCTGTTCTGCTTCAGGCGACATATTAACTGCAGTTACATCTTCTTCTGGTGATTGCTTGGAATATGGAATCTGTGACATAAATGTTTTGTCCTCAGCGATCGCGGATAGTTGGGTGGGCAATGCCACCTTAAATTTGCTTGTTTGTTTATTTGCTTAGAAACTATTTAAGAATTACTTCTTGCGTTCAAAAGCCCTAAGAGATCCCCCTCAATCCCCCTTAAAAAGGCGGAAGAATTTAAATTTCCTCCCCTTTTAAGGGCTAACGTGAACACACAACTAAAGAAATTTTCATATCTAATTAATTACCCCACCCTAGCCCTCCCCTTGCAAAGGGGAGGGAACAAGATTTCTAATTTCCCCCCTTTGCAAGGGGAGGGCTAGGGGGTATTTAGACTTATGTGTACAAGGGAGCTTTTTAAGTGGGCTGGGAAGGATCTAGACAATTCTTAAATGGGTTCTTATTTGCTAAAAGGTGGGCATTGCCCACCCTACTTGCTATGATTCGTCAAACTCTTGAGCAGTGACAAGTACAGGATTTACTTCAAACCAAGAGCCGTTTTCATCTTGATATTCATACACATACATACTTCTAATCAAGGTTTGATAGCCCGTATCTCCTACCACCTTTTTAGTACTATTAACCTGACGCAATAGTCTCCATTCATCATCATCAATGGAAAGAACCAACTCGTTGCGACGCTTACGGATTGTATCTTCTAGGACTTCAAGTGTAACGGGTAATCCGCGTTGTTTGCGAAGAGCGTCATTGAGTAATCGCATAATGTTTCGCACATGACCACCACTCGCAAAGCAAAGGCGATCCAATGTCTCCATACTATCAAAGACTTCATTAATAGCTTTCAATCGCTCAATTGGCGTGCTATCTGGCAATACCCGCGAAAGGATCATTTGACGCAACAGGGCGATACCTTCTTCGTGGGTGCTGCCATCCCGACGTACCACAGGAACCATCGGCAGCACAATCGGATCAGTCATAAATCTAGCGGTGAGCGTACCGTAATCCCTCGAAAATCTCAAAGCGAGTGGCATGGTGTACACAACATGGCATTGCAATTTGCGGAGTTGCTCAGCGCGATCGACAAATAAATATTCGGTTTGAGGTCTTCCCCAAGGTTTCGGCGAGTCATCGACGCGATCGAGGTTATCAACAATGACGACAACGCCTTCTTTGCCTAGTTTTTTCAGATCTGCGATCGCAGGCAAGAGGATTTCATTGTTAATTAAATCTAACAAACCATTGGTTTTGGGCTCCATATAGCCCCGCAGTTTACTGCGCATATCAGGGCTATCTTTGGTTTTTGCCGACAGTTTGCCAATACCTAGAGATAGCGAAAACTCACCACTGGTACTCGCCTCAACTTTCCCAATTCCTGGCACATCAACTTCAGCGCCAAGCTCAATCTCAGTATTCAAAATTTTAACTGCGCCGTTAAGCATTGCTCGAAACCCTTTAGCTTCTGTCTTAACTTTTATGGCTTCTAAGCTTTCTACTACTCGCCTTGCGATCGCTAGCAAGATATCACTCAGATCGACATCGCCCATTTCCATGTCTTGGCTAGACTCAAAGTACACAACATGAAAGCCTTCGCTTTCTAGTTGTTGTTTGAGCTGTAATATTTCTGTAGATTTGCCGCAACCGATATGTCCTGTAAATAGCTGACAAGTTGGCTGTCCATCAGAAAAAAGTGAAATATTATCTTTTAAGTCTTCAACGACCTTACCACCACGTACAGTTGAAAAGTCAATATAATATTTTTTGTCTTCGGCACTATCCGCAAGCAGAGTTTTACTCGGATCAGTTGCTTTAAAAAATCTCTTGTAATCTACAGCCATAAGTCATGTAATTCCTCTTTATAAAAATATTATAATTATAGACTGCAAATTAAACAAACCCTAAATATATTGGCTAGATAGCAATTCTCATTTAAAAAGCTAGGTTCTTGAAAGCATTGCTCAGCAAACTTTTCATGAAAACAATTGTAGATTTACCAGTACCTACGACGCTGATACATCTACAATTGCTTTCATAATGAGAATAGTCGGGTAAAGCAACTTTATATCAACAAAATACTTCTAACATTGTGTGAGTTGGATTTTGCAGAATTTGCTCCACTCAAACTAAATGATTGATCGCGACTGAGGATAGTTTTGTGAAACAAGGATTAATTAAATTTTTGGCAGCTAGCCTAATATTGTGCGGTGGCGTAAGCGCGATCGCTACTTTTCCTTTGGTCGCGCCACCCCCTGTTAATGCCCAAGATGAAGATACAAATATCCGAGTCTACAAACAAGCTAGCCCCGCAGTAGTATCGATCCAGTCTCGCAGTGGTAGTGGCAGTGGCTCAATTATTGATCCTAAGGGACTGGTTTTAACTAATGCGCATGTGGTCCGTGGCTCAACTACGGTAAATGTGATCCTGAGCGATAAGCGCCAATTTCGTGGGGTTGTCATGGCAAGCAGTCGCAATCCTGATCTCGCCATGATCAGACTAGAGGGCGTAACCACAAACCTCCCGACAATTCAAATTGCATCTTCCAATGGAATTCAAGTGGGGCAGAGAGCTTTTGCGATCGGTAATCCCTTCGGCCGTTTTGCAGGAACATTGACCACAGGGATCATTAGTCGCATTGACAGCGATCGCAAGCTATTACAAACCGATGCGGCACTGAACCCAGGGAATTCGGGTGGCCCATTGCTGAATAGTCGTGCCGAACTGGTGGGAGTAAATACTGCTATTTTTACCACTAGCTCTGTGAATAGTGGCATTGGTTTAGCGATCGAGGCTGACACCGTTAAGCAATTTATTGCCGCAGTTCAGCAAGGAACGATCGCGAATAATCCCACTCCTGCTATTGCCAGTCCTACTGTTCTAAATCTTGATGGCAATGCGATCGCCTCAGTCTTGACTGCTTCAGACAATACTTTGCCCGATGGCAGCTATTACAAAGCCTATCAATTTCAAGGTAAAGCAGGACAATCATTAGTGATTGAAATGCGTAGTAATGGGATCGATCCCTATCTAGTTTTATTTGACTCAACAGGACGCAAAATTGCGGAGGATGATGATGGCGGTGGCGGTAAAAATGCTCGAATTGCAGTTACTTTGCCCAGTACTGGTAAATATACTCTCTATGCTAACTCCTATGAAGTCGGACAAACTGGCTCTTTCACGATCGCAGGTAGGCTGAGTAATAACTTTACTTCTCAATCAAATATTGAGCCAACAGATGATCGCCGTATCATTTTGCAGAAAAATGGAATTCTAGGAAACCAAAGTCGAGTCTTTGCTAGAGATGGTAGTCTTTTTGAAGCTTTTAGTTTCAATGGTCGAGCAGGTCAAGTAGTCCAAATTGAACTTGTCAGTTCTGATTTTCATCCCTATTTAGTTTTATTTGCACCAGATAGCAGGGTATTGCAAGAAAACAATGGTTTGCCCAGTCGCAAGAATGCATCAATGACGCTCGAATTACCTTTCACAGGAACCTATCGAACGATCGTTAATGCTTTTGATCCCAATGGCAAAGGTGCGTACAAACTTATAGTCAAAACAGTTAGATAAAAGCCCTGCACTCAAGTGCGGGCTAAGAGCTAAAACCCGTTGAAACGGGTTAATTGAACTTATTCCGTAGTCCACTTCAGTGGACTTAAGCTTTTAGCCCGCACTTGAGTGCAGGGCTTGTTTGCTTGAGTGCTTCTAAAACTTTTCGATAATCCCTTGCGAACCACCGAGAAAATCTGCCAAGATGTAATAAATGTCGTTTGCTTTAAGGGAAGATTTGCGTGACTGTTGCTGCTTCTGTTTCTTCGCCTGATGTCAAGAGTTTGACCGATTCGGGAATTTATATAACGATTCACGGTCACTTTTATCAGCCTCCGCGTGAAAATCCTTACCTGAATGCGATCGAGCGGCAAGAAAGCGCGGCTCCTTTTCATGACTGGAATGCGCGGATTCACCATGAATGCTATCGCCCCAACGCATTCTCTCGGATTGAGCGCCATGATGGCAAAATCGTCAAGATCGTCAACAACTATGAGTACATGAGTTTCAACATGGGGCCAACATTGCTCTCATGGATGGAATTTCACGATCGCGATACCTATCAAGCAATTTTAGATGCCGATAAACGCAGTGCCGAGCGCCTTAATGGTCATGGCAATGCGATCGCACAGGTGTATAACCACATCATCATGCCCTTAGCGAATTGGCGAGACAAATTGACGCAAATTCGTTGGGGCAAAGAAGATTTTAAGGCGAGATTTGGGCGTGAGACTGAAGGGATGTGGTTGGCTGAGACTGCTGTAGACTATGAAACCCTTGAAGCTTTAGTTTTAGAGGGGATCAAGTTTATTATTCTCGCGCCATCTCAAGCCCAGCGCTGTCGTCCCCAACCCACTGAAAACAACCCTAACCCTGCATGGCAAGAAGTCGGCGGAGCACAGATTGATCCCAATCGTCCCTATCGTTGCTATTTGCGCCGCCATAATGCCAATAACAGCAATGTATCGGAACTTGGTCAATACCATTTGCCAGCAGATACTGATGCTTATATCGATGTATTTTTCTATGATGGACCAATCTCACGTGATATGGGCTTTGGCGATCTCTTAGGTAGCTCTCATAATTTTGCCAAGCGTCTTAGTCAAGCTGTACAGGGCGATCACCGTCCGCATCAGATTGTTTCCGTAGCAACCGATGGTGAAACTTTTGGACACCATAAGCATTTTACTGAAAAAACTCTTTCCTATGCCTTTGTCGAAGAATTTCCCAAGCGCGGCTGGAATGTCACTAATTATGCTCATTATTTAAGCCTCTTCCCGCCCCAATGGGAAGCAGAGCTAAAATCTGTAACTGCTTGGAGTTGTGCTCATGGAGTCGATCGCTGGCAGGGTGGCTGTACATGTGGTGGCGAAGGATCTGGCTATCAACTCCTATGGCGGCGACCACTGCGCGATAGTCTCAACTGGCTACGCGATCGCCTAGCTGCTGTCTACGTAGATATCGGGCGCAAATATTTTAACGATCCCTGGGAAGCACGCGATCGCTATATTGACGTGCTGCAATATTCTCTGCGCGATGGCATATCTGAACATTCTCCAGTTTTAGAGAAATTTTTTGCGCAGCAGTCTGGGAGCAAAGTTTCGACCTCAGCTCAAAGGGTTGATGCTCTCAGGTTGTTGGAAATGCAACGCCACGCTTTGCTCATGTTTACGAGTTGCGGTTGGTTTTTTGAAGAATTATCACGTCCTGAAACCGTACAGATTTTGCGCTATGCCGCCAGAGCGATCGAACTAGCGGCTGATGTTGCAGGTGTATTGCTAGAGGATGAGTTTATTCATCGCATGGCAAAAGCACCCAGCAATCTCGTTGAATTTAAAGACGGTGAAGGAGTCTTTAAGCACCAAGTAGCAACAAATCGCATTACCCTCGCTCAAGTTGCAGCCCAATATGCCCTTAGTTCGACGTTGGGTAACTATGCGCGATCGCAACAAATCTATTGCTACCAAATCCAACAGCAAGATTATCAACTGCAAAGGATTGGCTCAATGTCCTTAGCGATCGGGCAAATTCAATTAGTTTCTGGGATCACGCAAGAATCTGTAAATTACATTTTTGCAGTACTGCACCTTGGTGGCGATGACTTCCATTGCTGTATTCAACCCTTTACAGGACGGCGTGAATACGAAGAGATCAAAGCAACTTTATTTAAGGTTCTTAAACAAGCGAATACGGCAGCCGTAATTCTGACGATGGCTAGCAACTTTAGTGGAGAGCAGTTCAATCTGCATCATCTCTTTGCGGAAGAGCGCCATCGGATTTTGCGAATGCTCGCCGATGAGACATTGACCAGACTCGATCAGCTTTACGAACAAGTTTATCGTGATAACTATGGAATTTTGATCTCATTCCGTCGGGATGATCTACCTGTACCGCGTGAACTGCAAGTCGCTGCGGAGATTGTGCTAAACAATCGACTCACTGAGGAACTCAAGCGATTAGAAACTGGCGAATCACTTCCGAATGTGGGATTAGATGCTGTCGCGATCGAGGCGCTTAATTTGGGCTGTAAGTTTACCCATGAAGAAGATGCCGAAATCCTAGAAAATTATATTTTGAGCCAAATTCAGCAACTTTCGCAATTGCAAGATATCGATGAAAAGTCGCTATTTAGCTATCTCAATCAGATTGAGCAGTCACTAATCATTAGCGATCGCCTAGATCTGGAGTTAGACCTTGATCTTTCTCAAGAGGCTTTCCTCAACTATCTATCATCACGAATTGCCCCAAAGTGCGTACTTGCTAGACAGATTCTCGATTTGGAGTCTACCCAAAAACAACCAATTCATATAGAAGTTAATCTTTGCGAAAGTATTTCTAATTTGGAGCTACATCAGTTAATTGATACAGCTAGTAAATTAGGTATTGCCACTGAAGCTTGGCTTCATGCTTAGATCCTGATTCCTAAACTGTAGGGGCAATTCATGAATTGCCCCTACAGTTTAGGAATTTCTTTTCAATCATTTAAAAATATCTAGATAATGCTTCCTCCTTTTATTGTTTTAGATCCATTTATTGAAGACTGGTTACGCGAAGATATCGGGCGTGGCGATCGCAGCACTAGTGGTTTATTTCCAGATGGCAATGCGCCAATTGGTAAGGCTGTGTGGATTGCCAAAGCTGATGGTGTGGTTGCAGGACTAACGATCGCGGCAAGAGTATTTTATTTGTTAGATCAATCAGTAAATTTCGTCGCGATCGCGCAGGATGGGAAACCTGTGAAATCAGGTGAACTGATCGCTGAAATTACGGGCAGCCTTGCCACATTGCTTATGGGGGAGAGAGTTGCGCTTAATTTAGTAATGCGATTATCAGGAATTGCTAGCTCTACGGCAGAATATGTCAAGGCGATTAGTAGCACGAAAGCGCATCTAGTTGACACCCGCAAAACTATTCCAGGAATGCGCATCTTAGAGAAATATGCCACTTTCATTGGTGGTGCGATCAATCATCGCTATGGCTTAGATGATGCAGTGATGCTTAAGGATAATCACATTGCGGCGGCTGGCGGTATTACAGAAGCCGTACAGCGAGTACGCGAAAATATTCCATTTACCACATCGATTGAAGTAGAAACTGAGTCAATTCCTCAAGTAAAGGAAGCAGTGCAGCTAGATCTTGATGTGATCATGCTCGATAATATGCCAGTAGAAATGATGCGAGAAGCAATCATTCTCATCCGCCAAAATAGCAGCCATACAAAAATTGAAGCTTCTGGAAATATTACGCTCAATACCATCGCTCAAGTTGCAAATCTAGGTGTAGATTACATTTCCACTTCGGCAATGGTAACGAGATCGCATTGGTTAGACATCAGTATGCGAATTAGAACCTAAAATTAGACATAGATTATTTACCATTAGAATAAGTCAAAGAACAGAGAGCCTAAAATTATGGCAGTAACTATTGTTGATATTGGTACGCTTATTGTCCAGTCTCCTGATATTTGTGGAAACCGTCCTCGCATTGCGAGAACTCGTATGACTGTTGGGCGGATTGCGACCCTGTGGCAGCAGGGTTTGAATGCTGAACAAATTCAGGATGAGTACCCACATTTGAAATTAGAGCAGATTTATGCTGCTCTCGCTTACTATCATGCAAACAAGCTAGATATTGATGCATCTTTGGCTAAGGATTTGATGGATTACGAAAACTATCGAAAAGTCTTTTCTCAAAAACAAGGGGTTGAGGCGTGACCAAAATTAAGCTTTACATGGATGAGGACATGATGGCACATTCTTTGGTTAATGCTTTGCGAAGCCGTGGAATTGATGTTACTACTGTCTTGGAAGAAAACCGTGAAGGCTTTAGCGATGAGGCTCAACTTAGATGGGCAACTCATGAAAGTCGTACAATTTGCACTGCTAATATTGCTGATTTTGTGCAGTTGCATATTCAGTTTATCGAGACAAATGAAGCTCATTCAGGAATTATTCTGATTACCCAACAACAGTACTCTATTGGTGATTATTTGAGGGGTTTGATGAAAATTATATCTTCTAGAGATGCTGAAGATATGGTTAATCAAGTTCAATTCCTTGGAGACTATTTGAGGAATTTATAATTATGGAATATGCAATTGATTTCGGGACGAGTAATACCGTTATAGCGAGAATTAATGAGAATGGAGAAATAGAAACGGTCAAACTAGCTGACTATAGCAGCCTCATTGCTGACAATCCGCCATTGATTCCTAGCTTTGTGTATGTGCAGGATGCAGTAAATGAGCTGGTGCTAATTGGACAGGAAGTTAGCGATCGCGGTTTAGACAACAAGCATACAAAAGGCGAGCAGAGATTTTTTAAAGCTTTTAAGCGTGCGATCGGTTCCAATATGTCCATGTTTGTGCCAGAAGTGGATGGGCGCGAAATAGAATTTGAACTAGTGGGCGAATGGTTCTTAAAGAGAATCATTGATCGCTTACCAGATGTTGACTCATTAATTTTTACAGTTCCTGTTGATAGCTTTGAGTCCTATCGCAATTGGCTCGGCAAAGTTTGCGAGAAACTAACCGTAAATCAGGTGCGAATCCTAGACGAGCCTACTGCTGCTGCTTTGGGATATGGAATTAATGGTGGTGATGAAACTATCTTAGTGGTAGATTTTGGCGGTGGTACGTTAGATTTATCATTAGTAAAATTATCTTTTGCCCAACTACAAACGGAATCTACCCAACCCAAATCACCTTTAGGTTTCTTATTAAAATGGGGCGATCGCACAATTAAGAGCCAACCTTTACCCAATAATCAAAGTTCACAAACCGCTAAAGTTCTCGCCAAAACTGGGCAAAATCTTGGTGGCATTGATATTGATAATTGGATCGTTGATTACTTCCATTCTACTTTAGGCTTGCCAAAGAACTCGCTTATAGACCGCTTAGCTGAACGAATTAAGATTGCTCTTTCTAATGCTGAATCATCAACTGAGGTTTATTTTAATGACCAAACCTTTGAATCCTATGAATTAACTTTGACGCGATCGCAATTAAATCAAATCCTCGAACATCATAAATTTTTTATTAATCTCGATAGCGCTCTTGATCGCATTCGCCAACAAGTAACTCGCCAAAATATTGATTTAGATCAAATTGAGGCAGTGCTCTTAGTAGGCGGTACATCCCAAATTCCTGCTGTAAAGGAATGGGCTATGCGGCATTTTCCATTCGAGAAAGTAAAAGCTAATAAACCCTTTGAGGCGATCGCCCATGGAGCAGTTTCTCAAGGCTGGGAATTAAAGGACTTTCTCTATCACAGCTATGGTGTGCGCTTTTGGGACAAGCGCTACAAAAAACATAACTGGCATACGATTATCAAATCGGGTGAGACCTATCCATTACTCAACCCAGTAGAACTCACGCTTGGCGCATCTGTTGTCGATCAGCCTAGCATTGAGTTAGTTATTGGTGAGTTGGGTGAAACCAATGTGGAAGTTTATTTTGAAGATGATAGACTTGTTACCCGTGTTTTAGATGTCAAGCAAGTTGCAGCGCAGATTCTCAATGAGAATAGCAAGGCGATCGCAAAACTTGATCCACTAGGGCAAACTGGTAGCGATCGTATCAAGGTTTCCTTCCAAGTTGACGAAAAGCGCACCTTACGAATTACAGTTCTGGATCTGTTAACCAAACAAAATTTATTAGCAGATATCCCTGTGGTGCAACTTGTATAGCAAGGTTTTTAAAAGCACAAAATGGCTACGCCATTTTGTGCTTTGGTATTGCTTAGCGCGAAGGGCCTAAACCAACAGCACCAGCATAGACAGCTTGGCTGCCAAGTTCTGCTTCGATTCTTAGCAAACGGTTGTACTTAGCAACACGCTCACTACGACAGAGAGAACCTGTTTTGATTTGACCAGCACGAGTGGCAACGGCAAGATCGGCGATTGTGGTATCTTCAGTTTCACCAGAACGATGGCTGATCACCGAACGATAACCATTCTTGTCAGCAGTAGCGATCGCTTCCAAAGTCTCAGTCAAACTACCAATCTGATTGAGCTTAATCAAAATTGCACTAGCGCAACCTTCACGAATACCACGCTCTAGACGAGTCTTGTTAGTTACAAACAAATCATCACCCACCAACTGAGTATTGGTGAGTTGATCGGTCATTGCCTTCCAACTAGCCCATTGATCTTCTTCCAGTCCATCTTCGATCGAGACAATCGGATACTTAGAGATCAGACCTTCGTAATAGTTGACAAACTCTTGAGGAGATAGAGATTTACCATCGATCGCATAGTTGCCATCTTTAAACAGCTCGTTAGATGCGACATCTAGCGCCAAAGCAACATCTTCACCTGGTTTATAGCCAGCTTTAGTGATTGCGTCGATCAGCAATTCTAGAGCTGCTTGGTTAGACTCTAGGTTAGGAGCAAATCCACCTTCGTCGCCGACAGCCGTTGATAAGCCTTTTTCATGAAGGATCGAGCTAAGCGCTGCGAATACTTCCGCACCATAGCGCAATGCTTCTTTAAACGTCGGTGCGCCTAATGGCACAATCATGAATTCTTGGATATCAACGTTGTTATCTGCATGAGCGCCGCCATTGATAACGTTCATCAGGGGAACTGGCAAAACATTCGAGAGAGGTGTGCCCAGATAACGATATAGAGGCTGTCCGATCGCTGCGGATGCTGCTTTGGCATTAGCTAGAGATACTGCCAAAATCGCATTTGCACCAATTTCGGATTTATTGGGTGTGCAGTCTCGCTTGATCATAATCCGATCAACGAGTTCTTGATTCAGAGCATCTACCCCCTTCAGTTCGGGTAGTAGCTTTTCAGTAATGTTGCGAACTGCGGTTAAAACCCCTTTGCCTCGGTAGCGTTTTTTATCTCCATCCCGCAATTCATGGGCTTCAAAACTACCTGTAGATGCGCCACTGGGAACCTGTGCGAGACCGATTGCGCCGTTGGCAAGTTTGACTTCCGCCTCAACGGTTGGGTTGCCGCGCGAATCGAGGATCTCTCGTGCAGCGATCGCAATGATTTCTGTGCCTTTAGTCACTTTGAGCTATTCCTTTAATGTTTTAAGTAAAGCTTTCGCAACAATCTTACAGTTTAGCGCTGTCCCATTTCTCAAATGTTAGGTTTTCATTAAAAAAGTTGACAAAATTCACTTTTAGGTATTGGTTATAGCCACAAGCTCAAAAGATAGTTTCAGCGCTTTGCGCTGAAACTATCTTTTGGGCTTGCTTAAGACATAAAACCCAAAAGACGAGTAGCGGCGCTTCGCGCCGCTACTCGTCTTTTGGGTTTTGATTCGTCCCAGATATCTCTTACATTGCTATATTTTTGGGGTTTGATGTCTTAACTTCTCTAGCTACAGCTAGCCCAAAAGATAAAGATGCGGCGCAAAGCGCCGCATCTTTATCTTTTGGGTTTGGCTAAAGCTATTAATGCGATAAAACAAGGGCATCTAGTTTTCTGATTCTTTCAACCATGATTTTCATCACGTTAATTGCAAAATTAGGAGTTTGCTGTACCAAAAAGTTAAACCGCTTTTGATCTACGGGGACTAGCTTACATTCAGTTTTGGCGATCGCTGTGGCACTTCTGGGGGTGGAGTAAATCAGCGCCATTTCTCCGACAATGCCGCCAGCAGACGTGGTGTCCAATAACTTACCATCTATAAAAATTTCTACTTCCCCTTCGATGACCACATACATATGATCCGCGATTCCACCCTGTGCAAAGATTACTTGCCCTTCTGGGATAATCTCAAAGTCTTTGGCATTAGCAAACAAATCAATCGTAGTCAAAATTGAACTCCGCTTTATACAAAAGCAAATAAAAAAGTGAGATAGACATACAACAAAGATTGTAATTGCAAATTAAACAGCTTTAGAAACAATTTAATCTCTTGAAATAATTGCTGATATTTACTACTGCTGCTAGTTTTAAGGCTTAATTAAAATTTGACAGCTTAAATTTGTGAGTGGATCTAACAAGGTTAAATTTACATTAACTTGAGGTTAAAAGCTCGTAATAACTGTGCAATTAAAACCGCGATCGCAGCCCCAATAGTTGTATTAATACCATTGACAAGCTCATTGGTGAGCCAGTCATATTTTTCTTGTAAAGTAGCTCCAATAAGGCTTTCAATATTTGTGGCGATGAAAGCCGCGATCGCACACCAAAGCAGATCCCAAGGACTAGTTAATAGTCCCACCGCCCAACCGATAGTTGCCATTAACAACGAACCGATAATTCCTGCGATCGTGCCTTCTAGACTGACAGCTCCCTCAGTTCCTGCGTCAACTGGTTTGAGCGTGGTGATCAAAAATGTACTTTTACCGTAAGCTTTACCAATTTCGCTAGCAGTCGTATCCGCAAGTTTGGTGCTGAGGCTAGCGACATAGGCTAATAACCACATGGGATTGGGTGCGATCACTTGTCCGATCGCACAGAAAGCACCAGTCGCTGCCGATCCCCAAAGATTTTCGGGGCCTCTTGCGCCATCGCGCTTTTCAGCAATACCTTTTGCTTCTTTGATATCCTTGCCAATTCGAGTTACCCCCGAACCGACGATCAGATAGCTTAAAATAACAACATAGCCTTGCCATCCTAGACAGCCCCAGACTGTAATTCCCAAAGCCCATGCATGACATATGCCTGCGGTGGTTAAGACTTTACGTGGTAATAGTAAGGCGATCGCACCAAGAATCGTATTAAGGGCGATCGCGATCAACCAGCCCTGTGAAATGGGGAAACTATTTATCATGGAAGTCAATCTTAAAAATTAGTAAGGTTGGAATTGCCCACCCTACTGCCTATTTATTCAAAATACTACGGAGTAAAAATAATGACAGAAGCACTTGAGCTGTTTTGGGGAAATTTAAGTGATTTTATGGTTTGGAATCTTTTCTTAGCAATAATTCCTTGCGCACTTAGTTTTATTTTATTTGCAAAGCGATCGCCAAAACGACTACCTTTAAATCCGATCTGGTGGTTCGGCTTAGCAACTTTCATCTTGTTTTTGCCCAATGCGCCTTATATCATTACCGATATTATTCATTTTGTGGATGATGTCCGAATGCCAAACGTTTCTGACAACGGCATAATCTTCATCTTAATTCCACAATACATCGTTTTTATCTTATTAGGTTTTCAGTGCTATGTAGTTTCGATCATGAAGCTCATCAAATATTTAGGTTGGCTGAAGATAATTAAAAATACAACTTGGCTCGAAGTAAGCATAAATTTTGTCTGTGCTTTTGGTGTGTATTTAGGGCGATTTAATCGATTAAATAGTTGGGATTTGTTCACTAATCCCCTAAATGTTATTCGTAATACAATTTATAACTTTGCAAGCCCAAATTTTCTCTTTGGCACAATTCTATTTTTTATAACCTTTACTGGGCTTTATTACATTTTCAAATGGATTAGTATGTCGCTCGTCTTCTACTGGCAAAATCGCTCTAACCAAGTTTCGGTATAACCTGTATGAAAGAGCATCAGTACGATATCTCGATCTTTTTTTTGATTATGCCTATGAAATTATTTGTCAAAATTTCCATGTTTCTGTACAGCAGTTTTTTTTGAGCAAAAACTGCTGTAATACCAATATATAGTTTGCAACATTCACCATAAAATTTATGCCTCTCGCGACCTACGGTTCTTGGAAATCGCCAATTAGTTCTGATTTGATCGTTTCTAGTAGTATTCGCCTCGGCGCGATCGCCATTGATGGAGGTAATGTCTATTGGAATGAAGGCAGACCACAAGAATCAGGACGTAATGTGATCATGCGCTATGTCATGGATGGTAATTATCGCGAAATGACACCTGCATCGATCAATGTGCGATCGCTAGTCCATGAATACGGCGGCGGCGAATATCTGGTTGAAGATGGACGTATCTATTTCTCTAACTTTAGCGATCGCCGCATTTATCGCAAAATAGGCGGTGGATCATGCAAACCTATAACGACAGAAAGTGCCTATCGTTATGCCGATTTTGTTTGGAATCGCATCTATGGCAAGTTGATTTGTGTTCGCGAAGATCATACGAGTGGAGATGAACCGATTAATACTTTGGTGGCGGTGAATACTAGCAATGGCGAAGATATTCAGGTATTGGTCACAGGTGCAGATTTTTATGCCTCGCCAAGACTCAATTCCACTGGTGATAAACTTGCATGGATTAATTGGAATCATCCCAATATGCCTTGGGATGGAACTGAACTTTGGGTTGCTGATCTTGTGGAATCAGACACAGGAGTTCTCACAATTCAAAATCCACAACTGGTCGCAGGAGGTACTGAAGAATCTATATTTCAGCCAGAATGGGCACCCGATGGGAAGCTCTACTTTGTTAGCGATCGCACAGGTTGGTGGAATCTTTATCGTACTTCAGTAGAAGATATTGCTATTGAAGCTATCTGTCCAAAGTCTGCTGAATTTGGTTTGCCGCAGTGGGTATTTGGCATGTCTACCTATGACTTTACAGGTGATGGCAAAATCCTCTGTTCCTATACAGAACATGGCAAATCTCATTTAGCAATTCTCGATCCTGCTAATCTGGAAATAGGTTTACAAGAAATCTCTACGCCCTTTAGTTCCATATCAGGATTGCACTGCGAAGGCGATCATGCTGTTTTTCATGGTGGTTCAGCAACGGAACCAACTGCGATCGTATTAATGGATTTGCGAACAGGAACTTGTCAAAAAGTACGGGTTGCCTCAGATCTACAGCTTGACCCAGACTATATTTCCGCTGCTCAACCTGTAGAGTTTCCCACCGAAAATGGGAAGACCTCCTATGGATTATTCTATCCTCCGAAAAACAAAGATTTTCAAGCAGATGATTCCGAAAAACCGCCTTTGTTAGTCAAAAGTCATGGTGGCCCCACCGCTTCGACTTCAGGAAGTTTAAGCCTCGGCATTCAATATTGGACAAGTCGTGGCTTTGCCGTGCTAGATGTGAACTATGGCGGCAGTACAGGCTATGGACGCGAATATCGCGATCGCCTCAAAGGAAATTGGGGCATCGTCGATGTGGATGACTGTGCAAATGGAGCAAAATTTCTTGCCGACAAGGGTTTAGTAGATGGCGATCGCCTTGCGATTTCGGGAGGGAGTGCTGGCGGCTATACGACACTTTGCGCCTTGACATTTCGTGATGATTTCAAAGCTGGGGCGAGTCATTATGGCATTTGCGATCTCGAAGCTCTTGCTACGGATACCCATAAATTTGAGTCGCGCTATCTCGATAGTCTAATCGGCAAATATCCCGAACAGAAGGAAATTTACATTCAGCGATCGCCAATTCATTTCACCGAAAAACTTTCCTGTGCGATCGCCTTTTTCCAAGGTTTAGAAGATAAGGTCGTACCGCCCAATCAAGCGGAAATGATGGTGGATGCTCTACGTCAAAAGGGTTTGCCCGTTGCCTACGTTCCCTTTGAAGGCGAACAGCACGGCTTCCGCAAAGCCGAAAATATCAAACGCGCTCTTGATGGTGAATTTTATTTCTATGCTCAGATTTTTGGCTTTAAACCTGCGGATGAAATTGAAGCGATTGCGATCGAGAATAATTTACTTGCTGTAATTTGAAGAAAAGGGCGGCGCATTGCACCGACCTTTTCTTCAAATTACATGGTTTAGATCCGACGGCGAGAGGCGATCGTGAATGATTTGACCATCGCGGAACCAGATAATCCGATGCGAATTTCTTGCCACATCGGCTTCGTGCGTAACCATCACCACTGTAATCCCGCTAGCATTTAACTCACCAAATAGTTCCATTACTTCCTGAGTAGTATGCGAATCTAGCGCCCCTGTAGGTTCATCGGCTAGCAACATTACAGGATTATTAACGATCGCTCTCGCGATCGCAACTCTCTGCTGCTGTCCACCCGACATTTGGTTAGGTCGATTATTTAACCGATGTCCCATCGCAACCCGTTCCAGCGCGGCAGCCGCCCGTTCTTTTTGTTCTTTAGGTCGAATATTGGCATAAGCCATTGGCAACATCACATTCTCCATTGCTGAGAGTTGTGGTAATAGATGATATTGCTGAAAGATAAAGCCAATTTTGAGATTACGAACTTTAGCAAGATCGCGTTCTTCCATATGAGAGACATCTTGTTCATCTAGAAAGTATTGTCCCGAAGTGCTGCTATCAAGGCAACCAATGATGTTCATGCAAGTGGATTTGCCAGAACCAGAAGCGCCCATAATTGCGCAATATTCGCCTTCTTTAATCACAAAGCTAACATCATCTAGGGCTTTCACGAGGGTATCGTCCTTACCATAGAATTTACAAACACTATTCACTGTCACTTAGAGACATCTGACGCGGCCGACGACTCCTTACGTGTAGATGCCGGAGGAGGCAGGAACAATAAAGACCAAAAACAATCCGAGCTGGCTGTTCCATAG
>NZ_SJEE01000006.1 GCF_006937785.1 Pseudanabaena sp. UWO311
CAGTGAACCGTAAAATTTCAACATCTCCGTCTCAAGTTCTTCGCTGTAATAACCCAAAATTATTCCTTTTCTTTCTTTATCTGAGATTATCCTAATTTGCACAAGTTATTTGTTTTTCATTCCTTAGCCTTGTTCTTTGTCATAATGAAAGTAGACTAATCGAAGGCACAGGCGCGTATTGTAAACATCATTCGTCACAATGACATAAGGAACCGAAAAATTCAAAAAAGGCTTGCTGCAAAAAATGTTTGTGTAAATCGTTAAATAGTACCAAAACTAACCAAAGAGAGATTTCCCATGAACGCAGTTAAAGAAAACTTTCCCCAACTTACCCCAGAAGAATACTTTGCTTGGGAAGAAAAGCAACTAGAAAAACACGAACTGATTAACGGTCAAGTTTACGCCATGAGTGGCGGTAGCGTTAATCACGGTCGTCTTGCCATCAGACTTACTGCCATGTTTGATCATCATTTAGAAAATACCAGTTGCATAGCAGGCAATTCTGACATCAAGATTAATATTGTTGCAACCAAAAACTATACTTACCCCGATGCCAGCGTCACCTGCGACGATCGCGACAAAAACACCCCAAATTATTTCACCTATCCTTGCCTCATCGTTGAAGTTCTCTCTCCTAGCACTGAAACCTACGATCGCAGTGGCAAATTTAGACTGTACCGCAAAAATCCAGTCTTACAGGATTATTTATTAGTTAGTTCCACCAGCATCGAAATGGATTTGTATCACAAAAACGAAGCAGGTGATTGGTTAATTATTAACTATCAAGCAGGCGACACCGTGGAACTCAAAAGCATTAATTTAAACTTTCCCATTGAGCAAATCTATCGCAATCTCGATCTCACACCAGAGACTGAATCAACCAAATTATCCTAAACCTCATTCCCAAATCGAAGATGAAAAATTGTAGCCATAAAAATTAAAAACTATCGCCTTGAGTAACTCCTTTACAGATAGCGATCGCCCCCTCAACACCCAAAATCTCGATCACCACCTCAAAAAAAGCAACCAGAGATCGCCTAGAAATCATGACCCATAGTAAAGGCGATCACCTTAATGGAGATCGCCTTTATGAGATAGATTGTTGGTGCGATCGCCTAAAAATCATAACTCACAGTAATAGCGATCGCCTAAAAATCACGACCCACAGTAATAGCGATCGCCTTTTGGAGATAGATTGTTGAAGCGATCGCCTAAAAATCACGACTCATGGGAATAGCGATCGCTTTTATGAGATATATTATTGAAGCGATCGCCTATAAATCATGACTCATAGTAACAGCGATCGCCGCTTTCCCTAACTCACCACTACTAACCCAAACTTAAGTACAGGATTTTATTAAACTTAGGGACAATTCAAGAAATAGCGATCACCTTATAACAAAAAACTTAGCTAATTTGTAATATAAAATCTAGTTGAGACCCATCATTCCCCAAAGATGTCCCATGCTCAAGCCTGTAATACTTACCGTTGATGATGACCCCGCAGTATTGCAAGCGGTGGCTAGAGACCTACGACAACAATATGGCGATCGGTTTCGGATTGTACGAGCGGACTCTGGAACATCGGCACTTGACACCACCCAGCAACTCAAACTTCGCAATGAAGCGATCGCTCTGTTTCTAGTGGATCAACGGATGCCACAAATGAGCGGCGTAGAATTTTTAGAACAGGCGAGTGACATCTTTCCAGAAGCAAAACGGGTGCTGCTGACTGCCTATGCCGATACGAATGCCGCGATCGCCGCGATTAATACCGCTAGACTCGACTACTACCTATTAAAGCCTTGGGATCCGCCGCAGGAGAAGCTTTATCCAGCACTTGATGATCTGCTTAATGATTGGCAAGCGAACTTTAAACCCGAATTTCAAGGCGTAAAAGTAATTAGCGATCGCTGGTCTCCACAATCCCACAATATTCGCGATTTCCTTGCCCGCAACCAAATTCCCTATCGTTGGCTCGATATTGAAACTAATCCTGAAGCTCAGAAATTTTTACAATATGCTGGAGAGAAAGGTAATCCCTGTTTGCCTTTGGTAATTTTGCCTGATGGCACGAAATTAGTTAAACCTAGCATTACTGATATTGCGGGAAAAGTCGGACTACAGACAGAAGCTGAAAAACCATTTTACGACCTCGCAATTATTGGTGGTGGTCCCGCAGGACTAGCCGCCGCAGTTTATGGAGCTTCTGAAGGATTACGCACCGTGATGATTGAGAAGGAAGCTCCTGGAGGACAGGCGGGAACCAGCTCGCGCATTGAGAACTATCTAGGATTTCCTGTGGGCTTGAGTGGTAGCGACCTCGCTCGACGCGGAGTCACCCAAGCCAAGCGTTTTGGAGTAGAAATTCTAACACCATTAGAAGCAACAGGCATCCGTATTGAGAACAACTATCGCATCATTACATTATCTAATGGTTCGGAGATTAGTTGCCACGCTCTAATTTTAGCGATGGGTGTAGCTTGGCGCAGGTTAGACGTAAAGGGAATTGACAAATTTACAGGCGCAGGAGTCTACTATGGAGCAGCTCAAACTGAAGCAGCCGCTTGTCAGAATGAGGAAGTTTATATTGTTGGTGGAGCTAACTCCGCAGGTCAAGCGGCGATGTATTTCTCGAAATATGCCAGCAAGGTTCGCATGTTAGTGCGAGGCGAGTCGCTTACTAAGAGTATGTCCCAGTATTTGATCGACCAGATCGCGGGAACTCCTAATATTGAAGTTTTACCTTTCCACAGCGTTGTAGAAGTGAAAGGCAGCGACAAACTGGAAGAGATAGTGGTGAAGGATTCGCAAACAGGGGAGGTGAAAACTCTGGCGGCAAGTTCGCTATTTATTTTCATTGGTGCGACTCCCAGCACGGAATGGCTTGGCGATTTGATTCAACAAGACGATCGCGGTTTTGTAAAGACGGGCTTAGATATCGAGAAAACTACGCCTTGGCAATTGCAGCGCGATCGCTTTTTGTTAGAGACAAATATTTCTGGCATCTTTGCTGTAGGCGATGTGCGTCATGGCTCAGTTAAGCGTGTTGCCTCAGGCGTAGGTGAAGGATCGATTTGCGTGCAATTTGTCCATCAGCATCTTGCCAATGTTTAACCATCAAAGGAAAAAGATTACTTCGCAATCTTTTTCCTTTGTTTATAGTCTAGGAGATTGCCATGCTCTGCGCTGATACTCTATTACAACTAGAACTCTTTCAGACTTTGCCCATTGAAAGACTTAAGTGGATCTGCGATCGCGTCCAGCCGATGCACCTGAAGGCAGGAGATATCCTCTGTCGAGAGGGCGATCGCCCCGATGGATTTTACATTCAAGTGAATGGAATTACTAACATCAGCCGCATGAGCCAAGGTGTTGATATGCCCATCGGTCGGCATGAAGGATTATCCTTCTTTGGTGAAATTCAAGTCCTCTCTGACGATAATGTGCCTGTGACCTTAGAGGCTGTCAATGAAGTCCACCTCTATCGACTCTCTGGCGAAGATTTTATCGATGTTCTGCATTCCTGTCGCGAGTTCGAGAAGCTCATGTTTCGGATCGTCCAGAAGCGTTTGCGCGGTCTAGAATCTTTCATTCAAACCCGTGAAAAAATGGCTGCTCTCGGCACACTCTCCGCAGGACTCGCCCACGAACTAAATAATCCTGCGGCGGCTCTAGTTAGAGCTTTAAAGGATTTAAAACCTGCGATGCTGGAACTGCAACGCATGAATTTAGTTTACGGTCAGCGCCAAGTTGATGAGGCGCATACTGCGGAATGGCTAAAAATTCGAGATTCAGGTTTTGAGGCGATCGCCAATCCGTCAACTAATTCTCTAGAACTAAGCGATCGCGAAGATCGATTACTGGAATGGTTAGAAGATTATGGCGTACAAGAAGCTTGGAAATTGGTAGAACCTTTGGCGTTAGGTGGCGTTGAGCCAGAGATATTATCCTCAATGATGGATCGTTGGCGGAATGATTCTACCGAATTGAGAGATATGGGACTGCGTTGGCTCGCTCTATCCTTTGACGTGATGGCGATGATTGGCAATGGGCTAAATGGTGCAGAGAGAATCTCGACATTAGTACAGTCGATGAAGTCCTATTCCTATATGGATCGGGGCGCACAGCAAAAAGTTGACATTCACGAAGGCATTGAAGACACGCTGCGATTATTTTCGTTCAAACTCAAGCATGGTATTACGATTAAACGCGATTACGATCGGAATTTGCCGCAAATTTTGGCTTTTGGAAGTGAGCTAAATCAGGTATGGACGAATTTAATCGATAATGCGATTTACGAACTAGAAAATACAGGCTCCTTTGACGGATCGCCTGCAACGATCACGATTCGCACTTGTCATAGAGACAAATGTTTAGTAGTAGAAATTATCGACAATGGACATGGCATCGCTCCCGAAGTGAAAAACCGCATTCTGGAACCCTTCTTTACTACTAAACCTATGGGAAAAGGTTCGGGATTAGGCCTAGATGTGGTCAGACGCATTATCGAAAATCGACATCACGGCAGTCTTGCGATCGAGTCTGGTGCTGGTAAAACCTGCTTTATAGTTTTTTTGCCCATACAAGATGCCTAAGCAAAGCTTGTTTTACTTCGAGGGGGATCTAGTCGCAAGAATATATTTAAGGAATGAATAGGTTTCAGATTTAGAAAGTCTAAACTGCTCTCCTGAATGGTCAATAATATATTCACCTACTACCTCCCCGCAGGCTGTACAGGTATAAGTTCCAACCACAAGTATGTCAATACTCAACTGCCGAATTTGTTCTTCTAACCATTGATCTCTAAGCGCCAAAACATCTTCAAAATAGACTGAATTCATTACTGTCTCCATATTGATGTGCTTGTAAAAATTGTAGTAGAAACTACGGCTTAATATCCAAGGCTTGCCTTAACTGCTCCTCCGAGAAAGAAGTCACTAGATTTAGTGGTAGAGGATCGCGGCTAATAGTTTTTACATAAGCAGATGTAAGATATTGCCGAAAATTAGGTTGACTAGAAAGATAGGTTTTGAAAAAAGCGACACTCAATATTTTGGCATAGGGATGAGCAAAACTAGGATCGATGCCAATTAAAGTAGACGGGACATTGAATATGCCCTTTTCACTTTTCTCTAAAAATGAGAAATGCGTTCCTTTGGGCACGATCGCTAAATACTTGTCTGGTATATTTAGCCAAGTAAATAGAAAGAACTGTTCAGGAACGGTTGGGGAAACCACATCATCCCCACTAGCAAAAATCATCACTGGCACATTAAGCGCTTTAGTACCTTCACGGCTAAACATTGTACTACCACCAATGGGATTTAAGGTAAGAATTGCCTTAACGCGCTGATCCTTTAGATTGTATTCTCGTGGTTCTAAGTTAATCGCACGGCATTGAATTAACTTGGAGAGATTAAAAGAAGTGACATTTGGCTCAGGGACATTGCAAACAGACTTTAGGCTGTCGAAATTTAGACGAGCGCCGCCCAGTGACAATACTGTATAACCTCCTAAAGAATGCCCAATTAATCCTACATTTTGGACATCAAGCCGATCCTTCATATTCGGCAAAGTTTTGTTCTGGCGTTCAAGATCGTCTAATAAATATTTCACATCTAGAGGTCTAAAGTAAACGTCTCGCTGATCAGGAGTTTTCCCAAATCCTTTTAAGAACGCCCCAAAATCCTTACTGCCAGTTCCAGGATGTTCTAGCACTGCTACTGCATAGCCATAGGATGCTAAATGTTGGGCGAGATAAATGAATGTATCGCGGTTAGAAGCTAGTCCATGGGAAATTACAATTACAGGTGCAGGTTTGCTAAGCTTCTGGGGAATATAGAGTGTCGCATCTATTGACATCCCTCGCTCTGGGTTTTGAAAAGAAAATTCCCTTACTTGCCAAGTGAATTCGCCTTTGGCATCAAGCCGATTAGTTGGGATAGTCACTTTGGTTGCTAAGGCTTCATTCTCAGATTGTTGTTGGAGAGATGCGATCGCTATTTCTTTTCGATACCAGAGTTGAGATAGTTCCCTATATGCCTCTAAGCCTAAAGGTAAATCCAACTCAATTGTGGGTGTGGGAAAGCGGCGCAGAACATTAATTGCTGTCAACCCTTCAGGACTTGCGGCGGAAAGAATCATCGCAGAGCGTAAGGCAAGCAATCCATTTTGATAACCATCAGCTTGTAAAATCCTCCCCAAACGCTTCATAATTACAAGCCCAATTGGCGAATAGGTAAACTGAGCAAGGGTAACATGGCTAATATCATAGCGTGCGTTTAAAGCTTGCCGTAACTCAGCCCGTTGGCTTGGCGGCAGATTATCGAGATAAAATGCTAAACGAGTAGTAATTTTTCCTGTTTTAGCAAAGGTCTCAAGATCAGAAATGAGAATATTAAACTGTCCAAATGGAGGATACCAAAATGAGATAGACTCTGCACTCATTACTGGCTCTTTGCTTAAGAAAGATGAGCCTAAAGCGATCGCAACAGCTAATGGAATTGCTAGAAATATGCGGTTGCCGATCATGAAGATATGTCGAATATATTGGCTGAAATTCATAGTGTTAGTTTTTTTGACAACGAGTTAAGGAATAAGGAATTATGATCTGGATTAAGAACTAACAATTCCGCGCTTGATCGCAACTAATGTTGCTTGAGTGCGATCGCTTACGCCTAGCTTACTTAAAACACCATTTATGTGGTACTTAACCGTACTCTCAGAAATATATAATTCAGTGGCAATTTGTTGATTCGTTTTACCTTGGGCAACCAATTTTAAGACATCCAATTCTCGATTAGATAATTGAGGGCGATTGAGCCTTTCTGAGAGCTTTTCGCCAACTTCAGGAGGAATATATTTTTTGCCTTCATAAACAGTTTTGATCGCTCTAATAATTTCATCGACTGGAGCGTTTTTAAATATATAGCCCTTGGCTCCTGCCTTTAAACCTTTATAGATATCTTCGTCGCCATCGTAAGTCGTGAGCACAATAATTTTTGCCTCCGTAAATTCTTGATGAATAGCAGCGATCGCATCAGCTCCACTCATTTCAGGCATTCTTAAATCCATCAAGGTGACATCAGGACGATACTGGCGAAATAGGGCAACGGCTTCTACTCCGTTATTTGCCTCAGCTACGGTTTCCATATTAGGAGTGTAATCGATCATTAATACCAATCCACTCCTGACAATTGGGTGGTCGTCCGCTACCATAATACGGATTGTTTGATCGGTCATGATTTTTGTTCCTCTAATGGAATCTCTACTAAAATTTCTGTCCCTTTACCCAAAATACTGTTAATCAATAATTGTCCTCCAATGCGATCGCTCCGTTCAGATATACTCAAAAGCCCAAATCCCCCATTATCTAAATTGGGCTGGAAGCCACAGCCATTATCAGCAATTCTAAGTGAAACTTGGACATTCTGATAGGCGAGAACGATCGAAAGCTTTGTTGCCTTAGCGTGTTTTAAAGCATTAGTAATCGCTTCTTGAGCAAGTTTGAGGAGGTTGTACCCAATCATCGCCGAGACTTGATATTCACTTCCTAAAATCTGTAGGTCAACTTGAGTAGGACAATCGCGGGTTAACTTCTCGACTAATTGCGCAAGTTTTTCGGCTAAGTTGGCGTATTCTTGGGCTGTAGGATATATTTCCCAGACTGAGCGCCTTGCTTCGGCAAGTCCTGTTTGGGCGATGTCGTTGATGCGATCTAGGATTGATTCGATCGCAGAGGGATCTTGTTGTAGCATCCATCTGATTACGCCAGTTTGAATTGAAATACTTGTAAATGACTGTGCTAAGGTATCGTGAATCTCGCCAGCTAAACGGTTTCGTTCGATATAGAGTGCAGCTTGCTTTGCTTCTTCGGCTCTTTTTAGAAGTTGGATTGCTAATGTTGCTTGGTGTGCCAGAGCTTGAGTTAACTCTAGTTCGTCCGGTTCTAACAAGCGCTTTCGATCGAAGCGAATAGTGAAGCTACCAATTATTTCTGACCCCAGCAAGAGAGGGATGCCTAGTAGAGTTTTTATGCCCAATCGTTGCATATGTCTCCGTATGGAAGTAGGTATGTCGGGGCATTCGTCCACCTGGTAAATCACAGGAACACGATCGCGAATGTGCTTTTTTAACACGAGGTCAGCAGACAAATCTCGACCGCGTATCCATTTCCCTGATAAGAGTGGGGCATTTTCAGGTATTGCAGGAACAATTTTGCCATCTAAATAGACAGTGTGGATCGCAAAGCTATCCGCGATCGAGTCATAAAACCAAAGTGCAGAGGAAGAGGAACCTAGCTGCTCTGATGTGACCTTCAGTACATGTCCCAAAGAGCGTTCTAGTTCTGGTTCCGTCGCCAAAACATCGAGAGTCTGTTTGAGAGTAGCATTGGCCCTAGCCAGCTGAGTCACACGCGCTTCCGCTGCCTGTTCTCGTTCGAGTGCTAGAGCTGCTTGCTTCGATTCTTCTGATAGGAGAATGAGCTGAAGTGCAAGCGTTGCTTGAGCTGCGAGAGATTTAATAAATTCAATCTCTAATGATGGAAGGTGAGATTTTTCTGTAAAGGCAAATCCTAGCATCCCAATCAGATCTTTACCAGCAACCAAAGGAACGGCAGCAATTTCTTGATGCCCCATGCGAGCATGCCATTCAATCACTTCTGGAATGATGCTAATTGGTTCTAAAGCATTCAAAAACAAAATTTCTTTGTCAATTGAAAATGTGTCCAAAAGTAATGTAATGTTTTCAGCCTCACAGCCTATCTGAGGATATGGGTCGTGGGATTCTTTATTGACATAGGGGATCCCACGCTCGACTGCGGCAACGATTTCAGCAGTTTTGGTACTGATGTCAAAGGTGAATAGCATCGCAAATGCTGCACTAATATTTTCGCTTAGTACAACCAGTAAGTCCTCTAGAAAATGTGAGACGTTTCTTTTACTGGCCAGTTGCTGTAAGCTTTTATTCAATGCTGAGTTGATTTTTTCTAATTGTGTCGCCCGTTCTTGAGCCGCTTTTTCTCGCACGTTGGCGATCGCAGTATCACGAGTTGTTTCAGCTAATCCTTCCATCTCTATAGCCAGCGATACCTGACTTACGAGCGTCCGAATCATTTCGATCTGCTGCGGCGTTGGTGGAATCTCCGAAGCTAGATCGAAACCAATCCAGCCAGTTGTCTCTTCTCCTTTTCGCAATGGAACGTATGCGATCGCGCGCGCACCTCTTGATTCGTGATAATGACGAACCTCAGCTATCAATACACTCGTATCGCTAGTTAGCCCCCAAATAAAGTTTTCGGACTGAATTCGTTCCCAAGGTATAGCCATTGAAGGACTATTCACCGACCAATCACTATCTAAATTGCTGCCAGCAATTATCTGCTCCACACCATCTACAATATGCACTTTTACCCGTACAGTTTTACTTGGAGCCTGATAACTCATAAGTCCGATGCCATTGACTCCTAGTGGAGCCATCACCTCAGCGATAGTCCGTAAAATCTCGACGATAATGGCTTTCGGATCGGTTGCTGTACTCAGTCGTTCGGTACTGCGTTGCAATGTGAAATTCACCAGTTCTAAAACAGCAGCTCGTTCTTGTGTCACTCGTTTTTGTTCGCGAACGATCGCCACTTGTTTTGCTTCTTCCGCCAGACGGCTTGTCTGCAATGCCAAGGCTAGTTGTGCCGAAAGGGTTTCCGCTAGGGCAATTTCAGCCTCACTGTAGGGTAATCCTGCTCCTCGATAGATGACCAAAGCACCGTCAGCAGAATTACCAATGAAGCAAGGCACATTGAGTTCGGATTCCCAACCGCAAGCACGAGTAAAGTCGTCAAATTCTGGCACACAGGTGCCTGCCGCATGGTCGAGTTGTACAGCCCGAGTCCGATGTCTATTTGACGTTCCCAAATATTCATCGGATACAGTAAATCCTTCCGCCAATCGAATGATCAGTTCGTATTTATCGGGGTCGAGCGCTAGAATTTCGGTTGGCTTAAGAACTTGCCCATCGATCAACCAATAGCGTAAATAGATTAGTTCGCCTGAAGAATCAAAGAAAGAACAACTGGTCGCTTGAAAGTTTTCTAATACGATTTTTAACACCAGAGGAATAAATTCTTCAACACTTTCAATATTGCCTAAAGCATCGACCGTTTTCTGTAAGGCAGTATTTGCTCGCGCTAAGTGGACAGCCCGCTCTTGCGCTGCTTGTTCTCGTTCGCAAGCGATCGCCGCTTGTTTTGCCTCCTCTGCCAGATTGGTTAGTTGAATTGCCAATGCAGCTTGATGCCCTAGTGCTTGTAGTAATTCAATCTTTTGTTTGTCGATCGGTTCGTTATTAATAAAAGCCATTGCTAAATGACCAAATAGCTTACCTCCAGCAAGCAGCGGCAAAGCCAGTACCTGCTTGAGACCGCGATCGCGAAGATAAGCAATAGATCCTGCCCAAAATAGATGTGCCTCAGTTTCTATATCAAAAAAACGTGGTTTCTGTGTCTCTTCCAAAATTGTATGAAACCCTACTTCTGCCGTCAGCATTTCATAGGCAATCGGTGTTTCTTGGATAATTCCATCTTTTTCCACGACGACGGCAGTACGCAGTACATTTCTCTTTTCATCAAAAAGAATTAGATGTGCTGCATTAGCATTCAGTTGCGCCATTGCTTCCTGTGTAATATAGCCCAAAAACGATGATAGATCGGGATTCTCAGCTAGACGTGCAGAAGTAAGTGCGAGTGCATCATTTGCCTTCACTAGTTCAGCTTCTACTAATTTCTCAAGTTCCGATCGCTCCTGAAATATTGCCAACTCAGTTCTTAGGGCAATGTTTTCTTGCTCTAGTTTGGCAATATGTTCTAGGAGGTTAGCAGTATCGGCGATCGCCATCGTTAGTTACCCAAGAATGCCCAAAATGACTTTGGCACAAAGATTTGTATTGATTGAAAGCTACTTTAAAATATCCTAATCTTAACTTTAAGCATTGTCCATCTTTGTTGACTTGTCATACAGCCTAAATAATCTCCATACTTAAGTACAGTTTAAGTTTAGCCATCTGGACAAAAAAATTAAGCCCTCCTGTTAGTGACTCTCTTTGAGCGTTCCATTATTATGACAAGCATTGTTTAGAAGAATATTCCATGACAAAACTTACTCCATCAGAATCAAAATTTGTAGATAGCGTATTTCCATAGCCTGTTAGGTTTCCATCAATGAATCCAGCAGGCATTCTATGTCCGCTAACAATCAAATAGGGGTAAAACTATGGCTCTTAATACTTACTACACACTTGGAAAATCAGGTTTACGGGTCAGCCGCCTAGCTCTTGGCGCAATGACCTTTGGGACAGACTGGGGTTGGGGAGCCGATGAAGGTACAGCTCGTCAGCTATTCAATACCTACACTGAGGCAGGTGGAAATTTTGTCGATACTGCCGATCTTTATACAAATGGAATTAGTGAAACTTGGTTAGGAAAATTTACTGCCGAGAGGAATCTTCGCGATCGCATAGTCATTGCCACTAAGTTTACTTACAATGCTGAAGCTGGAAATCCTAACGCTGGCGGTAACGGGCGCAAAAATATTCTAAGGGCTGTGGAAGGTTCTCTAAAAAGACTGGGAACAGATTACATAGATCTTTATATTCTCCATACTTGGGACAAAATCACCCCTGTTGAAGAAGTGATGCGAACCATGGACGATCTCGTGCGATCGGGCAAAGTGCGTCATGTTGGTTTGAGTGATACCCCAGCTTGGTATGCTGCTCGCGCCCAGACTTTAGCAGAATGGCGTGGGTATGAACCTCTATGCACAATGCAATTGGAATATTCTTTGGTGGAGAGAAATATCGAGCATGAGTTTGTGCCTCTAGATACGGAATTAGGCATGGGGATCATGGTGTGGAGTCCTCTTGCTAGTGGTTTATTAAGTGGCAAGTACAAGCCAAGTGAAAGCGGCTTTACAGGTGAAGGCAGATTAGAAACCACCAAAGGAATTGCTAATCCTGCATTTCAAAAGTTTAGCGATCGTAACTGGCGAGTTGTGTCTGAACTGGAACAAGTAGCCAAAGAACTCGATCGCAGCATGGCACAGGTAGCTTTAAACTGGACTGTCAATCGCCCAGGGATTGGTTCGGTAGTAATCGGAGCAACAAAACTTTCGCAAGTACAAGATAATCTTAAATCACTAGATTTTGAGATTCCCCATTCATTAGCGAATCGATTGGAAACTGTTAGCCGTCCAGAAGTGAATTTCCCTTACAGTTTCTTTGACTCAGAAATTCAGGGCATGATTCATGGTGGAGTTACCGTAGGTAATAAACCCGATCGGTATGAGGATAAAGTCGTAATTCGGTCATCAGGAGCAGGAGTGACTTAAGAAGAAAGAAGATCGCCTACATCAAGCCATGTAACAGATAGATAATTGAAGCGATCGCGCTTAACTCAATTATCTATCTGCGGTAATTAGCCTTTAATGGATTATAGATTTCGATTAACCTAAAGATAAAAGAGGTAAGACTTGAGTATGAAGATAGGATTTTTGGGTAGTGGTAATATGGCGCGAGTACTCGGAGGTGCTTGGTCATTAGCAGGGCATCAAATCACCTTCGGTTCGCGAGATGCAGCAAAGTCTCGTGAAGTAGCTAAGGGAATTGGAAATGGCGCATCTGGTGGAACAAATGATGAGGTTGCTGAATCTTGTGAGGTCATTGTCAGCTCTATACGCGCTGTGCCATCAAGTTTTCTAACATCAACCTCAGCCTTGACAGGCAAAGTTATCATAGATTTAAATAATCGAGATTTTCCTCGTGAGTACAAGCCTGAAGAATTTCTCAATTCTCTAGCTGAAGCAACTCAAAAAGATGTTCCCTCGGCAAAAATTGTGAAAGCATTGAATAACCAAGCAATGGAAGTTTTTAACAGCGATGCGGTAGCTCTTAAAGAGGCAGGTATACAAGCTTTCATTGCTGGAGATGATGATCGAGCTAAACAGATTGTTACCGAGTTACTCAGCGATATTGGGCTTAAGGCTATCGATTTTGGTTTGTTGTCTAATGCATGGTTGTTAGAATTACAAGCGGATATTCTCAGGACTTATATGTTTGCAACTGGAAATTTCTTAGCAACCCCAGGTTTTATTGAGGCACCTCGTGCTGAACCAAGATTTGGAGAGCGTCGTAAAGGTACATACTAAAATGCCTAACCATTCTAATGCAACGTACTCTCTTCTTACTCGTATAACTCTTCTGGTTACTAGCATGTTGACAATTATGGCAAGTGCCACGGTACGTAGTACCTTTCTCTATTGGCATTCATTTGCGACATTGCTTCCTGCATAACATAGCCCAAAAACGATGATAGCTCGGAATTTTTAGGGCAATGTTTTCTTGCTCTAATTTGGCAATATGTTCTAGGAGGTTAGCAGTATCGGCGATCGCCATCGTTATAGTTACCCAAGAAAGCCCAAAGTTACTTCGACATTATAATTTGCACTAATTCAAAGCTAATTTAAATATATTATCTTCATTTTAAGTACTTTCCATCTTGTCATTGAACTTAAATATTTCCCATACTTAAGTACAGTTTATAGCTGACAACTTGGCTAAAAAATTTAAACCCTTTAGTTGGTGACTCTTTATTAATGTTTTATTATCATCTTTTCTAAGTTATATATGAGAATATCCCATGGCTGAATTTACCTCATCAGAGCCAAAAATCGTCGATAAAAAGCCAGTAGTGATGAATCTAGAATCAGGTACTTACTACTGGTGCAGTTGTGGCTTATCTGAAAATCAGCCTTTTTGTAATGGAGCGCATAAAGGAACTAATTTCCGTCCCGTAGTTTTTGAAGTATCTGAGCCGAAGAAAATGGCTCTATGCCTCTGTAAATATACCGCTGGAGCGCCAAGCTGTGATGGTTCTCATTTGAAATTGACAGATAACGTAACAGCTAAGTCAGATTAAAATATTATGTCTCTAACCAAACTCTATGCCAGTCGCATTGACCTTAAGAGTGAAAATCGTATTCAACTGATTGACCTACTCAATCTAGCCCTTGCTCTCACAATCGATCTTAAAAGTCAAGTTAAACAGGCGCATTGGAATGTCAAAGGAATGAGTTTCTTGGAACTCCATCAATTGTTTGATGCTATCGCCGAGCAATTAGATGAGTATGTGGATATGATTGCGGAACGGGTAACAGCTCTCGGTGGTGTGGCTCTGGGAACAGTGAGAATTGTCGCTCAAGCTTCCACATTATCAGAATATCCGCTAGAAGCTATATCTGGCAGAGATTGTGTAATAGCGATCGCCGATCGCTTGGCTCTCTATGGCAAAACTGTACGAGAAGCGATCGATCAAAGCACCGATCTCAAGGATGCTGGAACCGCCGATCTTTATACCGAAATTTCTCGCACAATTGATAAATATCTCTGGCTTTTGGAATCTCATTTGATAGAAAATTAGTTCCAATTTCTTCATCTGAGTTGTCATCAGAGTTGTTCTAAAAAAGTAGTGAATTGCCGCGCTGAGTAATTCGTCATTTCAAAATTATTACTTCTTCAACATTTCCTACAAGCATAATTCCATTCTAAATATCATGAAAAATAAATTCACAGTTGACAATGCGGTAATGCTCTTGATCGACCACCAACAAGGAACGATTAAACTCGCTCGCAATCTGCCCTATGCAGAAATAGTCCAAAACACTCGTGCTCTAGCTCGTACCGCCGTAGAAACTGGAATGCCATTAATTTTGACTAGTAGTATGGAAACCAATTTTCAAGGTTTACTGCTAGAAGATATCCAAAAAATCGCGCCAGATGCCTACGAAAAGCGCATCAAGCGTCCGGGAGTTGTCGATGCATGGGAGTACGCAGACTTCAAAAATGCTGTAGAAGCAACTGGCAAGAAAAAACTCATCATGGCTGGGTTAACCAACGATGTTTGTATTGTCTATCCCGCAATTAGCGCCGTAGAGGATGGATACGAAGTACAGGTTGTGGTTGATGCTGGTGGCTCTCCAACGACAATAGCTGACGAAACTTGTCTGCGACGCATGGAAAAGCATGGAGTCACCCTAACTTCAACCAATCAAGTAATGGCGGAGTTGGCAGTCTCTTGGTCAGAAGATTTTGGACAGAAGATTCAAACAATCATGTATGAAGAAGTTCTTGCGAAATTGATCGAATAGAATAAATACACCTAAATGAAAACAGCGATCGCTTCAAAAGTTAATTCTCTACCTACTCGCATAACCCTGCTGGTTGCTAGTATGTTGACGATTATGGCAAGCGCCACGATCGCACCTTCTTTGCCTGCAATGTTAAAGCATTTTGAGTCAGTACCGAACTCCGCATATTGGGTAAGACTAGTACTAACTCTCCCCGCGCTATTTATAGCTATCAGCGCTCCAATACTTGGAGTTTTAGTAGATCGGATCGGACGAAAACCACTATTATTTCTATCCCTAATTATCTATGGCTTAGCGGGTAGCTCTGGATTATGGCTAAACACCTTAGATACAATTATTGTTGGTCGAGCATTGTTAGGAGTTAGCGTCGCAGGGATTTCTATTTCTACAACGGCTTTAATTGCTGACTACTACAGCGGAGCAGCTAGAGGAAAGTTTCTGGGTTTACAGGCAGCCTTTAGTTCTTTAGGCGGAGTGGTATTTGTCTCTTTGGGTGGTTGGTTAGCCGATATTGGATGGCGTAATCCTTTTCTGATCTACTTCGCAGCATTGTTGGTATTGCCTGCGGTCTTGTCTTTTCTATCAGAGCCACCGCGCCAAGATTCAACCCAATCTTCTGATCATTCTAGTAATTCCGAAAAGTCTAGTCGCTTGCCATATCTCATTGTTGGTCTAACATTTGCAGCCGCAATGCTAGGTCAGATGGCTTTTTATACGATTCCAGTACAAATTCCCTTCTATCTTAAGAATTTATTCCAATCCTCTGCTTCTCAAAGTGGAATCGCGATCGCAATTTGCACTCTCGGTTCTGCCATATCATCTTTTCAATATCAACGAATTAAAGCTAAAACAACCTTTTTTAGTATCTACGGTATTGCTTTTAGCACTATGGCTCTGGGCTTCGGTTTGATTAGCCTAGGTAGTAGTTTTACAATCGTTGCTTTTGGCTTAGGAACCGTAGGTGTTGGACTGGGGTTGGTGATGCCAAATATGACCTTCTGTCTTACTTCCGCTACTCCTGTGAATATGCGCGGCAAGATTTTAGGCGGTTTAACAACTTCTATGTTTTTAGGTCAGTTCGTATCACCTCTCGTGAGTCAGCCTTTGAGTCTCGCGATCGGCTTGAATGCAACCTATGGTGCTGCGGGAATTGCAATGGTGATATTAGCGATCGCCTTTATGTTTTTGCTGTGGAATTGGAAAGACTAAAAATTACCCTTATTACAAATTTATTGAGGAAATAAAGTTATGTCATCTATCGCTATTGTTTATTTTTCTGGCACAGGACATACTCATTTGATGGCTGAGGCTTTTGCTGAAGGAGCGAATAAGATCGCAGATACTAAAGTTCAACTTTTTAGAATTACTGGTGAGGAAATTCATAACGGACGCTGGCGTAATGAAAAAGTTTTGGAATCCCTCAATCAATATGACGCGATCGTTTTCGGTTCGCCGACCTATATGGGAGGTGTGGCTGCACAGTTTAAGGCGTTTGTTGATGCTGCTAGTGGCATCTGGTTCCAACAGCTATGGAAAGACAAATTAGCAGGTGGCTTTACCCATTCAGGTTCTCCTAGTGGAGATAAGCAAGGAACTTTGCTCTATCTAGCAATTAATGCAGCCCAACATTCCATGATCTGGGTTGGCGCTGGTGAGATGAATCAGAATGGAGTGAATCGTCTAGGTTCTTATATGGGAGTGATGGGACAGGCTGTCCCCGACTTATCTGGTACTAAAGCCGTAGAGCTTGATGCTGGCGATCGCTTATCGGCAGAATTATATGGCGAACGCATCGCTCAGATCTCTAAGAGATGGAAAAACTGATCAAGCTATCGTACTCAATCTCTTATTTAAAAATGAAGCTCTCAAACCTTAAATTAAATCTCAACCCAAGGCTGCACTATTTCTTTCTAGCTTTGCTGATAGCTGGGAACTGGGCGATCGCAGATACGAGCAAAGCAGAAGATATTACCGTAAATCAACTATCCGATGTTAAAACTACGGACTGGGCTTTTACTGCTTTGCAATCTCTTACGGATCGCTATGGCTGTATCCAGAGCTATCCCAATCGCACCTATCGCGGTAATGTCGCCTTGAGTCGTTTCGAGTTTGCCGCAGGGCTACAGTCTTGCATCAGTAAACTCGATGAGATGCTCAGAAGCGGACTAAGTGATAAGGTGAGTCAAGATGATCTGAGTACCTTAAATCGATTACAAAGTGAATTCACATCAGAGTTAGGAATCATTTCCCAAAAGGTCAATAATCTAGAACAACGTACAGAACAATTAGAAGTCCAAAATTTTTCTCCGACAACTAAGCTCTCAGGGCAAGCAATTTTTGCAATATCAGCTGGGGGCTTTGGCGGCGATCGCATTCTTTCGCCAACTGGTGCAGTCATCACCCGTAATCAACCCAACGTTACCTTTTTAAATCGCTTCTCTATCGATCTCAATACTAGTTTTGTTGGGAAGGATCTACTCAAGATCCGCTTGCTGGCTGGTAGTGCAGGTGCAAGTGATAGTACATCAGGATTTTTAGAACCAAACTTTGCTAGCGCGCTCGATTACTCCGTTCAAGGTCGTGACAATCAGGTTAGCTTAGCACGTCTTTATTATTCATTTAATATCGCTGAGGAAGTCCGTCTAACGGTTGCCCCTTTAATGGTGGCTAATGATTTTGTAGATAAAAATCGCTATGCTAATGTCAGTTTTAATGACTTCTCAACTCAGGCTTTTGTTAATAATTTTATTCTCTTACCTAGACCTTTGGGGGCAGGTATTGTTGCTGAATGGGCTCCTAAGCAACTTCCTATTCAATTACGTGCCTTATATGTAGCCAATAATGCTAATCGACCAACTGGCTCAGCGATCGTGAATACGTTGCGCTCCACTGAGTCGGCGGAGTTACCAGTTTTAATTTTTCCAAATCGTGGCGGTGAACAGGGCTTATTTGGCGATCCCTATCAAGGTGTTGTGGAATTAGAATATTCTCCAGATAAAAAGTTTACGCTGCGCTTGCAATATGCTGGAGGAAGGGTAATTGGCAGTAATTTTAATGCTTTTGGGGTGAATTTTGATTGGGGAATTAGCGATCGCTTAGGTATATTTGGACGCTATGGCTTCAGCAACTACAACAATACAGAGTTTGGGAATATTAGTCCTAATTATTGGATGGCTGGTTTTTCATTTAAGGATCTTTTTACGCAAGGTTCGATTACAGGGCTAGCGGTTGGTCAACCGCTCATCGTGAGAGAGATTGGGAATGCTTCGCAGACTAACTTTGAAGCTTTTTATAATATTCCGATCAACAAATTTATCAGAATTACGCCTCTGGTTCAAGTGATTACCAATGCTGGCAACCGCAATGAGAACGGCACAATTTGGGTTGGAGCTTTACGCACGGTATTCTCTTTTTGATTAGCAGTCTAAGAATAGATAGATTAGACGACTTAGCCATACTTAGAGTGAGAAGTAGTAATAGCGATCGCTTTTCCTAGCACTTCTATTCTTCAATTCTGAATTTTAATCATCATCTGGCTCGTCTAGAAGTCCTAATCTCAATAATTTTTTGGCAAGAGCATATACATCCTGTTTACTGCCATCTTTCCGAATTCCCAAAGCGACAATCATCACAGTGACTTGAGCTTGCTCGATCGCGTAAATGATGCGATATCTTTGTCCGACTGCCCGTACACTGTAATAACCATCTAGTTCACCGAGTAATGGTTTGCCTTGCATTTCGGGAGATTCTTGGAGCTTATCGATGCGATCGCTAATCTTCTGACGGATACGGCGATCGCTGATTTCCTTTAATAATTTGAGAGCCGTAGGCTGAATGACGATGCGATACATTACAAATCCAATTCTCGTTTAGCTGATTCCCAATCTACTCCCTGTTCTGATTTCGCTTCGGTAATCCCTTGACGCAAGTTAGCCATGAGGTTCGCGTCACCAAGTATTTCTAAAGTTTCGAGTATTGCTTCGTAATGTTGCCATGTCATCACAGCTAGGACGGGCTTGCCTCTGCGGGTAATTGCAAGTGTGCCTCCTTGCTGGGTGAGCTTTTCAGGTAATGAGGTTAGCTCATGTCTTGCTTCAGTGATAGGAATATTGGACAGCATTGTTTTAAAATTCATCTGTACATCTAATTGTACATCTAATTGCTAAACTGCGATCGCCTAAAAATCAAGACTCACAATAATAGCGATCGCCTTGATGAGATTGATTGTTGATGCGATCACCCTATAAATCACGGCTCACAGTAATAGCGATCGGCTTTAGGGGATGGATATTGGTGCGATCTCTTTTTGCTGTTGAAATAGAGAATTAGATGATCGGTTTATGGTGAAGATGATATTATTTCTCTAAAAAGCAAGAGTAAATGATGACTAAAAGTAACACCTTTACAGCCATTATCTACAAAGAAGATGATATGTACATTGCCGAATGTCCAGAGGTGGGTACAGTCGATCAAGGAGAAACAATTGAGCAGGCGATCGCGGGATTAAAAGAAGCGACTCGACTGTATTTGGAAGAATTTCCTCTGCCCAAAACATCACCTAGATTTGTGACCAGTATTGAGGTTAGCTATGCCTGAAATGCCACGAATCTCAGCCAAAGAAGCAATTCGTGCGTTAGAGCGATTATGATTTGAGCAAGTTCGTCAAACTGGTAGTCATGTTGTCATGAAAAAAGAAACCCAAGAAGGCGAGATCGGTTGTGTCGTGCCTTTGCATCGAGAATTGAAGATAGCCACATTGAGTGGGGTACTTAAACAAGCACGAACTACAGTAGAAGATTTTATCGATAATTTGTAGTGCGATCGCCTAGAAATAATGGCTCACGGTAATAGTGATCGCCTTTGGGAAATGGATAGTTGATGTGATCGTCTAGAAGTCAAGACTCATAATAATAGCGATCGCCTTCAGGAGATTGATTGTTGAAGCGATCTCACTTGACTTAGTATCACAGATGCGATAGCTTGCCTTTGGTAAAGTAATTAAACTGTATGTGAGATTCACAATGCACTCTAACAATGAGATTACTCTCGACAATAAAACTATAGCAAAGCTCGCCATAGCAATCGCTTAGTTAAGGTTGTCTTTCTCAGTGGAGTATTTAATTTGAAGTAAGAGATATATGCGTCGTTAAAAATTATGACAACACGATTTGAAATGGCTGGAGCCTTAGTTGAAAAAGTCAAAAGACAACGTAATGAAATTGGTGATCACGGTGATCCATATGAAGATGCTTTGCTCACAGGAGTTGTCAGTGTAGAACTAAAAATTATTGTTAAAGAAATCTTTGATCATTTGCGTTCAGCTCTCGACTATTGTGCCAGAGAGATTTGTGATCAATGTAGCAGTGTTAACCCGCCCAAGGTAGTCTATTTCCCTATTGTTTCCAAAGATTTTCGACAAAGTGACTTTAAGTCTCGTGTCGGCAAACTGATGCCTGGAGTTCTCGATTCAAAACCTGATCTTTTGGCAGTGCTTGAATCCTTTCAGCCGTTCACTTCAGTTGATAATAACTGGATATCTGATTTTGCATCATTATGCAACGAGAATAAACATGAACAACTAAGCGTCACTCAATGTACATCGGGCTATGGGGTGGCAAGTAAGGCAGATGATGGAATTTTTAGAGTTTCACAATTTAAACGTGATAGAGTAACTCCTTTCACAAGAAGCCCATTAATGCTTTTACAAAACTTTCCATTAGATGGTTCAGGTGAATATACTTTTACCTACGTAAGTTTTACTGTTATAGATGAAGAGATTCTATGGTTCCTTGATCGGTCGATTTCAGGTATTGAGCATATTATTAATGAACTCAAAAGTAAATTGTGATAAAGCAGCTATGCTTGTAGTGAATACCACAGCATAACAATTCGGGTACAGAAATTATTAAGAGATCGCCTAATAATCACGACTCACGGTACTGCCGATCGCCTTTAGGAGATAGATGGTTGATGCGATCGATATTGAATTAGCGTAAAATCTTCTATGAGTTATCTTTGTTAACGAAATTAAAACTCAGTTGTGTTATGGATTCTACTCAGTCAGATATAAGCGAGTTCGATATGCCATTGGCAACTGTCACTATGGAGAATCATGTGCGAGGAATGATGTCAGATGGACTCTCTCCTGATGAATATGCCGCTCGGTGGGCGCATACAATTTACTGCTTTTCGGAAGATGGTTATAGATATCGTGATGTTGTTCTTCAATCGTGGATTCATGCGCTCGGTGCAATTCTTTTTCAGAAAAATGGTGCGCCTAACTTAAACGAGCTCCGAGCAAAATTTCTTGCTGCCGAAGAAATTCAAAAGATTCAAGAAGAGCAAAAATATGAAGGTTTTTGAAACAGTATGAAGTTCTCTTAAAGAGTCTTTGCTAAACGACAAATTTCCGAGTCAATAGCGATCGCCTTTAGAAGATGGATCGCCTAAAAATCACGACTCACAGTAATAGCTTCTATCACTACTGATATTCGCCGCATTGCAAGATTAATTTGGCAACTAATCCCGTCCAACCTGTTTGATGGCTAGCACCAATCCCAGCACCATTATCTCCATGAAAATACTCATGAAAAAGAATCAAATCATGCCAGTGGGGATCGTTTTGGAAGCTTTTGATGTTGCCATATACGGGACGATCGCCTGAAGCCTCTTCTAAGAAAATTCCTGTTAAACGCTTTGATAGCTCACTTGCCACCTGCCAAAGATTCATTTCCTGACCCGAACCAGTGGGAAACTCAACTTTAAAATCATCACCTAAATAATAGTGAAACTTTTGCAAGGATTCGATAATTAGATAATTAATTGGGAACCAAATGGGACCTCGCCAGTTGGAGTTACCACCAAATAGACTGATATTGGATTCCGCAGGTTGATAATCCACAGAATACTCATGCCCATTTACTTTCAAGATATAGGGATGGTCTTTGTGATATCTAGAAATAGAGCGAATGCCATAGGGACTTAAAAACTCACTCTCATGGAGCATTTTCGCTAAGATTTTTCTGAGCTTGTCTTTATAAGTGATCGCTAATAATCTCCTTGCACCCATACCCTTAGTTTCCATACAGGCAACATTTTCCTTGAGATTAGGGCGATTGTGAATAAACCAATCCATGCGCCGCTTAAAGTTGGGTAATTTTTCTAGGATATCTGGCTCTAAAGTGGCGATCGCAAAAAGGGGAATTAATCCCACTACAGAACGAACTTTGAGCGAGAAATGACGACCATCGGGCAGATTGAGCGCATCATAGTAAAAGCCATCTTCCTCATTCCAGAGATCCACATTAGTGCTGCCAATCCCATTCATGGCATCGGCAATATAAAGGAAATGCTCGAAGAACTTGCTCGCAATATCTTCGTAGGTAGAGTTGGTTTTGGCGAGTTCGAGGGCGATCGCTAACATATTCAAGCAATACATACCCATCCAGCTAGTGCCATCCGCTTGATTGATAAAGCCACCAGTGGGTAACTCTTTGCTGCGATCGAATACGCCGATATTATCCAGCCCTAAAAATCCACCTTGAAAGACATTCTTCCCTTCAGCGTCTTTGCGATTTACCCACCAAGTAAAATTGAGGAGCAACTTCTGAAATACGCGCTCTAGAAATTGCTGGTCGCCATAGCCGTACATCTTCCGTTCAATTTGATATACCCGCAAGGTTGCCCAAGCATGAACGGGCGGATTGACATCACTAAACGACCATTCGTAGGCAGGAAGTTGACCGTTGGGATGCATAAACCATTCTCGCGTCAGCCTATCTAACTGGAGCTTAGCAAAGGCAGGATCGATCACTGCAAGGGGAATGGCATGAAAAGCTAAATCCCAAGCCGCAAACCAAGGATATTCCCACTTATCAGGCATTGAGATAATCTCATCACTAAATAGATGCTTCCATTCGTGATTGCGAATATTTGGGCGCGGTGACGGATATCTAGGATCGCCATCTACCCATTCCTCGACAATGTAATAATAAAACTGCTTGCTCCATAACATCCCTGCAAAGGCTTGTCTCTGAACGTTTCTCTCGTCCTCAGAAATCTCAAAAGGAGTAATGCGATGGTAAAATTCATCTGCTTCCTGCTGCCGCTTTTGGAAAATTTGCGCGAAATCATTGCCAAAGGGCTGGGGTTGCTGAGAGTTGGTTAAACGGAGATGAATGACTTTAGTTTCGTAGGCACCAATTTCTAGATAGTAATGCACCGCCGCTTTTGTTCCAACTTGTTCGGTATTAATCGCATCATGGCGATCGCTAACTAAATAATTATTAATCCCATCTTTGACATAGGGAGAAGCATTTTTGACTTTAAATAATCGCTCGTAATTAGTTTCGTTTTCTGTAAACAGAATTGATGGAATATTTTGCTCAGAAGCATTACAGTAAAGCCAATAATTACCTAAAGTAGAATGTTGTGCGTCAACGATCCGCATATTTCCATCAGCGTTGATTTCTTTAAGCTGAGGTTTATCGCTAGCATCCCCCCAAGCCCAAGTATTGCGAAACCAAAGGGTCGGTAATAGGTGCAAACGTTGAGATTGACCTCCTCGATTGGTAACTTTAATTTGAATTAAAATATCCGTCGGCGATGCCTTGGCATATTCAACCGATACATCAAAATAGCGATCGCCATCGAATATCCCCGTATCCATTAGTTCATATTCTGGCTGATTGCGATCGCGATTACGATTTTCTCTAATTAAATCAGCATAAGGGAAAGCTTGATGAGGATATTTATACAGCGCCTTCATGTAGGAATGGGTGGGCGTGTTATCGAGATAGAAATAGTATTCCTTAACATCCTCGCCATGATTGCCTTCTTGACCAGTCAAGCCAAACAGCCTCTCTTTGATAATGGAATCTTCACCATTCCAGAGCGTGATCGCAAAGCATAACCTTTGATGATTATCCGATATGCCCAAAATTCCATCTTCACCCCATCGATAGGCACGCGATCGCGCATGGTCATGGGGAAAATAATTCCAAGCTTCACCATCTTTGCTATAGTCTTCGCGCACCGTTCCCCATTGGCGATCGCTCAAATACGATCCCCACTTGCGCCAATGGGCTTGGCGCTCGCGATCGGCGGCTAGTCTTAACTCTTCTTCAGTCATGATTTTTAGCTTCTTAATAATTTCAATAGGCGGCGCGAAGCGCAGCCTATACTTACTGTTCGTGATAATTCCAGAGCAGTCCACCATCTACAACAAAGGTAGAACCCGTCACATAATCAGAATCCGCCGAAGCTAAAAATGCAACCATGCCAGCCACATCTTCAGACTTGCCCAGCCTTCCCATGGGGATATTCTGTAATAAGGCTCCCAATTTCTCAGGATCGTTTAGGAGTTTAGTATTGATCGGCGTTTCGATCGCCCCAGGGGCAACATTATTAATGGTGATGCCGTAGGGAGCTAGCTCTACGCCAAGGTTACGAGTCATCATTCTCAATCCACCTTTACTAGCGCAGTAGGATGTAAAGTGCGGGAATGGTAACTCCTCATGGACAGAACTAATATTAATCACTTTCCCGCCGCGCTGAGTAGCCATCAGATGCTTGACAAAGGCTTGGGTCGCAAAGAAAACACCCTTGAGATTGACATTCAAAACTGCATCATAATCTGCTTCCGTTGCCTCCCAAAAATCAGCATGTCTCTCAATGCCAGCATTATTAACCAAAATATCCAATTGACCAAAATAGTCGATACTTTCGGCAATCATGCGCTGCACTTCAGGGACAGTGCCAGTATCAGCTTTAATCGTAATACCATCAATAGGATGACATGTGCCACCTGCTTCTTTTACCTTGGCGAGGGTTTCTTCCGCACCTTCAGGATGGGACCGATAATTAATCACCACATTTGCGCCTTCCTTGGCTAAACGAATCGCGATCGCCTGTCCAATTCCTTGACTACTGCCCGTAACTAACGCAACTTTACCTTTTAATCTCATTGTTTTTCTCCAAAATAATTAAAAATTAGCTACAAAATACTTTTCAAATGATCCGCCACGCGAATGGCGTTAGCGATAATCGTGAGCGTGGGATTAACTGCCGCACTCGAAGGGAAAAAGCTAGCATCCACAACATAGAGATTCTCGACATCGTGGGTGCGACAGTTGCGATCCAGAACCGAAGTTTGGGGATCGTCACCAAAGCGACAGGTTCCACATTGATGTCCGACTGCTTGCAAAGGAATATTATTGCGAGGATAAATGCCAAAGGGAATAATCTGCTCGTCGCGATCGATATTTTTGAGAACTTCAGTCCATCGCTTAGTTAGGCGATCGCTTGCCTCTTGATTATTAGGTACATAGTCCAGATACAACTTTTCACCAACTACGCGCACGCGATTATTGGGATCGGGTAAATCCTCCGTTTGCAGCCACCAGCCCGTAGTATGCTCAGCAATTAGCTCCAGTTCAAAATTTGGAACTAGCTTCACTAAGGGAGCCAAAAGTGGCGGCGCTTCAGCAGGGATCATGTCCTTAAGCACGTTACCTGTATTCTGCACTAACCCCATCGGATAGGGAAACTCAGCATCACCCCAATAAAAATCACTAACTGCGATCGTCTTCTGATACTTAGCAGGATTTGGCTTCAGCCCGATCGCCACCATCGCCACGCAGAGATGCTTCATAAAATTGCGCCCAACTTGGTCAGAGCTATTTCCCAAACCCTGCGGATGCTGATCATTAGCCGATCGCAACAATAAAGCCGCCGAATTCACAGCACCACAGGCAACTATGATAATATTTCCTGAGAAAGTCTGCACTTCACCAGCAATCTCTACTTCGACAGCATTAACCTGTTTGCCAGACTCGTTAGTCAGTAGTTTAAGAACGTTCGCATTAGTCAACAAAGTTACATTGCTAAATGAACGAATTGGTTGAATCCCATTTATCTCTGAATCTCCTTTTGCTTGTACCAAACAAGGAAACCCATCGCAGGTATTACAGCGAATACAAGTACTTAAAGAGCGATCGACTTCATTTAGCTTTAGTCCCAAAGGCAAATTAAAGGGATGTAATCCCTGCTTCTGAATCCCATCACTAATTTCCTGCATTCGTGGCTCATGACTAACCGCAGGATAGGGAAACTCGGCGCTTCTAGTTGGCTCCGTAGGATCTTGTCCAGACTGACCGTGAACTGTATAAAGTTCTTCGGCTTTGGTGTAGTAAGGTTCAAATTCGTCGTATTTGACCACCCATGCTGGCGAGATGCCATCTTTGTGACTGACTTCTTCAAAGTCGCGATCGCGCATCCTCAGTAGAGCCGCACCATAAACCTTAGTATTGCCGCCGACCCAATAACCAGTGGAAGGACGAAAAGCTTTATTGTCTTTGTCAAACCACATTTCATCGGTGTGATAGCGCTCCCTCAGATAGACATCCGCAGCACTCCAGTTTTCTTTTTCCCGAGGTAGAAATCCACCACGTTCTAAAATTAAAATCTTTTTACCCGTTGAAGCTAGCTCATACGCCAGAGTTCCACCGCCTGCTCCAGTGCCAATAATAATAATGTCGTAATTTTCAACAGACATAGGATTCTCCTCGTGCTATTTAGGTTTAGATCGACATCAACTATCTCGAAAAATCAATGTTTCTCAATCCTACTAATAATTAATACATACCCAAAATGATAGATTATTAGCATTTGATTAAAAAACGATTAGGGTAATCCTCAGTTTCATCCCTTTAGTTTTTCACTCCTATTTAATTCCTCAGTTTAGATTTTTGGTTGAGAAATTGGTCTTGGTATTGGCAATGAATACAGCGTTGGTGATTGCGGTGCTGTAATTTGGCACAGAATACTTTGTGTATGGTAAATGTTTGCACATAAAATTCTGATGCTAAAAGCATTCCTAAAGTTGGGGCAAAAATATAAATCCAAATATCTGTCCAGATTCCTGATGGTATAGCAGAAGCAAGAGTTCGTGCTGGATTCATGCCAAATCCTGAAATTGGCGACTCAAAGATCACGTAAAGCATGACCAGAAAGCCTGCAAATATGCCTGTATAGGGGGCTAACCTTTGATTATTGCTAGTTACTAAAACCATCGTCATCATTACAAAGGCGATCGCCATTTCCGCAAAAAAAGCGATCGTTGTTGCTGTATTGGGAACTGTAACGATATAGGCGATCGGTGGATAGGTAAACATCCGTCCCAGCACTAATGCTGCGATTAAGACACCAATCAGCGCTCCCACAGTTTGGAAGATGATATAGAACAGAGCATCAAGGGGATTAACTTTACCTAATCGCGTAAAGGTAAATGTTACGGCAGGATTGATATGTGCGCCCGATTGTTTGCCCCAAGGTGAGTAAATAATCGCGATCGCCGTTAAACCCATCGCAATCCCAATGAGAACTCTCTGCAAAAAAGGATCGGGAATAGACTTACTGATCAAAGAATCAGGATGAGCAATGATCGTACTGAAAAGTCCAGCCGAAACCATAAAACTTCCTAATCCCCATGCCTCGATCAGATATTCAGGCAAATGGTTACGAAATAGCTTGTAATTCATCTTGTTAACCTATTACCTCAGTTAGCAGATAGAAATCAACTTAACCTCATTAGTATAGAAATTTTGTTGTATAGGATAACTAAATTGATTTACTACAATATTACAAGCATAGCTCAATTATTCAGTCTAAATAGTTAATATAAACCCGAACTTAAGTACAGCTCTTTATTAATCTCTGGGGCAATTTCAGTTTCATCCAAAATGATATAGTAATCGTAATCTACAGTAAATAATGCTAAATCGAGGATAGAGAAGCTAGATCTTAAAAGATATAACCATCAAAATCATCTTCAAAAAAATATAAACTATGAAAATTTTACTTTTTGGTGCTACTGGAAGAGTAGGAAAATCAATAGTCTCTAAATCACTAAAAAATGGGCATCAAGTTATAGCATTTATCCGTAACAAAAGTAAATTGACTATCCAAGACCAGAATCTATCTATTCAAGAAGGGGATATTTACGATCGTGATGTAGTAGAGAAATTAGAGCGCATTGATTTTGATATCATCATAAATGTCATTGGAGCCGATCCACTAAAGCCTTCCACGATATTTAGCGATGCAACAAAATTAATATTATCTTTCTTATCAGGCAAATCCAATAAGCGATATATAGCTATTACTGGTATTGCCCAAATGGATAAAACTCTATTTGGCAAAATTACTATCGAAATATTAAAGTTAACACCAGTAAAAAATGCAATAGCCGATCATCAAAATGCTTACAACCAAGTCTCTCAGTCAAATATTAATTGGACATTAATTGGTTGCCCATACATTAAAGATGGAGCCGAAAAAAGTGTTTTCCTGAGAAGTTATCAATTTAATGGAGGATTTAAAACGATTCATCCTGACGATGTAGCAAGTGCGATCGTGCAGGAAATTGACAAGGAGAATTTTTATAAAATTGTAGGTATATGGTACTAAACAAATAGAAGTATAAAGTTAAATACAAATCAAATATGAAGATATGTTTATATTAGGTTTCACGCTTCTTATAAGGCGAAATGAAAATAGAAAAAGCTTCTGATATTCTTATCACTACTATTGTATTGAGTTGGGTGGCTGGGTATATCGATACGGCTGGGTTTCTTGGCTTAAATGGATTGTTTACTTCCCATGTAACGGGTAACTTAGTGGTCGCAGGCGCTCAACTTGCTGGAGCGAGTGGTGAGGAGATTTGGGTAAGACTTGCTGTAGTTCCTGTTTTCATTGCGGCGATCGTCTTGACTACGACGCTATCTCGAATTCGCCATCCAAAACTATCAAGTTTTCTATGGTTGCAAGTAGTTTCCTTAATTTGTTTCGCTTGGGTTGGTGCAGTCGCAATCCCCGATCGCAATGCCGCGATCGCTCCCTTAACTATGTTTGCAGTTGGATCGATTGGTGTGTTTGCCATGGGAATTCAAAATGCCTTAATGCGCGTATCTTTAGGGAGTCTCGCACCTACTACAGTAATGACTGGTAATTTGACGCAATTTACTATCGACATAGCGCGATCGTTGATAATTCGCGACTATCAAAAGCTGGGAGATCCTGAATTGCAAAAAAGAGAAATGCAGGAATTACGCCAACGACAAATCAAGTTTGGCGTTACTTTAATCGGATTCATTCTAGGCGCTGCCTTCGGTGCTTTTTTTATGAAGTTGATTAATTTCTGGGCGATTCTCTTGCCTGCGATCGCGATCGCATTCCTTGCAATAGATTCTCAAAGAGAATAGCTTTCAAACAGAACAGTAAAAATAGGTAACTAATATAATGAAATCAATTCGACTCCACAGCTACGGCGATCCTGAAGTCTTAATGTATGAAGAATCTCCAAAGCCACAGCCACAAGAGAATGAAGTATTAATTCGGGTTTATGCGGCTGCTATTAACCCTGTTGATTGGAAAATACGGCAAGGATATCTACAATCTAAATTTCCTTTTCCCCTACCCCTGATTTTGGGATACGACCTATCTGGAGTAGTTGAAGCAATCGGTAATCAGGTCAGCAATCTAGCAGTGGGCGATCAAGTCTTTGCGATGCTGCCTTTAGAACAACTTGGAGCCTATGCGGAGTACGTTGTTGCAAATGCCGAATTGGTTTCTCCCAAGCCAAAGTCCATAGACTTTGGTACAGCGGCGGCGATACCAAGCATTGCTCTAACTGCATGGCAAGCCCTCTTCGATCTCGCAAATTTACAATCAGGTCAAACCATCTTGATTCATGGAGCCTCCGGTGGCGTTGGTCGATATGCGGTGCAGTTGGCTAAGTGGAAAGGTGCGATCGCTATTGGCACTTCTTCCTCCGAGAACCTAGCCTCTATCCAGCAATTGGGTGTGGATCTAGCCATTGATTATAAAAACGAACGGTTTGAGGAAAAGGTTGCCAATGTCGATGTGGTCTTCGACACCATTGGCGGAGAAACCCGACAGAGATCGTGGCAAGTTTTGAAATCAGGCGGAATTTTGATTTCAACAGAAGGAGCTGCGGAGCCAATTGTACCGCCATCAGCAGATTTGCGAGGTATTGCTATTTTTACAACCCCAAGCGATACATCTCAATTGATCCAGATTGGTAATTTGATCGATCTCGGAATAATTAAACCATCCCCTGTAGAAAGATTTTTACTTCAAGATGCTGCTGAGACTCATAATGCCATCCAGCACAATCACAAGCATGGAAAGATTATTCTAAGTACTCTTAGCTAATTGAAAATAAGTTTTGAGGGTGCGCTCATATAGGGAGCATCCTCATGTTTTTATCCTATGAAAAACTTCACTATATGAGTAACTATCGTTATCCTTCACTTTACCAAATCAATACTCGTGTTTGGCTTAGTCAAATATCTACCCAAATCGGTCGTCCTGCAACCCTAGATGATATTCCCGATCTAGAACTAGATAAACTGGCTGACTTAGGATTTGATTGGGTCTATTTCATGAGTGTTTGGCAAATAGGAGAAGTCGGTCGCAAAGTTTCGCGCTCCAATCCCATCTGGTTGGCGGAATATCAAGCAACTTTTCCAGATTTGCAAGAAGAAGATATCTGTGGTTCTGGCTTTGCGATTAGTGACTATACCTTGAATAGAAGTTTAGGAGAGCCAGAGTCTTTAACTCGACTGCGCGATCGCCTACATCAAAGGGGACTGAAATTGATGCTGGATTTCGTACCAAACCATACAGCGATCGATCATCCTTGGGTATCTGCACATCCTGATTACTATGTCTCTGGGACAGAAGCACAACATGCCAAACAGCCGCAAAATTACTTCAAGTTAGATTTGCCCAAGGGTTTAACTATTTTCGCCTATGGTCGCGACCCATATTTTGATGGCTGGGTTGATACGTTACAACTGAATTATGGTAATCCTAATTTACAGATCGCGCTCATAAACGAGTTATTAAAAATTTCTCAATGGTGTGACGGTTTGCGCTGTGACATGGCAATGCTGGTTTTACCAGAAATTTTTCAAAGAACATGGGGAATTGAGATAGAACCATTCTGGGAAAGAGCTATTGGTAAAATCAAAGCAAACTATCCAGATTTTACATTCATGGCAGAGGTTTATTGGGATTTAGAATGGAAGTTACAACAGCGCGGATTTGACTACACCTACGATAAACGTCTGTACGATCGCCTACACGCACAACATCCGCGATCGGTAAGAGAACATTTTTGGGCAGATCTGGATTATCAGAAAAAATCTACCCGCTTTTTAGAAAACCACGACGAGCCTCGTGCTGCGGCAACTTTTCCTACAGATATTCATCAAGCAGCAGCAATCGTCACTTTTTTCTGTTCTGGACTGCGTTTTTTCCATCAAGGTCAATTACAGGGTTGGAAGACAAAGATTTCCGTTCACCTCTGTCGCTTTCCAGAACAGGCAAGCGATCGCAGTTTGCAGGAGTTTTATCTAAATTTGCTTAAAGTCCTGAACCAAAACCTATTTCGTCAGGATAATTGGCAATTGTTGCAATGCAAACCTGCTTGGGATGACAATTGGACTTGGGATAGTTTCATAGCCTTTGCTTGGCAATCGCAGGATGGAAAACGCGCGATCGTCGTAGTTAACTATGCCCCCCATCAAAGCCAATGCTATCTTGCCTTACCTTGGGCAGATCTGAGCAATCAAAACTACCAGCTTAAAGACTTAATGGGAACAGCAACGTACAAACACTCTGGAGAATCTCTCCTCGATTCTGGACTCTACTTAGACCTGCCAGCATGGAGGTACCATATATTTGAATTACTCTAAATTTTGAGTACTGACAAAAACGCAATGAATTCCAATCTCCAGCAGCTTTTTACGCTTACAGGTCAGTTTCTTCAAGCGCCGATCTTCAAGATTGGTGATGAATCAATATCTATACTTTGGTTGTTTAAGCTATTGCTGTCATTCCTGACAGTAATGATGCTCTCAATAATTTGCAAACGCTTACTCAAAAATCGTTTGTTGCCAAGACTAGGTGCAAGCCAAGGTCAAAGAGAAGCGATCGCTACGCTTGTGACCTATGGGATTGGGGCATTAGGCTTTGTGATCGTCTTGCAAGTAAATGGGTTGAATATTGCACCTTTAGTTGTGACTTTGGGCGGCTTAGGGATCGGGGTTGGTTTTGGGTTTCAGGAAATCACGAAAAACTTGATTAGCGGATTGACGCTATTGATTGAGGGTAAGTTACAAGTAGGAGACTATGTTGAATTTGATAATCTCTCAGGACACATTAAGGAAATTGCGTTGCGTTCAACGGTCATACGGACTTTTGACGGTGGTGATGTCGTAGTTCCTAATAGCAACTTAACTAGCAATCGAGTTCTCAATTGGAGCTACAAAAGTCTCACGGGTAAGCTACATTTACCCGTAAAAGTTGCCTACAATAGCGATCCGATTCTAGTCACCGAAACTTTATTAAATTCCGCCTACATGGAATCAACTGTGCTCCAAGAGCCACCACCAAGGGTGATATTCAAAGGTTTTGGTGAAAGCGCCTTAGAGTTTGAATTGTGGGTATGGATCGCCCAAATTGACGAGGGTGTGTTAGTGAGAAGTTCTCTAAATTTCATTGTCGAACACAATCTACGTCAAGTGGGAATCAAAATACCTTTCCCACAGCGAGATCTATGGCTAAAAAATATTGACGAACTCAAGCAGATATTACCGCAATTGCCAGATCCCCAAATCTCAAGCAATGGGAACTCTTCAAACAATCCCGTTAATTCAAATCCACAGCAATCTCTTGCTAAAAGTTTACGTCAATCTATTTCGATTCGAGATTCTCTTCGACAATTACCTCATTTCAATGTTTGTTCGGATATTCATCTCCGCGAACTAATCGAAACTGGCTATCGTAAGTTTTTCGCAGAGTCAGAAGTAGTATTTAACGAAAATGCTATGGGTACTCACTTCTATTTGGTGCTATCTGGATCGATTGAAACTGTAGTAACTAGACTCGATCGGCATGTCAAAATTTACAAATCAGGAGATATCCTTGGCGAGGTAGCAATCATGCTGAATTTGCCCTATACAAGTACTGCTCAAACGCTAGAGGATACTAGCGTATTTGTGATCAACAAGCATAGTTTCGATCGCTTGCTGCGGTTGCATCCAGATTTAGCGGAAACTTTCACTCAGGAACTAACCAAGGAAAAGAAAATCTATCAAGATATCCGCCAGCAATTACAAGACCTTGGTCTTTTGGGTATGAGTGAACATAGTAATCACTTTGCTGACTGGGTAAAATCAAGGTTAAAGGGAATTTTTCTGTCGAATAGCTCGTGAAATCAGTTTGGCGATCGCAATATCGCAAACCCTTTAGCAGACAGATAATTGAGGTGATCGCCTAGAATAAAACCAAAAAGCAGAAGTTGAAAGACTATGTTGAAACCCTGAATGAAGTTGCTTCACCTTGCTTTCATCTAGATCTTGATAAGCTGCTCCCATTGCTACGATAAGTGGTAAGGAATGCTCAATGCTTGGATGAGCGAGAGAATAAGACTCATGGAACTGAAAGTTCAGAATAGCAGATGTTCTCTCCTGAATGTTTTTTGTAGTTAACATATCAGTAACCCAACTATCAAATTTTCGACTCCACTCCTTGACAATATTTGGATTTTCTCCACTTAAAAAACTTTTTCGGAACTCTGCCTGATTATGAGTCACACCTCCACTACAAATAATCAGTACGCCTTCATCTCGCAAGGATTGTAGAGTTAGTCCCAATTTAAAGTGAAGTTGCAGATCGTAGTCTTGTTGCAGTGAAACTTGTAAAATTGGAATATGAGGCTCTGGAAACATCAGTGAGAGTGGAACCCACGCTCCATGATCTAAACCGCGATCGCGATCGATCTCACTTTCAAACCCATCATGAATTAGGCTGTCAACAATTTTGTCAGCAAGCTCAGGAGACCCTTTAGCAGGATATCGATCCGCGTAAAGCGTCTGCACGGGATGGTCATGAATTGTGGTGGGAGATTGAGTTGCTGTCACTGAGAATGTCGGCGCGATGAAATGGGCTGATATACAAACAATCGCACGAGGCTGGATGTTTTGCAGCATTACACCTATTTCTTGCAAACGTTGATGGGTACGGACTCGTAGTGTAGACCGAAGCTCCATGCCCAACAAAAATAACGGGTGTTTTCGATTCCATAAGACTGACCAAATTAATTTCTGTTGAGCACGATTGTTTATAACGACTCTAGCTTCTAGGAAGGGGACGTTACAAAATTCCACCGTTAGCTTGGATATTTTGTCCTGTTACCCAATGAGCATCATCGCTAACCAAGAAAGCCACGACATTTGCCACATCATCAGGTTCTCCCAATCGTCCGAGGGGTGTTTGCTGAATCAGTTGATTTATTGCTTCTTGGGGCATAATCAGCCCGTCAGTATCTGTGACACCTGGGGAAACCACATTCACCGTTATCTGGCGATGTCCAATTTCCTTGGATAGGGCAAAGGCGAAACGTTCGCCTGCTGCTTTACTCGCCGCATAAATGCCACCAGCAGGTATAGGCATCATCGTACCGCCAGTAGAGAATTGCACGATCCGCCCGCCATCTTTGACGCGCTTGGCAGCCTCTTGCAAAACGTACATTGCACCTCTTGCATTGACCGAAAATACTTTCTCAAAATCTTCGTCGGTTAGTTCGCTATGAGGCTTAAATACCGATACCCCTGCCACATTTACCACAATATCGATCGCCCCGAATTTCTGCTCGGTTTCGTCAAATAAACGCAAAACGTCGGCTTTGTCCGCCACACTACCCTGAATCGCGATCGCCCGTCCGCCGTTCGATACAATCTCTTGCACCACAGCTTCAGCTTTGTCTGGGGAGGAAACATAGTTCACCACTACTGCCGCGCCATCTTGACTTAGCCGTTTAGCAACAGCCCGTCCAATACCGCGAGATGAAGCAGTTACGATTGCCACTTTTCCAGTTAATGTTGCCATAGTCTTAATCCTCAGTAATTTTTAATATTCATCTACTTTAGATTGTTGTTCCCAAAAGATTAAGATGCTTTTATGGAACAGACTGTTCCATAAAAGCAACAATTCTAATGATTGTCCTCGTCAGCTAAAAGTGTTATGGAAAATCTTAATGACATCATGATTTTTACAAAGATTGTGGAGCAGGGAAGTTTAACGGCTGCTGCGGAGAAACTTGCACTCCCGAAATCTTCAGTTAGCAGGGCTTTATCGCGTTTGGAAGAACGGCTCGGTACCCGACTTTTACAACGTTCCACTCGTCGTATCCATCTGACAGAAATTGGTCGCCGCTATTATGACCATTGTTGTCGGATCGTTCAGGAATTAGAAGTTGCTAATAGTATGGTGGGAAATTATCAGTCTCAGCCATCAGGACTATTAAGGATTACGGCTCCCTATATTTTGGGACAAGCTTTTTTAGGGGCAATCGTGATCGATTTCTTAAACTCCTATCCCAATGTACAATGCAAAATTGAGCTATCAAATCGTCGTATAGATCTAATAGAAGAGGGATTCGACTTAGGAATTAGGGTAGGGAAGTTACCCGACAGTTCATTGATTATGAAACATTTGGGACAAGCTACTGCTGCATTATTTGCAAGTCCAATTTATCTTGAAAAGCATGGTAATCCTCAAATTCCTGACGATCTTCGCAATCACATTCTGCTAGAAGACTCTAATACTCCAAAAAAAAGCTGGAGCCTCAGTCAAGGCTTGTTACAGACTGAAATTCCTGTTTCGCCTCGATTATTTTGTAATGATATGGCAATTTTATTAGAGGCAGCGATCGCTCACCAAGGGATAGGAGTTTTACCTATGTTTGCGACGATCGATGCAGTAAAGAATCTTCAACTAAAGCGAGTCTTGCAAGATTGGTATATTAAGAAAGTTGAGATTAACGCGCTTTATCCATCTTATAAAGACCTATCACCAGCCGTTAGCGCTTTTATCGATTTAGCAAGACAATCCTTAAAGAAGGTCTTGATCGATGCGTAAATAATGTTGTTAAGTGATTGCTAAATTTTTGCGGGGAGAGGCGATCGCATTTAGGAAATTGATTGTTGAAGCGATCGTACTTGAATTAATATAAAATGCGAATTTACCTTTGATAAAGTAATTTAACTGCATCAACAAAGTCGTTCAGACTTTTGAAGTTGTATACCGTCCGATGAAAGACTACTCTCTGGAGAAAAGCTGATGAGCGACACTGATAAAAACAAGCAGATCATCCAAAACTTTGTTCGGTTGGTTTGGAACGGTCGAGATCTCTCGGTATTGAAAGATTTCTGGACAGAAGATTGTGTAAACCATGCGATGGCAGGAACAGACAATCGCGGTCTAAACGCGCTTCGGATCTATCATGATTCATTCTTTGATGATTTTTTCTCCGCTTTCCCCGACATTCAGATTGAGATCGTGCAGCAGGTTGCGGAAGGCGATCGAATTGCTACATACATCACCAGCCAAGGCACACACCGTGGTGATTTCTATGGTATTCCGCCAACGGGCAAGCACATCTCGACATCAGTGATCCGAATTGATCGGATTCAAGACGGAAAGATTGCAGAACATTGGTCTGTTTCCGATGCAGCAAGCCTGATGCAGCAAATTAAATCTTGAACGACCAACATATTAAAACGTTCTATCTAATCTCACCTCTAAAATAAAAATCAATAAATTATTTGAGATTTATTATATTTTGGAATAGAGATCGCCATCAGCAAACCTTTAACAGATAGATAATTCAGTCGATCTCCTAGAAATCACGAATCACAGTAATAGCAATCGCAAAGTATGAGAAATTGATAGGTGAGCGCATTGTCTATAAGGCTATGAAAACGAAGGAAAACAAAACGAGATTTTTGTCTTTAGCAAAACTTGACAACCTTGAGATGTTCGTGACTGAAAATATTGTCACCTCGTCTTCTCGTCATACCCACGAAACCTTAACCCTTGGCGTTATCGAACAAGGAACGGCATTACTTCATCACAAAGGGACATCTTATCCGATCTCGTCAGGTTCTATTATCGCAATCAATCCCGATGATGTTCACGCCTGTTATCCAGAAAATTTATTGAGTGGATATAGTCAAAGAATTATGTATCCTAGTATCGCAATGGTTGAACGAGCTACCTTCGAGATCGCAGGAAAGGCGCAACAACTCCCACTTTTTCGGGAACCCATAATTCATGGGACGAAAATCCTACAACAGATTCAAAAACTATTTAGTGTCATGGAAACAGCATCAACAGCTCTAGAGCAAGAAACTCATTTGATGCAGACACTTATTTATTTGATCGGTACGCAGGCTTCATGTAGCCAGATTCGATCGCTTGATGATGAGCCTAAAATCGTATCTCAGATTCGCGATTATTTAGAGGCAAATTATAGTGAGAATCCTACACTTACTCAGCTTGCAGCCCTGACCTATATTAGTCCTTTTCATTTAAGCCGTATCTTTTCGCAGTCAGTAGGCTTACCTCCACATCTATATTTAATCCAAGTTCGAGTGCTCCAAGCCAAAAAACTGCTCTCTCAAGGATTAGCGATCGCGCAAGTTGCTCAAGAAGTTGGATTTTCCCATCAAAGCCATCTAAATCGTCATTTCAAAAAAATCGTAGGAGTTACACCTAAGCAATATCAAAATAGCAAGAACGTGCAAGATTAGTCGGGATTAGTCAAATAGAGTGGAGATTACTTAATTCTGGCGCTCATATTTAACTAATCATGACTACTCATCAAGAATCTATCATCGATCAATTCACTCTTCAGGCTATTCCATTTACTCTATTATATGCTCACTCTAATCAAGAATCTTTAGACTTGCTCGTCGAAATGGCAGATGTATCAGATCGAGACACAGTTCTAGATGTTGCTTGCGGGAGTGGAATTGTTGCTTGCGCTTTTGCGAAGGTTGCCGATCGCGTTACAGGAATTGACATTACACCAGCAATGCTAGAACAGGCTTCAGTTCTTGCCGAGCAAAAAGGCTTGAAAAATTTATCTTGGCAACAAGGGTATATTGAGAAATTACCATTTCCTGACGAAAGTTTTTCGATTGTGATGAGCCGTTATGCCTTTCATCATTTTTTGCAGCCAGATGTTGTGATGTCAGAGATGATGCGCGTGTGTCGTCGAGGTGGTCGGGTACTTATTGCTGATGTGGCTTTACCACAAGAAAAGGTAGAGGCTTACGATCGCCTTGAAAAGCTCCGCGATCCTTCTCATACCCATGCTTTGACTTTAGAAGAATTTTCTCAATTGTTTGCAAACACTAATCTCCAAAATGTAAGTTGGAAATTCTATAAGGTCGAATTAGAGTTGGAGCAACAACTAGCTGCTTCTTTCCCAAATTTAGGTGACAAAGAGCGAATTCGCCAAATATTTCGAGAAGACATTGGCATTGACAATCTTGGTATCGGAGCGCATTACCAAGGTAATGCAATCCACTACGCAGTTCCGATTGCAGCGATCGTTGGAGAAAAGATATTGTAATAAAGTAGAAGTGATCGCCTAGAAATTATGACTCATAGTAATAGCGATCGCCTTTACAGATAGATGATTGAGGCGATCGCATAGAAATCACGCCTTACAGTAATAGCGATCGCAATACATTACTCCCCTAAGATGGCAATCATTTAGAGTTTGTCTGTTGGAGTTTAACTTTTTGTTAGACAGAGAATTTAGATGAAAAGTTGAGCAATGCCTGTAATATTCTCACTGCCATGACCTTGAGCGATTGCATTTCGGTAAATATCCATAACAGCAGTGACTGTAGGGATTGTTGCCTCTAAATTTTGAGCCGTTTGAGTAGCGTAACGAAAATCTTTCTCGACTAGAGCGATTGGAAATAGCGGGGCATGATTTTCGGATACCATCAAACTTCCTGCTCCTTTGGCTGCCAAACTCATAACGGGCAAATCCCATAAGCATTCCATTGCTCTTTCTGGACTAATACCATCTTTGGATAACATTCCTAATAGTTCCGCCAAAGCTGCAACCTGAATACCAAAGAGCGCATTGACCGCTAGCTTCATCGCCATACCTTGTCCAACGTCTCCAATATGATGAATGCTTGCCACTCCCGCAGCATTTAAAATCGGTTGCACCTGCGTTAAGGTTTCTACCTGCCCACCAACTAGCGAAATGAGCTTTCCTGACTCTGCTTGAGGGCAAGAACCTACCACAGGCGCGTCGAGAAAACTCGCTCCGTTCTGAGTAATTGCTGGATTTAATTCTCGCACCCAATCTACAGTCAATGTGCTCATTTCGATCGCAATTTTATCTGAGTTTAATCCCAAGATTGCGCCTGTCTCAGCGGAAAGCCAAACCTGACGCGAAACCTCATTATCCGTTACCATGCTAATCACCACATCACTTTGCTCGGCAGCAGCACGGGGACTTGTCGCCAAAGTTGCACCTTGCTCGATTAAAGGTTGCGCTTTTTCAATAGTGCGATTATGCACTACCACCGAATAGCCTGCTTTAAGAAGATTTAGAGCGATCCGCGAACCCATCGCACCAAGACCTATTACTGCAACTGTTTTCTTGTTCATTGTTTTAGATATCTCTTGAATGATTTGAATAATTCATTAGGTGCAAGATTTATTCCTGCACCGTTTATTACAGTAATGAATTTGACGAAAAGGTTGTGAGAAACTTAAACGCCTTTTCTCGGTAAGGCTCCATTGCGGTGTAGGCATCACTCAAAAGAAACTGCTTCATAGCTGCCTCGCTTGGGAATTCCATCACTGCGACGAGATCGAAGCGATCGCCACCCACTAATGTTGCAATACCACTATAACGCTGGACTTTAGCACCAGCTTGTTCTAGCAGGGGAAGAACCCCATCAACATATCGTTGTAAGGCTTCTGCACCATCTTCGGCAAAATTTGCGATCGTAATCATTGTGTTAGTCATCAAATTTAGCTCCTAGCAATTACATTCCAGCAAATTGTTTCTCGACCGCTTTATGGTCTTGTCGCCAAGCTGCATAAAGCTGAGTAGACATCGGATCGGGAAAGATATCTTCTAGATCGGTTTCAATTCCATGTAGCACCGCCTTTGCAATATCCGCAGGACTTGTTTTTGCCATATCAACACCAGCTAGCATATCCGTATCCACCGCACCAGGGAAAACTCCATAAACTGCGATGTTTTTGTCAGAAACGCTAGCGCGAAGAGATTGAGTCATCGACCAAGCCGCAGCTTTCGAGGCATTGTAAGTAGCTAATCCTGGCATACTGGCTAAAGCAACAAGCGTTAGGATATTCACGATTGCACCACCACCATTTTTTTCGATCGCAGGCACAAACGCACGAGCCATATTCAGCGCTCCGTAGAAGTTGACATCAAATTGTTCATGGATCTTTTCTACTGGAACCTCCAGAATATTACCAAACGACAAAACCCCAGCATTATTGATAAGTAGATTGACATCGGGAGCTTGCTCAGATAAACGGCTCACCAAATCATGATTGGTAACATCGACTTGCAATGGAATGACTCGCGCTGAATCGAGCGCCGTTACCGCTTCTAAGCTATTGCGATCGCGGGCAGTGGCGTAGACTTTCTGCACACCTGCGCCTAGTAAGGCTCGAACAAGTGCAAGACCAATTCCGCGATTTGCGCCAGTAACCAATACCGTTGCGTTTTGAAGTTTCATAGCCTGCGTTCCTGTGAATTAACTTTTGAGATGGACTCACGATATCCCATGCTAAATCAACAATAAATACAAAATCACGAACTTCTCTCGTGCAATATTTGCATGAATGGTTTATAATTCATGCATAATAAATCTCCAAATCTACGAGATCGCCACAATTAATGCTTAAAATTCAGGAAGCTATTGAGCAAACCTTGATATTCATCAACTATGGAATTATCTGTCCTGCAAATCTTTGTGGATGTCGTCAAACAAGGCAGCTTTGCTGCTGTTGCGCGGGAGCGAAATGTCGATCCTTCATCCGTGTCACGGGCGATCGCAGGTTTAGAGGAAGAACTAGGTATCCGTTTGTTCCAGCGTACAACTAGGCAATTGTCTCCCACAGAGGCGGGAATGTCGTATTTTCAGCGAATTGAACCATTGGTCGAGGAAATGCAGCAGGCGATCGATGTGGCTTCCGATATGTCTGGACAACCGAAAGGAATATTGCGAATTACGGCATCGGTTTCTTTTGGACTTAAGTGCATTGTTCCGTTATTGCCTGACTTCAGATTGCTGTATCCCGATCTTACTGTCGAACTACTCCTAGCCGATGCCATTGTCGATCTATTTACAGAACGCATCGATCTTGCTATTAGACTGGGATTATTAGCAGACTCGACATTGATCGTCCAACGACTGATGCAAACTCATTACTTTGTATGTGCTAGTCCAGAGTATCTCCAACAAAAAGGACACCCAAAGATCCCTAGCGATATTGAGAAGCATGATTGTTTGTTGTTTCCACTAACAGGTTTTCGCTCAAAATGGAGATTTAGGAATATAGATAGAGAAGAAAGTGAAGTTTTTGTTCAAGGGAAAACAATTATCTCAAACGCGATCGCCCTTCAGCAATGTGCGATCGCGGGAATGGGATTAGCCTTACTACCCAACTGGTTGATTGGAGATGATATACGAGATGGGAGACTTGTCAATGTGTTTCCAAGTTATGATGTGACAGCAAGAGATTTCAGTAGTGCGGCTTGGCTGGTCTATCCTTCCCGTGCTTATGTTCCGCTCAAGGTTCGGGTCTTTATTGATTTTCTCAAACAGCGTATATCTGGCTAAGTGTGCTGGGAGCGGACGATAAAGCTATCGTCGATTCCTTGTAGGATGAGTCCCGCCGCAAAGAATGAGAATCGATAAGCGATCGCCTAGAAATCATGACTCATAGTATAGCGATCGCCTTTGGGAGATTGATTGTTGGAGCGATCACCTAAAAATCACGACTCACAGTAATAGCGATCGCCTCTAGAGGATAGATTGTTGAGGCGATCGCTGAAAAAAGTTCTTGATTCATCAGATTTTTGGTAGCTTGCAGGTGTCAATTTCGGCTAAAATAGACTATAAACAAAAGAGGCTATATGCCGAAGTCACAAGATTTTACGGGATAACTATCAAAGTCTTTTTTGGAGATCATCCACCTCCACATTTTCATGCAATTTACGGCGATTTTAATGCTTTGATTGGTATCGCATCGCTAGAAATCATTGAAGGAGATTTACCCAGTCGGGCTGAAAAGCTAGTAATGGAATGGGCTACGCTATATCAAAGCGAACTCCTCAATATGTGGAACACTCAAGATTTTCGTAAGCTACCTCCCTTAAAATAACTGAGATATTTATCATGAAGCCTCCTAAAATTATTTCTGCTCAAGTCATTGGCGATCGCATATTGTTGGTTGAGTTTAGCCAAAATGAATTTAAGAAGTATGATATCTCTCAGTTGTTAAATAAAGAGATGTTTGCTCCATTACGGAATCCTAGCTTTTTTAAAAATTTTAAGATTGAGTCGGGTGGTTATGGGTTGGTTTGGAATGAAGATATTGATATTAGCGAATATGAACTTTGGAAGAATGGAGTGAGCCTTAAAGATGGCGAAAGTCAGCAATCTTTAGCTATGACAATATTTTAAGGCGATCGCTTTCAGCAAACCTTTAAAAAATATATCGTTGAAGCGATCGCCTAGAAATTACGACTCATAGTAATAGCGATCGCCTTTATGAGATAGATTGTTGGTGCGGTCACATAGAAATCATGACTCACGATAATAGCGATCGCCTTCAGCCACTGCTTTATCAGATAGAGAATTGAGGCGATCGTCTAAAAAATCACGACTTAGAGTATTAACGATTGCCATTTTCCCCTTCACCTCACAAAAAGCGTTCACAGTAATCCACAATTGAGTTATCATTTCCCCTAGTTGGGTTGCGTTTCTTAACTCAACCTACAAAATAGTGATCGCACTAGCTTTAGAATAGGACAGTAGTTTTGCTGGTAAGCTTTGCGATTAGCCTTATCAGGTTAGAACTATCCAGATGACGAGATAAATCTATGGAGCAATTGAGAATTGACGTAGCTATAGAGCCACAATCTGATGAAATTGAATTTGTGATGCAACAGATTATCAATTTCAACAGAAATCGTGTAGGGGAAGGCAACTATAAGCACCTAGCAATCTTTTTGAGAGATGTAGATGGGCATATAGTTGGCGGATTGGTTGGAGAAACCTATTGGCAGTGGTTATATGTTGATGTGTTGTGGGTACAGGATTCTTTTCGTGGGGAAGGTTATGGTGATGCTCTTCTAGCCACTGCGGAACAAGAAGCTGTGAAGCGAGAGCGAGGTTGCAAATATGCCTATTTAGAAACGTTCAGTTTTCAAGCTCTAGATTTTTATCAAAAGCGTGGATATGTTATTTTTGGCGAACTAACAGACTTTCCTCAAGGCTATAATCGTTTCTTTTTGAAGAAGGATCTATAGAGAACACTGGGATCACCGCATAGATCGCCCACACCAAACCTTTTAGCAGATAGATAACGATCTCCTAGAAATCACGACTCATAGTAATAGCGATCGCCTTGAGGAGATTGATTTTTGATGAGATCGCCTAATTAGTTAAGAAATTAAGATCTAAATCTTCAAGATCGCAACCATCTCGGCTCTTGCGGAGACATCTAATTTCCGAAACATTCGTTTTAGAGCCTGTTTTACTCCTTCCCTTGATATTCCGATGCGATCGCCGATTTCGCGATTGTTAAAACCTTTTGCGACCAGTTCTGCGACCTCCCGTTCGCGCATCGTGAGGCAATTCAACTTTTCAGAATTAGAGTTTCGTAATTCTGCCATTCTTACCGAAAGATGCAAGGAGAGAGTGCTGATATGCAGCAAATCTTTGTCGGCAAAGGGTGGCAAGTCTTGCTCGCGCAAAAAATAGATGCCGCCCACAAGGTTTCCATTGCCAACGAGAACCGATGCCATACCATTCTCGATTCCTTCGGGACGAAAAACTTTTCGGTAAATATCTGATTGCTGCCAACTTTCTTGGGTTTGGATGGATAAGTTATGGATAGGAGTCTTTTCTTGTATAGCAGTCAGACTAATCCGATCGCCCTGACGACCGAGTTGATGATAGTGATCGCAGAAAGATTGCGATAATCCTCGGAAATCCGCAGAAATGATTTCCGAATTTGCATCGAGGCGATCGAATCCCCAAGCCTTTGCCATGAAAAATTTCCCCGCATCCTCGATAAAGCGATCGCGCAGTTCTACTTCGCTTCGAGCCGTGGCAATTTGCCATAAAAAATTTTGCCAATCCGACATTTTGTACTCAGATGGGGACTTCCCTAAAAAACTTTTGAAGCATATTGTAAATCTAAATATTGGCAATTTAGATCGATCTTGCGATGAACTCGGATTTAACATCATTAACAATCCTCGCCCTATGGGGGATCGCCCTCAATCACACCCCTGCGATTGCCCGTGTCCTTCGTTCCAACGTAGCATGGGGGATGGGAAATCGCGAAACCTCGCCCGATGTACCTGCATGGGTAGAAAGAGCCGATCGCGCACAAAGAAATCATCACGATAACCTCGCGGCGATCGCCATTGTCATCCTCAGCGCTCAAGTTATGGGAAAGACAGATGCGATAACTGGGATTGCGGCAATAGTCATCGTAACCAGTCGAATTCTCCATAGCTTGACCTATATCTTCGGGATTGTCGGCTTAAGATCGTTGGCTTATTTTGTTGCGTTGGGAGCTTTGCTAGTTATAGTTTGGCGATCGTTCATCTAGAATATCTATAGTTTAAAAGCATCATGATCAGAGAATTAGATCGCGATATATGGGTTGCGGAACAGCCATTACGATATTTTGGGCTGAATGTTGGCACGAGAATGACGATTATTCGCCTTTCTCAAGGAGATTTAGCCGTTATTTCACCGATTCGACCAACTCCAGAAATGGTCGCTCAGATTGGTAAACTCGGAGAAGTTGGGCATATCATCGCTCCCAATCTGTATCACTATTTATTCGCCGAAGATTTCAAAAAATTATATCCAAAAGCAATATTCTGGGCGACATCGGGATTGAATCTTAAAAAGCCCAACTTTTCAATCGATCGTACAATCGGGATTGATGATGATGTTTTATGGGATGGGCTAGAACCTATGTTTTTTGATGGGTTTAAAACGCTGGATTTACGCGGGTTTGTCCCACTGAATGAATGGGTGTTCTTTCATACTGCAACCCGTACTTTAATCTTGACTGATGCCGCTTTTAACTTTGATGAGAGCTTTCCAGCCCTGACACAATTTGCCGCTAGATTGATTGGTGGCTACAAAAATTTGAGTCCATCCCTTTTAGAGCGAGTTGCAACGACTGAAAAAGAGCGAGTAAGGCGATCGGTTGTGAAAATTTTAAACTGGGATTTCGAGCGAGTAATTATGGCTCACGGTAGTATCGTAGAGGAGAAGGCAAAACAAAAGTTCAAGCTTGGATACGAAGATTTTTTAGGGGAGCCTATCCTTTTATAATTTTTCTGTAAGACTAGCGATCGCCTCCAGCAAACCCTTTAGCAGATAGATAATTGAGGCGATCGCACCTAATCCACCTCCCAATTATGACTTGCCGCATAATGACAAAAACGCTCCACAATTTCCGAACTTTGCTGCTGTCGCCACTTGATGCCAATCGTTCGTTGAAAATCTAAATCAACAATTGGAATATAGACAATACCAGTTAGACCGCGCCATTTTGGCATAACGCTAATTCCCAGCCCCGCCTTTATCCAAGAGATCACCCATTCTTCTCGACTAGCGCGATAGATTACCTTAGGATGAATATTCTTCGCTTCCAGAATATCGCACTCCCTTTCGGCAAATTCGCAATTGATGCGATCAATAAATGGTTGTCCGTCTAATTCCATCAGGCGTACAGAAGTTCGTTGGGCAAAGGGATGATTAAGCGGTACTGCTAACTGCAAGGATTGACTAAAAAGCGCGAACGAGGATTGCGGTTCTTCGCGATCGCCCAAAACCGTTAGCGCCACATCAACTTCTCCTTCTTCTAACCAATCCCGCAATTTTTCTTGCGTCCCATCCCGCAATTCAATGGTTACGCTAGGGCAATCCTGCTGAAACCTGCTAACCAATTCCGCTAACTCCGCAACCCGTATGGTTGTGAGCGCACCGAGCCTTAAAATTGGCTGTTCGTGAAATCCCTTCAGTTCGTGTAGCGCCGCTTGATACTGCGCCATGATGATTGTCGCTTTCTCCAAGAAAGAACGCCCTGCTTGCGTTAAAACCGTGCGTCGCCCACCGCGCTCAAATAGGGAAACCCCTAATTCCTGCTCCAATTTCTTAATGCCCGTTGACAGAGAAGGCTGGGATAAATATAGACGCTCGGCTGCTCGCGAAAAATTTCCAGTCTCGGCGATCGTCAAAAAGTAACGTACCTGATATAAATCCATCTATTGATATCCTTTATAGCTTCTATCGTTAATATAGTCTTGCTAAATAGTTTAACATCCCGCAGTATGAATACATCGACTAGGGCAAATGAGAAATCCACCAAACCCAAGTCTTTAAAAACAGTTATTCAAATGCAATTGGAGATTGGCTCATGACTACACAAATTGAAAGAACAACCTCGCCCAAACTAATCATGGGGCATCCTGCGCCTAGTCTGGAGGTGAAAACCCTCGATGGCAATGTTTGGAACTTAGCAAAACAGCCTACTGACAAATACATTGCGCTCGTGTTTTATCGTGGTCTTCATTGCCCTTTCTGTCAAGAATACGTTGCCAATGTAGACAAACAACTGGCTGAATTCAACCGAATTGGCGTAAATGTGATTGCCATCAGCGGCGATACATTAGAACGGGCGCAGGAATTCAAAGCCGTCAGTAAGATCGAGAATTTGGCGATCGGCTATGGTTTAACCCCAGATGATATGCACCGATGGGGTCTCTATATCAGTAAGGAACACTTTGAGAGCGAACCAGCGATCTTCAGCGAGCCTGCCACTTTCATCATCAAGCCCGATGGTCGTCTTTACTATGCCAATATTGGCACTCATCCTTTTGCTCGTCCCGATTTGAGTATTCTCTTACGAGGATTGGACTACATCGTTCACCATGACTATCCTTTTCGTGGAACCGAGTGGTAATCGATCAATATGGAAGCGGGAAACCCATTTCTCGCAATGCTTTTGCAACCCTAACTCATGGCAAAAGCAACTATAGGAGCTAGGCGAAAAGACGAAATAATCATACTTGGATGGAGTATTGCGAGCATCTGCTTTTTTATTACAATTCATCTCGTAATCAATCAATTCAATCAATTCAATCAATTCAAAGACTTAAATTGATATTATTCCTGCCAAGATTTTTTTTGCAAGTTCAAATTACAAAATATTAGGATTTATTATGAAATCATCAAAACCGACTTCTCAATTCATTAAGACATTCACTCGTCGAGGCTTTGTAGTTGGTGGCACGATCGCTAGCGTTTCAACCGCACTCCTCGTTTCTGCACTTCCCAGTCATGCGGAATCGGGAGATTTAGCAATTCTCAATGCCGCCATTGACCTAGAGAATCAAGGGATTTGGGCATACGGAGTTGCAGGCGGAAAACTAAGTCAAACGGCTGTTGGAAAGACAGTTTTAGCCTTGGGACTGCGCAACCGTGCCGATCACATTAAACATCGCGATGCTCTGTTAGCTCTGGTAAAGCAACTGGGAGGCACGCCTGTCGCTGCGAAGGAAAGCTACGATCTATCCAGCTACATCCAAGCTGGGGAAGGAAATCTGGATAGCGATGTCAACATTGCCAAGCTGGCTCTTGCTTTGGAAGTGGATGCCGCTCTCGCTTATATCGGTGCCTTTAGCAAGTTCAAAAGCTCCGCTCTGATTGCAGCAGCAGGTACGATCGCCCCAGTAGAGGCATCCCATGCTACAGCGATTCGTGCAGCCTTCATTGCGCTTGGCACAAAAATTGAATACATCCCCGCTTCCTTTGTGAGTGCCGATACTCGCGATGCTTGGATTCTAAAAGTATAAAAGGAGTTAATATGACTACCTCATTTCTATCCTTAAGATTTACTCGTAGACTCCAGTCCTTTGGGTTGTTTATTGTGGTGATCGCGCTTGTCATCTTCATCGGGGCGATCTGTTCGTATAGTGCTAACTCAATTACAGTAACGATCGAAGGCTTTCAGTTTACGCCCGCCGAGATCGAGATCAAGCAAGGCACCATCGTTACATTTATCAATAAGGATGATGCACCTCACACGGTCGATCCAGATTCTGGAGAAGGTTTTGTGGGGACAGGACGACTGAAGTCAGGAGAAAGCAAAGCGATCGCGTTTAATACTCTGGGCATTCAATCCTATCATTGCGCTATTCATCCCAGCATGATGGGCAAGGCGATCGTTAAGTAGATGGCGATGTTCCCCGATGATTTTCTCCATTAAGGTGATTTTCCTCGAATGATTTAAACTAACTAATTTTCATTGACTGATTTTTGTTGTACCCGAATTTCGGGAGGATTTGATATGGATACCATTCGTTTTATCAGCGGTTCTTTACACGGAATTTTAGACTATGCTGCTGCCATTGTTCTAATTTCAGTCCCATTGGCACTTAACTTCCAAACAACATCACCACTGGCTTTATGGCTATCAGTTGCGGCTGGAGTTCTACTAGTCACCTACAGTCTTATCACCGATTATGGACTGAGTCTTGTGAAGTGGATTCCTTTTAACATTCATTTAATCCTAGATGCAGTTGCTGGGGTTGCTTTTCTCGTCGCACCATTTTTGTTTGGGTTTGAAGGATTGATTCGTTGGTTTTACTTTGCTAACGGTGCGATCGTGCTGCTTCTGGTCCTCGTCACCGATCCTCGTATTTCAAGAGTGGGAAATCGTTAAACTTCAAGATCTAATTACAAGAATAGGTGGTGGCATATACAACAGGGTAACCACATCTTATTTTTAAAACGCTTGCTGAAAAAAGGTTTAACTTGTTTTTGGATTTTGAAGCCAGAAAACCAAAGCCTTTCTCAGCAGGGCTTTTTTGACTAAATGTGTTTGCTCTCTTAGGACTATCAAGTGAAGTAAACGCTATGAGCTTTTCGGTTGACATTGGCTCAATTAAATGGAATTTGTTCCATCCACGCTAAAATCTTAGCCAAATATTAATCTCGATTGAAAGTTCAAACCATGCCAAGCGAAGCAGTTGTTAAAACTATAGGACTGATTATTGCCCCTGTTGTAATGATTACAGCTTGTAGCATTATGCAGAATGGATTAATTGCTCACTATAACTCCCTAGAGGAACGTATACGCCAGGTGAATCACTGGATTATCAGTTTATTAGAAACAGATTTGAGCCAAAATAGCATTAAAACTGAACTTCCTGAGAATTTAGATTCTCAACTAGCGCTCAAAGCCGATCGCTTACATCATTTAGAGCACCATCTCTTACCACATTTATTCCATCGTCATCACATACTGCATGACGTTTTGGGATTGGTTTATCTTGCTATTCTGACACAAATATTGGATATGCTTGTGATTGCAATTGCAGTTACAACAGATGTTGGCTGGTTATCTCAACTTGTATTGGTGGTTTTCCTAATTGGGATTGGGATTTTGTTTACAGGAATTGTGCTTGTTTCCTACGAATTACGTACATCCCATGAATCGATTCAGCTTGAAACCCATCATAATTGCCAGCAATGCAAGCAAAAGTCCTACAAGAGCAAGCGATCGCCTAGAACTCCTAATTTACAGCACTAGCGATCGCATACCGTAAACCTTTAGAAGATAGATTGTTGAGGCGATCGCCTAAAAATCACGAATCACAGTTATAGCGATCGCCTCCAGCAAACCCTTTAACAGATAGGCGATCGCCTAGAGATCGCGACTCATAGTAATAGCGATCGCCACCAACTCTAGTGATATTGATTATTTTAGAACTGATTGTATAGCAACAACTTAATATTATAAAACTTGACACAGTTGCAATGTAGCAGATAATCAGATGAAGATCGCCAATTCAAGGATGAAAGAGTATTAATATAATGCATGACATAGAAAACATTAAGATCCCCAAAATTGTTCAAGATATTTTAATAAAGACTGAAAAAATTGGATTTCAGATGGTGTCAGAACCTCTAGTTGGGGCGTTACTAAGAACTTTAGCAGTGAGTAAACCATCTGGTCGATTTCTAGAACTTGGTACTGGAACGGGAGTCTCAACAGCATGGATTTTGAGTGGAATGGATTTGCAATCAACGCTATTGACAGTTGACAATGATGCTGCGCTTGTTGCTATTGCCCAAGAGCATCTTGGCAAGGACTCAAGAGTAGAATTTCAGGTGGAAGATGGCGACGCTCTTATAGAGAAGTTAAGTAACAGTAAACAACTCTTTGACATGATATTTGCAGATACATGGGCTGGGAAATACACTCATTTCGAGGAAGCACTGCAATGCTTAAAGTCTGGAGGGCTGTATATTATTGACGACATGCTGCCTCAAAGTAACTGGCCAGAGGGTCATGAGTTAAAGGTAAGTGCACTGATTACAGAGTTAGAGAAACGTAGTGATTTGAGTGTAATTAAAATAAGTTGGGCTAGTGGAGTTATTATCGCGGCGAAGAAATAGCACCTTTAAAAGCATAAAATGCGATCGCCTAGAAATCACGACTTGTAGTAATAGCGATCTCATTTATGAAGATAAATTATTGAGACGATCAAAATAATTCTCAATAACATAGAGTTAGAATAGCAGTTTGCAATAATTTGTGAAGATTGGTACTAGATAATTGTTGTTTTGAGAACATTATTACCACAAATGATTATTTGGTTAAATGGAGCCTTTGGTGTTGGCAAAACTCAGACTGCCTTTGAGTTACATAGTCGCATTCCTAATAGTTTTGTGTTTGACCCCGAACAAATAGGTTTTTTTCTTGACAAAATCGTTCCGCTAGATGTTCGAGTAGGAGATTTTCAAAACCACCCTATCTGGCGCGAATTTACCTGTCAAGGGCTGCGATATGTTGCTGAGAATTTTGAAGGGACTATTATCGTTCCAATGACAATAGTCGAGCCTATCTATTACGATCAAACTGTTCGAGCATTGAAAAGTTATGGGTTGCAGGTGTATCATTTTACTTTGCTTGCATCTCGCGATACGATTCTTCGTAGGTTGAGACGAAGGGGTGATGGAAGTAATTCTTGGAATGCACGTCAACTAGATCGATGCTTAGAATGTTTATCAGATGAGAAGTTTGCTTTTCATCTCAACACAGAGGGGAAAGGAGTTGAGGTTGTTGCTGAAGAAATTGCTTATTACGCAGGGCTTAATATAAATCCTCCAACTTGGCATCCAATTTTTCGCCCTTTAAAGCGGATGATCGTTCAAATACGTCATATTCGATTTTAGAAAGAGGAATATAGCGATCGCCTTTAGAAGATAGATTGTTGAGGCGATCACATAGAAATCATGACTCACATTATTAGCGATCGCAAATAAGCGGCATGACCTCCAAGCCTTGAGGAATGTCATGTAGTCAATACTGAGCCACCTAAATGTGAAGTATTTCACGATAGGCAAACGTGATTTCCAATTCGATAGTAATGTGCTTGGGTAAATGTGTCTGTGCGTAAGCCGTGCGAGAGTGTAGACCTCGATCGCCAAGCACATGGTTAAAAACACGGGAAGCACCATCAAGCACTTCTGGTTGATCGAAAAAATCTGGAGCTGAGCAAACATGCCCAGCAACATGTAACAATCCGATCAAACGATCAAAACCGTCAAGCGCTTGATGAATCCGCGAAAGAGCATTTAGTGCAGCTTTTTGTGCTGCTTCCTGTCCTTGCGTAAGTGTTAGAACGCTTCCAACTTGACCGCTAAACTTGCCATCGTAACCTGAAGTTTGAGCAGAAAGGAAACCAATTCCAGCATGCAGTCTAAATGGTGCGTAGTCACCAGCAGGGGACGGTGGGTTCTGAGGTAGTTCCAGACCTAGCTCAGCTAATCGAGCAATAACGTCATTCGTAAAGTTTCTATTCATAATGGTTTTTGCTTGTTATGTTCTTGGGATCTATATGTATTTATTTTGTCATGCTCGTCCAGTGATGGTCTAAAGTTGACTGATACCTCCATCGACGGCAATTTCAGCACCCAAAATGTAGCTAGAATCTGATGTACTCAGGAACAAAACTGCTTTTGCAATTTCTTCAGAAGTGCCAAATCGTTTCATTGGAATTTGCGCGATGAATTTCTGTGCGTTTGCTTCAACAGTCTCCTGAGACAGTCCAGTTTTACTGTGAAAAGGAGTGGCAATTGCACCAGGACTGATTGCATTCACTCGGATTCCACGATCAATTAGCTCCGCAGAAAATGTTCTGGCTAGAGATCTCACAGCAGCTTTGCTGGCTGATACAACGCTGGTATTTGGAAGGCCAAGACTACCGATGAAAGAGGTATTGAGAACGATAGCAGCACAATCGTTGAGATGAGCAAGAGATTTTTGAACAGTAAAGTATAGTCCTTTTAGATTGATTGAAAACACTTCGTCATAAATGGCTTCGGTCGTAGCTTCCAATGATGTAAATCTTCCCATCCCAGCATTTGCGAATAGAACATCAATCTTGCCAAATTTTTCTGTGATCGCTTTGTAAAGGTTGTCAATCTGCTCTAAATCCTCTACATCAGCTTGATGTGCTAAGACATCTCCTCCGATTTCTATCGCTGCTGTATCTAAAGAAGTGCGATCGCGTCCAGTAATAATCACTCGTGCGCCTTCTTGACTGAATAATTTGGCAGTCGCCAATCCAATTCCACTACTACCGCCAGTTACTAAAGCTACCTTGTTCGCTAATTTCATTATTTTTGTCTCCTAAGTGAGTGATTTAATCAAAACATAGGAGACTATCTAATAGGAAGTATTTACCTAAAAGTGCTATACTCACCAAATAGTGAAAATAGTCGTAGATAAGGATTCTATGCAGTGGAGACATTATCCGTTCAACAGGCAAAAGCCTCACTTGCCAAGAAAAAAGTGTTCAGTTCAGCTTGCTCTGTGCCACAAGTCCTCGATCGGATTGGCAGTAAATGGGCAATTCTGATCATCTACGCTCTCTCTCAAGGGACAAAGCGATATAGTCAAATTCAACAGCTTATTGAAGGAGTATCACCCAAGATGCTGATTCAGAATTTGCGAAAATTGGAGGGTTGTGGATTGGTAAAACGGGTTGTCTATCCAGTGGTTCCACCTCAGGTAGAATATTCTCTTACCCCACTAGGTGAAACCCTAGTCGAACCTCTGGCAATTCTTTATACATGGTCAGAAGCACATGTCCATGAGTTGGGTGAGAATCCGTTAGAAAATAATAAAATAATCGAGAATACCTATGCTTTGAAATAGGCGATCACCTACAACAAGCCCTTTAAGAGATAGATAATTGAGGCGATCTTATTTGATTAAATTCTTGTTTTCAAAAAGCAGTTGTCACAAATAAAGGTGGCTCCTCGTCTTATGAATAGACGTTGTAAACAACAAACACCTATGAAATTACTTGAGATTCAATCGAGCGTTCGCAAAGAAAATTCTGTCTCTAGGACGCTGAGCAATGAATTTATCCAAGCTTGGCAAACCGATCGCCCTAATATTCAGCACAAACTGCGCGATGTCGGGATAAATCCGCCCGAACATCCAACAGGACTTTGGGCAAAAGCAAACAATATGCCCCCAGAGGAGCGATCGCCAGAAATGATGGCAGCTTTAGCTGAATCAGAGGCATTGATTGAGGAATTACTTTGGGCAGATTATTTGTTGATGGGCGTACCAATGTATAACTTGAGTGTGCCATCTTCTCTGAAAGCATATTTAGACAATGTTATCCGAATCAATCGAACCTTTACTTTCGATCCTGTCACCTACACTTTTCAAGGGCTAGCAAGAGGTAAAAAAGCTCTCATTATTACCCCAAGTGCGGCAAATTTTGTTGTGGGAACTCCCCTTGGTAAAATGAATTTTTGCGATACTTATTTACTCTCAGTGCTTGGGTTTATCGGCATTGATGAGGTGTCGGTTGTGCCAGTTCCCGATCAATTCATGCCAGACGAAATTCGTCAGCAAGAGATCGCAACTGCGAAAGCTAAACTTATGGATCTAGCAAGAGATTGGTAGTAAATGGATCGTCTAGAAATTTTTACTCGATATCGCTCCTTGTTATTTGCGATCGCCTATCGAATGCTTGGCAGTGCGACAGATGCTGAAGATATGATGCAAGAAGCATGGATACGCTGGCAACTGACTCAATCAATCGTGCAATCTCCAAAAGCATTTCTATCGAGTCTCGTTACTCGTCTGTGTATCGATCGGTTGCGCTCCGCTCGCGTGCAACGAGAGAAGTATGTTGGTGTTTGGTTGCCAGAACCTTTGATCGCTGAATCTAGCAAAGATTTTGAAGACAATGCCGAATTGTCGGAGTCCCTATCATTTGCATTTTTAATGCTACTTGAATGCTTGTCGCCAACCGAACGAGCTATCTTTTTGTTGCGCGAGGTTTTTGATTATGACTACGCAGATATTGCTAAAACAGTTGGAAAGAACATTCCGAATTGTCGCCAAATTGTTCGTCGCGCTCGTCAACATCTGATCCTTCGCAGACCTAGTTGTAATCTATCTCTACAACAAAAAGAAGAAATTATTCAACAGTTTTTAAACAGTTGGAATCAAGGAGATGTACATAGTCTTATTTCTCTAATGGCAGATGATGCTATATTCTGGTCAGATGGAGGAGGTCAGGCGAACTCTGCGCGAAAACCTTTACAGGGTTGTGACAAAATAGCGCGTTTTCTTGTAGCAATTAGACGCAGTAAGATCCTACCTAAAATCATTCCTAAAATTGTTCAAATTAACGATTGCCTTGGAATTCTAAATTCTTTTGAGGGAAAGCCTCAAAGCACCTTTAGTTTTGAATTTTCGCGCGATCGTATCCAGTCAATTTTTGCAGTTGTCAATCCTGATAAACTAAAAAACAAATCAAATAGCTATCTCCCTTAGCAAATCTTTAGCAGATAAATAATTGAGGCGATCGCCTAAAAACCACGACTCACAGTAATAGTGATCGCTTTTATGAAGAAGCAATATTAGCATCACCCTTTCAGGTTTAGTTGAGCCATGGTATCTCGTGTTTGAGTCAAGAAGGCATCGATAAGAGGTTTGCCAAACTGCATTAATGGTCGCACGATTTCCTTCGCTGCTGTTTCTGGCGTACCTGCATTAAAAGGTGGGTCAGGTGAGTACTCCATCATCAATTGCGTCATCTTAGCTACCTCTTCTCCGCACAACAAGCCCAGCAGCGTTAAGCCAAAATCAATTCCTGATGTAACGCCAGCTCCTGTAATGCGATCTCGGTCAATCACAACTCGCTGAGGAATAACTTCAACGCCCAACATTGCCAGTTGATCTCGAAAAGCCCAATGGCAGGTTGCTTTGTAGCCTTGCAGTAGACCAGCCGCTGCCAAAACCATTGAACCTGTGCATACACTCGTCACGTATTGAGCAGATTTGGACTGCTGTTGCAGAAAGTCCAAAATTTCAGCGTCTTTCATGACTTCGATTTGTCCCATACCACCACCTGGAACGCAAATGACATCCAAAGGTGGACAATTTGCAAGCGTTACGGTTGGAGTAAGGATCAAACCTTCGTTGCTGACAATAGGAGTCAGGGTTTTCCAGATCAAATGCACTTGGGTATTATGTGGAAAGGCTAGAACTTGATAAGCTCCCATCACGTCAAGCTGAATTACATCTGGATAAACAAGAAAGCCAATTTGTAGGTGAGACATAGCCCTAAGTTGTTTGAAACATCTAGTTGTAGAATGATTGTAGGGAAGGACAGTTAATACCAATAGTCCTCAAGTGGGTACTCTTTTAGCCTATGCTTCGTTCTCTTTATCCGTTGTTTCAAGCGATCGCTACTGCTCCGACCGAACAAGAGTTACGGCTCAGGTTTATGGACAGCATTAGTGACTATTTTGAAGTGCAACGCTGGGGAATTTATCTATTGAACCCAGATAATGGGTTTGATAGTGTTGATACAAATGGTGTCTCAGACACATTTATCGAGCAGTATCAAAAGTTTGGTAAATCTATCGATCCAGTGTTGCGGTATGTTGTGCAATATCATGCGCCAGCTCACGAAGAGTTGGTTTTACCTGATGGAACATGGAAGCAGAGTGAACTGTACCAAAGGTGCTGTTCTACCTACGATCACGAACATATTATGACTGGTCCAATTGTGGGACAAGGACAGCTAATCGGGACAGTTAATTTTGCACGTATTGGTCATGTGCCTGCATTTAATCAGTTAGATTTGGCTAGTTTAGGGGCAGTTTGCACCCATTTTTCCGCACGTCTTGCCGAACTGCGAAAACAATCATTTGTTCCCAATCCGATGATTGATCGCCTCACATCTAGGGAAATTCAAATTGCTAATCTTGCTGCTAAAGGGCTGACCAATGCCGAAATTGGCGCGGAGTTATGGATTACTCAAAATTCTGTTAAACAAGCCCTAAAGCGTATGTTTCGGAAGCTAGAGGTTTCTGCACGGACAGAAATGGTGGCGAAATTGCGCGATACACTTTAACTTTAAAAGAATGCTGCTGTGTGGTTGAGTTCGGAGAAGCTATAGGCGATCGCAAAGAAAAATATCGTTGAAGCGATCGCCTATAACTCACGACTCACAGTAATAGCGATCGCCTTTAGGAGATAGATTGTTGATGCGATCGCCTAAAAATCACGGCTCACGGTAATAGCGATCGCAATACCGCAAACCCTTTAATAGATAGATAATTGGGGCGATCGCCTTGAAATCAAGAATGATAGCGATCACCATTTTCCCTTTACCTCACAAAAAGCAATCACAGTAACCCACAATGGATTATGATTTCGACTAATTGGGTTGCGCTTCTTAACCCAACCTACAGCGCTCATACTGAGAATTCGGAGGAAAAGCGCAGTGAATAACCAACTGGAACTGGACGACTATAAACAGCAGGTTGCAGATTTGTACAGCCGTCGGAGTGCCAACTATGACAACGGTGACTGGCATCCTCGTATTGCTCATCGCTTAGTTGAATATGCACATCTTCGTCTGGGTCAACACGTCTTGGATATTGCTACTGGAACTGGGATGCTTGCGATCGAAGCGGCTCAAATTGTCGGCATTGAAGGTCGGGTCATTGGGATCGACATTTCAACGGGCATGATCGAGCAGGCTAAACGAAAAGCCGAAATTCTCGGTTTGGATAACGTTGAGTTTCAGCTTGCAGATGCCGAAGCCCTGAATTTTCTGGAAAACTCCTTTGACTGTATCTTCTGCTCATCTGCCTTGATTTGGATGTCTGACCTTTCGGGTGCACTACAACATTGGTATAAACTTCTTAAACCTGGAGGATTACTTGGTTTCCATGCCTTTGCAGATACTGCGTTTGTCGGTGGGGTTGTGACACAAAGGGTACTTGAGAAGTATGGCGTTTCATTGTTATTCAGCAAACCAACCGGAACCGTTGAGAAGTGTCATAATTTGTTGAAGCAAGCGGGTTTTGTGGAAATTGACATTAAGACAGAACAAGATGGCGGCTACATCAGTTTAGAGAGTGCCAAAGGGATGTGGGCAGGAAACGGTTCAGCCCCTGTGCCTGGACAGCATCCTAATCCCTTGTTGCAACTCTCATCTGAGCAACTCACTCAGGCTAGAGTTGAATTTGATGCTGAACTAGAAACTCTCCAGACAGAGCAAGGAATTTGGAATGATATTACCATTTTTTATACGTTCGGGCGAAAGGCGGCATAACAATTTGCTTGCACACTGACCGTATCAAGGTTATCGGTGGGAAGCAAAAGTTATCTGTTTCTATCTGGAATTAAGCAAGTAAAATGGTTGGCTTCGTTGATTAGTTCCGAAAAATTATTGGCGATCGCAAAGATTAATAATCAATAAGCGATCGCCTCCATCAAGCCTAACGGGTTAAATTAATTCTCTCTTTAAATCAAGCCCAAATAGTCCTTTTTACCAATTTCTACACCGTTATGGCGCAGAATATTGTAGGCAGTGGTGACATGAAAAAAGAACACAGGTAGGACTGATTTTTGCAAATATTCAATCCCAAGTAACGTGATGGAATTCCCTTGAAAATTGTAAGTCACCGACTTGTCTTCCGAGCCATCTACCTGTTCGGGCGCGATCGTCTCTAGATAGGCGATCGCGCGGCGAATGCGGTTTTGTAATTGCTCGAAGGTTGTCTCATTGTCTTCAAAACTTGGAGGCTTAACACCTGCCAATCTCGACACTCCAATCCGCGAAATATCGGTCGCAATCTGAACTTGCTGGACGAGAGTATACATATCGGGAAACAAGCGATCGCCGACCAGCACTGAAGGAGCGATCTTTTTGGAAGTAGCATAGGCAGCACCCTTATCCAAAATGCGATCGAGGTTATTGAGAGAGCGAATAAATACGGGAACCGAAGCTTGATACATGGACATTTTCATGATTTTTCTCCTAAGATTAATAATTGAATGGATTGATTAAGCAGACCAAATACCAGTGGCTTTTAGATGCGGGGAAAACTCTGGAGCATCCCAGCGTAAGCGTAAGGAACCAGAAACTCGCCGCACATTTTGGACATAGAATCGAACTAGCCTTTGTGCACCTGTAAACGATCGCACTTCTTCACCTTCCCAAATTACTTCTGATGTCACGGCAACATAGAGTAAATCGCCCGAACCAAAATCGATAAATAACAGCCCTGCTTTGGGATAGTTTTGGAGATTGCCCAAGGTATTAAAGAAGTTATTGCCACTGAAATCAGGCATGGTAAGCCGATCGCCATCAATCGCCACAAATCCCACGTTGCCGCCTCGATGGGAAACATCCACACTTTCAATGTTTCCGTCTTCATCAAGATTGGCACTGGCAATGAAGAAAGTATCAGCATTCCAAATCAAAGCGCGATCGCTTTCCTTCAGATGTTGGGATTGACGCACGATCGGCAACTGAGCATCAGTAATGAAATGATGATCTCGCTTTTGGATGAACTTATTGCAGTTACCAAAGCTTTGAATTACATCAACCGAGAATCCAGAGCGATCGCAATTAGAAATAATGCCATTTACCCGATTGCGACGGCGCGTAGGTAGCTCGATCCCCAATATACCAATAGGCTTTTGGGGCTCTAGAGTAAAAGGAGTACCAAAAAGACAATTAGAATCAATCCGCAGGGATTTGGGATCGGGGGAAGAGATAAAGCCTGGATCTCCCTCTAAAATAGAAGCCCAAGGTTGACCTAATTCATCCACTCCACCAATTAGCAAAAAAGGTAACTGAGGAAAGAATTCCCGATGTTGTTCGGGCATAAAATCGCGAATGAATCGACTATCTACTTCAGCTTTTGCTAAAACTCCTGCCCGTTCCTGTACGGCTAGTTCGCCACGATGAAAAGGGTTACTCATGGATTCTGTCTCCTTTACTGATCGATAGTACGCACCAAGATCTCATTGACATTAACATGGGGCTTTTGTGTGACTGCATAGACAATTGCGTCGGCGATATCATCGCTTTGCAAAGCTGTAATAGTTTGCAGTCGCTTTTGCTCTCGCTCCTTAATCTCTTTTGTCGTAATGTGGGTCGTCAATTCCGTATCTACAACCCCAGGTTCGACGATCGTAACGCGAATCTTATCCCGCGAAACTTCTTGACGGAGGGCATCGGAGAAACCATTCACGCCAAACTTGGTGGCATTGTAAACCGCACAATTGGTGAAGGAGAAACGCCCAGCGACGGAAGAAATGTTGACGATATGGCCGCCGCCCTGCGTTTTCATCACGGGCAGTACGGCATGGGTGGCGTACATCAATCCCAGAAGATTGACATCAACCATCTGCCTCCATTCCTTAGTATCCGCTCCATCTACAGCAGATAGCAGCATTACCCCAGCATTGTTAACGAGAATATCAATTCTCCCCAATTCTGACTGGATTGTTTCGATCGCTTTGTTAACCTGTTTTTCTTCAGCCACATCAAGGGCGATCGCCAATGTGTTGCCGCCATTATCGCGAATGCGTCGAGCGAGATCTTCTAAGCGATCGAGACGACGGGCAGCAATCGCTACAGTTGCTCCTTCAGCCGCCAGTGCTAAAGCGGTTGCTTCACCAATTCCTGAAGATGCCCCCGTGACTAGAGCAACTTTTCCTTCTAACTTTTTGGTCATAATTTTCTGTTTGATTGATAAGAAAGCGATCGAAGAGGGATATCAGCCTCCCTCATTCCAAGCAAAATCCGAATTTACTTACCACGTCCTGGCGCACCAGCAGGATAGTTATGGGTATCGAACAGATGCTTTTGAGCAACTAGTAAAGGCTTGAAGTAGTCAATACGTTCGGGAGAACCCTGAGTGACAGCATGAATATCATTGATGCCTACGGTTTGACCGCTCACCCCCCAGTTGCCTTCGGTAATTTCATGAATCAGAACCCAGTCACCCGCACGATTTGGGAAAGTGCCATCAACTTCCAGAACGCGAGCAACGATGTCGTTAATGTCTTTGTGTAATTGAGTTTTGGCGGTTTGGTCGGCTGCTCCGAAAGGATAGACAACATCAAAAATAAAGTATCCACCCTGAGGCGCAGTCTCTTGAATCTTTCCGCCCACATACCAAGAGGTTTTCGGATCGATTTCTTGGAAGATGACATAAGCCAGCGATCGCGCTGTGGGATTATCATTACCGATTTCCGCGACCAAAATGGCATGGGTGAGATCTTCTGCTAGTTGAGCCTTTTGAGTATCAGTGAAGGCATTGGCTTGGTGGGTAACACGAAGTAAAGGCATGGGTTTGTCTCCAGTTAATTTTGTTGATTTTCATTACGATCGCTTTGTATCGATCGTAATATAACGATACTAATCTAACGATTTCAATCTTGTCAACGAAGCAAATGTAAAGAAATTTTAAGCAGGAGATCTCATTAAGTCTAAGTTTATTGCTATACTTGGCATTGAATCTATTAGTTGCATCGATCGCGCAGCTTAAAAATGACCTAAAAGTAATCACATAGTATCTTATAGTTATGAGTAAACCTACATCATCAGTCAGTACCGCCATCAGCATCCGTATCGACAACGAGCTTCTGCAAGCGGTCGTAGATTACGCCCAAGATCGCGGTTTAATCAATGAGTCAGGGCGCATGGACAAACGAGGACAGGCAAATCTAAGCGCGGCGATATCGGATTTGATTAGACATGGATTGGAGCGATCGCCTATAGTGGCATCTCAAGAGTCCCCCCAAGGACTATCAGACAGTGTCATCAATCTCAGGCAATGGGAATCAAGACTTAAAGCGTTAGAAACAGCGATGCTCGATCGCGTTTGCGAGGCGATCGCCCAACAGTTACGTGGAATATCATCTATTGAACGAGAGTCAGTCGCTCCTAATCCAGTTCCGAGCGAACCTGTCCTTGCTGAAATCGACCATACCAAAAACACCAAAGAAAGAATCCTCGAAGCCGCTGCCCGTGGTTTTCGGACTAAAGGTTATAGCGGTATTGGCATCGATGCCCTAGCCAAAGAAGCGGGTGTGACATCGGGGGCATTTTACGGGTATTTTCGGTCTAAAGAAGATGCGTTCCTAGAGACTGTAATAACTGGAATAGCCGAGTTCCGAGCGGGTATTGGCAAGTACCGTAGCAATAATGGCGATCGCTGGACTACGGCGCTAATTGATTACTACTTTGGCAGACCGCATCGAGAGAATCTGACCAAAGGTTGTGCCTTACCTATCTTTTCGCCTGAAGTAATTCGTTCTGAGGGCAGAGTGCGTTTTGCCTATCAAATGGAACTGGTAAAACTGAATGAAGCGATCGCGGCGGGTTTGACTATTGGTGATGAGAGAGAAAATCAGAATCGAGCTTGGGTGTTGATGGCTTTAATGATTGGAGGTGTTACTTTGGCTAGAGCAGTGCGGGATGATAGTTTATCCGATCGGATTGCTTTTGCTGTGCATGAAGGTGCATTGGCGATCGCAATACTTCACGAAGAAACTTGAGAATTCTTTTTTAGAAGCCTCAATGCCAAGGCTGATACTTGTCGTATAGCAACCAGATTAGCTCCCGTTCGTGCCATCATTCCCATTCCCATCATTGTCGCTGTAAAAAATTGAGCCATAGCTTGAACGTCTTCATCTGCTGCCAACTGTCCTTCTATCTGAGCCAACCGCAATCGTTGATAAAGCGCTGCTGTGGTTTCAGCATGACATTGATTTAAGCGACGCGAGATCGCCTCATAACGGTTCCTTCCACATTCCAAAGTGCAATTGGCAATCAAGCAGCCAGCGGGATGATGAGGATCGGTTAGCAACTTTTCTACAGATGCAAAAAAAGCGGCGATCGCTTCACCGATATCTTTATATTCCGATAACTTACCAACACCATCCTTTGCATAACATTCAATATATCGATCTAAGACCTTAAAAAACAGACTTTCCTTATCCCCAAACGTTCCATATAAACTGGGTCGATTGATATTCATCGCCGCAGTTAGCTCGGAAAGTGAAGCTCCTTCATAGCCATCGCGCCAAAATACCAGCATGGCACTATCCAAAGCCCGATCCAAATCAAATTCCCTAGGGCGACCCTTCATGTTTTGTACTGACCGGAATATAAATAAAATATAATCCATTTTGAGCCATTGACAATTTATTTGCAAGCGTTTAATGTATTTGTACCGATTGGTAAATAAATCCAAAGCAAGCTCATGACAAGATTATCTGGTAAAACCGCATTAATCACTGGTGGCACTTCCGGTATTGGTTTAGCAACTGCCGAACTATTTGTGAAAGAAGGTGCCGAGGTAATAATCACAGGACAAAATCAAGAACGTTTAAATCAGGCAGTCTCTGCAATTGGTCATAGAGTTACAGGACTTCTAGTAAATCAAACTGATACAAATGATGCGAAATCCATTGCCAATCAGGTGAAAGCGCGATTTGAAGCATTAGATATTCTATTTTTGAATGCAGGTGTAACCATGCCCGCTGCAACCAACGATGAAAGAGAAGAACGCTTTGACGAGCAAATGACGATCAATCTTAAAGCACCGTTTTTTATCATGCAAAACCTCGCCCCCCTCATGCGTTCGGGAAGTTCAGTAATTGCTAATACAAGCTGCTTGGATCAAATGGGAATACCTGGGATGGCGGTTTATGCTGCCACTAAAGCAGGTTTGCGATCGCTGGTGCGGACATGGGCTGCCGAATTTGTGGGACACAAAATTAGGGTAAATGCGATCGCGCCCGGACCAATTAACACGCCAATTTATGGAAAACTAGGATTCACCGCCGAAGCACTTCAGGAAATGGCGACAGATATTCAATCTAAGGTGCCCATGGGACGTTTTGGCAATCCCGAAGAAATCGCTAAAGCTGTGTTATTTCTAGCTAGCGATGAATCTTCTTATATGCTGGGCGAAGAAATTGTTGTTGATGGTGGATGGGCGGCACTATGAATCCGATCGTCGCAATTTTGGGCGTAGGCTCTGGTTTGGGTAAAGCATTAGCTAGAAGATTTGCTCGCGGTGGTTGTACTGTTGCACTTATGTCAAGATCTTTAGAGAATCTCCAAGTCATCCAAGCCTCTCTTGCCGAGGAAGGTTATAGAATCTTCAGTTTTGAAGCGGATGCCAGAGATAGCAATTCCGTAAGCGACGGATTTTCCCAAGTAAAAGAGCAATTGGGCGATCCAGAGGTTTTCATCTATAACGCTGGCACATTTCAGATGGGCGGCATTTTGGAAATCACTCCTGAAAAGTTTGAAGAATGTTGGAAGGCAAATTGTTTTGGGGCATTCTTGGGAGCGCAGCAGGTTCTACCTGCCATGTCAGAAAGGCGGCAAGGGACTATTTTACTCACAGGAGCGACAGCTGCTTTGAGAGGTTCGGCTCGATTCTCTTGTTTAGCAGTAGGTAAATTTGGATTGCGCGCTTTAGCCCAATCTATGGCGAGAGAATTTAACAGTCAAGGCATACATATCGCCCACATTATTATTGATGGACAAATTGATATTCCAAAACTCCGAGCAAAATCACCCGATCGCGCCGCTGACACGCTACTTTCACCAGACGCGATCGCCGAAACCTATTGGCAACTCTATCAACAAGACCCATCGGTTTGGACTCTAGAACTGGACTTACGCCCATCGTTAGAAAAATTTTAAGGAGGATTATCAAGATGTTTACAGGTCATAATTCCAAGTTTTGGGACGAACGCTACCAAGAATCAGAGTACGCCTATGGAATTGAACCCAACCAGTTTTTAACTTCCCAAATTAATCGACTCAAACCGAATACACAAGCATTGGTAGTCGGGGATGGAGAAGGTCGTAATGGAGTCTGGCTGGCTACGCAAGGTCTTAATGTCCATACTATAGATTTATCCCCAATCGGTATCGGAAAAGCTCAAGCCCTAGCACATAAGAATCAAGTTAAAATTAACGCTGAATGTGCTGATTTGACTAACTGGAACTGGTTAGAGAATGAATATGACCTAGTAGTATCTATTTACTTGCATTTCGCGGCAGATGTTAGACAGCGAATGCATCAATTAATGCTGAAATCCCTTAAACCTAATGGTCTGTTGATATTGGAAGGGTTCAATCTAGGACAACTGCAATATCAACAAGAGTATGATTCTGGCGGACCTAAAATCCCTGAGATGCTTTTTACTCCAGATATACTGCGTCAAGATTTCAGTGATGGCAAAATTTTAGAACTTACCGAGACAGTTACAGATTTGTCGGAAGGTCGATATCATAATGGTAAAGCTTCAGTAATTCGATTAGTAATGCAGAAAGCTCCCAATTTTAAATCCGTATGAGAAATAGCAAGTTTTGGCGAAGTCCAAGGATTCCAAAACGCTTTATACCATATCTCTTTCCACTTCTGCTTTCTGGATTTATGACACTGATTATCACAGGCATCTCAATCTTCAAGGTTTTAGGGATAGATACTGTAATCGCTAATCCGATGAAATTTTTCCAACTATGGCTAAATGCTTATATCTCAGCATGGTTGATTGCCTATCCTGTCCTCCTATTGGTGATTCCAGTAGTGAGAAGGCTAGTCAATTGGCTAACTGAAGGTGATACTTTGAGTCGCTAACCGATCTGAGGTGTATAGTTCAAAGTTCCAAGGTGTAAAAATAGCGATCGCCTCTAGGAGATAGATAATTGAGGCGATCGCACTTGACTTAAAGTATGGCTCTGCGGTATTTTGCCCTCAGTAGAGTAATTAAACCGCAATTGCGTTAAAACTATAAGTTATGCTGCTGGTCGATCGATGAAAGTGGAGGTTGATTTGGAACCATGCGCGTATATCTAACCCACTGCTCCAAAGAAAAGGAGCCTAACCTTAAAGGAACTGACATTGCAGTCACTCCTGATAAGCTGTACACAAATTCAGGTATTCAGCAATTTATGGAGAGGTGTCAAGAAAAGAATGTGAGTTGGGCTGTTCTATCCGATCTCTATGGAGTTTATCTATCGAGCGATTGTCATGTCTGGTACGAAAAGCATCCTGATACTGTTACGCCACAAGAGGAGGAGATTGTCATTGAAGATTTCAATACCAAGTTAGATTCATACGATGAAATCTACTTTTTTATCAGGCCAGAATCCTTCCACCCCTTCTATGAGAGGATTTTGAAAAAGACGATGCTTGCAGGTAAAGTAACGACTTTCGAGAATATTGAGTGTATTGAAAAAGCTTGAAGGGAAACGAGTTGTGCAACATAACAATTCGGCAGCATTTAAAGTAGTTTGCACCTTACTCAATCAAATGCAGGTATACTCAACTCCACTGCATCTCAAGTAGTTGCTCACGAGTCTAAGCTAGGGAAACATGACCAATACCGACCGTAGAGCCTCAAAACCACTCCCGATGGGTTCTCTGAGGAAGACCGCGCTGGTCGCGGGCTTGTTATATCTGCTCACCTTTGTCTCGATCCCGACCCTCGGTCTCTATGCTTCGGTGCGCAGTCCGAACTACATCACTGGTCCCGGTCCAGATGCTCCCGTAATCTTGGGGGCTATGTTGGAGATGATCGTGGCTCTCGCCTGTATCGGCACAGCCGTCACGCTTTACCCAGTACTCAAGAGGCAAAACGAAGGGATCGCGATGGGCTTCGTTGGTGTGCGGATATTAGAAGCTGCCACGATCTACGCTGGCATCGTCAGCCTCTTGTCCGTAGTGACCTTGCGGCAGAGCGGAGCGGGTGCGGGTGCATTGGTCACGGGGCAGGCGTTGGTTGCCCAGTACTACTGGACGTTCCAATTTGGACAAGCGATGCTTCCAGCTATGAATGCACTGTTGCTCGGCTCCCTGTTGTACCAATCTCGTCTAGTGCCACGGGTTCTTCCAATACTAGGATTCATCGGAGCAGCCCTGCTCATTGTTGCCTCCATCGGCACGGTGTTCGGTCTCTGGGGTCAAGCGTCCTCGTTGACCGCGATCGCCACACTTCCGATCGCGCTGTGGGAATTTTCACTGGGCATCTATCTGGTTGCCAAAGGCTTCAAACCCTCCCCAACCACCTCTGGTATGTGACGCAGTTCAATTTCGATTCGTCTTACGCATCTTCCAATGTCAAGTGCTACAAACTTATTTTATGTCTTCTGCTCACCTCGTCCAAGTTTGTTTTTCTGCAATTGATTTGGTTGTCTAGACCGATTTTTGCCAGCAATACGGAGAAGACGAAGAAATTTTGGACATTCAAAATGATTTGGCGCTTTGCAAACTGCGGCGTGACGAAGCCCATCACGCATTGAGGTAAGTTCCTTGATTTTCTTATCTAGATCCTCAGCCTTAGCAGAAAGCAGTGCTCTATTAATTACAGCCCCTTCAGTGGTAAATATTTCAGCTATCTCATCTAGAGAGAAACCAGCACTCCGACCCAAAGATATTAAAGCAAGCCGATCCATAACATCATCGCTGAATAGACGGCGTAGCCCACTTCGACCATTTGATTGGATCAGCCCCTTCTCTTCGTAAAAGCGTAGCGTTGAGGCTGGCAACCCTGAGGCTTTGGCAACTTCAGATATATCCATCATGTCTCTTTGCAATTAATACTTGACTTCAAGTTAACTTGAACTTGTATTGTAGCCTTGTACGCGACTTTTATGAGCTAAAAACAAATGCTTGGGATTGAATGGATATTGTTATATATTGCTTTGGGCGGCTTTGTTGGTTTTATGGGGGGGTTGCTCGGCGTTGGTGGTGGTGGAATATTGGTTCCTCTGCTTGCCTCACTTCTTGTTTACCAAGGTATCGGTGGAGATCAAGTAGTCCACTTATCCTTGGGAACGTCATTGATGTGCATGATCATTTCGGCGATCGCAAGTACTCGCGCACATGCGTCTAGAGATGCCGTAGTGTGGAAAGTCGTTGGCGGAATGGCTCCTGGAATTATTCTAGGCAGTCTACTGATTACCCAAGTCGCGGCAAATCTTAAATCAGCTTACATTGCTCTATTCTTTGCGCTTTTCATGGCGCTTGTAGCAGTGCAAATGTTTATGAATTGGAAACCGAAACCTAACTTAAAGCCAATTACATTTCGCGGATTACTGACCGCTGGAGTTGCGATCGGATCGGTATCCGCACTAGCCGCAGTGGGCGGCGGTTTTCTCACAGTTACCTACTTGAGCTATAAGAATATTGTCATGAAAAGAGCAATTGGAACTTCAGCCGCAATTGGTCTTCCCATCGCTATTTCAGGAACGCTTGGCTACATGATTAGCGGCTGGTCTAAGACATTGAGCGTTCCCTACACGATTGGATTCATTTACCTACCTGCATTTTTGGCAATATCGATTGCCATCTCTATCACTGCTCCTTATGGCGCTCGTTGCTCACATCACTTGCCCGAAGCTTATTTGAAAAAGATATTTGCTGTTATCTCACTCATCTTAAGCCTAATGATGCTGCGCTCATTTGTTAAATTTTGAACTAGAAGGATGAATATTTATTTATTCTGTTTTTAGCCGAGATTAGATAGGCAAAAATGGTTGGCTTTGCTGTCGAATACGAAGAAGTTTTAGGCGATAAATGCAGTGATTGGTTTATTCTTGATTAGATTAAGAGTCGGTGTTTGTATGGAATTTAACTACAGCTACAAGAGCAGTTCGACAATCTCTGGACAGGGCGATCGCACAGCGATGTCGTTCTCACCTGACCTGACAAGGCAACCCACCTACTTTAGAGGCGAACTGCACCAGAATATTGCCTTTCGAGAAGCGATTAGTGCCTTGCATGACGTTGTAGTTTCTGACCTTCGTTTTAAGCCAAAGGATAAAGAAGCTTACAAAGCTTGGGCAGCCCAACGCAATGAGATTGACTGGCAACTGGTCGCCACCCAACGCCAAGAAGTTACAGACAGGATCAAAGCCCTCCAAGCCGATCTCACGGATCTAAATCGGCGCAGTTCGGAACGGATGTCTGGATTTTATCGAGCTACTGCGAGATATTTTGACTATCTCTATCAAAAGGATCGAGATTATTGGTTTGTGCTTGACCCTGTAATTACCGTTCATCCCGATGAAGTTTTTTTTGAATGCTTTAGCCAAGATGAGTCTAGCTATGGTCGTCTGGGGGCTAGCTATGAGGTATTTAAGAATATTGATGAATTTGCCTGCGGCACTACCAACATCGATTACTCTGCCGCACTCTACGATGAGTTCCAAAAGATTCGCAGTTATAAACGGACGTTATTGGAGGTTGATCCTTCGGGATTTGAAGTAAAGACCTCAGGAGAGTCTGACTATAAAGAAGTCAAAATCGATCTGCCAGATACTTGGGTGCGCGGCTTTTTGCAGGTTAGCTCGGCAATGTCACTTCCCGCAATTCGCTTTGACCTCCATCCCACCGATATTTACAACATCTGTTTTGTTTTGCGTCGTCGCAAAGAAAAGCAGGGACCGCGCAGTATGCGCTATATTCTCAAGCCGAACGAACCTATCCGAATTGTATTTGAGCCTTGGGGAACGGAAATTGTCTGTTCCCGTTCGATTTATGAGGGCAATAGCGATCGCACGATCCGTGTTTGGGGTCGTCGTCGTCTCTTGATTTTGGAGCGTCTGATTCCCGTTGCGCGTAAATTCACCGTGCATTTACTTGGCAATGGAATGCCTTCTTTTTATGTCGCCGATCTTGAAGATATGTCCTTCACGCTGGGGCTATCAGGCTGGACGGCTAATGACTGGGCGAAGGCGAGTAATTTTGATTTACTTGCGCCTAGGGCAAATGTTGATGACCGCACAAAACAGCAGATTTTTGAGGCGCTCAAGCAGAATTGGGTAGAATCCCCTGACGCGTTGGCGGCAAGACTCAGACTGGATCGCTCGGTGGTTCTTGGTGCGCTCAGTGCCTATACTCAGGCGGGTAGGGCGATTTATGACTTAAATAAGCAGGTTTATCGCGTGCGCGAACTATCCAATGTACCTTTACCGATGGATAAACTGCGCTTTGCTAGCGATCGCGAAGCCCAAGCGAGTCGATTTTTAGAGCAAAAGGCTGTGCGGATTACCAGTGACAATATTGATACTTCGGGAACTCAATTCTTGCAAGGAGAAGTGCGCCACAAAAATCAAACTTTCCTACCCGTGGTCACGCTCGATCGCGATCTACGCATTGTTCACGCCGAATGTACTTGCAACTGGCATCAGCAAAACAAGCTATTCAAGGGGCCATGCGAACATATCCTCGCAATGCGAATGCATAGCGATCGCATTGCGACATCAATTGTGTAATACCGTTTTGTTGCTCTTGTTCAACGCGCCAAATGTTCTTTTAGCCAAGCGCTTAAATCAGCAGTTGTTTGTAAGTCAAAGATTACTTCGGCTAAATTTTCTAGCTGCGCGACAGATAGTTTAGAAATTTTAGATTTTATGCTTGGAGATATTTTACCAAATTTGCGGGTTAGCATCCGTACCAACATCGCAGCCTGTCTTTGTAAACCCTCTTGTTTACCAATTTGCAAGCCCTCTTGTTTACCAATTTGCAAACCGCGTTGTTCGCCTTCCTGCATAGCCTCTTGGTAGACGCGGGTTTTCTTTAGATCGCTATGTGTAAACATTGATTCAACCTCTTGACGACTTAGTTTTGGGAATTTGTATACCAACACTGCCTCTATGAATTCTACTACGTTATCTCTCAGTTCAGTGTTTGTTTCTTGCTCAACTTTTTGGGCTAGTTTTCTTGCCATGGTTGGTGCTTTTTTTTCTGTGGCTAAGATTAGCTGAATGATGGCTATGCCAAGGGAGTTTGTTTCTTCCCGTAGGTCTTCTAAATATATGCGGGTGATCCTTCCTGAGACAATTAGTTCTTGGCAGAATTTGTCGGGCTTTGGTTCGCTATTGTGTTTCGCGAAGATGGCTATGGCTTGCCAGTCTTGGATGGGGCGATATTGGTTGAGATAGAGGAAGATTTCGGCTAGGAATTCGGAGTAGAAGTCTTCTTTGGGTTGAAATTGGACTTCTACTAGAAATATTGGTTTGTCGTTGGCAGTGGGCATAAAGATACCATCAAACCGAAATGCCTTTTCTTTGATCTCGGCTGAGCTAAATTTGTATCCTTCGGCTTCTGCTATGGTGTGATCAATGAGCTCGAATAGTAGAGTGTTGAAGGATTGGAATAATTGATAAAATAAGGTGTCTGTCTTCATTCCTTTATGATTTTGTGGGGGTAGCCATTAGCTTGATGGGAAGCGGGATTTGAGGATATGTGAGATGGATTTTTAAGAGGGATTCTAGGGCTTTGGCTTTATCACCGATCGCGATCGTGGCGGACTGTCTGGTGAAGATTTGGGCGACGATATGCGCAGCAGCTTCGCTTTTAGTTGCTTCTTGATTGAGAAAAGCGAATACCCGTTGCTTGGTGACACGACCGCGATTTACTTGGGCTAAGACTCTTGTGAAATAGGGAATTAGCTCCTGCAAACGACTGGGATTATTTGCCGCGTAGTTTTCTAGATAGTTGGTGGCAAATAGCTGCATATCCGTAGAAGGATGTTCGCTAAATTTAACTAGATATTCCTGTCCATCGGTTTCTTGAAAACAACGACTGACTAAATCGCGCCCAAACTTGCGCACATCAGCGCGAATGCTGTCACAAACACTGATAATCACCGCAGGCGTAAAGTCTTCAGGTTGCAGCAGTTCTCCAAACAGACGAAATCCAAATAGTCGCGCATCATCCCATCGGGATTCTAGGAATGGTAATGCTGCAAGTAATTCCTCAGGCTGGCGGTGCAGGCGTGGGAGGATTTGTTCGCCCATGGGATAGGAAGCATTGCGGACTGTGAGAGCTTCATGGTTGCCAAACTCAGCAATCTCTGATGTCGTGAAACTACTCGCCCAAATAGTTCCATTGGTTAAGAGAATAGACCCCGCTACTTCTTGAGCAGCAGTAGATTTGGATTGGAGAAGTTGCTTAGTCGTCTCTTGGGTAGCAGAAGACATCCATTCAGACAAATCATTTTGGAGCAACTGACAGAGAAATTTATGCACACCTTCATCGGTTTCAGGCACAAGCAAGACTTGGAGCAGTTGTCCTGCAAGAATTAGGCTGAATTGATAGTTTTCACTAGCTAAGCGGCGAATGATCGGACGAATTGCTTCGCGCATATCCGCGATCGCATGGGTCGCGATGGTCAAAATTAGAGCCATGCGTTCTAGCAAAATGCGATCGGGCAATTGCCCAAAAAGCCTTACACCCAAAACTCGCACATTGTCATAGGGAGATTCTAATAGAGCTTCGATCAAACCAGATGGTAAATCCAATGCATTGACTTCGTGGTTCACCAGAATCTGCGCTCCCAAAGTTTGTAACTCTGGCAGAGGATGACGCAAGAGATCGAGAATGATTTCTAAGCCTAGCGATCGCAATTGCATACTGAAGCTAAGTAAGAGAGTTTCTACGCCTTGCTTGGCTTGTTCTGCTTGATCAGGTTGCAGGGTCAACATCAGAGCAATAATCTGTCCAATTAGCGAACGCGCAGTGATATCACTCACAATTGCCGCACCGAGTAACTGCCGTGCAAAAGTTCTAGTCTCCGCTTGTTTGCTCAGTACTAACCCCGCAATTAGTTGACTATCCTCAGTTAAAAAGCGATCGCGCTGCTCGTTAATCCATCTATAAGCCGCAGTCCGCGCAGGCGCAAAAGCACAATTAGCCACTGCTAGAATCAGTTTCCCATCAGGTTGATCAGATTGATAGCGTGCCCCTGCTAGCTCAAATCCTAATTGCGCTGTAACTTCATAAGGACGGTCTAAAATTTTAATCAGATTCTCTAATGATAGTTCTGCACAAAACTGTTGGCATGATCGCATCGCTTTAACAGCAAAATGATGTACAGGACGACATTGACTTTCTAATAGAAGTTGTAATAATGCAGTGGGCTGCTGTTCCCAAAGTTGAGGGAAGGCTTCTTCTCTGACTTTGGGCTCAGGATGTTCAGGCTTGTAGGGTGGAACGCATCGCCATGCTTTGGAATTGGGCTTTAGGTCGTAGCGGGGGCTATGCTCGAAGAGAATATGATTGAAGGTTAGGTATTTGGCATAAATGTCCCATTCAATTCTGGCTGATTCATAGCGTCGCCAATTGCGATCGTATTTATAGTAAACGGATTGCCGCACTTCCTCGACATCAGTATCAGAGTAATGCAAGAGAATGCTTACAGCTAAGTTAATGTAAGCTGGATCGCCTAATTCCCCAAGTTTACGAAGCGATCGCCAAACTCGCCGCCTTAAGTAACTGCGAGTTTTGTCAGTATAAACCTGACTTGTCAGAGCTGCTTCATATTCTGGATGTTCTCGAAGAGAGAATTCTTTCGTAACTCCTTCTTCTTCGATTAATATCATGATTTCGCGAGTTCTTTGATTTCGGTAAGATCTGATGTGAGGAGCAGGCTCGTTTGTATCAAATCTTCGAGTCAGAATTGCAAAGGCTTCCGCATCTTGGCGATATTCGGCAATTTTAAAAATATGTCTGACTCTTTGAAAGTAGTTATATCGCAGTGGAACTGTTCTCAAAACATCTAAGATGGCTGGGCGAATCTTCTCACTATCGATTTGATAGAGCAGTTCGATCGCCATAAAACGGTAGCGATCGTCGCTATTGAGAAGAGTCTGAAAAGCTTCCGCAAATTGCTCAGCAGTACCATGGCGAACTGGATCTTGCAGCGAGATCGGTAATTGTGCGATTAATTGCGATCGCATCTCCGCTTGTTTTGCACTATCAGCCAGTTTAAAAACAGCTTCAAAGGCAATACGCCTTACTGAGTCTGGCGTAGCAATATTTTGATACAGCTCTTCTAATGTGGGAATGACACTGCGATCGCCGCACCAACCTAATGACCATGCGATCACGTAGTTCCTAATTGGATTGCGAGAAGTGTTGAGCATCCGTAACAACAGAGGCACTGCTGCGGCAATCTTTAGCTCGCCCACCCGCCAAATCAATCGATCTAAGGGATGCTGGCGATTCTCTTCGGCAGCGCTAGTTGTACTACCATGTCTAGATACTCTGCTGGATCTGCCAGAAGCTCGACCAGATACTTGCCGAGTAGCAACGACCGTCGGCACGCCCACATTTAAGATCGCCACTAGACGATTAAGAATTGCTTGGCTTCTGGCATCACTATCAATGGGAATTTCTATAGATGGCGGTGGTGTAATTGCGATCGGTGTAGAAATCGCCGCCGCTTCCCCAGTAGCATCACGGTAGCCTTTACTTACTTTTGCATTGAGTAAGCGATCGCACAGTTTCTGCGCCTGTTCTAGGGATACGGCTGTAACTGTCTCAGATTTTTCTTTGAGGACAGTGTCTTGTTTCCCATATCGCGAGTTGACTACATAGCGATTATCACCAATCTGACAAAGATCGATTTCGTAGACTTTAGCTGAGCTGCCAGCCTGATAAAGTAGCGTCGTTCGTTTAATTATTTGCATGGCAAGCTCAAACTAGTTAAATTGATAACGTGATAACAATTTAGCTATCCTAAATCGTTTGTATTTGACCCATTTACACAGTCTAGGTTATCGTTTAATAGTACATAATTTGTACGATTTTTATTGTCGCAACAGCAGTCATAAGGACAAACAACCTTGCAATCCGAATGGTGGATCGCCATTCTTGCATTTAGTCTAAGCGCGCATCACTGGCTTGCTCTTAACTGTGCGTCTCTCGCCCCTAGTACGTCATCACAGTTTGGCTTCCGAAAAGCTGACGGACGTACTAGGGGCGGAGCCGCTGGAGTTGAGCAATCCAGTCCTGAGAGGTTTACGAAGGAGTAATCTGTTGACTGCTGCATGTGACTTTTTACAGCGCAAAGCGCTGAATAAGAACCCAAATTTCTATTTAAAAATGTTGCTTTGCAACATTTTTAAATAGAAATTTGATTTTTGGTATAACTATGACCAATCAACCCCGCAACCGTCAGGAACTATACGATCGCATTAGGCGTAGCTCCAGAGATGAAGTAATTCTGGAGGAAATGATTCGTTTAGGATTTTGGCCCGCCGCAGGTGAAATGCCCAAGGATCCTGCCGATGAGATTCGGCGCAAGGGCGAGATCATGCGGGAACTTGAGGATTTAAGAGCGCAAAATCGCCAACTACATAACGAAGAAGCACTAAAAAAAGAAGCTTTAGCACAAAGATTAGCGGAGTCAAAGCGCAAACAACAAGAAACCAAAGAGCGACGAGAGCGAGAGCGACAAGAACGTCTAGAAATTTGGGAACTTAAGAAGCAGCAAGAAATTGTATTTCTAGGCGAAGGTGTTTCCGCAGGACTCAATAAAACCGAATGCGATCGCGATCGCCTACAAAGCTACGGCTTACCAGAATATGGCACATCGGGCGAGATTGCTGCTGCTATGGGAATCAGCCTCGGAGAGCTGCGATTTTTAGCCTTTGCTAGACGGGCTAGCAATATCTCTCACTACATCCGTTTCAAAATTGCCAAGAAAACAGGCGGCGAGCGGCTGATTTCTGCGCCCATGCCAAAACTCAAACAAGCTCAGACATGGATTCTCTATAACATTCTAGAGCAAGTAGATTTACATGAGGCGGCGCATGGCTTTTGTCGTGGGCGATCGATTGTCACCAATGCCGAGCCGCATGTGGGAGCCGATGTCGTCATCAATCTAGATTTGCAAGATTTCTTTCCTTCTATCTCTTACAAGCGTGTCAAGGGGTTATTTATATCTCTAGGCTATTCTGAAGCCGCTGCCACAATATTTGGACTAATTAGTACTGATGCTGCTGTAGAAGCAGTGGAACTTGATGGCAAAACTTATTATGTGGCTCTAGGCGATCGCCATTTGCCTCAGGGTGCACCCAGCAGCCCAGCCATTACCAATTTAATCTGTCGCCGCCTTGACCTGCGCCTCACCAAGATGGCTGCAAGTCTGGGTTTTGTGTATACCCGCTATGCTGATGATTTAACCTTCTCTGGCTCTGGCGAGAATTTGCGACAGATCTGTAATGTGCTGAAACGGACGGAGGCGATCGCAACTCATGAGGGATTCACGATTCATCCCCAAAAGACGAGAGTTCTGCATAAGTCTCAACATCAAGAAGTCACAGGGATTGTGGTAAATGAGAAACTAAATGTCGATCGAGAAACACTCAAGCGTTTTCGTGCCACATTATTTCAAATTGAGAAGGATGGATTAGCAGGAAAGCATTGGGGCAATCATCCTGATTTAATTCAATCAATTGAAGGCTTTGCGAACTTTGTGGCGATGGTCAATCCAGAGAAAGGTGGCAAGCTCAAGGAGCAAGTCCAGCGCATTAAAGCCAGGTACAAACCCAAACGAGTAAAGCGCGTAAGACGAAAAAATAAATAAGCGATCGCGACTTCATTATCTCAATTCTAAAAATGGCAACGAAATTTTTAGAATCAAAACTCCTAATCCTTACTGAGTTTGTTTTTCTAGATAAAGTAAAGTTTCAGCCATTAATCATAAAAAGAAAGAGAAGGGAGCGCTAAGCGCTCCCTTCTCTTTCTTTTTTAGCCTTGCACTCAAGTGCAGGCTAAAAGCTCAAACCCAATTGGAACGGGTTACAGAGAATTTTTCCATAGTCCACTTAAGTGGACTTGAGCTTTTAGTCAAGAACTTGAGTTCTTAGCTTTTCTTAGGATTCAGTATCTCCATCTAATTCCTCAACTTCTGAAGCTTCGACTTCTGATGCTTCGACAACTACTTCAACAGCAGTTACCAACCCATCACCGTTTTGAATTTCCACTTCTTCGATTTCTTCTTCCAATGCAGGAGGAACCAGAGTTGCGCCAACGATCGCATCAGATGCATCTAATCTTTGTAGACGTACACCTCTTGCAGTACGTGACTGACAGGCGATCGCATCAGTAGATTGCCGCATGACAATACCTCGACTGGTGACGATCATCAGTTCATTCTGTTCATCAACTAAACAGAGCGAAGCCAGTTGATCTTGTCCAGATTTGAACTTAGTGACACGCAAGCCTTTACCAGCACGTTTTTGAATACGGAACTGACTCACAGGAACTCGCTTACCATAGCCGCCTCTGGTTACGACTAATACCCAAGGTCCTTGAGATTTTTCGTTTTCAACCTCGGTAGTTTCAGTCTCTAGATTCTCATCTTCATTGACCACTACAGTCAAATCAATATCTTCTTCAGAACTTTCAACTTCCTCGATTTCTGCTAAACCAGCAGGAATAATGTCCATACTCACGATCAAGTCATCGCCAGTCAGACGCATTGATCGCACGCCGCGAGTATCGCGTCCCATCGGGCGCAACTGCTCATGATCGGTACGGAAGCGGATCGACATACCTTGGCGCGAACCGACGATAATTGTATTATCAGCTTTAGCACGGCGTACCCAACGGAGTAAATCACCTTCTTCTAAGGCGATCGCAATTAGACCATTGGAGCGAATATTTGCGAAGGCAGGAAGCTTGGTTTTTTTGATATAGCCGCCAGCCGTGAGCATGACCAGATATTCATCTTCACTAAACTCGCTGATGGGTAAAACCGTAGTGATTTTTTCGTCAGATGCGATCGGTAATAGCTGTACCACAGCAGTACCACGGGCGGCGCGACCAGATTCTGGAACTTCATATGCCTTGACTCCATAGACCTTACCGCGATCGGTAAAGAAGAGAACTTTGTCATGACTACGACAAGCAAAGAAATGGGCGATCGCATCATCATCCTTGACATTGGCGCTAGCTTTGCCTCGTGTGGCGCGATGTTGAGCCGTGAAAGTATCCACAGGCATCCGTTTTACATAGCCTTGCTCCGTCACCATCACAATCGTTTCGCGATTGGCAATCAAGTCGGCAGTATCGATATCACCTTCATTGGGCAAAATGCGGGAGCGTCGGGGTGTTGTAAATTCAGCTTTGATTGCTTCCAGTTCTTCACGGGTAATCGTGAGAATGCGATCGCGATTGGCGAGAATATGTTGCAGATCGGCAATTTTAGCGACTAATTGATCGTGCTCGTCATGAATCTTATCGGCATCTTGAGCTGTCAAGCGACGCAACTGCATCGCCAAAATTGCGTCAGCTTGAGCTTCTGAAAGTCCATAACTTTCTATCAATCCCAACTTCGCAGAACTACTGTCATCAGCTCCACGAATCAGCGCAATTACTGCATCCAGATGGTTGAGCGCAATTAATAGACCTTGCAATAAATGATCGCGTTCTTCAGCTTTCCGCAGTTCATACTGTGTACGGCGCGTAATTACTTCATAACGGAAATCGAGGAATACTTGTAGAGCATTGCGAAGCGTTAGCGTAATTGGTTCGCCATCTACCAGTGCCAACATATTGCAACTGAAATTCGATTGCAGAGGTGTGGATTTGTAGAGATTATTTAACACCACTTTGGGATAGGCATCGCGCTTCAGCTCGATGACTAAACGCATACCATCGCGATCGCTTTCGTCACGAATATCAGAAATGCCATCAATTTTCTTCTCATTGACCATTTCCGCAATGCGTTCGATCAGCGCTGCCTTATTGGTTTGGTAAGGCATTTCCGTAATGATAATCGCCTCGCGATCCTGTCGTCCAGAAGCCGAAATCGTCTCAAAGCTAGCCACTGCTCGCATAGTCACAGAGCCGCGCCCCGTCGTATAGGTTTCACGAGCACCATCGGTTCCTAAGATCAAAGCACCTGTCGGGAAATCGGGACCTGGAATATATTGCATCAATTCCAAATCCGTCAGCATCGGATCAGCAATCAGTGCCACCAATCCATCTACCAATTCGCCCAAGTTATGTGGTGGAATATTTGTCGCCATCCCCACAGCGATCCCAGAAGATCCATTTAGCAACAATTGGGGAATTCTAGCGGGTAATACCAGCGGCTCCTGTTGCGAGCCATCATAGTTATCGCCAAAGTTGACCGTATCGCGATCGATATCTTGAATCAGCCCAAACTGTGAGATGCGGGTCAGCCGACATTCGGTATATCGCATCGCGGCGGCGGGGTCATTATCGACGGAGCCAAAGTTACCGTGTCCATCGACCATGCGATCGCGCATCGAAAAGTCCTGCGCCATCCGCACCAGTGCTTCATAGACAGCGGTGTCACCGTGGGGGTGATATTTACCGATTACGTCACCGACCACACGGGCACATTTCCGAAATGGGCGATCGGCGGTCATGCCCAACTCATGCATAGCGAAGAGAATGCGGCGATGTACTGGCTTGAGTCCATCACGGGCATCGGGCAAGGCGCGACCGACGATCACGCTCATGGCATATTCCAGATACGATCGCGACATTTCGCCGCGCAGGTCTGTTGGAATAATCCGATCTTCTAAGATATCAGTCATACGGCTACTCAAATTCTCCTTGCATTGCTTGGCAGTGCTTGCCCCGTGTGATCTAGGCAATTCTTACTAAGTGTCTCTACTATTATAAGGCTTTGCGGGTAAGCTTTGCGGTTGCTTAAGAGGCTTAGCGCTTAAGAGTAAAGCAAATGATTTTGGGCTAGCCAAACAATGTAAAAAATGTCCTATGAATCCTTTAATTTATTCAATTCTTAAAATAGCAACATCATTTTGAGAGCGAATCAAGTACATTTTTCTTTTTGTATAAGATCACTAACTTATTAGTTTTTCTCTTCAGCAAAGATTCAGATAGTTTTAGGATAAGAAAAACAAAATATATTTTGTTTTTCTTATCCCAAAATGTTGCTTGTATTCCAGCAATTCTCATTATGAAACCAATTTTGGATTTTCCAGCGCCTGCGGCGCTGGAAAATCCAAAATTGGTTTTTTGAAAGCACGCCATAGGCGTGCTTTCAAAAAACCAATATTTGTAATGAGAATTGCTACTTGTATTCCAACCAACTTGACAAAAAACACCCACTAACTATTCTTTACAGAAAGTCTTGAAATCACTGCTCATACTATGGTTTCTCTAGAGAAAAATTGATGTAATCCCTGTAAGGTGCAAACCATCTTGATTAGCCAATTTGCTTACACTAAAGTATGACAAATTGTTAACTCTTTAAGCTAATCTTAAGACTGTGTGATGTGAGAGTAGCTGCTTGTTTTACGACAGGCAAATTTTTATTATTGTCAGTGAGCCATGAGCAAGCAAAAAAATAAGCCAGAAGATTTTAATAATCGCGTAGAAGAGACCGAAAATCTTAAACAAAAGCCAGCTTTTCGGCCTAAATTGCGACATATCTTAGTAATGCTGTTCTTAGGCGTTGTAATTAGTGGTGCAGCGGCAAGAACTTGGCAAATTAGTAACAAACCAAAATCAATAGAGCCGATCGCTCAAGATCCCAACTCGCCAATCAAACTGTTTGATAATAATGGGTATCCAATCTTAAACCCACCTCCACCAGCGGATGCCGAAGTCTGGGAATGCGAAGTGACCATTGTTGGGGGGTCTTTGGGTGGAGTCGCAGCTGCTTATCACTCAATGAAAACTGGGGCAACAACTTGCTTAATCGAACTTACGCCGATGCTAGGTGGACAGGTGAGTTCACAGGGAGTTAGTGCGATCGATGAATCTTTACTCATGCGCTATCGTCAGAAATTCCCCCTTAGTTGGACGCATTTTAAAAACATTATTGCCAGCCAGCCAGCTTTACCAGACAAATATTCGTACTTAAAGCCAGGGGGAGTGGTAGCAGATACCAATAGTTGCTGGGTTGGCAATCTTTGCTTTACGCCCTATTCAGGAGAACTAGCCTCCGAAGAATTTTTGCGTGAATCCCAGCGCTCTGCGCCAAAAAGCAGATGGAGTACGCAGATTGCTTTTAAAGGAGCAAGTTTTAATGAAAAAGGCGATCGCATTACGGCTATCCATGCTGTAGCTCGAACGCCTCGCGATCCAAATTATTTACCGCAAGGTCGCTTATCTCGCGAAATAAAAAGCTGGTTTAACTGGAACTCTGACGAAACTTTTATCAAGAAGCCAATTCGTTTACAAGCTCCCGCAGGTAAGCAGATGGTCGTGATTGACTCCACTGATACAGCCGAAGTAATTGCTTGGGCAAATCTTCCTCACCGTTTAGGTGCTGAAGGTTTTGCCACAACAGGTGAAGTTCATGCCGTAGCCGACAATCCAGAATGCACGCAAGCATTTACATTCCCATTTGTTCTGAAAATTGCCGATGATGAAGGGCGATCGCTTAAGGAACTACGTAAAGTACAGCCAGGCTATTCCCGTGAAGAGCATCGCAAAGACTATGACTTGGGTAGATTCCCCATGTTTGAAGGCAACAGCGTATTCAACTATCGCCGTATTGTCAGCATGAAGCGTGATGACCCATTTAAGGCAACTCCTGCCAAAGGCGATATGACCGTCATTAACTGGAATCGAGGTAATGATTGGGGGATAATGAATCCACCTTTAATTTTGACTGACAAACAAATTCAAGACTCTGGACAGCAACAGAACTGGCTAGGCGGCTTAAATACCTCAGCCCTTAAGGATGGCGAAAATCATGCTCTGTTATTTGCCGAATGGATCATGGATAAACATGCATCCGCACAATTTCCTTTACGGCTAATGTCTGGGCCTGATAGTCCGATGCCCACCGAGTCTGGATTAAGTATGTATCCATATATCCGCGAAGGTCGGCGTATTTTAGGGCGCTCAGCCTATGGTCAGGCAGAATTTCTCATGCGTGAGCAAGATATTCGTAATGATATGGATGGTGGACGAAATTTTAATGCTACTTCGATTGGGTTGACACACTATGCGATCGACATGCATGGTTGTCGCTATCGCAATTGGGAACCATCGAAAGCACCAAGCTCGGCTCCTGCTAACGAAGACAAAGTCCGCCCAATTATTTTGCCGTTTGAGAGTTTAATTCCTCAACGTATTGATAATTTATTGATGGGTGGTAAGGCGATCGCGGTTAGTCACATTGTCAATGGTGCAACTCGCATTCATGTAGGGGAATGGTCAGCAGGTGCCGCCGCAGGAGCTGCGGCGGCTTGGATTGTCTTACAAGATGATCCGTCGCTAACACCGCAGGCAATTCTTGATCGCGGTAGGATTGGCGATCTGCAAGCGCTTCTAAAAGCACAAGGCATGTTAGTGGAATGGTAAGACCAAAACACAAAATGGCTACGCCATTTTGTGTTTTTACAGCTGTCACCAAGTGTACTAGGACATAAAACCCAAGAATTGGTTGGCGGCGCTCCGCGCCGCCAACCAATTCTTGGGTTTTGATTTGTCCTAAGACAAGTGACATTAGCTATAAACCCTTACAGGGTTTGGTCTTTAATTCACAAAAGTGTTGTCACACTTATGTGAATTGATATAAATCAAGAAAAATGGGGGTAGTGCTACGCACTACCCCCATTTTTCTTGATTTATATTTGTGGTTTACTGAAAATATTGGAAAACATTTGCTTAATCGTTAGCAGTACCAAACCAATAGCAATCACAGCAAAAATCATAGTTGCGCCAGTACCGACCGCTAACAATAAAGTACGAACTAATGTTGCAAGCCGATTGGCCAGAGTATTTGTTGTCTGTAAAGGGGCTAAAGACAGCTTGTGCGCCATCATATTTGTAAATGAGTAAAGCCCAGTGGCGAGAGTAGCCGAAATTGCTACCCCTGTAAGATTCTTAAAAAGAGATGGAGTAGTATCTTGTACAGATTTAGGTGGGGCTTCTTCAGTCATATCTGGCTTGCAAATTCGTAACTAGATTTTGTAACTAAATGAGAACAGGTAACGGCAAATATTGTCGTTACCTGTTCTTAACATATATTTGCGACTTGCGATCGCATAAAAATCACTTTAGAAGGCAAAAAACTTAATATCTTTGACCACAAAATGATTTAAGATATCCGCACTCAACACAAAAATGCTAGTCCCACTGGAAACAGTGGGCTTTTTTCTGTGTACTTTTATCATTGCACAAATGTTTGTGCGGTGCGACAACGAAATTTATATGACAACATTTAAAAAGACAAGAGGCAGTGCAAAGCACTGCCTCTTGTCTTTTTAAATGTTAGTCGCTTCAAGCATTATGGCTCTTGAGCGTAAGCAAATATTGCATATAACATTTACATAACTTCCATATATCTTTTTAATAACAAAACTATACTGAGAATCGCTTTTAAATAGTTAAAAAAGTGAATAATATCTATAACAAATACTTTCCAAAGCTTTTTCCGTAAGAAACTATAGCAATTCTAAATGGTTTATGAAAGCGTACCCCAAGGTAGCGTGGCTCTCATAAACCATTTAATCTCACACCTCATTTAGAATTGCTGTATAAGCTTTAAGTATTGTCTAGCTAATACTTTAAAGAATGGAATCATCATGTTCTGGACAGCAGATCGTATTTACTCTCAAGGAATTGAACAAGCGCAACAAAGAATTTATGAATTCTTTTTAGAAATAGTGCGCCGTAAATCCCCAGATGAAGTACTGGCTGATTTCAAGAATTTATTCGTAAATTTTAGTGAGAGTCATAACCCCGAGATTACTGAAGCACTAGATCAAATTTTGACTGCATATAATGAAAAAGAGTTTTTTTATACGCTAAGACGTTGCTGTTATATTCTCATTAACAATTGGACGGTTAGTAACAATCGAGTGAGTATTCAATCATTGATTGATATTTTTAGCCATCCTTCAATTCATAAAAAGCCAAAATCTATTAAATTAAGAACAATTAGAATCTGGTTGCAAATGTTTATCCAGAGTGAAGATTTTCAATCTTTACAACTATTTGCGCTACATCTAGATGATCATCACAAACAAGATCAAAAGTGGGGAAATCGATTTGCCTCGTACTTGCTCGCTTATCAGTATACTAATCCTGCAAGTCCTCTAGAACAAAGACAAGCTGCAAATTTATTAGCCCAAAAACTAAAAAACAAGTTTAAGTTTGATTTGGCTATGTATACTGCGCGTGTTGGCAACCATTCATCGCTACAAAATCAGCAAACAAATCCGACGAGTTTAAGCAATAACGTTATTAATCTTGTTACACTCATGCTCACTAAAAAGAGTGTATTGAACTGTCAAAAGCTAGCTATTAATTTTCTTGAGAATACTAAGGATTCATCTTATCAAGAATTCAAAATCAGCTTGCTTAAATATCTTGATTTCTCTGTTACTGATGTCGAAATATCTGAGACAGTCCAAACTAAACTACAAGATGGCTTGTTGGAATTTAAATCAAACCATGATGATTATCCTGTTAATATATCCTTGATTTTAAAAGCCACAAAGTACTTAATTAGCGAAATCACGATCAGCGATCGCGATCAACCAACTGAGTTATTTAATATTTTACTGCATCATACAAACCCAATTAATTTAGTTGTATTACTCCTCAAGATTTTATTGATTAGTGAATCTATTCGTCCGTATCTAGAACTAAGAGTAGCAGCCATAATTAAGTACTACAGTCAATATAGTGAAACCAAGTGTAAATCGGTGATTGCATTTATCGATATGCTTAATATCGCTTTAGCAATTTATGCTGGCGAAACCCGTTACAACATTGTGAAAATGAATCCATATGAATTGTCAAATTCACAGGAAAATGACTCTCAATCAGATTCAAATATTTCTGCTTCAGATTCAAATATTTCTGCTTTTGACACTAGAAAATATCGGATTTTTTCACAAGCTCGATAATAAGACCAAAAAGCATGAGGCAGAGCATCGCTCTGCCTCATGCTTTTTAAAAAATACCTTTACGCATTCCTTCGGCAATAAACTCACCTGCCCTTGCAGTAATCGCCATCTCAGTCAAAGTAGGACTTTGCCAGCCTGAAGATGCCCAGCAAGCTCCATCAGTAACAAAAAGATTAGGAGCATCCCATACTTGGTTGTTAGCATTCACTACTGAGTTTGTAGGAGAAGTTCCCATTCTTGCGCCACCCACTTCGTGAATGTAATAACCTGGAGGAGATGAAAACGCCATATTTTCTTCCATGCGGCTCACAAAATCCGCAAAGATTGGAACATGGAACATATCGGTTAACTTCATATTCTGACCGCCAGCAAGCTTAATGATTTCATCAATCTGCTGATGCATATGGTCTAGCATAAGATGTTCATTTTCTGACCAAGCACATTCGATATGGGGAACAGGAATTCCCCATGCATCAACGACTTCATTGCTTAATTGAATTTGATTTTTATAACGAGGTAAAACTTCTCCATGGGCAATCAGAAAACCAATGGAACCCGAACCAACTTTACGGACAATACTTGGTAAATCAAAGCGCTGCACCCCTCCCCAAATGCCATAGCCACGCAAAAAATTCTCCTGTTGTGATTCTAAATTAGTAAAGCAGGGAATAAAAAAGCTATCACATCCCGAAAGGTCAAAGGTTTTAGGTTGCTTGATATTTGGTAAGAAAAAGAAAGTGGAAGTAGATACGTGATCCATCAGATAGTGTCCTAGCATTCCTGAAGGGTTGGTTAAACCCGCAGGTTGATATTGCTCGGTGGAATGTAAGAGAATCCTCACCGACTCAATCGTAGAAGCACATAAGACAACGGTTCGCGCAAATACCTCATGGATGGTTTTGCTGTTGCGATCGCGATATACCACACCACGAGCTTTGCGAGTATCTGGGTCAAAGATGACATGACTGACTACAGCATCCGATCGCAAAGTCACATTACCCGTTGCGATCGCTGCCTTGAGCGAAGAGCCAAGACTGGAATACATCGGCCAAGGTTGCTCTGGGGTGGGGCGGTGCAGAGCAAAGCCCCTTGATGGGATTAGGCAACGGTCAGACCAATTTGCTTCCACAACTTGCTTCAGATGCAGTTCGGCGGGAGTAAGCGGTAACGTGGGTTGATATTCGCCATCGGGAAGTTGGGCTAAACCTTCTTGGCTGCCATACACCTGAAAAAATCTTTCCAATTTACCGTAGTAAGGTGCGAGATCTGCATGGGCGATCGGCCAGTCTTGTTCATGTCCATCACGACTTGCTGCTTTAAATTCATAATCCGATAGCCGCAGTGTAATTCCACCCCAAGTTAAGCTTTTGCCGCCCACCTGCCGACCACGAATCCAGAAAAATGGCTGATCTTCTGGTGTGGTATAAGGATTGTCTTTCTCATCAATAAACAAGTCAGGGTTTGCTTTCCAATACCCAGGGTGCATTGATTGGTAAGACTGCCGCTTAGAAATGGCAAGATTGTAAAAGCGCTTTGCCATATCTCTGACCTGATGTCCTAGATCTGCCTTGGCATCGGGTGTGCGACCTGCCTCTAAGACAAGGACTTTGAGACCACGTTCGCTCAATTCTTTTGCCGCAACGCCGCCATTGGCTCCAGAGCCAACCACGATCGCATCATAAATTTCTGAAGAGGTATGGGTACTCATCTTTCTTGACAAACCTTAAGCTTTTTATTTGCATGGCAACCACAGCAATTTAATATCTTGCCTGAAAATGCCCCCAGAATTGCAAAGGTTTCGCGGATTAACGTTTTATCCAAAACACAAAGTGGCTGCGCCACTTTGTGTTTTTACCACCCTTACAGGGTTTGGGTCTTAATCCACTGAAGTGTTGCCACACTTTTGTGAACTGGTGTTATAGCCAAGTGAGCTAAGAAATAAACTCCAAATATAGAGTTGCGCCGCAACTCTATTTTGGAGTCTCACTTGGCTATAGCTGTTATACGTTCCACCTAACGTCCTTTAGTCATAGCAATAAACGCGTTGATAGCTTGCCAACAGCGTACCGAACAAGTTTCTGGAGTGATCGAATTGATTGGTATCCATTGAATTCCCTTTACCCCTATTTCTGGATCAGAGCTACTCAAAACACAAGATGCTCTATTTACAGAACATTGATAAATAATGTTAACGTTATGGAGTAATCGGTCTTCCATAAGTGGATCGGGGAAAAAACTATCCGTTGCGGCTAATAATTGCTTAACCTCAAAGTGAGTTATTCCTGTTTCTTCTTCGACCTCTCGCCGTAGTCCTTCTAGAATAGGTTCAGATGGTTCAAGTCCACCTCCAGGTAAATCCCAACAATCTATCTCTGGTAATGTCATTTGGTGGATCAATAAAACCTCATCTAAATCCACAAAAAGACCGTTGACTGTTACTCTCAATCTTGTCTGTTGCATCATGCTAAGCCATTTAGTAAGACTTTTTCTTTGCCTATCCTATATCCAAAAGACTGCTTTCAACCGTAGTTCTAAAACTGTTTAAATCTGGAGTTCTCAATCCTTCTACCTTTGCGAGATCGTCCCAGATTCTAAGTTTTACAGCATCTTTAGCGTAAGGCTTTAAGATAAAGATCGATGATTCTTCCTTGGAGTAAGCCCCGCCTTGCAAAAGTAAACTGCTCTTAGAATTTTCTGATAAGCTTTCATAATATGCAGGGTCTACAGCACAAAGATATCGCTTTGCCTCTACATGTAGTGAGATCGCCTCAGTGACTGCCTCGGAGAAGAGTTTTTGTAGATATTTTGCCCCTTCATGCTCATGGCGATCGTCGATTGCCTGCTCGGTTGGATTTTCACCAAGATCATGCAACAAATGACCAAGATCGTGCAGAAGACAAGCGGTAATCAGCTCTGGACTGGCTTTATGCTCTTTGGCAAGAGTAGCGCATTGCAAACCATGTTCTAACTGGGTAATAGGTTCGCCGCCATATTGGGCGTGACCTCTAGTTGCAAATATATCAAAGATTTCGTCAAGATCTAGTCTCATTCTATTACTCCTAATTACAGACTATTGAGGCTTTAAATAATATTGAGAGAAGTTTAAAAGTGCCGCTTCGCGGCACTTTTAAACTTCTCTCTGGGTTTAGTTTTAGCTCAGAGCGCTATTATTTGAACTCAGCCTCAAGTAAACAATTAAATTCTCTCGCAAAATCAATAGAAACACGAGCGTGAACCGCACCCTGTTTGTCAAAAAAACGTTGTTTCCCAGATCTGGGAAATACACCTTCATGCCATACATTGGGATAGATATACAAGCCACAACTGCCATCAAACCGAAAGCAAACAAAATCTTCAGGCTTAACATCATCTCCTGCTAATGCTAACGGCACAAAGAAAGGATTCTTGTCGAGAGGAAAAAATAGCTGTCCGCCATCGGGATGGTAATTAGCGTGCCATAGGAGCATTTTTTCTGGTGGGCGATCGCTTGCCACATCAGCTAGGCATGGTTCGTTCGCATAAGCCAAAATGTAATGACCGTCTACCGCTTCGTTATGTCCAAAGAGAATTCCTCCTTTCCATTCGCTTAAAAACACTCCTTCTATAGTGCCACCACCATCGCCACTATCGGGATCGACAGCCCGCCAACCCTGCGATCGCCAGCGCACGATTTCCACCCGAACATTATCGGGATCGCTTACTAAGTATCCATATCCATCTAGATTTGCGTCGGTTGCATCAACTACAGGCATGGCAACACGCCTGAGATCTTTAGGAATATTAGGATTTAGATAGTCTATGGTCATAAAGATCTGTACCTAAAGCAAAGAGATATTTTCTTCGGCTAAGCCAAAGGATAAGGTCATTCCCGCTCCACTAAGCCCGTTAACGATGGTGACATTGGCTTCTGGCTCGGCAATAAATTCTGTTTTCCCAGCAAGCTTTGCATAGACCCCATGCCATGTTTCGGAAATCTTGAGTTCTGGGAATTTTGCAAATGTTTGCAAATAATCGAGAACATAATTATTAATTTCGGCGCGATCGAAGGGATCGGGAGTCAATCCATATTCATGGGAATCACCGAGAATTAATTCTCCTAAGCCATTTTGCGAAACCATCACATGAATTCCCCATTCTGGAAAATGTGGAGTTTCTAGTTCAATTCTTTTTTTCAAAGCGTCTAGGGTTTGACAATGACTGAAAGAACCATAGTGAGTTAATGTCAGACCAGCATAGAGGGAAGGACCTAATCTCCAATTTGCAGGTTGGGATACGGTTCGCATCATTTGCAACTTTACTTTGGTAATGTTGCTTTCTGCATAAATTTGTGGATAGAGGGTTTCAAAATCTGCACCGCTACAAACAAAAATGCGATCGGCAGTCCAAGACTCATTGCCCACTTGCAGATTGGGATAAGCGATCGCATTGACGACTTTGCCAAATTGAAATTCAATTGGATAATTACTAGCTAAAAATGCTGGCAATTTTTGGATTACCTCCCTCGGATCGACGGTTACTTCAGTGCTGCTCCATAAAGCGCCTAGTAATCCTTCAGTGATGGCAGCTTCACTCTTTTTAGCAACAGCTTCGGCATTTAACAAAGCGATCGTGTCAACGCCTTCATTGGTTGCCATGAATTCCTCAAGTACGTCCAGTTCGTCTTGACGATAAGCAAGCAAGAGAGAGCCGCTGGGATCGTGATATAGTCCTGCTTTCTCGACAACTTCAAGCCAGATTTCTCTGGACTTGAAAGCGCGATCGCGTAATTTCCCATTTGGTTGACCTACTGGCCAAACCATCCCAAAATTACGGATCGAAGCGCCGACAGCCTCAAGATTCCTTTCAAATACTGTTACTTTGTAACCGCGTTTGGCGGCTGCTAGAGCATGGGCGAGCCCTACGATGCCTGCACCGACGATCGCAATTTCTGTATGATTTGTCTTACTCATAAATGATTTTAGGAGATTAAGCTGGATAATTTATTTTGGAATTCAGATAGGGATACAACTAAGCCATCATTGGGATAAATGGCTAATTGCTCGTGGGTATGAGTGCCATTAGTAACTCCAAAAGTATAAAGGCAATTTGCATTGTGCCCTGCCAAAAGATCGGAAGGAGTATCACCAATACAAATCACTTGTTGTGGATTAGCGATCGCCAACTGATACATTGCCTTTTGAATCATATATGGGGCTGGGCGACCTTCTTGGTTATAAATCTCCGATGGAGTGATCGAGGCTTGAATCAACGAGTTATCAGAGCCAACATAATCAGAATCGAGTCCCTTATTCCAACCAAGACGACTGAGAATAATATCTGTCACTTCGCGATAAAAGCCTGTGGTCAGAGCAATTTTAATTTGATGAGATCGCAGCCATTCAAATAGCTCTAAGCATCCCTCAGTCGGCTCAACAGGTTGAGTACGATAATGATCTTCCAAAATTTGTTTAAACTCGATAAAGGAAGTTTCTACTTTAGAAATGTAGCTGGGATCTTCTTTGTCGATCTGTTCAGCCCACAGAGTCTGAAAAACCACCTTTTTAGAAATTCCCATCATTGCAATAACTCTGTCGGTCTGAGCCTCTAGCCCAGTCTTAGCCGCAGCTTGCATAAAGCATTCTTCTACTTCGCGATCGTCTTTGACGGTCGTACCAGCCATATCAAAAACGACTAATTTTATTGCAGTCACGATTTTCACCTTTTTCTAATTGCTATTATTTGCGATACTAAAGATATAGTTGTACGCTTTATACGAAACTATATCTTTTATCGTTTTAGCCAAGTCTGTGTGCTTTTTGATAAACCTTTTGTTAACAACCAATAGAGAATTCTCACCGCAATACTTGTCAAAACTAGAGCCGTAGACATCGCCGCTGCGGGAGCAACATCACCTGCGTCATCCATATTGACAATCGCCACGGCAGCTAGAGGAGCATTTGGGGGATACAAGAAAATAATTGCTGAAATAGTAACCATCGAATTTACAAAAAAGTAACTGCCTAATTCTAAGATTGCAGGAATAGTTAAAGGAATCGTCACGCGCCAAAAGGTTTTGTAAAATGGAACGCCCATAGAAGCTGAGACTGACTCAAATTCTGGATCGATTTGCTTCAGGGCAGTGCTTGCAGTTAAGAAGCCAACAGTATAAAAATGGATGATATTACAGATGACCAACAGAGAGATCGTTCCATAAAGTCCGTTAAAGGGATTGACTAAAGCGAGATTTGTATAGGGAATATTCCATAATGGCTTGTTAAAGAAAAATACATAGGATAGTCCTAATACTAGACCAGGTAGAGCTAGAGGAATTGTCGATAAGAAATAGTTAAACGATCGCATCAGTTTAAATCCTTTACCTTTCTCGACTAGGTACGCTCCCATAAATACTGCGATCGTGCCAAAAAAAGCCGTATAGAGAGAAACCTGAATACTATTCCAATAAGCATCTAGTCCGCCGCCGCCAACTGCATTAAAATCGTAATGCTTAGTGGTGAGGGTGAAATTATAGGGCCATACCTTAACCAAAGAGGCAAGAATAATTGTGCCAAATACTAACAGAATGAAACTAACAATTAAGCTGCAAAAAGCAAACATTAGCCAGTCTAATTTTGGATTAGGGCTGGGTTGAAAAGGAACAGATCGACTACTTACTAAAGCGGTTTGGCGACCTTGGAAAATACGATCAAGAATATAAGCGATCGCGGTAGGAAGCAATAAAAACACCCCAATCGTTGCACCCATCGAGAAGTTCTGCTGACCAATCACCTGCTTATAAATATCAGTTGCAAGAACATTAAATCCGCCACCAACTACTTTAGGTACACCAAAGTCAGTAAAAGCTAGAGTAAAACAAACAAAAATTGCACTCATCAAGCCATACTTAACGCTTGGTAAAGTCACTGTAAAAAATACGCGATGGGCTGGTGTCCGCAGAGCTGATGCTGCCTCATAAAGTCTGGCATCAGTAATATTTAAAGCTGTCATCAACAAAATTACGGCTTGGGGAAAGCAATACAGAACTTCACCAATAATGATCCCATTGGAACCATATAGATTAATATCAAATCCTGCAATCAACGAAAAAAATCCAGTAGTTATTAAGCCCTTATTCCCAAACAGATAAACTAATCCAATACTGTGAGCTAGGGGTGGGATAAACAGAGGTAGCAAGCCAATAATGCGAAAGAAAGGCTTGCCAAACATCGCAGTTCGAGTTAAGGCATAAGCATATATAAAACCTAAAACAACGGAGATCGTTGCACTAATGATCGCGATATAGAAGGTGTTAAATATCGAAACCGAAAGCGCTGGAGTCTGAAAATAGCGAATGTAATTATCTAGCCCTATCCATAGCCCATCCGTATCCTGAAAGCTGCGGATTAACATTGGATATAGCGGCAGTAATACGCCAACCAAAAGCCCAAGCGTACTTAAAACAATAAACCCTCTCAAGATCCAATCTTCTTTGGTTAGGATTTGCTGAACTTGGGCTTGAGGCTTCACTGGAAAGCTGCTTTTTTTTTCTGGTGCTAATGTCATAGGACAACTTACTCAAAAATGAGGGAGTGATAGTGATGGCAGAGAGATTTCATGGTTAGGATTGGTAGTGAAAAGCGCCGTCCATCCTAAGGGAATTTATCATTTAGGAAAAATTTGCAAATGCTCGCTAGGGATTTGGATTGTTAATGTTGTTCCCAAATTTAATTCGATCTGTCTTGCCTGATGAATAGAAACCTCAATCGTGATAGTTACCTTAGAATTACCTTCAGGGCGCAAGGTAATGTGATATACAGAGCCAAGAAATTCTATGCCTTCGATATCAGCACTGACAATGTTAGCTAAATCCTCATTTTGCTTGTTACTATCTAATAAATGAATCGACTCAGGACGAATTGCAATTTCAATCTGGCTATTTACTTCAAATTCTCCAATATTTGCATCTAGCAAAATATTGCCACATCGTATCTGTGTAGAAGAAATAACTTCGCCAGTCCAAAGATTAGTAGAACCAATAAAGTTTGCCACGAAAGGAGTCTTAGGATTTTGGTAAACTACGCGGGGAGTTCCAACTTGAGCGATTACACCTTTATCCATAACCACAACGCGATCAGCCATCGTCAAGGCTTCCTCTTGATCGTGCGTTACCATAACAGTCGTTACACCCAAACGCTTTTGCAATTGAGTGATTTCAACACGCAGACGACCTCTGACTTTGGCATCCAAAGCTGATAATGGTTCGTCTAAAAGTAATAAGCTCGGAGATAGAGCTAAAGCTCTCGCTAGGGCAATTCTCTGCTGCTGTCCACCAGACATTTGGGCAGGATATTTTTTGCTAAAACCTTCTAAACCGACTGTCTCAAGCAATTCCTTTACCCGTTGCTCGATCTGTCGCTTAGGCATAGGTGTATTCTGCAACCCATAGGCGATATTTTGCGATGCCGTGAGATTGGGAAATAAAGCATAAGATTGAAATACTATACCAAAATCTCGTTTTGCAGGAGGTAAATGAGAAACATCTTTACCTCCTTGCATTACCAGTCCAGTGGTCTGCTGTTCTAAACCAGCGATGATTCGAAGTAATGTTGTTTTACCGCAACCACTGGGACCTAATAAACAGACAAACTCTCCAGCATAAACATTGAGATTTATATCATTAAGAGCTATAAATTGCCCAAATGACTTATGAACATTCTCAATTTGGAGATACGGTTGCCCAAGATCCTTCTTATTCATTGATGAAGCAAAAGTAGAATTTGGCTCTTGGATTTTTTGTGAGCTTTGCTGAATGTCAGCAAATTCTCCCTGCGAGCTAGCTTGACTTGCGATCGCGTCTGTCCCGTCCGAAGAATTTGTCATGATTTTGTTAAGCCTCAGAAGTTTTTTATGATTGCGTTCTAGTCTTAAATGTTTGTTTTCGAGAAAGATTGCAAAGCAATCTTTCTCGAAATTCTCTCGAAGTTTTATTTACTTCTTCTTTGCTTCAGACTTGGAATCATAGCGCTTAGTCCATTCTGCTAAAATCTTATCGCGGTTAGAAGCAGCCCATTTCAGATCGTTCTTAGTAGATAGCTGCTTGAGTGGATCTTCGGGGAAGCCAGCAGGAATCGGCACATCGGTCTTGACGGCAGTTAAGGGGAAGTTTTTAGCATACTTTTTGGAGATTTCAGGAGAAATTGCCCAATCCAAGAAAGTCTTAGCCGCAGGATTGATATTAGCTTTCTTAACCAAAGCATTAGCCTCAACATCCCACCCAGAACCTTCTTTAGGGAAAACTGGCTGGATTGGTTCACCAGCATTTTTTTGCTTTACAGCACGATATCCAAAGGAAATACCGATCGCATATTCGCCAGATCCTGCAAGTTTGCAAGGCTTAGAACCAGAATGAACATATTGAGCAATATTTTCATGTAGGGCATCTAAGTACTTCCAACCTTCTGCATCTCCCATCATTTGCAAAATAACTGATACTGAGAGAAAGCCAGTACCCGAAGATGCAGGATTGGACATCACAATCTGACCTTTGTACTCAGGTTTGATTAGATCTGCCCAAGATTGAGGGATTGGTAAATTCTTTTTGCCAGCTTCAACCGTATTGACGCAAAAAGCTGATTCCCATGCATCAATACCTACCCAATGTGGTGGATTTTGACTATCTCTAAACATGGGCTGAACTGCATCTAGTCCCTTAGGAGCGTAAGGCTCTAGCATCCCTTGCTTATCGGCAACAAGTAGACTTGAGGCAGCAAGTCCCCAAACTACATCAGCAGTAGGGTTATCTTTCTCTGCGAGAAGTTTGGCAGTAACTACGCCAGTAGAGTCGCGAACCTTGTTAACCTTGATGTCAGGATATTGCTTCTGAAATAAAGGCAAATACTCTGATAATTGGTCATCTTCGAGAGCAGTATAAACCGTAATACCGCCAGTAGTAGGTTTAGCTACTTCGGCTGGCTTAGTTGCGTTAGTACCCGTGGTTGTTTTAGTTTTATTTTCGGGAGTCTGTGTCTGGACGCAGGCAGTTACAAATACTGTTATAAGAAAAGCTGACACTAGACTTAAGGAAAAGCGAAGCCACTTTTTATTGATAAACATAATGAATTACTCCCTGTAAAAATAATCACTGCAAAAAGGAACTTGGTTTGAAGAGAATCATATTTATTTCTCTAACATCCTCATAAACAAAAAGAGAGTAAAAATTTCTACTCTCTTTTCTGTTTAGCTATTCCAACTAATGTCTCCGCGATCGCGAACGGTTGTAGGATATTTGTCGCTTGGAGCTAGATACCCATCTTTAGGAACATCTCGACCATAACTAGTGACCATCACGCGATTGTCTTTCATTACGCTAACTACGGTATAGCCAAAAGCGTTGTTTTTAGCTTGATCGACAACCTTATCAAGCTTGCTGCCACCATTACCTGCAATGATCTGCCATGTATTACCATTTGGCCCTTTGGCGCGATAGTAAACATGATTGTGAGCAGCTAGCATCGCTTCTGCTTTGTTCTTGACAAGACTTGTCCAGAACTCATCGCGATCGCTTGGATACAATTTACCCAATCCATCTTCCTTATCTTCGGCAGGGCTGTATAGATTTTTAGGATAGGAATAAGCAGGTTTGTGCCCAATCGCAAAGATATGCTTAGCAAAACGCGATTTTGCCTTATCCAGATCCTGAGCGATCCAATTTTTCGGCACGCTCCAATCTCGACCGACAGGATCGGTATTAAGGACAAGAAAATGCGTTCCTTTGTAATCAAAGGAATAAGTCAACTTGCTTTGGTCGGTTTTGAGATTATCTTTACCACCAGCACGAGGGCCATTCCCAGCATATTTGAGGTAAGGAGCCATTACCTTCAGCCAAGATTTCTCTGCGCCTTCATAGGAGACTTTCTTTTCATTCTGGGTCTCGTGGTTGCCCGTAACAGGGATTAAGGTTGTCTTGCTAGAAGCTAAAGGCGAACTTTCGTAAAGTTCGCGCCAACCTTTTAACTGAGATTCAAGATTTTTAGTGTCAGAAGTGTAACCAAAAACTAAATCACCAGCAAAAAACATGAACTTTGGCGGCGGATTTAATTCGGCTACTTCCTTGAATGTACGTTTTAACTGTTCGATATTAGCAGTGCTAGGGGAGGTCTTATCAACATCACCTTTGTCTACTCGATTACACCCAACTACCACAAAGGAAAATTCAACATCTTTGTTAGAAAATGCCGACTCGTTGATTTGCGAAAGACTTGGCTGATTTGCGAAGAATATAATCATGCTAAAACTAGCGATCGCAAACAGAATAAATCTGAATATATGAGATCGGAACAAACGCTGAATTTGCATAGGATTTATGTTTTAGCTACTGAGTAAAATTAAAAAGCAGCGAAGAATATTCGCTTCACTGCTTTTTATTGATCTATAACCATTCTGCTAAGGCAAAGGATAAGTAGCGAATTATCAACTTATTCTTACGACCAAGTTTAGAAAGTGAATAGTGTTCTAATCGTTGCCACCCAAGTTGTAGGGTTCAATGCATTATGGTTGGGATTGAAGATAGCAATTACACCAGGAGTAACTGATATATTCTTGCTGACGCGAAAAGAATATTGGAGTTCTAGAAGATATGCAGTGTCTGGATCAACTCTCGTGGGGTCACTATTTGAAGTGACTTTTGGAGGCATTCCGAAAATAATTCCACCTCTATTGCCTTCAGCAAAGAGATCGGGAAATGCTAGGTTAACGCTCCAGTTAAACAAGTTAGCAGTATTGCCAATATTTGCTCCTGACTCTTGTCGGGCATTGGCAAAACCAACCCAGCCGCCAAAGTTAAATCCTTTAGAAACTAGCCATTCAAATTGAGCACCATAGCGATCGGCGGAAGTATCAAAAGCCCCAAATGGTTGATTCCCGAAATTACTGCCAGTGTTTGAAGATAGATTTACATCTTTGCCTGGTTCAAAACTACGAGCATACATCGCTCCAATTTTAAAGTTTTGCGCAGGAGCGAAAACAACTTGCAAGTTTGCGATATAAGCACCGTTGAATAAGCCATTCTGCCCTGTCGCAACGTTAGCGCCAGTAGTTCCAGTATTGTTGCCAGACTTACCAAAGTAACTAGCGGCTACAGAGAATTTTGGATCGATTTTATAATTAAAACCAATGCCAATACCTGATGGACCACGGAATGTTAGTGGATCGTAACGACCAAATCTCGATAAAGCACCCTTATCGCTGCTTTCAAAATATGGATTCAGAGTGTCGGCAACGTCATCGGGATCGAGTTGATTGGCTCCTACATAGGCGGTCAAGCTATTCCCAATTGGGAAGCGATAATAAAACTTGTCAATCTCAAATGTGTTTGTCGTGTCTTGAGTAAAAGCCAAACGAGCCATATTAGTGCCTGATGCACTGCCCAAATTGGGCATATTTGCCGCTTGCAAACGAGTACGAAGTAAATCTTTACCAGTAAAGCTCGTATCAAAGTTCAATCTTGCGCGATAAGAAAGATTGAGGTTTGTAGAATTGGTGGTTTTTTGAGGGTTTTGGAGGGCTGTTCCTGTTCCCACACTACCAAAAGTATCGGCAAGAGCAAAAATTACTGTAGCGCTTAGTTTGGTAGTGGTAGAAAACTGTTGGGCTTCTAACTTAGCGACTTTGGCATCAAGGGCATCAACTCGACCTCTTAGTGTTGCAAGTTCGGCAGCAAACTCTTCTTGAAGTTTTTTAAGAGTGGCGAGGTCTTCCTTGCTGACTTTATCTGCTAAACCAGCAGAAATAATTTCGTTAACCTTATCAAGACAAGCATTTAAACCAGCCGCAAATTCATAACGCGACAAGGCTTGCTTACCTCGGTAAGTACGATCAGGGAATCCTGCAATACATCCATATCTTTCCACTAAGGACTGCAATGATGTAAAAGCCCAGTCTGTCGGTTTGACATCAGAAAGCTGTGATACTGAAGTAACATTTTGGGAGACTTTCTCTGGCTCTTGGATAGAAGAATCAGCTAGAGTATCTTTTTCGATTTTTTCTAAAGTATTGAGTACCTTAGCACTATTTTGGGAAGTTGAAATCGATATTACTTCTTTTGCACTGGCAGATCCAGTTGCGAATGGTAATAGCAGAACTGAAGCAACTACGAATGGTTGAACTGAAAACCTTTTAAAATAAAACATGACACCTTTTCTCACACTAAAAGTCATCATACTTTTCAGTGGACATTCATGATTTAACTTATGATTAAGCTTGATTTAAATTTTGGTAGCCTAGCCCTAAAAAAGAAACGATAGAACCGTAAACAAAGAAGCATTGTAATAGCGCCTCAAATCTTCTCGTTTGAAAATTAAAGGGCGATCGCTTTCTTGAGAATCAATCTTCTATTGTGAGGCGATCGCATCATAAATTTCTGAAAAGGGATGGGTACTCATCTTATTCCTTGACAAACCTTAAGCTTTTAGATATTCGCTTAGCAACCACAGCAATTTAATATCTTGCCTGAAAATGCCACCAGAATAGCAAAGGTTTCGCGAAGGACAATTTGCATGAGGCCTGCGGCGAGTTGTTTGCGATGTTTGATTTTTTGTTCTAGTGCCATATTTTTCAAGGATTTGGGTAGATCGTGGCTATAACGGTAAAGCCTTCATTAGGGCAATTCTGCACATTTTTTAATGGTGTTTGCAGGTTGTCTTTCCTCCTACTGAGCAAAAGGGCTTTGTTGTCCAACAGAAGTGCTGGGAGATCGCAATATCCATAAATTTGTCAGCAAACAAAAGGATCTCGCTAACTAAACACCTTCTAAACGCTTACTAAACAGTTAAATCTTTACTAGGTTCAGAACCTAGACGCAACTAAGTAAGATGGTTATAAACGCAAAGATATACCTTGTCAAGATAGAAAAATAGATTGATGATTAGATGGCTAGAAGTAATTTTTTAATGCTTCATCGGCAATTCATCGACATTAAGAGAAGAATCTCCACCATGATACAAGGATGGATTCAGATAGGAATAACGCTAGTGCTGATTGTGACGATCGCGCCGATCTTTGGTGGTTACATCGCACGAGTGTTTTTAGGGCAAAAGACATTGCTGGATAGGGCTTTAAGCCCAATTGAAGGACTGATATTTAAGTTCAGTGGCATTCAGTCTCAAATGCAAATGACTGTTTGGCAATATATTCGTGCAGTTCTATATAGCAACTTTGTTATGGCGATATTGCTATTCCTGATGATCATCTTTCAGGGCATATTGCCACTAAACCCAACGGGAATGAGCGCTCCCAGTTGGGATACAGCGCTACATACGACGATTTCGTTTATTACCAATACCGATCAACAGCACTATTCTGGTGAAACTACCCTCAGTTACTTTACTCAAATGTTGGGTTTAGGATTTCTATTTTTCACCTCGGCAGCGACAGGTATTGCTGTTGCGATCGCATTTATTCGTGGCTTGACTGGGCGATCTCTGGGCAATTTTTATGGAGATTTAACACTTTCCATTACCAGAATTTTGTTGCCGATCAGCATTATTGGGGCGATCGTTTTTATTGCCGCAGGTGTACCTGAAACCTTGTCAGTGCCTGTGATTGTCCCGACTTTAGAAGATGGAAATATTAGTCAGGCGATCGCGATCGGCACTGTGGCGCATTTCGAGATCATTAAGGAACTTGGTGAAAATGGTGGTGGCTTTTTTGGCTCTAATTCAGCGCATCCTTTTGAGAATCCCAATGGCTTCACAAATCTAATTCAGATTTTGACAATGATTTCCATACCTACAGCGCTAATCTTTACATACGGAGAAATTGCCAATAGCCGTAAGCAAGCATGGCTAGTGTTTGGAATGGTGTTCATTCTTTATGTTGCCTTCATTATCATCGTAGGAATTGGTGAATATCAAGGTAATCCCCTTGTAAATGCGTTGCTCGGTTCACAGAGTCCAAATCTAGAAGGTAAAGAAGTTCGATTTGGTTGGGCGCAATCAGCCTTATTTGCCGTGACCACGACAGGAACAATGACTGGCGCAGTTAACTCAATGCACGATTCGCTGATGCCCAGTGGTGGCTTTATCACTTTGTCAAATATGTTCCTGCAAATCATTTGGGGTGGACAGGGAACTGGAACTGCTTACTTGTTCTCCTATTCGATTTTGGCAGTATTTGTGACTGGATTAATGGTCGGCAGAACTCCTGAGTTTCTGGGACGCAAGATCGAGAAGAATGAAGTGGTGTTGACTAGTTTCTTGATTTTATTAATTCACCCAATTTTTATTCTGATTCCCAGTGCGATCGCTTTAGCATTTCCCGATCAGTTATCTGGAATTAGCAATCCAGGATTTCATGGACTCTCTCAAGTGGTTTATGAATATGCTTCGGCAGCAGCAAATAACGGTTCTGGATTTGCAGGGCTAGCCAATAGTCAGCCAGCTCCAACGGCTCTTTGGTGGAATCTCAGCACTTCCGTTAGCTTACTAGGCGGTCGTTATATTCCTTTAATCGCGCTATTACTTTTAGCTGATGGAATTTCTCGTAAGCAACCTGTTGCCATGACTACAGGCACATTACGAACTGATACGGTTCTTTTTACTAGCGTTACGGCTGGCGTGATTTTGATTATGGGTGCATTGACTTTCTTCCCTGTGTTGGCTCTCGGCTCTGTTGCTGAAGCTTTTTTGATTGCTAGAGGTGGCTAAATCTATGAATAAAACTTCATCTCATGTACCAAGTGGAACTCGCGAGTCTCGTAGACATACGCCTAAAGCGTCGATGGCAGGACTCTATCCACGCGCTATTCGTGATGCCTTCCGTAAACTGAATCCACGTATTGCCGTTCGTAATCCTGTCATGTTTATGGTCTGGGTTGGCACGATTGTCACATTGCTCGTAACCATTGATCCAAATCTCTTTGGCAATGTCCAAGCTGATCCCACTCAACAGCGTATTCTTAATGGCTCGATTACCCTGATTCTCTTTTTGACAGTGGTATTTGCCAACTTTGCAGAGGCGATCGCAGAAGGACGTGGTAAAGCCCAGGCGGACTCTTTACGAACTACGCGATCGGATACAATCGCTAGCAAAGTATTGCCTGATGGCACGATTCAACCAACCAGTTCTACAGAATTGCGCCGTGGTGATTTAGTCAAGGTTAAGATTGGTGAAATGATTCCCGCTGATGGTGAAGTGATTGCAGGTTTAGCCTCAGTGGATGAATCAGCCATCACAGGGGAATCTGCTCCCGTCCTCAAACAGCCAGGCACAGATATCGCCAGTTCCGTCACAGGTGGTACTCGCGTGGTTTCCGATGAACTGACGATCAAGATTTCGGCTGACCCTGGGCAAGGATTTATCGATCGCATGATTGCCCTTGTCGAAGGCGCAGAACGCACGAAAACTCCTAATGAAATTGCTTTGACGGTGCTGCTAACAGTGCTTACACAGGTATTTCTAATTGTGGTCGCAACGATCCCGCCGATCGCCAATTATGTGAATACACCCACGACGATCGCGATCTTAGTTTCTCTACTAGTTGCACTGATTCCCACCACGATAGGCGGTTTGCTTAGTGCGATCGGTATTGCAGGTATGGATCGCGTCGCGCAATTTAATGTTATTGCTACATCGGGTCGAGCTGTCGAAGCTTGCGGCGATATTAATACCTTAGTACTTGATAAAACTGGAACGATTACCCTTGGCAACCGCCTAGCTGATGAATTTATCCCAGTTAATGGACATTCACTTTCAGAAGTAGCCACTGTGGCTCTTGCCGCAAGCATCTTTGATGAAACTCCTGAAGGGCGCTCCATCGTTCAGCTAGCCGAACAATTAGGAGCGATCGCTACTTTTGATCGCGACCAAGCTAAAGGTATTGATTTCTCCGCACGTACTCGCATGAGTGGCACTGATTTACCAAATGAGATCGAAGTTCGCAAGGGAGCAGTAGATGCGATTCGTGGATTTGTGCGATCGCGATCTGGCCTAGTACCTGAAGAATTTGAAGCCGCCTATGAGAAGGTCTCAAAACTCGGTGGCACGCCTTTGGGAATATGTCAGGGTGGCGATCTTTATGGGGTAATTTATCTCAAAGATATTGTCAAATCAGGACTGCGAGAAAGATTTGATCAATTGCGTCGGATGGGTGTGCGCACGATTATGCTCACAGGCGATAACCAAATCACTGCTTCAGTAATTGCCGAGGAAGCAGGAGTCGATGACTTCATCGCAGAAGCAACACCCGAAGACAAAATCGAAGTCATTCGTCGCGAACAGTCTCAGGGCAAATTAGTCGCCATGACAGGAGATGGCACAAATGACGCGCCAGCCCTAGCCCAAGCTAACGTCGGTGTTGCCATGAATTCGGGCACGCAAGCTGCTAAGGAAGCCGCAAATATGGTGGATTTAGATAGCGATCCGACCAAGCTAATTGATTTAGTTGCGATCGGTAAACAATTGTTGATTACTCGTGGCGCATTAACCACTTTCTCGATCGCAAATGACATCGCTAAATACTTCGCGATTATCCCCACCATATTTGCCGCCGCAGGTATTGGTTCGCTAAATATTATGGGTCTCAAAAGTCCACAATCAGCAATTCTCTCGGCTTTGATCTACAACGCCCTAATTATTCCTGCATTAATTCCTCTAGCTCTAAAAGGAGTAAAGTTTAGACCGCTCACTGCCGATCAGCTTTTACAGCGCAATATTTTGCTTTACGGACTAGGCGGCGTAATCGCTCCATTCATTGCCATCAAATTTATCGATGTTTTATTACCAATCGCATAACTTACAACATCTGAATCACGGATTAAATAGATTCTGGGATTTCATGGATTTTTATAATGCTGCAATTCTCAAAATTTAAGAATCCAAAAATCTGCGTAATCCGTAATTCAGGTCGTAATTCAGGCTTTTTATTTACTCATCCATTACCTATGAAAAACCCTCTTCCTCCTCATCTTACGATCGCTGATTTCACCGATCTATGGCAATTTGCAACTAAAAAGAAATATCCAAAATATTTGTTTCTCTCGCTCTGCCTGAATCTCATCGTTGCCCCTGCTGTCTATGCCGCTAACGCTGATAGTTTTACCCGCTTTCAAGCCTACGCCTTAGGATTATTGGGAATCGTTACTTTGAGCTTCTCGATTTATCTATTTGTTGTCATGTTTCAACCTGAGAAATTTTAAATTAATTACGAATTACGAATTACGAATTACAAATCACTCAAAATCTATGAACGAAATTATTAAAGCTATTCGCGTCACCGTTGTCCTTTGGGTGCTAGTTGCCGTGATTTATCCTGCGGGAATATTAGCGATCGCGCAATTACCGTTTCTCTCAAATCAAGCCAATGGAAGTTTGATTCGTAACGCTCAAGGACAAGTAGTTGGTTCCGCCTTAATTGGACAGCCATTTACAAGTGACAAATATTTCAATAGCCGCCCCAGTACGACTAATTACAGCACCGCCGATCCTAAAAAAGATGATGCTGGCATTCTCAAAACAGGCGTTTCAGGAGCCAGTAACTTAGCGCCCAGCAATCCCGATCTTCTAAGTCGAATCAAGGGTAAATCCGATCCCGATCCCAGTAAGGTGATTGTAGGCGATATACCTCGACTACAATCAGCAGGAATTCAACCAACCGCCGATCTGATTTACACCTCTGGTTCTAGTCTCGATCCACACATTACGCCTGAAGCCGCAAAAGCTCAAATTCAAAGAGTAGCTCTAGCCCGCAAAGTTGAACCTAGTAAGCTGGAATCACTCATTCAACAAAATACCGATGGGCGTTTTCTAGGCATCTTTGGCGAAGATGGAGTGAATGTCTTGAAGGTAAATCTAGCTTTAGATTCTTTGTAATTTCGATAAGCTATATAGCAAGCCCAAATGAATCGTGAGAAGTAAAAGTCTATAACAAGGGGCTTAAGCCCCTTGTCTTTCTCACATCTCATTTAGGATCGCTATACCAGTTTTCAACAGTAGCACTAAAAGCAAGATTTAGACACTCAAACCATCCAAAAATATGCCATACACAAACTATAAAAGAGTTGATGAAGTACTGAGAGAGTTTGATATCAGCTACTCTGAACAAAACTTTATTCAAATGATGGAAATACCAGTTTTTGAATACTTTGAAGCTGAGATCAAATTAACGCTGAGTGAAAGCGTGTATAAAAATTCAGAATCTGCTCTCTGTGAGTCCTTAATCTATCCCACTCTCAGAGAAGTCTGGAAACTATACAAAAAAGATTTGCTTTTATGGAGTCATCAACCACTTAATTATGGAGATAATCGTTTCGTAGTTCCAGATTATTTGATTGCTAAGCGATCACCAATGGGAAACATCTTCTTAGAGAAACCTAGTTTAATCATTATTGGGGTCAAACATGAGAGCTTTGAAGAGGCTTGGATTGACTGCATTTCTAATATGATGGCTGCGCGTAGAGCTAATCAAATGTCCAAAAACGAAGCAAATTTTGCCCCCATTTTTGGAATTGTATCTAACGGCGTAATTTGGGAATTTGCTATACTTGATACCAACTATTTTGTTAAAGAAATTACCATCTATACTATCCAAAATCTAAAGCTGCTTTTTGCAGCCATTGGCTATATGTTTGAGCAGGCTAAATTAGCGATCGCTACACTATGATTAAAGCTTATCGGCGCGGAAAGCATAAAATATTTATCGGTATGAGTCCTGGGGTTGGTAAAACCTATCGGATGTTGGAGGAAGGGCATCGCTTACGTTCCGAAGGAATTGATGTGGTTATCGGTTTACTAGAAACTCATAATCGGGCTGAGACTGAGGAAAAAGCAATCGGCTTAGAACTTATCCCACGCCAACAGATTAAGTGGGAATCAGTAGCGCTCACGGAAATGGATACTGATGCGATCGTTAAGCGACAGCCTCAATTAGCTCTAGTAGACGAATTAGCTCATACCAATGTCCCTAATGCAGATCGCGAAAAGCGCTATCAAGATGTGGAGATCTTGCTCGAAGCTGGAATTGATGTCTATTCAACCGTAAATATTCAACATATTGAGAGCCTGAATGATACCGTAGCAAAAATTACGGGCGTGATCGTGCGTGAACGCATTCCCGATCGCATTTTAGAAGCCGCCGATGAAATTGTGGTTGTCGATGTTACACCAGAAACCTTACAGGAACGTCTGCGTGACGGCAAAATCTATGCTCCTGAAAAAATTGATCAATCGCTAAACAACTTCTTTCAGCGTCGCCATTTGATTGCTTTACGAGAGTTGGCTCTGCGCGAAATCGCTGACAATATCGAAGATGATCTCGAATCTCACGATCAGTCAGGTTCCACAACAACTATTATCTGTAATATTCATGAACGGGTTTTAGTCTGCGTTTCCACCTATCCCAATTCACTCCAATTATTGCGAAGAGGAGCAAGAATTGCGGGATATATGCACGCTCAACTCTATGTTTTATTTGTGGATGATCCTGATCGCTTTTTAACCAAAGCCGAAAGTCTACATATTGAGACCTGTGAACGCCTCTGTAAAGAGTTTGCAGGTGCTTTTATTCGAGTGCGAAATAGTCAGCCTTTAGATGCGATCGTGGATACGGCAAAAAATTATCGAATTACGCAAATTGTTATGGGTGAAAGCCAGAAGTCACGCTGGCAAATCCTGTTTAAGGGATCGCTCACGCAAAGGATTTTACGAGTTCTCAAAAATGTGGATATTCATATCATCTCCACTAGTAAAGCTGGAGATGGTGGTATATAGTCGCTTTAAACCCAGCAGATTGCTGGGTTTAAAGCAGATTCTCATAGGGAATACGTGGAACTTCAAAGCGATCGCTAGTTCGACAATAGTAAGCTGGTGAACCCATTCGACCGATGGGAGCAAATCCATTAATATGGAGGCGATCGCCAAGCAGTGCATCATCCACATGAAACATGACCACTTGCCCGATGATCAGTGTATATATTCCCAAAGGTTGTTGGCTATGCAGTACACATTCTAAACTGGCTTTTGCCTCTTCTACTCGCGGAACCTTAATCCGTTTTGACGATGCTGCATGTAAACCAACTGCTGTGAGTTCACTTTCATCTAAAGGAAAGTTCGCCGCAGAAATATTCATGGCAGATACAAGATCTTCTGTCACCAAATTAACCACAAACTCGCCGCTAGTAATGATATTTGCGGCTGTATCCTTCATGCTGCCATCGTCTTTATTGCCAATGCTGATGATCAGGTATAGAGGATCACTCCCGATCGCATTAAAAAAACTGAAGGGAGCAAGATTGATCACTCCTTTAGAATTTTGCGAAGTTACCCATGCGATCGGTCTGGGTACGACCAGATTTGTTAATAGTTTATAGTTGTCTTGCGGTGATGTTGAGTTGGGATCAATATGCATAGGAAATAGTCAACCTCTGGATATTCTGAATATAGCAGTTTCCCAATGAGCATATGCTTATTGGGAAAACTAAAGAATCAAACTCAGTAAGGGTTTTGAGTTTTCAGTTTGCCGTAGGCAAACTGAAAACGGCTATATGGTAAGTATAAACTTAACGATTCAGGGAACTCATGTTTTGGGCGGGATAGCGATCGCCTGCGGCAATGCCCTGAGGTGCGACAGCATCAATACGGTTGAGATCTTCAGGGGTTAGAGTCACTGTCGTTGCACCAATATTTTCTTCCAAATAAGTACGGCGTTTTGTCCCAGGAATCGGCACGATATAGTCGCCTTGGGCAAGTAGCCATGCTAAGGCTAGTTGTCCAGCAGTAACGCCTTTTTCAGATGCGATCGCTTTTACTTGATCGACTAATTGCAGGTTTTTAGTGAAGTTCTCACCTTGAAAGCGTGGTGATCGACGGCGAAAGTCATCGGCTGCAAAGTCATCGGGAGTGGATATAGCTCCTGTCAGAAAACCTCTGCCTAATGGACTATAGGGCACAAAGCCAATTCCTAATTCTTGCAAAGTGGGCAAGATTTCATCCTCTGGGTCACGGCTCCAAAGCGAATATTCAGTTTGCAGGGCGGAAATAGGATGTACGGTTTGAGCACGGCGGATCGTGGCGGGGGAGGCTTCGGATAAGCCTAGATATCTGACTTTGCCTTGTTTGACTAGTTCTGCCATTGCGCCTACAGTCTCTTCAATTGGGACTGTTACATCGACACGATGTTGATAGTAGAGGTCAATTACATCCACTCCTAAACGCTGTAATGAGGTATCACAAGCCTGTTGGACATATTCTGGTTTGCCACTAATGCCTAGCCATCCACCATCGGCACTGCGGACATTGCCAAATTTGGTGGCGAGGATGACGCGATCGCGGCGATCGTTAATGGCTCTACCAACTAGTTTCTCGTTGGTGAATGGCCCGTACATATCAGCAGTATCGAGGAAGTTCACACCAAGATCTAGGGCATGATGAATTGTCGCGATCGCTTCTTGTTCGTCACCACTGCCATAAAACTCGGACATTCCCATACAGCCAAGTCCCAGTTCTGAAACTTCTAGTCCTTGATTACCCAGTTTTCTTGTTTTCATGGATTTGTTCCTTTTTTGGTTGTAATAATTCGAGCATTCTCGATATAGAGGTTCTCAAATGAGTGCATACTTATTTGAAAATAAAAAATCAGTCCCAGTAGGGTTTTTGAGTTTTCATTTTGCCTACGGCAAAATGAAAACCGTTATAGAATTGCTGGATCGAGTTGATCAATCAATTCTTGAGCAGCAGTTTCGGCTTTGAGAGGAATGTGAACTGAATGATTGATTTTTCCTGCTTGAACCATTGCGATATAAGTAGGAAGATGATACGAGTCTTCCTCATTGGTAATTTCTTTCTCCTCCAATTCTTTATAGTAAGCAATTTTTTTACTGATAATTTCAAGGCTATGATTAAGCTCTTGCTGGCTGGCAAGAACTGCATTGTAATGCTCTTCCAATAGCAATCGTCTTTGATGTGCTGAAGAAAGTCCTTGTCGGCGAAGCTCTGCAAACTGCTGCATTTGACGGATCGGCATTTTCGTAGCACGTAATTTAGTCAGAAACCTGACACAATCCAAATCATAGTTTGTAAATCTACGATACCCACTATCATCTCGATTGATTGAATCAAGAAGATTCATTCGTTCGTAGTAGCGCAATGTATGTGCACTTACACCAGTCATCAGTGAGGCTTCTTGAATTGTGAATGTCCTTTCCATAGAACTAACTCTAAACGTTAGAGTGCACTCTAAGTCAAGTGTTATTTTTTAACATCACCTTAGTGGCTTACACAAAATAAAAGCGCCAAGAATATAGCGGCGGGCTACGCCCGCCGCTATATTCTTGGCGCTTTTAAGACTGATGTTACGTGGGATTCAGATTGTGAATCTCCTACTGCTAGCGTGACAGGGCTGGCACGGGGGCACAGCCCCTACCCCAACAATTTATTATATTCTTTAGGTACTGTGCCCCCCTCGTGCTAGCCCTATATACTATCTGTGATTTATAGACCTTCGACATCAGGCGCAGCAGCAATTTTGTAGACTAGGATCACTTTGGCTTGAGAATAGGGTGGGAGATGTAAATTCCAATTGCAAAAACCGTTGATATCGGGTTGGATGCGATCGCTGGTTTCGTCCTGAACTACTTCAATTTTTACCTTCTCTAATTCTGAGACAGGCATCCGCTCGGTCATAGTGATTTTTCTAGCTTCATCACCAATATTCGAGAGAAAGATACTGACAGTGTTGGTAATAGTATTCCATTGGGTGAGATGATTCTTTTCTCGTTTTTGTGACTGGGTGCGCTGAACACGCATATTCGCATCAGTTCCCCAACCAAGGGCAAATTTTTCTTGGGGAGCGATAAAAGATACGGTTGTTCGCCCGACATATTCTGTAGACCGCACTAGATCGACGGGGCCAGCCAAAATTGGTAATGTGGAATTATTAGTTTGTTCGCTTTTAAGAACGACTTGCAGAGCTATTTCTGGCATAAGCACATACTCAATCTTGGCTGAGGATTGGAATTGGAATAGTGGCACACGATAGGGATTACCATCGGAGGGAATATTCGCTTTTTTAGGAGCGCGGAGAGTTCTCACTTCTCCGCCATCATCAACCCCAGGTAAATCGATCGCATCTGGTCTTGCGCCTGCGCCTAGCCCCGTCGTTTTCACCGTTTGATCGCGCATTTCTACGGCAATTTTCTTTGCTTTTTCGCGAATATTCAGCCAATCATCGGTGAGTAAAGGTGGCTCAGTGCCAAGGGACGCACGAGCGGTGGAAAAGACTAAATCCACATTTAGCCAGTCTTCGCCTGTGTTTTGCCAAACACAACCATCGGTACGGAAGGTTAATTGCGAATTTTCTCCCGTTTGCTTATCTCCCATCTGTAACTGGGCTTGATGATAGGGCCGCCAGAAGGCATTGGGAACGACGTAATCAAAAGATAGCTCGTACTCGCCAGTTTCAGCGATCGCTAAATCCGCTTCGAGATGCGCCGTAAAAATCTGATCGGGTCTAGCTTCAGCTTGAATACGGCTTACCAGCCGCTCGATCGCAGATTTCAACTTCGCCTGTGCATGGTAAGTATTGAGGATTTCGCTACGGGCTTCCCGCATTTTTTGAAATAGTGGCTGTAATTGCGATCGCCAAGCCATTGGATCAACTTGTCCCCATGCCGCGTCAATGGGCAGCTCTTGCAAAGCTTTTTCCAAAATTATGCCGATTTGTTGAAACTGGTCTTCGAGTTGTTGGCGATCTTCAGTGAGGACATTGTATTGATCGAATTGCGATCTCCATTCAATCTTCAACTCTTCTAACAAACCTGAGCGATCTGATTCCTTAATTAACATCCGTCGGCGCACACGTACATCGTTTACTCTTGCACCAGATATGCGATCGCTAAATTCAGCACGAAGGGATTTATCAGAGAGAATGGGCGCAACTTTGGCAACGTGAACGCGCCAAAGTCCTGATGTTAAAGTTACCTTTGCCATGCGTTGAACTTGAGCACGATCTTCGAGTAGCGTCACGGTAGTAACAGGAGCATTTAGATCTAGGGTCTGAATTTCGGTTGATATCATGTTCTATTCCTCTCTCCGATTACCGTTAACCAATTCGTTATCCACAAAAGTCTTAATTGTATAGTCGGCGGTTAATTCCGTTTCACCACCTGCGGGAACGTTGATTTGCCAGCGATAGCCGCCTTTAATCACGGCATTGCGTTCTTGCTGTTCGTATTTCTCCCATGCTGGGGCAACCTGTGTGACCGTCACATCTACTTTTACGTCAGCTTGTGGCACAGGAATACGTTCGCGTACTTCGATTCTGGCATCTCGTCCTAGTCGATTGGCGATCGCAATATGAATACTGTGACGTAATTCGTTAAAGGCAACCAGACTCATGCCCGATCGCACTTCTTTAAAGGAAGTATTTCGGGCGACTTTGATTGACTGTTCCACGCCTAAGCCCAGTTCCATTTGTCCTCTGGGTGGCACTGTATTAATCTGCGTTGAGAGAATATATTCACCATCAACATAGACATCCGTAGAGCCTGCTAACAATGGCGATCTTAGAGGATTACGAAGTTGTGCTATCCGAAAAACATTAGTATCTTCACGGGGGACGACGATATAGCGCAAATCAATCTCCGCATTCTCTTCCAGCAATGCAACTGAATGAAACTGTCCATCGGATGGAATATCAACAAGTCCATTCCCAAGATATGCAAAGTCGAAAGTGCCTACCATTTGCCGCACATTGACCGTACCCGCAGGTAAATGAGTGTTCTGGCAAGCCGCCAGACTTAACGCTTGTTGTAAAACTACGGTTAGATCGAAGTTAACCGTCATTCGCGATCGCTTCAGCGACTCCAAATAGATCGTCTGCACATCAGGCAGGCTGAGTTTTCCGCGTTGCGAGGTATTACTAGGATCAGCCAATCGCATCAGACCATAGTTCGTAATCTCTTGGACAGGATCGAAGATAGATTCTCGCATTACTGCCCCTGGACGATCAAGAAGAGTAGACATTTGTGCAGGAGCCATTGCCTTACTCATAGCTGCTTGTGGGGCTCTTGTTCGTATTGACTGTTTTTCTTGATATATTTCTTCATCCATAGCTCGTGCTTCCATTCTCCTTGGAGATGGAGCAGCTACTTCCTTGCTGAATGTAGTCTGCAACATAGATTCAAGATCATCAAATTCGGCATCCATTTCCGTCGAAACACCTGCTCCTCTAGTGCTAGTAAGAACCCTTCCAAATAGTTCACGATTATCCGAAACTGAGTCTGTTTTAAAATTTTCAATCCTCTGACTAAGAACGGACTGCGTGACTGTTGATAATGGTAGTAAAGTTGGAACTTGAAAATTTTGAGAAACTGAAGTAGTACTAATTGCGTTATAGGCGATATATCTCTGAAGATCATAATCTTCAAAAAGTATCTCAGCTCCCTTCGGTGGATTGCGCCAAGCTTTTTTGGACGCAAATGCTTGCGATCGCCCTAACCTCAGAGAAGGTAATTCTGGCAACTCACACCAACCCGTCGGCGTAGCAGTCGAAAGCTCGATCTGCACACCCGACCAATCCTCACCAGTACGCTGACAGATCAAAGCCCGCAAGGCGATCGCAGCTGTATTAGTGGCACTATTCAGCCGACAAACATAGGTGGGTGTCCATTTTGCCCCCTGCACAAAATATTCCAAAATCAGTTGCAGATTGTCAGGTATGGCTAAAGATGCTGCCATGCGATCGCTAATTTGCAAACGAGCAACAATGGTTTTGCGTAACTCATTTTCTTTGGCGACATTCGCATTGGAAGCAAAGGTTTGTTGTTGTTGCAAATCTCGCAGATTTTCTATGGCTTTTCGCAATTGCAGATCAAGTTCGCGCTTTTCTTTGATGCGTAGTTGCTTTTGCTCATCCTTGAAATTTGCTAATGCGACCCTTGCACCTGTTGGTGAAATTGGTGGGGCTTTGCCCTCTTCTCCTATAGGGCGATCGGGGACATTCAACACATTCAAAGCTGCCATTTCTAGAGCAATTACACTTTGGAGATCATTTAAGCGATCGACCTCAGCTTTTGCTGACTGGATTAATTCTTCTAAATCTGATATGGAAACTTCTACGGGTGATGGGACACTCAAACCAACCCGTACATCTATAACAATTACATTCTCGTCTGCCCCAGTTTCGCCATTGTCTACTCGCACCCTGACACTCGCATCATCCAGAGCCAGCGGTAATCCCACGATCTCGACTTCGACATTTTCAGTATTTTCATTTTGCCATGCGATCGCTGACAGACTTGCCAAACGCCTCACAGTGGAGCCTTCGGAATAAACTTTAACTTTTTCGATTTTGGAGGCAAGTTGGGCGATCGACATAAATTTATGCTTTATACAAATCTTGTCCTGTTTTCTTGAATTTATTATATACGGATAAAAACTAGGGACAACTTATCTGTGAAAGCATTAGATTTAGATCCCCGACTTTTTTTGTGAATTTGCAAATTGTCTTTGTTTGCTGAGAAAAAGTCGGGGATCTGAGCTTTTATAGGTTTCTTTTTCTTTGTCCAATACCTCGCAACGCAGGGACAAGCGATCGCTAAAAGCATAGGGCGCATAGGATTTGTAGAAATGTAGGGGCACAGCATTCCCGCAGAAATCTATAAATTTTCAGATCGCCTAAATTTGGGAATGCTTTGCCCAAAACCTCACAACGCAGGGACAATTTATCGGTGAAGGCATAGAGGGCAAAGCATTTGCAGATCGATATTGTTGCGGGTTTTAAAAATTGTGGCGCAAATGCTATGCCCCTACGGGATTCTCACTCAATTTTGCTAATTCCTCCTTCGCAAATTCCTTTAATTTTTCATCGCGATCGTTGTTAGAGACTGTCTTCAATAATTCCAATGTTTGAGGTTTATCGCTGTAATGTTTGAGGATTCCTTCTAGTGCAGTTTGGCGGGGATTAGTTTCCCAATCTTCTGCACGTTTAAAGGGATCGTGGATGGCGAGATCGCATAAAAAATCAAATGTTTGTAGATCATCTTTCCAGCCTTTGGCAATCTCTTGTACCGCCGCCATTCGCACATCATTATCCTGATCATTAAGAGCGCGATCTTTTAGCAAAGGAAGGGTGTCAGAGTCATCTTTCCAGACTTCGGAGATCGCTTGTACCGCTGCTTTTCGCACATAATAATTCTGATCGTTAAGAGCGCGGTCTTTGAGCCAAGGAAGGGTATCAGAACCATCTTTCCAGACTTCGGAGATCGCTTGTACCGCTGCTATTCGCACAAATTTATTCTGACCGTTAAGAGCGCGATCTTTTAGCCAAGGCAGGGTATCAGTGTCATCTTTCCATCCTTTAGCAATCTCTCGTATCGCCATCATTTGCACAAATTCATTCTGACCGTTAAGAATGCGGTCTTTTAACCAAGGAAGAATTTCTGGGTCTTTTTTCCATATATGTGCAATCACTCCGACCGCCACCATTTGCACATGCGAATTCTGATCATTAAGAGCGCAGTCTTTTAGCCAATGAAGGGTTTCTGAGTCTTCTTTCCATTCTTGTGCAATCACTCCTACCGTAACTATTGGTATAGAATTTGAATCGGAATCCAAACATTTTTTCAGCCAAGGTAACAAGTCAGAACTATCTTTCCAAATGCTTGCAATGTTAGTAATAATTGTCATTGCTAATTCAAAATTGAAACCATAAGGGATTTCTTGTTCAACTTCAACTTGTAAGATTTTTAATAATTTGCTTGATGTCGCTGCAATCAAATTCCTATTTCTAACCTCCACAAAGCAATCTATCGCTAGTAAAAGATTCGATAGTCCTTCTTTTTGAAGATGGTTTTCCTCATCCAAAAAAGCACTTCTGTCAACTTTCTGATCTAAAAGAAAATCAATAATCTCTGCAACAAACCTCGGCTCGATCATCCCAGAAATCAATCGCAAAACCTCATGCCAAGACTCATCCTGCCAATGGTTCCCAAACACATCATTGATTAACTGCTCAATCGTCAGCGTTTGCGACTCCTTAAACTGCCAAACAAACTCCCACGCACAAAAATATTCCAAAAAAGTCCGATGCACAAAACCATAGGAATCCCCACCCAGATCGCAGAGAATGAAATTGCGCGTGCGAAGCTGACCGATCATGATACGAGCGATTTCCCTTGGCTTCTCCACCTCAATCGTCTTCAGGTAATCCGTTAAAATGCTCTCCAACTGCGCCGCACTAATCAAATTCCCCTCCAAACCCTTCGCACTCGACTGCATATAATAGGCAACCTTCCGCAACATCGCCTGCTTATCGCGATAGTCAATCGTTTTCGGGTCAATCCGCCGATCCTCCACTAGCGCCCGTTCCACATCCCATTGATGCAACAACACCCTCGAAGCTTGGTTATACAGTTCAGGACGATCCCTCGGTAACTCCTGATTACGATTGAGAATCGCCATCATCGTTAATAACAAAGGATTTCCCGCCAACTCCTTAATCGATCGCGACTCCCTAATCGCCTTCTGCAACCGCTCCCGCTTGCGATCCTTATCCGCACCCTCCGCAAAATTCAGATCATGCCAACGCACCACAAACTCCTGCATCTGCTCATCATTCAACTCTTGCAGCATAAAGTGCTGAAACCCCGCATCCCTTAACCGTTGTGCCTTATAGCCCAACCACCGCGAAGTCGCAACAGCCCTCACCGCAGGATACTCATTCGTAAAGCGATGGATATCCGTCACCACCTCATCCCGCAACGCAGGATCGAACACCTCATCAATCCCATCAAATAGGGCAATTACATCACCATTCTTCAGCTTTTCATGCAAATCCTGCTGATTCAGCCGACAGGTAATATTCCCCCCATGAATAAACGAAACAATATCCTGACATTTCCCTGCCTGCTTATCACGGGCATAGGTACGCAACTCCAACAAAAGCGGCAACGGATACAAAGGTAAATCTCGCACAGGTCGCTCCGCCCAAATCAGCGCCAGATATTGCAACAGCGTCGATTTTCCCGAACCTGGATCGCCCAAGATCACTGCATATTTAGCAACGACCTCCTTCGCCAACTCCTGCGGATCGCCCAATACCTCAAATACTCCCCGAATCGGTTGCTCGACATAGCGCTTGCGATGATTCTCTAACTCCGCTTCCGCAAGTTCCAACACATCCAACTGTCCACTCTCCTGCAACAGCCGCGATCGATCCTTCGGCAACTCATACACCTGCGGAATAAACTCCTGACATTCCCGCAAATTCTGAGGAATAAAGATCTTCCAAAGCTTCAACTCGTTGTAATAAACTCCAGTCGTATCCAGAGATTCCAGCTTCAAGTTGCCATACTGCTCCCGCAACCCTTCCGCATACTGCCCCAAATTAAATGTTGGTGCAATTCCTACTAATTCCTGTGTACCATCCGCGATTTTATCCAAGGTCTGCACCTCAAAAATCGGGCGCAACTTATCCGAATTCTGGACAAGTTTCTTGACCGATTTGATGTAGGACTTACACACAAAATCCCAATCCATATCCTCAGGCAAAAGTGGTGAATTCAAAGCCGCCCAAGTCCGCACCAACAGCGCCGTATCGATCGCCTTACATTCCACATCAAACGCCATCCCCAAAGCCGCAGCAACTTCTTCGCGATCGATAAACTTCTTCAAAAAAGGAACGTACTGCTTAATAATTGCTTCCTTATAACCCGCCCCTTGCAACTCATCCTGAATAAGTTCCAAAAAATTTTTCAGTGCTTTCCCATAGGCTTCCTTTAGCACATCATGTTCGGGCAAGCGGATCACCTTTTTCAGGCAATCCTTAAAAAAGTCCTTGCCATAATCCTTTGCCGCATCCTTTGCCAAATCCTGAAGGATGGGATAAACAACTACACCCGCCGCCTGTGTCACGCCCCAAACAACTAACCATTCCATCGCCTCAAACTCCAAGAATACGACTCAGATGCTTTGCCAATTACTAAGAGCGACTAGCTCCTGATTTCAGCGATTATATCAAATTAGCTAAGGTTTAGCTGAAAGTATTTGACATACTCACTGATGTTACGTAGAAGGAATTCCTGTCATAGCATAGGTTGGGGGCTGGCACGGGGGCACAGCCCCTAAGATAACCTTTAAATTTTGGGGTAGGGTCAATCCCCCCGTGGTTGCCCTACTTCGCTACCAGCTTTCCTATATAACTCAATTGGACGCATCGCTGAACTCCATATACAGATTCTTGAATGCTTCAATCACGTCAGGCGACAAATTCTTTTCCCGATCGCTATAAAATTTTTGAAACTCAGCGATCGCATCAAAGCGATCGTAATCCTTGGCTTCTGGTGCTGGGGCAGCGTCATTGACAATTAATTTTGGCTCCACCATTACCGCTTGGGGACAGACTTTTCGCACCCGATCCGCTAGTCCGATGGGCGGCGTATCCACAGCGATCGCAAATTTCAAATAGCCAACATAATCACGATGCAATTCTAATTGTTCATCAAGCTGATCGATATGACATTCCACCCTTTTAAGAGGCTTTTGGCAAGCAAGGGGCTGAAATTGCACTTTCGCAGGTCTACCCACTTCCACTTCAATCAAATTAAATCCCTTCTCTTCGCCCACTTCGCCAAAATCTACTTGAATTAACGATCCTGCATAATAGGTCGGTGCGGCATTGGCAATCTGTTGAGGACGATGGATATGACCTAAGCCTACATACTGACATTCTGAAGGGATTGATTGTCCTGAAAGACTATAGACAGCACCACTATAAAAGGCAGCCTCTGAACCTGTAAACTTTGCGCCATCAACGGTCATATGTGCCATCATCACATTCACGGCATCAGTTTTAAATGCAGTAGCCAAATCTTGCAAAACATAGGTTACTAAAGTTTTATAATCATTGCGTTGCTCAACAGCATCTTTATTCCAAACATCCTCGGCAGCTAATAAGCGCCGCTCTGAAGCAAAAGGCATCGCGCCGACACAAAGCTTTCCATTAGCAGTATCAATATTAACAACGCCCCCTTCTTCAGCAATTCTCGGTCTACCTAAAGCCCTCACTCCTGCAAGAGATAGTAAATGCGCGAGACTATCAATCCGATTTGCCGAGTCATGATTTCCTGCGATCGCAACTGAAGGAATACTTAACTGATTAAGCTTATAAAAAAATTCATAGGCAATACGTTCTGACTCAGTCGTGGGATTCGGCACATCAAAAATATCCCCCGCTACAAGTACGGCATCAACTTCAAATTCCTGAGCATATTTGAGGATTTCTTCTAATGCTAAGGCAATTTCAGGAGTGCGATCGACTCCTTTTAATTTTCTACCCAAATGCCAGTCAGAGGTATGGATTAAACGCATATTTTGGGTTTTACCCATCAGAACAACTTATAAAGCAATATTTTTAGAACGTAAAACGTTCCGAGAATATTGCTTTATAGATGAGAAATAGCATAAACATGGCGATTAGGCAACTTAAGGAATGCTGTAGCGCAAGCCATATCCAATCATTTCACCAATGTTAGCGACTTTAACACTTGCATATAGACTCCCATACCCACAGGTTCACAACGCTTAAATCCACCATCTGCACTACTATCTGGAATACTTCCACCTGAGATGAGGGCTGGATTTCCTTTTAGCACTAAAAAGCTCGAAATACTCCTGATGCTGTTGTCACGAGCATTATCTGTATAAACTACCACTGAGCCAAATTCCGTCTGGACTTCATTTGCTCTTTGCAATCCTCGTGAGCCAGAGCTAGATGAGCTGATACTAATACAGGTGTTGTTTTCTCCTTGATAGGCGATCGTGTAACCAGAGTCATCATCACCATTAGCATATTTGTTCGCTTCTCCCTTGGCATAAACTAAGCGAAATCCCTCTGGAACAAAATTTGGGGCAACAATGGGGATTGGTAATTGCAGAAGTTTTGCCTTTTGTTCTGAAGTCAATAAATTCCCAGTTTCTTTCTTTGGCTGACTTCCAGTTGAAGTAGAGATAGTATAATTAGGCGCGGTTTCAAAAAACTCGCCAGTACTATTCAAACAATTCATTAGTGATTCAGAATATTTTTCTCCACCATCTTTTTGAAAGAAATTATATTCAGAGGGAGAACCACCATCTAGCGATATCGAGAGATTCTCCCCATTCTGACTTAAAGTTACAGTTCTTCCATATTTTTTCCAGCCATCGGCAACAAAATAATCCTTTTCAGCAGATAAGGAGCCAGTAGTCTCGCCAACTGCGACAGCATATCGCCCAGATGGCATAGAAACACCTTGATAACAGATACGGCTTCCCTGCTTTGCGATCGTAATGTATCTAGAGCCAGCATTATATACACCTGTGATTAGAGATATTTGCTTAGCTGACGATCGCCCATCGGTTGCATCTGCTTTTATCACAGCTTGTTGATCATTTGTAGCTGCTTTTGTTTGAGATTCAGGTAGGTTTTTAGTTGTTTCTGCCTGAGTCGTGGCTATCCCTGCGTTAACAGCAGGCTGTTGGGCGCAAGCAGTGACTTGAACAATGACATTTAGCAAGATAAATGGAATACATAGTTGCGATCGCATTGACTCTACTCCTATCAAATAAAGAATAAACCAAGAACTCAAGTTCTTGGCTAAAAGCTCAAGTCCACTTCAGCGGACTACAGAATACTTTTAATTAACCCGTTTCAACGGGTTTGAGCTTTTAGCCCGCACTTGAGCAGGGCTACGTAAGTCATAATTTTATTTTAAAGGTTTTACGATGGAGATCGCTATAGCCAAGTTGCGCGATCGCTTCTCGATGTTTAGGCGTGCCATAGCCCTTATTTGTCGCTAGATCATAGCCTGTATATATTTCTGCTAGTTCTACTATTCTGCGATCGCGCCATACTTTCGCGACAATACTTGCCGCCGCAATTGAAATTGATAGAGAATCCCCCTTAATCACTGTAGTTTGCGGAATCGGCGCAATTAGTTTAAATCGTAAAAGTTGGTTGCCATCAATGAGGCAGTGCTTGGGCTGTGGATTTAACTTTGCGATCGCCCTCTCCATCGCTAGTAAACTCGCTGCGAGAATATTCATTTCATCGATTTCATCAACCGAAGCCGTGCCAATTTCACAAGCGATCGCAGTTTCACGAATGATCAGATCTAATTTTTCGCGCCGTTGGGAGGATAGCTTTTTGCTATCAGTCACACCAAGATTTTCTAAATAACCAAATTTATCAATGGGCAAAATCACTGCCGCTGCGACAACTTCGCCAAAAAGACAACCCCTCCCAACTTCGTCAACTCCTGCTACAGGGTAATTTGCAATTTCTAGCGATCGGATGTCTTCTTGATTCATGAAACTGATTCATCTTTTGGTATATGTTACAGCGCAAAGCGCTGAGTTAAAACCCAGTGAAAATTTTGAAAGTGCCGCTTCGCGGCACTTTCAAAATTTGTTATCCTAAATACAGTGTCACAAGCACCACAAGCAAGTTTTAATAGTAGCTAACTCATCAGTCAATACCCACCGCAATGACCACAACGCCGATCGCACCCAAAACAACTACACAAACCACACTCGTCAATCGTCCCGACTCATTAGGACGGTTTGGTATTTTCGGTGGCAAATATGTCCCCGAAACCCTTATGAGCGCCCTTGCTGAACTGGAAACTGCCTTTTATCATTACAAGAACGATCCAGATTTTAACAACGAGTTAGACGGCTATTTACGAGACTATGTGGGTAGACCCAGCCCTCTATATTTTGCGGAGAGATTGACGCAGCACTATGGAACTGCTCAGATTTATCTGAAGCGTGAAGACCTCAACCATACTGGTGCGCACAAAATTAATAATGCCCTAGCTCAAGTTCTCCTCGCTATCCGCATGGGCAAAAAGCGCGTAATTGCCGAAACAGGTGCAGGACAGCATGGTGTAGCTACGGCAACTGTTTGCGCTCGCTTTGGTCTAGATTGCGTGATTTATATGGGCGTACAGGACATGGAGCGCCAATCGCTGAATGTATTTCGCATGAAGCTCATGGGTGCAGAGGTGCGTCCCGTTGAGGCTGGTACTGGTACGCTCAAAGATGCTACATCTGAAGCAATTCGTGACTGGGTAACTAATGTCGTCGATACCCATTACATTCTCGGCTCCGTCGCTGGCCCCCATCCTTACCCAATGATTGTGAGAGATTTTCATGCCGTGATTGGTAAGGAGAGCCGTCGCCAGAGTGAAGAGAAATGGGGCGGTTTGCCAGATATTTTATTAGCTTGTGTTGGTGGTGGCTCCAATGCAATGGGTCTATTCCATGAGTTCGTCGATGAGCCAAGCGTTCGTTTGATCGGTGTGGAAGCAGCAGGTAAAGGCACAAATACTGAGTTCCATGCCGCAACTTTAACGCTTGGGCGCGTTGGTGTATTACATGGCGCAATGAGCTATCTATTGCAAGATTCAGAAGGACAAGTCCAAGAAGCACATTCCATCAGTGCTGGCTTAGATTATCCTGGAGTTGGGCCAGAGCATAGCTATCTCAAGGATTTAGGTCGTGCTGAATATTACAGCGTCACGGATCAAGAAGCTCTCGATGCATTTCAAAGACTCTCACGTTTGGAGGGCATCATTCCTGCATTGGAGACATCCCATGCGATCGCCTATCTAGAAACTCTCTGCCCACAACTAACCGCCGATCAGCGCATTATCATTAACTGCTCTGGTCGTGGTGACAAAGATGTAAACACTGTAATTCAGCATTTACATCTCTAACAATAGTCATCGCCACGCAAAGCGCGGCGATGACTACATTGCAGATAGCCATCGCTCTGCTTCTAGTGCTGCCATGCATCCTGTTCCTGCCGCAGTAATCGCTTGGCGATATTCGTGGTCTTGGACATCGCCACAGGCATAGACACCTGCAATATTAGTAGATGTTGACTTTCCTTTTGTGATGATATAACCCGTCGCATCAAGTTCTATCTGTCCCGCAAATAAATCTGTATTCGGACTATGCCCGATCGCATAAAATAGTCCGCCCACAGCTAAATCACTCTCCTCATTAGTGACAGCATGGCGAAGCTTTACCCCTTTAACAATCTCTTCACCATAAACATCAATCGGGATAGATTGCCAATGCACCGTAATTTTCGGATGTGCTAATACACGCTCTTGCATAATTTTACTGGCTCTCATGCGATCGCCACGCACGAGCAGATGGACTTTTGAACCATATTTAGTTAAGAAAATCGATTCTTCCGCAGCCGTATCACCACCACCAACTACCGCTAACTCCACACCACGAAAGATCGGCGCAGCGCCATCACATACTGCACATGCTGAAATTCCACGATTCCAATACTTCGGTTCACTGGGTAAATGGAGCCTTTTCGCGGTTGCACCTGTGGCGATGATCACGCTGTGGGTTTGGACTTCGTGAGATAAATATTTAATCGTAAAAGGGCGATCGCGGAAATCAACAGAAGTTACATCTTCCATTATCAATTCTGCACCACAATTGATAGCTTGTTCCTTGATATAGCTCATCAACTGGGGTCCCATTACTCCAGTAGGAAACCCAGGGAAGTTCTCTACTTCCGTCGTCGTCATCAATTGTCCGCCAGGGATGCCCCCCTTCTGGAATCCCTCAAATACAAGTGGATTAAGGTTAGCTCGCCCAGCATAAATTGCAGCAGTATAGCCTGCTGGTCCTGAGCCAATAATCACTACGTTTCTAATATCTGACATAATTATTTGCCTTGTTGGCTGTTAGCTTTCTTTTATCCCAATTCACGAAAGTATGACAACTGAGTATATCTGCTTAATTAAGATAGGTTTCGCTATACGTGACAAAATATATCGCATCTAGTGGATTTTTGTAGGATAATGTGATAATACCTACAAAAATGAAGCTACATCAACTCTAAATCGATTTTAGATCGATAAAATTATGGATATTAAGCTCATCAACATCGGCTTTGGTAATATTGTTTCGGCAAACCGAGTTGTAGCGATCGTTAGCCCCGAATCTGCTCCAATCAAGCGTATCATTAGTGATGCGCGTGAACATGGTAAGTTGGTTGATGCTACCTATGGTAGACGCACAAGAGCCGTAATTGTTACCGACTCTAGCCATGTAGTTCTATCTGCAATTCAACCTGAAACTGTTGCTAATCGTTTTGTCATCAGTAAAGAAGGCGCTACAGATTAAACCAATTTAAAAATCCTTGCAAAGCAAGGATTTTTAAATGTAATTTGACATTTGGTTAACGGGCAAAGTGCTGTCAACTCTATCTCTATAGGGAATTACGAAACGTTGAGCCAAGATAAATTGAGCGGTAAATTAATAGTTGTAACGGGGCCAAGCGGTGTCGGTAAAGGCACTCTGTTGCAGAAATTGCTGGAGCGCTATCCCGATCGCATTCTCTTTTCAATTTCGGCAACGACCCGACCTCCCCGTGCAGGTGAAGAACATGGTCGCGAATATTTCTTTTGGGATCGGGCTGAATTTGAACAAAAGCGAGATGCAGGCAAATTTCTGGAATGGGCGGAATATGCGGGAAATCTTTACGGTACGCCCCGCCAAGCAATCGATGAAGCGATCGCCTTGGGGCAAATAGTCTTGTTAGAAATCGAACTAGAAGGTGCGAGACAAGTTGCCCAGTCTTTTCCTAGCGCTAAACGAATTTTCATTGCCCCACCTTCGATGGAAGTTTTAGAAAGTCGCTTGCGGGATCGCAGTACCGATAGTAATGAACAAATTATCAAGCGCTTACACCATGCCAAATTGGAAGTAGCTGCGGCAAATGAGTTTGATATCACAATCATTAATGATGATCTAGAAATTGCGTTGCAGCAACTTGAAAGCGCCATGTTTAGCTAAAATCACTAAAACCAATTTTTTGAAAGCCCGCCTTCGGCGGGCTTTCAAAAAATTGGTTTTGATAATCAGGATTGCTGGACTAGAATGATTGTGCTTTATGTGGCAAAGCCACGTAAAGCACAATCATTCTAGTTACGGTTTTCCTTATGACTACGTGGAGTCTCGTTGGTGCTTTGCTATTATCGGTTTCGGCTCAAGCTCTCGATGGTCGTGAAGTCGCCGCAGTGCCTCGGTCAGTGATGAGCTATGCCAATCGCCCAGTACTCGCCTCAGAAGATCTCGCCAATAATCAGTCCGATCCTGTCGCAAAGCAAGCGATCGTAAACCTGCTCAATGATATTAAGCAAATGGGGGTAAATAACCCTGATCAAGGTGTATGGATTCAGTCCCATGATGGAGCGATCGCCTCTGGTCGTCTATCGAGCCGCCCATTGCCATCAGCTTCGCTCACTAAAAATGTCACCACCCTAGCAGCTTTGCAAACTTGGGGATCAAACCATCGCTTTATTACTAAGATCAGCAGCACAGGAAAACTTACTGGCGATACGCTCAAAGGCGATCTGATTATTGAGGGTAGTGGCGATCCGTTTTTTGTATGGGAAGAGGCGATCGGGCTTGGCAATAAACTTAATCAACTGGGCATTAGGCGCGTTCAAGGTAATCTGATCATTACAGGACGGTTCTCCATGAACTTCGAGCCTGACCCTCAAGAATCAGCAAATTTTCTCCGTTTAGCCTTTGATAGCAGCCGATGGCAGGGTGAAGTTGCCGAGCAATATGCGACGATGCCCGCAGGAACATCTAAACCGCAGCTAGTAATTCTTGGCAATGTGCGAATAGTGCCAAATCTTGCTGTAGCTAATATTTCCACTAGCAACTTACTGATTCGCCATGCATCGTTACCGCTTTGGCAAATCCTAAAGCGCATGAATACCTTTAGCAATAATGAGATGGCGGAAACTCTGGCAACGCAAATGGGAGGCGGGAAAGAAGTCGCCGCGATCGCAGCTAATGCGACAGGGCTACCAATTTCCGAAATAAGGTTAATCAACGGCTCAGGTTTAGGGCAAGCCAATCAAATTTCCCCCCGTGCATCAGTGGCGATCCTAATGGCGGTTCATAATCGTGCCCAAGTCGAGGGGCTAACCCTTGCGGATCTTTACCCAAGCAGTCAATGCAACTGCGGCACAATCGAAGGTCGTAAAATGCCGAAAGGGGCGATCGTCAAAACTGGGACACTTTCTGATGTCAGCGCCTTAGCAGGGGTTGTCCAAACTCAAGAACATGGCGCAATCTGGTTTGCGATCATCAATCGTGGTGAAGGCGATATTGATGCTTTTCACCGATCGCAGGATCGCGTATTACAAACTTTAGTTGCTAAATGGGGTTTACCTAAATTACCAATTGCTAGTTTTGCAGAAACACCTTGGCAAGATAGCGATCGCAACGAAATCGCAAAATAAGAGAGAGCTGAGCTTCGCTCAGCTCTCTCTTATCAAATCCAGTAAAAGCAATGCTAGCAAAGCTTTTACAAAAAATATGAGTTTAGTTTGTTTTATAGCGTAGACTATGAAAGGATTATGAAAAGATTGAATAACGCTCATAACAACGATGTCTGCAAAGCCCGAATTGAAAAACCAAGAGCTTGAGCAAGCTCAAGTGATCACGACATCACCAGTAAAATCTCAGAGCAAATCTGAACACTGGCAAATTGTTACCACAACTTTTATCACCGTATTTCTAGCTGAAGTTGGAGACAAAACCCAACTAAGTGTTTTAGTGATTTCAGCGCAGTCACATCAGCCTTGGATCGTATTTGCTGGAGCCGCGATCGCCTTAGTTTCAACTAGCTTGTTAGGCGTAATCGCAGGTAAATGGCTAGCTAAAACCTTCTCGCCAAGTTTGCTAAACACCCTCGCTGGCTTGAGTTTTCTGATTCTGTCACTTAGTTTATTATGGGAAGCGATCGCTTAAAAAATATGGACTGGCAATTATTATTTCTCAGCTTTGGTACGATTTTTTTGTCGGAGCTAGGAGACAAAAGTCAATTAGCAACTCTGAGTTTAAGTGGTAGCTCAGCAGCTCCAAGATTTGTTTTTATTGGCTCAGCTGCCGCCCTATTAGTAGCTAGCTCAATAGGAGTATTTCTTGGTGACAGCATTTCTGTGTTTTTGCCAACAAAATTGCTCAAGGCAATCGCAGCGTTGTTATTTGCGATTATGGCAATGCGCCTGCTTATGAATAATGGTGACTAACTTAACCCAAAAAGGCAAAGCGCCAGCTTAGCATGTGCTTTGCCTTTATAATTGGTTGCTACTATGCACGCCACAAACCATGAAACCTCTTGCCATCATCATTTTAGGAGAGAAAAGTATTGCGATCGCAAGACAAATTCAAACCGTAATTCCTGATGCAGTAATTTATGGACTAGCACCGCGTACCCAAACTGCCGATTGCCAATACGACAAATTCAGCGAAACCGTCAGCGAATTATTTAGCCAAGGACATCCAATTATTGGCATCTGTGCCGCAGGAATCCTAATCCGATCGCTAGCACCTCTACTGTCAGATAAACGCGCAGAGCCCCCTGTAATTGCGATCGCGGAAGATGGTAGTGCCGTAGTGCCGCTATTGGGTGGTTTGAATGGGGCAAATGATCTCGCTAGGGCGATCGCGCAAGTATTGCAAGTCCAAGCGGCAATAACTACTACAGGCGACTTAAGGTTTCAAACTTCATTGTTAGCACCTCCAGTAGGATATCGACTGCTAAATGATGATGACCAAGCAAAGATATTTTTAGCAGATTTGTTGGCTGGCAAATCAGTGCAACTGATTGGTGATGCACCTTGGCTAAGCGAAAGTAATCTTCCCTTTGCGGATCATGCTACCCATAAAATTGAAGTGATTTCCAATAAAATTCAATTGGAAGAGATCGTCTCAAAATTAAGCTCTACTTATTTAATTTATCAAACTGAGCAAATCCAAGACCAGAAAATAAATGGCAAGCTCTCAATCATTGGCACAGGTCCAGGCGATGCCAAATGGATGTCTCCCGAAGTCAAGAAGATTCTGGAAGATGCAACGGATTTTGTTGGTTACAAAACCTATATCAATCTGGTAAAGGAATTTACGAAAGGAAAGACAATCCATGCTTCCGATAATCGAGTGGAACTAGATCGCGCTCGTCTTGCCCTCAATCTAGCAACTGAGGGTAAATCAGTAGTGATCGTCTCCTCTGGCGACCCTGGGATTTATGGCATGGCTGCCGCTGTATTTGAAGTATTAGATCATGAATCCGATTCTAAATGGAACCAAATCGATATTCATGTTGCTCCAGGAATATCTGCTGCTCAAGCTGCTGCTGCTGCGATTGGCGCTCCCATCGGACATGATTTCTGCACAATATCTCTTTCGGATATTCTCAAGCCTTGGGAAGTGATCGAACAGCGATTAGCCGCCGCCGCTCAAGCAGATTTTGCGATCGCGATTTACAATCCGATTTCATCTCAGCGCAAATGGCAACTGCCTGCGGCTAAAGAGATTTTATTAAAATGGCGATCGCCTGACACACCTGTGATTTTGGGTCGCAAAATGGGGCGCAAAGGTGAAAATGTGCGGGTGATTACGCTGGCGCAACTAGTTCCTGACCTTGCGGATATGCAAACCGTAATTATTGTGGGATCTAGTAAGACGAAGACTTTAGCATGGGGCGATCGCATACGAGTGTATACTCCCCGCAAATACGATTGAGACTCCTTCTCGTCGATCACGCTTTAACTGTCCAGTACCATGAAATATTGATTATCTTGACGAAAGATAGTTTATCAAAAGCCTCACAAATTGAGGCTTTTGATAAATTAATTGATGAATTTCTTTAATGTATCAAGAGTCATCGTATAAGGTGGATAGCGCCACTTGAGGTCAAAGCGGAAGGAATTTTTGAGTACACTCTTTCGGTGAGAGAAAGTATCAAAACTTGCCTTGCCGTGATAGCTACCCATCCCGCTATGACCGACACCACCAAAGGGAAGTTCTGGATTACCTAAATGCATGATTATGTCGTTGAAACAACCTCCGCCGTAGGAAATCTCTTGAAGAATGCGCTCCTGATTTTGCTTATTGCTGGAGAAGAAATATAGGGCTAGAGGTTTAGCTTGAGCATTGACAAAGTTGATCGCATCTGAGAGTTGGTCATATTCCAAAATCGGCAAGATTGGGCCAAAGATTTCCTCAGCCATAATTTTCGAGTTAGGAGACACTGCATCAATGAGGGTAGGCGAAATAAAGCGATCGCTTTTATCGCTGTTTCCACCAATTAGCACTTTGCCTTCATTGAGCAAACTGACGAGGCGATCAAATTGGCGATCGTTGACAATACGGGCAAAATCTGGGCTTTGTTGAGGATTTTCACCGAAGAATGTTTTTACGCATTCTAATAATTTTTCGATTAGGGCAGATTTGACACTTTTCTGAACTAATAGATAATCAGGAGCAACACATGTTTGACCAGCATTATAGAACTTACCCCAGATAATCCTCTTAGCGGTGGTTGCTAAATCACAGGTTGCATCGACAATACATGGACTTTTGCCACCGAGTTCTAAGGTGACAGGTGTTAGATGTTTTGCCGCAGCTTCCATAACAATTTTGCCGATCGCAGTTCCACCAGTGAAGAAGATATGGTCAAATTTTTCGGCAAGTAAAGCTTGATTCGTCTCGATACCACCTTCAATCGCAGTGATAAAATTGGAATCGAAGTTGTTGTTAATGATTTTAGCGATCACATTGGAAGTGTGTGGCGTATGCTCTGAAGGCTTAAGTATCGAGCAATTGCCCGCAGCGATCGCCCCAATAAGTGGTTGGATTGTCAGGGCAAAAGGATAGTTCCAAGGTGCAACGATCAACACTACGCCTAAGGGTTCAGTATAGATATAACTAGAACTAGGAAATAAATTTATAGGAGTCCCTACTTTTTGGGGCTTCATCCAAGCCTTAAGATTTTTGAGAACAAATTTAATTTCTGAGAGGGTAACTAAAATTTCACTGCCAAAAGCCTCGATCGCAGGTTTACGCAAATCAGCATAAACTGCATCAAGAATTAGCTGCTCATTGTCTTTAATTAGTTGTGAAAGCTTATTGAGTTGAGCAACCCGAAAATCATAGCCCTTGGTTTTACCAGTGGCAAAGAAAGCACGCTGATTGGCGATCGCAACTTGAATATCAAGACTACTGGTAGGTATGGTGACCATAATTCGTAATTCGTAATTTGTAATTCGTAAAATTGAGTTCTCCCTCAAGGTTAACCCATGTTAATTTTAAGCCATAGCAAAAGCGCATACATACTTCAAAGACTATGGCAATTTTTGGCGGCATCCTGATCGTAATCGGTATCATTCTGTTTTTTGTCCAAAAGAATTACAGTACGAAACTACAAAGTATTAGGCTCGCAACAGCCTCAACAGTTGCAGATTTGCAACGTATTGCTAGTGAAATTGCAGGAGAGATTGGTAGTGGGAATTTACGAGAATATGTGAAGGTGCGCGGTATTATTCGTAGCGATCGCCCTTTAATTTCGGAGCTTAAACAAGAACCCTGTGTGCATTACACCATGAAAGTTGTCAGGGAATATGAGGAGCAGGAGACAACTCGCGATAGTGAAAATAAAACCCGCACCGAAACTCGTCGGGGTTCAGAAACCGTGTCAAGTAATAGTCAATCAATTCCATTTACTTTGCGAGATAATTCTGGCGAACTTATAGTTAATCCTGATGGTGGCAATATTGATACTGTGCAAGTATTAAATGAGTTTCGACAAGAGAATTCAAGCGGTTCTTCAATATCTTTTGGCGGCTTTAATTTATTACTCGGTGCGGGTATGGGTGGTAGACGCACTATTGGCTATCGTTATACAGAGTCGATCTTGCCCTGCGATCGCGAAGTTTTAGTAATTGGGACAGCAGCCGATGAGGGCGGGCAAGTTACTCTCCGCAAGCCGATCCAAGCTGACAAAAAATTTATTATTTCTCTCAAGAGTGAAGAGGAACTTGCCAAGTCTACGGCAAATGCTGCCAAATGGTATTTCTATGGCATGGTTGCTTGCTTAGCGATCGGGTCAATTTTATTGATTTTGGGATTAATTTTAAAAAAGTAAACATTACAGAACTTTACATCCCTTGCCAAGGGATAAATCCCTTGAAATATAGAACTTACGCAGTAGCTCTGCACTCAAGTGCGGGCTAAAAGCTCAAACCCGTTGAAACGGGTTGATTAGAAGTATTCTGTAGTCCACTGAAGTGGACTTGAGCTTTTAGCCAAGAACTTGAGTTCTTGGTTTATTTGCGTGAGTCCCAAAATATTTAGTCATATTGCTGACAACTCTAACTACAGTGGGTAGGCTGTTTTAACAAAACTCATGTCATAGGCGCAGAGATGAAGAGAATTCGATTTTGGATAGTAATTTGCCTTAGTTTTTTTCTAGTTCTAATTTCTCATCCACTTGTCGAGAGACTTTCTCCCATTTATGCACAAACTCCTTTTATTCAAAATATTCCCCTGCCACCTTTCAACATGCAAGGGCAAACCGAACTACAACCATTTGACGATTTAATCAAAGATCATCAAAAACTAGCGGGTTTATTTACGCTTTATCGTCATCAAGAGTCAGGTAAGGTTTTTGCCGAAATTAAACCCGAACAACTTAATCGCAACTTTTTGGCGGTGATGACCCTCGAATCTGGTTTAGGTGAGCGAGGTCTCTATCGTGGCGTTCCTCTCCGTGACTTAATGTTCACCCTTCGCCGCTTAAATAATAATTTACAATTTGTGGTTCCCAACACCAACTTTCGCGCTCAGCTAGGAGATCCACAAGAGCGATCGCTTAGTCAATCCTTTAGTGACTCGGTTTTGATATCACTACCAATTCGGAGCATTCATCCTAAAAACAAATCTTTTTTAGTTGATTTAGATCCTTTGATCTTGAGTGATGTTTTACCAAATTTGAGTAAAACCTTAGCCGCACAGCTTGGCGCTCCCTTCATCGCCGACCCCAGCAAATCTTATATCAGTAATGCGGAAGCATTTCCCCAAAATATTGAATTGGAATCGGTATTTAGCTTCATGGGAGCAGGAATACCAAACTCACAGTTTAGTCCTGACCTCAGTACCTTGTCCGACAGCAATGCTTTTACGCTCAAAGTCCGTTATAGCCTATCTCAACTCCCGACCCAAAATGGCTATCGTCCTCGATTTGCTGATGAGCGAGTTGGCTATTTTGTCACCGCCTATCAAGACTTTTCTAAAAAATCTGGCAAGACTCCATTTGTACGCTATATCAATCGTTGGCATTTAGAAAAGCAAAATCCCCATGATTTACTCTCTCCACCCAAACAACCGATCACATTTTGGATTGAGAATACAGTTCCTTTAGAATATCGCAGTGCTGTGCGTGAAGGCGCGTTAATGTGGAATCGTGCTTTTGAGAAGATTGGATTTAAAGATGCGATCGCGGTAAAACAAATGCCCGATCGCGCTGATTGGAACCCAGCCGACATTCGCTATAACACGATTCGTTGGTTTAACTCGATTGATGGTTTCTTTGCGATGGGCCCATCTCGAACCAATCCCTTAACAGGTCAGATTCTTGATGCAGATATCATCATCGATAGTAATTTGATTCGGTCGATTAAGCAGAATTATGGAAGTGTTGCTCAACAAAATAGTTGGCAAAATTTGTCTTTTTTATCGCGGTTGACAGGTAATCCAAATCTATGCAGCTATGGCATGGATGCAAGGCGGATGCGCTATGACAAACAGGCGATCGCATTACTCAGGAAACAACCGATTTCCACTCAGTTCAATAACAACTTGTTTATGTCTAGTGCTAATGATTTGTGCTATGGCATGGAAGCAGTGGAACAATTTCGGTTAGGCGCAATGTCTCTGTCTCTGTTTGAGAATGTGTTGCCTAGTAGCGATCGCATGAAGGACTATATCAATCAATTTGTGCGTGAAGTCACAGCCCATGAAGTTGGGCATACCTTGGGTTTGCGACACAACTTTCATGGTAGCGCGATGCTCTCCCCTGAGGAGTTGAATAATACAGAAATTACTCGTAAAAGGGGTTTAGTTGCTTCTGTAATGGATTATAACGGTGTGAATCTTGCGCCGCAGGGGACAAAGCAAGGTGATTTCTTCACTAGTAAAGTTGGTGCGTATGATGAATGGGCGATCGCCTATGGATATACCCCAATTGATGCGATTATTCCTGCGGGAGAAATCAAGGAGCTAGAAAAAATAGCTAAGCTTGCACCGCAACCAGAGCTAGCCTATGCCCCCGATGAGGATGCATTCTCTGGACTTGATCCCAAGGTTCAAACCCATGACTTGAGCAACGATTCCGTTACTTATGCGCAGTGGCAGTTTGATAATTCTCGTGTCATGTGGAATCGGATCGAGAAGCGCTATCCTGGGAAAGGAGAAAGTTTTAATGACACCAAAATTGCCTTCAATCAAGTGTTTGGGCATTATGCCTCTAACTTGTTTACCTTAGTTTCCTACGTGGGGGGACAATCATTTAATCGTTATCGTTCTGGTGATGCGATCGGGCGATTACCGTTTGAGCCAATTCCTGTCGCGAAGCAACGTGAAGCGATCGCGACGATTCAAAAAAATTTATTTGCGGCTGATGCTCTCAATTTTTCTCCAGATCTGCTGAATAAACTGGCTCCATCCCGTTGGTATCACTGGGGTGCTTCACCTGATTTCTCTTCTCTGGACTATCCAATTCACGATCGCATTTTATCATTACAAACCTTTGTCCTGAGTGATTTACTATCTTCAGAACGCTTGCAAAGGCTGCGGGACACCGAATTGAAAACTGCTGCGGGTCAAGCCCTAACATTGCCTGAGCTATTTGATACTTTACTGCAAGGTATTTGGACAGAAGTTCTGCAACCACCTAATGATTTAACTCAAGTTTCCAGTCTGCGCCGTTCACTTCAGCGTCAACATATGAATCTATTAGTTAATCTGGCTCTCCGCAATCGACTCTCCCCCGACAAAATCGATAACTTCCTTGACTTTGTAGTTGGAATGCAAACCAGTAATCCACCTGAAGATGCTTGTACCCTTGCGTGGTATCAACTCCGTCAACTGCGCGATCGCCTTGCATCGGTATTGCGCGATCGCGGTGACAAGCTCGATCTCTACACTAAAGCCCATCTTGAAGAAGCAAGCGATCGCATTGCTAAAGCGATCGATGCTAAGTTACAGTCTCAGTAATTGAACTAAAAAGGGGGGCTATAGCCCCCCTTTTTAGTTCAATTACAATATTGAGCTGTTTTTACCTAGCTTCAGGCGATGGGGTCACTTTTTTTGGTGAAGGAATTAAATAAGCGATAACTGCTCCACCAACAAAACCTGCTACATTGCGAACAATGGGAACCCATTCACTAGTGCGCGTCAGAACTGGACCCAGACCAAATGAAATGAATAACATGCCCCAAAGTGGGGTGAAGATTAGCGCCCATTTCCAAGCAAATATTTCTCCATCTTTACGAGGATGCCCCGCAAACCCAAAGATCACGCCACCGACAATGGAAGTAATCAGCGTCAAAATCCATTGCTCTTGAGGAATGCCTGGGACAACTGCACAGCCATCTTGATCGAGACAAGTTGCGATCGCATCAATAGCCGACAAGATCGATTGGTCATACCCTTGATCACGCACATAGAACTGGTTGCCATAGCGAGACTGCAACTCAATCCAGAAGCTACGTGATAGCAACGGATACACCGCATCACCGACGCTAAAGTTTAGTAGGTTGCGTCCACGCCCATCAGCTACAAGCATAACGCTGCTCTCGTCTAGCCCCCAAAACTCCTTAACTGCTCGCCCTGGGGTGCGATCGACTTGGGTTAGAACCCTCAATTTCCAGCCCGTTTGTTCTTCAAATTTAGTTAACTTTTGATCAAGAGCTAACTCTTCAGACTCAGTTAAAAAGCGCCCCAAATCGATTACGTTTGTGTACTTTTCAGGCAATAGCTCTGGTGCATCAAAAGCATGAGCCGCAGGAATATGGGTGAAGGCGATCGCTAAGGGCAACATTATGGCGATAGCGATCTTGCTAAATCTCTGAATAATCTTTGGTAAGGAGAAGTTAATCATGATTTTTTTAAAGTTTAAATTTAATTAAAATTAAAGGCAGATCTTAATATTTCTTAATATCTTAGCAACAGTATATAGTTAAAGATACTTTCTCTCCGTATTTTTTTCCTATGGCAAGCCCAATCCAGTGGTATCCAGGTCATATCGCCAAAGCTGAAAAGCAGTTGTTAGAACAACTAAAATTGGTTGATGTGGTCATTGAAGTGCGTGATTCGCGCATTTTAATGTCTAGTAAGCACCCCAAAATTGAAAAATGGGTGGAGGGAAAGTCGCACATTTTAGTATGCAATCGCATTGATGCCATCACCTCAAACGTAAAAACACAGTGGATGCGATGGTTTTCCGAGCAGGATCGCATGGCGTATTTCACTGATGCTCAGGCTGGCAAAGGCATGGTGGATTTACTCAAAGCCGCCCAAGTTGCAGGCGAGAAAGTAAATGAACGGCGGCACGGTCGGGGCATGTTGCCACGTCCTGTACGTGCAGTTGTAGTTGGGTTCCCTAATGTCGGCAAATCGGCACTGATTAATCGGTTGCTTAAGAAAAGGGTAGTGGCGAGTTCCAATAAAGCAGGTGTAACCCGCCAGTTGCGCTGGATTCGGATTTCTGATCAGATCGAGTTGCTCGATACCCCTGGGGTAATTCCCCCTTTGCTACATGACCAAGATGCGGCGATGAAACTTGCTATTTGTGATGATATCGGTCAGGCTGCCTACGACAATGTCTTAGTGGCAGCGGAAGCTGTGGATTTGTTGATTAAGCTCAATGCTAAGTTGAGTAGTCGTTACGTCATCGATCCTGCAACGGTAACTTCAGGGATTGAGTATATTCATGAAGTTGCGGCTTTAAATAAATTTCAAGGCGATTTAGATAAGGTTGCAAGGCTAATTTTGTATGATTTCCGTAAGGGCAAACTAGGGGCGATCGCTCTAGAAATGCCACCTCAATAAGTACCTTGGCATTTATAGTGGATTAGCCCTGCACTCAAGTGCGGTCTAAAAGCTCAAACCCGTTGAAACGGGTTAACCTTAGAATTATTCTTTAGTCTGCTTCAGCAGACTTTAGCTTTTAGCCAAGAACTTGAGTTCTTGGTTTATTTTCAACTAGTATTACTCAACCAGATGACAAGCAAAATTTATTTAAAAGGCGTAAGGGCATATGGATATGTGGGATATCTGCCCGAAGAAAATGTACTAGGACAATGGTTTGAGGTGGAGGCAACCCTATGGGTAGATTTTGAGAAGGCTAGCCATAATGACGAAATTGAAGATACGGTTAATTATGTGTCCTGCATTCGCAAGATTGAAAATCTCATTCAGACGCAGAAATTTAAACTAATCGAGAGATTAGTTGGCGCGATCGCAGACAGCCTGCTCGAAGAAGAAAAAATCGCACAGGTCGAAGTACGAGTGATCAAGCAACCGCCAATTCCCAATTTTCTAGGCTCTGTTGCCGTAGAAATTGTGCGATCGCGCTCTCAAGTCACCTCCACAAAGACCAAACCAGAATCAACTCCAGAACCTATATCTCTCCCCCAATCACCAATCACCGAATCCCAATTACCAATCACCAGTTCCACCGAATCCAAAATCATCAGCATCCACACTGACGGTGCTTGCTCCAAAAATCCAGGTCCTGGCGGTTGGGGCGTAGTCATCCATTTCTCCGATGGCAGTACTAAAGAACTCGGCGGAGGCATCCGTGAAACCACAAATAATCAAATGGAACTACAAGGCGCGATCGCAGCTTTAGAATTTCTCTCCACTCACAAACAATCCACTCCCGTCGATCTCTATACCGATAGTAAATATGTGCTAGATGGGATTACCAAATGGATTAAAGGCTGGAAAAAGAACGGGTGGAAAACCAAGGACAATAAGCCTGTCAAAAATCAAGAATTTTGGCAACAACTCGATCCTCTCAATTCATCAAATATTCGCTGGCATTGGGTAGAAGGACATTCTGGCGATCCTGATAACGAAAGATGCGATGCGATCGCCCGTAGCTACACCGCAAAATATATGTAATAAAGAACAGCCTTACAGAGAGGGCATGTTAGAATTTCTTCAAAGTCTTACCAGAAAATTACAGATGTAAAAGAGGATATCTAAAAATGCCCTCCCCCTTCCCTGGCATGAATCCTTATTTAGAAAACCCTGAACTATGGTCGGCTGTGCATAGTCGATTGATCGTGGCGATCGCTGATGCCCTCGCAGAAACCATTAGCCAAGACTATCGCATTGAAATCGAGAAGCTCACCTATTGGAGTGATGAAACAGGAGACGATCTGCTAATTGGGATACCAGACGTTGCTTTGCTTAGTCGAAGTACAACAAGCAGTGAAAAAAATATTGCCACCGCAGTTGCCGCACGAACAGCGATCGCCCCAACTCGCATTCTCTTGCCAACATATGAAGAAATTAGTGAACGCTATCTAGAAATTCGTGAAGTCCAAACTGGAAAAGTAATCACAGCGATCGAGATACTTTCTCCTAAAAATAAAAAGACAGGTGAGGGACGTGAAGCTTATCTCCGCAAAAGAAGGCGAATTTTACAAACCCAAACTCATTTTGTGGAAATTGATCTCTTAAGAACTAACCCATCCTTTTTACAAGGACAACTTCCTGCGTCTGATTATCATATTCTGGTCAGCCGCAGCCACGAGCGTCCTGCTGCTGATTTATATGCTTTTTCAATACGCGATCGCATTCCTAATTTCTCTATTCCGCTACGCTTAGGTGAATTAGAGCCGACACTAGACCTACAAGTTTTAGTGGATCAGGTTTATCAGCGCGGACGTTATGACTTAGCGATCGACTATTCTCAACCCACGCAACCACGTTTGAATAGTGAAGATGAAATTTGGACAAGCAGCCTTCTCACGAGCAAATAACATTTGCCGCAATATCGAAAACTCAACATCCATACTTTCATAAGCCGCAAAAGTTTGAGGATTGGATAAAGCTTTAGCTTTTAGTTCAGCATGATTCATTATTTTTAACCTCCAATAGACGCGATCGCAACATAATCACAATAAAAAGCGATCGCCCTAACCCTCATCTCTCGGATTTTGTATAACAGCGATTAATGATTATTAAGATTTAAATATGTACTTGAAATTTTCGAGCAATTATATCTAGAGATCGGCTCTCTACTTCGATCTATCTAATAAGCAGGTAATCTCCACTCCTCTCTTATAACTATTTTTTGATAAAAACAACTTTGCTTAGAAAAGCACCATTGTTAGCTCTTTTAACTTCAAAACCCACTAGGCTCAAATATTCATAAAAATCTGCCGTAAAACATTGCCCACTATCTGAACAGAATCCTCTAATATAAAGATTGAATTTTTCATTAATGGAATCAACACCGCGCCATTTGTAACCTTTTTTGATCCAATTTTTTATAAAATTAAGAGCCTCTGGCTTTAAATATTCAAAGTCTTCTGGACTAATTCTCTTCTCAAGCCATAAAGCAGGATAAAGTTCATACTCCAAACATTGCATAGATTGACATATTTTTTCTATCCATTTTCTTCTCGTTGTTTCTTGAATACCTTGAGGTGGATGATCAACAAGTAGCATCATCTTTTTAATTATTCTAGAACGAATATTTGTTTTCTGACTCAATTCGATAGGTGATATGCCTTTTTCTTCCATTAACTTTCCTAAATTCCAACCATACCCACTATCTAGATCTGGATAATTTAAGCAATGAATTTGCATATTCCACATGGGCTGAAAATGCCAGATAAGTTCTGTTTCAATAGCAATCAAATATTCTTTGTTACATGTGTTAATTTCATGCCAGTAAATATCGATAATACAATTATTTTTTTCGAGCACTCGCCTAACTTTTTTGATATGATGATGACTTTGCCAACGTTTCTTTAAATTAATAGTTTCTCCGATGTAAAGTAGATCTCCTCTCTTTCTACTTATATTTTCCCAAACAATTACAAAGTATATCCCTATAGCTGCGGGAATATTTTGAGTCTCTGGAAACTGAATGTAAGGCAATTCAATTAAATCTTTAAATTTATATTGAGAGATTACATTCTCTAAGGTTGAACTTTCATAAATATCAATGTCATTCAGTTTAATCATCGCTAATTTAAAACAAAAAACAAATATATATGAATCTATCTTCTCAAGCCAAGACATTTAAAGCCTAGACATTTAGACTTCTGGACAAAGCACTTATTGCTTGAGAGGAACTTAAATTAACCCGATCTTTATACTCAGTCAAAACGATTACTCCTAGCCCTCATCTTCTAAATTGGGTCATAGGCAATTTAAACATGAAGATCGGGAGGTGCAAAATCAAAGGGTAGCTCGTTGTTAATTGCTTGAATCTGTTTTGCCTCGTAAGTATTTATCTCACCGATATAGGGAACTAGAATTTGCTTGAGCCGATCGCGATAGAAGCGATGCAAACTATAATTTGGAGTCGCAGGAAATCCACGCCTTTTTTTGTGTTGTCCACCCGCCCCTGGGTCAAAGCGTTTAATTCCCTGTGCGATCGCCCATTCGATCGGTTTGTAATAGCAAGCATTGAAATGTAAACAATCGATTTCTTGAACCGATCCCCAATAACGCCCAAATAGCTGATCGTCTTTGCGAATACAAAATGACATGCCCAAAGGTTGTGGATGATCCGCGATCTCACCCGCCACAAACACAAGGCGATCGCGAAAACTATGGGCGAGATTTTCAAAAAACTTGCGATTTAAATATTTGCTACCGCCCCAAAATTTATTGCAATGATCGTTATACAGCTCATACATATAGCCATAGAAATAATGCGGAATCTCTTCACCCGTATAAACGCGCATGTTAATTCCTGTACTTTCCACCGATTTACGTTCACGTTTAATATTTCGGCGCTGATTGGCATTGAAATTTTTGAGATAATCATCAAAATCGGTAAATTCTTGATTTTCCCAAACATAACTATGGTGCATCCAAGTTGTAAATCCTCGCGACTCCAACTCATGCTTCCAACTAGGATCAACATATAAAAAGTTGCAGCCCGACATTTGGTGTTTGTCGCAAAGGCGATCGATCTCAGCAAGCATCAAATCATAAATTTTTGATACCTCATCAGCGCGATCGCAAAGCTCAGGATGCACCAAAAAGCGATAACCCACCGCAGGGGTAAATGGAGCCATTCCCAATAATTTCGGATAATACTCAATCCCCAACCGATAGGATAAATCCGCCCATTGGTGGTCAAATACAAACTCGCCTTGGCTGTGCCCCTTCAAATACAAAGGCGCAGCCGCCACTAATACATCACCTTGCCATACCAATAAATGACTAGGTAGCCATCCCTGCTGTGCGATCGCACAACCAGAAGATTCCAAATTCGAGAGCCATTCCCATTCAAAAAAAGGAGTAGCCAAAGGTTTTGCGAGAATATTCCATGCTTCAGACTTAACCTTATTAACTGTATCCACCCAAGTCGTCGTATAACGCGGAGATTGTTGCAGCATAGTGAAAGTCTTGGCAATGTTAAGTAAAGTATTTAGTATACATAGCTTAACAAATTAAGTTATTTACAATAATTTTACGTTGTTACTTTTAGATAGTTTTTTGCGCACCACTATTTCTTGACGGGGAAGGGAGTAAAACATAAAACCCAAAATAAAAGTGGCAGCACGAAGCACCGCCACTTTTATTTTGGGTTTAGATTTGTCCTACTCTCTTTTACTACTATGTAATCCCAAATAAAATTTTTCATTTGACAGCCTGTCTTTTGACATTTCTCATTAAGCAACAAATACTGGAATGTTGATCAATTGAATTTGCTGTATAGATTGAATTCGCTGTATAGATTGAATTCGCTATATAGGCTGAGTCAATTGATTTAACTTATGAGGAGTGGAGTTGTCAATATGAGTCTTTTAAAGTTGCTATTATTAGCATCTAGTTTTTTATCGGCGTTTTGGGGTTTGGCTAATGCGGTTAATGCAGAACCATTAACTGTTGAGGAAATGCGATCGCAAGCCTCTCACCGCAGTTCAGATTTAAGGTCAGTATCTTCTACTCAGCCAGCAACATCTCAACCGATCTCCCAAAGCAAGGTTGAAGATGACAGCGATGAAACCGAAATCCGAGTGACAGGTACGAAATCGCCATTCGCTCCTAGTTCTGCCCCCACATATATCATACCTAAGTCAGAAATCGAGCAGCAAAACCCTAGTACCGCCGCAGAGATATTGCGTAACTTGCCTGGATTTGCGATTAATGATTATGGCTTTGGTGCTGATATTCATACAGGTACGTTCCTGCGTGGCTTTTCGATCAATCAGTCCATATTCCAAATTAATGGGCGTTCTTTTGGCAGCAATGTTAGTACTTATCACGGCGGGACTGATCTCAATGGTATTCCTGCCGATGCGATCGAAAGTGTCGAACTCACAGGTGGCACTAGCGCTACACTCTACGGTTCGGAAGCCTTTGGTGGAGTGATCAACCTTACCACCAAAAAAAAGCCACAACCGCTCAAAGCAACCGCAGGAGTTGAGATTGGTTCCTATGGCTATCAGCGCTATCGATTTGGCTATGGCGGCACTCTAGATAATGTCAACTTCCGCTTGGGGTATGAGAGGTTTAGCACTGATAATAACTATCCAGTGCCCGTAGGAGCAGCTAACCGTAACCCTGCTGATGGCAGATTGTTTAATGGGGACACTCGCATTGACAACTTCTATGGCAGTGTCGAAGCACCCCTTGATTCTCGAAATTCTTTTAGCCTTGACGCATACAAAACGGCTAGTCGGCGTGGACTGCTTTATTTTGGATTTCCATTACAACGCGATCGCCTCGATCATGATTTGCTAAATATCGGTACAACTCTAACTACTAAACTGGGCGATGGTAATGACTCTATTCTCAAAACTACGATCGCCTACAATCAAGACTTTTTCAACACCTATGGACCATCAGGAGCATTCTTTCGGACAGGTTCATTGGATTCTAAAGCCCTAAGTGGACGAGTGGAAAATCAATGGCAAATCTCGCCTACTTACAAACTCACCTCAGGATTGGATATCAGTAGCAGTTCTATTCGTGGCGATGTTTTCAGCAACAATCCCACTTTTACAGTGAATACTGGTGTGGTCAGTCGCGATCGCTCACATGTGGCTTTATTTGCGCTAAATACCTTGCAGCTTGATAATAATTTTCAGCTTGAGCTGGGTTTGCGCCAAAACTTCACCAATGATTTTGGGAGTTATCTCAATCCCACTGTTGGTACAAGATGGAATATCACACCTGAGATAGTCTTTCGCAACAGCTTTGCAGTTCTCCAACGCAATCCTGGACTCGATCAGCTATTTGTTCCTGATAGCATTCATAGCTGGCTTCCGAATCCTAACTTGATCCCTGAAAAGGGTGTGGCATATACGGCGGGATTTGACTTTAATCTTTCAAATTCTTTCACTGCTCAGTTGACCTATTTTGGCAGCAGTTTAAGCGATCGCCTCGGAATTATTGCAGGACGTTGGGAAAATGTAGGACAGGTGAGCACCAATGGGATCGAGGCGGCTTTAAAGTTACAAATCACGCCTGAGTTTTCATCATTTTTCAACTACACCTACACCGATGCCAAAGTTACTAGTAGCAGAACTGCTTCTGAAGTTGGCTTACAGCTAGCTACAGTTCCCTATTCTGTGGCTAAGTTGGGTGTTAACTATAACTCCAATGGTTATCAAGCTAATCTGTTTTTTAACTATTACAGCGGTTCTCGTCGATCGGTATTTGCTGCCACAGGAGTTAACCCCACTGAGTTTTCACCAGCTTATCTCAGCCTAGATTTTAATGCCAAGGTTCCATTATACAAAGATTTATCTTTGACCCTAAGTCTAGAAAATCTAACTGATCAAAGCTACGAAAAAACCAACCGCATTTTTCAACCTGGGCTCACCTATCGAATTGGCTTACAAGCTAGTTTTTAAACGTAATCCAATTAGAAATTTGCGGTAAAACCACTGAGATTCCTTCTAGATTTAGCAGTATCTGGAGAACTGGAGCATTCTAGCAAAAAATACCCGAAACTCAGTCTGTATAGCTCACACCCAAAGTACACCTATTATACACTAATGCAAATACATAGAATTATTATTGCTAAATATTTGCATTAGTGTATGATAAAAATTGCCTAACTTAACTTCCTAACATGTCCAAACTGTTTGATACCCTAGTCGCAGGTGGAGTAACGATTATTCCACTCTTGATTTGCTCATTTTTAGTTGTGGCTCTCTCGATCGAGCGTTCTATTATTTGGTCACGTGTCAGAAAGAATCAGAAGCGCATTGTCAAAGCAGCATTGCAAATTTATCAGCAAGATCCCACCCAAGCCGAAGATTTTCTGCAACAACATCTCGACTTTGCGATCGCCCGTATTTATTTAGAAGCGATATCGATTCCCAATGCTACACCCACCGAATTTGCCCTTGCCCTTGATGCGCGAACTCAGTCGGAATTACCTAATCTCAGGCGTTTCAATATTATTTTTGAAGTCATTGTGGGGCTGGCTCCTTTACTAGGCTTACTTGGAACGGTAACTGGACTCATCACCTCCTTTGGTTCTCTCACTTTAGGTGATATCGGTGGCTCAAAGTCCCTCAATGTTACGGGTGGCATTAGTGAAGCGCTTATTTCTACTGCGATGGGATTGATTGTGGCGGTAATGGCATTGATTGCCGCAAGTATTTTCCGATCGCTTTATGCTCAACAGCTTGCTTATTTTGATGAATGCTGCACTCAATTAGAACTAAAGCATTTGCGATCGCTTCGTCAACAGGCTCAACAACAGGTAAATATACATGTCTAGAAGACTACGCCGCCGATATGAGGCTGAAATGGCAAATCAGCCCCTAGAGATCAAGAACCTTCTACCGCTTATGGATGTAGTTTTTGCGCTGTTGACATTTTTTGTACTTTCTTCATTATTTCTGAATCGTATCGAAGGCTTACCCGTAGATTTACCCAAAGCTCAGTCTGGCGCAATGCAAAAAACACCTGCTCGTGCAACGATTAGTGTCAATGAAAAGACAGAAGTGTTTTTGAATAAACAAAAAATTGGAATTGCTGAAGTTAGCGATCGCGTCAAACAGTTATTAGAACCAAATCAAGATCTTGTAGTAGTTCTCAATGCCGATCGGACTGTCCAGCATGGTGATGTCGTCCAAATCATGGATCAACTGCGCCAAATTCCCCGAGTCAAAATGGCGATCGCCACTAAGAATAATTAAGGAAAAAGGAAAAGGGAAAAAGCCATAGGAAAGTAAGCTATGAATAAGATTAAAAATACATCTGAACTTGAAGATGTCCAGCCAAAAAAAGAGAGTCGAGCTTTAGCATCCTTATTATTTATAGGCTTTGTCGGTTCCGCTTGTGTTCATGCTGCCGCGATGATTACTCCTGTTCCTACTTTGTGGAAACCTGTGAGCAAAGAATCAGAGGAAATAATGGAATTTGTCGTAGATACGAGCAAAACACCTGAAGAGAAAACCCCCGAAATTGCCAAAGAACCAGAACCAATTGTCAAACTTGCCGTCAATCAACCTAATGAAGAAGTTGCACCAGAAGCGATCGCCCTTGCACCTGTAACTCCGACTCCTCTCAATGAAGGTAAAGATGCGGCGGCTCCTGACAATCTGAAACCTTTGCTCACCACAAGTACTAGTGACACCAAAATTCAGCAAGGCGGCGGCTCAATTATTTCTAAAGATGGAATTGGTTCTGGTTTTGGTAATGCAAAAATCCCTACAGGCTTTGTACTAGGTGGCAAAGTTAACGGTAATCCCAACGGTTCTAAAAATGGAGTAATTGGCGGCATTATCAACGGCAAACTAGGAGGTAAAAATCCTCAAGGGACTAGCACATTACCTCCTGCATCCACTCCACCAATTGATCCACCCCCCCAAAGACAACTTAAACTTGAATGTCTCAGTTGCCCCAAGCCCCAATATCGCGGTAAAGAGGGAACGCCGAGAGTTACCTACGATATTGCTCCCGATGGCAGAGTTACGAACGTGCGCTTGCGTCAATCTAGTGGCGACGAGCAAACTGATCGCGAAACCATCGAAGCAATGAGCAAATGGCAATTTAATCCGCAAACCATACCTGAAGGTGGGCGTACTAATGTCAAAGTAAGAGTCACCTTTGAAGAGCAAGGTTCACAATTTCAGCGTCAAAATGAAGAGCGGCGGCGGGAAGCTGAAAAACTAGCCGAACAAGAACGTCAACAACGTGAAGTCGAGCGATCGCTCCCAGTCCCCGCAGCAATAACGCCAGTTAGTAATCCGACCCCAGACGTATCTTCATCATCAACATTAACCCCAGTAGTTAATACAGCTCCTACCACACCAAAGCCTGCATCAGTTCCTGCATCAGTTCCTGCATCAGTTATAGATACTCCTGCCGCACCGCAACCTACATCAGTGACTGATACTCCTCCGCCTGCACCAGCGTCTACACCTTTACTACCGCCACCACCTCCGCCGCTAAGCGAAAAATAATTGCTCGCGTATTTTAACAATCGCAGCAATCTAAACTTAAAATTTTCGGTAGCGATAAAGAGACAAAGCTTAGATGGCGCAAAGCGCAGCTTACTCCTTTGCGATATAAATCATTTTCTTATTTAAACCCCCCGAATTTTGAATCGCAAGAAACTTGTGAATTTATGTAAACAAATAGTGTTGTGCAATACCACTTGAGTTAATGTATATACATGGCACAAGAGACAGAGCAACTCAATCCAAACGCAACCCTAGCTTAAATTTTGAAAGCAAAAAGGAGAAGCAAAAAGAAAGAGTTAAAAGTCAAATCGGATTGACGCTTTGTTGCTCCCCACGATTCTTTCGATCTTTACGGGGCAGTGCTTATTCTAAAGATCGGTGTAGTTTTGATTGCTTCGATAGCCTGTATTGTTATTGGGGTCTCTTAATTTTTTGTTCAATGTTTCTTTAGGTTTTGACCTAGCATGAAGACAAGATGAGACAAACTTATGTAGTTGAAAAAATAAGTGCTACAGCGTACAGTTAATCAATGCCAACACGTTCCAGTAAACCTCTAGTAGAAACTTTAATTGAATTACTTTAAAACATGAGTCTAGCAGCCTTCTGCTAGACTCATTCAGTTTTGGGGACAAAAGCAAAGACCATCGCTTCGTAACTACCTTTGTTTTTAAATAACTCAGCATAATTAAAACCAAAAACCCAGAGGTGTGAGTCGCCCGCTTGGCGGGCGACTCACACCTCTGGGTTTTAAGGTTACTTATTGATCCATTCTTCGGTAAAATAAACAATAATTCTTTATTTTCATGATCTTAACTCAGGGGTAAATGAGCATTGCGTAAAATCGTTATCGCTGGCAACTGGAAAATGTATAAAACCCAGTCTGAAGCCAAAACATTTTTCTCGGAATTTCCTGCCCATCTTAAAAACACCGCTTCCCAAGCGGCGATCGCCGATCAGCAAATCCTTATTTGCGTCCCCTATACAAATTTGGCGATCTTACAAACAATCCTGCCAGCGATCGGTCAAGCAAACCTGAGTATTGGTGCTCAAAATGTTCACTGGGCAGAGAACGGCGCATTTACTGGAGAAATATCTGCGCCAATGTTGCTAGAGATGGGCATAAAGTACGTCATCATCGGGCATAGCGAACGTCGTCAGTTTTTCGGTGAAACCGATGAAACCGTTAACAAACGGCTTAAAGCTGCCCAAGCTCACGGCATTACACCCATTCTTTGTGTCGGCGAAAGCAAGCAGCAACGGGATGCTAATGAAACTGAATCTTGGATTTTTTCACAACTAGCCGCTGACCTTGTTGACGTTGACCAGAATAATTTGATCGTAGCCTATGAACCAATTTGGGCGATCGGCACTGGAGACACCTGTGCTTCTAGTGAAGCTAACCGCGTGATCGGACTAATACGTGGTAAACTTACTAATCCTAACGTCACAATTCAGTATGGTGGTTCCGTCAAAGCTGATAATATTGACGAGATCATGGCTCAACCTGAAATTGATGGTGTGCTGGTTGGCGGAGCAAGTCTTGACCCAGCAGGCTTTGCCCGAATTGTAAATTATCGTTAGTTTTGCCTGTATTGCCTTTTGTTTACTAGTTGTCTATCTAAAGACAGCGATCGCCACAGCCGACATAGCCATAACAAAGCTTATCAAGCCATAACAATTGTTTTTACAATTGACTTTGTGAGACGTACTTTGTTATAATTATGTGCTGTTGATTAGAATACACAGCCGCAGATATACCAAATCATCACTTATGCCCACGATCCAACAGCTCATCCGCAGTGAGCGCCAAACCATAAACACCAAAACAAAATCTCCTGCCCTAAAAAGTTGTCCTCAACGCAGGGGAGTATGTACGCGCGTCTACACTACAACACCCAAAAAGCCCAACTCTGCACTTAGAAAAGTGGCACGGGTACGCTTGACTTCTGGCTTTGAAGTCACCGCATACATCCCTGGCATTGGGCATAACCTCCAAGAACACTCAGTTGTGATGATTAGAGGCGGTCGTGTAAAAGATTTACCAGGTGTGCGTTATCACATTATCCGTGGCACTCTCGATACTTCGGGCGTAAAGGATCGTAAGCAAGGACGCTCTAAGTATGGGGCAAAACGTCCTAAGCCAGGTCAAGCTGCCGCCGCAAGTACTGGCAAGAAGAAGAAGTAAGAATCATTCGCAAAAGGTTTTAGCAACCATTTAGTAAAATTAGCAATTCATTTTATAAGGTGAATTTAGTACAGCAATGTCCCGTAGAACGAAAGCTTCAAAGCGCATAACTCCCCCTGATTCGGTTTATAACAGCCGTCTTATTAGTATGCTTATCCGTCGTGTAATGTCACGCGGCAAGCATTCTGTGGCTTCCCACATCGTTTATAAAGCCCTTGATACCATTGGTGAACGTACAGGTAATCCACCATTAGAGGTGTTTGACCGAGCCATTCGTAATGCTACTCCATTGGTTGAAGTCAAGGCGCGTCGTGTTGGCGGTGCTACCTACCAAGTCCCGATGGAAGTCCGTACTGACCGTGGTGTAGCACTAGCTCTTCGCTGGTTAGTCCAATATTCTCGTGGTCGTGCTGGGCGTAGTATGGTTACTAAACTAGCTAACGAGTTGATGGATGCTGCCAATGAAACTGGTCAAACAATTCGTAAGCGTGAAGAAACCCACAAAATGGCAGAAGCAAACAAAGCATTTGCTCACTATCGTTACTAACCTAACGCTATCAAACCTTAGCTTGCCTCGCTATACTATTCTTAATATAAATTCTTAATTCCTGATAAACACGAGGAAACTATTGTGGAACGCTCTATTGCCTTAGATAAGGTACGCAATATAGGCATTGCAGCTCATATTGATGCTGGTAAAACCACAACTACAGAGCGCATTCTCTTTTACTCTGGCGTTGTTCACAAAATAGGTGAAGTCCATGATGGAACCGCAACGACAGACTGGATGGCGCAAGAACGTGAGCGTGGTATTACGATTACGGCAGCAGCTATTAGTACAAGTTGGAAAGATCATCGCATTAACATCATCGATACCCCTGGACACGTAGACTTCACAATTGAAGTCGAACGTTCTATGCGTGTACTTGATGGTGTAGTTGCGGTTTTCTGTGCTGTGGGTGGCGTGCAACCTCAGTCCGAGACTGTTTGGAGACAAGCCGATCGCTATAAAGTACCTCGTCTCGTATTCGTTAACAAAATGGATCGTATGGGTGCGAACTTTTTGCGAGTAAGAGAGCAAATTCGTGCTCGTTTTGGCTCCAATGCTGTCCCTATTCAGTTGCCTATCGGTAGTGAAGCAGAACTGGTGGGCATTATTGATCTCGTCAAAATGAAAGCCTATATCTATAAAGACGAAATAGGCAAGGATATTGAAGAAATAGATATTCCTGCTGATTTAGTCGAACTAACGAATGAATGGCGCGGTAAGCTGCTTGAATCAGTTGCCGATTCAGATGACGTTCTGATGGAAAAATATCTTGAAGGTGAAGAACTCACTGAAGAAGAAGTCAGAGTAGGTCTGCGCAAGGGAACTTTGAGCGGTTCAATTGTGCCGATGACTTGTGGTTCTGCATTCAAAAATAAAGGCGTACAGCTTTTACTTGATGCTGTTATCGACTATCTTCCTGCTCCTAGCGATGTTAAACCAGTTTCAGGGTTGCTTCCTAACGGTGAAGAGGCTATTCGTGAAGCCAAGGATGATGCCCCAATGTCAGCCCTTGCATTCAAAATCATGGCGGATCCCTATGGTCGTCTTACTTTTGTTCGCGTTTACTCTGGCATCTTGAAAAAAGGTTCCTATGCTTTAAACTCTAGCAAAAACAAGAAAGAACGCATTTCGCGCTTGATCATATTGAAGGCTGATGATCGTCAAGAAGTTGATGAACTCAGAGCAGGGGATCTTGGTGCCGTATTGGGACTCAAAGACACCTTTACTGGCGATACTCTTTGTGACGACAGCTCACCAATTGTTCTTGAGACTCTGTTTATTCCCGAACCTGTGATTTCTGTGGCTGTTGAGCCAAAGACAAAGCAGGATATGGAAAAACTATCCAAGGCTCTACAGTCTCTTTCTGAAGAAGATCCTACCTTCCGCGTAATGACAGATCCAGAGACAAATCAAACAATTATCTCTGGTATGGGTGAGCTTCACCTTGAAATTCTCGTTGATCGGATGAAGCGTGAGTTTAACGTTGAAGCTAACGTGGGTGCTCCTCAAGTTGCTTATCGTGAGACTATCCGCAAAACAGTTACCGATATTGAAGGCAAGTTTGCTCGTCAAAGTGGTGGTAAGGGTCAATATGGTCACGTTGTGATCAATTTGGAACCTACCGAACCAGGTACAGGATTTGAATTTGTATCGAAGATCGTTGGTGGCGTGATTCCTAAGGAATTCATCAAGCCTTCCGAGCAAGGCATGAAAGAAGCCTGTGAATCGGGAATTCTTGCTGGTTATCCTGTGATCGACCTCAGAGCTACCCTTGTACATGGTTCTTTCCATGACGTTGACTCTTCAGAAATGGCTTTTAAAATTGCTGGTTCAATGGCAATCAAGGAAGCTGTAATGAAGGCTCAGCCAGTCTTGCTTGAACCAATGATGAAGGTTGAGGTAGAAACTCCTGAAGACTACATGGGTGATGTAATTGGCGATCTCAGCCGTCGTCGCGGCAATATTGCTGGCATGGAAGATACCCCATCTGGAAAAAGCGTTGAGGCAAGAGTTCCTTTGTCCGAAATGTTTGGGTATTCTACTGACCTTCGCTCATCAACTCAAGGTAGGGCAAGCTTCTCAATGGAATTTAGCCATTATGAAGAAGTGCCAAGGAATGTGGCAGAAGCTATCATTGCTAAAAATAAGGGCAAAAAAGAGTAGTCCTTTAAAATACTCAACAAATACTCTATAAACTAGAGTAATAATTACCGATAAATGCTCTATGCAATAGAGTAACAATTACTAAATTTAAGGATAATTACGAAAAAATGGCACGCGCTAAATTCGAGAGAAACAAACCCCACGTCAATATCGGTACTATCGGTCACGTTGACCATGGTAAGACTACCCTAACTGCTGCAATCACGATGTCTTTAGCCGCAGCGGGTCAGGCAACAGCCAAGGCATATGATCAAATTGATGCTGCTCCTGAAGAAAAGGCTCGCGGTATTACGATCAATACTGCTCACGTTGAGTATGAAACCTTAGCTCGTCACTATGCTCACGTTGACTGTCCAGGACATGCTGACTATGTTAAAAACATGATCACTGGTGCTGCACAAATGGATGGAGCAATCCTCCTCGTATCTGCTGCCGATGGACCTGAACCTCAAACCCGTGAGCACATTTTGCTAGCTCGTCAGGTTGGCGTACCTAACCTTGTGGTTTTCTTGAATAAAGAAGATCAGATGGAAGGAGAAGAAGAACTAGTTGAGCTAGTTGAACTAGAAGTTCGTGAGTTGCTCTCTTCTTACGATTTTGATGGCGACAATATTCCGATCACTCGTGGTTCAGCTCTAGAAGCAGTTAAAGTAATGACTGCTAACCCTAAAACTGTTAAGGGTGATAATCCTTGGGTTGACAAGATTTGGGCTTTGATGGAATCTGTGGATGAATTTATCCCTACTCCTGAGCGTGATGTTGATAAGCCTTTCTTGATGGCGGTTGAAGACGTGTTCTCGATCACTGGTCGTGGCACGGTTGCTACAGGTCGTATTGAGCGCGGTACTGTTAAAGTTGGCGATGTTGTTGAGCTTGTTGGTATTACTGATACTCGCACTACAACCGTCACTGGTATTGAAATGTTCAAGAAGAGTCTAGAGCAAGGATTGGCTGGAGACAACGCTGGTCTATTGCTTCGTGGTATCCAGAAGGATGAGATTGAGCGTGGCATGGTTTTGGCTAAGCCTAAGTCGATTAATCCTCATACTCAGTTTGAAGGTGAGGTTTACATTTTGACTGAGAAAGAAGGTGGTCGTAAGACTCCTTTCTTCCCTGGTTATCGTCCTCAGTTCTATGTGCGTACAACTGACGTGACTGGAACCATTGTTACCTTCACGGCAGATGATGGTAGCGAAGCTGAGATGGTTATGCCTGGCGATCGCATCAAGATGACTGTAGATCTTATTAACCCGATCGCAATTGAGCAAGGAATGCGTTTTGCGATTCGTGAAGGTGGTCGTACTGTTGGATCTGGCGTTGTCAGTAAGATTCTTGACGCTCCTAAGGGCGGAGACGAAAAGAAGAAGAAATAATTATTTTTCTTCTTGAAAAAAAAGCCTCGCAAAGCGAGGCTTTTTTTTAATTTTAATTAAAAATCTCCACAGGATCGGCGGTTTGAACTTTACGGAGTGATAATGTACCCGAAATAGAACACATAGCAATCGTAAGAAAAAATAATTGCGCAATGCGATCGCTATTCAATTCCATTAATAAGCCCGTAGCATTTTGAGTCAGGTTATAGAGAACTGCACAAATTAAAAGAGCTGGCACAAATCCACAAAAAGATAACAGCAAAGATTCTTGCAAAACTAAGCGAAACAAATAAAAGTTACTGTATCCCATCGCTTTAAGAGTCGCATATTCAGCAAGATGATCGGAGACATCTTTGTATAAAACTTGATAGACAATCACCACACCGACAATAAATCCCATTGTCACGCCTAAGCCAAAGATAAAACCAATTGGCGTTGCCTCCGACCAATAATTTAGCTCAAGGTCGATAAATTCTTGTTTAGTTAATATTTTTACGTCTTGATCTAACTGCGATTGCATCGCATCTCGAACCGCGATCGCATCCACACCTTTTTCTAACTGGACTAAACCTAAGCTAATATTGCCGACAAGGCGATCTGGGAAAATACGCAGGAAATTTTGTTCGCTGGTAATAAATGTGCCATTGGCAGCAAAAGAGACTCCCATGGTAAACAAGCCACTAATTGTGACGGTGCGGTTGGCAACTTCTTTAGTGAGGATTTTCCCTTGAGCGATCGCGGCTTCATATTCAGAAGCAACCGATCCATAAAAATCTTCTCTCGATCCGCGATCAAACAGGACAACATCAGGAAGCAGGTTTTTATCTAAATCTGGTTTGATATTTGGGAATAGGAATGGATTTGCTTGAGGAGACACACCGACTGCGAGGATATCTTCCTTTACGCCAAGTTCAGAGGCATTTCAGATTGCTAAGCCAATGTACACAGGATAGATAGACTTTACGCCTGTAAAACCACCAGCTTGATAGAGGCGACGGCGAGAGAACTGTTTGAGATTCAACAAGTTGTTAGAGCTAGGATGAATTAGCACCAAATCGCTGCGCAGATTCAGATGCAGCAGAACTGCACTCTTAAATAAAGCATCCCGAAAACCTAGCTGCATTGCAATCAAAATTACAGCAAACATAATGCCTGCGATCGCGATCGCTAGACGACCTTTTTGATAGGTAAGTTGTAGCCAAGCTAAAGGAATCGCCAACATAACAATCAAAAGATTTGCACAATTTTCATTTTTACCTTATTTTCACTTTTACTGTAGGTAACCCAATTTATTGGAAAATGATAGGTGGCGATTAACGCTGTCTGTCATTTTTTAAGATGGAGGTGTGGATTTGAGATGTTTATAGAGCCATCCACATCCACCTAGGCAAGTGCGCTTATCCTCTTCGGAAACATTAATATTCGTTCTTAAATACTCTTGCAACCATTGGCATCCACGCATGAGGAGATTTTCTAGATCGAGATTCCACATAATGATTTTATGATCCTCCCCAGATGACACCAAAATCTTGCCATTGGGACTAAAGCAGACACTGCGCACGGGGCCTTGATGCCCATTAAATGTTCGCAAAAGCGTGCCGTCGCCACTCCAAAATTGAATTGTCGAATCTTCACTAGCGGAAACAATCGATTTCCCGTCGGGACTAAAACAAACACTAGTGACTTCAGCACTATGACCATTTAAGGTTTTAATTAATTGCCCTTCAATGCTCCAAAGTTTCACGCTCTGATCCATACTGCCACTAGCAATCATCTTGCCGTTGGGGTTAAAGCAAATCGTATAGACTTCAGCACTATGTCCGTCTAAGGTTCCCAGCAGAGTGCCATCCCAGCTCCAAAGATTAATTAATTTGTCCTTGCTAGCTGACGCGAGCATACTGCCATCGGGCGCAAAGTCAATACTGTAAACTTCGGCGGTATGTCCTGTGAGAGTCTGTAGCCATTTGCCATCAGCGCTCCAAACTCGGACAGTACCATCAGCACTACAAGAAGCAAATACCTGACCATCGCAGCGATAGACAACCTTATAAATCTCTGCTCGGTGAGCACTAATTGTGTCAATTAAAGTTCCATCAGTCCTCCATATTTTGATACTGGCATCGGCAGCAGCAGTCAGAATCGTAGAACTATCTGGGCTAAAAGTGACACAATTAACTTTGTCGTTATGTCCTTCTAAGACTGCTTCAAGCGTACCATTGGCATTCCAGAGGTTAACAGTTTTGTCTTTGCAAGTAGATGCCAAAAACTTAGAGTTGGGGCTAACTGCGACAGAGATAACTTCATCTGTATGCCCCATTAATGTACGTAAAGGTGTGCCACGAATTGCCCACAGTTTTACAGTGGTGTCTCTGCTTGCTGATGCAAGTGTTTTGCCATCGGGACTAAAAGCAATACTATGAACGACATCACCATGTCCTTGGAAGGTATACTGTAAGCCTTGTTCAATATCCCAAACACGAATTGATCGATCAAATCCACTTGAAGCAATGGTGTGATTGTCGTGACTAAAGGCAACACTCCAGACTTTGTCTGAATGTCCATAAAAAGTTTTAAGTAAAATTCCATCCGATCCCCACATTTTTACAGTGCGATCGCGGCTTCCAGAAACAATTGCTAAACCGTTAGGAGCATAGGCAACACTTTCGACGAAGCTGTCATGACCGCGTAGATGTCTGAGTTTTACACCAAGGGTATTCCAAACAATTAAACTGCGATCAGCACTACCTGAAACTAAAGATTTACTATTAGGATGAAATGCCACACAGGTAACCCAGCGATCATGACCTCCGCGTAAAGTGCGAATCATCGTGCCGTCATTTTTCCAGAGTTTAACGGTCGTATCTTCACTTGCCGAGGCAATCATCTCACCATCATGGCTGAAACATACATCTAAAACGGGACCTTCATGTCCTCTTAGAGTGGCGATCGGTTGGGAAGCAAATTTACCCTCCACAGATTCGTCTCGGTTCCAGATCTTAACCATATTGTCACGGCTACCTGAGACTAGCTGGTTGCCGTTTGGACTAAAGGCGACACTGGTTACCCAATTGGTATGACTAGTTAAGGTTTGTAATAAAACTCCTGAGGCATCCCAGATTTTGATGGTGCGATCGCTACTTGCCGAAGCGATCAACTTACCATCGCGGGAATAGCAAACTTTATTAACCCAAAACCCATGCCCTTCAAGGCGATTAAACTCATGAGTCCCATAGACAACCTGCTCTAAAGCAGTTATGGCACGGATTTGAGTGTTCGCACGGAGGTTTTCGAGAGTACTTTCATCAACCTGAGTTGTAAGGCGTTTCAGCTGAACACCACCGATTACACCTGCAATCATTGCTTCAATATGATTGTTAGAGAGAAACAGCGCTTCCGATGAAATAGTGTAAGCAACAATTTTTTCATTGATTTCACCCATCTCAGCAATTATGCGTTGACGGCGTTCAGCATCTAGGCTCTTTTCTAGCTCTTGGCTAAGTTTTTCGAGGCGATCGGCATCGGCGGCACGATCTGCCATCAATTGTTCTCGCTCATTGACTCTTTGAGAAGCCTCCAAAAAATTAAGATCGATTTTAGGTAGTTCTGATTGCCCTTCTGCCCAAGCTAGGGATTCAGACAAACGAGTTCCTCTCAACAAACAAGATTCATCGGTTTCTTCAGAGCGTTGCCATGCCTGTAAAGCCTCAAGATAAGGACAGTTACGCAGTTCTGAAAACTTAACCTTGTTTTTTAGTTTGATCACAACGATCGAAACATCGTCGTCAGGAAACTCTAGTTCTGAGAATTGATCAAGGGCAACCTTTAAGCCCTGTAAAATATCCTTAGCTGGATATTGCGCTAGTTCAATTACAGTTTTGCGCAGTGGGGAAATATCACTGCCGTTAGATCTGCCAAACTCCTCCCCCAATGGACTAGTTGCTTCAAATAGTCCATCACTAAAAAAGATCGCGATATCACCTTCATTAAGAGATCGCGAAGTAGCTCTGTATGTAGCACTATCAAAACGTCCTAGCGCGATCGCAGGGTTGACCACTTCTTCACAAGTATTAGTCTCAGCACGATAAATTAATGGGCCAGGAATGCCAGCATTACCTATATGCAGTTCATAGGTAAACAGGTTAAGTGCACCATAACAAAAGGCGATCGCATCATCAGTACCACTTTTGCATAGCAATTGATTTAAAGAATTGAGCATTGAGGCTGGATTTTGCAACCTGCCTTGCTGTCCATAGGCATCAAGCTGTCCTTTAAATAAAGCAGCATGGATTGCCCCAGCAACTGACTTGCCAGAAGAATCCGCGATCGCAACAGCTAGTGTCCCTGATTGCTCTAAAAACTGATAATAATCGCCACCAAGATCTACTGCTGTCCATACTTCCGCAGCAATATCTAGCCCCGGGTAAGCAGGCAAGCTTTGTGGCAATAAGCTTCTTTGTAATAATCTGCCACTTGATAGGTCATTGGAAGTTTCATTTAACTGCATATACTGATAGGCAGGGCAATCCTCAGAACAATTATTGTTAGCACAGAGATCAAATATTTGTATTCAGCCAGACCATTTATTTACAAATAGTTCACAAAAATTCTGTGCTATGCACACAGAGAATCATACTCCCTAAGCTAGGTTAACTTCATACAAATATGGCAATTTCCCTTAAAGTTAAGACTTAAAGCTCATAAAGTCGAACTTAGTCGCATTCAAGAGTTTCTCGGGTCAGTCTTCCAGTCACAGGGTTTTGTCCTTTCGCTGATAGACAGAGCTTTAGACGAACTGGCAGACGTAAATCCACATCCGTAAAGTCTGCACCATCAATTATCACGTTATTAAAAGAAGTACCGTAAGCAAATGAACCTTGAATTACGGCATTTGTTAAGTTTGCCTTATCAAGACGGGCATTATCAAGCGTGCTATAGCTGAGATTTGCGCCTGTAAAGTTTGCCTCTTTCATATTGGCAGCAAAAAAGCTGACTCCTTGCGCGTCAGCATTGACAAATGATGTATTTCGTAAATCAGATTCATTAAACTGATAGCCTTGAAGTGATCGCTCTGAAAAGTCAGCTCCTTGGAGAAAAGCTTTAACATATACATCAGCCAAAACTGGATTTGCAAATGTCAAGATTAGAAATAGACATAGCAGCGTATTTATCGCCTTGAAAATAAAATTGCGTAACGAAAAAACTGTAATTTTCATAATTTTGATAATAGCTGAGTTTTACTCCCTTCTCAGTGAATAATCAGTGGTGAGCTGCGAAGCCGTGCACCACTGATTATTCACTTTATAACACCTATTCTTTGCGTGAGAAGGGAAGTAATATCAAGTTTATGGTAAAAGAAGTAGGCGATCGCGGGGAGATGTTGGTAGCCAAACTCCTACAAGATAATGGTTGGGAAATTTTAGAAACTCAGTGGCGTTGTCGGTGGGGAGAGTTAGATTTGATTGCTTGCGATCGCCAATGGCTGCTATTTATCGAGGTAAAAACCCGCAGCGCTCATAATTGGGATGCTGATGGCAGCCTAGCAATTACCCCCAAGAAACAAGCCAAACTAATTAAAGCTGCCTCTATATTTTTAGCGCAAAATCCCCAACTATCTGAACTTGCCTGTCGGTTTGATGTTGCTCTAGTACGTCGCACAACATCAGCAAATTTTTGCTTACAGACATATATTGAACAAGCTTTTGTCGCATAGTCATATAACCCCAAAAAGAGGATGCGGCGCTTCACGCCGCATCCTCTTTTTGGGGTTACAAAAGACTTGGTTGATTTTGTTCAACAGAATCTGGACATTGCTCTCTTAGCCCCAAAGCATTGATATATTTGGGAATAGCTTGATCAATTGTGTAGTGACGCTCTAATAATTTGCGTGCATTCTTGCCGAGTTTTTCTTGCATGTGCGGATTATCGGCTAGCCAGCAAATATAATCCGCTAATTCCTGTGCATCACCATTCTCAAAACAACTGCCACAATTACCTTGATCCACAATTTCTCGCAGATAATTATCTTTGGGGCAAATCACTGCCACAGGTTTTGCAGCGGCTAAAATGCCATAAATTTTTGATGGGGCGATCGTATCGCCAACGTTCGGCAAGATACTCACTAACGAGAGATCACAAGCAGTCAAGGAGTATGGCAAAACTTCTCGATCTTGGTAAGGCAATTGCAGCACATTGGGTAGTTGCCCTGAATCGATCGCTTGTTTAATAATCTGCGAACCTACGCCGTTACCAATAAACACAAATTTGATGTCAGTGCGGCTAATTAGTAATTGGGCACATTTAAGGAGCGTTTGACTATCATGACAACGCCCCAAATTACCTGAATACATTACAACAAAGCAATCAGTTAACCCATATAGTTTGGCAAACCAATTTTCTGATTTAGCGATTGGGATAATGAATTTAGGATCAGCCCAGCTATGAATAACATGAATCTTGTCCGCGAGATTTTTATATTTTTCAATCAATAGCTGCTTCATTGGCTCACTGAGAACAATCAAGGATTCCGATCTATCCCAAACCTTACGGTTTGCAAATTCCCAAAATTTGACGATCCAATGATCAAGAGCAACTACTTTTAAGCGCACTGCCACTTCAGGATAAATGTCATAAATAATGCAGCTATAGGTATAGCCAAAGATTTTATTGTAAAACCATCCGATTAATCCCAAAAATGGTGGCGCAGAAGTTAATACCAAATGTGAGCCACGAATATCTTTACTCAGACACTTAACTACACATCGCGCTATAAATAGGACACTGCCAAAAACTTTGTTGCGAATACGTTTAGACATTAGATGAATAGAGCCAGTACGACGCACAAATACCCCGTTATCATGCTCTTCGTGCTTTACATCTGTCTGTCTAAACGCATATCCTGGCATACCAGTAAACACACTTACTTCAAATCCTTCTTGAGCTAAAGCCCCTGCTAAGTCATATATAAATTGACCTGTTGCTGCATAGTCTGGTGGATAAAATTGAGTAATAATACTGATACTGGATGTGCCCTGTTTCTTGTCCGCCATCATCTCACCCGTTAGTCTTTTTTAGTCTTTTCCCTGCTACAACTAGCTCAGCAACAGTTCATATGAAGGCATTTATTTGCTGAGGCGATCGCTTGCTTCAATTAACACACTCCGAATACCTACCTCCATCATGGAGTGCCCAGCATCAGGCACGACAATAAACTCAGCTTCTGGAAAAGCTTGATGCAGTTCCCAAGCCGTAAACATCGGGCAGACAACATCATAGCGACCTTGGACAATAGTTGTGGGAATATGCCGAATGCGATCAACATTTTCTAAGAGCTGCATTTCTGACATAAAAAATCCTTTGTTAATAAAGTAGTGGCATTCAAGCCTCGCAAAGGCATCAGCAAAATCTTCAGTTCCAAAGCGAGCTATTAGGTCTAGGTCTGGAATGAGCTTACTAGTGCTGGCTTCCCAAATTGACCAAGTGCGGGCTGCTCGCGATCGCAAATGTTGATCATCACTAATGAGGCGACGATAATAGGCGGCGATCATATCGTGACGTTCGACCTTAGGAATTATTTCAACGTATTGTTCCCAAGCTTCAGGGAAAAAATAACCTGCACCCTCTTGATAAAACCAAGCTAGTTCTTTACGACGCAGCATAAAAATGCCTCGCAAAATTAAGGCTTGGCAATATTGAGGATGAGTTTGACTGTATGCAAGAGCGAGTGTACTGCCCCAACTCCCACCAGATATTACCCAGTCATTGATATTAAGATGTTTACGCAAAGTCTCAATATCTTCGACTAAATGCCATGTGGTGTTCTCGGAGAGTTCAGCATGAGGTGTACTTTTGCCACAACCTCTCTGATCAAACTGGACAATCCGCCACAAATTAGGATTAAAATATTGTCGATAAATTGGTTGGCTCCCTCCCCCTGGGCCTCCGTGCAAAATCACTACGGGTTTACCTTGAGGATTTCCCGACTCTTCAAAATAAATGGTATGTAAATTGGAGACCTTGAGTAGTCCCTGTCTATATGGCTCAATCGCTGTATATAGTTCACGCATAAAGTGTTTTTAAAGGATTTATAGCTGCCGCCAAGTTTAATGTCACTTCTCGAAATTGTGTTTAAACTTTCAAGAAGTGACCCCCCCAAAGAGATTTGCGCCTTGCGGCGCAAATCTCTTTGGGGGTTTGAAGTTGTCTCAACATGACTACTGACGGCTATCTATATAGCCTGATTAATTTATAGAAGTGCCTAATATAGCAACTTAATGCTAAAAAGCAGAAAAAGTGCTCCAATCTTTTTCTGCTTTTGGCTTTTTTATAAATGACTTTCAGTTTGTAACATGCGTTTATAGGCAAGCCAGCCTGCGGCGATCGCCACGACAAAAAAGCCAACTAAAAATCGAAGATGGATCACCATATCTGGGTTTGACAGGGTTTTGCTATCAGTTGAGAGGGCTGTAAATGCCTCGCTCATGTGATAGACAGGATTAAACTGAGTAATTAAAAGTAAATCTTTTGATAAGAATGTGGTTGGGAAGAATGCCCCACCTAAAATTAATAGTGGCACGCCCACCCCTGCAACCAAAGAATTGACATCTTCGACCTTACGAGCAAATTTTGTCGCTAGCACAAATCCAATGCCCACATATGATCCAATACTTGCCAAAATCACAAAAATCCCTAAAGCGATCGAACCACTAAAGCGTACTTCCCAAAACGCAGCAACTGTATAAATGATTAAGGTCTGTCCTATGCCGATCGCTGCATAGGCAAAGAAAATACCAAGAAAGTATGAAATTCCATTAATAGGCGAAATTAATAAACGCTTAATGGTAAGGCTTTCTCGCTCTGAGACAATCGTGGACATTGTGCCACCAAGACAACTAAAAAATAAAGCTGAACCAATTAGTGTCGCAGGGGCAGATAGTTTAAAGGATTCAACAGTCGTAATTTTTGAGCCTTCTGCTAAGACAAAGCCATTCAGTAACAGCATTGAGATCGGAAAGATCACCCACAATAACAAAGTCCGATATGTGCGAAATAGCTCTAATAAAATACGTCGCCCGATCGCGATCGCTTCATACCCATAGTTCATGTGAATTTTTTAGTAATTGAGTGGCTAGCTATGGTAATTATAAGTAGCGGTGGCAAGAAGCTCTGCCCTCTCTTTAGTAAACTGCCAGTCAGAGATAAATAATAACTGTGTTAAATGGCAAAAGTTTTCTTAGTAAATATCTAAAGCGCATTGTGATCATTGCTGTGGCAATTTATCTTGCCTTTAGGTTGAGACAGACTTTGCAATTATTGCTGACTAGTATTTTTTTAGCTGGAGCGATCACACCAATTGTTGAGCAACTCACAAGTTTTCGCATTAGGTTTAAGAGCTGGAAAATTGGCTTAAATCGGGTGTGGGCTGTGGTGATGCTTTACTTGTTTTTATTGATCGTGATCATTTTAGCGATCACTCCAGCTCCCCAGATCATTCTGGAACTTGGGCAATTTTTTATTAAACTGCCAAATTTGTTAGAGCAAATTCAATTACCACAAGGGGGGATGTTTAATTTTAGTCCAGACCAACTCAGTCGCATTTTGCAAACTCAGCCATTATTAGATCAAGCCCAAAATTTTGGCAAAGATATCGTTGGGCAGACTTTTGTATTTACTTTGCAAATTGTGAATGCGATCGGGGTTGGCATTTTGAGCCTGTTGATTGCTGCATATATGGTGATCCATTCTGATAGTTTGGTGCGTAGGTGTTTACGTCCTTTTTCTAGTGAGATTCGCCAACAGGTAGAAATTCTGATTCCGCCGATTACCCGATGTCTCGGAGCCTATGTGGTGGGGAGGGTTGGCACTTCTAGTTTGCTTGGCTTTTGCACCTATTTGACACTTTCTCTCTTTGGAATTCCCTACTCAGGAGCCTTGGGGCTATTGGTGGCGATCGCCAATTTAATTCCTTATATTGGGGGACTGATGGCTTTAGTCGCAATTTTTATCGCGGCATGGGGCGTTGATTTTAACAAAGGTGCGATCGCCATATTTATTTGCTTTGCACTTCAGCAGATCGAAGCTTTTATCCTTCAGCCTTGGCTAGTTGCACCTTACCTAAATCTTGATGCCTTTGAGCTTTTGCTCTCAATTATTGTTGGGGCAGAGCTTTTTGGAGTAGTTGGCGCAATCATCGCTCCGCCGATCGCTGGGACAAGCAGAATTCTCTTCAAGCATTTTACTGCTAGTCCTATGGACGATGATCCTGATCATAAACAATAAAAGGTCGTTAAGTGACCTTTACCAGCGCTTTGCGCTCAAACTCCAACCTAAAAAGAATAAAAGCGTTGCTTCGCAACGCTTTTATTCTTTTTAGGTCAGAAATTACTATAAGTTCTAAAGAGTAAAAGGTGACGCGAAGCTTCGCCTTTTACTCTTTAGTAAACCTGAGTCCATTCATGGATTTCGTAATCAGTCCAAATGCCATTCTGCCAATAAATATCGGCTTCAACCAACTGCCGCGCCGCCGCTATATCGATTGCAACATAAACTGCAAATACTTTGGTCAAATCTTGAGTTGGTCCAATTGTTAGTAATCTGCCAGATTCGTACATGGCTTTGATGTTATCAAGATGGACTTGGCGAAAAGGTGCACGTTTTTCTAGTACATTTTCGCAATAGCTGCCCCACACTAAGAATTTTTTAAGTTCAGTGCTCAATTTTCTACCGATCCCTATAGATATAAATTCACTACTTCAAAATAATAGAGGCGTACTTTGCACACCTCTATATATTTTATTTATGAATTATTGGTCTTAGTTAAAAAACAAGCGATCAACAATTAAAGCAACTGTGGTAGCAAAAGCTGTCACCCCGATCGCTACAAAAATATTTTGACCTTGACTAACACTAAAACAAGCAACTGCTCCTGCACCCAAACCTGCTGTAACTGCTGCAACTACAGGATCTTTAGTAGATTTATTGTACATTTTTTAAAATACCGACTATTGAGATAAAAATTTTTGATGCTTAATGATTGCTAGCCTACATTAGCCACTCAAATACGTTGATAGTTCTCAATAATTCTTCTTGCTAGCCAGCATTTTTGTAATATTCAGTTACATAAGGAATGAAAATTAATTAAAACCAAAATTTGTTGGGGCGGGCGAAGCCCGCCCCAACAAATTTTGGTTTTAATTGCACAAGTTAATTAATTTTCATTCCTAAGCAATATCGAGATCTCCATTGATAAACAAAAAAAGATAGAGAGTAATGGGCGCTTCCTACCTCTTTTGAGGGTTAGGTTACTGCCTGTAGATAGATATCGCGATTGCTAATATCGCTTACCAAAAGATGTCGCCAAATATCTGTTAGATTTATATATGTTTACAAAGTCAATTTAATAAAAAAATTTTATGAGCTTACTGATCGTCGGTGCGACAGGTACATTAGGTCGTCAAATCACCCGTCACGCACTGGATCGGGGGCTAAAAGTTAAATGTTTTGTTCGTTATCCTAAAAAAGCAAACTTCCTCAGAGAATGGGGTGCAGATCTAGTAGCAGGAAACCTGAACAATGTTCAGAGTATAGATGATGCGCTTGAAGGAGTCACCGAAGTTATTGACGCAGCTACAACTCGTGCTACAGGATCAATGCGAATTAAAGATGTCGATTGGCTTGGTAAAGTTTCATTGATCCAAGCTGCCGAACGCGCGAAAGTTGAACGTTTCGTCTTTTTCTCCATTCTCAATGCCGAAAAATATCCAAATGTCCCGCTGATGGATATCAAGAATTGCACCGAAAAATTTCTTGCATCTACGGATCTCAACTACACAATTCTCAAGCCCTGTGGATTTTTCCAAAACTTGATTGGCGAATATGCGATCCCCATCCTTGAAAATCAGACAATTTGGATTGGTGGCGAGTCTTCACCGATCGCTTATATGAATACTCAAGATATCGCAAAGTTTGCCGTTCGCGCCCTAACTGTCAAAGAAACTGAGCGCCAATCTTTTGCGATCGCAGGGCTTAAGGCATGGCAGCCTAGCGAAATCATCAAGCTTTGCGAAAGAATGTCGGGACGCACTAGAAAAACCGCAAATATGCCCATCGGATTGCTACGATTTGCCCGTAAAATTGCTCTTGGCTTTGAATTTGGCTGGAGCTTTGCCGAGCGCATGACCTACGCCGAAGTCCTTGCTAGTGGTATTCCCCTTGATGCAGATATGAAGGAGACTTACAAAATCTTTGGTTTGGAAGAAGAAGATATGACTACTCTAGAATCCTATATGCAGGATTACTTTAGTCGCATCCTTAAGAAGTTGAAAGAGTTAGATTATAAAGAGCCAAAAATTAAAGCTCCTTTTTAAAGCCTAGAGCTTTGAGTGTGTGCTTTGTACATCCTCTACTTTTAGACTTTGTTGCTATATTTGAAGTAGCAGACTAAAAACAGCTCTCAAGAAACATTCGATTGACGAGTGGTAACCAACCAAGTAAACCCAATAATTTAAATCATGAGTAAATCACCATTAGACGCTTTCTTTATTGGTAGAGCCACTGCTGAGGCTGTAATCGATCGCATTGAAGAAACAGTAACTGATGCCCTAAGCGCTTTAGGTAAATTTGATGCTGAACAACGCGAACAAATTCGGACTTTTGTCGAATCAATTCTAGAAAAAGCTGAACAGCAAAAGGGAACTGTAACAACCGAAGATGCAGATATTTCTCCAGATGATCTCCAAGAAACTATTGATAATCTTCGGGCTGAAATTGCTCAACTAAAGTCTGAATTACAGCAATTTAAAGACAAATAAACAATAGTAAGCGCTCTTGTATAAAGTCTTGATTTCAACAATAAAAGCCCTGCATAGCAGGGCTTTTATTGTTTTACCTTGAGTTTAAACTAATACCAAAAGCAATTTTTTGCCATTTTAAAACTTCATATACAGCCTGTTTAGGTTTCATGTAGTACAAGAAATTTTTTGAAAGTGTTGCTTAGCAACACTTTCAAAAAATTTCTTGGGTTTTGAGAAAGCGTAAAGTGCTGTAACTAGTGTTTTAACGTGAGTTGGGCAAAGAGGGTGAGGCTTTAGGCGAACCACTAGGTGAAGTAGTGGGAGAAGCACTGGGCGAAACGGTGGGTGAAGCGCTAGGTGAAACGTTGGGTGAAGCACTAGGTGAGTTTGTAGCCGATGGCTTAACTTGGACTGGTTGAGCTTTTTTCTTTTCTCCCAAAATACTAGGACTGCCATCATCAAATACTCCCGCAATACAAGAGATCATCAATGTTGCCAAAGTCCCAACAAACAGAGCTTTCCAGCCTAAATCAGAAATATCCCGACGACGGGACGGGATCAAAGAGATCGTCCCACCAACAAAGATCCCAACAGAAGCTAAATGGGCAAAACCAGATAAAGCGTAGCTGACGATGATAACCGTGCGATCGCTAATTAATCCATCCTTTGCCGCCTGAGCCAAAGCTTGATAAGGCGGGATCGCTGTCTCTAGCAAACGTCTTCCAATGATTACCGAAGCAGTCCAAGAGTCATCTAGTGAAACTCCTGTCAACAGAGTCAATGGATAAAATAAAGCTCCTTGAATATTCGGTAGGTTAACCACCTTGAAAATGTCGCTGATGGTTGCCAGCCAAGCAAAAATTTGATTAACGAGATCGACTAAACCCACAATCAAGATCAAAATTGCAGCGATCGAAGCAGCCATTTTCAGCCCATCCAAAGCGCCAATAATCGTGGCATCCATGGGACTCATCCGCTTCATTGTCTCACCACCCGCATTTTCGAGTTCACCATCCTCGTCAGATTTCTGAGACTTGTCTTCTTTAGGAATCCCACCCATAGTAAGTGGTACACCTGTCTCAGGCACAAGAATCTTGGACAGAACAAAACAAGCTGGGATCGCAATGATTGACGCAGACACCAAATGCCCCAAAATATTTGGAAAAACGGGGCGCAAAAAACTAACATAAATCGCCAAGGTCGAAGAAGCCGCCGTCCCAAAGCAACAAGCCAAAATTGCGCATAACTCACTGCGAGTCATTTTAGGCAAATAAGGCTTAACGACGATCGCAGCTTCAATACCCACAAAAATATTCGCCGCACCGCTCAGAGCCTCAGCACCACTCAACCGCATTGTCCAGAAAAATAATTTGGCAAACACATCCACAACTCTCTGGATAATGCCAAGATTTTCTAGTAAAGCCATAAATCCTGAGAAGAAAACCACGGCAGGCAAAGCCCGAAATGCAAATACATAAGCCAAACGATTGGTTGTGCAGTAATTAGCAGCGGCATTCCCTACACTCGTTAAATCATCCAATAAAACCTGTCCTGGAGGGCAAGTACCATCAGGTCTGAGTGGCAACAACACATAAGGCTCTTGCCCTGTTGGTGGTACAAGCAAACGCCCAAACACAAATCTAGCGCCCGTATCCGCTGAGGCAAAGAGCCCATCTAATAACTCACTAAACCATCGTAAGCCCTCTCTGGTTTGGGGTTGCTGAAATACTAAATAGCCAAGTACTAACTGTAAGCCAATACCCCAGACAATGACCCGCCAAGGGATGACTCGGCGATCTTCGGAGAAGATCCAAGCCACGAAGCATAAGCCAAAAATGCCAAAGAAAGAAACAAAATTTAGGTATGTCATGGGCGTTTGTGGATGTGATTAGTCAAAATAGATAGCCAAATCAAAGAAGCACTCAAAAAGCTAATTAAAAAGTAAATTGGTTTTACGGTTGCAAAATCCGATCAAAATGTTACGATGATAAATGCTTTAAACCATGTCATTTCGCTAAAAGGAATAAACTGTGGCAAACATCAAGTCCGCCAAAAAGCGCATTCAGATCGCTGAGCGCAACCGTCTGCATAATAAATCATATAAGTCAGCCGTCAAGACTCTAATGAAAAGCTATTTAGAAGCAGTAGATGCTTATAAGGCTAATCCTTCGCCTGAAGCCCTAGAGGCAGTTAATGCTAAGCAGTCTTTGGCTTATAGCAAAATTGATCGTGCTGTCAAGCGTGGCGTACTCCATAGTAATACTGGTGCTCGTCGCAAATCTAATCTTGCTGGAGCTCTCAAAAAAGTTATTGCCACCAATTAGCACTATTCAACTAGTGTATAAATGAGCATTTTCCGAGCGGTAGTCACTTAGTAACTAAGAGTATTTAGGTATCTCGTAGCACAGGCGGTTTTGCTCACCTTTGCTACAATTTAGCTCGGATAGTAATTAATTCGGATTAGTTACTTTGTGCTTGCAGTCTTACTGTATTTTTTGCTGGCAATCAGAAATAATCGGGCAGGTTGCAGAATAATCGCTTTTCCCTACAGTTTTTTACGTCTGCGATCTTTGAGGTCTTCTCAACCTGTCCAACTTATATCTGTGAGTTATATCTAGATGTCCAATCCTGATAAAGATAGGTTCTTAAACCCCATCTCTAATTTTAGAGGCGAATTTTCGCCACAAAATTTAGCTTTTAATGCTAACCTGCAAGAGTTTACTAATCGTATTTCGATCATCTGTGCCTTAGAAACTGGAGGTAAGATTTCTTCAAATGAAGCTTATCAACAGATCAAGGAACTCTGGATCAAGTTAGATACATCCAGACAAAATCTTTTAGGCGACGACTAATTTATCTTGGAAAGCTATCTCAGAGTAGACTATCAACTTTTTTACACCCATACCATAGACATAAATCCGCGAAAAGATTGTTTACAATCTTTAACAAAGGTTTATACTAGGAATAATTAACTTCATTTTGCTGATTTCTCCCATTGCATGACTATCCAAAGCAATCTAATCTTTGGAAGCTGAGGTTTTCATAGAAAAACTCTTTTTAAACCGCTTAAAATTTAGGGCAGAGATGTCCTTCGGCTTTGTTAGTGATTGTTTATCCCGTGCGATTGGCAGAATAGGCGAACTGTTCTTAGAACAAATTTGCTGCAAATCTTAGGATCATCCATGCCCTCATCTTTTCTTTCTCTCGGTATTTCTGAAGCACGAGTTGCTAAGCTCGAATCCATTGGCTTTACAGAGCCCACTGCTATTCAAGAGCAGGCAATCCCCCAACTGCTCGCAGGAGCAGACGTACTAGGTCAGGCGCAGACTGGTACTGGTAAAACCGCAGCTTTCGCGCTGCCAATTTTGGAGCGTTTAGATCTCAATAGTGATTCACTCCAAGCACTAATTTTGACTCCAACTCGCGAATTGGCTATTCAAGTTGGTCAGGCGCTTCGTAGTTTTAACACCAAACCAGGCGCAAAAATCCTGACTGTATATGGTGGATCTGACATCAGTCGCCAAATGATTCAATTGGAGCGTGGCGTTCATGTGGTTGTCGGTACTCCTGGTCGAGTAATCGATTTAATGGAGCGTGGCAAACTCAAACTAGAAAACCTTTCTTGGTTTGTTCTTGATGAAGCTGATGAAATGCTCAATATGGGCTTCATTCAAGATGTAGAGAGAATTTTGGTAACGACTCCTTCTACTAAGCAGAGTACTTTCTTCTCAGCTACCATGCCACCTGCGGTCAAGCGCTTGGTCAAGAATTTCTTAAAATCACCTGTTACTGTTAAGGTTGAGAGTCAAGATTCTACTCCTACTCGCATTGACCAACAGATTTATCTAGTTCCATATCACCTCACTAAGGAAGAGGCTCTGTTGCCTATTCTGGAATATGAAGCGCCAGCATCAGCACTTATATTCGTGCGTACCAAGGATTCAGCAAGTCGTCTGACTGAAGTTCTACAATCTTCTGGTCATAGCGTCGATGAGTATCATGGGAACCTTTCACAGTCTCAACGTGAAGCTCTCCTGCGCCGCTTCCGCAATCAACAAGTTCGTTGGGTTGTTGCAACAGATATTGCTGCCCGTGGTTTAGATATTGATGGTTTGACCCACGTATTTAACCTCGATATTCCTGATGATCCTGAGCGTTATGTTCACCGTATCGGTCGGACTGGTCGGGCTGGCAAGAAAGGTATTGCAATCACCTTGATTTCTGGAAAAGAGCGCTACAAGTTGCGTCAATTAGAGCAGCAAGTTGGTATGCCTCTTCCTCCTCAGCCATTGCCTAATGTCGCTCAAATCCAAGAACGTCGCATTGGTCGCTTCACAGAACAAATCTTAGAAGCATTGACAGGCGAGCGTTTGGCTTCTTTCTTACCTTTGGTATCGCAATTGGTTGAGGATTACGATCCTCAAGCGATCGCTGCTGCTGCTTTGCAACTTGCCTATACCCAACTGCAATCTGATAAAGCTGAACAAGCTGCATTACAAGTGTTGGCTAAGCAGCCTCATAGCCCTGAGGGTGGTCGTGGTCGCGATCGTGATGGCGGCGGCGGTTCCTACAGTGGTAGACCAATTAAGCGTGGTCAAGGCGGAAATGGTTCTCGCTCTGGTGGTCGTGATGGCGGTGGTCGTGATGGCGGTGGTCGTGATGGCGGTGGGCGTGATGGCGGTGGGTATGATTCGCGCCGTTCTTCCTCTGGACGCGATCGCGCTCCTATTCCCGCACCTGTTAAGTATTAATTTATCAATTCCATTTAAAGTTTCTCAAAGCTAAACTTTAAATACGATCTATTTAGAAAAAACTTTATTTAGTAAAGTTTTTTCTAAATAGATGAGAAGGATTCACCCAATTGATTGATATCTTTAATCTGTAACTTAAGAGACAATCTTAAATAAGTAATCGCAGCCCAAGCCATTTGTAGAAGGTTCTTGAATAAAGAATTCTCTCAAGAGGCTTGGGTTCAATATTTTATTGGTCATTCATTGGTCATATTGGAGTCATGCAGTCCTTAACTACCTTCTCAAACCTTGATACTCGCCTTCGCAAAAATCTGGCTGCGATTTTTTGGGCTGGTCTATTTTTCTGGTCGAGCATGGCATCACAGTTGCCGACTTTACCTCTCTATATCCGCAGCTTGACACAGTCTTTTGATCAAATCGGCATCATCATGGGATCTTTTGCGATTGGCTTGCTCGTGTGCCGTTCCTATCTTGGCAAGCTTTCTGATCGCAAAGGTAGACGCTACACCATGAGAATTGGCCTGATCGTAGCGGCTATAGTTCCTTTATGCTATGCCATATTACCATCTATACCTTTATTAATACTATTTCGCGCCATTCACGGCATTAGTATCGCGGCGTTTGCGGTGAGCTATAGTGCTCTAATCTCAGACCTTGCGCCAATTGAGCAACGCGGCGAAATAATTGGCTATATGAGCTTAGTAAATCCTTTAGGTTTAGCTTTTGGTCCTGCGATCGGGGGCTTGATGCAAGAGGCTTGGGGATATCAACCTCTATTTATCACTGCTTCATTGCTTGCCTTTGCAGGATTATTGTTAACAACTCAAATTGAAGACGAAGGTGGTGAACGCGATCGCCAAATCGCCTCAGCCACTATAGTAAAGCCAAAGTTTTGGCAGACTTTCCTTAATCCTAGAGTCAGAATTCCTTCTACAGTTCTGTTGCTGGTTGGCTTATCCTTTGGGACACTAAGTGCTTTTATGCCAATTTTGATGCAACAGAAGCATATTGCTCTGAATGCAGGTTTATTCTATATGGCAGCTGCATTGTCTGGATTTATCATTCGCTTCCCTGTTGGAAGACTCAGTGATGAGTGGGGGCGAGGTATATTCATTTCAATTGGGATATTCTTTTACGGATTATCGATGGCAATTATCTATTTGGCCAGTCATGACTATGAGTTCTTATTGTCGGGAGTTGCTGAAGGAATTGGTTCAGGGATTGTGATTCCTGCAATTGTGGCGTTGCTTGCCGATCGCACGATTCCACAAGAGCGAGGCTATGTATTTGGGATGACATGGATCGGCTTTGATCTGGGGATCGCTTTTGCTGGGCCAATTATGGGCAAGATGATTAGCTTTGTGGGCATCACCAATATCTTTGCGATCGCTACAGGGCTTTGCATTGTCGGGCTGGTTATTTTTGCTACGCAGTCCAACAAAACTATACATGAGTCGTTTAGATTTGCGATCGGTAAGTCAAGCGATCGCTATGCGATCAAGTCAGCAGGAATTTCCGCATAAAAAGATGAGAGGCGGCGCTTTGCGCTGCCTCTCATCTTTTTATGCGTGTAGAAAAGACTCAACTACTTTTACATTTTCAGAACTACCAATAATTAATGGTGTGCGACTATGCAGCTTTTTGGGAACGACATCGAGAATCTCTTGAGTACCAGTAGTTGCGCGACCCCCTGCTTGTTCAATTAGAAAGGCTAAAGGAGCAGACTCGTAAAGTAATCGCAATTTCCCATCAGCATGACCAACTGTGCCTGGATAGAGAAATACACCACCTTGAAAGAGAATACGATGAATGTCAGCTACTAAAGCTCCTGAATAACGTGCTGTATTCCCTTCTTGTCGATGCATATGCCTTACATATTCACGCATTGGTTCTTCCCATTGCCAGAAGTTACCTTCATTAACACTATAGATAGAACCTTTTGTAGGAATACGGATATTCTCTTGAGAAAGAATAAATTCACCAATACTAGGATCAAGAGTAAAGGCATGAACTCCATTACCTAGAGAATAAACCAGCATTGTGCTTGTGCCATAGAGAATATAACCTGCACCGATTTGTTTGCGCCCTGACTGCAATAAATCTAGAGCTTCTCCTGACTCATCATTCCCTTCCTGTTGACGGATTGAGAAAATCGAACCGATCGCTAAATTTACGTCAATATTGCTAGAGCCATCTATAGGATCATAAAGCAATGTATAGCGACCAATGGGGCAATTTTCAGGAATATAGTAGGGTAATTCCATTTCTTCAGAGGCAAGCCGACAAACTAAGCCACTCTGCTCAAAGGCGCGAAGAAAAACACGATTGGCATAGCGATCCATATTTTTGACCGCTTCGCCTTGGACATTGACTTCGCCAGTGACCCCAAGCACATTTTCGACTAAACCTGCACGGCTCAGATGGCGAGCGATCGTTTTGCCCGCCAAACCAATCCGTCCCATAAATGCGCTCAGATCGTATGCCTCAGCCGAAAACGTCCCAAACGTTGAAAGAACATGCTGAGAAAGTGTCATAAAGTCTCGTCCAAGGACGATCTCTTCAGCGGGATTGAGTCTGGTAGAATCAGTCATGGTGCGAGTACCTTAAAGTCTTCTTCTCTATTATTAGCCTAAATTTATAGCATTGTGCCAACGCAATAATAATTATGAGCATCTGTCCTAGTTGTAAAGCTGCAAATCCTGATAGCCACCAATTTTGTCAATTTTGCGGTACTAAAATTGCTATAAATACCCCTCTAAATATTCTTGGAGAAGAAGCTCTACAACCTTCTTCAGTACCAACAAGACCATTAAATTTAGAGTCTGTATTAGAAACAATCAAAACTCAGGTACATGATTTGGCTTCTTCTCAATTAGTGAGCGACATAGAAGAGAAATCATGGGATGACTCAGAAGATCTGGAGGAATTGCCACCAGAATTCAATTTAGAAGACTTTGCAGATATTAATTCAGAAACATCGATGATTGTATCTTCTCCTGTGCAGCTAAAGGACATAAGCTATGCTGGCAAGACAGATGTGGGAATACAACGCGATCGCAATGAGGATGATTTTGTTGCGATTTTTCAAACGCGCAGTATTAATGGCAAAAGTCAAATAAGCGATCGCAGTTATCGCGGTTTGTTTGTATTGTGTGATGGGATGGGTGGGCATGACGGTGGCGAAGTTGCGAGTGCGATCGCGGTTAATTCTATTACCGACCAGTTTCGTCCATTTTGGATCGACACTTTACCAGGGGAAAAGAAGCTTAATGAGATTATTTGCAAGGCAAATCAAGCAATTTTCACCAAGAACGAAAATGAAAAACGAAAGTCTCTGGGCAGAATGGGAACAACTCTAGTCGTTCTGGGTATTCATGATCTAGAAGTTGTAATTGCCCATGTAGGTGACAGCCGTATCTATAAAGTTACTAATATCCCTAATCTCGAATCAGAATCAAAACTAGAGGCAGAACCAAAATTAGAACAAATAACACGCGATCATGAGGTTCTCAACCAATTAATAGATCTTGGTATTGAGCCTGAAATAGCGCAGTCTAGACCAGATGCTCATCAACTTACCCAAGCTCTTGGGCCTAATCCTAGCGATCGCCTTGAGCCTTCAATTGAGTTTTTTACTCTGACTGAACCAACTTTATTTCTGCTGTGTTCTGACGGTCTGTGTGACAACGATGCGATCGACGATAATTGGCGATCGCATTTATTACCAATTTTAAACAAGGAAGTCGATCTGCAAACTGGGTTAGATAGACTCATTGAGTTAGGAAATATCGTCAATGGTCATGACAATCTCACTGCGGTTTTGGTGTTGTGTGAGCTTGGATAGATGCGATTCATAAAATAATGACGCTTAGCGCCATTATTTTATGAATTTTAAATGCCTTTCTACACGGGCTTCAATCACAATGTCAGGATGATTGTATTGCAGATATTTCTCTAATAATTTAATATCTGGCCATTCCCAAACATAAACAGTCTTAGCAAAATATTGAGAAATATAGGGCTGTAAGGCAATAAAAAATGAATCTCTAAAAATCAAGGCTCTTGGTGCATCAATTCGACAATCTGTAAAAAAGGTCGCCTTCATTTGATCTTCAGGGTGCTTATCTACAATTTGTTTGTCGCATCTGGGTAATGGTTTACGTAGTTCAGGAACCATCTCTTTGAGGAAGTAAGAAATATTTAACATATTCGCAATATCCCCTGACTTGTATTCTATCAATCCAAAATCTTGCCAAGAGTAGTTAATTGGACTAAGATTTGGAATCAGATTTGGATAAACTTTCTGGATGGTGCGGATGATTTCATGTTGGGCGATCGCAGCGCCAAAATCGTTCCAATGAGTATCAGTTTTATAAAATAATTGTCCCTGTTGCTTTGCTGCCAGCAATGCAGGTCTTAAATCTAGGACTGTAACCTCCGAATCTTTCATATATTCTATTAGTTGATCTAGGCGGGTTTGTTTCCCAACTTGACGAATATGCTCAGGCATATACTCTGGATAAATAGAGTATTTGTCAGGCACAACTACAAAGAGATAGGAGATTCCCCGTTGCTTCAGCCACTTATGCTTTGCTTCTAATCCGATTTTCCAGCTTCTGAGTTCTTCTGGAGTGAAGGGATCATTTCTTCGATAATCCTCAAGACTATTACCTTCCGAAGGATTAACATAAAACAACCAATCATCTAACCCAATCAACACTTTAGGATTTGAGGAATTCTTTAATATGATGCTGTATAAAGAATAAACCTGAGTTAACTGATCGCGTAATCCGAAATGATCATTAAAGAACGATTCAAACTGTGACGGGAATTTGAGCATAGTTTGATGCTCCCACTTCAGTTGAGGAAACTCAGCAAGTTTGCGCTTTTCTGTCGCTGATTCTTTGCGATTATGAGTTAAAACTAAAGGTAAAAACAGCCCGATTACAAAAGTCACAATCAATAGATTGTCAAATATCCGAGATGCTTTGTTTTTATGATTTTCGGTGTGCATAGAGCAAACTGGCGAGAGATTTAAAAGCGGTAATAGATAAATGGATTATATGTTCCTGCGGCTAAACTGACGGCGGAAATCAGAAATAGGCTAACTAAAAGTGAATAATATCCACCATATAAAATTGCTTGAAGAAGGCTGAATTGGGGAGTAATAATTCTCTTTTGTAATTGTATTCCTATCCAACTTGCTATTGGTGTTGCTAATATACAGCCCATAATTAAGTTGATTAGGGTTTTTAGATCAAAATAGAGAAGTGTAAAATATTTGACTCCATCGGCATCGGTAATACCAATCATACTTCCTAAATATTGGATCGCATGATTCAGGGATTCTGATCGAAAAAACACCCATGCAATCATCACTAGCAATAATGTATATAGATGTCGTAATGGTATCCATAAGCGATCGAGATATTTGTGCCAGCCCAATCTTTCAATTACCAAATAAGCTCCATGTAAGGCTCCCCAAATTACAAAGTTCCAACTTGCGCCATGCCATAGCCCACATAGTAGAAATACGATCCATAAATTGAGATAAGTACGCAGTGAAGAGCCACGATTGCCACCCATAGGAATATATAGGTAGTCGCGAAACCAAGTCGATAGAGAAATATGCCATCTTCGCCAAAAGTCACGCATAGATTGGGCAATGTATGGATAATTAAAATTCTCTAGAAATTCAAATCCAAAAAGCCGTCCTAATCCGATCGCCATGTCGGAATATCCTGAGAAATCAAAATAGACCTGTAATGTGTAGCAAGCAATTCCCAACCAAGCCATGCCTGTGGTGACTTCATGCACAGGTACGGCAAAGATTTTGTCGGCGACTTCTCCTAATGGATTTGCTAGCATCGTTTTTTTGGCTAATCCAAAAATAAATCTCTGAATTCCCGCAGAAAACTGTGGTCTGGTGACTGTCCGTGACACAATTTGCTTAGCGACATCATGATAACGAACAATTGGGCCTGCAATGAGTTGCGGAAATAGGCTAACGTATAGCCCACAATTAATGGGATTTAACTGCACATCGGTTTCTTTACGATAGACATCGATCACGTAAGACATTGCTTGAAAAGTAAAAAAGGATATTCCGATTGGTAATGGGACTTGGGAATATGCGATCGGTGGGATTGAAAGATTTTGCAGAACTACGTTGAGGTTATTGACGAAAAAATTAGCGTATTTAAAATAGAACAACAATCCTAAATTACTGATAACAGATATTAAAAGTATTTCCTTTTCTTTAATGAAGTTAAGCAGTTTTTGACGATGCAGATGTAACATCAGCCCTGCCATATAGTTCAGCAAAACAGAAAAAATCATCAGGAAAACATAAACTGGTTCTCCCCATGCATAAAAGATCAAGCTCATGATCAGCAGAAAAATATTCCGTAGATAGAGAAGTTTTGGGCTAATCAGGAAATATCCTACTAAGGTGAGCGGTAAGAATAAAAACAAAAATAATGCTGAGGCAAAAATCATATGAGAATTATTTAATTACGATTTTTTTAATTACGAATTATCAATTACGAATTACGAGATTTTTTAATTACGAATTACGAATTACGAATTACGAGTTAAAATTTCTTGATTTATAATGCGCAATTTGTAATTTCACTCATAAATGAAACTTGAAAATGTAGTCCAAACAAAAAGTTACGCCTTCGCAGTGCGGATCGTCAAACTATATCAACATCTAATAAACACGAAAAAAGAATATGTGCTGTCCAAACAAATATTGCGATCGGGAACAAGCATCGGCGCGAATGTTGAAGAAGAGATCGGCGGACAATCAAAAGCTGACTTTATCTCTAAACTTTCCATAGCGTATAATGAAGCCCGTGAAACAAGCTACTGGTTAAGATTATTAAAAGATACCGACTACCTGACGCCAAAAGAATTTGAAAGTATATACCCCGATGTAGAAGAACTATGTCGCATTATAGGTAGCATTCAAAAAAGTACAAAGGGAAATTAAAAATTACGAATTATGAATTTAACAATTCGTAATTCGTAATTCGTAATTAAAAAATCTCGTAATTAAAAAAAGTTCTCAAATCTCGATCAGAACTTCTGTAAAAAAACAACTTCTCGCGCCAGTGTGACAAGCAATATCGCCAACCTGCTCAATCTTGACCAAAATAACATCGCGATCGCAATCGTAATAGAGTTTTTTTAACTTTTGGATATGCCCCGAAGTTGCACCCTTATGCCATAGCTCTTGACGCGATCGGCTCCAATAATGGACTTCACCAGTCGCAACAGTTAATTCCAGAGCATGACGATTCATCCATGCCATCATCAAAATTGTGCCATCTTGGTGATCTTGCGCGATCGCAGGAATCAATCCTTGAGCATCATATTTAAGCGTCTCAATCCAATTGTCAGGCATTTTTTAGCTATTACATTATTCAGATAAAATTATATAGCAATGCAATATAAAGCTAGGACAAATCAAAACCCAAACTCAAAGTGGCGGCGCGAAGCGCCGCCACTTTGAGTTTTACCTTACATTTCTATACCAAGCATTCTTGCAATTGTTGTTGAAGCAACTGTGCATCAAGGTTTCGACCAATGAGAACTAATTGATTGTCAATAGGCTTCTTGCGATGGTCATAGTTTAGCTCGTAGCGCTTTCCACTCAATTGGAAAATAAAACGCATATCTTGAGCGGAAAACCTAAGAACCCCTTTAGCTCTAAATACATCAACGGGCATTACCTTATCAAGGAAATAGGTGAATTTGTCTAGATCAAATTGGCGATCGCTTTGAAATGAGACAGAGATAAATCCATCATTGGCTAAATGGTCAGAGTGGTGATGATGATGTTCATGTTCGTGATGCTCATGTTCATGGTGTTCGTGATGCCCATGTTTATGAATCTCATCCTCACTCTCTACTTGTTGATAAACACTAGTTGGGGCTAGATCCACATCTAGGATTAGAGGCAAGGGAACTTCACCATGTTGCGATCGCAAAATTCTCGCCTTAGATTTAGTCTGATGAAGGTATGCCTCCAATAGATCAACTTGTGCTTCTGGGACTAAATCCGTTTTGTTTAGCAGTACAATATCGCCGTATTGCACCTGACTAAGTGCTGCTTCACTACCAAAATGATCGGCAGTAAATGTCTCCGCATCGATCACTGTAAGGATGGAATCGAGGCGCGTGAGATGTTTTAGTTCTGTTCCCAAAAAGGTCAAAGCGATCGGCAGAGGATCGGCAACGCCAGTTGTCTCGATCACCATATAATCAATTTGCTCTTGCCGTTCTAAAACGTTATATACAGCATCAACCAAGCTGTCATTGATCGTGCAGCAAATACAACCATTGCTAAGCTCCACCATGCCATCTTCAATAGACCTGTTGGGAAACAAAAGCAATGTTTAGAGGGGATTTTGCTCTTTCCATCTGTTTTTAAGAAGCGTCCAAATAGAAGTTCCATAAGCCAGCCGCATTCAACATAAGACGATCATCAAAATCAG
>NZ_SJEE01000055.1 GCF_006937785.1 Pseudanabaena sp. UWO311
TTTATTTTGCCATGCATTTAATATCTTGTGCCGTAAATCAAGCGAATATGCTGACATATTTTGTTTAACTTTAGTGATGCTTTAGATTACTAGACTTGTGGCGTGTTTGATCGGAATTTGCTGTAATATTCGTCATTCATAACATATTCACTTCTACCAGTAATTATTTCTCCTAGTACTTCAAAATCAAAAGTAAATGGCGCATCAAGAAATAGTTGAATAGCCTCTAATATAGAGGTTTTACCACTATTATTTTATTTGTCCCAACAATGAGATTTAATCTGCCAAGTTGTTGCATTTCAAAGTGGGAAAAGCAACGGAAATTTTCAATTTTGAGGGATTTCAACATAATTTAATGACAGGATCGAATATCAATAAATTTTTTGAGAATAGCGCATGGTAAATGTAGTTCCTTGGTCAATTTTAGATTGCACATCAATAACGCCACCAATTTCTTTGATTTCAGTACGAACTATGTCTAGTCCATATCCAGTTCCCGCTCTCATATCACGTACATCTTTTGTACTAAAATCTGGGTGAAATAGGAACTCGAAAACCTCATTGACTGAAAGAGAGAAAGCAGTTTTTGGATCTAATAATCCTTTAGAAACAGCTTTGTTCTTTACGCGTTCAATATTTATTCCCGCTCCATCGTCGGCAAAAGAAATGATAGCATTGTTCTCTTTATAAAAAGCTTTGAGAATAATTTTCCCAAAAGCAGGCTTTCCCTTTGCAATTCTGATTTCTGGAGATTCAATCCCATGAGCGATCGCATTGTTTAACAAATGAGTTAGAAGCCTTGGCAATCGCCTTAAAATCACTTTTGGGATCAGTATATCCTGACCTTCGATAAATACTTCAACCTTCTTGCCATAATCACTAGCAGCTAAATCAGCTCCACTTTTAAGAGGAAAAATTGATTCAATTTCAGAAAAGCGCTGAATGGGATTAATCATCAGCGCAACATAAGATTCTAGCGTTTGAAAAACTGGATTGGCTTCGAGATCAAATTGACGGATTTCAGATTCTATTAAGCCGTGGGTATTATTAAGTTTTTCAATTTGCAAACTAAAAAGGTCGAACGCCTTAAAAAGTAAAGTAATCAATTCGAGATCCATATTTATGTGATGATCTCGAATTTGTCTTAAACTTTTTTGTAATTGAATTATGCGATTCGTAATACTTTCGATGGATAAAAGCTCTGCCTGAGCGCGAATAGACAAAACACAACGCATTATTTCATGAATTACATCAAAATCTCCTTTCTCTAATTCTAGTAGGTCTAATTCGATAACTTGAAGATAATCTTGACTTCGTGCGATAAATTCGCTTGTCAGTTCTTGTTCGATCTGCATGGTTTGTTATCCTGATTAAGCACTGAAGTATTTAGCAGTAGGATGATGCACAATTAACGCAGTGGTTGATTGTTCGGGATAGAGTTGTTCGCTCTCATCCATGACTAGATCAACACGCTTTGCATCAAGCAAATCTAAGAGCTTGAACTGATCCTGCATATTCGGACAGGCGGGATAGCCGAAACTATAGCGAGAGCCATGATAGCGCTGCGCCAGAATATCGCGAATATTATCAGGATCTTCCGCAGCAAAACCTAACTCGCTCCGAATACGAGTATGTGTCCATTCCGCCACTGCTTCCGCCATCTGCACGGCTAGACCGTGGAAATAGAGATAATCGGTGTATTGATTCGCTTTGAATAGTCCCTGTGCAAACTCTGTCGCAATATGTCCAACCGTGACCGCTTGTAATGGCATCACATCTATAATTCCTGACTCCTTGGGCGAGAAGAAATCGGCAATGCATAGACGACGGAGCGACTTTTGGCGGGGGAAGACAAACGAGTTTATTGGCTGGGCTGCGTGGATATTATCAATATCTTTCGGGTCATAGAAATAGACTGTGTTGCCTTCAGCTAGCACAGGGAAATAGCCATATACAGAAGTCGGAGCTAGTAGCTTCTCATTGATAATGCGCTCTTTCCACGTTTCTAAAATTGGATAGACTGTCTCTTGCAAAAATGCATCATATTCCTCGCGAGATTGATCTTGAGGCTTGCGGAACTGCCATTGCCCTGCAATTAGAGCTTGCATATCCAGATTCCAGAATAAATCCTCAAAGGGAATGTCATCACCTTGGAGAATCTTGGTTCCCCAGAAAGGAGGTGTGGGGCGAGGAGTATCAGTATCTACGGCTTCAGAACGCACGATGTCCAGATATCGTTCAGCAAGTTGAGCCTCCTTCTTGGCTTTTTCCTCTTCACTAGAAATGCCGTCAATAGCATCAGCCGACAAATCTGCGATCGCTAGATCTTCATCCAAAAAGCCTTTCGCATCTTCCCATTTACCTTCCAACTTCGCGGGCATATACTTGTCCATAAAGTTGAGGTCGGAAAAGGCATCTTTGCCGTATACGACACGCCCGTTATAGCTGTTCTGACAGTCCTGATAAACGAACTTTGGAGTCAGCGCCGCGCCACCGAGAATCACAGGAACAGTAATGCCTCGGCGGTTAAATTCTTGGAGGTTATCTTTCATGAAAGCAGTGGACTTGACGAGTAATCCACTCATGGCGATGCAGTCAGCTTGATGTTCTTCATAAGCTTTGATGATATTCTCAACGGGCTGTTTGATGCCGATATTCACGACTTTGTAGCCGTTATTAGAGAGAATGATATCAACTAGATTTTTGCCAATGTCATGGACATCGCCTTTGACTGTGGCAATCAAGAACACGCCTTTATTGGAGCCTTCTACTTTCTCCATGAACTGCTCTAAGAAGGCAACCGCCGACTTCATCGTTTCGGCGGATTGCAATACAAAGGGAAGTTGCATTTGACCAGAGCCAAATAATTCGCCGACGACTTTCATCCCATCAAGTAAGAACTGATTGATGATCACCAGTGGATCATATTTTTGCATGGCTTCGGTGAGCGCATCATCTAAACCAATGCGATCGCCATCAATAATATGATTTTTGAGTTGCTCTTCGATGGAGGTGTCAGCTTTATCAACCTTGATACGCTTGCTTGATACTCCTTCAAATAATGTTGTGAACTCACCGAGCGGATCGTAAGTGCAGATGTCGCCGTCAAACTCGCGCTCATCATAGATCAGTTGTGTCGCCACTTCTTTTTCGCGATCGCCAATTCGATTAAGCGGTACGATTTTACTTGCATTCACAATCGAGGAATTCATGCCCACTTTCATTGCTTCATTCAAAAACACCGAGTTGAGAACCACTCGTGAAGCAGGATTTAAGCCGAAGGAAACATTAGAAACACCAAGCAATACATGGGTTTCTGGCATTGCTTCCTTAATGCGGCGAATTGATTCGATGGTCTCGGCAGCATTTTTGCGGTCTTCGGCAATACCTGTAGAAATGGGCAGAGCAAGCGTATCAAAGAAGATCTCACTGGCTGGCATACCCAGTTCTTCCGTTGCTTGTTTGTAAGCACGGGCAGCAATCTCAAACTTCTTGTCGGCAGTCCGCGCCATTCCATCTTCATCAATTGTACCGATGACAATGCCAGCTCCATATTTCTTGGCGAGACTAACGACCTTGCAGAATCGTTCTTCGCCATCTTCATAGTTAGTGGAGTTAAGAATACATTTACCACCCGCTACTTTTAGTCCCGCTTCCATCTTTTCCCATTCTGTTGAGTCCAACATCAGGGGTAAAGTCACGTTGGTTACTAGGCGCGAAACCAGTTCATGCATATCCCGCACGCCATCTCGTCCTACATAGTCCACGTTCACATCGAGAATATGTGCGCCTTCTTTGACTTGTGACCTTGCGATCGCTACTAATCCGTCCCAATCTTCAGCATTTAATAAATCGCGAGTCTTTTTAGAACCGCTAGCATTAAGTCTCTCACCGACAATCAAGAAGGAGTTATCTTGAATATAGGGCTGAGAGCTATAAATGGAAGCCGCTGAAGGCACTACTAGAGGCTCTCGGTGTTTAGGTTTGAGAGTCTTCGCTGCATCAGCCAATGCTTTAATATGAGCAGGCGTAGTTCCACAACAACCACCGATGATTTGAATACCTAAGTCTTCAACAAAATGTTTGAGATGATCGCGCAGATCGTCAGGAGTGAGACGATAAAACGCTTGTCCACCAACGTTTTCAGGCAGCCCAGCATTGGGGACACAAGACACAATAAAGGGAGAATGAGCGCTCAGATAACGCATATGCTCGGTCATCTGATCTGGTCCCGTCGCACAGTTCAACCCTAATACATCAATATTGTAAGGTTCCAGAATCGTCACTACTGCGGAGATATCGGAACCAACGAGCATTGTCCCAGTAGTTTCCATTGTCACGGAAACCATTACAGGCAGACGGACTCCGCGCTTCGCAAAAAATTCTTCGATCGCACTTAATGTAACTTTGATTTGCAAGATATCCTGACAAGTCTCAACCAGCAATAAATCTGCACCGCCATCATACAGCCCTTCGATCTGCTCGATAAATGACTGCTTCATTGTGTCGAAGTCAATATGTAGGAGCGTCGGCAACTTGGTCGTTGGACCAATCGAACCTGCCACAAAACGCGGTTTTTCGGGTGTCGAAAATTCGGCAGCTACGGATTTGGCTAACTCAGTCGCTTTTTTGCTCAGTTCATAAGCCATATGCCCAAGATCATATTCATTCAAAACAATCGATGTGCCGCCAAAGGTGTCAGTCTCGATCACATCGGCTCCCGCCGCCAAAAAATCACGATGAACTGTGGCAACTGCTTCAGGTTTTGTCATCACCAGATACTCGTTGCAGCCCTCATACTCCGCACCACCAAAGTCCTCGGCGGTGAGGTTTTGTACCTGCAAGTTTGTACCCATCGCACCATCAAATACTATGACGGGGCGATCGCTGCTGTGAAGACGTTCCAGAAACAGACTGGTCATTTGATCTATACCTAAGCTAACAAAGTGACTCTAGCTGCTCATTATAGCTGTAGTCACTTGTATTAGGACGAATCAAAACCCAAAAAGTGTAATGCGGTGCTCCGCGCCGCATTACACTTTTTGGGTTTGCAGAATATGGGATCTCGCAGGGCGATCGCGAATAAAGCCTTGTAGATAAAAATGCGATCGCTACTGCTAAAGAGACAAGTCCTACTAAAACGAAATCTGTTCTTTTTTGGAAATACTTGTAATACTAATTCACAAAAGTGTTGTCACACTTTTGTGAATTAAAAAAAACAAACCCTATATAAGGTTTTAAAAGCACAAAATGGCTACGTCATTTAGTACTTTGGTATAACTTACAGCAAATTCCGATCAAACGCGCCACAAGTCTAGTAATCTAAAGCATCACTAAAGTTAAACAATATATGTCAGCGTATTCGCTTGATTTACGACACAAGATATTAAGTGCATGGCAAAACAAAGAAAATACTCAGAGGGGTTTAGCTAAACGATTTAAAGTTAGCTTGTCGTTTGTACGAGATTTTTTGCGCCGATATCGAGAAACAAATGAAATCGCAGCGAGACCGCAAGGAGGAGATCGGCGCTCCAAAATCAAAGGAAAAGATGAAGAATTAGTAAAGACAATTGTTAAAAAACAAAATGATATATATCTACGAGAGATAAAAGATAATCTACAAGAAAGCAACGGAATCAAAGTCAGTATATCGGGTTTGAGTCGTACACTTAAGCGATTAGAACTAGGGCGTAAAAAAAAACTTTAGTAGCCAGTGAACAAGCCACAGAAAGAGTGCAAAAATTGCGTTATGAGTTTCGTCTTTGGCTAGATACGATAGATGTCAAAAACCTTGTATTCATTGATGAGACAGGGCTAAATCTAGCGATGATAAGGCTTTATGGTAGATGTGAAGGAGGAGGGAGGATATATGATGATCGTCCAGGTAATACAGGCAAAAACATCACTTTAATTGGAGCCATAAGTGATGAAGGTCTGATTGCCGCGATGACTTTTACTGGTGGTCTCAACACCGCGATTTTCTTAGTCTTCATTGAGAAAATATTATTACCTCAATTATGGGCTGGGGCAATTGTCGCTATGGATAATTTGCCTGTGCATTACGCTGAAATTGCGAAAACTCTAATTGAATCTGTCGGTGCTAAGGTTAAGTTCATACCTCCTTATTCCCCTGATTTATCCCCAATCGAGTTATGTTGGTCAAAGTTGAAAGAAATTATTCGCTCTGCTAAAGCTCGTACAATTGAGGCTCTTGATGCAGCTATCACTATCGCTATTAATGCTATTACTGATGAGGATGCTCTTAATTGGTTTCATCATTGTGGCATCTGCTTTGAGCCTTTTCGGTAGGTTGTTTTGTGGTGGGTTTGATCGGAATTTGCTGTAACAAATGGAAGATTAGACAAGCTAGACAATCACCTCTGAATCACTTGTCATGAGTTTAAATCAGTCAGAAGATTGGACGAGGTAATACAAATTCATGATTAAAAAGACTTGCTGCTAGTGAACAAGAAGAGTAGTATTATGCGTCGTGAGAATTTGTGAAGCAATTTGCTTCTTTGCTGTGAGGAAAATTTATGAAAACTTTTTTATATTTGTTCTTATTAGGTCTACCAGTGAATTATGGTGGCGTAGTCTTAGCTGAGCCGATCGCTGCACCCTCGGCTACTTCCAAATCCACAAATCCAGTTGCCAAAGCACCTGTTAGTTCAGAGAGCAGTGATTCTAATGAAACACGCAAACTGCTTAATGAGCTAAATCAACAAAAACTCAATTATCCTTCTGCTCTTCAAAATATCCCCCCAAGTAAAACTCAAGCAACAATCCAACCAACAGCTCAGAATGTCACGTCAATATCACAACTGTCTGATGTACGCTCAACAGACTGGGCTTTTACAGCTTTGCAATCTCTAGTCGAGCGATATGGCTGCATAGCAGGATATCCTGATCGCTCGTTTCGTGGACAGCGCTCTATATCGCGGTATGAGTTTGCCGCAGGTGTCAATGCTTGCCTCGATAAAATCAATGAAATTATTTCATCTGGACTTGCCGATAAAGTCAGCCAAGAAGACCTTGCCGCTCTCAAAAAATTGCAAGAAGAATTTGCTGCCGAGCTAGCCACCCTCAGAGGTCGCGTAGATGCTTTGGATGCAAAGACCGCAAAACTAGAATCACAGCAGTTTTCGACGACGACCAAGCTCTATGGACAGGCTATCTTTGGTTTACAAGGGCGCTTTGGTAACACCGCCGATTTAAATCCTCGCGATGGTGTTAAAGATACTCGCGATCCTGCGGCGACACTCACCTATGGGTACAATTTACAGCTAACTTTGCTGACCCAACTTAGCGATCGCGGCTACTTAATCACAGGTTTACAGTCTGGAAATCTGAATACAGGCGCAGGATTTAGCAATGCTCCATATTTTCTCAACGATACATTTACCCGCTTAGGATACGAGTCGGATACTGGTAATCGACTTTCATTGAGTGATTTATCCTATCGATATCGAGTTAGCGACAATCTCGCCTTGATTGTGGGGCCACAGGGCGTGAATCCAATCACAGTATTTCGTGGGCCAAATCGTTATGAGAGTGCTGGACAGGGAGCGATTTCGGCTTTTGCTCAACGAAACCCCATCCTTGGTTTAGGAAATACGCAAGCGGGGCTTGGTATTGACTGGCAAATTAGCGATCGCGCTAGCTTACAAGCAGTTTATTCAGCAGGCAACGGCTTTGATAGCGCAGCTAACCCCACAGGTAGCGGTGGGTTGTTTAATGGACCTTCGACAATTGGCGTACAGTTAGCGATGATTCCTATCGATCGCCTTGATACCACGCTGTATTACCTCAATTCCTACTCGACCAATGCGCTTTTGGGGACTAGTGTGGGTGACAATATTATTGGTTCCCTTGGCTCCCGTCTCTCAACCAATGCGTTTGGCGCGAACCTTTCGTGGCGGGCTAGTCGAAATTTGATTTTGGGAACTTGGGGTGGATACACCACGACAAATGTACTAGGTGCAGGCTTGTCTGGGTCGGTTGAAACCACAAATTGGATGGTATATTTAAATATGCCCAATCTGTTATCCGAGGGTGATTTAGCGGGGATTTATGTAGGTCAACCACCCAAAATCACCAGTAGCACCATCAGCTTAAATGGTGTCCCTGCTTTAAATTTGCCTAGTGCTATTTCAGGCACTGGGGGCATATTTGGAGCACAACCCGCTAGTACAACTCACGTTGAGCTTTTTTATCGCTTCCGAATGTCCAATAATATCAGTGTCACCCCTGGGGTTTTGTTTCTGTTTAACCCTGTCAATACTAGCAGCAGTGACATGATCACGGTTGGTACTTTACGTACTACATTCTCGTTCTAATACCAATATCCAAAAGTGTCGTCACACTTTTGGATATTAAAGATCAAACCCAGTAATGATTCTTAAAGACAAAAATGGCTACACCATTTTTAGCTTCGGTATAACTTTATTTTAATTAATGGAGAAAACATGTCTAACTCATTAATGTTGAAAATCTCGGCTGTGGCAGTGGCTACAGGTGCAGCAGTGATGCAAATGCCATACGCCGAAGCGCAGACTGTGGCAGTACCTGTCTCTGGTGGTGGCTTTGTGGTTCGGTACGACACCACCCCATGGGGCTCCAATGAATATGTTACTACTCCAACCTTTGTTACTCCAGTTGGCACTATTGCGGTAACGGGTACTCCTAGTTTGCCTGTTTGGCAAAGTGGAATTGCGATCAATTTAACCGATACCCCAATCGGGGTCAATATCGACAACATCAATGGCAGTGTTTCGCTCAATGATGGCAGAAATGCCTCACTTGTCAACAGCTCAGCGTTTTTGCAAGCACTTGCAAAAGTGACTCTGGGAGCAGTACCTGTTTCCCCAAGCGAGCTTCCTTTTGGAATCACAGAGATTACTGCGAACTTCCGTAGTGGCTCTATCAATGTGCCGCAGTCTGCATTTAGTCCAATGCCATCGCCACAAGTTGTAATCCCAATTACAAATGGAACATTTACCCTCAATATTCCTCAAAATCAAGCCACATTTCCTGTGATCACCTTGAATAGCGTAATCACTCCACTAGGAACTGCCAATCTTACCTTTACATTTCCTGCATCCGTCCCCACAAGTGAAGGTAGTTTTTTATCTTCTTTCGATAAAACGCCTCCACTTAATCCAGATGCAGATATCAGTGTCGTTGTAAATGGAACAATTGCTCTAAGTGATGGACGTACTGCTAATATCAATAATCGTCTTGTCACATTTCAAGCCAATGCCAGAGTCACAAACCCCAGTGAATCTTCCTACACTGTTGCTGAAGTTCCTCTTTTTGATCCTTATACAGTAGCTGGAAGCTTTAGCAACTTTAATATCAGTATCCCAGCCTCAGATATTACATCTCCAATTGTTGCAACACCAGCCTTCCAACTGACCCAATCTGCAAATCCAAATCTAGCTAATACTCTGATCATTCCCGATCTCGATGATTCGCCCCTTTCTAAAAGACGCTTTTAGAGGATTGCAGCAATTTCCGACCAAACGAACCAATAAATTTTTTAAAAGTGTTGCTTCGCAACACTTTTAAAAAATTTATTGGTTCGGGTTTTAGCGCAAAGCGCTGTAAGAAACAGTTTATAAAGGTCGAAAAAAAATGTAGTTAAAGCTGAGGCTAACGCGATCGCTTTCGCTTAGGTTAGGCGCGACTCCGTGCTTGAGCCAACTAGGAAAAATCACGATTACGCCTTCTTGAACTTCCACATCGATCGCATTAGCAATGTAAGGAGTGAAGCTAGTTACTCTTGGCTGCATAAAAACTCTGGCATTGCGAGGATCGTGAAATGTGAGGTGACCTGAGTTAGCTGGTGTTTGCACATAGTAAACGCCACTCAATAGGCAATTGGGATGATCGTGAACGATGTTACTTGCATATTTCGGATTAACATTTGCCCAGCATCGATCCGACTGCATTTTTACCTCGCCATAGCCGATCGCTTTAGCTGTTTCTAATACTGCGGCATCAATTAGCTGTTTAAATCCTTGAAACTGTGGCAGATCAAATAAACTGGTCTCGCTCTGCCAGCCTAAAGGAGCCGAGGTTCTTTTTGCTCCCTCTTCTATTTCTTTGAGTTGATAGATTGTCTCTAAAAGTTGTTGATTGAGTACTTGATAGTCTTGTAACTTAAAGCTAAAAACTGGTGTGGGAAATAAAATATTCCCTTCCATTGTCCAAACTGGATTAGATGTCATAAAGATTATTCACACCAAAAAAGTTGATCGCTGTAATTCTCATTATGCTCCCAAAAGAAGAAGACAGCGCGAAGCGCTGTCTTCTTCTTTTGGGATTTAAGAATAGCGACAGCTATTCAAGTTGAGATCGCGTAACAGAGAATACTGAAAAAATTAATGTTTAGTAACACAATTGTTAAATAAATCCAAAATTTTGAATTCAAATGCCATCAGTCTTCACTAAATTGGACAGCAGATAGAAGATAAGAAATAGGATCGCAGGAAATGAAATTCGAGACACCCATACAACAAGCCTGTTACGAAAAGATTCAACCTTGGCTAAATGACTTGTACGAAAATGTCTATTCGCCGCCCTACGATATGCCTGTATTTGTCTTACCCCTCGGATCAGCAACAGCAACTGTTGAAGTTTTACCTTGGGGAAATACAGAAGCAATCATTTCTACTTGGTCTTATGTAGTTACAGGAGCAGAAATCACTCAAGATCTGCTGAAATTCTTGCTCAAAAAAAATTCTGAGATGCAATTTGGCGTTTTCAGTATTGATGATGATGGTGATATTCGTTTTCATACAACCTTAGTTGGCTCTACCTGCGATCGCAACGAATTACAGACCTCAGTATCCTCAGTCCTTCAAACTGCTGATAAATACGATGATGCGATCGTGTCCGCGTGGGGCGGCGAAAGAGCCTTAGATCGCAGTCTGTAAATTATGCGGTAAACTCTTATGAGGTTTCAAGTAAATGGTATTTTGCAGTCGTGAATTTTCAATCAGAAGCGCAACAAAAATGTTATCAAAAAGTAGCTGATTGGCTGCCCGAAATCTGCGATCGCATTTCCAATCCTGTTACTGATAGCCCCATCTTCAGTTTGCAATTTGGTTCCGCAACCGTGCTGGTTGAGATCAAACCCTTTCTGGAATCAGAATCCGCTATTTATATTTGGGCTTATGTGGCGACTGATGTAGAAGTTAGTGACGAACTAATGCTCTATTTGCTCAAACAAAATGATGTTTTTCGTTTTGGTGGCTTTAGCATGGCAGATGATGGAGATATAAGGTTTCATGTCACTTTGCTTGGTAGTTCTTGTCAACAAAATGAATTTAAACTTGCTCTGACTGAAGTGCTAGAAAGTGCTGATCATTATGACGATCTAATCGTGCAACGCTGGGGTGGACGAAGAGCCGCAGATGCTTTGTTTGATATTTAAGAGATCACCAGTTCATGTTTTTACCTTTGGCTCAATCTAGCCGCGATCGCCATCCCAAACATCTTGCTGAAGTTGTGGCAACTTCTACGACTGAGTTTCTTGCGCAGTGTCTTGAACCTGACAACTTAGATTTTCCATTGATGCCTGCCTTTGGCAGTTGGGTAAAGTCTCAACAGGATGAGAACAGCGAGGTTATTGCCTATGGCGTGGTCTATCATGCTACAACAGCACCAATTGATTCTGTACATCGGGCGGTAGCTTTAGGATTGAGTCTAAAGGAGTTACGCGAACAACAACCACAGATTTTCGCAATGCTTCGTTCGGAGATTAAAGTTGTTTTACTTGGCTTTAGTTCGCTGGGGAATATCTATCAACATCTCCCTTCGCAACCTCCTCAAATCCATCAAGCCGTATATGGTTGTGAAGCATCAGAGATCGAGAACTTTACTGAGGAATTAAATTTTATCAGAACCCTAGTCCAGATGACTAATGCGCCTGTTGATGAACTAATTGCGGCGGTATTACGTAATGTCTATCAAGTAAGAAAATGCGATCGCAATTGGCTAGTTCAAGCAGGACGCAAGCTTAGTATTTTATTAAAGGATGATTACGATCGCCTTGGCGCAATTTTAGGACAAGTTCATCCTTGAAAAGGAAAAAGGAAAAAGGAAAAAATTTGTAGAGGTTAAGCATTTGCGCCACAATTTTGAAACTTCTCACAAAAAATCTCAATTCGCAAATGCTTAACCCTCTTCGCTCTCGCCAACAAACTGTGGCTGCGTTGTGAGGTTTGGGCGCATTCACCAATTAGTTGTGCTAACCACAAAAAAAGTCGGGGATCTGAACTATGGGGAATAGGTGATTTGGGATTTTGGTTATATTTTTTGTAACGACTATTTACTTTTCGTAATATCGCTTTATGCTGTCTGGTATGCGATTGCAGGTTTCGATGTAAATGCGAGGATTTTGGCTGTGAATAAGGTCTTTGGTGTTGCGCTGTTGGCATTTTTAGCTTGTGGTCAAGTGCAGATAGTGAGCAGTGAAAGCGTCCAAGCGCAAACAACACAAGATCGCAAAGCAGAAGCAGATCGGCTGTTGAATTTGGGTGGTCAGCAATACAATCTGAGCAAGTTTGAGGCAGCATTCCAATCATGGCAACAAGCACTGGCTATCTATCAGCAAATCAAAGATCGACAGGGTGAGAGCAGAGCACTGGGAAATCTGGGTGTCGCTTACGAGCTTCTCGGTAAATATGACAAAGCCATTGAGTACCAACTGCAAAGATTAGCGATCGCGCGGGAAATCAAAGATCGACTGGGTGAAGTACAGTCGCTGGGCAATCTGGGAAATGCTTACTTTTCTCTTGGGAAATACAACAAAGCAATTGAGTACCAACTGCAAAGCATAGCGATCGCGCGGGAAATCAAAGATCGGCGGAGTGAAGGACTATCGCTAGGAAGTCTGGGTATCGCTTATGATGTTCTCGGCAAGTATGACAAAGCAATTGAGTACCAACTCCAAAGCTTAGCGATCGCAAGGGAAATTGCCAATCGACGGGGTGAGTCAAATTCACTAGGGAATCTGGGTCTCGCCTACTATGCACTCGGCGAATATGACAAAGCGGTTAACTACCAACTGCAAAGACTAGTGATTGTGAGGGAAATCAAAGATCGTTGGGGTGAGGGACAAGCGCTAGGCAATTTGGGGTTAGCTTACGATGCGCTAGCCAAATATGACAAAGCCATTGAGTACCAACTGCAAAGATTAACGATCACGCGAGAAATTAAAGATCGGCTGGGCGAGGGACAGTCGCTGGGAAATCTAGGTATTGCTTACTATGCCCTCGGTAAATATGACAAAGCGATCGAGTACCAACTGCAAAGATTAGTAATCATTCGAGAAATCAAAGATCTGATGGGCGAAGGACAAGCACTGGGAAATCTAGGTATTGCTTACTATGCCCTCGGTAAATATGACAAAGCGATTGAGTACCATCTTCAAAGCTTAATGATCGTTAGGGAAATCAAAGATCGTCGAGGTGAAGGTTCGGTGCTGGGCAATTTGGGAAACGCTTATGATGCCCTCGGCAAATATGACCAAGCGATTGAGTACCAGCTCCAAAGCTTAGCGATCGCGCAGGAAATTAAGGATCGTCTAGGAGAAGGAAATGCGCTGGGAAATCTGGGAAATGCTTACTATACTTTCGGTAAATATGACAAAGCCATTGAGTACCAACTGCAAAAATTAGCGATCGCAAAAGAAATCAAAGATCGTCGGGGTGAAGGTCAGACATTGGGAAATCTAGGGCTCAATTACGCTTCTCTCGGCAAATATGACAAAGCGATTGAGTATCATCTCCAAGGTTTAGCGATCGCGCGGGAAATCAAGGATCGTAGTGGTGAGGGGCAGGAGCTAGGTAATCTGGGTATTGGTTACTATTCTCTTGGCAAATATGACAAAGCGATTGAATATCATCTCCAAGGTTTAGCGATCGCACAGGAAATCAAAGATCAACAGGGCGAGGGGCAGGCTCTAGGTAATCTAGGCATTGCTTATTTTTCGCTTGGTAAATATGACAAGGCGATTGAGTACCAACTCCAAAGCTTAGCAATCAAGCAGGAAATCAAAGATCGAAGAGGTGAGGGACAGTCGCTAGGTAATTTAGGTATCGCATATTACGCGCTCGGCAAATATGACCAAACGATTGAGTACTACCTCCAAAGCTTAGCGATCACACAGAAAATCAAAAATCGCGAGGATGAAGGCAAGTCTCTCAATAATCTTGGCGTTATCTTTACCAAGCTCAGTCAACCTGAACTCGCCATTCTATTTTATAAACAATCGATAAATGTTACTGAATCGATTCGCAAAGATATTCGTAAGCTCGATAAGGACGAACAAAGATCTTATCTAGAAACTGTCTCTAGCAGCTATAAAAGACTCGCTGGGTTACTCTTAAACCAAGGTCGGATCATGGAAGCGCTCCAAGTTCTCGATCTCCTGAAAGTTCAAGAACTCGAAGACTATCTCAAAAACATCAAAGGGAGTGATAGATCGGCGCAAGGAGTGAGAATTTTAGAACCTGAGAAAGCGATTAGTAATAATCTGTTAACGGTTAACTTTGACAATAGCAAGGAGCTGAATAGTCAACTTAAGAATCAGATTCAACAACTTCCTAAAGCAGAAATCAACAAAGTTCCTGACTATCTCAAACAAATTCCACAGGGAACCGTATTACTCTATCCATTGATTCTAGGCGATCAATTAGAAATAATTTTCTTCTCACCTAACAGCCTCCCGATCAGTCGTACTGTCAAGATCTCCAAAGCCAAGCTCGAATCATTGATCAGTGAATATAGAGCAGGGCTGCTTGATGATGGTTCTGAGGATGTCAAAGATGCTTCTAAAGCTCTCTATGATGTGCTGATTAAACCAATCGAAAGTGAACTGATTACGGCTAAAGCTGAAACTATTCTTTATGCTCCTGATGGAATCTTGCGCTATGTTCCCCTTGCTGCGCTCTACGACGGGAAACAATGGCTAGTTGAGAAATACCGCATTAGTAATCTGATTGCTTATAGCCTCTCCGACTTTTCTACAAAGCCAAAAACTCAACCAAATATTCTCGCAGGAGCGTTTGGCGGTAAAACGGGAGAGCGGAGATTTGGACAAAGTGCGTTACCTGCCACTCTCAAAGAAGTTCAAGCGATCGCTAATTCATTTACAAACTCAGTTACTCTAACCGAGGACAATTTCAGTCGCCAAGCGATCGAGTCTAAATTCAAAAATCATAATGTGCTGCACCTTGCTACTCATGCTGAGTTTAATACTGGTACACCAGATAACTCCTTCATCATTTTCGGCAATGGCGACAAAATTCGATTAAATGAAATCACCGATTGGCAAATCCCGAATTTAGATTTGATTGTGTTGAGTGCTTGCCAAACGGGAGTTGGTAAACTCGGCGATGGTGTAGAAATTTTAGGCTTTGGCTATCAAGTTCAGAAAGCAGGTGCGAAAAATGCAATCGCCTCGCTTTGGAAGGTGGATGATGCTGGGACGCAGGCTCTCATGGCGACTTTTTATAAGGAGTTGCAGAAAGGTGATGTTAGTGTTACTGAGGCTTTACACAGAGCGCAGGTTTCGCTAATTCGCTCTAAGGAGTTTAATCATCCTAACTATTGGTCGGCGTTCTTTGCGATCGGCAATGGTCTGTAGAGGCAGTATTTGCAACCATCACCATAATAAAAACTCCGCAAACATAAAATCTATCTTAGAACCCATTTAAGAATTGTAGTTTTTGCCCCCCAAGCCCCCCAAATTCTGGAAACATATTTAAGTCCCCCAGAATTGGGGGATTTAGGGGGCTAGACACCTAGAGCTTTCAACGAGATTTTAAGTGTCATGTAATTCTTAAATGGATTCTTAAGGATTTAATGTTGAAAGGACATTTGCACCTGTGACCGTGACAGTTTGAGATTCGAGATTTGCTACAGCACGATCGCCTCTTACATTGAGATTTTTATCGGGCTGTTGATAGACGATATTGCCATTAGCCGTAATCATTTTTGTGGGAATCAACCATTCCACCTTATCGGCATTAACCACACCTTGACTAGAACTAAAACTTGCTGATACTTCCCCCGTGAGATTAATCTGCTCTTTCTCTACTTGGGCTTCGCCCTTCTGAGCCTTAACAACAATACCCCGACTCTTACTCGTTCCTGTAAAAGGAACTGGCAGAGTCACCAATTTTTTCTCAAGATTCCAAACTGCCTGAGCAGCTTCAAGATCAACATCTAGTTTCGGATCTTTGGCTTTGATATCACCCGTGAAAGTAACTTCCTTTTTCTGGATATCCCAGTTGCCTTTTTTTGCAGTTAGTTGCAATTTATCTTTGACTTGGATTACAGAAATAGGAACATCAGTAAATACACGATCGCTCTTTGCATCCCAAGTAACTTTCTCGCTCTTCATTTCTAGCGGTGGCTCTACTGCAATCACAACTACTTGTTTCTCCATGCTATACACATTGACACTAGGTTTAGCCGTTAATTCTTTGCCCGTCATAGTCAGCTTATCCTCAGGCTTATCAATTTGAATATTGCCTGTCGCCTTGAGCAGATCTTGCTCTGATTGCCAGACCATGCGATCTGCTTTCATATTGATCTTTTCTTGAACTGCGATCGCCTTAATATTTCCCTCTAGCGAAATTGCTTTACTGGCTTGATCAATGGTTCCTTTATCGCCAGTTGCCTCCATGAGCGGTTCGCCATCACGATAAAATTTCCCTTTCACATCTTCGACATCAGCGATTTTGCGATCTTCTCGATAGGTAGCGCGTTTAGCTTGAATTTCCCAGAGCAGCTTCCCATTGGCATCAAATTCAGTGAGGGTAATATTCTGAAGGCTAGAACCAGCTGTTTGCGCAGTTTTATTTAAGCTTGTGACGGAGGGTCGCAAAAATATAAACCATCCCAGCGCAAACATCAGCACTGTTACTACAAAGATGGTGATAAACAGGCGCAAATTACGACGGCTAAATATTTGTTGCATGATGCTTCTTGATAAAGTTAGGTGATTTGCGCCGTGCTTTGCACAGTGAGAATCAAGAATTATTTTTTGTGAGGTGGCAAAGCCACCTCACAAAAAATAATTCTTGAGTTTTATTATTGCTTCATGGCGATCATTTCTGCCATATCTTCAGATGAAATCACCTGAAATTTACCTTGAGAATTAGCAATTTGCGCGATCGCAGCATCAAGACAATCAAAGCCATCCTGCACCGACTCAATCCGACAAAGTCGATCGCGCAAAGCCGCCGCACCAACAAAGCCCTTCGCATACCAAGTCATATGCTTACGGGATTGTCTGATACCACGTATACCTTTGTAATCCCAAAGCCCCTGTAAATGTTCTTTAGCCACTTGCAAACATTCGATCGCAGTCGGCTTCGGCAAATATTCACCCGTTTTTAAGAAGTGATCAACCTCGCCCACCAAAAACGGATAGCCCAAAGTCCCTCGCGAACACATCACTCCATCCGCACCCGTCTGCTCTAAGCAAGCGATCGCCGCCTCCACCGAAAAAATATCACCATTGGCAATTACAGGAATCGTCAGCACCTCTTTAACCTTACGAATCCATTCCCACTTGGCATTACCCGTATATCCCTGCGATCGCGTTCTCGCATGAACAGTGATCATCTTTGCGCCTGCGTCCTCCATTCGCTTAGCAAAGTCCAAAATTGTAATTTCGGCATCGTCCCAACCGATACGAGTTTTCACCGTGACAGGAATATCGACAGCATCAACTACCGATCTCACAATTTGCGCGGCAAGTTCAGGCTGACGCAACAGAGACGAGCCACCGCCTTTTTTAGTGATTTTATTGACTGGGCAACCCATATTAATGTCTACGGTGTCTGAGCCCTCGATAACTGCCTTTTGGGCTGCCTCTGCTAAGAAATCAGGACGACAATCAAAAAGTTGAATGCTAATTGGTGTTTCATAGCGATCGATCTCCATTAATTTGGGCAAAGCTGACCTGTGATGCAAATCTGTAGCGCTGATCATCTCGGTATAAAGCATCGAATCAGCAGCATAGCGCCGCACTAACCGCCGAAATACCAAATCTGTCACCCCCGACAATGGCGATTGCAGCACCCGACTTTTGAGGATGACATTGCCAATAGTTAAAGGTTCAGCGAATTTTTGCGGTAATTTTGATAGACCAGAAATCATGTCTGCAAATTTTTCTCTAAATTTTGCTTTCTTGGGCGCTATATACAAAGGTATAGTAGTTTTAAGATTTTTTGTGACCCAATTAAGAATTAGGCTAGATCCCCCCCAGCCCCCCTTAAAAAGGGGGGAGAATTTAAATTCTTCCCCCTTTTTAAGGGGGATTGAGGATCTCTTCGAGTCTTTATAAATAAAATAAAATTAAGGAGAAAAAATTTGTCTAAAAAACATCCAGTTATTTCTGTAACAGGCTCATCTGGCGCTGGGACTAGTACCGTCAAACGTGCTTTTGAACATATCTTTTTGATGGAAAATATCAAGGCAGCGATCGTGGAAGGCGATAGCTATCACAAATATAACCGTTTAGAGATGCGTGAAATGATGAAGAAAGCTTCGGCTGAAGGTCGTAACATGAGTCACTTCGGCTTAGATGCAAACGTATTAGATAAACTAGAAGCACTCTTCAAAGAATATGGCGAGACAGGAAATGGGCAAAGACGCTACTACCTGCACAGTACAGAAGAAGCTGAGCATCACAATGGTCGCTTAGGTACTGACGCTAAACCAGGGGAATTCACTCCTTGGGAAAGCATTGAATCTGACACAGATATGCTTTTTTATGAAGGTTTGCATGGCGGTATCGTTGCTAAGGATATTGACGTTGCTCAGCATGTTGACTTACTAGTGGGTGTAGTTCCCATTGTGAATTTGGAATGGATTCAAAAAATTCATCGCGATAATGCTGAACGGGGCTATAGTGCGGAGGCGATCGTTGATACAATTTTGCGTCGGATGCCAGATTATGTAAACTACATTGCACCTCAGTTCTCGAAAACACATATCAACTTCCAACGCGTTGCTACTGTTGATACTTCCAATCCTTTCATTTGTCGCGATATTCCGACGCTTGATGAAAGTCTTGTTGTTATCCACACCAATCGTTGCTTCCGTGAAAAGTTTAATATTGACTTCCCTTACTTGCTCGATATGATCCATGATTCTTTCATGTCACGTCATACCACTTTGGTTGTCCCTGGTGGCAAGATGGGCTTTGCGATGGAGTTGATTCTCCAGCCGCTTATTGATTCGATGCTAATTGAGTCAAAAAAGCTGCAATCATAAGCAAAAAGGGGCGCTAAGCGCCCCTTTTTTTGTGCGTATTTTAACAAGCAATCTTTTAGACAGGTCTTTGTGATGACATTACAAGAACTACAAAAACAAGCCTTGCAATTGCCGATTAGCGATCGCTGGCAGTTGGTGCAAACTCTCCTAGAGTCACTAAAACGGGAGTCTCAACCAAGCGTCAAACGTGGTAATCTATCGAGCCTTAGAGGTATAGCGAAAAGTTCGGCTGTAAGGGATGAACTTGATGCTAAGGACGATTATGTTAACTATCTCACTGAGAAATACAAGTAATGCGAGTTCTGATTGACACTAATGTTGTTCTTGATTTCTTGCAAGAACGTGAGCCATTTGTAAAAGATGCAGCGAGATTGTTTGCGCGAATTGATGCTGGTGAAATTGAGGGATTTATTGCTGCGACAAAAATCACCAACATCTATTACATTGTCCGTAGAGCCTCAGGAATGGAAGCAGCCCAAAATGCGATCGCACAAGTCTTAGAGGATCTAAATAGGGCTTACTGAAAAAGCAAGAAAAGCATACAAGCAATGGTTTCCAAGGAGATCGAAAACTGATAAAATGCAAGAAAAAGTAGGAAAAGCAAGTAAAACCCTTGCACCAATAAAATTTCATGTACCGACAATCTGCCATGGGACAGCTATCATTCGAGAATTTCTACTTACCATTTGGCGGGAAATTGTCAGGAGAAAATCG
>NZ_SJEE01000056.1 GCF_006937785.1 Pseudanabaena sp. UWO311
CCCTAACCCTCCCCTTTGCAAGGGCTACCGTGTACACACATCTCAGTTTGTGTGTGAAATCAAGGAAATTACCCCACCCTAACCCTCCCCTTGCAAAGGGGAGGGAACAAGATTTCTGGTCTTCCTACTTTGCAAAGGCTACCGTCACGCTCTAATTGCTATTTGATAAACTTGAAATTTGGAATTTAGGAACCATGGTAGAAAATATTCTAAAACGGAACAATGTGAGTGTAATTGGGCAAGGCTCCAAGCCTCTGCTACTTGCGCATGGATTTGGGTGCGATCAAAATATGTGGCGGTTTGTCGTCCCAGCTTTCGCGGCTGATTACAAAATTGTTTTGTTTGACTATGTGGGTTCAGGCAAATCCGATATAGGGGCATATAGCACCGAGCGTTACCGAGATTTGCAGGGTTATGTGCAGGATATTATCGATATTTGCCAAGCCCTAGAGCTACGCAAGGTAAATTTTGTTGGGCATTCAGTCAGTAGCATCATTGGTATTTTGGCAGCGATTCAAGCACCTGACTTGTTTGAGAAATTAATTCTAATTGCTCCATCTCCTTGCTATATCAACGATCTGCCTGATTATTTTGGTGGCTTTGAGCGCAAAGACATTGAAGACTTACTCGATGTTATGGAAAAAAATTACATCGGCTGGGCAAGCTTTTTAGCGCCAATGGTTATGCAAAATAGCGATCGCCCTGAGCTAACTCAAGAACTAGCAAATAGCTTCTGCTCAACTGATCCCTTGGTTGCTAGCGACTTTGCTAGAGCTACCTTTTACTCTGACAACCGACAAGACCTAGCTAAAGTAACCTTACCGTCATTAATCTTGCAATGTGCTGACGATGCGATCGCCCCAACCTCAGTGGGAGAATATATGCACCGTCATCTAGCCCAGAGCAATCTAAGATTAATGAAAGCAACGGGGCATTGTCCGCATATGAGCCATCCCCAAGAAACGATCGATATGATCAAAGAGTATTTGATTTGTCGGTAATGGTTGTATTCTAATTCCCATTCACCGAGGTATTTAATCTGAAGTTGACGTTCTGATTATTGCGCTGAAGGCTTGAGCAATTACAGGCGATCATGATCGCTGTATCGCCACAGGAGCGAATGAATATATCGCGAAACCTGTTAAGCTAAAGCAGCCTGTGAATACTATCCATCAATTTTTAGCGACTTAAGAAGATAGGCAATGAATCTAGCATCCGTTTTAATCATTGACGACGAAGCTGATAATTTTGATGTAATCGAAACCATCTTGAGCGATCAAGATTACCAGTTGCACTATGCTGCTAGCGGTAAAGATGCGATCGCCTATCTCGACACATTTCAGCCAGATCTAATTTTGCTAGATGTCATGATGCCAGTTATGGACGGCATTGAGGTTTGCAAAAACATTAAAGCTTTACCAAAGTGGCAAGCCGTGCCAATTATTATGGTCACGGCGCTTAACTCTAAAGAAGACGTGGCAAGATGCCTGAATGCAGGAGCCAACGACTTTATCAGTAAACCTTTAAACTCTTTAGAGTTTCGGGCGCGAGTAAGCTCCATGTTACGTATTAAAGAGCAGCATGATCGGTTAGAACGCGCTAATGCGCTGATTCATGCTCAACTCGAAGCTAGTCTAGAGGGCATTATTGCTGTAGATGAACAGGGACGATTAGTCGCATACAACCAAAAAATGTGTGAAATATGCGATATCACAACCATTGCGACTACTACGCCACAGGAATTACCGTTACTACAAACAGCAAGTTTCCCTCCAGCAATTACTCAAATCTTAGAAGAAACTTACGACGAGCCAGAGCAAGTTACACATGGAGAGTTGGTGATCAATGAACTCACCTATGAATATTTTAGTAGTTCAGTGACTTCCCCTAATGGTCGGTTTTGGGGATTTGTCTGGAGGTTTCGAGACATAACCGATCGCAAAAATTACGAAATCAATCTCCAAGAATCCAAAGAAGTAGCGGAGTCTGCTCTACGAGTTAAGTCGGATTTTTTGGCAATGATGAGCCATGAAATTCGTACCCCCATCAATGGGGTTCTAGGAATGACTGAGTTATTGGCAACTACTTCCCTAGATCAAGAACAAAATAAGTTTGTCCAATCCATTCAAACTAGCGGCGAAATACTTTTAACTGTAATTAATGACATCCTCGATTTCTCCAAACTTGAATCCCAAAAACTTTTATTTGAAAATCTACCGATTGATTTGCATGGAATGATTGCGGATACCTGTGCGCTCCTGAGCCAACAAGCTGAGACAAAAGGTATTGAGTTGCATTACCAGATTGATGCAAAAGCACCTGCATATATTCTGGGTGATCCGATCAGGCTTCGTCAAATCTTGCTGAATCTAGCGAACAATGCTGTCAAATTTACTCACGCAGGAGCAGTTCGTCTGTCCGTATCACCATATATATCACCACAAACCCAGTCTGAGGAGGAGATAACACTACTTTTTGAGGTGCAAGATTCAGGAATTGGTCTTTCGCCTGAACAGATTCAAAAGCTATTTCAACCCTTTACTCAAGCATCGATCGCTACTGCGCGTCAGTATGGTGGCACTGGATTGGGACTAGCGATTTGTCAAAAACTAGTGCAGATGATGAGAGGTCATATATGGGCAGAAAGCTCCATAGGCGAAGGTTCTACTTTCGCATTCACTTTGCCAGTCTCGGTTACAAATGAACGACCTCAGGTCATGACTCCCTATGAAAGGAGAAGTATGTTGCGTCAAGCTCAGCCACCTAGTATTGTGCTTGCAACGCAATTACCGCTAAACATTTTGGTTGCTGAGGATAATTTGATCAATCAAGAAATGGTTTTGGCAATGCTCAGTAAAATGGGTTATGCACCAATGATTGTCAATGATGGTCTAGAGGCAATTGATGCACTGAAAAGTAGTGCTTTTGATATTGTGTTCTTAGATGTCCAAATGCCACGCCTAAATGGCTTAGAAACTGCTACTTATATTGTGCAAGAATGGTCAAACCTATCAACTAGTCCATCGCGCCCGACCTTGATCGCCATGACTGCTAGTGCCATGCAAGGCGATCGCGAAATGTGTTTAGATGCGGGGATGGATGACTATATTAGCAAGCCAGTATCTTTTGATACTTTACAAAGAATAATTGAGCGTTGGGGTAATAGTTCGCAAGAGATTGAAATACAATCATCTACAGATGAGATGAGTACAGACTTTGATAGTCATGCGCTTAGAGAGATTGAGAAAGTTTCTCTTGATTTGCCTAAACGGATGATTAATCTATTCTTAAACGAAGAATGTCCTAGCTTACTAACTAAGCTTCATCAAGCTGTATTAGATCAAGATGCTTCACAAATAGAATATGTTGCTCATACATTAAAGGGTAGTAGTAGAATGATTGGTGCTAGATCATTTGCTGAGACTCTTTTTAAATTAGAAGTTGCAGGACGTAATCAGCAATTAGATGGTTGCGATCGCTTAGTACTAGAGCTTGATCAGAGTTATCCTTTGGTTGTTGCTTATTTAGAAGATTATCTGGATAAAAATTCATGACAAATACGTTTTCTATTTTAGTTGTTGATGATGAACCCGATAATTTTGATGTGATTGAGACGCTCTTGAGCGAACAGAATTATCAATTGCATTACGCAGCCAATGGCAAAAATGCGATCGCTAGTCTTGATGCATTTAAGCCCGATCTGATTTTGATGGATGTAATGATGCCAGAGATGGATGGCATAGAGGTCTGTAAGCGGATTAAAGCAAATCCTGAATGGCAAATCGTCCCAATCATTATGGTGACAGCATTAAATTCTAAGTCCGATCTAGCTAATTGTCTAAATGCTGGAGCCGATGATTTTATTAGTAAGCCAATTAATAGTGTTGAAATGCGAGCGCGAGTGCATTCAATGCTAAGAATCAAGCAACAGTACGATAATATTCAAGCTCTCTCCGAGATCCAATCAAATACAATTAATATCCTCGAAAGTACTCTCAATGAACTGCGAGGCACTTTATCTTCGAGAATGTCCCATGAGCTAAATACGCCTCTAAATGGCATTATGGGCACAATTTCTTTACTAAAAGAAGATATTGAGAATATGGATATTCTCGAAATCCGAGAAATGTTAGGCTGGGTTGATGATTCGGCACAGCGCTTAGAAAATTTAACCAAAAAATTTCTGCTTTACTTAGAGTTAGAGTCATCTCCAAGTCGTCAACAATCCTTCAAAACTGCTCAGACTAAATTCTCTAGCGACACAGTTATATCTACGTTGAAATCCTATGTTTACAATCTGAAACGTAGTAAAGACGATCTTGTATTTGACCTTGAGAACGCAGAGATAGCCATATCGGATCGATATCTTTTGACGATTCTCCATGAATTAGTTGATAATGCTGTAAAATTTTCTGCTTCAGGGACGATCATCAAAATTAATAGCCAAGTGGTGGACAATATGTTTAATTTGTCAGTGCATGATCTAGGGCGAGGTATGACCAAAGAGCAAGTTGAGCGTATTGGCGCTTTTGTCCAGTTTGAGCGTAAGACCTATGAACAACAAGGTATAGGTTTGGGATTAAGAATTGTCAAAAAGATTGTTGAATTAGCTGGGGGGATTTTTGCGATTAATAGCATTTATCAACAGCAAACAACCGTAAATATTTCTCTGCCGCTCCGATCCTAATTCCATTCTGGTTGAGAACAGATCCTCATAAATTTATGTTTAATTCCCCTGCTCAAGTAGAACTAACATCAGCGATTATTCGTAATCCTATTGTTGTTGCGCCTGAAACTAAGGTTTCGGAGGCGATCGCGCAAATGAGCGGGGTGCGATCGCAATGTGATGCAGCTAAAACCTTAGATAATCAATCGGCTCAATTGGAGATCGAAGTGCGATCAAGTTGTGTATTGGTTGTAGATAATGAGCAGTTAGTAGGCATCGTTACCGAGAGAGATGTAGTACGCCTAAGCGCCGAGCAACTACCCCTAGACGTTGCAGTAAGCGAAGTCATGGCTCATCCTGTAATCACTCTGCGAGAATCTGCTTTTACAGATTTGTTTTTTGCGATTAATCTTATTCAGCAGCACCATATCCGTCATTTGCCAATTGTGGATGATAGCGATCGCCTTGTGGGACTTGTGACCTATGAAAGTTTACGTCAAACCTCTCGACCAATCGATCTGCTGCGACTAAGGCTTGTGAATGAAGTGATGACTCGTGAAGTAATCAGTGCCGCACCCGAAGATTCAATGCTAGTGATCGCTAAACTGATGGCTCACTATCGTATTAGTTCCGTGATCATTGTCGAAACTAGGTTAAAGCAAGATCATTGTTTGCAAGTACCTGTGGGGATTTTGACTGAGCGCGATATTGTGCAGTTTCAAGCCTTAGGCTTAAACCTAGAAAGTTGGACGGCGGAAGCAATGATGAGCAGTCCGATCTTTGCGGTCAAGCCAGAGGATTCGCTGTGGATGGTACATCAAATCATGGAGCAGCGCTTCATCAGCCGCATCGCTGTAGTTGGTGAAGAGGAAGAAATCTTGGGAATCATCACCCAGACGAGCTTACTACAAGCGCTTAATCCGATCGAGATTTACAATTTAGCAGAGGTTCTAGAGCAAAAGGTGATGCGTCTAGAGGCGGAAAAGATATCTTTGTTGGAAGGTCGCAATGAGTTATTAGAAAATCAACAAGTCATCACCTATCAACAGCTACAGGAAGAATTAATTGAGCGAAAAAAAGTAGAAGCAGAACTCATCGAACTCAATCAATCCTTAGAAATTAAAGTCCAAGAAAGGACTAAAGCTCTTCGCAGTAGTGAATCCCACGTACGCGCGATGATCGAGGCTATTCCTGATTTATTACTGCGAGTGTCACGAGATGGTAGATGTTTGGAATATATCAATTCTAAGGATCCCGCACAAAATTTCTTGCCAATTCAGCAACATCTCTCGGAAGTATTGCCACCTGATCTATTACAGCAGCAGTTAAAGATGCTTGCACAAGCAATCACTACTGGAGAATTACAGGTTTATGAGCATCAGTTATATCGAGGCGATCGCCTTGTCTTTGAAGAGGTACGGATTGTGCCGATTAGCGATGACGAGGCGTTGATCATTGTCCGCGATCAAACTGAACGCAAACAGGCGGAACTAGCTCTACAGAAAAGTGAAACTCGGTTTCGGCGTGTATTTGAATCAGACATCGTGGGGATGATGTTTACTGACTTGAACGGTCAGATTATCGATGCTAACGATCGCTTCTTGGAAATGCTTGGCTATACGAGAGAAGAGCTGAACGCCAAGCAAATTAGCTGGGAAAATATTACTCCTCCCGAATATCTGCCAATCGATCGTCATGCCATCCAGCATCTGGAACTTAGCCGGGTGATTGCGCCTTGGGAAAAAATCTATTATCACAAGGATGGGCATTCCGTTCATGTTCTCGTTGGACTGGCGCTGCTCTCCGAGGACGAATGTGTCTTTGTGGTCGTGGATATTAGCGATCGCAAGCAAGCAGAGGAATTGATTCGCCAACAGGTTGATCAGGAGAAATTACTTGCTGCAATTACTCAACGAATTCGCTTAACCTTGAATTTGCCTGAGATCCTGCAAGCCACCGTGCAACAAGTTCATCAGGTTTTAAAATCAGATCGGGTGCTAGTCTATCGAGTCTTTCCCGACGGAACAGGCGCTGCTATTTCTGAATCTGTTTTACCGCAATGGAAGGCTATTTTAGATATTCCTTTTCCTGAAGAGGTTTTTCCTCAAGTTAATTACGATCGCTATATTAAAGGTCGAATATTTGCCCTCACCGATCGCGAAGCTCAACCGAATGAGGTACTACCCTGTCTAGCCGAGTTTCTTGTCGAAATACAGGTTAGAGCCAAACTCGTTGTGCCGATTGTTCAAAATGGGGCTCTTTGGGGATTGCTGATCGTGCATCAATGCGATCGCCCGCGCCATTGGCAAGTATGGGAAATCAATTTACTCCAACAAATTGCCAATCAGTTAGCGATCGCCATTCAACAAGCTGATTTATTTGAAAAGTTGCAGCAAGAACTTTGCGATCGGCAAAAAACTCAGCAACACCTTACCGAAATTAATCAAAAGCTAGCAATGTCCAATGAAGAACTTGCGCGTGCTACCCGATTAAAAGATGAATTCTTAGCTAATATGAGCCATGAACTCCGTACCCCGCTTAATGCGATTCTGGGGATGACTGAGGGAATGCAAGAGCAGATTTTTGGCAAAGTTACTGATTCTCAAATTAAGGCTCTGCAAACTATTGAACGTAGTGGCTCGCATCTATTGGAACTCATTAATGACATTCTCGATGTCGCTAAAATAGAATCTGGACAAATTGATCTAGAATACTCCAATGTCCCTGTCGAATTTCTCTGTCAATCCTGTCTTCCTTTTGTCAAGCAGCAAGCACTCAAAAAAAGTATCCAGTTAGAAACGAAAATTGTACCCAATCTTTCGGAATTACATGTCGATGAAAGACGTATTCGACAAGTTTTGATCAACTTACTTAATAATGCTGTCAAATTTACTCCAGATGGTGGACGCATTACCTTAGAAGTTAGTACTAATCATCCCCCCTCTTTGGGTAATCAAGAGTTTCCTAATCAACCTTCTGCGATCGTTAGCACCAAACCCGAATTAGCAGAATCGAGCTATCTTTACTTTTCGGTGATCGATACAGGTATCGGTATTTCTCCAGAGAATATTAGTAAGCTGTTTCAGCCTTTTATTCAAATCGATAGTGCTCTTAATCGCCAATATCAGGGTACAGGATTGGGGTTAGCGCTAGTGAAACGCATAGTGGAAATGCATGGTGGTATAGTCAGGTTAACCAGTGAAATAGGTGTGGGTAGCTGCTTTACAATTGCACTTCCATATACAGCATCCACTCAGGTGTTACCATCCGTTATCAATCAGACCGAAACCACTTCTGAATCCAACCAGAACACACAAAGCCGTTCCTATACAATTTTGCTAGTAGAAGACAATGAACTTAACATCATGACAATTTCTAGCTACTTAACGGCTAAAGGCTATAAAATTGTGGTAGCCCAAAATGGACAAGAAGCACTCGCCTTAGTACAAGTATCAAAACCTGATTTAATTTTGATGGATATTCAAATGCCTGTGATGGATGGCATAGAAGCTACCAAACAGATTCGCCGAATTTCTAGCCTCGATCATGTGCCTATTATTGCCATCACGGCTCTAGCTATGGACAATGATGTAGAGCGATGTCTTGCCGCTGGAGCTAATGACTATTTGAGTAAACCTATTAAGCTGAGGCAATTAACACAACTTATTCAAAAATTTTTAGCTCCTAATTAAACTCAAATTATTCTGATTTGCAATCCTCTATATAATTCTCAATTAGTCATTAATTTATTCCCATGAACAAACCTTCTATCCTAGTCGTTGACGATGAACCTGATAATTTTGATGTTATTGAAACGCTCCTAAGTACCAGTGAAGACTTTGAGCAGGAAAATCAAGACTATCATTTGCATTATGCGGCTAGTGGTAAAGATGCGATCGCCTATCTAGAAGCCTTTCAACCCGATCTGATTTTGCTGGATGTAATGATGCCAGATATGGATGGCATTGAAGTCTGTCGGCGGATTAAAGCTATGCCAAAATGGAGTGCCGTGCCAATTATTGTGGTTACAGCCTTAACCACTAAAAAAGATCTGGCTCAATGCTTATTTGCTGGTGCTGACGACTTTATTAGTAAACCCGTCAATCGTTTAGAGCTAACCGCAAGAGTGCGCTCAATGATCCGCATTCACCAGCAATATCAACAATTAGCAATCTTTAATACGCAATTAGAAGCAATGGTGCAAAAGCGTACTGCCCAGTTGCAAAATATGCTTTTAGAGGATGCGCTCACTAAGTTACCGAGTCGAGCATTCTTAGTTCAAGAATTAAAAGAGAGTTTACAAGCGGGAGAATCATCCTTAGCTTTAGTTTATATAGACTGCGATCAATTCAAATTGGTGAATGGTTCCTTCGGTCATGCTGTTGGCAATCAATTACTCATTGCGATCGCCAAACGTTTACAACAGCACCTCAGCCCTAAAGATTTATTGGCGCGGATGGGTGGTGATGAATTTTGTTTTTTGCTACATCAGATTGACGAAGAAAGTTCTATAGAGCCATTTCTTCAAAAGATGCTTCAAAGCTTTGCGCAACCCTTCGTAGTAGCCAATTGCGAAATCTTCATTACAGTCTGCATGGGAATTGCCCTAGGCAAAAACAGCGATCGCCAAGCCGAGGAACTATTGCAAGATGCAGACACAGCAATGTATCAAGCGAAATTACGCGGGAAAGATAGCCATCAAATCTTTGATCGCCAAATGCATCTCGCTATGTTCAATCGTTTGATTTTAGAAAATGATCTTCAGCGGGCACTAGAGCAGCAAGAGTTCATTCTCTTTTATCAACCAATCATTCAGTTGCAAGACCAAAAACTAGTAGGATTTGAAGCATTAGTGCGTTGGCGAAGTGCAGAGCGAGGTATGGTTTCCCCTGCCGAATTTATTCCTTCTATGGAAACAACGGGCTTAATCGTACCAGTGGGAATGTTGGTATTTAAACAAGCTTGTGAGCAGCTTAATGCATGGCATCAGCAAGGTTGGACAGAGCTAACCATGAGTGTCAATCTCTCGGTGCGGCAATTTTCTTGTGCGACTCTCCTTGCTGATATCGATCGCATTCTTGCAGAAACTAAAGTTAATCCTGCCAATATCAAATTAGAAATTACTGAAAGTGCGATTATGGATAGTGCTGAAACTGCGATCGCTATCACTAAAGAATTGCGATCGCGTCATATTCAAATCAGCATTGATGATTTTGGAACTGGCTATTCTTCTCTCGGTTATCTTCATCGTTTTCCTGTAGATAATCTCAAAATTGATCGATCTTTTGTGAGTCAAATTCAAACTGAAAATCGCAACTACCATGTCGTAGATACTATCATTGCTCTTAGTAATCAACTTGGTTTAGCGGTTATTGCCGAGGGGATTGAAACAAAGGCTCAGCTTGAATGGTTGCAAAATGTTGGTTGTAAATATGGACAAGGCTACTTATTTAATAAGCCTCTCCCTGCGTTAGAAGTTGAAAGAATTTATCTGCAAATCTAAAAAGAAGGCGTGCTTTGCACGCCTTCTTTTTAGATTAGCTAATCAACTGCTTGGCGCGACTTGCGATCGCGTCAGCATTCATGCCATTGAAATCAAACAACTGACCAGCAGATGCAGTCGTTTCGCCACGCTTCCATGAGAAGACATCGCGCTTGCTATTGCTGCGGAGCATTACAGGCTCTAGCATCGCAGAAGCACCACCGACGACACCAATCAAAGCATCACCACCAAAGAAAGCCTCAAACTCAGCATCGCTCAAGAACTTTCCATCTGGCTCTGAGCAAGTATCCCAGGCAACATCGGTTGGACGATAGAGGCGACGAGGGCTGACAATGGAGACAATTTTGGAACCAATTCCTTGTTCTGCGAGTTTTTGTGCAGCTTCGTATACAGGAATCAACATCATGTCACCGATGACAGCGAAGACCACCTTCTTATTGCCTGCGGTTTCTTGCAAAGTAATTGCGCCATCTTCGAGAGCCTTACGGTTCTGCTCAAAGGTAGTACGGATTGGCAAAGGTGATTTGCTGGCGGTAATCACAACACCCTTATTCACTGCCTTCAGCGCCCAGTCATAGCAAACTTGAATGCTATTCGCATCAAGAGGAAAGAGTGGGAATATATTTCCGTTACGCATCATTGAGGCAAAGTAGCCTTCGATTTCAGGTCGTTGGTGTGTCCAGCCATTGCGACCTTGCTCCAAAGCTCCTGCGGTAAATAAGCATACAGTGGCAGGAGTAGGACGGCGTAGCTCTGCCATTGCCTGAGTAACTGTTTGCCAAATCGGAAGTCCATTAATCGCAAAGGATTCGTAGGAACACCAGAGGGTACGGCTACCCATCAGCGCCAAGCCAACCGCTAAGCCTGCACAAGCATCTTCGCTCAAAGGTTCGTAAACTTGTCCACCGGGCCCTTGATTATAAAGTGCATCCTCAGTGGGGTGGTTGATTTTCAGAGCTTGATTGATATTGGCAATTCCTGAAGCTTCATTCCCATCAGCATTAGTGACTATATAGCGCTTATCGGTTTGTCCGACATAGCCCACTAAGCGCCCCATCGCGGTTGTGGAAATTTTCGCTTCCCCAGCAGCATATTCTTCTAAGGGCAAAGTTCCCAAATCTGTTAATGCTAGTACTGATTCTGTAACCGCAGTTTTAGAAGAAGAACCTCCGCCAGCCCATTCTAAATTAGTGCGAACGGTTTGCCATGCTTCAGGATTGAGTGCACGGGATTTCAATCCAGCTACTACATCAGGATTCTCAAGGGTGTGGTGAGCATAGAGGTTATGGGATTTTGCGCCGCGTGCATGAACTCCAGCGCCCTTAAGTTGTTTGATGATAAATACAGTCAGTTTGCCCCCAAAGGCTAGTTTTGCGGCTTTGTCCACACCGACAAGAACTGCTTCTGTAAAAGCTAGGCGTTGCTTGAAAGAGAAAGCGGTGCTATCAACATAGGCTTCTGGTTGATTCTGATCATCAAAATCCTTCGCATCAATCAGAATTACTTCATCAAAGCCATTTCCTTTCCAGAAAGCAATCATTTCCGCATTGGTCTTTGTCGAAACCATGCTGTGATGTTCTTGGCTATAGCCATTCCAAACTAAAATTGGAATAAAATTGGTGACTTCAGGATAGGCAGTATGAAAATGGGCGATCGAGCTAATTGGATAGGGTTCACCCATACCACCATCACCCATCGTCACTGGGAAAAGCTTATCGCGATGCAACAGGGCTGCTGCCATCGCAAAATGTTGTCCTTGTCCAAGGGGGCCAGCAGGCGCGAGAATCCCTGGGATGAATCCTGATAAGTGACCAAGCAAGCCATGTTTTTCACGATAGCGATCGCGCATTTGCGTTACTGTGTTGATGCCCATGTCTTCGAGAGAGCGATCGAGAAACATGGCGCTGTAGTAACCAGGGGCGTGGTGTCCAACTTCGGTGGGCATGTTCTTGTGACCCAGCATATAAAAGGCTGCGACGGCTTCGGCGCTACTAGCAAATCCGCCTGGGTGTCCTGATGCTTTGCTAGCTGTGACTTGTAGAGTTAGATAGCGTAAAGCATCGGCGGCGAGTAAGGTTTGAAATACGGCGGCGCGATCGCTAGGATCGGTAACGCCAGATTTTTCTGGGCTAAGGACTGGGAGAAGTCCTAGCTCGTCGAACCCCTCCAACGGTTCGCCAAAGTACTGTATGCCTTCACGAAAGTCATCTTTGAAAGCGGGAGTGGCTGCGTTTGTGGTTTCAGGGGTTGCGACCATAGATTTTTTGACCTTGGGTTTGTCTAGACTAAGTATTTAATGATGAAATGTATAGAGGTTAAGAAATGTTGAAATTTCTTCTCCAGAGTCATTTTAGTATGTCTAGGGTTACATCAAATCTTGATTTGCTAACTGGAGTTAAACTGTCGGGCGTGGATCAAAAGGCTGTTGTTAGTTGGGGCAATAATAGGGAGTTAATGCAGCGCGATCGCATATCACCATATCAACAATGCGATCGCTCAAATCAAAGTCTTCTATCTAGACATTGAGCAAGCCTTCTCTCTCTGGTATCGTAAATTTTAAGGTGATATGATAGTTGACATGTCAAGTTGCAAAAATTATGCGATCGCCGATTCATATTTTCTCAGTTGCGGAATATTTAGACGCAGAGAGTAAGAGCGAAGTTCGCCATGAGTATTTGGGTGGTCAGATTTTTGCGATGGCTGGGGGGAGTAAGGCTCACAATATCATTACTTTAAATATTGCAAGTTGGTTACGTTCTCAATTGCGGGGTGGGGCTTGCGATGTTTTTATGTCAGATATGAAGGGCAAGTTAAAGGCTGCTAATCAAAATAAGACGATATTCTATTATCCCGATATCCTGATTACTTGCAGTCCTAAAGATCGCGATAAGTATTTTGTGAATTACCCTTGTGTGATTTTTGAGGTGTTGTCACCAAGTACGGAAGTAAGCGATCGCCGCGAAAAGCTGGTTAATTATCAAACGATTGGTAGTTTGCAGGAATATGTTTTAGTTTCTCAAAATGAAATTAAAGTAGAAGTTTATCGTCAAGATTTGCAAGGGGATTGGACAATGGAAGTTTTGGGAAGCGAGGATACTGTAGTCTTAAATTCGATAAACCTATCGCTAACGATGGCAGATATTTATGAGGGTATTTTCTAGATCGCATATCATCACATCTACAATGCGATCGCTATTAAAAAAAGCGATTAAGTCAGCCGATAAAGTTGTTGTTGCTTGGGGAAATAACGGTAAGTTAATGCAACGCGATCGCCTTGTTTTGGAGTTGCTATCTAAACACGATATTCAACCTCACTGTTTAGGAATTACAAAAGCAGATTATCCACATCATCCGCTCTATATTATGTGTAGTAAGCAATTGGGTGTTTATAGATGATTTGCAAAAAGAAACTTACCTCATGCGCCATAACACAAAATTTCATTTATACTAGGATTTGGGATCAACATGTATTGTAGTAATCTCGTATGCATTTCAAATTTTCTCCAAGTATCCTTAGCAGACTAGGAGAAGAACTAATTCCTAATCCTGATCAGGGTATCTTGGAGCTAGTCAAAAACTCCTATGATGCAGATGCCACAATATGTGAGATCGAGTTATTTAATACCGAGGAGATCGGCGGCAGTATTGTGATCTCCGATAACGGTATGGGGATGGATCTTGAGACTCTTCAGAGTGGCTGGTTAGTTATTGGTAAATCGGAGAAAGAGGGAGCTAGCGATCGCACATCCCTTGATAGATTACGAGTAGGTTCTAAAGGGCTAGGTAGACTTGCCGCATTACGACTAGGAACTCATGTAGAACTTGCTACACGCCCAAAAAGCCAGCCAAATATAGAGTATTCAGTCAGCATATGTTGGAATGATTTTGATACCGTAGATTCTGTTGAACAAGTGACTTTATCACCAACAAATAAGCTTACAGACGATGTACATGGAACAACAATTTTAATTAAGAATTTAAAAGTAAAAATTGGTAAGCGTGAGATTAATAGACTTGCTAGAGAGTTATTACTATTAGCCGATCCCTTTGATACAAATATATCGTTTCGACCTAAATTACTTGGAACTGGATTTACAGACCTAGAGAAACAAGTCAATGATCAATTTTTTGAAGATGCTGAATTCTTTCTTAAAGCATCGCTTGATGAACATGGATACGCTTCTGCTAAGTTAATAGATTGGAAAGGTTCTACTGTTGCCATAGCAACACATTCTGATATTAGTAAATATCGCCAAAAATTAGAGACAAGCGAGAGATCTCCAAATGAAAACAATTTATCTACAGATCTGCCCTATCAAAAATCTGTACCTACTAATTTTGAACTATGGATTTTTCAACTTGATCCACAAAGTTTTTCTGCTAAAAATCGTGAAGATAATTCTATACAAATTCGTCGTTGGTTAGAATCAGTTGGTGGTGTACATCTTTATCATAGAGGCTTGAGAGTTGCCCCTTATGGAGATAAGGGTGACGACTGGCTGAAAATAAATTTCTTTCGCTCTCGAAATCCTCAATCTCGCCCTTCAACAAGGACTGTTATAGGCAGAGTTGTTGCTGAAGACTCAGACAGTCTTTTGTTACAAAAAACAGACCGTCTAGGATTTCTGGAAAATGAAACTTTTCTCAATTTGCAGCAATTTGCGATGAATACACTCGAATGGGTCGCAGATTTTCGATTGGGTACAGTAGAAGTAAAGCAGGAAGAGGCAAAAAGAGGCATAAAGCCTAAAATTGCTAAGGCTATGAAAAGAGTTAAAGAGATTATTGAGATTAATATTCCAGATCCAGTCCCCAGAAAAGAAACATTATTAGTGGTAGAAAATTATGAAAAAATCACGGAGAAAGAGGTGGAAATTTTAAATGAAGAACTACAGTTGTACCGTAGTTTAGCAACAGCAGGGACTACTTCTGCTATTTTTGCCCATGAATCTGGAAGGGAAATTAACACACTGAAACAACAAGTTGGCATACTAAACGCAAAAATGCAGAGATATATAGAAAGCGAAATATACCTCAAGTATTTTTCAGGGACATTCTCAACTATTCAAAAGCTAGCCATTTCAGTTCAAGGCTTTGCTAAATACCCAATTTATCTATTAAAAAAAGAAAAGCGCTCTAAAGGAAACGTTGAGATACATCAAGTGATTAAGGATGTAATCAGCTTGTTTGATCCTTTTCTTGAGAGTTCTAATACTACTATCGAGTTAGACAGAGTAAATACTGAACTTAATTTGCGAGGGAGTACGGCTCTCGTAGAGGCAATTTTAATTAATCTAATTACTAATGCAATCAATGCTTTTAATGCCAAAAATGCACCTATTCAAAATCGAAAAATTCTAATCCGAACTGAATTAAGTGAAAAATTTATTTGGTTAAGAGTTATGGATAACGCTTTGGGTATTCAAGGGCTTACAATAGATGAAATTTGGCTGGCTGGCAAAACCACCACGAGATCAGGTACTGGGTTAGGATTGAAAATAGCAAAAGATTCAGTTATAGATCTAGGAGGACAAATTAGCGTGATCGCTAATGGTCAACTAGGTGGAGCCGAGTTTATTGTTCAATTACCTTTGAAATAGGAGGATTTGTTATGAAAATTGCGATCATAGATGATGAACAACAGGCTAGAGAAACTCTAGCTGAGACTCTCGGATTAGTTGGATTTGAAACTTTTATAGTTGAAGAATCATTTAGTGAAGTTAATGATTTAGCAGATTATATTCAATCAAACGCTCAAGCAGCTATATGCGATCATCGATTATCTGATCGCGGATTAGCTCCTTTTACGGGATCTGAACTAATGCCATCACTTTATCAAAAAAAGTTCCCTTCTATACTAATTACTCAATATACCGATACAGATATAAATGTTTCTATTCGTAAATATAGAGAGTCTATACCTGTTGTTCTAGAGCGAGAAGATCTAGTGAATTTATTTGATTTAGATATAATTGCTAGTAAAATTAAAAGAGGACTTGAGACTTGTTCAAAAGAGTTTCAAGGTATCATGTCGCCTTCAAGAAGACCACATCGAACCCTTATTCATGTTATGGATATTACTACTGATTCAGGGGAAGAAGTTGCAGAAGTATTTGTTCCAAGTTGGAATCGCCACCGTGCAGTTCGTTTTCCAGTTTCGCAGATCCCAGAGGAATTACTTTCTAAATTAAAGCTGCAACTTGAGCAAAAGAAAGATTCATGGTTAATTGCCCGTGTCAATACCGAAACTGAAAAATCTGATGATCTCTACTTCACACTATTTGAACCTGCCCCAGAATTAGATGACAACGATGGACTTGCCTAAATTAATTATTCTTGATGTCGCACATGGAAATTGTGCTATTTTACAAGACACTGAAGGAACAGTTGTTATTGATTGCGCTCACGGCTATACCTTGATTGATACATTGCGACAGCTTGGCATATCACAAATTGATCGCATTATAATTTCCCATGCCGATGAGGATCATATCGAAGGTTTCATTAAACTACTTCTAGATGAATCCATTACAATAAAGCATATTTACCTCAATCCTGACGGCTCTAAAAGGACAGATATATGGATAGAATTACGTCTTGCGATCGCTGATGCAAAAAAGCGACAAAATACAAAACGAGATTTTCTTCATACAGAGATGAATGGGAATCTCGATGTTGGACAAGTAAATATTCAAATTCTTGCCCCAAGTATGGATCTTGTTGGACAAGCAGGTGGTTTGGATTTGCAAAAAAACAAGCTAAACTCGAATTCTGTATCAGCAGTCATTCGACTCGTCTATAAATCTCGTGGCGTAGCACTTCTTGCGGGAGATATCGATGATATAGGACTGAATAACTTAACCAATGATAATTCTGATTTTGCTGCGGATGTTCTTGTCTTTCCACATCACGGAGGCAATGCAACTTCGGGCGGAAAAGGTAATCAACAATTTACTAAGAATCTATGCGAGAAGGTACAACCAATACTAATTTTATTTTCTAATGGGAGAAATAAGCATAATAATCCGCGCAAAGAAATCATAGAAACTGTACTTGATATACTGCCTGATGTACATATTATGTGTACTCAGCTTACCAAGACTTGCTCTCCTGAAATCTTAGCAATTTCTCCTACTCACTTAAACACACTTCCATCAAAAGGGAGAGAAATTAATCATTGCTGCGGTGGAACAGTTGTCATCAATTTAAGTGAAACTGAAACAACCTATTCTCCAAGCAGTGATCATCGTCAATTTGTCAAAGAAAATATAGTTTCAGCTTTGTGTATGCGTTGAGAACAGCGATCGCATTCAAAAGCAATTGTAAAAACGATCTAGAATGTATTAGGGAACGCGATCACCTCACCCGCGACAAACATAAAACATAGCGGAATTACCAACAATCCCAACGACCAATCAAGCGATCGCGCTACATCCTTGACCTTATTAAGTGCGATCGTGCGAGTAAGTATCGAATTAGTTGCGATCGTCAATAGCTTGCCACCATTGAATAAGCGAACCTAAACCAAAAATGCTAGGATATGCTCATTTGCTTTGTAAGGAGGTTTCTGTAGGACTAACGCAACCTATGATGAAATTTTTGGAGCAGTCTTAACCCTGCCCCCTCTTTACCGCGCCATGCTTGCAGAACATCTCCTTAACAGCCTTGATGAAATTAATCCCGAAATTGAAACAGCTTGGAATAGAGAAATATCTAATCGTATAGAAGCGATAGATCAAGGCAAATTTACATTAATCCCAGCCGATCAAGTATTGCAAAAACTAAGGAATCGCTAATGTTTCTTGAGAAGTGCTAGACGTTGCCATGTTGATGGATTCCCCTATGGCATTGTGTACCGAGTTTGTGGCGATCGCATCCAGATCCTAGCTGTTATGCACTTACAACGCAAACCACACTATTGGACAGATAGAAACTAGATACAACCCCAACGACTGATCAGGCGATCGCGCAATATCCTTGACCTCATTAAGTGCGATCGCCCGCGTCAGCATCGAGTCGGTTAAAATAGTCAATAGCTTGCCAGCATTGCAGGAAAAATAGACAGACTATGCTTAAACAAATTACCATTCAAGTCGAAGCCCCCATCGCTGATGCATATCAAAATACAACTCCTGAAAACCGTCAGGCTTTGCGATCGCTTGTCAGCATCTTTTTACAATGCGTTTCCCAACCAACCCCACTACAAAAAGTAGTTCAAGAAATTCGTTTAGAAGCCCAACAAAAAGGACTTACTCCCGAAATCTTAGAGGAAATCCTAAAGGATGACTAAACTAAGATTAGTAATCGATACCAATATCTTGATCAGTGGCTTAATGGCTGTAAATTCATTGCCACAGCAGGTTTTTGACTATGCCACATCTCAAGCAATACTCCTGATATCAGATGAAGTTCAATCAGAAATAGAAAATGTCATCAGTCGTCCCAAACTCGAAAAATACATCACCTTAGAACGACGTACTAAATTTTTACAGCAAATTCCGATCAAACACGCCACAAGTCTAGTAATCTAAAGCATCACTAAAGTTAAACAAAATATGTCAGCATATTCGCTTGATTTACGGCAGAAGATATTAAATGCATGGCAAAATAAAG
>NZ_SJEE01000057.1 GCF_006937785.1 Pseudanabaena sp. UWO311
GAGAAGTCGCTGATGGTTTCAAGGAAAATCTACCTATCATTTTTGATGAATATCTTCCTAAATGGAATTATAGAGCTATTCCTCAAAATAACTGAAATGCATAAGTTATTTATTTTTCATTCCTTAGGATGCTGATTGGCATCTTCAACTTCGTAGATTGTCCCAAATCCACTTTTATCGCTGAGTAATCTCTTGACAGCATAAGTGCGATCGATGAGTAATTCGCATCCACATTGTTGGCATAACTCTGTGATGTCTAGATTTTGGCTATTGCAGTTTGGATTGATACAAAGTCGCATAATCAAGCTTCGTTTGCGGCAAAAGCATTATAGCGCCAAAAAAGTGTGCCTACCCTTTTTAACGGTAATTGCTGTAAAACCCAGAATACAAATGGCGGCACGAAGTGCCGCCATTTGTATTCTGGGTTTTATGTCCTAATCCAACTTTGATTGCTATATACTTCAGTTTTGGGGCTTACAATAAGTTGAGTTCAAATCAATCAAATATAGTTTAAATAATTAGTTCTATGGAAATATTGTCAGTGCCGACAGAAGTTTGTACTCTTTATCCTGAAAGCACTTTGGGCAAAATATACCTAGATTGGATTCCCCAGCCTGGCGATCATATTGATTTAGAAGGTAAAACCTACACGATCTTAGAACGCCGCCATCGATATCAGTTTCGTAGGGGTAAATACAACTTATTTAGAGTTTTAGTTTATGTACAACCTGCACCAGAAAATTTGGAGAGAAGTCTGAGCAATGGGCGTTGGGTAATTGGAGATAGTAATTGTCGATATAACGCTGGCTCAGAAATGATTCGCTGTGCGGTAAATCCTAACGGCCCATGTCAAGGTTGTCGCTTTTGGGAAGCATAAAAAAGAGATTGCAAAGCAACCTCTTTTAGAAACTAAAAAACAGAGGCAACGCGAAGCGTTGCCTCTGTTTTTTGGTTTATTAGAATTGAACACCTACACCTGCTTGGAGCGAAGTGCCTGCCGAGCCATTACTCTGACCATTAAATGGAATTACAGCATTGCCGTAAAGTAGAACGCGCTTGTTAACACTAACTTCTACCCCAGGTTGCAAAGCAAAAGCAGTCTGATCGCCTGTTAAGCTGCTATTCCCGCCAACTTTAAATGATGCACCAGCCCCAAGATAAACATTAGCACGATCGCCTACGGGTAAATCATAGGAAACAGTAGGAACAACTGACGTACCACCATTACCAAAGAGAACAGAACTTCTTGCAGAAATTGGCACTCCATCAAACTTATAGCGACCTGCTAAGTTTGCGCCAACTACAGAAGGATTTGTGGCAAAGCTTTGAAGTGATATCCCAGCGCCCACATAGCTACCTGGTTGCGTTACTTCTTCGGCTGAGGCGATCGCACTAAAAGAGGTAAGAACAGAAGTAGCGATCGCAATACCGAGAGAGATTTTTGTAAGAGATTTCATGAGCTTGATTTCCTGCATTGTTTTGCTGTGTGAGATGACTCTTTTGACTGGAGAGAATTAGCATTGTTCCCATGGTTCCTTTTATCCTAAAAGTTGCTAAAACCTTGTCTGTGTCTAGACTACGGCTTTTTGAAAGGAGTTCTATCTCTAGACAATCATGCTAATGGGTGACCCATTTTAAAGCAAATTTGCAACAAAAAAGAGAAGTGGAGCTTAGCTCCACTTCTCTTTTTTGTTGTTTATACCAATTCACAAAAGTGTAGCAACACTTCTGTGAATTAAAAGTCAAACCGCGTAAGGGTTTAAAAGCACAACATGGCGTAGCCATTTTGCGCTTTGGTATTATGAGAGGCGGTGCTTTGCAACGCCTCTCATCTTTTAGCTTTTAATAACTTCCTGCGATCGCAATTTCACGTAGTTGCAAATCACAACTACGCCAAACTTGACCATCAAGAGCTGTTTGTTCGATCAGACTAGCAAGACGCAATGTCTTTAGGGCTTGATCGCCGCCGACCGATGGTTGCTGCGTATCACGGACACAATTCACAAAATGCTCCAGCTCAGCATGAAGCGGCTCGATATTGCTGGTATGAACTTTTTCGATAAAGCCGTCTTGACGATAAAGGACTTGACCATAATCAGTTGTCCAATTAGCTGTAGTTTGACGATAAATCAAAATCTCGTTATTCAGAAAATCAGACTCAGTGAGTGAATTTGTGCAATGAGCCGTAATTTTACGTTTCTTGCGATGCGTCACCTTGCTAGATGTAAGAGTTGCAATTACACCATTTTCAAAACCAATTGTTGCAGTCACATAGTCAAGGTACTCAGACTCAGGAGATACACGATTGCCATGAGCAGAAACACGCACAATTGGCGAAGCAACTAACTCCAGAATAATGTCAATATCGTGAATCATTAGATCAAATACGACCGATACATCATTAGCCCTTTGCGAATAGGGACTCATGCGATCGGCTTCGATCGCCAAAATTGTCTCATGCTTTAAAACTTTGCTTAGCTCTTGGAATGCAGGATTAAACCTTTCAATATGACCGACTTGGAGAATTCTGTTGTGGTCAGAGGCAGTTTTAACTAGGGATTCAGCTTCTTCAATTGTGGCAGCGATTGGCTTTTCGATGAGGACATGAACTCCCGCTTTGAGGCAAGTTGTGCCGACATCATAATGTAACCTTGTCGGCACTGCGATACAAACGGCATCGACCAGTGGCAAAAGGTCATGGTAATCCTCAAAAAAGAGCACTCGATGTTTGCTAGCAGTATCACGTCCACGATCTACGCTTACGTCAGAAACGCCAATTAGTTCTGCATCCTTGAGCAAGCTGAGCACCCTTGCATGATGCTGCCCCATATTACCGATACCTATAACACCAACCCTGATGGGATCGTGGAAATTACGATTGGGGCTCATATTCCTCACAGCTTAGTAAACGCGCTCAGTTTGTCCAAAATCGTAACATGGATGTATAACGCTTTGCGCGTTGGCTAAGATCAAATGGTTTTTAAAAGCCTTGCTTTACAAGGCTTTTAAAAACTTTACAGCAATTACCGATCAAAAGTCTCTTGGTTTGGGTTTGAGCGCAAATCGCTGTAAAAGAGTAATCAACCTGTATTTCTCATACCTGCGGCGATGCCATTGATAGTGAGTAATGCACCGCGTAAGAGTTCATTCTTAGAGTAACGCGATCGCAGATCGATGGTGTCAGGACGATGTTGACGTAAGCGCTTGAGCAAAGATGCTTGGATAAATCCAAGCGGGACGATCGAGCCATTACGCAACTGTACAGATCTTTGCAGATCGCGATCGCTGTCAAGAATTTGCTTTTGTCCTGTAATTGCTTGGATAACCTTCCGAGTGCGTTGATATTCCTCTTGTATTTCCGCAAATATGTCTGTAAAGGCTTCTTCATGCCCTTCTTTGGTAAGCTCACGCATATAATGATGCGCGATCTGCAAATCAGTTTTAGCAAGCGTCATCTCGACTCGCGAAATTGCGGTTTTAAAGAACGGCCATTTGCTATAAAAATATTGCAACAGCGATAAATGACCCTCAGGATTTTGTTGGAGAAACTCCTCAAGGGCTGCTCCGATGCCATACCAAGATGGCAGTAAAAATCGGCTCTGTGTCCAACTAAACACCCAAGGAATCGCCCTTAAACTACCTAAGTCTCTCTTGCCCGCACGTCTTGCAGGGCGTGAGCTAATTTGGAGTTGGCTGATTTCTTCGATCGGCGTAACCTGATGAAAGAACTCGACTAGATTAGGCTGCTCGTAAATAAGATGGCGATAAACTTGGCGCGATCGCACCGAAATTTCTTCCATCGTATCTAGCCAACAGTCGAGAGTGTCAGTACTGCTAGGTAACAAAGCTGCTTGGATGACTGCCGCTGCGATCGTCTCCAGATTGTAAAGGGCGATTTCAGGCAAAGAATATTTTGAGGCAAGTACTTCACCTTGTTCGGTAATCTTGATCCGCCCTTCGATACTACGTCCTGGTTGAGCTAAGATTGCTTCATAGGTAGGCCCGCCACCGCGACCGACTGATCCGCCCCGTCCATGGAACATGCGGAGATCGACTTGATATTTTTGGCAAACATCTTGGAGTGCACGTTGCGCCTTATAAATCTCCCAATTACTGCTTAAAAATCCCGAATCTTTGTTGCTATCAGAGTAGCCAAGCATCACCTCTTGCAAATGCTCATGGCATTCGAGATAAGCACGGTAAAGAGGCAGCTCAAACAATTCGGTCATAATTGGTGGGGCGCTGCGTAAATCCTCTACTGTCTCAAACAAAGGTGCAATGCTGAGCGAACCTTTGCCTGTAGCTGGATCGTAAAGTCCTGCCTCTTTAGCTAGCAGCAATACTTCGAGAATATCGCTGACACTACGGTTCATACTGATCACGTAGTTGTTGCAAATGGCGACTGAAAATTCCTGTTGAACTTTGGCAACCATCCGAAATGTCTCAATAATCTCGTTGGTTTTGGCGCTAAAGTTCAGCTTGGCAGGAATCATCGGACGACGAGTTTTTAGCTCTTGGGTTAACCAGGCAACTTTCTCTAATTCAGTGAGGTCGTCATAGGGCTTGTCCAGAAGCTGAAGTGCTTCGGCAATTTCCGCGATGGTGTTGCTATGTTGGGTACTCTCTTGACGGATATCAAGGTGGGCAAGATGAAACCCATAGACATCAACTTGACGTATCAGGTTTTCAAGAGGTTTAGGATTAAGTTTGGTTTCGATTAAACTAGCTTGAACTAGTTTTAACTCCGCCAAAAATTCCGAAACATGGTTGTAGAGCTGATGTTCTTGACCTTTGGTAGACAGCTCCATTTCTGAGGCTTGCCAACCACTATGGCGCAATTTTTGGTTGCGATCGCGAGTTCGGGTGAGACGCTCACGCACATAGGCTAACTTGAGGCGATAAGGCTCTTGACGGAATTTGAGCGAATATTTTTCATAAATTTCAGGTAAATAAATTTGATCGTCCCCAAGAGAGTCAAGTAATTCTTGGGACACATCACTGAGACTTTGCGATAGCGATAGTAGGCGACTTAGCCGCTCCACGGATTTAATATATTTGTTAAGGACGAGATTTCTCTGGTAGCAGGCGGTTTGCCATGTTACTTCAGGTGTGACATAGGGGTTGCCGTCGCGATCGCTGCCTACCCATGAGCCAAAGTTACAGAAGCTGTAGCGCGGTAGAGTTAATTTTGGAAAATTAGCCGAAATAGCCGAAGCAATACGATCGTAAAGTACGGGGATCGCATCAAATAAAACTTCTTCAAAATAGTGCAATGTATAGTCAGCTTCGTCTAAAACTGTGGGTTTGATTTGATTTAACTCATCAGTGCGCCACCAAAGTCTAATTTCCTCAGCGATTTGTTCTTGCAATGCCGAAGCTTCCCAGCTCAAGGCGATCGCCTGTGGTGCGATTTCATCCCCCTTAACCCCGATGAGTCGATCCAGTTCCTTAAGCATCTTCGCGATCGTGCGCTGCTTCTCCCGAATTGTATGCCGTACAATTTCGGTAGGGTGGGCGGTAAATACGAGACTGATATCAAGATTATTTAGTACTTTCTGGATTTGTCTTGGTGGCACATTTAGCTTTTTGAGCTCTGGGAAGAGCCAACGAAATGTACCAACAGGATATTCGGCTTCGCTATTGATCGGGCTGATCCGATGGATGCTAGTTTGCTCTTGCTCATGATCTTGTTCAACAATATTAATTAGTTGAAAAAACAATGCGAATGCACGAGCAGCTGTAGTTGCTTGCTGTAAATCCAGACTTTCGACTACTTTTAAGACTTCTTGGGCAGGATATTCAGGCGCTTGTCCTTCTGGCGAACACATAGCCCGTAATTGTCGCAATAAATCGACTAATTCTTGACCGCTTTCTCTTAATAGGACTGATTCCCACAGATCCTCTACGAGCTTGAGACGATATCGTAGACGGGAATTGGCGGCACGCAGATCGCTCTCTAAATTAACTATCTGTACTAATGACGCTGACAGTGCTGCTGGGGAACTCATCCAACTTTCTCCAAAATTTTCTTTCTAATCCAAAATTTTCCCACTTTAAGATGCACTCTTCTGTTGCCCAAATTGCAATTAACAACTGGTGTAGTTACAGAATTTGTAACCTTAAGCAGGAAGCAAGCGTAAAATCTTTATTCTTTTCTATACCATACCAGCCTAACTGTTTGTTATTTGTAACCTTTTTAGTGGAGACATGCGCTTTTTGGCTGCCCAGATCATTGACTATATCGCGAATTTCCAATTAGCAAGAATAAAAAGGAAGTTTCGACGTTTCGAGCTGTGACTCACTTTTTGTTCTTGCCTTAACCTGAATCGAGATCGCTATAGTTAAAAATATCTGTGATTTTGCAATATTTCTTTACAAAATATTGATAATAGAGATTAGAACTATAAAAAATACTTTAAAAAGTAACTTAACTAATGTTTGATGTGCTGATTGTGGGTGCGGGAATGGTAGGCGCGAGTTTAGCCTGTGCGTTAGGTGATAAGACTTGCTCAGCAAACCGCAATCTCAAGGTTGGAATTATTGAAGGCAATGGTAATTTCTTGCGTGGAGAATTTACCGCTGATGGTCGTGCTAGTGCGATCGCCTATGGTTCAACTCAGATCTGGCAAAATATTGGTGTTTGGGGGGGAATGCAGCGCAGAGGGGTAACTCCAATGCATATGATTCAGGTTTCAGAGGGGGATTTGCCTTATCAAGTGCAGTTACGCCGTGAGGATATGGGGCAAGAAGCACTGGGTTATATTGTCGAAAATGCTGTGACTTTGGCTTCGCTCTGGGAATTTGTGCGGGAATGTAGCAACATCGAATTAATTTGTCCTGCCAAAATCTTAGATATCGAGCATGTCACCGATCGCAACGTGATGCGCGTAAAAATTAGTTCGGAAATCGGCGAACAATATTTGGAAACCAAATTATTAGTTGGCGCAGATGGTGGGCGATCGCAAGTGCGTCAAATGGCAAAGATTGAAATCTCGGAGCGTCTATACGAGCAAACCTGCATTGTCACTACGGTTAAGTCAGAAAATTCCCATCAAAATTTTGCCTATGAGCGTTTTCAATCAAGTGGACCATTTGCGATTTTGCCATTGGGCAGCGATCGCTCCTGCATCGTCTGGACTGCCACCAAAGAAGAAACCCCGATTTTATTAGCTCTTGATGAAGCGACATTTTTACAAGAGCTATCTAAACGTTTTGGTGCACCACTCATCCAAAAGCTAGGAAAGATCACGATTGAATCGCGAACTCGGACTAACTATGTTCCCCGATGGATGCATAGCCAAACTTATATTCAACCCCGACTAGCTATCATCGGTGATGCAGCCCATACTACTCATCCGATCGCAGGTCAGGGCATGAATCTTGGTATTCGTGATGTTAATGCTTTGGCTAAGGTTTTAAAAGCTGCTTATCAAAATCATGAGGATCTGGGGGCGATCGCAGTTTTAAAGCGTTATGAATCCAAACGTAAATGGGATAACTTAGGCGTAATTTGGCTTACCGATATTTCTAATCGCCTATTTTCTAACCATAACTGGTTCTTCAAAGTCTTACGCCGCTTTGGGTTACTGCTTCTACAAATCTCGCCTCTCAAGCGCATCTTGATGTACTTTATGATGGGCTTACATCAGGTATAAAACATCAGGTGTAAAATTGAGTTGTGCGTCAAGGGAATAAAAAATGACTCAAGACATAAACAATAGACTGGATCGCGTAGAGAGTGCTTTGATTGCTCTAGCAGAAGAATCTCAATCATTACGTCAAGAACTACGTGCTACTAATCAAGAATTACGCGCTACAAATAGTAGATTAGACAGTCTGATTGAGCATCTTTACACTCAGCGCGATGTGGTTGCCCTTGATGTAGTTGATATAAAAGATGAGTTACACGAACTCAAAGAAGTGACTAAACAGCAAAGTGCCACTGCCGATCTCTATTCAATTTCGGCGCAACTGCAAGCGGAAACAGTCAAAATTCAAGCCGAAAATATTCGGATCATGATTGAAGCTTTGAATCTCAAACAGGCTTAAAGCATTTTCTATATGGCGATCGCACATTTACCAACTCAGTTAACTCCGCAATTAATTACGCCTGAAAATTTTCAACCCTATGGGCAAGTAATTTTTCCGACTGATGACAGTAAGCAATTTGATGTGAATGATGCTCAGCTAGTCTTATCGGGGATTCCGCGTTTTTATATCATGCACCTCCGCAAAGTTGGGCGAAGATTTCACAGCTTGGCTCGGCATCAACAATGCACCCAATGTCTCGGCTCTCTTGCTGGCAAAGAATGGTTTATGGCAGTTGCTCCCGCCTCAAACCCAGCGCAAATTGATGTAACGCAAATTGTTGCATTTCGGATTACAGGCAATTGTTTTATCAAACTAAATGCTGGCACTTGGCACGCGGGGCCACTTTTTGAAGAAGACTTTATAGATTTTTATAATCTGGAATTGCATGACACCAATATCAATGATTATGAAGTTTGCAATTTACGAAAACTTTATAACTTGAATTTTGAGTTAACTGTAGTAAAGTAAAACCCAGAAAGTTGGAGAGTGGATTTGCCCTCTCTTCAATTCCGATTACCTCAGTCCCCATGCACCCGTGAAACTCTTTCAGATTTTTCAGGTCTTCCCATTTTTTGATCGCACTGTAGATAAATGGGCAACAGAAGCCCGCCTTTTGCGATGGCTGACTTTTTTGTGGTTATTTGCAGGACTAGCGGTTCTTTTTTCGGCATCCTATCCCGTTGCGGATGCAGCCTTTAAAGACGGCACACTTTATTTCAAATACCAATTAGCGTGGGCGGTGATTGGCTTATTGCTCTTTAATGCGATCGTGCATTTGCCATTAAAGTTCATGCTCAAAATCGGCCCAATCTTTTTGTTCATTATTCTGGCGATGCTCTATGCAACGCATATTCCTGGCTTAGGGACAACTCGCAACGCTGCGACCAGATGGCTATCGGTCGGTTCGAGTTCATTTTTATTGCAGCCATCGGAGCTAATCAAGCCTTTTCTGATTTTGCAAGCAGCTCAACTGTTTGGTAACTGGAATCGCACGCCTTTGAAAGTGCGAGTTGGTTGGCTACTTGTGTTTTTGTTGGTACTAGGCGGCATTTTGATGCAGCCTAGCTTGAGTGTGACAGCACTTTGCGGGATTACGCTCTGGTTGATTGCGTTAGGGGCAGGATTGCCAAGTCTACAACTTTTAGGGACTGCGGCTATAGGTACTTGCGTTGCAGTGGCTAGTGTCACTTTTCGGGAATATCAACGCAGGCGGATTATGTCATTTCTAGATCCTTGGCAAGATCAAGCAGGAGATGGCTATCAATTGGTGCAAAGTTTGATGGCGATCGGTTCTGGTAGTCTATGGGGGACTGGGTTTGGTTTATCGCAGCAAAAGCTATTTTTGCCGATTCAATATACTGACTTTATTTTTGCGATTTTTGCTGAAGAGTTTGGCTTGTTTGGTGGCATTTGTTTACTAGTACTAGTGATGATTTATGGCACGATTGGGCTATCGGTGACATACAAGTGCAAAGATCCTGTGGTTCGATTGATTGCTCTTGGTTCTACATCATTGATTGTGGTGCAAGCTATTTTGAATGTGGGTGTGGCTACAGGTGTTTTACCAACGACGGGTTTACCATTTCCTTTTTTGAGTTATGGTGGTAGCTCGACGATATCCTGTTTATTTATCGCTGGGCTGTTAATTCGTGCGGCAAGAGAGATGTCGGCGGCTGATGTGATCCCCTTCCCTAAAGGCAAAAGCGATCGCAATGATCTCAAAACTAAGCAACAAGAAAAAATAGAAGCTTCACGGCGGCAATCGCCAGTATAAAAAAGGAATCGCGAAGCGATGCCTTTTTTACAGATCCCAAATCCTAGAAGTAATTCGGCATAATATAAAACCCAAAAATCTGTACCGCCCGCTTAGCGGGCGGTACAGATTTTTGGGTTTTATATTTAATTTTGAGTAGGTACATAACTTTACTGGCGATCGCTATAGTCTCTACAATGGTTAAGAAACGCCACTTTAGCTAGCTATTTTTACTGATGTCTGAACCCGATCTAAACTCCCCCGCTGGCTATTTAGCAGTTTTGCGTAATCGTCAATTTTTGGCATTGTGGCTTGCCCAAATATTGGCTCAGTTAGTTGATAAAGTTGTTCTGATTTTGCTGATTGCCCTTGCTGTCGCTGATGGTGGTAGTGATGTGAATACGCGAGAATCATCAATCATGATTGCTATGACCCTTCCTGCGGTATTTTTGGGTTCAATCGCAGGTATTTTTGTTGATTGGCATCCAAAACGCGAAGTCTTAATTTTGTGTAACTTTTTGCGGGGGGCTTGCATCTTTGCGATTCCGTTTGCACCTCGCTCATTAGCTGTCTTACTTTTGTTTACCTTTCTTATTTCTACCCTTACCAACTTTTTTGCTCCCGCCGAGCAGTCAGCGATCCCTTTAATCGTTCCCAAGAACGATCTCCTAGCTGCAAATGCTCTTTTTACTATTACAGAAGTGGGATCACTAATTGTCGGATTTGCGATCGGCGCACCATTATTAGCCTTTACACTGCATCTTTTTCCTGAAGCGACATCCTATAGTCGTGAAGTTTTATTAGGTAGCTTGTACATCATCTCTGGCTTATTTTTGTTTGCTCTACCTAAGGATGAGATTATCCAACCAAAAAAAGTAGGTTCAGGAATATGGACTGACTTAAGAGACGCTTTTCAATATGTGCGCCACAATCACTTGATCGGTGGAGCAATGTTACAGATGATTTTGCTATATGCAGTTCTTGGTGCAATGCAAAAGTTATCACTTAATCTTGCGGAAGTGGTTACGGGTAATCGCGAAGAATTTGGATCTTTTGTTGCCTCGGTTGGCTTAGGACTAGCAATTGGGGCATTTATTTTAGGGAAATTTGGTAAGCGATTTGCCCATAGACCTTTGCCATTTATCGGCTTTATTGGTATGGCGATCGGTTTATTTATGTTTGCGTTTGTGTCTAATCAGTGGGTTGCTTGGCTAATCGGTACTTTTATTGGTGTTAATGGCGCTTTAATTGTGATCCCTATGCGTACAGCAATTCAAGAACATACACCTGAAAATATGCGTGGCAAAGTATTTGGTCTATTAAATAATGGCGAGAATATAGCTGCTAGCTTGCCTCTGGCAGTGATTGCCGTGTCCTTAGATTTTTTAACAGGTGTGTTTGGTGTCCAAAACGGTGGCAAGCAACAAGTTGGTTTTCAAATAGTGTTAGTTGTTTTTAGCTTGATTGTGTTTGGGCTTGGCTCTTGGGCTTGGCAAAGAACCAAGAAAGCGCTGTCAAATGTCCTATAAAAAAGGTGCGCTCTGCGCACCTTTTTTTATTTATTTAGCGATCGCCTCTTGGACAATAGTGGCAAGTTCCCCGCGTTGGCTTAGTTCCATGACAATGTCGCAGCCGCCAACAAATTCACCACCAACATACACTTGCGGAAAAGTCGGCCAGCTGGAAAACTCCTTCATGCCCATGCGTAAATCGTTGTCTTCAAGAATATTTACAGTTTCGTAAGGATGTCCTAATGCATTAAAAGTTTGTACAACTGCTGCCGAAAACCCACATTGAGGCTGTTGTGGAGTTCCTTTGATGTAGAGCATGATTTTATTATTATTAATCTGACTCTCGATCTTAGTTTGCAAAATAGGGCTAAGCATATTAGTTAGGTTGATTTGGTTGTGAATAAATTTACTACTGCTACTATAGCAATCGGCATAATGCTTAGGTAGAAATTCTCATTATAAACATCAGTTTTTTAAAAGCCCGCCGTAGGCGGGCTTTTAAAAAACTGATTTTGGTGTTTCCAGCGCCGAAGGCGCTGGAAACACCAAAATCAGTTTCATAGAAGAATGGAAGAGATGAGCTAATCTCTATTCTTTGGATTAAAACAAAAGGGAGCACATTGCGCTCCCTTTTGTTTTAATCTGGCTAAACATCGTGTTTTGCTCGCCAAGTTGGATAATCAGATCTAGGTGCTCTTAAGCATTCTTCAACAACTTCAGCAATATTACGCCATGTAATATCATCCCTTTTGAGTAATTCTCGTAATTGCACTAAAGAATCTTCTAGCTCAATATTAAATTTCTCAAAAGGTAAAGGCGATAAAGCTCTTTCTGGTGCTTGAACAACCTTATTTAAGGCTTCCTTGACAATACTGATGATTTGACTTGTCATCTCAGACTTGACTTTCTGGCGCAAATTTTGTAAACCGCGACGACTGGTGGCATACATTGGTGGTAAACGATTAAGGACATATGCTGACACATCATCGATATTTACCTTCTGCTGAACATTTTCATCTAGTCGAAGGGCACGGCGCTCGACGATCGCATTTACAAGACTTTCCAGAATATTGCTATATCGATAGATAGTTCCCGACATATAGGACTCAAAATCTTTAAGCTCTGCTGAGATATCTTTCTCAGTTTTAGTTGTCTTAGATGAGTTCGACAAAGTTGTCGTTGTTTTTCTACGCACTGCATAGCTGCGCGCTAAAAGAGAATTTCGTCGATCTAAGCTGACATATGTGCCATTAGAAAGGCTCTGATAGTATCCAGAATTTAAAGCATCTTGGACAATTTCAGGTACATCTTTCCATTTGAGATAGTCTTTGCTAAATAATTTACGTAACTTAAAGAGCGATCGCGCCTGACTGATCAGTTCATGGTCAGGTATTGGATCGCTCTGTCTTAAGACATCGCTCTGTGTACTCAAAAAACCATTGCGTACAGTTTTAGCGATCGCGGCTCCTAACTCTTGCTCAGCCTTCTTCCGCTGTTGTACCCACCCGCGTTGAGTAGTTGCATACATTGGCGGTAAGCGATTGAGTGTATAAGCGATTACTTCACTAAGATCGACGCGTTTTTTTACATCAGCACCTAATCGTTTGTATTGTGCCTCTGCTTCTTCGATTACTAATTCTTCTAGTGCATTTCTACAACTGCTCATAGGAAATATTCCATTTTGAGTATTATTAGATGTTCTGGTTACAGCGTATTTTGATCTTATAAAGGTATAAATAATAGCACAAAATCAGTAATTCTAAAATATGAATCCGATTTTGTGCAGCAATTTTCACTATCAAAATCGTTTTTTTTAGCCCGTCGTAGGGAGGCTTTAACAAAAAGGATTTAGTTATTTCCAGTGCCTTTAGCAGTGGAAATAACTAAATCCTGTTAATAGTGAGAATTGCTGGATTTTGTTCTTCAGAAATGTAAACGATACTCCAATTAGTATATAAAGCCCCAAAATAAAGGTGACGTAAAGCGTCACCTTTATTTTGGGGCTTTTGATTGTTTTTAGATATCTTTGAACTTAAAAATCATTAAGCCCTGTTTCTGGAATCGTCGTTTTTGATAAACCAGCGATCGCCCGTAAGTTTTGGCAACGAATTAATTCTGTAAACTCAGGTGTATTCCTCCCCATTAACTTTGCTGCGGCAGGAATAGCCTCAAGGAGTGCCATAGCTGCCTCGGCTTCACGATAACCACGTTTTTGGGCAACATCGAGTGCTTCGCTATCAGCTTGTATTTGTATCTGCGAGCTTTTGTTTTTACGTAAAATTTGATTAATGCCGATAGTGCCTAATAATATGGCGATCGCCATGCCAGTGACATCACCCTGCACTGTTTCGACAACTCCTCCTATAAAAGCTGCCGCAGCAATACCCTGATATGCCCCTGTCTGTAGCCATTTAGTCTGTTGTCGCCAGCTTACTTCATGCAATAACAACATATCTCTCTGGGCTTCAGGTAACTGTCTCCATAGCCGAAAATTGATATTTACTTGAGTCCCTTTCTGCCAAGGTAAAATTTGTAAACTTGAGATTGGCTCAGGTTGTTCAGGCTTAGATTTGACTGATGTTGCCATCCGCCAAGATGCAGGCAATAGATCGCGTAAGCGAGCAATTTCTTCGTTAATGTTCATAATATAATTTAGCGCCTCCTTAACTTAGAAACCTATGAGCGGACCCATGAGCAATAATCTAACCATCGCCGACGCTGAGCGCATTCTCTGGGAACTAAGCGACTTAGATCGAGAAGCTGCAACTTTAGAACGACGATCGCAAATTTGCGAAGCCTTAGATTACTTAACCAAACAAGCCGATTATCACATTTTTGGGATCTGCGCCGATACCACAGCTGAAGCTTTGCAGGCTCTACAAAATTATGCTGCTCATTTTCGCTACGAGTTACCCGAAGCAGACCTACCTGCGATCGCAGATGGCGTATATGTCAAATACAATCCCCGCAGTCGTCGATACCATTCTGATAATTACAAAGGTACTTATCGGGGCGTATTGTTATCTCTGCATACCGATTTTACCGATGGCTATAGCGGCACTCACGGGCATTTTCCTCTAGATCTCTATTAAAACAAAAGGGGCGCTTTCCGCCCCTTTTGTTTAAAAGACTTCAGTTGTAAAACTACCATGCAATCCGTAAGGTACATGATGTTTTAAATGCAAAGTTGCTAAAGGTTTACCAGCAATATTTTGAGCGTCTAGTACGACCAAATCTGAGCGATTATGTTCTGCATCAAAAATTAAGGTCAGCACCCAGCCATCGTCTTCAGCACTATCGGCATTGCGATCTCGTGGTACAAAAATCGGCTCACTAATAAAACCGCGCGGTGCAAAACTATGAAATTCTTGTTTCCCAGTTTCCATATCGACTTTGGCGATCGCTTGTAAAGGTGCGTTGCCAGATTCTTTAGCGATTGCGCCAATATAGGCATAACGATGTTTTTGTCCCACACAACGGGGATGAACCACAGGAAACTCGCAAGATCTCTCTAAGATCATTTCGCGCTTTACCATTCCAAGTTTGGGATTAATCGTAAAGCGATATAACTGTCCCGCAATCACCTTATCAAAATCAATCTCTCGAAAATCCGTATTTGGCTCCAACTTGGGATAGTCAGGATAGCAAACTGAATCCAAAATAATCTCATCACCTTGTTCGTAGGCATTACAGTGATGAAATACAAAACAAGGATCGGTCTCAATGGTTTGCAGATTGCCTTGGCGATCGATCAGCAAAAACTGACTGGGCGCATTTGGCTTTAATTCAATACATTCACCTGCTGTAGCCAATCCCAACATAAATGGTAAAGGCTTAAAAGACACAGGATTTTGCATGAAAATCCGATAGTTTGGCGTATAGGCAAAATCATGCAAGAAACAAAATCCCGAAACCTTTACCTGAGATTCTGTCGATAACTTGCCATCAGATGTCACCTGATAAATCGAAATTGTAGATTTTGGCCCTGGCTGCACCCCAAAGCCCCACAAATCACCAGTGCGATCGTCCTTTCTTGGATGCGCTGTAAATACTTGCCCCGCCGCTAACTTTCCATCAAAAGTTTCTTGACCCAAAGTATCCAAACTTTGAGGGTTAAGTGAATAAGGACGTGCCGCTTCCCACAAAGCCAATAACTTCCCGCCCTGATACACCACATTTGTATTAGCAACATTTTTATTCCGCAAATCAAAAATATTACTTAGCCATCCACCAGCCTTTTGTGTGCCGAATACGCCCCGATATAAAATTTTGCCTGCTTTCTGCTCAGCAATAAACTCAGGTGTTTTTACAAATTGATTTGCAAAATGTGCCTTGCCATCTTTAAATGCGATCGCGCAGATCATCCCATCGCCATCAAAGGGATGTCCATATTTTTGACCGTTAATATCCAGCTGTCCAGGTCCATTCCGAAATAAAGTACCTTCTAGTTCTAGAGGGATCTGACCCTCGATCTCATCGATCAAATAAGCCTGCTCAGTCCGCAGTGACTCATATCCCTTTTGCCAATCTTCACGTGAAAAAGTAGTCGATGCAGCCTGAACCATAAATATTTATAAATAACTTTCCTCTATTGTAACAATTTCGTCACAATTGCGAACCAGTCTTCCAAATCCTGAAAATGGCTTTGCCATGTTGAGAATTTGTAACCCTTATTGGTATTGAGTTGTAATTTCTGAAGATACATCTATAGCCAAGAGGGTTAAGACATAAAACCCAAAAGAGAGTTGCGGCGCAAAGCGCCGCAACTCTCTTTTGGGTTTTGGTTTCGTCCCAACATTAAGTGGCTCAAGCCGTATGAGTAAACTTTCAGACATTTAAAACCGAAAAAATAAAAGACATCGCATTGCGATGTCTTTTATTTTTTCGTCTAGAGCACTGATTATGAATCTTTTGAGGGATTAGAGATCTCTTTTAATGATTTCCCCATCTCTTGCTCCGATTCACTCAAAGACCAACGATAAGAAACCTGAATACCGTGATACTCGCACAGATCTTCAACCTGCTTTTGCAATGCAAAAGCCTTGCGGAGATTAATAATGGCCGCCTGAAGATGCTCTCTCGAAACATTCATCTTTGTAGCCATGTGTGGCTGCTTCATCTCATTATGCAGCGCTGGCAGGGTTTGACGCTCAAGCAACTGTAGCAAAAGCTCGTAGTGAATATGGGACGGAACAGGAAGTGAACTCACAAATACCTCGATCGGGTCAAAACCAAAATTAAAACTTGGCTGTATATTTAGTTGGAGTTTTGGCAGCTACTACTAAACTTCTCAAGAAACTATTTGAGGTGCTTAGCGTCAAGCTCGGTATATCCAAGACTTCAAAATTTGAGACTTAAATTAAATTGTAGAGGATAAATTTATGTCATTTTCACGGACATCTCTGAGACTTGCATTTCTTTTTACTTTTGGATTATCTCAAATTGTCACACTAACTGAGTTAGCGATCGCGCAAAATGCTAACCTATCTGCCTCAAGCTCCCTAACTACAATACAAATTGCTCAAGCCAATACCATTATTTTCGTCTCTGCTAACGGTTCAGACGCTAACTCAGGTATCTCGGCTGATCAGCCATTGCGATCTCTAACTGCCGCACTCAATAAAAATCCTCAAAGCGGAGCGATTATTCAAGTAGCGCCTGGCACATACTCCGTCGAAACAGGAGAAAAATTTCCCCTCGCAATTCCTGCTGGTGTAACTTTGCGCGGTAATCCTGCTAACCAAGGTCAAGACACCATTATCTCAGGTGGAGGTGTTTTCATAAGTCCCTCCTTTGCTCGTCAAAATATAGCCATTCTTGCTAACAGTGGCTCTCGCATAGAAGGTATCACCCTGACTAATAAGAATCCCAGAGGCTACGCGCTTTGGGTTGAGTCAGCCCAAAATGTCACGATTACTAGCAACACCTTTGCCAACTCCACCCACGATGGAGTTTTCTTAACAGGTGCGACTTCGGCAAATATCAGCAACAACATTTTTACTAAAAATGGTGCAAATGGTCTTTCAGCCCTTGGGACAAGTACGGGGAATATTCAGTCAAACACCTTTGACAACACAGGGTTTGGTTTGGCGATCGGGCAAAACTCAAAAGTTGCTGTTATCTCTAACCGTATTGTTAATAACCGAGGAGGCATCGTTGTCTCGAACCTATCTATGCCCTCATTTCGCAATAACCTCATTGCCTACAATCAAGAAAATGGTCTGGTAATTTTGAAGGATCGCAAGGGACAACCCACCGTTGATCTTGGTACAACCACTAGCCCTGGTCAAAATATTTTCCAAAACAATAAGCAAACTGATATCAACAATGCCTCTGGAGTCACAGTCGTTGCGATCGGTAACCAAGTCGATTCCAAACGAGTTCAAGGCTCAGTCAACCTTGTCCAAGCAACTTCCCCAATTACCTCACCCACAACCCCAACAGCTCCAACCACACAAGTCGCTTTTAAAGATGTACCTAATAACTATTGGGCGCAAACTTTTATCCAAGAATTAGCCTCTAGAAATATTATCAAGGGCTTCCCCGATGGCAGTTTTCGCCCCAACGACCCCGTCACCAGAGCTCAATTTGCAGCACTGCTCAGCCAAGCTATGAACAAGTCAACTATTCGCAGTAGCGCTACTTTTACCGACGTTGCTTCAAATTACTGGGCTGCTACCGCTATTCAAAAAGCCTATACCACAGGCTTTATGTCTGGTTATTCCGCTACTACATTCCGCCCCAATGAAAATATTTCCCGCGTGCAAATTCTTGTTTCCCTAGCTAATGGACTAGGCTATGCCCCAACCAAACCCATCGACGCAACCTTGCAATCCTACTCAGACGCAAATACTATTCCCGCCTATGCACGTAACAGTGTTGGTGCTGCAACCGAGAATCGCATGGTTGTCAACTATCCCAATCTAAAACTATTAAATCCTAATCAACCCGCCACCAGAGCCGAAGTCGCTGCCTTCATCTACCAAGCTTTAGTGCGATCGGGGCAGTTAAAAGCGATTTCCTCACCCTACATCGTCAGTCAATAACTCTACGGTTTCAATTTATGCCGAATTTTCAATCTTAGCCAAAAAAATTAAATTTTTTTTGGATTAAGCCCGTTACGGAGTAAGGGATAGACCAGTCTAAAGGAAGAGGCAAGAAAAAATACTTTCAAAAAACGCTTGACAAAGCAAGGCAAGCTTGATAACTTAGTAAAGCGCTGAAGGGAGAGACGAGCGAAAGCGAAGCGAACCCGACCTGAGAGGGAGTGCCAAGAACCTAGACAACCAAATAGT
>NZ_SJEE01000007.1 GCF_006937785.1 Pseudanabaena sp. UWO311
AAAAACCCCAAAATAATGGGGGGGGGGGAAGCCCGCCGCTATATTCTGGGGTTTTATATTTTGTGTAAGTCCCTTAGGGAACTCAAAGGAAAAAATGATCCATATAAAACCAAAAAAAATAGAGGCGGGCGCAGCTCGCCTCTATTTTTTTTGAGATCGATTATTTTATGTAAGTCCTTTAAAACTTAGATAACGTATGTCTGAGCGAAGCTTCACCATAGCTTTCTGGGTTTTAATTTTATTGCATAGTCCACTTAGCATAAAATAGCAAGAGATTAACTTTTATTGAGCAGGGATATTTAAAGAGGCAAAACATGGGGCAAACACTCGAAGCTGTAGCGATTGACTATTACACAGAAAACTATCGCGATGCCTACAGTCGAATCAATGCGATCGTCATTGAAGGTGAAGCTGAGGCGTACAGCAACTATCTCCAACTAGCGGAGCTACTGCCCGAATCTACTGAAGATTTTACCAGACTTGCGAAGATGGAGGATCGCCACAAAAAAGGCTTTATTGCCTGTGGTAAGAACCTTAAGGTCACACCTGACATGGATTTTGCCGAGAAATTCTTTGCTGAACTGCATGGCAATTTTCAAAAAGCATTTGCAACAGGGGATATTGTCACTTGTCTGTTGATTCAATCACTCATTATTGAGTGCTTTGCGATCGCTGCTTACAACATCTACATTCCCGTTGCTGATCCTTTTGCACGCAAGATCACTGAAGGCGTGGTTAAAGACGAATACTTGCATCTTAACTTTGGTGAAGAATGGTTGCATAATCATTTTGACGACTCCAAGGCAACCCTAGAGCAAGCAAATCGTCAAAACTTGCCTATCGTCTGGAAAATGCTCAACCAAGTCGAAGCCGATGCCAAAGTTCTTGGCATGGAAAAAGAAGCTTTGGTTGAAGACTTCATGATTCAATATGGCGAAAGTCTAGGCAAAATCGGCTTTAATACTCGCGACATCATGAGAATGTCGGCAATGGGTTTGGTAGCTGCTTAGTAGCAATTAGCTGTTAGCTGTTAGCGTTTAGCTAATTGCCAACAGCTAATCATCTTTACAATCCTCAAAAAAGAAATAATTATTTCTAAAAATTCTAAATAAAAAAGCTAATAGCTAACCGCTAATAGCTAATTGCTAATAAAAAACTGGTAACTGCAATCGATGTTTGGTCTTATAGGGCATTTGACAAGTCTTGAACACGCTCAGTCTGTAGCAAGGGAATTAGGCTATCCCGAATACGCCGATCAAGGTTTGGAATTTTGGTGTAGCGCCCCGCCCCAAATCGTCGATCGCATCAAAGTTACGAGTGCCACAGGTCAGCAGATCGAAGGGCTATATGTAGAATCTTGTTTTTTACCTGAAATGTTAGCGGGGAGTAAAATTAAAACCGCCATTCGCAAGATCCTCAACGCGATGGCGCTTGCGCAAAAAAATGATGTGGATATTACGGCTTTAGGTGGATTTTCTTCGATTATTTTTGAGAATTTTAATCTCAGTCAGATGTCGAGCGTGCGAAATATTCAACTAGAATTTGATCGCTTTACCACGGGCAACACCCACACCGCTTACATCATTTGTCGTCAGATCGAAGAGGCAAGTCGTAAGTTTGGTATTGATCTGGCTAAAGCCACGGTGACTGTTTGCGGTGCAACTGGTGACATTGGTAGCGCTGTATGTCGTTGGCTAGATACACGTACCAACATCAAAGAATTATTGCTAGTTGCGCGGAATCAGGAACGCTTACAAGAATTGCAAGCCCAACTTGGACGCGGTAAGGTAATGGATATGGAGGCTGCTCTGCCGCAATCGGACATTATCGTGTGGGTGGCGAGTATGGCGAAGGGCATGGCGATCGACCCAGCCACTCTTAAGCGTCCTTGCATTCTCATCGATGGTGGCTATCCGAAGAATATGTCTACTCTTGTTCAAGAAGATGGAATTCATGTGATTGATGGCGGTATCGTTGAGCATAGTCTTGATATTGACTGGAAGATTATGAAGATCGTGAATATGACTGCTCCTGCGCGTCAGCTTTTTGCTTGTTTTGCGGAGGCGATGCTTTTAGAGTTTGAGGGTTGGCATACTAGTTTCTCTTGGGGACGCAATCAAATCAGTATGGAGAATATGGACAAGATTGGTGAAGTCTCGATCAAACATGGATTTAGACCGCTAATCCAATAAAACTACCTTGTATGCACAAGGCTAACTGTCTACGTTTCGATGTATCGAAGCCCCCTAAATCCCCCAATTCTTGGGGGGCTTTGAAAGAATTTTATTTTCTTGTTCCCCCAGAATTGGGGGCTAGGGGGCGATTAATTCTTGACTGATCTGGGTTTTATTACTTGTGTGTACAAGGTAGAGTAATAAAAGTGGGATTGAGGGGAATCTAGACAATTCTTAAATGGTTTCTTAAATAGATTGGTTATATAGCCTTAGACACTTTTATCAAGACAAATCAAAACCCAAATAGTGAGAGGCGGCGCGAAGCGCCGCCTCTCACTATTTGGGTTTTATGTCCTAACACGAATGGCGACAGCTATAGCTATAACAATTTATGAAAGTGTAGCTATGATCATGTGAATCGTTATAAAATGTTTATAACAATCAAATTTCCTTGATGTGAATAACTCTAAGATAGTTTAGTTTGTATTTGAATTTCAAATTCTTGGTTGGAGGAGAAGCAATTCTCATGAATACTCTTGAACACAACTAAACCCAAACTATCTGAACTTGAGTCAGCGATTGTTCGCTACCCTTTAGTAGTTAATCCTCATACAAATGTTATTGACGCGATCGCACTAATGGCTATTGGGCGATCGCAACTAGATACTGACCATAATAGTGACAATCAGCAAGCATTTCAGCAAGAGGTAAGGTCGAGCTGTGTCTTAGTGGTTGAGGATGATCAGGTGATCGGGATATTGACTGAGCGGGATGTGGTACGCCTGAGCGCTCTGCAACAAGACCTTGATCTCTTAGTGATGCAAGAGGTGATGAATCCCGAAATTGTTGAGATCAATCTAGAGACATTGATCAGCAACGTGCAAGAGATTTTAAATCAGCGATCGATTCATGAGTTAGTAGTACTTGGCAATCAGGATGAATTATTGGGAATTGTCACCCAAACTAGTTTTTTCAAAGCCTTAAGTCTGCTAGAAATGTCTAATTTGGCAGAGATAGAAGAAGCAAAAGCTTTGATCTCAAGTCAGCAAATAGAGCTAAAAAAACGCAATTCTCTATTAGAGGCTACCAATGAAGAATTGCTCTGTACGGTGGAGGAGCTAAGTGGTACTTCGGAAGAATTGGTTAGTCAGTATCAACAACTCAGATATGAACGGTTTCGCTACCAAAATTTATTTCAGATTGCTCCTGATGGTTATCTTGTGACAGATGCATCGGGAAAGATACTAGAGGCAAATCAATTTGTCGTAGATTTGCTGGCGATTAGTTGTGATTTTATTGTAGGGAAGCCATTCATTGTCTTTGTTGCCCCAGATCAAAGAGAGCTTTTCTATAATAAATTCAATCATGTGTGCCTCCACAACAATGCGAATTCGGCTAGCACCTCTTGGGAGATGACGCTGACCCCCCGTGAGGGAACCCCTTTTCCTGCTGAACTTACCGTAACTAAAAATATTGATCCTGAGACAAATGGGATTCAACTTTGTTGGATTATTCGCGATATAAGCGATCGCAAGCGAGTTGAACAAGAACTAAAACAACTCACTCAATTCCTAGAAGCTAAAGTCGAAGAAAGAAACCAAGAGCTTTGGCAAGTCACTTATTTACAACGAGCCATCCTTAATGCTACTGATTACGCAATTATTTCGACTGATTTAAATGGCATCATTCAGACTTTTAATGCTGGTGCTGAAAAAATGTTGGGCTATAGCGCTGCTGAAGTAATTGGTAAAGTCACACCAGCAATTCTGCATGAACCTCAGGAGTCAATTGATAAGGCAGTATCACTCTCAGTTGAACTGGGTTTTGATATTTCTGCCTCTGAGGTCTGCTTCGCCAAGGCGCGTCTGGGACTCACCTATGAAGATGAATGGACTTATATCCGCAAAGATGGCTCTCGATTTCCTGTGTGGGTATCTGTTACAGCCCTAAAGGATTTCAATCAGCAAATTGTGGGATTTTTAGGTGTCTCGCAAAATATTAGCGATCGCAAACTCAGTGAAGCACAATTGCTAATCGCTAATCAAGAACTGTTGCAAGCAACTCGTCTCAAAGATGAATTCCTTGCCAACATGAGCCATGAACTCCGCACTCCACTCAATGCCATTCTCGGTATGACCGAAGGCTTAATGGAAGAAGTCTTTGGAGTTCTCAATCAACAACAGAAGAATAGCTTGCAGATAGTCGAAAAGAGTGGCAATCATTTGCTGGAGCTAATTAATGACATTCTCAATCTCGCCAAAATTGAAGCTGGTCAATTAACCTTAGACTGCGCAGTTGCTAGCGTTAATCAAATTTGTCAGGCTAGCGTCATGTTTGTCAGAAATCAAGCCATGAAAAAGCAGATCAAACTGGAAATGCATGTGCCTTCAGATATACCCTATATAGAAGTAGATGAGCGTCGCATTCGTCAAGTCCTAATTAATCTGCTCAATAATGCTGTGAAATTTACGCCAGAGGGCGGCAGCATTACCCTAGAAGTAACACTAGAGAGCATGATTGATGTTCTCAAAGACAGCATATCTACACAATGGGTAAAGTTTGCTGTCATCGATACAGGCATCGGCATCGACCGCCAAGACCTAAAGAAACTATTTCAACCCTTTATCCAAATAGATAGCGCCCTCAATCGTCAATACGATGGTACAGGCTTAGGTTTAGCCTTAGTCAAACGCATTGTCGAACTCCATAATGGACGAGTTAGCGTCACTAGTGAAGTGGGTGTAGGCAGTCGCTTTGAGATCGCACTTCCCTGCATAGAAATAACATCTCAAATCCCGCAGGAAGTGCCCACCCCATCCTCTTCAGCTTCCATTGAACATGTTGGCAGTACTAGCGAATCACCCCTGATCCTGTTAGCCGAAGACAACGAAGCTAATATCATGACCATTGTCAGTTATCTTGAGGTGAAGGGCTTTCGGATTGCCGTCGCTAACGATGGACAGGAAGCGATCGCACTGGTGCGATCGAAAAATCCAGACTTAGTACTAATGGATATCCAAATGCCGAAGATGGATGGACTAGAAGCAATAGAATGGATTCGCAACAATCATTCTACCGATTTACCGATAATTGCTCTTACGGCTTTGGCAATGACAGGCGATCGCGAAAAATGTTTGGCAGCAGGAGCTAATGATTATTTGAGTAAACCGATTAAGCTAAAGCAACTCGAAGCTGTCATTCAACAGTTCTTAGAATAATTTTTGTAGAAGTGTTGCTTTTTAACACTTCTACAAAAATTAGAGCGTGTATGAGTGCAAGGCGCTATGATATTGTTTTTTTTGCCGCCAGATATTGATTAACGGTTAACAAGATGATGTTTAAACTAACTCAACTAAGTTCCATTACTAAAGTTTTTGCTTCCATTGCGATCGCGATCGCAATGAATGTTGCATATGCTCCAATTTCTAACCATCTCAGATCTGATGCGATCGCCGCCGAAAATCCTCCTGTTTCTGCGGAAACAAAACAGTTGATTGATCGCTTAACTGGTCAATGGCAAATAGCATCCCCTTTCAACACCAATGATATATTTACCTTTATCTTCTCTGCTGATGGCAAACTATATATAGTCATCCCAAGCCAAAAGACAGCATATGCATTGGAATATCAAGTTAATACGGCTGATGGACAGACATACTTAGATGTTTTGCAGGGTGGTTTTGCTTCCAGAACAACCGTTGGTTTTAGTCAAAAAGGTCAGCTAATTTTGCAGCAGTTAGTCATCCCAGCCGCGTTCCAGTCTTCTGGCAATCTTCTTGGAGGCTTTCTTTTAACTAATGCTCTATTTCTCAATCGCATTTCTAACGATACTAATTTGCCAAAAGACGTTGAGGTTACTACTCCTCAATCTGGCGCAATTCCAGCTAGACAGAGCGAAGCGAAAACTTATATTGGTTCTATGAATCGTGCGCAGCAAGCTTTCTTTCTGGAAAAAAATTACTTTGCAGGTAACCTTGCAGTACTAGCAATTGGCATCCCATCTGAAACTGAAAACTACAAGTATCAAGTGATGGTTTTAGATAGTACTAAGGCTGTTCAGAATATTGCGATCGCTAAGGGTGAAGAATTGAAGTCATATACAGGATTGGTATATCTTGCCAAAATGCCTGACTCTCAGGAACCATACACACTCACCCTAATCTGTGAGAGCCTGAAGCCTACTCCTCAGATGCCTCCCAAATTTATCATTCAACCTGAACCAGAATGTCCATCTGGATATATACCAATATAAGGTTTGCTTAGGACATAAAACCCAAATAAGTGAAGGCGGCACGAAGTGCCGCCTTCACTTATTTGGGTTTTGAATCGCCACAAGACAAAAGGTAGTGCATTGCACTACCTTTTGTCTTGCGAACCAGAATCAGGGCGATCGCTATAGTAAATTTATTAAGCTGATAAAGTTTTGATAAATTGCAAATATGACTCAAAAGATTGCATTTCTTGGTTTGGGCGTAATGGGTGGGGCAATGGCTGCCAACTTAGTCAAACGTGGATATTCAGTACTAGGTTGGAATCGCACTAAAGATCGCCCCACGATCGCTACATTTACGAGTGTAGGCGGCACATTAGCTGACTCCTTAGAAGATGCAGTCAAAGAAGCAGATGTAGTGTTCTCCTGTCTAGGTGATGTCCCAGATGTCACGGAAGTACTCATCGGAGATCATGGGGCTATGCACTTTGCCAGAGCCAATTCCCTATTTATTGATACCAGCACCATCGGCAGTGATGCTGCTAAGAACCTTGGGAATGCGTTAATGCATGACGGGTTACGATTCTTGGATGCGCCAGTTTCGGGTGGCGATGTGGGTGCACGTAATGGCACATTAACATTTATGGTTGGTGGCAATCCCGAAGATTTACAGGAGTGTTTATACCTGTTTGAGGCGATGGGTAGCAATATTAAACATTGCGGCGCGATCGGTAGCGGTCAAGCGGTCAAGCTCTGCAATCAAACTCTAGTGTCAGTCTATATGCTGGCTCTTTGCGAAACCATGCAATTTGCTGAAAAAATGGGCATTGATCCGCGATTAATCGTCGATGTTTGTGGCAGTGGGGCAGCAGGGTCTTGGGCTTTAACAAATCTTGGTATGAAAGTTGCGACTGGGGATTATCAGCCAGGATTTGCAATTAAACATATGCTCAAGGACTTAAGGCTTGTACAAGAAATTAGCGATCGCCAAGATTTAGATTTTCCTGTAGATCTACCTGCGATCGCCCTAGCTATGCAAAATTTCCAAAAAGTGAGTCAACTCGATGACGGGCAAGGGGCAGAACAAGGCACGCAGGCGATGATCCGTGCTTATCAATAATCAGTCTGAATCACGGATTTGACGGATTATAAGATTTCGCGGATTTTGATGATGCTGTGCCAAGAAAAAATCTGTGTCATCCTTTAATCCTCGTAATCCGTGATTCAGACTGATGGGATTTTTGGGTTTAAATCGTAAATTGTTAAAAATCTATCAAACTCTAGCAAGTATGCTTTGATACAATGCGATGCTAATCCCATAAAGATGCCTCCGCTCCTCCAGAAAAAATGCAACTGGCAAAAAGACTTCGTAATATTCAGCCTTCCTTAACTCTAGCGATCGACGCAAAAGCTAAGGCGATGAAGGCTAGTGGAATTGATATTTGTAGCTTTAGTGCTGGCGAACCAGACTTTGATACACCCGACCATATCAAAGCTGCTGCCAAACTCGCCCTCGATCTAGGTAAGACTCGCTATACTGCCGCCGCAGGTATCCCTGAGCTGAAACAAGCAATCGCTGCTAAGCTCCTGCGTGACAATAACGTAACCTACAAGCCCGAACAAATCATCGTCACTAATGGTGGTAAGCACTCGCTGTATAACCTGATGATGGCGATCCTTGACGAGGGGGATGAAGTAATTATTCCTGCGCCGTTTTGGGTGAGCTACCCTGAAATGGCAAAGCTTGCTGAGGCGACACCAGTATTTGTGATTACAACTGAAGAAACTTGCTACAAAATCACTCCTGAGCAATTAGAAGCTGCCATCACACCCAAAACCAAGCTATTTGTTCTCAATTCGCCTTCTAATCCCACAGGCATGGTGTACTCACCTACGGAAATCAAAGCTCTGGCTGAAGTACTAGATCGACATCCCCATGTTTACATCGTCTCCGACGAGATTTACGAAAAGATTCTTTACGATGGGGCAACTCATCTCAGTATCGCGGCGGTGAGTCAGTCGATGTATGATCGCACTTTAATCAGTAGCGGTTTTGCTAAGGCTTATTCGATGACTGGTTGGCGAGTTGGCTATTTGGCTGGAGCAGCTGAGATTATCAAAGCGACTACAATGATCCAAGGACATAGCACCTCAAATATTTGTACCTTTGCTCAGTATGGTGCGGTTACAGCGCTTAATGATTCTCAAGACTGCGTCGAAGTGATGCGCAAAGCTTTTGCAGAACGTCGCGATGTTATGTATGACTTATTAACTTCTATTTCTGGACTTACCTGTCCTAAGCCTGATGGAGCCTTCTATCTCTTCCCTAGCATCAAAGCTTTTGGTCTTCCTTCTCTAGAATTTTGCGACAAATTACTAGAGGAGCAGAAAGTTGCTGTAATTCCAGGGATTGCTTTTGGTCTAGATAATTGTATTCGTCTTTCCTATGCTACGGATTTAGGAACGATTCGCGAAGGGTGCGATCGCATTCGTCAATTTGTCGAGAAACATTTCTAATTTCTTAAATGAACAGAAAAGGCGGCGCATTGCGCCGCCTTTTCTATTGGTTTCCTTAATTATGAACAAAATCTACTTTGCTATAGCAGCAGCTATTGTTATTTTGATCTGTGGATATTTGGGGCTAAATTTTTGGCTACTGGAGAATCGCTCCCCAAAAAATAGCATGACTGAATCCCTAGGTTTAGATCCATACGAATTGAGCACTTATCCTACCAATCCTGATCTATCAAAACGTGATTTAAACAAACCTTTAGTTGTATTTTTTGGGGATTCCCGCGCCGTGGCTTGGCCCGCGATCGCTAATATTCCCTTTGAATTTATCAATCGTGGCATCAATGGACAAACTACTGATCAAGTATTAGGAAGACTATCTGCTCATGTTGCGTCGCTATCACCCCAAATCGTCGTTGTCCAAGTCGGAGTAAACGATCTGAGAGATTTTGCCGCATTTCCCAATCAATCGCAGAATATAGTCAATAAGTGCAAACAAAATATTCAAAAAATTGTTGATCGATTAACCCAAGAACTAAAAGCAACGGTTATTCTCACGACGATTTTCCCGACTAGTGAGTTATCTCCATCAATACGAGCTTATTGGCCAGAAGAAGCCGATCGCGCAATTATTGAGATTAATCAATTTATCAAATCACTCAAGAGCGATCGGGTTATTATTCTAGACGCAGCAACACTTTTGGCAGATGAGCGCGGCAAAGTTCGCCAAATCTATAGCCGCGATATTCTGCATCTCAATAGCCAAGGCTATACTATGCTTAACGATGAGTTATTGAAAATACTCACGAATAAGTAAACCCATAGGGTTGCGCCCCACAGGGGCGCAACCCTATGGGTTTATCTAGTTAGAAATATTACGTCACGAAGATTGGACAGTTAAACGGATGGCTAAATTTTACGATCTCCTGACGACCGAATTACAGAACTTCATTGAAGCTCAGCATATTTTCTTCGTGGCAAGCGCTCCTAATGATGGACGTGTGAACTTGTCGCCAAAAGGAATGGATGCTTTGCGAGTAGTCAACGAATCCGAAATTGCCTATCTCGATCTCACAGGGAGTGGCAATGAAACTGCTGCTCATTTACTGGAAAATGGTAGAGTCACGATCATGCTCTGTAGCTTCACAGAGAAGCCTTTAATCCTGCGTCTCTATGGTCAAGGCGAACCAATCCGCCCTAGAGATGCGGCATGGCAAGAATATCTATCGCTATTTCCTGCGATCGCAGGTACTCGCCAAATCGTGCGGGTCAAAGTCGAATCTGTACAAACATCCTGCGGCTTTGCAGTTCCCTTTTATGAATTTTCAGGCGATCGTCAAATATTAAAAGAATGGGCTGAGAAAAAAGGCGAAGAGGGTGTCTATGAATATTGGGAAAAAAACAATCAGCAAAGCATTGATGGCTTGCCAACTAGACTCTTAGAATAAGCAAAGATTATTGAGTGTTATAGCAGACTCAGCATCGCAAAAAAACAAATAGAGTTGCGACGCGAAGCGTCTCAACTCTATTTGGGGGTTATAGCTATAGAATGGACTATGACAAACGCTCTAACCATTCCATGTTCACCTTCGCACTGCCCAAGGGCTCACTGTTAAAAGACTCGATCCGCTTGCTTCAAGGAGTCGGACTCGACTTTAGCGCATTTCTCGATGCATCGAACCGCCAACTCCAAATCACCGATCCCACAGGAACTGCCAAGGCTCTGCTAGTAAGAGCACAAGATGTGCCTGTATATGTGGAATATGGACAGGCTCAAGCTGGCATTGTCGGAGAAGATGTATTGCGTGAAAAGACTCCTAAAGTAGCAAAGTTGCTTGATTTGGGCTTTGGTGGCTGTCGGATGTCGATCGCAGTTTCAGGAGAGAGTCGCTACCGATCGCCACTCGACCTGCCGCCCCATAGCCGTGTCGCCTCAAAATATGTCGGTTGCGCCCAAGCCTACTTTGACAGCATCGATCTACCCGTCGAGATTATTCCTCTCTATGGTTCAGTTGAGCTTGGGCCCATTACAGGCATGGCAGAAGCGATCGTGGACTTAGTTTCCACAGGCAAGACCCTTAAAGATAATGGGTTAATTGAAATTGAAGTTTTATATCAAAGCACAGCCCGATTCATTGGACATCCGCTAAGTTATCGCCTACATAGCGATCGATTTGGTAAGTTGATGAGCCAGATGCAGACCCTGCACTCAAGTGCGGTCTAAAAGCTCAAACCCGTTGAAACGGGTTGCGGAGAAATGCTTTTTAGTCCACTTCAGTGGACTTGAGCTTTTAGCCAAGAACTTGAGTTCTTGGCTTATTAATCAGTTAATTTTTCCCATGCCGATCGCGCTGCTTTTTGGACGCGATTTAAGGTTTTGGAGACTTTTTTTTCTAGCTTTTTCTCGACATTTTCTAAAGCCTCGTTAACCGACTCAACTGCCCAGCTATCAAATTCTTCAAGGCGATCGCGCACTGTGCCAACCTGCTTATCGACGTTTTTATGGGCTTTTTTTAAATTTTTTTCGTACTGCTGTTGAGCTACGTCAGCAACAGTATGCAGCGTTTTTTCGATCTGATGCTTGATATCTTTCGACTTTTTGGACATCGCGATAACTCCTTAGTAATGCACTGCAAAAGTATGAGTTTCATTTATCATAATCGCTATAGCTGGGATAGCAAGTAGAGCCATGATACAAGATTTTAAAGAAGATTTCTATCAGCAGGGTTTAGCAAAGTCAAAGGCTGGCGATCGCTATGGTGCTGTACAAGCATTTAGTTGTGCGATCGCAGCCAATGATCAACTGGCTGAAGCCTATTATCAGCGTGGCTTAGTCCTATTTGATTTGAGCGATAGCCAAGGAGCGATCGCCGACTATGACCAAGCTCTTAGCCTGAAACCTGATGCGATCGATGTTTATATTTCTCGAAGCATCACGCGCATTGCGCTTGCCAATATCGAAAGCGCACAAGCTGACATTGCTCAAGCGCTAGTAATTAATCCCAAATCCGCGATCGCTCACCAATTATTAGGCTTGACCTATAAACAACAAAATCAAATCGAAAAGGCGATCGCTACCTATAAAAAAGCAGCAAGCCTATTTTTAGAACTAAAAGATGAAGATAATTGCCGCCGTTGCATCGAAAGCTATAAACCTATGGAGGCAATGCTGCCCCCATCTACGGCAGATATTTTTGCTAATGTGCAGCAAAGAATCGATAAAGGCGACTATACCAATGCCTTGATCGATCTCAATTGGATGCTGCAAATCGATCCGAAAAATGTGAAAGCTTTTTGTCTGCGAGGTTTAACGCTAGGTAAACTCGGCGATCCTGAAGCCGCAATCAAAGATCTCAACCAAGCAACTTTTCTTGAGCCGCAAAATATTGAAGTGCGCATCAGTCGTGGTCGCATCCGTCTTGAAATCGGTGATGCTCAAGGAGCGATCACGGATTTTAATGAATTACTGCGCGAATATCCCAGCATGGCGGAAATTTACAGTGATCGCGCTAAAGCTCATCTAAAGCTCAAGGACTATCGCACAGCAATCGAAGACTTTTCTCGCTCGCTATCTCTTAATAACAAAAGTCCTCAACTATATTGCGATCGCGCTGAGGCAAGGTATGAATTTGGCGACCTCAAAGGTGCGATCGATGATTACCAACAAGCAGCGAATATTTGGTTTAATCAGTCGAACATGGATCGGTATCGCTATGCTCTAGATCGGGTTAATCTCTGGCAATCAGAACTCGAAAAACAATCTAAAGAAAAAAAGCGGCAGCAAGCCAATGCAGCAGCTACAGTAGATTTGATGCAGATGCCCAGTTTAGAATTGCAACAACGATTGCTTGCTTTAGTCGGTGGCAATATGGCGATCGCCCAGCGCCTGATCGATATTGCGAAACAAGATCATCCGAATATGCCCGAAGTTTGGTATTGGCAGAAAGTTATCTTTGATCTTGAAAGCGATCAAAGACCCAGAAATTAAGCCTGTTTTCTGTTAACCATTTCAATCATTAATCGAATATTTTCGGCTTGAACTTTGGCTGTATCAGCTTGAGCTTTGGCTGCCTCTGCTTGAATTTGCGCGGCGATCGCTTGCTGTTTTGCCAATTCTTTAAGTTCTACCAGTTCACTATGAAGTGTTTCTCGTTGCTCTCTTGCCTCTTCACCAATGCTGTTTATCTCGGCTTTGATGTTTGGCAATTCAAGATATAGAGGCTCTATGAGTCTGCTAATCTGTTCGCCTTGCTGATCAATCTTGTCAGCGATCCGATCTACTTTGTCCGCAAATCTGTCTAATCGTTCATCTGTCCATCTTTCAGCCATCTGTTGAGATCCTTAATGATGCGACCATTTTAGTTACTAGATGATCTTTGATAAAGCCCTCAACGGGATTTGAACCCGTGACCTTTCCCTTACCAAGGGAATGCTCTACCCCTGAGCCATGAGGGCGTTTTTTAACGCTTTGTAATTATGACACAGTGACGCACATTTGTTTCAAGCTCAGAAAAAATATTTTTAGGCGGCGATCGCCACACCATAAAAAACAGCCTTAGAAATATTTCCAAGGCTGTAAAAAAGGGAGTGTAAATGAAGAAGGAAAACTCAAATCTTACTGAGTCTTGCGTTGGTTGCTATCGAGAACTTTCTGGACTTCGGGCCCTGGCTGATAGGTGTAACCCCAATTAGCATCCTGACTGTCATCAATAATGCGGGGAGTGACAACAATAATCACTTCACTACGACTATTGGTTGTGACGGTTCTTCTAAATAAAGCTCCAATAATTGGGATATCGCCAAGAAGAGGAACTTTCTGTACTGATTCAGAATCAGAATCGCGAATAACCCCTGACAGAACTAGTGTTTGAGCATCACGTAAGCGAATTCTGCCAGAATTCAAGACTCTCTCAGATATTGGTACAACAAAATTGGTTCCAGCAGAGGAAGTCAGCGGCACAGCATTTAAAGGGGTGGATATTCTTGGTGACACCGACAGATTGATAAATCCATTGTCATCAATTCTCTCGATTTGAATAGCAAGAGTTAAGCCAACCTGAGCAAAAGTTGCAGTAGTTGTCGTAGTTGCGGCAGTTCCAGGTGTAGTAGCAGCAGTAATCGTAGAAGTAATGTTGTTAATAACCTGATCTGTCAAGGCGATAGTCGCTGTCTCACCTTCTTGAACTGTTAGATTAGGATCGGTGATTACCTTAGCACTTCCGTTTCTAATTGATGCTGTAAGCGAAGCAATGAATGATGTTGGTAGTGTTATTGGATTATTACTGGTGAGAGAAATCCCCAAGGTATTAGTACTGTCAACGCTAAGACCTTGCGTAATAGTTGGGTTTCCACCAGTTGTCGTAAATCCACCTGAAAGAGTTTGACCATTGCTGATAGCAACTTCTAGAACTCTCACGTTAACCATAACTTGACGTTTACGCAGATCGAGTCTTGCAAGTTGCGCTTCAGCATACTCTACTTGTCTAGGCGATCCAACCAAAGTAATTGAATTAGAACGCTCTTCTGCAATTACCTGTAAACCTTTTAGCAATGGAGTTGCACCAGACTCAGGGGTGATAGTTACAGTTTCTAAAGTTGGTACAGCTTCAGTTGCGACGTTTATGATCGCCTGAGAAGCAGTTCCAATCTGGGCAGTCTGTACACCTGGAATTGGACGCTGACGGTTAACCACACGAGAAGCGCCTAAACCAATTAAATATGAAGAAGCTTCACCGACAGTAATTTGATTGAGACGGTAACTCTTAGAGATCATATTTTTCAGAGTTACTGGCAACTTCGTTGCCACAAAGATAGTCTGACCAATACGATTTGCTTCTAATCCAGAAATTCTCAAAACATTATTGAAGACATCCTGAGCAGTTTCATTCTCAATCGAGAGACTGACTGGCTGCTTTAATCCCGTAGCAGCAGCAGTTGTTGTTGTCGGAGCAGCAGCAGCAGTACCAGTAGTAGATGGAGCTTCGGCGGAGACAACACTCAAACCAGCCACACGACCGATCAGAGTCAAAACCTCGATCGCAGGTGCATCACGCAAAGTGATTCTTGGTACACGTTCAGCAGTACCAAGCTCGATAATGTCAGGACGAAGCTTGGAAGAAGTTGTGGCAATATCGCCAACAGGAGGAGTTTTAATTTGGCGGAACGGAGGGACGACACCAGGAACACGACCTGGCAACTGTGGGGTGACTGGATTCGCAACAGGTGGCATCACAGTATTTGGGGTTGTGTTTTGCGCTACGCGAGTTTTCCCGTCAGGATTAGTAATCGTTACCTTTGGCTCAAACAATGGTTTGCCAATAGAAGAGCTAGTAGTATTTTGAGCTACTAAAACCTGCTTAGGATCAGCCGAAGTTTGACTATTTACAACTCCAGCTTCAGGTGCATTAGATGTAGAGAGACTACTAGCTTGAGTGGTGGAAGGTTGCATCTCTAGGCTAAATACTAGACTGTCACCAGTATCTTGGCGCTTGATTAAATCCTTCAACATCTCTGGATCGGTAGCAGTTACTCGAATACGAACTTTATTCGCTGCGTATTGAGTCGCCTCGATCGCAGTGATACCTGGTGCAGGATTAGCTTTGGCATAGCTAGCATTCCCATTGACTAGTTGCAACTGTGCGCCATTCAATACCGCTACCCATGCCTTTCCTTGCTTGGTATAGGTAACTTGAGGTCGATCGCTACTAGCAAAATTCAAAGTCAGATTCAAGCGATCGCCTGCTACAGCAGTATTGATGTCAGTAATCCGACTCGCCACGGAAACCACATCAGTCTGATTTGCAGAGATTGGGCTTTGAGTTGCATTCTGAGCTTGTAGCGGTGCGATCGCTAAAACCTGTGGGCAACTCGCCGCAATTAGAAACCAGCAAGCCAGAGACTTACCATTCCAATTCCCATTCAACCTATCATTCAACTTAGCATTCATAATTACACTCCTCTTGTTCCATAACGGAACTCAATACACTTAATCTTTAGTAGTAAATCTGTAGAAACTGGAACATGTCCTAACTAAAAGAACGACATAACCAAGACAGAATTGACGCGATTATGGTGCGAGATTATACCACACTTTGTCAATTTCAAATCAAAAAAATAATAGGTTTGACTAGTCAACCTCAATTATTAGGTTTTGTGCCCTTTTTTACTTCCTCCACGGCTCAATTCCACTACGGAGGAAGTAAATATTTTTTTACTTTTTCGGTGGAGTAGCAGCCTTCTTCAGCTCCTCATCAGTTTTAGGGACAAAGGCTTCTAGCGTGAAGTCTGCTCCAATTAATGGTGGCAAGATATCCAGAATTTCTTTTTCCTTCCCAGCTGCGATCGGGCGAGAAAACTTAAAAGTAGCAGTTGGCAAAGCCTTTTTTGTTAGTTTTAAATCTTTGACTACTAGTAGAGGCTTTAATCGCTCAATTTTTTGGATTGTATTCAATACATCCTCAAACTTTCCATCAAAGCCAATCGTGAAGGAATAAGTATCATACTGTGCCCCTACAACTGGAACAGAAGGCTGGAAATTCCTCAAGGTTCCTGCTAGTTCATAGGAGAAATCTGGTGGCAAAGCAATCACAATAGTCTTAGGAATCTGCTCTTGAATATCGCGGATTAGCGTATCAATATTGTCTACATTTGGTAAAAGCGATAGAACAAATTTATTCTGTTGATTTGCTTCCTCAATCTTTTGAGCAATATTACTTTTACTTGCTACTTGACCTTTGAGAGTTGTAACATTTGTCGTTTTAGCATCAATATTTTTTTGTCCAGCCTGAACTGAATCCCAGATTGGCATGACATAGGTTGCAGCTACATAACCAGCTAAAACAACCCCACCAACTCCGAGTAAGATTCCTAAAACCTTTGATGTTAAGGTGAGTCCAAATAGTGTTACACCACCTGCACCATCTTCAATTCCTGAAGCAGCTCCAACGTTTGTCATTTTATTTGATAACTCCCTGTTGCTTTAATAGATTGACTCTCGTAACTAACCCATCGGCTCCTGACTTTTGGAGTGCGGGTAAGATATCCGCAGGACTCTTTTTAGTAACAGTGGTCTGGATTTGAAAGTTGACCAGCGTGAAATTCTTGTCAGAAGTCGCTGGTTGCAAGGTAGATGTCTTTAACTCCGTTAGTTTATCGTCCAGAAGCGGTGATGCTTTGAGCAACAATAGAAAATCATTTAGCTCGTTATAGTTAGTAGCTTTTCCACTGATAGATATCGTCGAACCAGCAGGAGCTTGAGCTGTTGCAGCAGCCGATGCTTGGGTGATGGCTTCCACTTGAACAGTAATGGGAGTACGTTTTCTGATGTCGTCAGCGATCGCACTGACAGGCAAATTACCCACAAACAGATTAACAAGCTCTCCAGTTCTAGCTTGTATCGCTTGAAGTTCAGTTTCTTGACTTTTCAGCGCTGTAAGCTTGCTATTTAGTTGTGACTCCTCAGCAGTTAAAACAGAGAGCTTTTGTTTGATGCCCTCATTTTGCGAGTTTAGGACTAAAAAAGCACCACCAACTATGGCGAGAGCAACTACAGCAGCCGCACCTCCATAGACTAAAAACTGTGAATCAGCAATCGGTTGACGTTCCAATGCTTGAGATTCTTCAGCAGCGCGATCGCTTAAAAAATTAATATCAAGTGTATACATAACGCCCTTTTAAACCTCCCTCAAACCTAGACCTAGAGCAACAGACATAGCCATTGCGTTCCTGAATAGGAATGTCCATATCAACAGTTACGCCAACGGCAGTAAGTGGGTCAACTGCAATAGCAGCAATACCGAGGCGTTGACTGAAGAACTCGTTTAATTGACCAATACAAGCCCCAGGACCTGCAATCAATAACTGCACAACATCCGAACCAGGAGATTGGCTAGTGTAGAAGTCAATTGAGCGTCTTAGCTCATCTGAAAGATCGCCAACAACCCGCATAATAGCGGCATCCCCTGGAGTTCCACCACCACCAGCAAGACTTGCCGTATCCATGGATTGAACAGGAACAACAGTTGAACTCAACATTTCCATGTCTGTTGTCCTGCGTGGAGGCAGGTTAATGGCTCGCAATTGAGCATTTTGAATCTGCGCCGTACCGATCGGGAAAGTCCGAGAAAATTGTGGAACTCCATCAACTGTTACCGTAATTTCGGTGGCTTCGTACTCGATATCGACGATCGCTACTGCTTCCGCTAAGGTGCTAAATCTTGATAACTCATTGTGCATAGCACGAATGAGAGCAAAGCTACTAACCTCAACAACATCAACCTGTAGCTGTGCTATTTCTAGTGCCTGCATGTAGCTGTCTGTGACCTCTTTAGGTGTTGCCACCATCAGAATCTCAATACGTTCGATGCCATCATCATCAAGCGCTGTACCCAACTTTTGATAATCAACATCAGCATCTTCGCGAGGAAAAGGTAAGTACAGACTAGCCTCTTGATTAAGAACCATCTCGCGCAGTTCGATGTCAGGAATTTCCGCTGGAAGGCGAATCAGACGGCTTACAGTCTCTCGACCTGGTAGAGCCGTAGCAACCTTCTTAACTTTTATTTTTTTGTCTGCTAGCAAACTGCGAATAACTTCTCCCAGCGCTACAGGGTCGAGAATACGTCCTTCTTCAACAGTACCTTCGGGAAGCTCGACGCTACCATACGTCACTAGCTTGTAAGAAGATTGCCCCTTGCGGCGCAATTGAACTAGGTTAACTTTCTCGGAAGTGATTTCAATTCCGATGCCTTTCTTAGACTTTCCGCCAAATTTTAAGCCGAACATAAGCGTGTCTTTATGAGTTTTGTAGCTTGTGTAGCACTGGGCATACTAAACAATGGAGGGATTATAGACTGTAAGTGACCATTGTCAATAGGAGAAGAAAAAATAATCATCACGAATGTCGTAGATGTCTGATTTTGCCTTGTTTCTTATAGACGATTTTGGGCGTTTTAGCAAACAAAATAAAAAATAGTTGAATTTTGGTGTGATCGTTACAAAAAACAAAAACGAGAAGCAAAGCTTCTCGTTTTTGTTTTGGGCTTACAAAAAATAACGCAATGTAGGGGTAATTCATGAATTACCCCTACATTGCGTTATTTTTCTTTACTTGTTACCGCGTAATTGCATCTGCTTACCTTGGATTAAGCTTCTAAGACGCGGATTTTGCTTCTGCTCCAGCGTGATTTGATTAAACTCTTTCGTGGTAAATCCATTGCGGCAAATTTCTTCTTCGCTATAGGTGCGTAACTGGTTGCAAAGCGATCGCAAAAATTCTGGTGGATTTGTGAGATCGCAGACTTTAGTTTGTTGCGATTCTGCGAGATTCGCAACATTACTCCAATCAGGGTTACTTTTCGCCTCTCTAAAAATCTCTAGACGTTTGTTTTCGATCGCATTAGCAGCAGCTGCATAACGAGTAAGATTGTCTTCACCAAGAGACACTTTGGTGAGAAAGTTTTGTAAGTTTGATGGTTTGACGCAGGTTTCAGCCGCCGCAGATAAGCGACTACCACTAATCATTGGCTCAACAATGGCGACTATAACTACACATAGACCAAGTAAGCTAATTGTGACTAATCCCTGATCTAAGTGTTTTTTGAAATTATTCTTAACATCTAGTAGATCTGATGTTAGACCTAGATTTTGGGTTTGCCCATTAACAAGTTGCTTGTTAGCAAATTGCTTGCTTACAAATTGCTTAAAATAAACCGAATTTCTCTGATGCCAACTATTCATAATCAATTGCCATTAATCGCCAAAAACTCTAAGGACGTAATCTGTATCTGTTAAGTAATGGGCAAAAAATTAAAAACTCACAATCTGTGAGGCTTGCATAGCAAACCTCACAATCCTTAAAACTGAGTCTTAATATAAGCCTGAGGTACTCATTCTAAAAGTATTGACTCAAACAGGCTGATTTTGTTGCCGCAAATATGACTGAATGAAAGGATCAAGGTCTCCATCCATTACATTTTGAATATTTGTGGTTTCTTCCCCTGTCCGTAAATCTTTTACTAACTGGTAAGGATGAAACACATAGTTGCGAATTTGGTTGCCCCAAGCCGCTTCCACCATATCGCCACGAATATCCGCTATTTTCTGAGCGCGTTGTTCTTGGGCAATAATTAATAATTTTGCTTTCAGCAATCGCATGGCATTTTCTTTGTTTTGTAATTGCGATCGCTCTTGTGTACAGCGTACCGAAATCCCTGTGGGTAAATGAGTAATTCTTACAGCCGTTTCTACTTTGTTGACGTTTTGACCGCCTTTGCCACCTGCTCTAGTGGTCGTAATTTCTAATTCTTTCGGATCAATTTCGAGATCGACATCCTCTTCGAGTAATGGCATGACTTCTACGCCAGCAAAACTGGTTTGACGCTTATCATTGGCATTAAACGGGGAAATTCGGACAAGACGATGTGTGCCTTTTTCAGGAGCAAGGTAGCCATAGGCATAACGCCCATGTACGAGCAAAGTTACTGATTTGATGCCTGCCTCTTCCCCTTCAGAAATTTCAGAAATCTCCACTTTGTATCCTTGTGATTCACAAAAGCGCGTATACATCCGTAGCAGCATTTCTGTCCAGTCTTGGGAGTCAGTGCCCCCAGCGCCAGCATTGATTGTTAAAATTGCATCATATTTGTCATAGGTTCCTGACAGTAGTTGCTCTAAATCCCAACGATCCATCTCTTGCAGTATTTGACTCAGGCTCTGTTTAGCTTCATTTGCTAAAGCTGGATCGTTCTCAAGGGCGAGTAACTCAGCGATCGCTTCCAGATTTTCGATGGTTTTCTGCCAGCGCTCAAACTTTTCGAGGTAAGATTTCAGCGCATCTAGTTCGCGCATTGTTTTTTGGGCTTGGTCACTATTCTCCCAAAATTCTGGTTGGGCAGCTGTTTGTTCCAGATCAGTAATTTTTGCTGCGATCGCAGGTACGTCAAAGATATTCCTGAGCAATGCTCAGGCGCTGGGATAAAATCTGGGTCTGGCGTGCTATCTCCGTAATGTCCACTAAAGTATTTCTCCGAGATATATCGAGTTTCAATTGAATATTGTATAAGTACCTCGTCATAATTAAAAAACAAAGCCAAGATCTGTACCTCCCGTGCAGCGGGCGATACAGATCTTGGGGTTTTTATATTTAATTGTGCCTAGCTGCTTAGAAAGCCAATCAAGGTAGGCATTTTCCCCTCATCCCAAAGGTGCTTGCTTTCATCGTTAGCTCCAGATTAAGTTAAACGAATAAAATAGGATTAATTGTAAAAATATGACAAGCACAACCCATGAAGAATCTGAAATTAGTATTAATTTTTCCAGCGAACATACGTTGGTAGTAACCGACAACAGCGGAACTCGCAAGATGCAGCTAGTAGAAAATCAATATACAATCGGTCGAGAATCCGATAACACCGTTCATCTCAACTCTGATTTTGTCTCGCGGTATCACGCAACCATAAGGAAAGTTCGTCATCGCGATCGCCTTGATACTTATCGGATTATCGATGGTAGCGCCTCAGGTAAACCCAGCAAAAATGGGATTGTTTTAAATGCGACCCAAAAAGTTTCTTCCCATGATCTGCAAGATGGTGATATTGTCACGTTCGCGCCTGAAGTACATATTCTGTATCTTGCACCGAAGTTAATTTAAAAATTAACTTGAAGATTTAAGTTTAACTATGTTCTCTAAATGTGCAAAGAATAAATAAGCTACAGAGATTCGCTAACTCTTGATAAAAACTCTATAATTCAACCCATTTGTAGAGTAAAGTAGAGCGAGATTAAACTAAATGCCTACCAGTAGCATATACTTTTCGCTGGTAAGCCACATCTACTTCTTTTTTTGGTGAGCTAATGAGCGAAACACACGTTAGTCACACACTATTAATCACTGATGCGAGAGGTAGTAGAAAACTCGCACTTGATGGCTTAAAGTATACGATCGGGCGGGATGTGAATAATAATATTCAACTTTATTCGCGATTTGTCTCTCGACAACACGCTGTATTGCTGCGTGTGCCTGGCGAGGGTGGCCGTTATTTGTACCGAATTATTGATGGGGATTTGTCTGGTAAGCCGAGTGTCAATGGGGTAATAATTAACCATCATATGAAGATTGCCTCTTCCCATGATCTATGTAACGGTGATGTGATTACGCTTGCCCCAAACGTGGAATTAACCTATCTCAGTAGTCAACCTTGAAAAATCCACCAAATGTCTTTGGCTGGATTTTTACAGTGCCTTTGCTATAGTTTATGCCTGAACAAAAATCAAACCCAAGATAAAAATGTCGGCACGAAGTGCCGACATTTTTTATCTTGGGTTTGATTTTCATGTTTTTACTGGCACTTTTGCTGATGATTTCTAGTTCGTGGATTTTTGGGTGAGGTGAAAAAATATTGTGTAATAAATCCATAATTTGACTTGATTACAGCATATATGGCAATTGTCTTATCCCTTCAAGAAAACATAGACTTGCTATTGCTTTTAGTCAAGTTAGCGATCGCGTTAGGCTCAATTGCCATTACGTTATTACTGCTATTTTGGTTGCGACTTAAGAAAATTGAAAAACGTATATACCAGAGAAGAAGACAGCTAAAGCCGAGATTTCATCAAACTAGCACGCCAAAAACCTCACAAAAAATACTGCCAAAGCCTTACAAGTCATTTGGCTCGACCCACGTTATCACCAATCGATCAATGGGTAATCTGGCAGTTGCCAACAAGCGATCGCCAAAGACTCAGGTCTATATAACAACTTCATCCCCAAAACTTTTACAAAAACCAAAGAGGCGTTCTAGTCGAGTTCGTTTGCACTGGTTATGGGCAATTATGATTGCTAGCATGACAGGCATGGCGATCGCCCTCATGCAGTTAGGTAATAGCTTTATTAGCCCTGAATACATGCCAATTGTCTGGTTGTTAATTGGTTTAACCCTAGTCATCAGTGCCACATTTATCGAAATTGCATAGCGTAATACCAAAGCACTTTTGTGATTTGGTATTAGATTTTTCAGTGCCTGCGGCGATGAAAAATCTAATACTTGTTGCAAATGCGCGAGAATAAGATCCCGTGATAATTGCGGCAAAGCTAAAAAATATTTGGGACATTAAATATGCGACGTGCGGTTTTATGTGGATATTACGGAATGGGAAATGGTGGGGATGAGGCGCTACTTGCCACATTGCTGCAAATGCTACCCAAAGATATCCAACCGCTTGTTTTGTCGGCCAGTCCCAGAGCTACCGAAAATTTACATCAAGTCGAAGCTAGCGATCGCTATTCAGTATTTGCCTTAATCAATGAACTTAAGCGATCGGATCTATTTATTTGGGGCGGTGGTAGCTTGATGCAAGATGCAACTAGTGCCAGAAATCCGATCTACTATGGCGGACTGATGGGACTAGCGCAGGGGATGGGATTACAAACGATCGCTTGGGCGCAAGGGGTGGGACCACTCAAGCGTAAGTTGAGTAAATGGATCGCTAGACGTGCTTTTCAGGGATGTTCATCGGTGTCCGTGCGCGATCGCCAATCGGCACAACTATTAGCAGACTGGCAAATTGAGAGTGTGGTTGCTCCCGATCCTGTTTGGGCTTTGGATGCAAATCCAATCAATATAGATCGTGATGCATTAAAACCTCTTGTTGCTGTGGTTTTGCGATCGCATCCTGCGCTAACTACCTGTCGCATTGCCACAATTACTGAGGCTTTGCAAAAGTTGCAATTACAAACCAATGCTGAAATTATGTTGATCCCATTTCAGCCAGCTCAAGATAAGGCGATCGCCCAAGCAATTTGTGATTCGCTTAATGAAAAGATGCCAAGTTGTAGCCAAATCGTCATTCAAAAAGATCCACGTCGCCTTAAGGGGATATTCAAAAGTGTCGATCTAACGATCGCAATGCGGTTGCATGGATTAATTATGGCGGCGGCTGAAGGTAGTAACTGTTCAGCAATTAGTTACGATCCTAAAGTTTCTTATCTCATGGAAGACTTAGGGATTTCTGGCTGGGAGTTAGAGGATTTACCAGACAACGTACAGTCGTTTACGGACGCTTGGGTTGATCAACTCGAAAATCGAGATCAATTTTTAAGCGATCGGGTACAGCAACTCAAACAACAAGCTTTAATTCATCAAAAAATATTAGGTTAAAGCCAATTTGACAAACTGTAACTACATCAAAAACCAAAAGAGAGTTGCGGCGCTTTGCGCCGCAACTCTCTTTTGGTTTTCAGGTTTTGGAATTCTCAAAATGTCATTGCCCAATAGATTAGAGGTATCGCGAATCACTACCTCTAATCTATTGGGCAAGTTCGGAGATCGCCCAAAATTTTCAAAACCCTGTGTACATAGAATTGTGATAACTTAGAGTACTGTAAACATTTTAGAAATATTTTCGAGAGATATTTTCGGCAACGAGCAAAAACTCCTCGCTCCTCGAAATGTTGCCCTAGAAATCCAAAACAAGCTTACTTAATATGGCAGACATTACAACCCAACAAATTCAAGAGCTACGTGCGAGAACTGGCGCAGGTATCAAAGACTGTAAAGCAGCGCTCGTTGACTCCAGTGGTGATTTTACCAAGGCAACTGAATACCTAAGACAAAAGGGGCTAGCCTCTGCTGTTAAAAAAGCAAGCCGCGAAGCATCCGAAGGAATCGTCCATAGTTATATTCACTTTGGTAGCCGTATTGGTGTACTAGTCGAAGTTAACTGCGAAACTGATTTCGTAGCGCGTCGTGAAGAACTCAAAGAACTAGCTGATAGCGTAGCTAAGCAAATAGCTGCTTGCCCTAACGTTGAATATGTCAGTGTTAGCGATATTCCTGCTGAATTTGTCGAAAATGAAAAGCAAATTGAATCTGGTAAAGAAGATTTAGCTAGCAAGCCTGCTGCTATTCGCGAGAAGATTGTGCTTGGTCGCATCGAAAAGCGCTTGAAAGAATTGTGCTTACTAGATCAGCCTTATATCAAAGATCAAAGCATCACCGTTGATGAATTGGTTAAACTAACTGCTACCAAACTTAGCGAAAATGTTAAAGTTCGTCGCTTTGTGCGGTTTGTTGTTGGCGAATAATCAAAAATCTATATTTGCAGAGCCGTAGGCGATGCAAATATAAAGAGGTAAGGATAGACGACGCAAAGCGTCGTCTATCCTTACCTCTTTGGCAAGACCACAAAAAACGAAAGAAAAAATAGTGTGAACTCCCATGCTGGTGCGTATTGATAAAGATATTCAAAATATCCAACAGGCGATCGCTGAGGCGATCACTCGTATCGATACTATTCATATTGAGTATTCACAAGCGATTGCTGAGGCAGTCCAGCAGCAAATCTTGCTAACAGTATTTAAGTTTTGCACCCAAAAATGTCCTGATGCATTTCTAGCGCTATCTTTATCAGCACGTCAAAATTTGCAAGAAGCATTGCGGCAGAGGATCAAATCGCTCTGTGAGCAGATGCAAAAAACTCTCAAAGAATGCGATCGCGAAAGTCGCACTAACCAAGAAAATCTTGATAACTTGCTGAGTAAGCTGCTTAACGATAGCATGGAGAAACTAAACCAGCTTTTAGTCGAGCATAAAGTTTTAAATCTTGAAGAAAATAAGACTAAAGATGATAAATCTCCACAGATGAGTATTCGTCTTGCTGAAATTGAGTTTACCGATCGCAAAGTCATGTCTCATCGCGGCGAGTTGCGCGTTTTATCGGCAAGGCTAGCGCATTTGCACAATGAGCTAGAAAAGAAATATCAACAAAAGACGATCGCCGAAGCAGAATTAGCATGGCGATCGGCATGGACAGAATAATATTTTTTGTTGAAACTTTTGCGAAGCAAAAGTTTCAACAAAAAATATTGGATTTTATTTAACGATTACTTACAGCTATGACCAAAAATCGTGTAGTTTACCGCGAGTTCGGCACACCTGAAGAAGACGATTCTGAGCAAAAAGAGATCGATTTACCTCCACAGCAACAAAATCCGCGTATTCAAGTAACGCGCCGAGGTAAGGGTGGAAAGACGGTAACTGAAGTCACAGGTTTTCAGACGACGACCGAGAATTTGGCAAAGCTGACTAAGCAGTTAAAAAATCATTGCGGAACGGGTGGTACCTGTAAGGGGCAAGCGATCGAGATTCAAGGCGATTGCAGTCAGAAAATTTTGCAGATCTTGCTAGGTTTAGGCTATAAAGCCAAAATAAGCGGTAAATAATAAAGAGGACGCAAAGCGTCCTCTTTATTATTTACCGCTTTAAGCAACCAAAAATCTGATTTGCAGTTAGTTGTAATGACATCCCATCTAAAAAGATTAGAGGATCGTCACCGCTAACAAGTTGGAGTGGCTGATCTGGGAGAAAAAGCATGATTACTTCTTCTTGGCTGTCAATTAACCAACCGAGTTTTGAACCTTCAGCCAGACAAGCTTGAATTTTTGTGATTAGTTTTGTCGTGCTTTGATCAGTCGAGAGGATCTCAATTAGCCAATCTGGAGCGCCCTGAATTGCAGAATTACCCAAAGGTATGCGGCTTTTGTGAATAATAGTTATGTCTGGAACAACAGAGTTTTTGCTCAAAATACAGCGCAGTTCTGGAAAAGCTTCGTAGGTGCTATTAGTATTGTCGATCGCTCTAACTAAATACTTTTGCAAAAGGCTATGGTAAAAAGTAGGCATTGGCTTTTGCAATACTTGACCGTTAAGAAATTCCCATGCTGGAGATTCTTCAATATTGGGAAGTTGAGAAAACTCATCTAAGGTGACTGGATGAAGGGCTGCTAAAACCATAAGCCACTTATCTCAAGACTAACAATCTAAACTTTATCACATCTGGAAAGCCCTGCACTCAAGTGCGGGCTAAGAGCAAAAACCCGTTGAAACGGGTTAGTTTTGTTCAGTCTACTTCAGTAGACTTTAGCTTTTAGCCAAGAACTTGAGTTCTTGGCTTATTTACTTTAAATTCCAACATTCACGGGCAATTTCCCAGTCTTCTTGTGTATGAATTACTAAAACTCGCACCGCTGAATCAGGTGCAGCAATATCTACATCAAACAATCTCTGATTGTTCTTATCTAAATCCAGTTTCAATCCTAAAAACTCAAATCCTGCACAAGCCGCCGCTCTAACTGTGGGAGCATTTTCGCCCACACCTGCGGTGAATACGAGAGCATCTAATCCGCTGAGACTCGCTATCATTGCGCCAATATGCGATCGCAAGCTATGCACATACACATCAAAGGCTAATTGCGCTTGTGTGTTACCTTCAGTGATCGCCTTGAGAATTGGACGCAGATCCGCCGAAATTCCTGAAACTCCTAACAAACCTGATTCGCGATTTAGTATGCGATCGAGTTTCTCCACATCCATATCAGGTTGACGTAATAAATGAATAAGAATTCCTGCATCAATGGAACCAGAGCGACTGCCCATTACTAAACCTTCAAGTGGAGTAAAGCCCATTGTCGTGTCAATACTTTGACCGTTACGAATTGCGGCGAGCGAACATCCATTTCCCAAATGACAGGTAATCAGACGTAAATCTTTGATATTGCGATTAAGAATACTTGCGGCGCGATCGCGACAATATTGATGACTAATGCCATGAAATCCATAGCGACGAATTCCTTGCTCGGCGTATTTTGTAGGGATTGCGTAGGTATAAGCATCTGGTGAGAGTTGAGCGTGAAAAGCGGTGTCAAATACAGCAACTTGGGGGGTATTCCCAAATAGTTGTTCGGCAGCCTCAATTCCTTCCAAATTGGCAGGATTATGCACTGGTGCGAATATGGCTAATTTGGCGATCGTCTCTTTTACTTCGGTATTAATGATCGTACTTTGGCGATATTCTGCACCACCATGTACGACACGATGACCGATGATATCTATTTCTGATGGACTTTGGAGAACTGGAGATTCGCCACTCCACAGAGTTTCGAGCATATGAGTGATGATCTCAGGACGAGACGTTGAGGATATCTCTTCTTCTAGAACTTTCCCATGTTGTGGCTTAACCTTTATTTCCGCAAACCCATCATGGTGTGTCCAGTCGATGCTTGCTTCCCAAATTGGTGCAGGTGGCGTATCAGGCAATGCATTTTCTAAATCATACAGACAACTTTTTTGGCTACTCGATCCCGCATTCAGAACTAGTATCTTCATAGTTTTATCTCGATTTTCTAAGTGCCTGACAGAGATCGCAATTCATCGTCCATAAAACTGCGATCGCCTAAAACTGTGAGCTTAGGACCAAGCGAACCAAACTGGACAATACTCAACGAGGCAGCAGGAACATCAATGCGATCGCGATATCGACCCATATCGATTCCCAATAGACTACAGAGAATCACCCGAATCGTTGCCTTATGTGAAACTACTAACACATTACCCGATGTATATTTTTCTTGGATTTCGGCTATTACTAATGAAGCTCGGCTTGCAAGCTGCACCGCTGTTTCCCCTCCTGTAGGAGGATTCCATGCGGGTTCCGTTAGCCAACGCAGATAGTCCTCGCTGTAGTTCTCTTTGACAAACTCATTGGTTTGTCCTTCCCATTTGCCATAACGCAATTCTTTTAATCCATCGTGCAATTGCATTTTTATGCTCACAGCTTCACATAAAGGTGTAGCTGTGGCGATCGTCCGTTTCATTGGGCTAACGATGATCGCCTCCCATGCGATCGCTTTATGTGCATCAGCAAAGGCTGCTGCCATTTTTTCACCATTATCAGTTAAATCTGGATCAAGTTCGCCACAATAGCCACCAGTACGACTATAGGCAGTTTCACCATGACGGAGCAGATATAGTTTTAAGTTCATAATCCTCACTATAGCTTTTGTGCGGAGATTGCTAGCAAACCCTTTCATACCAATTCACAAAAGTGTGACAACACTTTTGTGAATTGAAACCCAGTAAGGTTTTTTAAATCAAGAAATGGCTACGCCATTTCTTGATTTGGTATCAAAAGGCTGATTAGAAGTCTTCTGTAGTCCACTTCAGTGGACTTGAGCTTTGAGCCAAGAACTTGAGTTCTTGGCTTATTGGCGTAAGCCATATTAGTTTAATGTGGATAACGCCAGTTCACGATTTCAGGTTTATCGATGCCATGCTCGTAAGCATATTGACGACATTCGATTTGCTGATTGAGCAGAGATTCCTTCGCATGAGCGCCAATATTTTTTAGCTTTGGCACGCGATCAATTACATCGATCGCCAGACTAAAGCGATCAACTTGGTTGTTGATGGCAAGTTCCAAAGGCGTATTGATATTACCCTTTTCCTTGTAACCACGCACATGCAGGTTTTTGTGATTGGTGCGGCGATAGGCGAGACGATGAATCAACCAAGGATAACCGTGAAAATTGAAAATGATCGGCTTGTCAGTGGTAAAGAGCGAATCAAAATCGCGATCGCTTAAACCGTGAGGATGTTCGGTATCAGGCTGTAGCTTGAACAGATCCACAACATTGATAAAGCGAATCTTCAACTCTGGGAAATGCTCCCATAGCAGAATTGTGGCAGCTAAAGCTTCTTGAGTGAGAATATCACCACAGCCCACCATTACCACATCTGGTTCCGCACCTTGATCGTTACTTGCCCAATCCCAAATGCCTAGTCCTTTGGTGCAGTGCTTAACCGCATCATCCATACTCAAGTATTGCAAATGGGATTGCTTGTCACAGACGATCACATTCACATAGTCGGTACTCCGCAAACAGTGATCGGACACCGATAACAGCGTATTCACATCAGGTGGTAAATAAATGCGTGTTACTTCTGCACTCTTGTTTACTACTACGTCCAAGAATCCTGGATCTTGATGGGTAAAGCCATTGTGGTCTTGTCGCCATACTGTGGAGGTGATCAAGAGATTCAGAGAAGCGATCGGCGATCGCCAAGGAATCTCTCTACTGATTTCCAGCCATTTACAATGCTGGTTAATCATCGAGTCGATCACATGCACAAAGGATTCATATGTAGAAAAGAATCCATGCCTTCCCGTCAGCAAATAGCCCTCTAACCAACCTTCTAAGGTATGCTCGCTGAGGATTTCCATCACCCGCCCATCAGTAGCTAGTTCACCACCATCGGCATCTTCAGGCAGATATTCGGCAATCCAGAACTTTTTACTGACTTCGTAAATTGCTTGGAGTTTATTGGAGGTATTCTCGTCTGGACCAAATACACGGAAATTATCCATGTTTTGACGCATCACATCGCGCAGAAATACACCCAAAGGCTTAGTGTTTTCCGCTTCGCTTTGACCTGCTTTATCGATTTTCACGCCATAGTCGCGAAAATCTGGCATTCTCAAACCGCGACGCAATAAACCGCCATTGGCAATTGGATTTGCACTCATACGGCGCTCGCCGATAGGTGCAAGATCTTTTAACTCAGGAATCAGCTTGCCAGACGCATCAAACAATTCTTCAGGTTTATAGCTCTTCATCCAATCCGATAGCATTTTTAAATGCTCAGGATTGTTGTGCATTCCCGAAAGAGGGACTTGGTGTGCTCGCCAAAAGCCTTCCACCTTATGTCCATCTACTTCTTTGGGTCCAGTCCAGCCCTTAGGAGTCCGCAATACAATCATCGGAAATTTGGCTCTTTTGGGAATACCTGTACTGCGAGATTCTTGTTGAATACGCCTAATCTCGTTAATGCAATGCTCAAGGGTCGCTGCGATCGCTTGATGCATTGACTCAGGATCGGAACCTTCCACAAAATAGGGTTGGTAACCATAGCCAATAAATAGACTTTCTAGCTCTTCATGGCTAATGCGTGATAGTACCGTCGGATTGTTAATCTTGTAGCCATTCAGATGCAAAATCGGTAATACAGCGCCATCACGAATCGGATTGATAAACTTGTTGGAATGCCAAGCTGTTGCAAGGGGGCCAGTTTCCGATTCGCCATCACCGACCATCACGACAGAGATTAAATCAGGATTGTCAAAAACAGTACCATAGGCATGGGAGACGCTATAGCCAAGTTCACCGCCCTCATGGATCGAGCCTGGAGTTTCGGGAGTACAGTGGCTACCAATCCCACCAGGGAAAGAAAATTGTTTAAAGAAGAGCTTCATTCCCTCTTCATCTTCACTGATATCGTGATAAACCTCAGAGTAGGTTCCTTCGAGATATACAGGGCCTAAAATACCTGGAGCGCCATGTCCGGGCCCTGCCAAAAAGATGGCGTTCAGGTCATACTTCTTTATTAAGCGATTCAGATGTGTATAGACGAAACTCATGCCAGGACTCGACCCCCAATGTCCGAGTAGGCGATTTTTGACATGTTCTGGCTTGAGAGGTTCACGCAAAAGAGGATTTTCACGAAGATAGATCATCCCGATCGCGAGATAATTACAAGCCCGCCAGTAGGCATCGGTTTTCTGTAATTCTTCGGCGCTGAGAGGGCTTCCTGCCACTGTGGAGCGGGCATTGCCATAGCAACTAATTGCTGTGTTTAAGGAGTCTGTGTCAGCCATTTTGAGAGGAGTTGATACCATAAAATTACGATTAATTCCTGTCGCTAATAAGTTCTTTGACTTCTTACTTCTCAACTCTACATGAAGAATTTATTACTCATGGTGTTGTGCACATCTCTTTTAAGATTCTCTTTGCGGGGATCGCTTATACTTCACTACAAGGTTTAATGGATAGAAGACAGCATAAAGCTTTGTCTTCTATTTTGCTGTTTTAGGAATCAGCACTACATAAAGGAAAAGCAATTTTTTATCTCTGAATTTAATGCTTAAATTTAGTTTTTGGAGACAAAAAAAGTTAACATTAATTTAACAATTTCCTAGTAGTTTTAACTCATGGCTCGACAACTAAAAAATATCGCACCGCACGGCGGTCAACTGATCAACCGCATGGCAACAGAAGCACAAAAAGAAGTGTTTTATAGCAAAGCTGACCACTTGCCAAGCGTGCAACTAACAGAGCGATCGCTGTCGGATCTAGAGCTTATTGCGATCGGTGGATTTAGCCCATTGACTGGCTTTTTAGGTAAAGCTGACTATGAGTCCGTAGTTTTAAATATGCGTCTCGCCAATGGCTTACCTTGGTCGATTCCGATTACCTTGCCCGTCACTACTGAAGTTGCAGATACTCTGGGCGTTGGCAGCCTTGTGCGTCTAAATGATCCTGACGGTATATTTATTGGCGTATTAGAACTAAGCGAAAAATACAAATACGACAAACTCAAGGAAGCGATCCATGTCTATCGCACCAATGAAGATCGGCATCCTGGAGTCAAAGTGGTCTATGCCCAAGGTGATGTGTATCTGGCTGGCGATGTGTGGCTGTTAGAGCGTCGTCCTCATCCTCTATTTCCCACCTATCAGATCGATCCTGTTGACTCTCGTGAACTATTCATCGAAAAAGGCTGGCGTACAATTGTCGGTTTCCAAACCCGTAACCCGATTCACCGCGCCCATGAATATATCCAAAAATGTGCATTGGAAATCGTCGATGGTTTATTCCTGCATCCTCTAGTCGGCGCAACTAAGAGCGACGACGTGCCCGCCGATGTACGGATGCGTTGCTATGAAATCATGCTGGAGCATTATTTCCCCTTAGATCGGGTGACCTTGGCGATTAATCCTGCGGCGATGCGCTATGCGGGGCCCCGTGAAGCGATTTTCCATGCCTTGATTCGCAAAAACTATGGTTGTACGCATTTCATTGTCGGGCGCGATCATGCGGGTGTTGGTGACTACTACGGAACCTATGACGCACAACATATTTTCTATGAATTTGAAGATGGCGAACTCGGAATTACGCCTTTGATGTTTGAACATGCTTTCTATTGCAAACGAGTTCAGGGCATGGCAACCACTAAAACCAGTGCCAGTCTTCCCGAAGAGCGCGTACATCTCTCTGGTACAAAAGTCCGCGAAATGCTCCGTCGTGGCGAATGTCCGCCGCCTGAATTCTCTCGCCCTGAAGTGGCGGCGGAATTGGCGAAGGTGATGCATAAAATGGCGATAGAAGAAGCTGCCACAGGCTTTGAAATCTAAAAAAAGAGGCGCAAAGCGCCTCTTTTTTTTCTATGTTATGGAAAAACATGACTAAATTATTTAGAAATTCTTTCGATTTAGCCTTTAACCTAGCTTTTCTAGCAATTGAGACGGAGAGCCTAGAACCATTGCAGAAGTTGCGAGAAATGATTGTCGAGAAGGAAGTAGATGCCAATGCATGGGTAGATGAGATTACGCTTCTAGGGAAGGTTGCAGAGGCTGGAGATCAAGAGCTAGTTTCGCTGATGCTAGGCTTGGTAGATGACGTAAATTTTAGAAAGGTTGAAAGAGTTGTTACTCCTTTAATGGATGCAGCAGGAGGTCAAAGTATAGAGATAGTTAGACTTTTAATTGATTATGGCTCTGATCCGAATATTGTAAGAGAGGGTACATTTGCTCTTGAATGTGCGGCTCAAGCTGGAAGGGATGATATATTTGAATTCCTTTTACCTCTTACGCATCAAGATTTCCATAAATCAGCAAAAAGAATTATGGATTCTATAAAAGAAAAAAGCTCAAGAGAACCTTTGAATAAAGACACTCTTGAGCTTTTTGAACTTCTTCGTAGGAGCGATGTATCAAAAATAAAAATTGTGAAAGCAATTTCCAAAGGCGCTAACGTGAATGCTTATGATGATTCAGACTGCACTATATTAATGAGAGCATGTGACAGGTGTTCTGCTGATATTATTCAGGTATTACTCAAAGCTGGAGCAGATCCCAATTTAGGACAACCTATATTTAGAGCTTTTAGTTACAACAAGTATTACGTATTGGATGTTACAAAAACTCTTGTACATAGTGGTGCTAACGTGAATACTGCTTATCATGATGGTGTATGTCCACTTATGATAGCGAGCCATTACAATACAGGATTTAGGATTAAAGCTTTTAAAGTTGGCTACGATTTATGTGATTTTTTGATTAGTTCAGGGGCAAATTTAAATCAAACAACCCAAGATGGATGCACATCTCTGATGTTTGCGGCAAGAAGTGGAGATATTCAAATTGTTAAACTACTAATTGAGAAAGGTGCAAATGTAAATCTAAGGGATAACAAAGGAATGTCAGTTTTGGACTACGCTAAAACTTCTTTCTATGTAAAAGAAAGTGGAGACACAAACCTTATACAGTTCCTAGAATCAATCTACTAATATTTATAAAAGTCTTAGTAGATTGGACAATGAAGAATCTCAAACAGGCTGTTAAAACAAAAAAATGAGGTGTTTCACCTCATTTTTTTGTTTTATCGATCGCTAATCGACTGTTCTTTTTGTGATCGCAGTTCTTGCGCCCTAATCCTTTGCCAGACCTTAAAGCAAGCATACGCCATCAATAAAGTACTAATCGCCGCATAGGTTCCCCCAGCAGGCATCCCTGAAACCGCCATCGCGATGCTTCCGACCCAGAGGGTGAGCGCATAGATAAATAAAACTGTGAGCCTTTTTGATACACCTGCCTGCACTAAGCGATGGTGCAAATGATTCTTACCTGCGGACATTGGCGACTCACCTCGCCTAATTCGCTGCAAAATTACCGCAGTCGCATCCACAATCGGCACTGCAAGAATCATGTAGGGCATAATCAGTGCCACCGTCGCCACTGCCTTGACTAGACCAATGACACTCACACCTGCAAGGGTAAACCCCAAGAAATAAGCACCACCATCGCCCATAAAGATTTCCGCAGAACCTTTAGGCTTGAAGTTGTAGCGCAAGAAACCCAGACATCCCCCAGCTAGTGCCGCAGCAATCAAGGCTGCCGCAGGTTGCTGCATAAATAAACTAGTTATTAAAATTACAGCGGCTGCGATCGTGGTTACTCCTGCGGCAAGTCCATCAAGTCCATCCAACCAATTGATTGCATTTGCCATACCCGATAGCCAAACCATCGTAATTGGCAAACTAAACCAACCAAATTTGATAATGCCAATAAATGGCACTGAGATAAAATCTATTCTCACGCCCACGCGCCATGCGGCAGCGGATACTGCTAACTGCGCAATTAATCTGGGCAATGGTGGTAAGTTAAACAGGTCATCAGCAAACCCAATTAGGAAAAAGGCTGCGCCACCGATGGTTACACCCCAGACTTCATATTCTCTAGTTTGCGGCAATATCCCAAAGTATCCTCCTACCCAAACTAGCAATAAGGCGCTGACACTGCCCAAAAAAATTGCTACCCCACCTACACGCACAACTGGAGTTGTATGCATTTTACGATGGTTAGGTTTGTCTACTAATCCTGCTTTAAGACCAAAATGACGAATAATCGGCGTACTTAGCCACACCACGATCGCAGATACTGCAAAGGCGACCAAGTAAGGGATGGCAGTTGGATGCAGCATTACAAGAATAAAATTAAGTGTTGGGATTGAGCAAATTTATGCTTGCAAGCATAGCACTGGATTGGCGAAACGCAACTATATTAAAGCCAATTTAAAGAGGGTGTTTAGCACCCTCTTTAAATTGGCTTTAATGTCTGGTCAAAAATCATGCTAGGATTAAAAGCCGTGTCAAAAATTTTGATCATCAGTAAACGTTAGGCATTAGTTCATGAAAGTTGTTAGCTCCCTCAGATCGGCAAAAACTCGCCATAAGGACTGCAAAGTTGTGCGTCGTCGCGGCAGAATTTATGTCATTTGTAAGTCAAACCCAAAGTTCAAAGCTCGTCAAGGATAATCAACGATTTTGCGTTATTTATCAAAAAGGAAAAGCCCGTCATATGACGGGCTTTTCCTTTTTGATAAAGGTGAGAGATAGTACTTTGTGCTGTCATCTTGGAGCTTGTCGCGCTCTATGCAAGCATTTCTGTAATTTCTGCGCCAATATTTGCACCTGTGGCTCATGAAACATTGACATGTGATCGCCAGAGATAGTTTGGATATCCAATCCACCTGCCGCTAACTTACCCCATCCCAGATCCCATTCTAGTTCTAGTGGCACAAAACCTACGCCTTGAACTGGTGAATCCTGTGTGTCAGCCCGAAACAAGGTTACCTTGTCTGGATAAGCTTGAATTATATATTTGTTCATTGCCTCTACACCAGCTTTTTCTAATGACTCCTCGATCGCAGATTGACGGAGATAAATCGGTAATTGCCATTGCATCCGTTGATAAAAACGTCGAGTAATTGCCTTTGTCCAATAGTTATACTTACCGATTAGCCATTCTTGCCATGCTGGAAATTTTTGGAAAAAATATATAAAGCCCATTTTTTTGAATTCTTGATAATGCAAAAAAATTCTCTTGTGAAAAGGTTGCCTAACTGTATTTGTGGATCTAATTTTGCCATCAAATAAAGCAAGTAAGGCGACTTTCTCACCTTGCTGATATAGTTGTTGAGACATCTCCCACACGATATGACTCCCAAAAGAATAGCCACCAAAGAAATAAGGACCTTTGGGCTGCACTGTTCGCACAACTTGAATGTAGTCAGATGCTATTTCTTCGATGCTAGTGAGGGGAGGATGTATACCATCTAGGGCTCTTGGTTGCAGCCCATAAAAAGGCTGATCTGCACCCAAATATTTAGCAAGATCAGCGTATACGAGTACACTGCCACGAATACCAGAAACACAAAATAAAGGAGGGTGTCTACCTTCTGTCCTAATTGGTATAAGGGTTGACCAATCTACACTTTGCTCCGATTGCTCTTGTTGATTTAGTTGGCTTAATGTCTGGGCAAGTTGAGCAATAGTTGGACATTGAAATAAAACAACAAGACTAAGATGAGATTTAAAAGCCTGTTCGACTTTGGCAAATAAGTCAACCGCAATGCTCGAAGTTCCACCGATATCGAAAAAGTTGTCATAGATGCCGATGGGTTTCATGTTGAAAACTTTTTCCCAAATAGTTGCTAATTTTTGCTCAATGCGATCTCGGGGGGCAACAAAATTGCTTTCTAAATCTTTTGCTGATTTTGTCTTGGTTGGATTCGTTATGGGTGTTTCAGCAACTGGGGGTGCTTCTGAACTATCTAATTGAGAAGAAGGCTGCACCCAAAAAGATTGCCGCTCAAATGGATAAGATGGTAATGAGATTGGGACTAAATGAGAGCTAGCATATAAACTGCTCCAATCGACTTGGACACCATGTACCCAAAGTTGAACAATTTGATCGCGTAAAAATTGATGTGTATTTGGTTCTATTTCTGGTAATGAAGAGAATCCAAAAGTAATTTGTTCTAGGGTAGATTCAGGATAATTTTGTTTAAGGACGCTGATCGAAATTTCTTGAGCCGAGAGAATTGACTTGAGAGACTGTTTTTTGTATTTTTTCTGGTTTGCTTTGCCACTAAATACTTGGCTTGACTGACTATCGCTAATAAATGCACTCAGTTTTTGCTGTAGGTCACCGATCTCATTTGCAATGATCGCAAGGCGATAGTTAAGCTGCGATCGCCGCATAGCCGTGACACAAATTTGGGCGATCGCGACTTCTGGATTTTCTTGCAAAAAATCATGATAATTAATTGCCATTTGCCGTAAAGCCTGTTCGGTCTTAGCGCTCAGAAGCAAAACATGGTAAGCACAATTAATCGATGAATTTGGATTGAGAATAGAAACTGAAGGTGCAGATTCTAAAACAACGTGAGCATTCGTTCCACCCATGCCAAAAGCACTTATACCTGCATATAGAGCTCCCTCTGGAGGTAAAGGAGTAAGAACGGTTGGTACTTGGAGAGATAGTTTATCAAATTCAATGTATGGATTTGGCATCTCGAAATGTAAATGGGCTGGGATTTGGCGATGGTGCAGGGTTAATGCGATCTTGATCAGCCCTGCAATTCCTGAAGCAGTTTCTGTATGACCAATATTTGTTTTCACCGTGCCAATTTGACATTTTTTATTGGCAGAATTTTCTAAGGAACTAGAGTTAAATACTCGTTCGATCGCTTTCATTTCCAATGCGTCGCCTATCAGCGTGCCAGTGGCGTGAGCTTCGAGATAGTGAATAGTAAGAGGATCGATCTCAGCTTGATGATAAGCGCGACGCAATAGTGATTCCTGTGCTTGAAGATTGGGAGCAGTGAGTCCATTGCCTCGACCATTATGGTTAACTGCACTGCCACGAATCATTGCATAAATGCGATCGCTATCCTTGATAGCTTCAGACAAGGGTTTAAGAACGACAATTCCCACACCTTCAGAACGCACATAACCATCGGCTTTTGCTGCAAAAGATTGACATCGGTGGTTTTTTGACAGTAATTCTGAGGAGCCTAGAGATATTCCTAAATTAGCAAAGATATTTATACCACCTGCCAAAGCAAGAGAACTTTGACCAGACCAAATACTTTGGCAAGCTAGATCGACAGCAACTAATGCGGATGAACAAGTAGTATTAATTGGGATACTTGCACCTTGCAAATCGAAGTAATGAGAAATGCGGTTAATGGCGATCGCATCACTTGTGCCAGTAGATATACAAGCGATTTGGTCGCCGCCTGTTTGCAAAAGTGCTTCATAATTATTTGCTGAAATGCCAATAAACGCACCAGTTTGACTACCTCTAATTTGCTCTGGATTTATGGCGGCATCTTCTAGGGCTTCCCAACTCACTTCTAACAATAGTCGCTGCTGCGGGTCCATCGCCACTACCTCACTTGCAGAAAACCCAAAAAAATCTGCATCAAATTGATCGACTCCATCCAAAAATCCGCACCATCGTCCATTTATGGCTTCAAGCGCAGCGTCATCAAAGCTGCTAAAAGGATACAGTTGACGGCGATCTCTAGGCATGGGTGCGATCGCATCTACGCCATCGCGCAGTAATTGCCAGAATGCTGCAACTCCTCTAGCCTGTGGAAAACGGCAGCCAATACCAATAATTGCGATCGGTTCTCTCATGATGCTAAAAATTTTACAGGTAAAGTTTTCAAACCCCTCAAAGTGATGCTTTCCCGCCACTGAAGTTCAGGATTGCTCTCATTTTTTAATCTTAAATGAGGATAGCGCTGGATCAAACTCCCGATCGCAATCTGACCCTGAACCCTTGCTGAAGCTGCGCCTAAGCAGTAATGTAGCCCACCGCCAAATGGCAAATTATAATTACGACGATGAAAATTAATTTGATCGGGATCGGGGAAAATTTCGCGATCGCGATTTGCCGCACCGAGACACAAAATCACTTTATCGCCAGTATGAATAGTTTTACCTCCATACTCAAAATCTTCAGTAGCAAGGCGGGCAATCACCTGCACAGGGCTATCAAATCGCATTAACTCTTCGATCGCAGCGGGGATCAAATTCGGGTTTTGCTGTAATTCGGCTAAAGCTTGAGGATGCTGTAAAAGGGCGAGAACGCTATTACCGATCAGGCTTTTAGTGGTTTCTTGTCCCACAATCAACAGCATGATACAAAAGCCTAAAATTTCATCTTCATTCAGTTGTGTGCCTTGCTCCCTAGCCTCTAGGAGTTGTCCCAATAGTCCTGATGGTTTCGTAGCCATCAGGTTAATCAGATATTCTCGCGCCTCGATCGCAATTTCGTTTTGTTTCTGATAGCCACTTAGGGACATCGGTTGATCGAATACAAAAAACAAATCGTAAGACCAACGCATTAGCTTGTCATGATCTTCCAATGGCAAACCAAGAATTTGCGTGACGCTCATTGCAGGGAGAGGTTCGGCAAAATCAATCATAATGTCGATTTCGCCATTATTTTGACGAGCTTTCTGCTCTGCTTGCACGAGTATGCGATCTACTAATTCTGCGATCGCAGGTCGTCTGGTTTCGATCATGCTTGGGGAAAAAGATTTGGCAACTAAACTTTTAAGTTTGGTATGGTGCGGTGGTTCTAGAAAAAACAGCCAGTTTTCGATCGTTTGCGCCAAGGCTGTAAAATTGCCCTGCTTAAGGTATTGGCTTTTTTGTCTTAACCGCATTGGTAGATCGTCAACGTGCAGTTCTGGGGCTTTGAGTAATGCATCAACATCGTGATGGCGGGTGACTACCCAAGCTTGCATAAAACTCCAATGAATTGGATCGTTATCACGTAACCATTCATAAATGGGATAGGGATTAGCATGAAAATCTGGAGAAAATGGATCGAACCTGAATTTGTTTGTTGTCATGTAAGTACCCGTACAAAATTAATTATCCAAATTTATAAGGTTTTGCCCCTGCGGGGTGCGATCTTGCAAATTTGGGTTTGTCAATTCAACTCAATTAAATATGCTGCTAACTCCGTGATTGTGGGATATTCCCAAAATAAAGTTGGCATTAGTTTTTGCTCAAGCCAATCAGATAAGTCGGCGGTGAGATTGAGCAAAACTGATGAATCAAGTCCGAAGCGAGAAATCGCTTCATCGATATCAATCTCATCTGGATCAAGATTGGCGAGTTGACTAAGACGATTCACGATCCATTCAGCGATGGATTCTTCCGTCAATTCAGCTTTAAGTGTAATCGGGACAGAAGATTCTAAATTTTCTGCCTTTGGTAGTTTCCATTGACCAACTATATCAAGGCTATTTGCTAAAAACTGTTGTCGGCAAGCCTGACGCTGAATCTTGCCGCTTGAGGTTTTGGGAATACTTGCGGGTTTGATCAGCGCGATCGCATATACCGAAATTTCATGTTGTTCCGATACCGCTTGTCTGATTGCTGTGATGATTCCCTCAACATCGAGTTCCCGTAATGCAGTTCTTTCTACTTCTTGCATAATCACCAAGCACTCTTGACAATCAACATCGATCGCAAAAGCTGCACCAGCATCAATCCGCAATGCAGGATGACTGTTTTGAACAGTCAATTCAATATCTTGCGGATAGTGATTGCGACCCCAAAGGATCAGCAAATCTTTGAGCCGTCCTGTCACAAAAAGTTCTCCATCGCGCATGAAGCCTAAATCGCCAGTACGAAGCCAATTCACTTGGTCGTTGGATTGACTATCTACAAGTTGAGCTTGAAATGTGGCTCTAGTCACTTCTGGTTGCTGCCAATATCCTAGAGCCACACTACTGCCTGACAACCAAATTTCACCAACTTGATCGGGTGGGCATTTTATATGTGTTTCTGGATTAGCGATCGCAATTTTAGTATTCAGCCAAGCTTTGCCGACCCCGACAAAATGTTTTGCATTTGGATCAGTATCAGCCACGGTTACAACTTGTTTTTGTTCAAGCGCTGGGGATGCGATCGCGCAATAAACTGGCTCAGCATTAACTACACCTCCCGAAATCATCAGCGTTGATTCTGCCATGCCGTAGCAGGGATAGAAAAATTTTGACTGGAATCCTAATGGCTGAAATTTGCTAGCAAATTGCTCTAATGTTGATCGCCTAATTGGTTCTGCCCCTGTATAAGCACTTTGCCAACAACTTAGATCGATTTGCGTTTGATTAATTTGTTCTGGACTAATTTTGCGGACACACAACTCATAGCCTTGATTTGGTCCCCCACAATGAGTTGCTCGATAGTGCGAAATTGCCTCTAGCCAGCGCATTGGCTTTTGCAAAAAAGCCCCTGGCGACATTAATACCCCCCCAAAGCCCGTATATATGGGCTGAATAATGCTATCTATTAGCCCCATGTCATGAAAGTTTGGCAACCAACTCACCGAAACACTACTTTGGTCTAGCTCAAAAGCTGTCTGAATATAAGCAGAATTATGTATGAGATTTTGATGACTGACCATCACGCCCTTAGGATGCCCCGTCGAGCCAGAGGTATATTGCAAAAAGGCAAGACTGTCTGGCTTTAGCTCTGGGCGTTGCCACTGCATTGCCAAATCGGGTGACAGGCGATCGCTAGCCATCCATTGCACAACTGGCAAATCTGGAAAACTCAACCATGACTGCTGCAAACTATCTAATAGTGCTGATGTCGTCAGTACCACAGCAGGTTGAGCATCGTTAACAATTGCCCTTAGGCGCGACTGCATTTGAGCCCGTTTAGGAGGTGGAACAGGAACCGCGATCGCGCCTGCATAAAGGCAACCAAAAAAAGCACTAATAAATTCAAGTCCTGATGGATAGCACAATAATACTCGTGAACCTGCTGGTACTAGATCTTGCAGTTGCGCAGCAACTGCTCTTGCTTGTAAATCCAGATCTTGATAACTCATAGGAAATACATCTAACTCTCCGTCCACTAAAAATGTAAACGCATTTTGACTGGACTGATTTTGGGATCGCAATTGGAGACAATCTACTAAATCAGAAAAATTAGTACGGCTCATCTTATGAGTTACCTGCATTGATAGACTAAATAATTTATTGTTAGGGCTGTGCGATTTAATAAAGATCCAAATATAAAACCATAATTAGTGGGGTGGCGAAGCCACCCCACTAATTCTTTAAAATCTTGAATGGTACTTTATCTATTTGCTTGTCCTTTACCACAAATTATACGAACAATAGTAGTGCAAATTTTGCTTAGGACAGGCATAAAGCCCAAAAGATAGTGCTGCGGGCAAAGCCCGCAGCACTATCTTTTGGGTAGGCTTCTTATCTCACTCTTACCTGAAAACGGATGAACTCTTAGGAACTTAGTTGGAGTGCCTCATGCTAAGGGGATACTATAGTACAGGCGATCGCACTTCTTAAATATTGGGTATTAGCTATGAGCCAATTTGGAACATTATCATTAGATATAGCTGTATCTGCTCCATCCACAAATCCATTGATCTGAATGTTGTTAATCGCTATAATCCTTTTCACTAGATTAAGCCCTAGCACACCTGTACCAGTAGTCGTGATTTGATAATCTTCAATTAAAGATAATCAACGATTTTATGTTATTTATCAAAAACAAAAAGCGGCGCGATCGCGCCGCTTTTTGTTGTCTAACGAACTCTTACTCTAAATCTCACAAATCCATAGGAGGTTGGAGGTGTTCCAGCGGCTGTAGCATTGGGGACAACAGGGAATGTGGGCGCTCCTGTGGTGCGGGTGACATTAACAGCCACAATACCGTTGGCATTGCTGGTAATTGAAGCGGCAGGATTATTAGGATCAGGGCATCTCTCTAGTCCTGCTGCCGCAGGTACTTCGCCTAAAGCAGGATCGTAGTATCGACCGCGATCGGGTAAATCGTTAGCACCTGTTAGAAATCGGCGATCGCCTAATGTCGTACCTGTCTGTAAGACAATACCTAGATCCACAGATGATCCGCCGTCAGTGGGAGTAGAACCATTAAAAGCATTGGCTATAAAGCTAGTATTAGCAGGAACTGGATCGCAAATCCTTAAATTGCCTGCATTGCTTTGACCGCGATTTAGGTAATAGATTGTGTACTCCACATCATCCTGAGGTCGTACATTAGGTTGACTGATCACTCCACGCAAAGAATCGGAAGTTGGACTTGGCCATCTAGCATCATTGTCATCTGTACCAGGACCATCGTCAAAACCAGTAATGTCAATGTTGTTAATTCGCGTAATCCGCTTGACCAAAATTACTTCGGGAGGTAGGACGGTAGATGTAATGACTAAGTCCGCAGTTGCGGGACCATTGGAAGTTGTCGTACCACCGCCAATAGTGGTTTGTATGGTTGCTTGCACATTTGCAGTAGGGATAGTGTTGGTATAGGTATTTGCAATATTGGAAACCACATCTATCGCCGCAGTGCAGGTCGTATTGAAAGGCAGCTCAAAGCCTTGCAAGGTAAAGGTTGTTTCTCCTCCGCCCAATGCTGGGTTAAACACGCCATTGGTACAAGTGGTAGTGGCATTTGGCGTACCTGCTACCCGCACGTTTGCTGGTAAGTCATCTGTAAACCGAATATTGTTCAAAGGACCACCCAGCTCGCCTGTAGTTTGACGGTTTTGGATGGTTACAGTCAGACGGCTAATCTGACCACCTGCAACCGAGTTTGGGAGAAAATCCTTGGAAACGTTAAGAGCAGGCAATGCGTTAAGGGTCGCTGATGCAGCGGCTGAGTTAGTAGTACCCTCACGAGTAACAATGCTATTGGCTGGCAATGTATTGGTACGGTTACCTGCCGTATTCCGAGTAGTACGGATAGTGATCGTACAGGTTGCGCCAGCATTGAGAGTACCGCCGACTAAGCCAAATTCGTTGACTCCCAAGGTTGCAGCACCTACAAAACCTGCTGGTCTAGCCCCTCCTGGCAATAATACCGTCCCACCACAAGTAGTTGTGGCAGTAGGAGTAGGAAATACTAAAATTTCCGTAGCCATCGTGTCTACAAACGCCAAATTTGTCGCGGTAATACCACCCACTCCAGGATTAGCGATCGTGATTGTTAAGACCGAGGGATCTCCGACAGAGTTTAATGCATTTGGGGCAAATGATTTATTGATCGTCAAGTCATTGATAACACGATTGAGGGTTCCACTAATTACTGCAGGATTAGAGAAGCTTTGTGCAGTTGTAACAGAGTTTACTGGCAGTGTGTTTGTAAAAGTATTACCACCTGTACCATCAATCGTGACATCAAAGGATACTGTACAAATCCCATCAACACCACCCACTGCTGCGGGTAACGTGCCACCTGAGAAGGTAAAAGTCCTAGCACCGATCGCGCTAAAAGCACCACCTGCACAAGTAGTCTGAAAGTTAGGAACAGTAGCAATAATCGTATTCGTCTGCACCCAGCTATCCGTAAAAGTCAGATTAGTGAGAGCAATGTCTTCTGTGTTATTGAATTGAATTGTGGCTCTGGATGTACCATTGGCACTTACAGAAGGAGATTGAAAGGTTTTCGTACCACTGAGAGGCGAAATCACTACTAAGTTAGCTGTGGGCAGAGTGGCTGGCTCACCTTCATTATTGCTAAACGCGGTTGGAGTATTGCTATAGGTTTGGGGAGTGGGGAAGGCGGCAAAGGTTTGAACTATCTCAATTACATCAAATCGCAGTAGGCAGCTAGCACTAGCAGCAATACCACCTCCAGTGAGGGAAACACTCGTACTACCCGCAATTGGTGTAAACGTTCCACCGCAAGTATTGGATGAGTTAGGAGGAGTGGCAACCTGTAAATTGGCAGGTAGAGGATCAGTGATTGCTACATTCGTGAGAGGTTCTGCGACACCCGCCAGACTGCGGCGGTTATTGGTGATCGTAATGGTTACTTGAGAAGGTCTACCACGACCAACTGGAGTGGGAGCAAAGACCTTGGCAACGTTAACCCGCGAAGCGGCTGTCAATCTACCTTCAGTATTAGTGACACCATTGCTATCTAAACCGTCATTGTTAGCAATAGAGTTATTGGCAATAATGTTGTCAAAGGTAGTACCTACAGGAGTAACTGATGGAGCAAAGACATCAAAAGAGAATGAACAAGTGGCTCCTGCTGCGATCGTTCCACCTGATAAGATAACCGAAGTACTACCTGCGGTTGCTGTAAGTGTTGGCGCACCACAGCCAGTGGAAGTGGGATTTGGCGAAGTAGCAACCACTAGTTGCTGCCCACCGCCCGTTGGTAGATTGTCAGTATAGTTAACGCCTGTCGCTGGAATAGGAGATCTATTTTGTACTGTGATCGTAACGCGAGTAGTGCTTCCAGGCGCAATTAAGTTAGGGCTATAGGATTTAGCAACATTAAGTCCCGCAATGACACTAAAGGGATTAGTCGCATTAGCAGGTGGTACACGTACTTGATCGTTACTAAAGTTGGTAATGCGATCAATTATGTTAGTTCCCGTATTCTCTGCTTCAGGGAGAGGAAGATTTCCGATCGCCCCAGTTATAGTACGAACATCTACTTGGATCGTGCAAGTTCCGAGAGCGTTAGTAACAGGATCAGATGCAGGGACGATCGCAGCAGCCCCCAAATTAGCAGTGTTAAGAGTAAAGGTAGTAGAACCAGCAGTGGGTTGAGTTGCCCAAGGCGTATTTACTCCACCTGCAATACAGGTAGTCCGAGCATTTGGTGTTGGAGCGATTTCCAGTAATGCGGGTAAAGGATCGGTAACGACCAGACCTGTAAGTTGGGAACCACCATTGGAAACTGTAATCGTAATTGTCCTAACAGCCCCTTCAGGCAGATTATTCGCTAGCCCTGCTTTAGCGATCGTAACTGCGGTCTGCACGGTAAGATCAGCGCTCGGAGCGTTGCTATTGCTGATCCGATTCTGGGTGTTTAGGGTATTAACGGGAATAGTATTTGTGTAACTTCCACCGACGGCAGAGGTGACAGGGAAGGTAATTGTACAAGAGCCATTAGCAGGAATTGTGCCGCCCGTGAGCTGGATTGAGGTGTTGCCCAGTATGCTGGTAGCAGTCCCGCCTGCGCAAGTCGTAGTTGGTAGTGGAGCACCCACGCGAGTATCAACAGACAGTTGCGAAGGTAAGGCTGGTAAGGCATCAACTAAAGTGGGTGGAACGGTTGTACCAGTCAGTGGGAAGTCGTTGGGGTTATCCACTGTAATCGTGACTAGCGATCGTCCGTCCCCAGGGATAGTATTGGGAGCAAAAGCTTTATTGAGAGTTGCCGCAGCAAAAGTGCGAACCTGAAGAGTGGCACTTGTAGGATCAGCGTTCGTACCAACACTAGTGACTAAATCACCAGCATTAATCGTGTCGGTATGGTTACCAGAAACAAAGCCGCGCACAGGAAACTCGATAATACATTGTCCAGGTGCACCCGCAGGGATTGTAAATCCAGAGATGCTATAAGAACCTGATGCACCACCCCCACCGCCAGAGTTAGGTTCAGTACCAGCGATAAGATTCACAGTCCCAGCACCACCACAGGTATTTGCAGTAGGTGTAGCACTCGTTATGGTGATTGGACCAGGAGCACCAACTAAGGTATGGTTCAGCGATGTGATCGTGATTGCTGCACCTGTGGAGTTTCGCAAAGTCACGCGATAGACTGAGTCAGAACCGGGAATAACATTGTTATTGGGAGTAAAACTATTTAGAATGGCGATCTGGGAGGATGCTTGGGCAAATGATGGTGGAGGCAGCAGCCACAGGTGCTGTGTGATTACAAAGACAAAGCTCAGAAGAAATAGACTAAGGTTTCGTAGAAGCCGATTGACAGCAGGGATTGGGGTAAATGTTCTCCTCATGATCTATTAGTTTCCTTTTCCTTCGATTTGAATATCTTCCTGTTGATCTAGTAGCTGAATTTCCACCCCTTGCATATTTTGGAGGAAAAATTCTACCCGCCGATCGCGAGCATAGTTAGTGATGTTATTTTGATTGGTTAGCCTTTGGCGCTCTCCACGGGTGCGAATGGTGATCCTTTCTGGGCTAATTCCTTGACGGCGTAAATAGTTACTAACAGAGCGACTACGTCTGAGCCCTAAATCTAAGTTATAGGCATCGTCGGCTCTAGGGTCAGTATGTCCGACTAACTCAACAGAGATTGTGGGATATTGCTTGAGGACTACTACGAATTTGTCGATGATCTTAGCGGAGACAGGACTGATGATATCTTCATCGAGGGCAAAGTGAACTTGGCGAGGCAGTTGCAAAGCTGCGGGTGGCTCTGGTGGAGTCTCAACAATGACGGGTGGCGGAGTCGTACATTGCGGTTGAGAGCGAGTTTCGGGTGATGCAGTTGGAATTGTGGTATTGAGATCGCTAATGCGAACGGGGCGAGCAGGCTCTGATGTACCAAACTCAAGATCGGTAGCGATCGCGCTGAGGGTATCACCAGCTTTCAGGTTATCTAAGCTAGTGCTGAAGTTGCCTTTAGCGTCAGTTTTGAGTGTGGCGAGCAACTCATATAAACCACCACCGCGCAATCGATAGAGATCAATTTCTGTATTGGGGTCAGCGAGCCCATCGATGCCAACCTTGCCATCAATGAGATGAAAGCGATCAGCCCGAAATTCTGGAGCATCGATCGCTCCATTTGCCGTGTCTACCCGCCGAAAATGGGAATCACGTTTAGGGTTACGCCCATCTCCAGTGCGGAAATCTTTTTCACTAACATTGCGACGAGAGATTAAATCAATATCTAAACCTTCAACGAATTGAAATTGATTTTGACGAATCAAATTGCGATCGCTAGCAGGAAAAGCTGCCACGGTTACACCCGATCCCGCTTGATTACTAATGCGATTATTGCTAACGATATGTCCGCGTCCCATTAAGTAAATAGCAGAGCGGCGAAAGAAACGGGCGTTAAAACTCACAGTGTTATCTTGAACCTCAATTGCACCTTCAGGCTTAAATAAAAATACCGCCGAACCTGCATTACCACAAATAATATTTGAGCGCACCTGCATTCCTGCAATTCTTCCTTCAAGCCGAATTGCATCAGGCATTCCATCAAAACCATTGCCCTCAATTACATTCTCTTGAATGACAGAGTTGCGGGTGTCAACGGCGGTGATAATGCCACTGCCTTCATGATTGGCAATCCGATTACGGCGAATATTTGCTTCAACACCATGAAATAGATATACCCCAAAAGCAGAAGGCTGAGATGGCATCGATCCATCAGGAGGAACTCCTAGCCAATTATTTTCGATCGTCACACGAGCCGCAGGGTGATCGCGATCGTAAAAGGAAAAGTCTTTGGCAGGCTGCTGCTGTTGGGTCGTGTCTGGTGGTGGTAAGCGATGGGAAATGAAGATATCGCCTGGAGGAGTAACAGCGGTTTCAAAGTGCCGTGAGCTAAATCCGTAGATACTCAGACCACGAATCAAGACATCATCGCTGGTGATGGTCAAACCCCGAAAAATTTCTGCTCCAGCCGCAGGAGTAATCGTTACTACTGGGACTGGGATCGGAATCTCTTGAGCAAAGCTTGTTTCTTCTTTATAAGCGGGATGAGTTGTTCCATCAATCTCCATTGGCACAAGTAGCGGGGGCAAAGCACTTGTTAGCTGAATCTTAGGAATCTCAAGATTTTGAAATCGAATCTGGTGGCGACCTTTACGGGGCAAGACTTGAGCAAGTTCAGCAGGAGTGAGTTGATCGGTGCGGAGAGTCCCATTGGCGATCAGAATTGCTTCACGCAGAGTCAATTCGCGATCGCGCAAGTTGTCATCTCGATTGCTATTAACGTTAATCGTTAAAAATGATGGAAGTGATGATGGCGCTGGGTTGTCTGGTAAAGCCTGTGGCAATGTCTGCGCCATCGTGAGCAACTGCTCATTTAACGACAGTGCTAGAAACTCTGCCATCATCAAAATAACGAGGGTAAGTCTTCTCTTCATGGTTTGCCCTCTTCAAATAGTTCAGGTCGGATAATTTCGCCACGTAGTTCAGGTTGGTTTTCGTTTAGCGATCGCAGCAGAGCTGTCAACACATCGCGATCGCGACTGAGCAGGAAGTTCAAGGCTGACACTAAACGGCGGGTATTTGAGTCACGCTTAGTGTCTTCAGCAATCAAATCAGGTTGTCTCTCAGGCGCTGCATTTGGATCAGGCAATAAGAGAGATAAAATTTGAGCTGAAGGAATAGATGACCAACGCGGTGCAGTTTCAGGTAAGGGGAAACCAGATAGGAAGGTAGAGAAGTTAGTCGATAGCAAAGTTGGTTGAGCTTGCGGTTCTAAAAGCATAGTGAGCAGTTGTGGATTAGGTAATAATCCGATGAGCTGACGACGATAGTTCTCAGGATCGAGAAGTTGACTGAGCAAGGAGGATGAGGAAATAGTTAGTTCACCCAGATTGAGTCCAGACTGATTTAGCCCTGACAGATTGAGACTGAGACGATTATCATTATTTTGTTGCGCGATCGTTCTCGCAGGTGTAGAGCCATTAGGCAATTGGGCGATAGGTACTCCTTCCAAATTTGCAAGAGTGAGCGTAATACTATTTGCGGTATTGCTATTTGCAGTATCGTTATTTGCAGGACTAATCAAAATGCGATCGCTCGCGATGCCCTTTTGAATTAGATAGCTGCGTAGTCCCATCAAGCGATTGACTTCAAGCTCTGAGCCATCAAGATTACCTTGCAGCTCTACCGCTACCTCTGGCACATTGACAATTCGACTAATCAACAAATCAAGATTGGCATTGCTAGGATCGGTCATTTTGCCAACTGGGGCAAACTCAATCCGTTGTGAGATAGCTTGAACTCGCAGAGGGCTAGAAGCAACTGGTGAATTAGAAGATACACTTGACAAGTCACTAGGTAGGACATTCTGAAGAACACTACTGCCATTGCCTTGCTTAATACGATCAGATATTTGCGTAAAGGTCTCTCTTGTGCCACCAAGAGCAAGAAGCACTTGAGGCTTGTCGTCAATTTCTGGAGCACCCAGCGATCGCATTGTAATCCGGCTGCCATCAATGCCTTGGCGCATTAAATAGGAACGCACTTTACTCAGTCGCTGAGCATCAGGACTATTCGCACTTACCTCAGTGAGGGAAGCTAAACGACCCTGTACATCAATATTAAGGGCAGGATATTCGCGTAACACTGTTACTAAGTTATCCAAAACCAATTGGTTAATTGGGGACAAATTAACTTGAGATTTTGGAAATTCTACGGGCTGAGCAAGCGACACTCTGACTACTTCAGATAGATTACTAGGAACCGATGCTGTCGTAGTACCAGCTTTCTTCGGATTAACGGGTAATTCAATGGCGACGCTAGGATCAAGCGGTTCTTTCTGCTGCGGTGGCGCAATCTTCTGTAGCCCAAATCCATCAAATAGTTCATTGAGCTTGAAGGTTACCGCCGCATAAATTCCACCTGCTGAACGTGTACCACTGAAGTCTCGGTCATTATTGACTGCACCAGAACTGTAGCCCAGAGCAAATCGCAAGTTGGGTGTAGCATAGTAACCGAGTTCGGTAACAAAGCCAACTTCATTAAATCCTGCGGTCGGTTGGTTGATCAATCTGCCCTCAGCCGACACATCGAAGTTATAGCCTAGTCGATAGGTAGCACGTAACTGCGCTAAATTAATCGCCGAAGTTCCAATTAAATCCTGAGCCAAGTAGGAAGTATTATTGCGCAAAGCATATTTGCCGTAAAATTCCCATTGCCAGTTTGGAGAATAGATTGCTTCGAGCGCGAGAACATGCTCTTCTGAGCCTGAGCCAATACCACCAATAAAGCTTTCAGGAATACTGCTAGGGTTTTGGCGATATTCATAGCGTAATAGAGCATTAAGGGCATCATTAGCAGGATCTCGATAGGCTAGCCCCAAACGTAAACTAGAGGTATCTCCAAAATTGTTAATCGTTTGGTTAGCAATTCCCGATCGCTGATAACGCAGTAGCCCAGAGATCGAAGGGCTGATCTTACCGAGGGCAGAAGCATTAATCACTGAGTTTGCGCCCGCTGAAGATATCCGATATTCGTAACGCGCACTTGCCTTAAAATCAGGGTTATCGGTATATTCAAAGCCAATGCTGTAGTTATCACCACTTTGAAGAGCAAGGGAAGAAGTATTAGAGCCAGTGGTTAGAGGCTGTAACACCTGCGTCACTCCCGCCGAATTCCGAACTTGGTCATTTCCAAAAATCCGTTCGTAACCGAACTCGACTCTTAACCCTGGGGCAATTACTAAACGCTGATTTAAGCCGATCGCTCCTTGGGTGGTGGTGGTATTTGCGCCACCCACCAAAGTGTATCGACCCGAAAGAGTGGTGTCAGGGAATACCTTATAGTTGCCAGCAACTTCGCCAGTAGTAAAACTGCTTCCAGCAAGTACGCCACTACTAAACCACTGCTGTCCTACGCGTAAACTAATACCTTCAATTACCTGCCAATCCAGAACTAGGGCTGTACGGTCAGGCAGAATCGTGTCAGGCGAGTTAGATAGACTAATTTCATTCTGAGCAATAAATTTTAAATTTTCGAGAATTGGCACAGTTAACCGCGATCGCAATTGGCTAGAAGCGCCAGAAAAGGTCGTGTTTAATCTATCTTGACGGTCTCGCAACAGAAAGTCGAGTTCAGCAGTTGCCGAACCTAGCTTTTGTAGAACTCCCAGACTAAGCGTGCTGAGCTGGTTGTCAACGGGAGTGCCTGGCGTAGATTGAGGGGTGAGGCTGAGGAAGCTATCAAGTGTAAATGGCTGAGGAGCGACACCCCGATTCTCTTCCCGCTCATAGGAAGCCCTAATCGTCGTAGCATCGGAAACCTTCGCATCAATACTTAGCCCTAACCTTGTCTGCCCTGGGACAAAACTAATCGTGGCATTATTGACAAAACCAGTATCGGTCTGACGATAAAAAGCTTTAGCTATAATTCCTTCCACAAATTCGCTAACTGCTTCAAAGCGTAAAGCAGACCCAGAGACAGGTGCAGGCAAGTCACTGGCGTTATTTTGCGATCGCGCATATTCCGCAATCACATAAGAATTTTTGCCAAAGGAAACTAGAGCATTAGCTCCATAAAGCTGAAAGTCTCGCGCTCCTTGATTCTCTTTAAAGTAATTAACGCCTAACCAACTCTCTGCGCCAAGCTCGCGATTGAAGTGATAGCGCAACTGACCTGCATAGACACTATTGTTATTACTACCGTTGCTAGTGCCACCTTCATTGTCATATTCGTAGGAGACAATAATTCGTCTAACTAGGGTTTCACCGTTTGCACCAATATCAGTTTTGAGAATTGGCTGCCGAAATTGCAGAGAGCCGCGATCATAATCAATCTCATAGTCTTGACTGCGGTTAAGCTTGACTCGGCGCACAATATTTCCGGGACGCAGTAGTTCTTCTGATTCGATAAATACATTTTCACTGCCAGGGGTGACTAACCGCCGAGAGAGAAAGAAGAACCCACTTGTACCATCAGGCGGAATAATATCACGCTCAAACCCTCGTGTAGTGCTGCTATAAAGCCCTGTAGCTTGTAAATCGCCAAAGTTATAGTTGAACTTTAGTCCATTGAATTGTCTAGTAAAGGCTGTAAATTCTTGAGAACGACTGGCAAATTCTTCGGTACGGAAGTCTCCCCACATTAAGAAATCAGTACCTGCATTAGGCACAGGAGAAGTTCGCTCCGCTCTCAAAAAGATACTAGTTAAAGAGGGTGTCTCAGTGGTTAAAGTTGAGCTATCTCCATAGACAGGATAATTTTGTTTGCAAAACTGAATATCTCGAAATAGTCGGCTTCTACCTTCACAATCTTCGTTAAGCGTCCGACGGGTATTAAATGCTCCCGTGATCAGCCATTCTCCAACTTTACCAGTCCCAAAGGCTGCTGCATAAAAATCAACATTGGTGGAATTATTACCGTCAGTAGGCAAGAAATCTCGAAAGCTTCGATAGAAATCAGTGCCTCTTGCTCCTATACGAAAATCAACTACCCCAGTGAGGATAGAAGGGCGCAGGTTAGTTTCTAGTTGCAGTTGGGTAAAGGCTTCAACTTCGAGATTATTAATTACGGAGCTAGCTCGAATGATAGAATTGCCAGAAGTAAGTCCAGAACGCAGAAGTGCAGTAAATTGACCTTCTCTTGCCTCTACTTGAAAGCCTGGTTGATTAGGTCGAGCATCATTTCCTATAAATTCACCTTCACTGGTGGTGAGGGTAACAATGGCACTACGATTAGAGCGATCGCCTTTTTCGTCTAACAACAGACCCTGCACTGTAGCGGTGGTTCGGCCGTCGGCAGGAATACGCGACTCTAGTGTGCTTACCTGAATTTTTGTTGCCGCGCCACGCAAGCGCACCACAACACTTTGACTAACTTCACTACCAACTAACTTAGCGGTAATCCTGTTTTCACCTTCATTCAGAGCCACACCATACCAAGTCTGAGTTGTGATTCCAGCACTCGCATCAACTTCAGAGCGACCAATCGCATTCGCATCGACCTTTTTCCCATTAACTGATAGCTCCACTTCTGTCCCAGTGGGAATCCGTAAAATAACCGTAGTCGCAGGGACATCAATCAGGGATTGGTTTGCAGGAGAGAGAATAGTCACTTGTGGTGCAACTTGATCTTTCTTTACCGCAGTAGGAGGAGTCTTGGATGGTTCAGGAGCTGCCGAACTGTTCTCTGGTTGAGTATTAGTTTGGACTGCAATTTGTAGAGCTGGTTGGGTACTTGTAAGATTTGGTTTAGGGTTTGGTTTAGTGTTTGAGTCAGTTACTAGCGCTAGTTGATCCGCAGGAGGAGATGCTTCTAACGATCTTGCGTCGTTGACGACGGAATCGTTTGAAGCGATCGCATTAGATGCAGTCATTCCTAGCCACAAGCCGAACAGACCAAGCACCTGCAAACACAATTGAGCTTTTAATTTAGCTTTAGATGCAGACTTCATTATTTTTGCCCTCCCACACCTTTAAATGCTGGAGTTACAGCAAAATTAGCTCTAGCCAAACCACCTGGGGATAGTCTCACAAGTCGAGACTGACTGTTGCGTTCAATAAAGTATAAGTTGGGAGCTAGGGTATACCCTGACAAAGAACTTATATCTAATACCAAAGTTCGCGCACCTGGAATGACATTAGCAACTGAATATAGTCCATTTGCATCGGTAACAATACGGTTGCCATCATCCATGAATACGACAGCATCAGGAATGCCTGGTTCGCCATTCTGTTGTTCTCCATCAAAGTTTTTATCCACAAATACTCTTCCAATTAAGGTGGCACAATCAGTAACGATGCCAGGACGGATTCGCATCGTAAAAAGGGCGGGCCCATCGCGAACGGTATAATTGTTGTCCGCTCTAATTGCCGAAACCGCAGCGGAATTTCGGCCTGTTCCCCTCACAGCGTCGGGAGTAACAGTTACGGCATAGGCAACCAAAGCACTTATGTTCCCAGCAGGTATCTGTGCTTGGAGCGCAAAGGATAAATTATTGCCGTTTTCCTGAACTACAACTGGGACAGGATTTCCATTAAGAGCTGCCCTTGCAGAATTTTGTACATATCGCAAGCCGACAGGCAAAGAATCTGTAATAACTGGGTTAATTAAAGTCGTAGTTGTGAGGTTTTTGATCGTCAGACGATAGGATGCAATATCTCCTGGCTCAGCAGCAGCGCGATCACCTGTTTTGATGATTTGGATCTCGCGAGCCTCGCACACAGATAGAGCTGAGTTAAGCTGCAATGCGATCAGTGACAAAGCATTCAGGGCAGCATTGTTGACAACTACGTTTTCAGTAACCGAGAAAACTCCGTCAATTCCAATGGGTCTGCCATCCACTGCTGTAGCTGTATATGGCAAGAGCAATCCATTTTGTGTGCCAATTACGATCCTAATTCGCCGTTGTCCGAGTCTAAGGCTAGGAGGGGGATTCACAACTAGGATATAGGTGCTGCCTGGAGCTCTTTGCACTCCATTTAACAAGAAGTTATATATCCCGCGCCTACCATTTACGGCTGTATTTGTAATCGAATATGGATTGACGTTTAAGATGTTAGGGGCAAGTCCTTCTGGCAGGACTGTGTTTGGCGGATTAGTTGGGGTTAAAGCAATAGGTGCGCCGATTTCGCCACCACTCCCAATTGCTTGATATAAGCCCACAGTAAAACCAGTATAGTCAGCAAACTCCTTGCCACCACAATCGAGTATCTGTCCTAGAGGATCGATGAGGCGATCGCCATTTATAACGTTTAAGGGCGAAGATGCTTGAACTGGAGTCGCTACACCTGGAGTGCCATAGCTACCGCTTGCGCGATTTTGAATTCCAAAGGTTCGCGCTTGACCGAAAGCAGCGCCATTCGCTAAGCAAAGACATAACGCTAAACTTCCTAGCCATAACCAGAAAAAGAAAGCATATCGCTTGATTATTTTTTTGAGCGATCGCATATTCATCAAAGTTCTATCACTCTAGATATTCAATCGGGATAAATTAGTTTTAATCATGGGTGATGATGCACCGTAAAAGGCACGGTGCATCATCTTAACTACTTGACACGAACCTGATAAGCCACCATTACCTTAGAATTTGCTGGTAATGCTTCTCCAAAATCCCAGCGTACATGGGTATAGGCATCGGCTGGAGCAGGACGCTCCTCGATGATGCCGCCACGGGTACGCACGCGAACAATTGGTTGAGTTGTAAAAGTTTTACTTCCATCAATGCTAAATTCCAATTTAGCGCCTGGGGTATTTAATGCAGTTGCGGATGGGATGATGTAGACCATTCCGTTTGGAATCGGCTGAATCACCATAAGATTACGCATATTACGACTAGTGTTATTCTTCGCTGTCACTGTGTAGCGCAAAACACTGCCAGGAATTACTTGGGAATTAGAAGGTAGGGCATTCCAAGAAATTTTTTCTTTGCCTGATTCATCACGGCTGATTTGGCGTTTTTCAGCTGCTAATAATAATTCCACAGGTTGCTGCTGTTGAGCTACCCGCGAATCCGATTCAGAAACGTTAGTAGAACTATTGTTACTTGCGATCGCAGTAGACAATAGCAACATAGGTAGTATCACAGCCCCGACAGCTAGATACAAGGGTTTAACAAATTTTTTCATTATAGGCTCCAAAACTTCGATAAATTCTTGTCTGTTTGTCTATATCTAAAAAAAGAATCGATTCTCTTTTCTTGCTCTCTTGAGCTGTATAGGGATTTTCAATTTGTCATAGACAAATTGAAAATCTCAAAACTTTAATGATCTTAATTTCCCATTTTCAAATGAGCATCTGCTCATTTGAAAATGGCGATAGACTCAGATGCTATTGCAACTGGCGATGGAAGCGTAAAACGCCTTGGAAGATAGCTGGATTAGTTGCGGGTTGAATCGTGCCGACATTATTTACATAAGTCGTGATGGCAGTTCCTGTTGCTGGGTCGGGAATGGCTGCACCATCATAGGTAACAGTTCCTTGCGAAGCAAAGGTGTTTTGAGCAAATCCGCCAACCGCTGGAGCGACTGCGGGATTGTTGAAATGTAACGATACCCCTGCCCAGTTGTTCGGTGCAGTTGTGCCATTTTCTGTAATCACTAAATTCGCAGCATCTAGAACTACGCTACCTGCGCCAGCAGCAGCTAGAGGCGTTGAGAAGTTAACATACTCAACTACATAGCGAACTATATTGCCTGGCTCTGCGGTCTTAGCAGTTTCGTCAAGTGTGCCATTGGCAGCGGTGACAGGGCGTGGGTTAGTGCCTTGCAAAACTTGAGACTGCTTCCGCAACCTTACATAACCCGTATAACCGCGATCAATTGTGATATTAAATATCGGATCGTTGGCAGCTAAAAAGCCGCCATTATTATCGTTATCCACAAAAGCAACAATCGGCACGTTAAATCCTGCGCGATCGGCACCATTTGCGATAAAACGATCAACTGATAGAAGTGTATTCTGAGGTCCAGGAGGTAAATCAAGGGAGACAGTATAGTTATTCAGTACATTTGGCGCTAGAGCATTGACCAAAATACTTGTCGAGCCAACAGGCAATCCAGAGCTTAATCCTGCATTGAAGACATAGCCACCTGCTGCTGTATAGTCATAAACCGCGATCTGGGTTCCAAAAGTAATCGTTACTCTAGAGCCATCGGGAATATCTGCGGCTGGCTGTTGTGAAACACCTGGCACAGAGGGATTATTTGGAGGCAATGGCAACAGACGGACTGTATCTAGGTTAGTTGTATTGCTGGGCGGATTTTGGAACGTGTTGTTAAAAATAATCGGTGGTGGATCATATGGCAAGACTTGTGCAGGGACTGACTGGGGTGCTGTCAGTCCAGTGGAACGGTTTGTAAAGTCATCTTGGTTAGTAGTACTTGGTCCGATCGCACCTGGAACATTGTTTGGTCCATTCAGAATGCCACCTGCTGGAACAATTGGGAAAATGTTGACTTCTCCACCAGGTCCTGTACCTGTGTTGTTGTTATTTGGATCAGTACTTTGGGTGGTTGGATTGGGTACACCATTATCTGTAGCAGGTGTGAATAATGTACCTTCAGGTGCTGGAGGTACAGCGCCTTCAAAGTTATTTGGGTTTTGGTCACCTGATTCGTCATAGACCACGCGATTTGTCGGATCACCCACGGTTTCGCCAAATACTTGGGCAATATTATTAATTACACCACCTGTTGCAGGAGGCAGATTAACTGTAATAACTCTGAATTGGAAAGCGTTAGCAACTAACTCAGTAGTAAAGCCTGGAGCAAGTGTCCCTGTAAAAATATAACCAACACGGACAACATTCGGTGCAGTCCCAGCAGTTGGAGCCGTAGTTGACCACGCTGCGGCTGGCAAGGCTCCAGGGGCAGCGCTGACAACGGGAATAGTACCTGCGGCGGTTGCTGTATATTGATAGACCGCTTGCCAGCCCGCTGGTAAATTTAAGGCTGCATCAAATGTGTCATCAATTCTTGTGCCTACAGGAATCACGTCAGATACCAAGATGCGGGTTTGGACTACAGTATCGACATTAACTGTGGTTCCTTCGAGGTTGGCTGGGGTGAACTGGGCAGGATCTGGGGATGTATTGGCTACTCTTAAATTTAGACGATAGGTAAGGCGATCGTCCGTCACTGCGTTTGTAGGACCTGGATCGTAAGCCGTTCTTGCTTTTAAGACAGTGGCTAGAGCTACATTACGAACAGCAGTAGCAACCGTGGTTGCTTGAATTGCGGATGCTTCGCGCTCACCATTAACAGGTGCATCAGGACCAACGTTAACTGTACGCACTTCATTAGCATTAGTACCATCAACGCCTACGAGAGGAGGCTCGAGACCTGAGTCTGGTTGGTTTTGAGTACCTGCCGAGTTGTCATTGGCTCCAGTATCACCCAATCGGACGCTGACAGGTGCGCCGGCGGCTGCGGCTGTTACCGTGCCAACAACTCTGACTCGCACAGAGCTACCCGCAGGAATTGGTGTGGTGGTGGTAAATGAACCTGTCTGTAAACCTTCACCAAGATCCAGAAAATCGCCGTCATTGTTGAGGTCTAGTTGATACTGCAATGTACCAGCGTTTAAACCTACTGTTGTAATGTTTGCGACTGCTGGGAAGACGATATTACTAGGAGCATTCCCTGTATTTGTAACTAAAAAGTCAAAGTTAAGTACGTCATTGAGAGCGACACTACCACCGTTGACATCGATAATCCCCGCAGGCACATTCGTAATACCTGCTACCTCAGCAACGGTTACTGTAACTGTATTGGAAGTGGCGTTAATCTGTGTGCCAGGATTGTTTGGGTCTACATAAGTACCAGATGCACGGTTGAGGATTGGTGTATTTGCTGGTGTCGGAGGCACAACCTGAGCTATTGCAAGATAGGGTAGTAACGATGACACTCCACTTATTGTCAATGTCGCTGCTATCAACCGATAGAATGAAGACTTTGAGTTAGTTTTTTTACTATAATTACGCATATAGTTCTAATTTTCCTGATTAAAAAGCAATAATGTGTTTCCGTAAAAGGCAATGTTGAAAACTACCAGTTTTTGATAGCAGCGAACTATCCGTAATTATTCCTAAAATAGGTTGTCAACTACAACTTGAACAAAATATTTGACATTTCAAGTAATCAACTAAGTAGAGACCCAAAATTATAGGCTACGATCTCTACTTAATTTTGAATTGAGTTCAAAATTTATTCTCAAATAATAGAATTAAATTACAAAAGTTGATTATGAACTGTAGAAAATCGTAATTTGGAGACTCTTCCAGATTCTACAAATCATTAATTTCTTGCTCAAGATTTCCTCATCTTTAGGAATGAGAAACCGAGCAACAAACAGTACTAGCGATCGCAGAAATTACGAGAAAACTTAGATCTACATTATCTAAATTTCATCAAGTGTATCTTTATTCAATACGTGCCATAGTCTACACTATATCGATTATTTTGCACAAGATTTACACAACAATGTTTGCCCAGCATTTATACCTAGAGATATAATTTAGAGGCTGGTAAGCCCTGAAATCAAGTCTTTGTCAACTAATTGGCGATTAGTTTAGGTTTTAGATATGGGTTTCTAAAACATACATACGTTAATCCTGTCTGGTTTGGATTCGTCTAGAATGAAAGCATGACTAGTAATACTCGTAAAGCAAATCTTATTAATGCGATCGCACCTGTGAATCGCGGCTTACAAATGTCCGAAAATCAGCGTAAGGCGATTTTTTCGGCAGTGGCTTATCTTGAAGAATTAAATCCTAACTCTTCTCCAAATAACACTCCTGAGCTATTAGATGGTAACTGGTTATTGCTATTTACGACTAGCCAAGAGCTTTTGGGAATTGATCGGTTCCCGTTGTACAAACTAGGTAATATATATCAATGTTTGCGTGTAGCGGAAGGCAAGATTTTTAATGTTGCCGAGATTAAAGGACTGCCGTTACTAAGTGGGATAGTGAGTGTCTGTGCAAATTTTACGGTGGTTGATGAGAAACGAGTTAAAGTGAATTTTGAGCGCTTGGTAGCTGGTTCACAAAACTTAATTGGCTATCAGAATGTAGATAGTTTTATTGATACTTTGCGATCGCCTAAGAAATTATTTGCGATCGACTTCCAAATTAAAAGAGAAGATCAAAAAGGATGGCTAGAGACAACTTATCTAGATCAGGATTTGCGAATCGGTAGAGGCAATGAAGGGAATCTATTTGTTTTGAGAAAGATTTAATCTATGTCCAACCATTCAATCCAATCCAAATTCCACTTTTGGAAAAAATGTTTACATGCTTCTGTTTTATGTATTTTAGCGATCGCACTATCGCTAATTTTTTCGACTGGTCAAAGCGTTTGGGGGCAATCTGAATTTTTAAAATTAAATTGGTTAACTGGTCAAAGTGCTGCCAATGTGCCCAAAATTGATCATGCTGTAGTCAAACTTGATGGCTATCAACTGTTTGTGTTAGCAGCTCCAACTTTTAATCAAAGATTCCCTCTAGAGCAACGAGTACAGGGGATAGAAGATGAACTGCATCGTATTGCTAATAGCAACTTTGAGCCTGATACTTTGCAAGTAGTTAGCAGCATTGATCCAAAGAGCGATCAACCAGTAATTGCTATTAACGATCGCTATCTAATGACCGTGACGACTATAGATGCTCAACTACAAGGTCGAGATCCGATCGGCTGGGCGAATCAGATTGCTCAAGTTCTCCGAGATGCTTTAGTTCGAGCTAGACAAGAGCGCCAACCCCAATTTTTAATTAATCGTGGGTTAATAGCATCTGGAATTATTCTGACAATGCTCCTTGGGATGCGAGCAATCGTTCACTGGCAGGGGCGATTAAAGCTAAAGCAGGAAACGATTGAGGCACAGATTCAACATACTGCTCCACCTTATCTTGATGCAGTCGCTGTTACGGATTTGGAACAACAACTAAACCAAAAACAACGAGCTAACCTCAGTGATCTTCAACGACGGGCTCTACAACTGAGCTATTTAGCTCTTGTCGGTGGTGGTAGCTTTATCATTTTGGGACTATTTCCATATAGTCGTTGGATTCAATCTTTCTTGCTCTCGACTCCTCTCCAAATTGCCGCGATCGCCTTCGGGATTTATTTATTAATTCGGATCAGCAACCTTCTGATTGATCGCTTCTCAGGATTTCTGAAGGCTAAGGATTTTGCGATGTTGAAGCCATACCAAAGGTTAGATCTAAGAGTATCTACGGTGTCGCAAGTTCTCAAAAATATTACTGCGATCGTTTTGGTTGGACTAGGAGCCCTAGCAATCCTCTCTGCTATAGGATTTGACTTAATTCCACTGTTAGCAGGTGCGGGAATTGTCGGCATCGCGATTTCCTTTGCGGCTCAGGGATTAATTAAGGACGTAATTAATGGATTTTTGATTATTTTGGAAGATCAGTATGCAGTCGGCGATGTGATCGCAGTGGGCGAATTAGGAGGATTAGTCGAAAATATGAATCTGCGAATTACCCAAATCCGTAACAATGAAGGTCAACTGATTACGATTCCTAATAGCTCTATTGCGATTGTCCAGAATCTATCCAAAGACTGGGCTAGGGTGGATCTGACGATTCGGGTTGCATATGACACGAATCCCAATCTTGCTTTAGATGTCTTACGAAAATTAGCCCAAGAGATTTATCAAGAGCACATTTGGCGTGCCAAAATTATTGAACCTCCTGAAGTGCTTGGTATTGATGATTTGCAACATTCAGGAATGTTAATTCGGATCTGGATTAAGACACAACCGCTTCAACAATGGTCTGTGGCAAGGGAATTCCGTCTTCGGCTCAAGTTAATTATGGAGCAAGAGGGAATTGAGATCGGTATTCCACAACAGTTTCTTGTGGCAGAAGAACCTTTACTAAAAGATCAAACTGAACTTAGGTGATTTCTCATTTAAAATTTACCCCACCCTAACCCTCCCCTTGCAAAGGAGAGGGAACAAGATTTCTAGTTTTCCCTCTTTGCAAGGGGTAATTAAAGGGGGTAAAGCCCAACTTATGTCTGAGCATTGGGAAATTCTTGACGAGAAATGACCTTAAATAAACAAATTAAAAACCAAACCCTTACAGGGTTTGGTTTTTAATTTACAAAAGTGTGACAACACTTCTGTGAATTGGGATTATTAGTCGTTTGCGACACTTCGCAAAATTGCGACAGTCTCTTGATGATTGCCATCCCATGCCCACATCATCGCTGTCCAGCCATTGCGATCCTGTGCATTTAGGCGCGCACCTGATGCAATTAGCGATCGCACAATTTCACCATAGCCTTGACCAGCAGCCCACATCAGCGGAGTCCAGCCATACTTATTGCGTGTATTTGGATTTGCGCCTGACACTAACAACACTCGCACCACATCAGTATGTCCATTCATTGCCGCCCATAGGATTGGTGTCCAGCCATATTCATCGCGGACATTGACATCGGTTGCTTGGGAAATTAGCGATCGCACTTCCTTGGTGTTGCCATTTTGAGCAGCTATGAGTAATTGCGCATTCAGATTTTGCTTGGTTTTTTCTTGCTTGATTTGCTTGCTTTGGATATTAATTGGTTTGTTTGACTCAGAGCTTTGCGGTAAATCATTCGCATAGATATCTTTCGCATAGACATTGCTGCTAAAGCTAAGAACGAGGCTACAGGCTAATAAAAAGTTTGAGCTTCTCAAAAAAATATTCATAGATCTACTTGCATCTCAAGTTAATAATCTTGGTTTGTTTTGTGGTGGTGCGAAGCACCACCACAAAACAAACCAAGATTGATTTAGAGTCTATGAACTTGTTTTGCGATCGGCTAGCGCAATTCTGCGGAAGTTTATAAATAAAAGACAGTACTTTGTGCAGTCTTTTATTTAAACCTTTACAGAGCGAGGCTTTCTGCTCTTAGTGCTAAAGTGAATAATAATATTTTTATTGATTTTTAAAATTTCAATCGCAAACGATGAATAACCAAGTGGATACCGCAAATTTAGACGAACTGCCGCCTAAACTGCCACTGATCCAGATGTTTCGGATCGGATTATTTCAAATGGGCTTAGGGATTATGTCTTTGCTGATTGCTGGGCTGCTTAATCGCCTGATGATCAACGAATTGACAATTCCTGCCACCCTCGCGGCAGGGTTTATTGCCATGCCTCTATTTGTGTCACCGACGCGAGTCTGGTTTGGGCAGACCTCCGACGCTAAAACTATATTTGGAACGCATCGCTCAGGATATGTCTGGATTGGAGCAGTGGTGTTTGCGATCATTGCCTTTTTGCTTACACAGGTAATGTGGAAGTTGGGACTTAGCGTTCATGAGATTGGCTGGAATGGAATTACCTATGCATGGGCAGTTTTGCTTGGTGCAATGTTCGCTATTTATGGAATGGCAATTAGTTTTAGTTCCACTCCTTTTGCAGCATTGTTAGTGGATATATCCGATGAAGAGGATCGCTCAAAATTAGTTGGGATCGTCTGGTCGATGCTCATGGTGGGCATTGTGATTGGCGCGATCGCAGTTTCAAGACTTCTGCCCTGTACTGGTGCGCCGCCTAGTGATGTGTCAATTTATGCAAATAGCGATCGCCTTGCTCAGCTGCAAAAAGCAATTAATTTTGTATTCATCATCATTCCTGTTGCCGTAGTTGGACTGTCTTTTTTTGCAACCTATGGCGTTGAGCAAAAATATTCTCGATACAAATTGCGTGTTGCTCAAAATCATATTCTCAATGGAACTACCGCCACAGAAGATAAACTCAGTCTTGGTAGGGCTTTGCTCGTATTAACTGCTAGTAAACAGACTGGTTTATTCTTCTCATTTTTGCTAATGATGACCATCGGCATTTTTATGCAAGATGCGATTATGGAACCATTTGGCGGCGCAGTATTTGGAATGAGCATTTGTGCGACTACCCAGCTTAATGCAGCTTTCGGAACAGGTACGCTCATTGGTTTAAGTTCTTCAGGATTTCTCATTGTGCCGCGTCTTGGCAAAGAAAATTCTACAAAATTAGGTTGTTACTTAGTTGCGGCTAGCTGTGGTTTGCTATTGATTGCAGGCTTCACTCAAAAAACTATTGTCTTGCAAGTAGCTCTCGCTCTTTTTGGATTTGCTTCAGGAATTACGACTTCAGGCGCATTGAGTCTCATGCTCGATCTCACAGCTGCCGAAACCGCAGGGACATTTATCGGTGCTTGGGGATTGTCTCAGGCGATCGCTAGAGGTATTGCCACGCTTTCAGGCGGCATTGTGCTGGATATTGGCAAGAAAATCTTTAGTATTCCCATCTATGCCTATAGTTTTGTGTTTGTCTGTGAGGCTGTCGTGATGATTATTGCTGTAGTCTTACTCAGTCGTGTGAATGTGCAGGAATTTCGCAGTGATGCAAAACAGGCGATCGCAGCCGTATTTGCCAATGAATTAGACTAATACCAATTCACAAAAGTGTGACGACAATTTTGTGAATTGGTATATGTAGATGCTAGGTAGATTTTCCTTCAAAGAATTTGCTAGTCACTTCCCAACCAATAAATAACGAGGCGGGGCAAAGCCCCGCCTCGTTATTTATTGGTTTTATATTTCTATTTCTTTGGTGGGAAGGGAGTAAACATATACAGGAGGATAATACTAATCCTAATCCTAAAAGCCTATTGAACAGGGGCGCAAAGAGCCCCTGTTCAATAGGCTTTTAGGGAGATAAAACTAAAGCTTTGGGAATGGCACTAATTAGTTTTTTGGTGTATGGCTGTTGGGGATTAGTGTAGATAGATTCAGCGGTGTCTAGTTCGACGATTTCGCCCTTGTTCATGACCATGATGCGATCGCTCATAAATTTGACCACACCGAGATCATGGGAAATAAAAATATAAGTTAATCCAAATTCTGCTTGTAGTTCCTTTAATAGATTGAGAACTTGGGCTTGTACCGACACATCAAGCGCTGATACAGGCTCATCGGCAATGATTAATTTAGGATTGAGCGCCAAGGCTCTGGCAATACAAATACGTTGCCGCTGACCACCTGAAAACTCATGAGGATAGCGACGCATAGCGCTTTTAGTTAAGCCCACACGCTCTAGCAGATAAGCAACTCTTTCTCGTCTGGCTTCAGCTTTGCGATAACTTTCAAAGCGCTCTTGATGACTATGAACGATCAAAGGTTCAGCGATCGCATCACCGACACTCATACGCGGATTTAGCGAACCGTAAGGATCTTGAAATACGACTTGCAAATCGCAGCGTAACTTTTGTAGGGCTTCTCCTTTTAATTTGGAGATTTCACGTCCTTCAAATTTGACTGAACCCATCACGCCAGTGGTTAAGCCTAGAAGTGCTCTACCCGTGGTAGTTTTACCACAGCCCGACTCCCCAACTAGTCCAAGGGTTTCTCCCCGATAGACATCAAAACTAATATTATTTACTGCGACGAGATAGCGTTTTTTGAGTCCTAAAATGCTACGAATGGGGAATTCAATTCTGAGATTCTGCACTGAGAGAATTGGTTCTTGCTTTTGCAATTCTGCTAGACGAGCAGCAATTTCTTCAGGTGGTACAACCTCTAAATAACGAGGATCATTGGGTTCTTTCTCCACCATTTGCCCATTTTGAATTTCCATAAAGTCGCTCACCGTTGGCAATAGACGCAACTGGCGATCGCTTTGAGGACGGCAGGCGATTAAACCTTTGGTATAAGGATGTTTTGGTGATTGGAAGATTGATTGTGTATCGCCACTTTCGACGACTTCGCCTTGATTCATGACGATCGCTTTATCCGCGATCGCAGCTAAAATCCCCAAATCATGGGTAATAAAAATCATCGACATCTGACGCGATCGCTGAATTTCTTTGAGCAACTCTAGAATTGTCGCTTGCACAGTCACATCTAGCGCCGTTGTTGGCTCATCAGCAATGATCAACTGCGGATTGCAGGAGATCGCCATGGCGATCATCACGCGCTGCAACTGTCCGCCTGAAAGCTCGTGGGGATAGCGTTCAATTAATTGCTCAGGATTGGGTAATTGCACTTCCTGAAATAGTTGGATCGTGCGTGTCTCAGCTTCCTGCTGGGAAACCTTTTGATGCAGACGAATTGCTTCGATCACCTGATAGCCGCAAGTAAACAGGGGATTGAGCGATGTCATTGGCTCCTGAAATACCATCGATATGCGATCGCCTCGGTATTTCAGCATTTTTTGTGGCGACACGCGCACTAGATCAAGTGGTACTTCGCCACTGGGTCGAAATATAACTTCCCCGTTAGTAATTTTGCCAGATTCCCCCAATAAGCCCATAATTGCTAAAGCTGTTGCTGATTTACCAGAGCCAGATTCACCAACAATGCCGAGAGTTTGTCCTTGAGCAAGGTCAAAGGAAATATTTTTGACAGCATGGACGATCCCTTCATCGCCCCTAAAGCTAACCTGTAAATTACGCACCGAAAGCAATAAATCTTCAGTCTGGGCTGGAGTTTGGGCTAAATCGAGGGGTTGTGACATAGGTTATTGGCTGGCATATTGTTTATTATTATAGGAGCCTGCTAAGCACGCTCTCATAATAATAAACAATATGCATCTTCCCTATTCACAACTACCCACCCCAGACTGTTCCCGCGCTGCTTTTATTGCTAGTGATGCAGTGTTAATTGGTGATGTACATCTCGGCGATCGCGTGAATATTTGGTACAAGGTGGTAATTAGGGCGGATGTCAATCGCATGGAGATTGGTTATTGCACGAATATTCAGGATGGGGCGATCTTGCATGGTGATCCTGACCAGCCTTTAGTAATTGGCGAATATGTGACAATCGGACATCGGGCGGTGATTCACTGTGCGGAAATTGGGCGAGGTTGCTTGATTGGAATGGGGGCAATCCTGTTGGAAGGGGTGAAAATTGGGGCAGGAAGTATTGTGGGTGCGGGTGCGGTGGTGACTAAGAATGTGCCTGCGGGTGTGGTTGTGGCAGGTGTACCTGCGAAGGTGATGCGTGAGCTTTCGGAAGAAGAACAAGAAAATGCGATCGCCCATGCAGAAAATTACTATCAGTTATCGCTTTTGCATGTGCAGTAAGTAAATGGGTATAACTCATTTCAAACCCAAAGCTGTAAGGATGCGCCCCGCAGGGGCGCATCCTTACAGCTTTGGGTAATTCAGCGCTTTGAGGAGTTTCTGTCTGGTCACACTATAGTTAGCGAAATGTTGCGATCGCTGCATCTGTAGCTCTCTTCAGCCCAGCAGAGTCTACCCAGCCAACAAACCCAGCATATTGACATTTTCCATCAGCATTAGCTATGAATATATGATCAACACCGAAAATATTTTTCCAAGTGTACAGACTAGTTCCATCGGCAAAAGAAAAGATAGTTTTAGCATGGCGGAAGTCTCGTGAATTAGCATCAGTTATGCCTTTCACAGCTCGAAAATGCTCTATTAACTCTAAAGTTAGAGTGATTTTGGGCGCAGGTAGAGTTTCTCTAGGCTTAGCCCAAAACTCTTGAATCGCTTCAGCCACGGCAGGATCGAACCTTAACGCAGGGTGACTGACACCGTTTAAGCAGACAAAATGAGCGTATTTTAACTTTGTAGACTCAGTTGTGACCGTACCATCGCTATCGATATTTCCTGCCACTACCAATGTCGGCACTTCTGCCGTAATTTGCTCTGCTAGAGGTCGTCGATTTTTGCCAAGATGTTTCGCCATCCCAATTCCCCATGCAAAAGGATCGATAATTCGGGCAAGATCTGCGCCGCCGATTGGTGAACCTAACAGTACCAAAGACTCAATTTTTGACCACCATTCTCGATGACGAGACAATACCTCAATCCAAATCACACCTCCCAGAGAAGTAGCCACGATCCGGACTGGTAAATCAGGGTACTGGAAAAATGCTTGTGCAGCCGATCGCTCAACCTTTTGAATCAAAGGTTCAATCTCAAAGTGGGTTTGAATAAACCCTAGATTTGGCGCAACGATATGCGAATGTGGCGGTGCAACTTTATGAGCTAATGAGTTCATTGCATGGTTGGTATCGCTCATTCCATGCTGAGAAAATATGATGAGCTTTGGTTGATGAACGCTTGACATACATACTCCCTTCAAGAATTGGTGATGCGTTGCTTTGCCACGCATCACCAATTCTTGGCTTTGTAAAGTCTAAGTTAACCCAGTACTCCCAAACCCGCCAATACCGCGATCGCTAGTTCTGAGTTCTCCTTCAATATATTGCGCTTGAAGCACTGGCTTTAGTACTAGCTGAGCAATCTTTTGACCTTTGGTGAAAGTATAAGCTTCTGTTCCCAGATTAATCACAATCACTTGAATCTCGCCACGATAACCAGCATCGACAGTCCCAGGCGAATTGAGAACGGTAATACCATGTTTGAGAGCCAGTCCACTCTTAGGACGCACTTGGATTTCGTAACCGATGGGAATATCGACTGCTAATCCAGTAGGTATAGCAGCGCGATGCTGCGGCTGTAGTGTAACTTCAGCAACTGAATAAACATCAGCACCAGCATCCCCGATATGGGCATAACTAGGAACTTGAGCATCTGGATGCAGCTTTTGGAACTTGATATCTACAGTTTGCATTAATTTGGTAGTCCTAAATAGATAAGAATAGGCGGCGCGAAGCGCCGCCTATTCTTATCTATTTAATTTAAAAGGTAAGTGGTTTGGTTGGTTCTGGGGCAGGCTCAGTCGGGTTAGGGACTGGCGATGGCGATCGCGGTGGTTCGGTAGGAACAGCAGTAGGAGTGGGATCAGGCGATCGCGTTGGATTAGGCTGTCCAGAAGTAGGCGAAGGACTAGGAGTGGGCGTAGTTGTTGACTTATCCGTAGGCGTAGCTGTTGGACTCGGCGTAGGAGTTCGGGTTGGTGTCGGTTGAGCTTTTACTGGAGCATCTAACTGAACTTCGAGCTTATAAGTGGTTTCATTTGTGCCAGTAGTTTTAATTTTGATGTAGTACACACCATCCTTTTTCAAACGACCTTGCCAATATCCTGTGGCATTGTCAATTGCTTTGCGGTCTAGGCTCACATCATCGCTTTGGATGGTCATTTGCAAATCTGTACCATTTAGCGAAACCGTAAGAAGATCATCTTTTTCGGCATTAAAACGGACATTGACAACTTGTCCCGCCGAAATCTTCTCGCTAATAATGCCTCGATTTGAGCCTTCACTCACTGACTTAAGTTCAAGACTGGTGTTGATATTCTTTACATTGGCAACGCTTGGTGTTGCCGTGGGAGAAGCGATCGCAGTTTCGGTTGGATTGGTAGTAGCGCGATTACGACTAAAAAAGAAAGATGTGATCGCCCATGAGCCAACCCCAGCTACCAAAATGATTAAAATCCCCAAAAACCAGTTGACACCGCCACCACTGGTTGATCGATTAGGCGAATTTTGAGTGCCGTAGTTGACAGGATTGCGATTGCTAGCACCAGCTACCACCGTTCTTTGAGGGATATTTGCTGCGACATTGGATGGCACTTGTCTCCCTACCGCATAGGTTTTTGCTCCCGAAAAAGAAGCTTGGGCAACTTGCATTGCTTGTGATACCTCATCGGCGGAACGATAGCGATTAGTAGGCTTGTAGCTCAACATTTGGTTGATTACCCTTGCAAATGCAGGATTAACATTGGCAAACTGTTGCCAATTCCAAGCCAGATTGATGCTATCAAACAGTTCTGATGGCTCGCGACCAGTTAGCAAAACAATCGAAGTTACGGCAAGGGCATAGAGATCGCTATTAGCATAGGCGTTGCCAGACTGTAATTGTTCGGGAGGCGCATAGCCTGCTTTACCTGCAACGGTTGAGGCGGGAATGCCCATCTGCGAGTTTAGTTTAGCGGTGGTTTCCTGCACGACCCCAAAATCGATCAGCACAGGTAAGTTATCCTGCGATCGCAACATCAGGTTTTCAGGGGAAATATCGCGGTGGATAATATTGTGACCATGTAAGTAACTCAGCACTGGTAGAAGCTGCTGCATCAGTGCAAAAATTTCATTCTCAGAGAATGTCTGCCCAACCTTGAGGCGATCGAGTAACAAATTGCGATAATTTTTACCTTCCACATAGTCTTGGACTAAGAGTAATCTGCCTTCAGACTCAAAGGTTGCGCGAAATTCTGGCACTTGTGGATGGCGGATTTGATAAAGCACCGATGCTTCTCGTCGAAATAGCTCTTTAGCCTTTTCTGACACCTCTTGAGAATCTTGAGGAGGAATAAATTCTTTCAATACACAGGTTTCATTAAAGCGCTCTAGGTCTTGCGCTAGATAAGTGCGCCCCATGCCACCCTGTCCAATTGTTGTTCGGACTGCATAGCGACCTTTAAGTACAAAGCCTTGGGGAAATGGGGGTTGCATAATTAATACCTCACCGCCATTGCACTACCCCGAATAATATATTTCGGACCTTCAATGTCAATTGAAGTACCGACTTTGACCTTTTCATTGGCAAATACAGCCCCATCATTAGTGATTTGAGCTGTTGCTTCGAGGGTGATGGCAAGGTCAGATTGAGAGGTCGAGATAGCACGAGGGTCATCAAAATAAACCGCAGTGCCGTCAGATTTTGCCGCGACAATTTTTGGGGTTGAGATTTCTACTTTTTTGATGGTGACTTCACCGCGTGGTTGATTACGGATGATGATTTTTACTTTGTCGCCAATTTTGATAAGGTTTTGAGGATCGGTAGCACTTAAACCACGCACATTCATATCGACTTGGACGGTCTTATTCTCAGCAGATAGCATTTGCGCGATCGAACTGCCGCCGTTGCCAGGAACGATGAGTAAGCCAATCAGGACAATCAGGATCGTGGCGATCGCACCGATGTCGAGAATGCTAAATTTGCCAAATAAACGACCTTGTCGATCTAGAAGTGCCATGCGTCTTTTGTAATTTAGGGGTAACAGTTGAAATACGTGAAAGGGTAGTCAATGCAACAAAGTGCTTACAGCATTACAGTATAGCAATCGCTAAGGCGGTTACATTGCTTTGTGCTGATTATTTCCGTGGCAATGCGTTTAATAGCTCTTCAGTAATGATTTCAGCCATAATGCTAGACATTTTGGGTAGCAAAATTTCATTGGTGCGTTTCATAGAGTCACCAATAACCTGAGGCAGAACAGCGATCGCCTTTTTGCCCGTTTCCGAATTATAAAAGCCAATGATGTCTCTCAATTCAGCGGTCGTAAAATACTTGTCGTAAATTGGATAGGACACCTCATCGATCAATTGGTTGACATCAATTTTTTTGATCACGCGATCGCGATATTTCCCAGCCATCCGTGAAACGATGTCGGTCAATTTCTTTTGAACTTCTGGGCTATCGCTGTCGAGCGCGGGAGCATTTTTGAGAATAGTCGATACTAATTTTGGTAATTCGGCTCTTACCATCGCATCCATGATTTGTTGGGCATTTTTGCTGGATTCAGTAATTTCTAGCAATTCTTTGATCAAAGCTCGTTTTTCTTGGGAAATTACTGGCGAACTCGTTTTTGTGGGCTGGGATGCATCACTGCTCTCTTGAGGAATCTGCGCGATCGCTTGATTAAAAGCAGGTAAGACTAAGGTAGCCGTGAGCATTGAAGATAATGTAACAGTTGTAAAAATATGGTTTAGCTTGTGATTTCGCATAATCTTATGAGGATATTTTTTCGAGATTATAGGTGAGTTTGTCAGCGATCGCCGTTACCCAATTTTCATCTTGCTTAGTATAGCTACGCGGAATATTTGCTCCTAAAACCATGACTCCTTTTTCGCCTAGAGGTTGCACGATCACACCCTGAGTATTTTCGGGGAGATAGTCAAACTCCACCCGACCAGGATAAAGCTCTAGTTTGACCAGATAAATTGGCTTTTGGGTTTTCATCACCCTTGCCGCGATCGTGCCAATATTTACCTGATTGCTCTTGCCTAAAATGCCTCTGCGGAGAATAGTTTGGCGATCGTAATAGATGGCTACTGATTGTGTAACTGTATTGGTAAGTAAGATATGCGTTGCCCAAGCGAGTTCTGTTTTAACTGCCTCTGGTAGATTTTCATCTATTTCCAATCCTTCTTCGCCTACTAAAATCACTGCTTCGGGCGATTTTGGTTGCACTTGCTGCCATAACAACCCAATCAAAATTAAAACCGCACTTAATAAGACCCCCAAGGCATCAGCCCGTGACTGACTAGCAGTGAGATTTGCCGTCACCATCCGATTAGCTAATAGTGCTAAGCCGCCCACTGTGCCCACCACAAGAGGCAAATATCGAATCATCATATATAAAACCAATAAGATCAGAGGTGATGCTTTGCATCACCTCTGATCTTATTGGTTTTAAAACAATTCTTGCCATGAAAAACTGATATCGGGAAAGGCAAGCATAAAAAAATTATCATCTTGTTCATAACGCTGCATTTTCTTATACCCCCTTGTTGCTGGCTGTGAATATCCGAAAATTACCTGCTCATTTACATCAAACAACCACATCTCAGGAATCCCCGCCGCCGCATACAGTGGCATCTTGACTTCGCGATCGTAAGCGATCGTGCTGTCTGCGACCTCAATAATCAACAGAATATCAGCAGGTGTGGGCAAAGCCTCCGCGTAAAAATCATCACGAGGCTTTAGAATAGCAAAATCAGGCTGAGGCTCTGAACCATCATCTAAACGAATTGAATTTTGAACGGAAACTAAAACAAGATCGTCCAGTTTTTTTTGCAACAGCTTGGTTACACGAATGACACATGCCGCGTGTTTTCTGCCAATTGGTGACATTTCTGTAATTTCTCCATTGATTAACTCGACGCGATCGCCATGCCCAAAAACACCAGCTTCATGCATGAGGTGATATTGCTGCGTGGTGAATTTGTGGGTGAGTAGTTGACCTGCCATAGAATTAATGCTCCTGACGATAAATACACTTCCTATAAGTTAGCATTTCGGCTAAAAGCCCTCTAGAGCTATAATTTAGATGTTATTTGACTAAAAATATAATGTCAAACCAAAATCCCGAACAAATCGCGAGAGATCAAATCGACAGTATGTTGATTTTGGCTGGATGGGTGGTGCAGTCAAAGAACAAGGTGAATCTCGCGGCGAATAAAGGGGTGGCGGTTAGGGAATATCAGACTGATGCGGGAATTGCCGATTATGCGTTGTTTGTGGATAAGAAACCCGTTGGCATTATCGAGGCTAAGCGTGAAGAAGCAGGGGAGCAACTCACCGCCCATGAGGAGCAGTCGAAGTATTATGCAGTCAGTAAACTGAAGTATTTAAAGAATGATCCTCTGCCCTTTGTTTATGAAAGTACGGGCGCTTTAACCAGATTTACCGATTATCGCGATCCGAAGCCGCGATCGCGTCCAGTTTTTCACTTTCATCGTCCTGAAACCTTATCAGAGTGGTTTGCTCAGCCTGAAACTTTGCGATCGCGCTTAAATAAAATCCCTGAATTAGATCCTGAAGGTTTACGCCCTGCTCAAATTAAGGCGATCGCTAATCTGGAAGCATCATTTAAAGCCAATCGTCCCAGAGCCTTGATCCAGATGGCAACGGGGGCGGGTAAAACTTTTACGGCTTGTACTTTTGTGTATCGGTTGTTGAAGTTCGCCAGAGCCAAGCGAATTTTATTTTTAGTGGATACCAAGAATTTAGGAGAACAAGCCGAACAGGAGTTTTTGAAATATCAGCCGACCGATGACAATCGCAAGTTTACGGAGCTTTATAATGTGCAGCGTTTGAGTTCTAGCTATATTGCCTCTGATAGTCAGGTTTGTATTTCCACAATTCAGCGACTCTATTCGATTTTGCAGGGGAAGGAATTGGAAGAATCTGCCGAAGAGATGAATCCTAATGAATCGAGTTGGCAGAAAAAAGAACCTCTGCCTGTGAGTTATTCCATTAAGAACTTCATCGAGCAGTTCGATTTCATCATTATCGATGAATGTCATCGCTCCATTTATAACGTTTGGCAGCAGGTGTTGGAATATTACGATGCTTTTTTGATTGGGCTGACGGCTACGCCTGACAAGCGCACGTTTGGCTTTTTTAATCAAAATGTGGTGAGCGAATACACCTATGAGGAGTCGATCGCAGATGGGGTGAATGTGCCGTATAACGTCTATACGATTGAGACGGAAATTACGAAAAATGGCGCAAAACTGAAGGCGGAGCAGTACATCGATAAGCGCGAGAAACTCTCTCGGAAAAAGCGTTGGGAGCGACTGGATGAAGATTACGAATATAAGTCGAATAAGCTTGATAAGGATGTGGTCAATCCCAATCAAATTCGGTTGATCATTCAGGAATTTAAACGCGCCTTAAAAGCCGATATTTTCCCCGATCGCATTGAGGCTAATGGTGAGTACGAAGTTCCGAAAACGCTGATTTTTGCGAAGACGGATAGCCATGCTGAAGATATTATTGCGATCGTGCGTGAGGAATTTGGTGAGGGCAATGAGTTCTGTAAAAAGGTGACGTATAACGCTGAAGATCCAAAATCAGTTTTAAATCGATTCCGTAATTCATGGAATCCACGCATTGCGGTAACGGTAGATATGATCGCCACAGGAACGGATGTGAAACCGTTGGAAGTGTTGCTGTTTATGCGTGATGTCAAGAGTGTGAATTATTTTGAGCAAATGAAGGGAAGAGGAACGAGAACGATCGCTTTTGACGATTTGCAAAGAGTGACACGCACAGCTAAATATACGAAAACCCATTTTGTGATTGTCGATGCTGTAGGCGCGATCAAGTCCAAGAAAACCGATAGCCGACCCTTGGAGCGTAAGCCGAGCGTACCGCTAAAGGATTTATTGAATGCTGTGGCGATCGGGGCGCAGGATGAGGATTTATTTTTGACTTTGGCAAATCGGTTGCTGCGTCTGGATAAACAGTTAACGGAATCTGAGCAGATGAAGTTTGCAGAATTATCAGGCGGAAAGCATATTAACTCGGTGGTTAAGGACTTATTGAGTGCCTTCGATCCTGATGCGATCGCAGAGAAAACTATGGCTTTGATGAATGAGATTGCAGTGGGCGATCGCACTCCTGCATTAGAAGAGTCAGCCAAAAAGCAAGCTCAGTCTGAGTTAGCGGATTTAGCCTCAGCAAATTTCAATGGAGAGTTGAATACTTATATTGATAATTTGTGGAAAGTTCATGAGCAGATTATCGATACTATCAATCAGGATCGGATTTTGAAGTCAGAGTTTGATGCTTTTTCGACGGAGAAGGCGGAGTCGGTGGTACAGGATTTTGCGGATTATATTGCGGCAAATAGGGACGAAATCACGGCTTTGAGTTTGTTTTATGGTCAGCCCTATCAACGGAGGGAGTTGACTTTTAAGATGATTAAGGAGGTGTTAGAACGTCTGAAATTAGATAAGCCGATGCTTGCGCCTGTGTATGTGTGGGAGGCTTACGCGCAGTTGGAAGGATTGCGTGTTGATAGTCCTAAAAATGAGCTAGTGGCGCTGGTGTCATTGATCAGGCGGGTGACTGGTTTGGATCAGGGTTTGACAGCTTATGACAAGACGGTGGACAAAAATTTTCAAACTTGGGTGTTTGGTAAGCAGGCGGGTGCGTTGAAGTTTACGGAGGAGCAGATGAGTTGGTTAAGGATGTTGAAGGATCATGTGGTGATGAGTTTTCATGTGGAGTTGGATGATCTGGACTATACGCCGTTCGATCGCGAGGGTGGCAGAGGTCGGATGTATCAGCTTTTTGGCGATGGGATGGGGGAGATTATTGAGGAGTTAAATGAGGCGCTGGCGGCGTAAATTTTGTTGAATGAAAATATTGTTTGTTTTTGGTGGTTATTAACGAAAACCATCCTCTTTCGTTAATATAGACTTACTAGCTATCCCTTATTAACGAAATTAATAACAATTATTTTCGCTTTGGAAATGAAGGAAATTAATTTAGCGGGGATAAAACAACAAAGTAAGCATCTATTGCTTACTCAGGATCGAGAATAAATTCAAGATTTTGAGAACCATGAAGGACTCTAATGATTTCTACATTTTCAGGGTTTTGAATTTGATAGAAAATGATGTATTTTGAGAATCCTTTGATTTGGTATTGGCGTATTTGCTCTAGTTTGGGATTGCTAAAGCCGCTTAGTTTGCCGATCGCTGGAAATTGGGCAATGCGTTGAAATGTGGCTTCGGCTGCGTACAAAAATTGATCGCTAGCATCTAAACTTTCAAGACTGATGTAGGTTGCGTGGGCAATCAGATCTTGAATGATGATCGGACGTTTGTTGAGATTAGCCATTTTGAGCGCGATCGCTATAGTTTTTACGGACAGCTTGACGGATTGTGTCCCAATCGCTGGTTTTCATTGGGGTTGCGTCTCCTGAAGCGATGCCTTCGAGGATTAGCGGTTCAAGGTATGTTTTGCGGACTTGGTCTTGTTGGATCAGGGTTTGAATATAATCGTCGGTGTTGTTGTAATGTCCTGATGCGATTTGTTCTTGTAGATATTTGGTCAGTGCTTCGGGGAGGGTGACGGTTAGGGTTGTCATGACTCATTCAGCGTAGGGATTATTTTTGAGTATATGTTATTTGTCTGATGAGATGTTTTTGATGTTCGCCTATTGCTGCGGGTTGTTTTTTTTGGTGAATGTTGTATAGAGATTGTGGCGATAATGCAGAGATTGAGATCTCCGACTTTTTGGGTGACAAGCAAAAGAAATCTTTGGTTGCAAAGAAAAAGTCGGAGATCTGCGCTTTTATAGGTTTTGTGCTTGAATATTTAATCTTTTGTCTCTAAGTCGCTGATAATCTATAATCTTTAGGCAATTGTCGGGAATTTTGGGCGATAAGTTAGGTTGTTGATGATGAGAGAAGATTGGATTGAGGTTGAATTAGGGGATATTACTTCAAAAATTACAGATGGCTCTCATAATCCACCTAAAAAACAAGATGTCGGCTTACCAATGTTAAGTGCTACTAATATTCTTGATGACAAAATTGTTTTTGATAATTATCGGTTAATAGATCCTGTTGAATTTGAATCAGAATGTAAACGAGCCAATGTTGAGCCTGAAGATATTTTATTAACTATTGTTGGAACAATTGGGCGAAGTGCAGTAGTTCCTCAAAATATTAAAAAATTTACTTTGCAAAGAAGTGTAGCACTAATAAAATTAGAGGGGCTAAATTCAAAATATATTTCTTTTGCTTTAAGATCACCATCAATTCAATCATTTTTTAAAGAGCAATCAAAAGGTACAGCGCAAAAAGGAATCTATTTAAATACTTTAAAAAAGATTACTATTCCTTTTGCGCCACTGCCTGAACAAAGCGCGATCGCTTCAAAAATCGAGCAACTATTCAGCGAACTAGACAACGGCATAGCCAACCTCAAAACCGCCAAATCCAAACTAGAAATCTATCGCTTTACTGTACTAAACTTAGCGGTTGTTGATAGATCTCTACAAAAAATATCGAATGTCATTGATGGATTGTCACAAGGATGGAGTCCAAAATGTAGGGAGGAATCTTCAAAAGATATAAATGAATGGGCTGTAATAAAAACTTCAGCCATTCAATCTGGGAAATTTATTGAAGAAGAAAATAAAATTCTTCCTGATAATTTGATACCCAGAGAACAACACGAGATAAAAGTAAACGATATCTTAATTACTCGTGCTGGACCAAGAGTTAGAGTTGGAATTTGTTGCTTAGTAAGAAAAACAAGACCTAAACTAATTAACTGTGACAAAGTTTATAGACTTAGAGTGAAAAACAAAATCATTTTGCCTACATATTTTGAATATCTGATGAACTCTCTAACCTATATTCATAAAATAGAAGAAATTAAAACAGGTGGAAATGATAGTGGACTAAATCTTACACAAGTAAGGTATTTGAATATTGAAATTCCTGTTCCATCTTTAGAAGAACAAACCCAAATTGTCCAAGAAATTGAAACCCGTCTATCAGTCTGCGACAAACTTAACGAAGCGATCGATCAAAGCCTAGAAAAAGCCCAAGCATTGCGACAAAGCATCCTCAAAAAAGCCTTTGAAGGCAAACTCCTCAGCCAAGACGAACTCCAAAACTGTCGCCAACAACCCGACTGGGAACCTGCTGCAAAACTATTGGAAAAAGTTAAAAAAAATAGCAAAACTAAGAGGTAACTATATGCTAATCAACCAATTAAGAGAAAAGCGAGAAAATATCTTAGCGATCGCTGAACTATAATTTAAAACACCAAGCTCACCAAGTTAAACCAATGACAACCGTAGCAATTTTGCCTATTTCTAGCATCAATGGCGAAAAATCCTACCGTGCGATCGCGGGAGACAAACAAAGCATAGGCAAAACTGCGGGACAAGCCTTAGACAGCCTAATCACACAAATGGGAGAGACTGAATTTAGTATGATAATTATCCAGAATTGTCAGCCTGACTCAAATTTTTTAAAAGAATTGCAATCAAGCGAAAATAGCCAATAAATCTCTGAATAAAAAAAGTTATGAATAACGCCACAAAACCATTGGAAGAAATAATTCAAGAATTGCCCCCCAACCTCAAAATCGAGGTAAAAGCATTCGTAGAATCACTTTTAAACAAGTCTCAACAACGCCCCAAGCGAAAACTGCGCCAAGACTGGGCAGGAAAACTCAAAGCAGAAACCTATACATCCGTTGACTTACAGCATTTAGCTAACGACTGGAGATCCAGCTAATGTTTCTTTTGGATACAAATATCTGGCTAGAAGAACTATTAGGACAACGACAAGCTAAAACCGTAGCAAAAATGCTAAATATGCTGGATCTAGCAGAAATATGTATAACAGATTTCAGTTTGCATTCCATAGGGGTTATTTGCGATCGCTTACAACAAAGAGATGTTTTTGTTCAGTTTGTCCAAGATGTCCTCATAGATGGAGAAGTCCTAATAGTTAGTGTCCCTCCTAACCAAATGGAAAGATTAGTGGAAGTCATGGATAACTTCAATCTGGATTTCGATGACGCATATCAATACGTTGCTGCTGAGATTGAGAAAGCTGTAATTGTCAGTTTTGATAAAGATTTAGATAGAACTGATCGGGGACGGTGGAAACCAAGTCAAGTAATAGCTAGTAAAAATAATCCGTAAACATGAGTAACGAATCAAACCTAATCTCCAAAGTCTGGAACTTCGCCAACATCCTCCGTGATGACGGCGTGAGCTATGGCGACTACCTCGAACAAATTACATACCTGCTATTTCTGAAAATGGCAGACGAAATGTCCAAACCGCCCTACAGCAAAACCATCAAATTTCCACGCATCAAAGATTCTGAAAACAACGAAATCGCCAATGGCGAACTTTGTAACTGGGAAACCCTCAACAGCAACAAACGCGGCGCAGAACTAGAAACCTATTACATCCAAATGTTGCGATCGCTTGCCACTGAAAAAGGCACATTAGGACAAATCTTCACCAAATCGCAAAACAAAATCCAAGACCCATCAAAACTGCTCAAAATCATCGACATGATTGCCAAAGAGCAATGGACAATGGTGGGAACCGATGTCAAAGGCAACATTTACGAAGGACTGCTAGAGAAAAACGCCGAAGACACCAAAAGCGGCGCAGGACAATACTTCACCCCCAGAGCCTTAATCAAAGCAATGGTCGCCTGCGTCAATCCGCAACCCAGCAAAACCATCCACGATCCCGCCTGTGGCACAGGTGGCTTTTTCCTCGCCGCCTACGACTACATCACAGCCCATCATTCCCTAGACCGCGAGCAAAAAGCCTTTCTCAAAAACCGCACCTTCTCAGGTAACGAAATCGTCGCCAGTACTCGCCGCCTCAGCCTCATGAATATGTTTCTGCACAACATCGGCGAAATCGATGGCGAAAGCTTTATCTCTCCCAACGATGCCCTGATTGCCGATAGTGGAATTCGCGTGGACTACGTTTTAGCCAATCCTCCCTTTGGCAAAAAAAGCAGCATGACCATCACCAACGAAACAGGGGAACAGGAAAAACAAGACCTCAGCTATAACCGTCAAGACTTTTGGGCAACCACTTCCAACAAACAACTCAACTTCCTGCAACATATCCGTACCCTCCTCAAAATCAACGGTGAAGCCGCCGTTGTCTTACCAGATAACGTTCTCTTTGAAGGTGGCGCAGGCGAAACCGTTCGCAAAGAGTTGATGAAAACTACGGATTTACATACGATTTTGCGACTACCCACAGGTATCTTTTACGCCCAAGGAGTCAAGGCAAACGTTCTCTTTTTTGACAACAAACCCGCCGCCAAAGAACCTTGGACAAAGGAAGTCTGGATCTATGACTACCGCACCAATGTCCAGCACACCCTCAAGAAAAATCCCCTCAAACTATCAGACCTCCAGCCTTTTATTGATTGCTACAATCCCACCAATCGCCATCACCGCAGCGAAACTTGGTCAGAATCTCAACCCGAAGGACGTTGGCGCAAATTTAGCTATAACGAAATCATGGCGCGAGACAAAACCAACCTCGATATCTTCTGGCTCAAAGACAAAAGCCTCGCCGATCTCGATAATCTGCCCGATCCTGACATTCTCGCCAACGAAATCATCGAAAACATCGAAGCAGGGCTAGCAAGTTTCCGCGAAATTATGGACACAATCAATGCGATCGCTCTAGATGCTGCATAATACAGCGCTTTGCGACCAAACCCAAACCAAGAAATTTTTTGAAAGTGTTGCTTTGCAGCACTTTCAAAAAATTTCTTATGGTTCGTTTGAACGATAATTGCTGTAACTAATCTATAAGCCTTTTCTTTTATGCTGCCTAGCGAACTCCTGATGCATCGACTGAATGGCGAAACCGTCGTTCCGAAAAGATTAAAAGTAGATCAGAAGCATCAAGCGATCGCAATAGAACTAATCGCAATTTTTGAGAATGCTAAGGGTGGGACTCAGAGTGAACTCGATCGCCTATTGCAAGAACTTGAAGGCGACACACCAGATTATCGGGTGAAGCGGGGATTGGCGCATATTCTCAAGTCCAGTTTTAGTACTTTTGAAATTGTGAGTCCCCTTGAACCACAGGAATTACGCCGCCGTATTTTTGAATTGTCGGCTCAAGTTATCCCTAGCCAGCAAGCTACAAAGCAAACCCTTACCAAACTTGCCGATAGCCTGACTGAAGAACTTAAGCGTGAAGTCTTACCTTCACAAATTACAACGGGACTTTATGCCGATTTAATGGAGAATCGGATTCTGACCGAATTTGAAAGTCCTACGCCTGAAGCTCTCATCCATCGTTACAATCTTTCGCAAGTGCAAGGGATTTTCTATCGAGCAAGTCACATGACGCTCAAAGTCCATCGTAATGATCCTGGGGAATATAAGCTACTATTCCGTTATCTCAAGCTATTTCAATTGATGTCCTATATCGAAGGTGATGTCGATTATGGCTTTACGATTACCGTGGATGGTGCTACGAGTTTGTTTGGGACGAGTACCCGTTACGGACTTGCGATCGCGAAGCTACTACCAGCTTTGCTCCATGTCACTAAATGGAGCCTCAACGCCACCCTCGTTGAAAAAGATACTTATTCAAAACAAAAGCGGACAGGTTTATTCACTCTCGATTCTGATTGTGGCTTAGTTAGTCATTATCCTGCTGGCAAAATGTATGACAGTGCGATCGAGTCATCGTTTGCAGAGCGTTGGGCAGAATTAAAAACTGAGTGGAAGTTAGAAAGAGAAGTAGATTTAATTCCCATTCCTGGGAGTGTGATGATTCCTGACTTTCGGTTGGTGCATCCCGATGGACGGACTTATTTATTAGAGATTGTCGGCTATTGGCGACCTGAATACTTACGTAAGAAGTTTTCACAAGTGCGGCAAGCTAATTGTGAGAATTTGATTTTGGCGATTTCTGAACGACTAAATCTGGAGAAGGCGGGCGTTAAAGTAAGCGATACACCTGCTCTGACAGTTTGGTTTAAGGATAAACTCTCGCCCAAAGTAGTTTTACAAGCGATTGAATAAAGAACCAATTTTTTGTGGCGTGGCGAAGCCACGCCACAAAAAATTGGTTCTTTAAGGATTGCAATAGGAGCAGTACATCGGATCGGCAAGTTGAACTTGATCTGGGAATAGAACTTCTTGCTGAAACTGGCAGCGATCGCATTGATAAACATGAGCGCGAGTAACTTGGGTGGGCAGTCCGCAAAGTTCACACGGCAAACCCTTTATTTTTTTCACCACATCAAAATCCACAAAATTACAATGGGGACAAAGTTGCTGTAACTTCCGTACTAGCTCTTCAGTAGCCTTGGCAATATTGCCCATACGAGTGGGATTGTAGAGCGATCGCATATCTGTTTCAATATGAATTTGTGGTGATTGTTGCAGCAATTCATTGACAGATTCTTTGAGCAAATCTTCTGAATTAATTCCTTTGTAAATTGACTCCTTTGCCGAGGTCTTGGCATCTGGCATCAGTACGATCGCATGATCGGGAAAGCCAATTGTCATTGCAAAATCATAGGCTTGCGAGTAGCTAGAAATTTCTTGATGACCAAAGTTAGTGTCTGCTGAGAGGAATTCTCCATAAACTGAGAAGTTATGCTTTTTATCTAGCAAAAGAACAATTTCGCGATTATAGGGAATACCTAACATGGGATGCGGGAAAAAACTGCCTTCACTAGCGATCGCTAAATCAGCTTCTATGATCTCTAAGACTTTTTCGGCTTTGAGTTTTGCGGTTTCGACTTGATTGGCAGGGCGATCAATATCGCGAGTAAATGTACCAAACAAATCGCTATCAAAATCTTGAGGTACGGTAACTATAACGCCTAACGATGTTTGTAAGATTGGCGCGATCGCTAATTCCTTACGGTGCATTGTGGCGATTATCGCTAGGCGATCGCGAAAGTTTATGCTGTTATCTTGTTCCCCTCTCCCTATGGGAGAGGGGCTAGGGGTGAGGGCATCACTCGTCATGGGCAAAGCGGTTATATAGGAAGTCTAGAGCCGTATTTCTCAGATCGTAGTATAAAGGATCTTCCATGATTTGGGCGCGATCGCGGGGACGAGCAAAGGGAATCGTTAAGATTTCACCAATATGTGCGGAGGGACCATTGGTCATCATGACAAGGCGATCGGCTAAGAATAGAGCCTCATCAATATCGTGGGTGATCATCAATACCGTACAGCGATGTTCTGTCCAGATTTGGAGGAGTTCTTCTTGCAGTTCTTCCTTGGTGATTGCATCCAAAGCGCCAAATGGTTCATCAAGGATAAGGACTTCAGGACGGATGGATAAGGCTCTAGCGATCGATACGCGCTGTTTCATCCCACCTGAAATTTGAGTTGGCTTTTTCTCGGCGGATTCACTCAATCCGACCATAGCGAGGTGGTGACGGACGATATCATTTTTCTCGCCTTTTGACATATTTGGATTAACCGAGTCAACTGCAAGCATGACATTTTCGTATACTGTGAGCCAAGGCAGGAGGGCATAACCTTGGAATACGACCATGCGATCGGGCCCTGGCTTGGTTATCAGTTTGCCATTAACTAAAACTTCGCCGATCGATGGTTTTGAGAAACCACCAACCATATTTAGGAGAGTAGATTTGCCACAGCCAGAGTGACCGATCAGGCAAATAAATTCACCTTCTTGGACATGAAGATTTACACCATCTAGAACTACATATTGTCCATTGTTAGGTGTGGGATAAATTTTGGAAACATTTTCAATGCGAAGGAAAGATTCTTGAGGAGGAATGGTGGCGACTGGTGTGGGGTTAAGGGTTGTTTGTGTCATGTTCTTTTTAACTTTTTAATTTTGTTCTTAAAGTTTGAGATTTAGATCCCCAGCCCCCCTTAAAAAGGGGGGAGAATTAATTTTTTCTTCTTCCCCCTTTTTAAGGGGGATTGAGGGGGATCGCATTTAAGCAACCATTCGCATAGAATCCATGCCAATCTCTGCCATCGTGATATTGCGCTTAATCTCTAGATGATTGAGATAATCAATCGGATCTTCGGCGTTAAAGGGAATGTCGTCAAAGAGTTGAATCGCGTTACGGCTGTAGGTGATATCGGTCAATCCAAGCTCACGCGCTGCTGTACTGAACACTCCAACGCGACAGCTCTTTTCGAGCACTTCTACCCAGTTGCGGGGGAAAGGAACATCGCCCCAACGTGCCATCTGGGTAATATGCCAGAGATGTTCAGAACGGCTAGGGCGATTGACACCAGCACCATAGAATTGGTGGTGAGCAGGTTCGCGCATCGGGGTGTCGATCGCACAGGTGACATCATCAGGATTACCTAAATGGATGTAATTAACATTCGTACTGACATAGGCGCGACGAGAGAGGATCTGGCGAATCTCTTCTGAATTGTTGGGATCGGCGCAATACATACAGGCTTCTAGTAAAGCCTTGACGAGAGCGATGTGGGTATTTGGATAGGCATTAGCCCAATCTTCGCGCACACCGAGAACCTTGCCAGGGTGTCCTTGCCAAATTTCTAAGTCAGTGGCAACGGTAAAGCCGATATTTTCCATCGCGGCGCGGAAGTTCCAAGGTTCACCGACACAGAAACCATCGATACTACCTGCTTTGAGGTCAACTACCATTTGGGCGGGAGGAATTGTTTTTAGCTCGACATCGTGATCGGGGTCGATACCGCCTGCGGCTAACCAGTAGCGCAGGAGCAGATTATGCATTGAAGATGGATGGACTACACCCATGCGGTGAGAGCGATCGCGTGTGTCTTGTAGAAGATTTTTGAAATCGCTAAGCGTATGAACTCCTTGATCGTAAAAGCGGCGATCGAGGCTAATCGCGTTACCATTACGAGTCATGGTCAGCGCAGTCACAATTGGTTTACATGCGCCAGCACCGCCGAGGGTCATCCACATTGGTAAGCCTGAAGGCATTTGTGCAGCATCTAGATAGCCACCTGCGATACCATCGACAATGCCGCGCCAGCTGGTTTCGCGGACAAGAGAGACTTCATCCAGTCCATGCTTTTGAAAGAAACCTTTTTCCTTAGCCACAGCGATCGGCGCACAAGCAGTTAAGGGAACGAAGCCAATCTCTAGATTAACTTTTTCCAATCCGTGCCGAGCAACTGTAGTTACGGTGCGTGCATTGAGCTTTTTAACACGCTTCTGTTGATTTAAGAAATAGATAATTTCGCTGCGTAAGCTGTAATAGCTAGGATGCTTAACAGCTTCTAGTCTTTGGCGAGGACGAGGAATATCTACTTCCAAAATGCCGCCAATTTTTGAAGATGGCCCATTGGTGAGCATAACAATGCGATCGCTTAACAATACCGCTTCATCGACATCATGCGTAACCATTACTGCCGTAATTTGGTCTTCATTACAAATCTGCATTAATTTCTCTTGCAGATTGCCACGGGTTAATGCATCCAAAGCTCCGAAGGGTTCATCAAGGAGAAGTAGTTTTGGTCTGACTGCAAGAGCGCGAGCGATCGCAACCCTCTGACGCATACCACCCGATAGCTGTGTGGGCGGCTTATCGATCGCATGGGCTAGCCCCACCATGTTTACATAACGCTCAACTAAAGCATGGCGCTCATCTTTCGGTAAATTCGATAGAACCTCATCTACAGCCAGAGCCACATTGTCGCGTACCGATAGCCAAGGCAAAAGTGAATAGTTCTGAAATACCACCATGCGATCGGGACCTGGACGGGATACGCGCTCATCTTCGAGCATGACGACTCCGCCAGTGGGTAGGTCTAATCCTGCGATCATATTTAGTAAAGTGGATTTCCCACAGCCAGAGTGACCGATCAGGGAAATAAATTCACCTTTCTGAATATGTAAATCAATTCCTTTAAGCGCAATATATTCTTTGCCACCGCCTAAGGGGAAAGTTCTTTCGACTTGATCAACTGAAACAAAACTACTCATTTTAAAATTCTCCTTTAATTAAATATCAATTTGCTGATGGCGCTAGCTTCTAAATATCCCCCTCAATCCCCCTTAAAAAGGGGGAAGAAGATAATTTTCTTTTCCCCCCTTTTTAAGGGGGGCTAGGGGGATCTTTTTACTTCTGTTCTTCAGGCAAAATCACGTTCTGAAGCCAGCCGATCGCACGGTCAAGGATCAAGCCAACAGCACCGATATAAACTAGAGCCAGAATAACTTCACCGACTTTATCGTTAGTGTAGGCATTCCAAATAAAGAAGCCAATACCGACGATACCTGACATGATGATTTCTGCGGCGATAATCGCGAGCCATGCAAGACCAATGGAAATGCGTAGCCCAGTGAAAATATAGGGAAGAGCGGAAGGAATCAGAATCTTAAAGAAATACTTTTGGCGTGAAAGTTGGAGAACTCGTGAAACGTTGCGGTAGTCTTGAGGGATTTGCTTAACACCCACTGCGGTATTGAGCAAGATTGGCCATACTGCGGTGATAAAGATAACAAACAAGGCGGCTGGTTCATTTTGACGCAGTGCAGCCAGAGCGATCGGAACCCATGCAAGTGGTGGAACAGTTCGCAAGAATTGGAACAATGGATCGAGAGCTTTGTCGATAACCGCATTAGTGCCAACTAGAATCCCGACTCCAATCCCGACGACAGCCGCTAATGAGTAACCCTTAGCCACGCGCTCAAAGCTAGCAAGAGTCTGCCAGAATAGTCCTTTATCTGTACCACCGCGATCGAAGAAAGGATAAAGCAATAAATTACGAGTGGATTTCTCAGCCATAATATTCCATGGTCCAGGCAATTTGACTAAGCCAATGCTTGAGAGAAGTTGCCATACAGCGAGAAATCCTAAAATCCCAATGATTGGGAGCGCCCAATTTTGAGCATTTTTCTGCCAAAACTTCGCGATCGCATTTGACGAATTGCGGTTACCAATACTTGCTGCCATAAACTTGTTACTCCTACTTTTTTATTGTTGATTAAAACTGTTCTTAGCTGAAAACCTTAGAATGTGAATGTTGTCCGAACTACACCGACAGTCGCAGTAGGCGCGTTATTGATACCCTCTGGATTAAACACAAAGAATACGCCTGGAGTAACACTGATGTTTTTGGACAATTTAAAATTGAAATAACCTTCTAAATGATATGGAGTTGCCGTAAATCCAGTTGGAATCGTGGCAAGTCCACCTGCCGAACTCCGTGCAAGAGGTTGTCCAAAGATAATTCCAGCTGTATTTCCTTCATTGAATACATCACTGAAATGGAATCCTGTCATCCAACTAGTAAAGGTAGTTGATGCATTGACACCAGTAAGGTTTGCAAAGATCCAAGCACCCGATACATTAAAGGCAACCTTGGGAGCAAATCGCCAAGTCAAAGTTGCACCTACAGAATCCATCTTGATGGGGTTGCCTAGTCCTCCTGCATTAATTGCACCAATGTCTGCGGAAGCTAAGCCAGTTCCCAAAATATTGATCTGGTGATAGCTATTAGCATAGTTGAGCCCAATATCAAGAGTAGAAGTGGGCTTGAGGGTTAATTGAGCAGCCGCAACGCTACTACCGCCAAAGAAGCCTGCCCCAAGCAAACTAGTGGGGCTGTTAGTAGCGATCGCAGAGTTAACACTTCCATATAAAGCTCGAAAATCAACCTTATCAGAAATATTCCAAATAAAACCAACAGCCGCCGCTAGCCCAGTACCAGATGTACCTCCAGATACACGGGTTGCAGCATTTAAACCTTGGCCAAAACGGGAGATAGAGCCTTGCCCTTCACTAGCAAATGGGCTAATTGCGGGGAAAGCATCAGAAACTTCCGCATTAGAACCTGCAAACATTGTCAACTTATCAGCAACTGGAAAAATGTAGAGTAACTTGTAAAGGTTAACTGAGTTTGCGGCAGCCGTATTGGAGTTAGATGGATTGAAATTGAGGAATTGATTTTCAAATCCCAATTTGACATTGCTAGAACTGCCGAGGGGATCAGCATAGCCTAAAGGTTGAGCCAGACTGTTGATATTTGTGGCTTGCAATCCCGTAATCAATAAGTCTTTACCAGAAAAACTGGTCAATAAATTCAGGCGTACACGGTTATTAAAGACAATGTTAGTGTTCGTGAAACCAGTCCTTGCTCCTGTTGCGCCCGACACACTAAAAATCGCTTCGCCACTGAGTTTGGTTGTGGTCGAGAATTGTTGCGCCTCAAGCTTGGCAGTCTTCGCATCAAGGGCATCGACACGACCGCGCAAAGTTGCTAGTTCCGCAGCAAACTCTTCTTGAAGCTTTTGCAAAGTGGCAAGATCTTCCTTGCTAACCTTGTCAGCTAGTCCAGCCGAAATGATTTCATTGATTTTGTCGAGACAGGCATTTAAGCCAGCCGCAAACTCATAGCGTGAGGTTGCTTGTTTGCCGCGAAATGTGCGATCGGGATATCCTGCGATACAACCATAGCGCTCAACGAGAGACTGCAAAGCCGTAAAAGCCCAATCAGTGGGACGCACATCAGATAGCTGGGAAACAGATGTGACATTCTGAGCAGTTGTATTGGGACTGATGGTGTCACGGCGAATTTCTGCACTCAACTGAGACACTTCAGAACTAGGAGCTTTATTGATAATAGAAGTTGGTGGAGTTACATTTTCTGCGAGAACAAGAGTTTTTGAATCAACAGCAGTTTTTGTTTCAGTTTTGGTTTCGGCGGAGACTGCGATCGCACCATAAGATAGCTGCAAACCAGACAAAAGCAAGCCAATCTTGGCAATAGAGTAAATTTTCTTCATTTGATATTCCTCACACAGTAATTTTTAGGTTGTTATTTAGATTTTTTAGTTAGGCCTTCTTGATCTTCAAACCATCAAGATAGGCTTGTGGATTCTCAGGATCGAACTTTGTACCATCGAAGAATTCTTCAATACCGCGAGAAGTACTAGTCGGAATGTCGGCAGCAGGAATACCAGCTTCTTTTGCTGCCTCGCGCCAAAGATCCTCACGATTGACCTTTTTGATCCACTCCTTAGCTGTAGCTAAAGAATCTTTCGGTAAGAAGCCCCAACGCACGCTTTCGGTGATGAACCAGAGATCATGACTTTGATAAGGATAGGAAACATTGCCTTTTGAATCTTTCCAATAGAGCGGAGCCATGCTCTTGTCATTGATGACGCGACCATCACCCATGTCATACTTGCCCATCATCGTGTCTTCAAGGATTTCAGTCGCAACACCAAAATAGTTTTTAGTAGCCACAATCTGAACTAACTCTTTGCGATTATCGAAGTTGTCACACCATTGTTGAGCTTCCATAATTGCTTTCAGGATTGCCTTAGTTGCTTTAGGATACTTATCTACCCAGTCAGCTCGCATTGCTAAATATTCTTCAGGATGTCCTTTCCAAATTTCCGCAGTGAGCGCAGAAACAAAGCCGATCTTCTCTTTGACGATGCGATAGGGCCATGGGTCCCCAGTACTGAAGGCATCCATTGTGCCAGTCTTCATATTTGCTACGGTTTGAGCCGCAGGAACAGTCAATAATTCAATGTCAGTATCAGGATCGACTCCATTAGCAGCAAGCCAGTAGCGAATCCAAAATTCTTGATTGGCTTTTGGGAAAGTGTAGGCGGCTTTGAATTTTGCGCCTTCGGACTTGGTTTTCTCAAAGAACTCTTTAGCTTTATCGATTTTTAGGGATAATCCCTTATCTTTGTGTTTGCCAGCGATCGCAATGCCATTGCCCTGTGTATTCAATTGAAGTAATACATACATTGGGATTTTGAGGTTGTCAGTGATGATTCCCTCTGACATCAAATAGGGCATTGGCATTTGCCACTGACCGCCATCTATACCACCTGCGGAAGAGCCAATTTTGGCATTATCTCTTGCTGCACCCCAGTTGGCTTGCTTGGAGATATCGACATCAGTCATGCCATATTTAGCAAAAAAGCCTTTTTCTTTAGCAATTATCAATGGGGCGGCTTCAATAATTGGCAAATATCCCAGTCTCACTTTTGTAATCTCTGGGACTTGCTCAGTGGGAATACTGATTTTGGTAGCCTGTGCCGAAGTAATGGTTGGGGTATCTTCGGGGGGATTACCAAGACAGCCTTTGAGCAAAACTGAGCTGAGAGCGGTTGCTCCTGCTGTGGCGATAAAGCGCCGCCGTGAAATGTTGTGCTTGAAATCAGACATAATTTCGTTCCTTTAATTGACGTTAGAAAAAGTGATTAAATTTTTAAGGTGTTATTAAGTCATCGTAAAGCCAAGCTGCGATCGCCCTTAGTTAAATTGCAGCTTGCAAAGCTACAGGCAATCTCAACTCACCCAGATTCAGAAGCTAAGTTATGAGAAGACTTAGCGAAAAAACTTGAGAACGATTGATTCGTTGCTATTGATATCTTAGAGTTAAACCTTCATAGAGTAAAGCCTATTATTTTTATGCAACACATAGTATTTAATCTATGTATTGAGCTGACTATAATTAGGACAAAATCTACCTAAGTCCTGCTGCCAAAGGATAGATCGGGGTTTGATATCATCACCTTGCTGGCAGATTTCTGACAGATAATTCTCAAGTAGAGGAGGTTGCAAGAAATAAGAGCGACTCTATTTTTGCTATACAATTGCCATAGCAATAACACATGAATTAAGTATGGATACAGCAAGTCTCAATGCTCTGCTCAATAGTGGCGCGATCTTGCCAGAACTAATCGTCATTGGGACATTGGTACTCGTATTGATCGTCGATCTGATTGCCTCGGGGCGCAAATCGGCAAATGTTCTACCCTACATTGCGATCGCAGGTTTAGCGGTTTCCACAGGCGCTTTGATCTGGCAATGGACGAGCTTAGAAAACCCGATCGCCTTTTTGGGTAGCTTTAATAGCGACAAACTCAGCATTATTTTTCGCGGCATCATTGCCCTTTCGGCTCTACTAACGATTCTCGTCTCGGTGCGTTATTTAGAGCAGTCGGGCGTAGTGGTGGGCGAATATTTAGTCATTTTGCTTAGTGCCACCTTGGGCGGCATGTTCCTCACTGGCGCTGACGAAATGGTGATGGTATTTGTCGCCCTTGAAACCTTGAGTATTTCGTCATACTTGCTGTCAGGCTATACCAAACGAGATCCCCGTTCTAACGAAGCAGCTCTTAAGTATTTATTAGTCGGTGCAGCTAGCTCAGCAATTTTCCTCTATGGCATGTCTTTGCTGTACGGACTCTCTGGCGGCGAAACTTCATTAGCGGCGATCGCATCGAAGATCACCGTAAGCAATACTGCTCTGATCATTTCAATGGTGTTTGTAATTGCGGGAGTCTCCTTCAAGCTTTCGGCAGTACCTTTCCACCAATGGACTCCTGACGTATACGAAGGCTCACCAACTCCTGTAGTTGCCTTTTTATCGATCGGCTCGAAAGTTGCAGGTTTTGGACTTGCTCTCAGATTTTTAATTACCGTTTTCCCTCTTGCTTCGCTGCAATGGCATTACGTTTTTGTGGTATTGACAGTTTTGAGCATGGTTTTGGGCAACGTCGTTGCGATCGCGCAAACGAGTATGAAGCGGATGCTTGCATATTCATCCATCGGTCAAGCAGGTTTTGTAATGCTCGGCATGGCGATCGACTCCGAAGCGGGTTACGCCAGCATGATCTTTTACTTGATCCTGTATCTATTCATGAACATGGGTGCTTTTGCCTGTGTAATCTTGTTTGCTTCTCGCACGGGAACCGATCAAATCAGCGAATACAGTGGTCTCTACCAAAAAGATCCTCTACTCACCTTGGCTCTAAGTGTTTGCTTACTGTCCCTCGGTGGTATTCCTCCGCTTGCAGGTTTCTTTGGTAAGCTCTACATTTTCTGGGCTGGTTGGCAAGCTCATGCTTATGGCTTGGTATTGCTAGCTCTAGTCATGAGCGTAGTTTCTCTCTATTACTACATCCGCGTCGTCAAGATGATGGTGGTCAAAGAGCCTCAAGAAATGTCCGAGTCGATTCGCAACTATCCAGAGATCTCATGGACTCAGGTTGGTATGAAGCCTTTACAAGCGGCGCTAGTATTTACGTTGATATTTACTGCGATCGCTGGTATTGCTTCTAATCCTCTCTTCTCCCTCTCCAATCAAGCCGTAAAAGAAACCCAGTTTCTTCAAGCTAAAGCACCAAATGCAAAATCAGTAGCAGTGTTAACAACATCACCGTAAAATCAGAAAGGGGCGCATTGCGCCCCTTTTTTTGTGCCAAATTTTAAGGACTCATTCATGCCAGCAAAAAAGATGAATATTTAGTGCGATCGCGCAACTTGAAGCTCAGAGATTAGGCTCCCCGATTTTTTGTAAACTTGACATATCGCCAAAAAGTAGATACTGTAATTACAATCTGTTTCCGTAAGATTTTCTATATTGTCACTATAGTTATAAGGGCGTGAAAAGATGGCATGAAGAAGCATCCACGAGTTCAGAGTATTAAGTTAGTTTCGATTGGCAACTCTAAAGGCGTGAGATTGCCTAAGTTGATATTACAAAAGTATGGCTTTTATGATGAGTTGCTTTTGGAAGAGACAGAGCGAGGGATTTTGTTGCGAAAAGTAGATGATGTGAAGTTGTCTTGGGAGGAGACTTATCGGGAAATGGCTCAGGAACGTGAGGATTGGCAAGATTTTGAAAATATTGTTTTAGATGGAATTGAGATGGATGAAGTTGCAACCCAAACTCTATGAAATTTATTTTGCTGATCTCAATCCTACGATTGGTGGTGAAATTAGCAAAATCCGTCCTGTGGTTGTGATTAGTCAAGATACGATGAATTCTGCTCTAGATACTGTGGTGATTTGTCCGTTGACTTCTAAGCTGCATCCGAAATGGCGCAGTCGTTTGCAAATTAATTGTGCTGGAGCAGATGCTGAGATTGCCGTAGATCAGATTCGGACTATTAGCAAGGTTCGTCTCAAAAATAAGATTGATGTTTTAGCTGAAGATGAGGCGGCTCAGTTAAGAAGGATTATTACGGAAATGTATGGATAATTGGGTGTGATGTGCGATCGCATAGCATCTATCATTGCAAAACTTTTCCTAACTCTTCATTCTCTTTGGCTTGACGCAAGATTTCGTTAATTAGGTTTTGATAGCCACTTTCTCCTGCTTTTAATTTGAAGTATTCAATGAGGTTAGCATCTAATGAGAGCGTGATACTTTGTTTGCGCGATGATGGTTTCATGCCAATGCGAAATTTAGCGCGATCTAAATCTGCTTGTGTTACTTGAGGATATTCGTCGCGATCGTTAGAGGTTTCTGAAGAAGAGAAGTTGCTCATTTTTGTTTGCCTCACGCATGGGAATGATTGTAAAGCATACCGCCCCCATAGTTTATAGAAGATCGCTTAGCACTCAACCGAAAAGCAAAGATTAAGATCTCCGACTTTTTTTGTGAACTTGCAAATCACTTTTGATAGCATAGAAAAAGTCGGAGATCTGGGCTTTTATGAACTTGCAAATTTATATTGCTGTTGTGATCAAACTTTAGAGATCGATTAATCCCAAACTAACCCTAAGTCTCGATCTACCCAGCGTAATGCGCCCTGCTTGAGTTTTTCTCTGAGATTTTTCTTTGCTTCGGCGTTGATGTAATACTTAACTGCGAGATCGATGAAGTGGCTCCGATCGCCTTTTGGTGCGATGCGATCGAGTAGTTCTAATGTTTCACTGGGTAAGGTGTAAATGAGAAATGACTATAAGTAAAAATGCTGGAATTGTGAGAATTTGGGTTGCGATCGCTTAACAATTATTTGTCTTTGCGGCAGGACGCATCCTGAAAGGAATCGCTAAAGCCCGTTAAAGATTGCTGAGAGAAGTCCCAGAATAGAGTTGTCTCACCTTGCGATCGCAAGATCACTTCTGCATTAGATTGAATCTCCCCGACCACTGCGCAAACCAAATCTTGAGCATGAAAAAGAGTTTGTACTGCTTCTACATTTTCAGGGCGCACACTCAATAAAAATCCATAGCTAGGGAACGAAATCAGCCAACGCTCAAAAGGCACATTCTCAGGACAAGGAATCTGATCAAGATCGAGAATTGCACCACAATTGGAAGTTTCTGTGAGCATCAGTAAAGTGCCGATAATACCGCCCATACTGATATCTTTAGCGGTGTCACATAATTCTGATTTGGCTAAACATGGCAAAATTGAGAGATTCTTGCGTAGCTGCTGCGGATCAGCTTTAGTTGCCGCATTCCAGAAGGGATAGTCAGGATGAAATTGACCCCGCATATCGATCGCAGCTAACAATACATCATTAGGCTGAGCGTTAAAACTGGTGAGCAACTTTTGAGCGCGTCCCAGAATCGCCACTGACAAAGCATTGTAGGGACTACGGCAATTAGTATGACCACCGACAATTGGAACTTGATAGGCAATAGACGCTGCTTTCATCCCTGCTAATAATTCTGAAATAGAATCGGTCGATTGACTCCACAGAGTATCGACAACTGCGTTCGGCTCACCCCCCATCGAGTAAATGTCACTGACATTGACCATCACTGCACACCAACCCGCAAACCAAGGATCAGTCTCGACTAATTGCGGTAACATGCCCTCAGCAGCCAGTAACAAATAGCCATCACGATCTGGAATCGCCGCACAGTCATCGCCTAACAGAATTGACTCATTCCATTGCTCACCTAAACCTCTTGCCGTAATCTGAATATCCTGCTTATGCAAGATACCCATAGACTGCCTGAGCTTAGCTGCGAGTTCCGCTAGCATCTATGAAGCCTCGCGGATTTGAGATGGAAATGCAGGACGAATTTCATCACTTGGGGGATAAAAATTAAGGTCAGCTTCCATAAAGTGATGGGGGCGATCGCAGATTGTCATTTCTTTAAGAGATTCCCAATGCAGACGTTGGAAGAAGCGCACATTCTGAATTTGGACTGTGGCGAAAAAGCGATCGCAGCCCCATGTGTTCGCTGTAGTCACGGCTTTGTAAATCAAGCCTTTGCCAATTTGCCAACCCCGTCGATAATCTTTATGAGTACCTAATCTACCGCCATACCAGATGCCTTTTTCGGTTTCATAGATGCGGACAACGCCCACAACTTGATTATTCTCAGGGTTAATGGCAACAATCGGATAGGCGATCGCATCGATGTCATCAACATCATTCTCTTCAAATACATATTGTTCTTCGACAAAGATTGCTTTGCGAAGTTCAAAGTATGCGTCGATTTCTTGTGGTGTAGATGCGAGTTTGAAGATGTAATCGGAAGTCATGATAATTATCCCTAGGTTTAATATTCTGCCCTCATCCCCCAGCCCTTTCTCCCGCGGGAGAAGGGGAGTAAGTATACTCAAGTCGCCCTGCACTCAAGTGCGGGCTAAAAGCTAAAGTCGGTTGAAACCGACTGAAGAAATTCGACACGTTGAAATAGGTTGCTTAGAAATTATTCTTTAGTCCACTTCAGTGGACTTCAGCTCTTAGCCCGCACTTGAGTGCAGGGCTTCCGCGATGTATACAGATAATCCAAACTTGTGTGTACACGTTAGCCCTCTGGGAGAGGGGCTAGGGGTGAGGGGCTTATTCTTATTCAAAAAGAGAAAGTGCTGAACAAGCGCCACATTTTGCGCATCCTGCTTTGATATCGGCTGAAGACATATGCGATCGCTTTAGTAATGCGCCCACCTGCTCATAAACCGCAAACATAAACTCAGTCGTCGGTGCAGGATGACTAGCTAATGGTGTGCCGCTAATCGGGACAAAGGGAACTACGAATGGATAAACACCGATGTTGATTAGGCGATCGCAGGTTTCCACCAGAGTTTCTAAACTATCGCCTAGTCCAGCTAAAAGATAGGTGCTGACCTGTCCCCAACCAAACACTTTCACGGCAGCAGCGAAAGCTTCAAAATAATATTCAAGGGGGACGCTAGCTTTTCCCGACATGATTTTGGCGCGAACTTTTGGGTCAGCAGCTTCCAGATGCATTCCTAACGTGTCAATACCTGCTGCTTTCATGCGTTCAAACCAGATGAAATCATCGGGAGGTTCGCATTGGGCTTGAATCGGAATGTCTACTTTTGCCTTAATCGCTTTGGCGCATTCTGTTAAATAAGCAGCTCCACGATCGCTAGTATTTGGTGTCCCCGTAGTCATCACCATATTTTTGACACCATCTAGTCGCACCGCAGCTTCCGCAACTTCCGCGAGTTGAGCAGGCGTTTTCCGAGATATGGTACGCCCTGCTTCAAGAGATTGGCCGATCGCACAGAATTGGCAGGAAGTATCCGTATTGTTGTAGCGCATACAGGTCTGCAAAACAGTTGTAGCTAGTACATCATGGCTATGCAAGAGGGCGATTTTCCAATAGGGAATCCCATCGCTGGTGGTGAGGTTATAGAAACTAGGTGATTTCGGGAAAGAAATGGGCGCGATCGCAGTTTTGCCCGATTCCAAGATCATCTCATTAGTTTCGGCATTGATTTCCACAGTGTAAGGAGAACTTGCTGCCGAACTGTTGAAAACTGGAACCATCACCGTCGTACCATCAATCGCGATCGCCTTGTGATCCGACGGACCAGCACCACCTTTGCGACCATTCGCTCCCATTTGGCGATCGCTTTCGCGATCATTTTGGCGATCGACTAGTTGCAAACCCTTAGTTTGTAGTTCGGTAATCAGTTGTTGCTTATTCATTAAGGGTGACGCTCTCATCGAAATTTGCGATCTGAAATCCTGAATATGGTTCCGCATTTAAATGAGCTTGGAGCAGGTCTGGACGCGCATAATGTCCAACTGAGTCCATCATGCGTTTCCGCTTTGTGATCAGCGAGAAATCTAGATCTGCGATCGCCATACCTTCGCCTTCTGTAATTGGTGGACAGAGATGATTGCCCTCTGGCCCAATGATGGCGGTGTTGCACCCACCACTGAGAGCTTTTTGGAGTTTCTCGTCGGTTGTGATTTGCGCAACTTGATCTGGCGAAAGCCAACCAGTAGCATTTATCACAAAGCATCCAGACTCCAGCGCGTGATGGCGGATCGTGACTTCAATTTGGTCAGCAAATATTTGTCCAACTAGAGAGCCTGGGAACTGAGCGCAGTGGATCTGCTCATGCTGAGACATCAATGAAAATCTCGCTAAAGGATTGTAATGTTCCCAACAAGCAAGAGCGCCCACTTTCCCAACCGCAGTATCCACTACCTTCAAACCTGCGCCATCTCCCTGTCCCCATACCATCCGCTCATGATAGGTCGGCGTGATTTTACGGCGCTTCAATAATAGTGAGCCATCCGCATCGAAAATCAATTGGGCGTTATAGAGAGAACCTCCGTCCCGCTCATTTACACCCAATACGACAACGATGCCATGCGACCGCGCTGCTTGACTAACCGCATCCGTCACAGGACTAGGAACCACCACAGCTTCGTCATAAAGTCGCATATGCTCTTTTCCCATCATTACAGGTGGCTGCACGAAGGAAAAGTAGGGATAGTAGGGAACGAAGGTCTCAGGGAAAACGACTATCTGAGCGCCTTCTTTAGCAGCGTTTGCGATCGCTTGCAAGACCTTCTCAGTCGTGCCATCGCGACTAAACAGCACAGGACTGATTTGGACAGCGGCAGCTCTAACTTTGCGTGAGTAATCCACGATTTATCTAGTTCCTAGAGAGTCCAAGTATCAAGAATGAAAGCATTATCTTTGCGATGTAAAAGAATGATATCCAATACATCCAGAGGACTAATCGGACGAATACCAGGAATTAGCGAAGGTTCGCCATGTCCATAGAGAGCTTGCAATGCAAAGCGACAAGCATAGACTTTGCCACCTTCAGACATGAACTTAGTGATTTGATCGTTGAAATTCTGATGTCCTGGAAAAGCTGCGTCGCCTAGTTTGGGGAAACCGCGCTGTACACCCAGAGTTACCCCAGGGCCATAAAGCAAAATTGACGTTTCAAAACCTTTGCGAAGTAAGCGTGTTGCTTGCAAGAGGTTCACAAAACCGATTGAACCTTCAAAAGCTACTGTATGGAATGTGACTAGGGCTTTCTCCCCTGGTTCAGCTTTGACATCTTCAAATACTTTCTCTTCATAGTTCACAAAGAAATCGCCAGTCTGATGGGCAGGAGTAGTTACTTCAGGCATTATTGTTCCTCAACGTAATATTTAAATTAGAAAATCTCAAAAAGCTAAAAGCTGAACTTGAAGCCAGATTAGTTGTTAGACAAGGTTCTATTTTGTATCTCTAGCTACGAAAAAGAGAACTCTATCTTTATCGATAGGAAGGCGATCGCTTTCTTTGAGAAATTATCAAAATGCGATCACTTACCTATCGATTTCGATAGGTAGTCATGAACCGAGCAAAAACTCGTTTACTACAGTCCAATCGCTCACATGGGAAACCTTGCGTCTCGCCATGATGTAATCAGCGAGATAAGTTGCATCTCTAGCAACTCCAGAGAATCTGCCCGAACCCCATGTATAGAGCCAAGGTAATCCTAAAAAGTACAGCCCTTTGATATCCGTGACACCGCGATCGTGACAGGGGTAACCCTTGCCATCAAATACGGGAATCTCGATCCAACTGAAATCCGATTGAAAGCCTGTACACCAGATCACGGTTGTAATATTCGCCTCAGCCAAATCTAGATCGGGAATATCCATTGCTGGTTGCCAGACGGGTTGATAGGGAGGCTCAAGGGGTGCGTCAAGATTATTTTTAGCAATAAAATTATCAATCGTTTTCTTAATACTCTCGGAAACTGCATCAGCACCATCAAGATTTTGCTTGAGGTCATTGAAAAATTCCAATTTATTGCTAGCAATATTTTTTAATCTGCCATGCAATTGCATTCCTTCTAAAGCAAAGCGCCGCAAATCAATTTCTCGCCCACCATCACGCCCTGTGAGATAGTGGTTAGCTTTGCTCCGTACCTTCTCTTTTTGGGGATGCTGATCAATCGATAGGTCATAATATCCCATTAAATCAAGCCATTCCACTGCATCCTTACCGCGATAACGACGGGGCGATCGCGGCGCACTACCGACACATAGATGCACTTTTCGCCCTGCCAGATGTAAATCTTCGGCAATTTGGCAGCCCGATTGACCAGTACCAATCACCAAAACAGCGCCATCGGGAAGAGATTCAGGATTTTTGTACTTTGAAGAATGAACCTGCAAAATATGGTCTGGCAAGCGCTCCGAGATTTTAGGAATCTTAGGCTGATGGTATGCACCTGCGGCTACGACAACCTGATCGGCAGTGTAATCACCAATGCTCGTAGCCACTTCAAAGATACCGCGATCGCCTCGGCGCAAATTTAGCACTTCCACGCCTTCCTGAATCGGGGGATTAAAGGAGCGAGCGTAATTTTCGATATAGGCAACGATTTCATCTTTTTTGATAAAACCTTCTGGTTCATTACCTTTATAGGGATATCCAGGAAGTTGACATTGCCAATTGGGAGTTACCAAGCAAAAGGAATCCCAACGCTGCGATCGCCATGCATTCGCAATTTGATTTTTCTCAAAAACTATATGGTCTAAGTCTCTTTCCTTTAAGCAATAGCTCATGGATAGACCCGCCTGACCACCGCCAACAATTACAACGGGATAGTGATTTGTCATTGGCTAACTTCTTAATCATTGCTTAGAATGATTTGAGATTAAGTGCTAGTCAAACTGTGATTTTGTATTCCTAACTACGGAACCTCTAAGTCTATCGATAACGTTAGTGATAGAAAATAGATCCATGATTCTGATGCGATCGCAAATTAAATTTCTACCTAAATCAATAGCTCACCTTACGTAGATAGAATTCCTGCGATAGCCGATGTTTGGGGCTGGCACAGGGGCGCAGCCCCTACAAAACATGAATCTTCAGGTAGGGGCAATCCCCCCGTGGTTGCCCTGCTTTGCTATCAACAAGAGGTTCATCATCTGCGTTCTGCGTAACATCAGTCAATAGTTTGTAAAAACCGTAAGAGTAGAGGTAGCGCGAAGCGCTACCTCTACTCTTACGGTTTTATAGGGGCGCAAAGCGCTCTTTCTAGTTTTATTCGCGAGAGTATGCCCAAACAGGCTAGGATACAAATACATCAAGTTAATCAGGAATTTAACAATGGTAGAACGTCCTATCAAAAAAGCAGATCGTCAGCTAAACCCCGAAACCAACGAAACCACTCCTAGCGTTAGACAGTCTGACGACTCCGACAAAAGGCGTTCTTCTGGCCGTGATGGTCGTGATGGTGGTAAAGGCAAGAGAGATAAAAGAGGCGGAAGGGACGAAGAAGTCAAAGCTCCCGTAAATCTCGCTTTGGTTAGAGGCCCTAAGCCAACCAAACCACAACCAGTCGTGGAAGAAGTTATTGCTGAAGTAGCTGAAGCGTCTGAAGAAAGCGCAACCGAAGAAACAACCGAAGCATAAATCAAAACTATAAAAGGCATCGCGATGCGCTGGCTTTTATAGAAAAATAAAAAGCGGCGTGATGCGCCGCTTTTTATTTGCCTGTGAGTAAGCCTTGACTGGGGCTAAAAACTAAAGTCAGTAAAAATAAGATCAGCACTGCTAAAACGATCGCAGGGCCCGAAGGCAAATTCAAATAGTAACTGGCATATAAACCGATCGCACTTGCCGTAACCCCTAAACCCGCACCCACAAAAATCATCTGATGCAATTCCTTTACTAATAAATAGGCGGTAATCGCGGGACCAACTAATAGCGATACCACCAACACCACGCCCATCGTTTGCATACTGGCAATAATCGTCAAAGTTACTCCCGACATTAATCCCAAATAGATCAGATTAACGGGCAGTCCCAAAGCCTGTGCCCCAATCCGATCAAAGGTATAAAACAATAATTGCTTATAAAACATAGCGATCGCAGCCAGCACGATCACGGTAATTATTCCTGCTCGAATCGTATCAGTCTGGGAAACGCTAAGAATATCGCCAAACAAAAAGCCATGCAGATCAATCTTGATTTTCAGCAATGAAATCAACAAAATGCCGATCGCAAAAAAGCTCGAAGAAGTCAGCGCCATCGCCGCATCAACCTTAACGCGAGTCTGCGATCGCAACCATGCAATCAAAAACGCACTCCCAATCCCCGATATAAATGCGCCGATCGCCACATCAATTTTATAAAAAAAGGCGATCGCCATCCCTGGCATGACGGTATGCGTCATCACATCGCCTAGTAACGCCATTCGCTGCACGATCAAAAAGCAGCCGATCGCAGGACAAATAATTCCTGCTAAGCCACCTGCAATTAAGGCATTTCGCATGAATTCCAACGCTAGCGGCTCAGTGATCCATTGCCAGATTTGATTAGTCATAAATTAATTAATCTTTTACCGATCCAAAAGCGGCGATCCATTTGTGCTGAATGGCGGTTTCGAGAATACTTTGCACGATCGCTAACCATACAATATTTTCGAGTAACAAGATGGCGATCGCTAAAGCCATTTGGATTAAGGGCAACAGCGTTAGTGCAGGTAAATCGCGATCAATTGTGGCAAAACTACGGATGCAAGCAAAAGCTAAAATCGCCCCCGATTTGAGATGTGAGTTGCGATCGCGGCGCACGATGTAGCGATAGGTGACTGCAAACAAAAAACCTGAAAAACCAATCATGCCTAGCTTCATTAGCAAAGTGAAGGGATTGCCAAGCTCAAAACTGCTGATTAGTTGCACAGTCAGATGAACAGTCAGAAAATTCTGCAAAAAATGATGTGATAGCGCGATCGCAAAAAATGCGAACACACTAGTGATCGCGCCGAGAAAACCTGCTTTAAAAGATTCGATGCGATCGGCTACGGATAGATGATCTGATGCGATCGCAATAGGATGAGAAGATTGCACGCTCGTTAACTATATTTTAGGGCTACAGCAATCCTACATGAGTATTGAGCTAAGGAGTTTTAGCAAATGTATAATTACTCGGTAAGTTCAAAGGTGATGTTATGGCTTCACGGATTTACTCACTTACGTTTATTTTAGTGTCTGGACTCATGGGCATAGGTTTGCCGCCTGACTTGCTTTTATTGACTTCCCAAGCACAGATGACGCAGGATTCCAAATTATCAGCAGATCAACTGATCCAATTAGCAAATCAACAGCTTTCCCAAAAACAATACCGTGAAGCAATCCAATCATACAAAGCTGCATTAGAAATCTACCAAACTGCGAACAATCTCTACGGTGAAGGATTTTCGCAGCTTAGTCTGGGCTATATCTATAGCAATTTGGGAGAGTATCAAAAAGCGATTGATGCTTATTTGCAATCCTTAGCAATCTTTAAGCAAATCGACAATCGTAATGGGGAAGGATATTCACTCCTTGGACTGGGTAATGCCTACAACGGTTTAGGACAGTACCAACCAGCGATCGATTATTATCAAAAATCCGTAGTCATTTCCAAGCAAATCGGCGATCGCGCTAGTGAGGGGAAATCATTTGGTAGTCTCGGAATTCTGTATGGCAGACTAGGAAAGTATCAGCAAGCAATAGAATCTTCTCAGCAAGCCTTAGAGATCTTTAAACAACTTGGCGATCTCAACAGCGAAAAGGCTTCGTTGATAAGTCTTGGTTTTGTATATAACAGCCTCGGTGAACATCAAAAAGCCATAGACTACTACCAACAAGCTTTAGTAATCATTAAACAAATTGGCGATCGCTTTGGAGAAGGAGATGCGTTTATTGGGTTGGGCATTGCCTACATCAGTATCGGACAGTATCAGCAAGCGATCGCCGCTTTTCAGCAAAGTTTAGAATTTAGCAAGCAAATCCGCGATCGCAATAATGAAAGTACTTCGCTCAATGGACTAGGCAATGCGCACAACAGGCTAGGACAGTATCAAAAAGCCATAGATTACTACCAGCAAGCTTTAGTAATCTTTAAACAAACTAGCAATCTTAATGGCGAAGGATCTACCCTTGGTAATCTTGGCACTACATTCTCCAGTCTGGGCGAGTACCAAAAAGCCATAGATTACCATCAACAATCCTTGGCAATATTTAGACAAATCAGCGATCGCCTTAGCGAAGGAAAATCGCTCTCTAATCTGGGGCTTACCTCTAACAATATAGGACAGTATCAGAAAGCGATTGATTACTATCAGCAAGCCTTAGCACTTGCCAAACAAAGTGGCGATCGTAGCGGAGAAGGAGCTTCACTACTTGGTTTAGGGCTTACCTCTAACAATATAGGACAGTATCAGAAAGCAATTGATTACTATCAGCAAGCTTTAGCAATCCTTAAACAAATTGGCGATCGCAATGGTGAAGGCAAATCACTTGGCGGTTTGGGAAATGGATACTACAGGATAGGAAAGTATCAGAATGCAATCGATTTCTACCAGCAGTCTTTAGCCATCTCCAAGCAAATCGGCGATCGTAACGGAGAAGGATATTCATTGATCGGTTTGGGGCTTACATATAACGATCTAGGACAGTATCAAAATGCAATCGAGTCTTACCAGCAAGCTTTAGTAATCGCCAAACAAATCGGTGATCGTGATGGTGAAGGGATTATCCTCAATAATTTGGGATTGTCATTTTATGGACTAAATTTTCCCGATCTCGCAATTTTATCTTATAAACAATCTGTCAATGTGCGTGAATCCATTCGTAAAGATATTCGTGGACTCAGCCAAGAAGAACGGAAATCTTATTTAGGTCGAGTTGGATTTACCTATCGGATACTTGCTGGGCTACTACTCAATCAAGGTCGTGTGATCGAGGCGATCCAAGTTCTTGACTTGCTCAAAGTCCAAGAACTGGAAGACTATCTCAAAAATATCAAAGGGAATGATCGAACATCGCAAGGGATTAGAATGCTGGAACCAGAAAAAATGATTATTGCTCAGCTTTCAGGCATTAGCAAAGATCAAATACCCGAACTTAATCGCCAGCTTGCCAATCAGATTCAACAACTTCCGAAATCAGAGCTTAATAAAGTTCCCGATTATCTCAAGCAAATTCCTCAAGGAACAGTCCTTTTCTATCCTCTAATTCTTAGCGATCGCTTAGAGTTAATTCTCTTCTCTGCGAATGCAATTCCCATCAGCCGCACTGTGAAAATCTCTCAAGAGAAGCTAGAAAGGTTAATTGTTGATTTCAGGAGCGGACTCCTTGATGCTGGCTCCGAGGATGTCAAAGAACCTGCTCAAGAACTCTACAATTTACTAATTAAACCCATTGAGACAGAACTCACCCAAGCAAAAGCTGAAACGATCCTCTATGCACCTGATGGAAGACTGCGCTATATCCCCTTAGCGTCGCTGTATGATGGCAAACAATGGCTAATTGAGAAATATCGCATCAGCAATCTAATTGCCTATATTCTCTCTGATTTTTCGCCGCGCTCCAAATCTCAGCCTAGTATCCTTGCAGGAGCATTTGGCGGTAAAGTGGGTGAGCGAAAATTTGGACAAATTGCTTTGCCTGCAACGATTAAAGAAGTACAATCAATTGCTGATTCCTTTAATAATTCAGTTGCTTTAACCGAAGAAAATTTTAGTCGCCAAGCGATCGAATCAAAATTCAAAAATCACAATATTCTTCACCTCGCCACTCATGCTGAGTTTAATACTGGTACACCAGAAAATTCCTTCATCATTTTTGGTAATGGCGACAAAATTCGACTCAACGAAATTACCAATTGGCAAATTCCAAATCTAGATTTGATTGTGTTAAGTGCTTGCCAAACTGGAGTCGGCAAACTTGGGGATGGGGTAGAAATTTTAGGCTTTGGATACCAAGTCCAAAAAGCAGGTGCAAAAAATGCGATCGCCTCTCTCTGGTCAGTAAATGACGAGGGAACTCAAGCATTAATGGAAGCTTTTTATCGCGAACTCAAAAAAGTTGATGTCACAACCACTGAAGCTTTACATAGAGCGCAAGTTACTCTTATCAAATCACCAAAGTATAACCATCCTAATTATTGGTCAGCATTTTTGGCGATCGGTAATGGGCTTTAATTAAATGGTTTATAAGAGTGTGCTCCTTTGGGGCAAACTCTCATAAACCATTATTGTTGCAAATTCCGTAACCACCATAGGGATCATTTACTTTTGATCTAACCTAGTAAAAGCTAACCTTAGATGCTGAGGAAATAAGTCTATGCAAGTCAAAATGTGGAAAGCTTTAATCGGGTTTGTGTGTGGGATAGCGATCGCCTTACTATGCGGGATCATGCTCCATGATCCATTAGAAGCGAAATTACTTGAGGAACTGCTTACCCAAGACGCTCCTGCACAGATTAATGAGTCTAAGCCCCTTAGCACAAATTCTAATGGATTTGTTCCTAGAATCTTGCCCCAATCAGAGCAGCCTAGTTCTACTCGGAGCGTGATTGGGAGAGACCAGCGCCAGCCAATGATGAGCCGCAATTATCCTTGGTCTACGGTGGGCAAAGTGGTGGGATGGACTGAGAAAAATAAAAAGTATTCTTGCACAGGAACATTGATTAGTCCGTCACATGTGCTTACAAACTCTCACTGCGTCTATGACAAAGGAAGATTAGCGAAGAAAATGGTCTTTTTACCCAACTTAATCGATGGGCGATTAAGAAAAAAGACAGATTATGCGGTGGTAAAGGAAGTATTTGCAGGAACAAAGAACTCAGAAGTGGACTCGGCTGATGATTGGGCAATTTTATTACTGAATAAGCCTTTAGGTGATAAATATGGATTTCTAAAGTGGAAACCTCTTTCCCTAACAAAGTTGAAAGATTATCAAAACAAACTAGTTGTGGTAGGCTATTCGGTCGATTATCCTGATCCCAATATATATGGAGATTTACAAGCTGGTAAGGGTGAGACAGCAGGCGTGCATGTCGGCTGTAGCGTGGTCGGAGAACTGGATGGGATGTTTGTGCATGATTGCGATACAAACTCTGGTGCTTCAGGTTCGGCGCTGATTGGCAAGATTGATGGTGCTTATCAGATTGTGGGACTCCATGCTGCTGGGCTGAAGTCTCGTTCGGGCAAAGGAATTGAGAACTATGCTGTACAGATTGGGAGAATTGAGGCGGAGTTAAAGAAGGAAAGGGATCTGAACTAAAGGCAATAGGTGATTTGGGATAAAGTTACTTGTTCTTTTATCTCCATTTCTCTTGATTCTGCAAGATAAACTCTTCTATTGCTTCTTTTGCTTCCAAAAGACTTGCGCCAGTTTCTCCTCTATAGAGTTTAATGGCTTCTATCTTGCGATAGGGATCTAGCGCAAGTTGTTTAACTTGCTATTAAATCGGAAGGAGCTTCAATCTCCATCCGATTTAATAGCAAGCTTAGAGAAAGATCCATCCGCTTTATTTTTTGCTCAAGCCTTTTAATGCTTGATTGAAGGCTAAGAATAACCCACACAAAGACGAAGAGACAAAGCGCATAAATAAATCCGTCTATAGCGGACACCATAGTTAATCCCTAGTTTTTGTCTTACATATTAAATTATTAAAATACCAACACAAAAATAGGGGGTCACAAAGTGCCCCCCCTATTTTTGTGTTGGTATTTATAAACCACTTACAGCTCGTTCAAGATTAGCGCGGGACTGATTGTACCCAATGATTGCCTGCACTCGATTGACATCAGCCGTAGTTAGCGCTGCCTCAGCCGTAATTACTTCAAGCTGAGTTCCAACCCCTGCATCAAGACGTAGACGGGCTAAACGCAGCGCTTCTTCAGCTTGTTGGACAGCTTTAGTAGCAGTGTCAATTTGCTTAAGGCGCGATTGTTGATTGATATATGACTGTTCTACGTCAAAACGGGCTTGACGAGCAGCCTGCTCAAATTTACTTTCAGCAGTGGCTTGATCGGCTTTAAATTGGTCTACTTGAGCAGCAGTTCTACCACCATCATAGAGAGTCCAATTTAAGGTTGCTCCAACTTGATAACCAGTACCAATACCACTCCCATTAGTAAAATCATTCGCCGCATTGAGGTTGGCAAATACGCTAACCTGTGGGCCTAACTTTGCTAGTGAGGCATTAGCATTATCGCGGGCAACTTCTCTTTGTAATCTCTGAATGTCTAACTCAGCACGATTCCTCACTGCTAGTAAGATTGTTTGCTCTATTGGTAATTTCCACTCAGGCACGGGCATAATTTTATCAGCAGCCGTAATTTCGACTGTAGGCGGATAGTTGAGTTGTCGAGCCAGTTCACGCCTTGCCACTAATTGAGCAGCTTCGGCATTGAGTAAATCTTGCTTAGAATTAGCAAGTGAGACATCAGATTGCAGTACATCAAATTTTGTGCCCACACCTGCCCGTTCTCTAGCCTTTGTATCCTTTAAGCTCCTTTCGGCATTCTCAACAGCTTTACGTTGAATCCGAATAGTTTCATCAGTATTTTGCAAGTTGTAATAGGCAGTGACAATATTCAGACGAATTGTCTGTTTAATTTGGTTAAGGTTAGATTCAGCAATTCGTAAGTTGTTCTCAGCAGCGCGAACTGTGGCATCGTTTACACCTGAATCGAAAATGCTGTAGTTAATTCCCACAGTGCCTGTGAGGGATTGTGTAGTCTGATTAACTGCTAGGTTACTTGTGGAATCAGTAACACCATACTGTAAGGAACCCGTTGCGGTGGGAGAGCGGCCTGCTTCAGCGAATCTTAGCCCAGCACGAGCGCGATCTACGGCAATTCTTGCTTGAATTGCATCGGAATTTGTTTTTTCTATTAAGTCAAGTATTTCGGCTAGAGTGACTGGCTTAGTGATATCTAATCTAACTTGGCTAGGTGTCGTTGGGACAACTAGCGTCTGTGCGGGATCAAGTTGACCTGAGGTAGAGGCAGCGGCGCTAGGAATTACTCTGGCAGGTTCAGTAGAAGAACTGACTTTTTCAGGTTGCGATCGCTGACTATCTTGAAGGATAGTAGTCTCCAAGGCAGGCAATTTTGATGATTCTGAAGTATCGGCTTTTGGTAAAGCTGCAATCACTACCTGAATGTCTTGGAGAATAGGTTGCTGATTACTTACTAACTCAGGTTTGGGTTTAAGGATCTCTACCTTTTTTGGGGTAGTTGCTTCATTAATTGATGAAGTAACTTTGATCGTACTGTCAGGCTCTAGGACAACCTTTGTATAAGGTTTTAGAGGCATGGTAAATTCTTGAGCATTGGCTGTCCAAGCTGGAATCAGAAGCGATAAACTCGCACCAAGCGTCAACCAACTGGAGTAAATTCGCATAATTCAGTCCGTCTCTCTTCGTCATTAAAATAGCAGCTAACATACCTTACTGTGGTCATCTTCGGATAGCTCACATGTGACAATCATCATGCTATCGGGTCAAAATGAAGAGGAAGCGCTGTATGTTTGCCTTACAGATTGTAGTACAAACCTAGAAATTTGGTAGGGTGCTTCGCGATGATTTCCTATAAAGCAAAATCTCTGTAGATACAAGGGGCAGGTTTAGCGACAAGTCAATAGTTTAGAGATAGATTCATTACAAAACCTGCCCCTACAGCACCTTTTTCGCCATTGTCAAACTGACGTTAAGATTAAAATGAAATGTCGCTACAAAATTTACAGACTGTATCAAAAATGAACATTCTCTCATCAGTAACTGCTCCGCAGGCTTGGCATGGTGATGCGCTTGCGATCGCTGTTTTTGCTAGTCCAAAATCTAGCAATGAGCAATCAGAAAAACCAACCAAGCAACCTCTACAACTATCTGAATCTCTGAAAAACTTAGATATTCAGGTTTTAGCTTGTACTTTGACTGATTTAATTACTGAGTCAGAATTTACTGGGGAAATTGGTGCATCAGTTGGTGGGCGTGTCGGGATTGACTATGCGATCCGTAAGGTGATTTTGATCGGTATGGGCGATCCCGCTAAGGCTAATGCTGATGTTTGGCGCAAAGCTGCTGCATCAGCGGTGAAATGGGCTAATAAGGAGAAGGTGAAAAAGCTAGCGCTTTCTTTTCCTACCTATAACCAAGATGTGAATTTGACGGCTCAAGCGATCGCAGAGGGCGTATTACTTGCAGCCCATCAAGACAAGCGGTTTAAATCTAAAAATGCTAATCCGCAGTTCCTAGAGCAAGTTGAGGTTTTAGAAACTGATCCTGCGTTGGCAAATCCTGCGATCGCTAAGGCGCAGCAGATTGTCGATGGTGTAATTTTGGCGAGAGAGTTAGTATCTGCACCAGCAAATATTGTTACCCCGATTACGCTTGCGGAAACTGCGGTAGCGATCGCCAATGAATCAGAACATTTCACTGCCAAAATTCTTGAGCAAGCTGAATGCGAAGCTTTAGGCATGGGTGCATTCCTTGGTGTCGCTAGAGCTTCGGATATTCCACCTAAGTTCATTCACCTCACCTACAGCAACGGTACACCGAAGCGCAAATTGGCGATCGTGGGCAAAGGCTTGACCTTTGACTCTGGTGGCTTAAACCTTAAAACGGGTATTGGCAGCAGCATCGAACTGATGAAAACTGACATGGGCGGCTCGGCAGCAGCGCTGGGTGCGGCAAAGGCGATCGCGCAGCTACAACCTACCGACATAGAAGTACATTTCATCGTGGCGACTTGCGAAAATATGGTCAATGGCAGTGCCATGCGTCCGGGGGATATCCTCACAGCTTCTAATGGTAAAACCATTGAGGTGAATAATACCGATGCTGAAGGTCGCTTGACCCTTGCCGATGCACTCGTTTATGCCGATAAGTTGGGTGTGGATGCGATCGTCGATCTTGCCACGCTGACTGGTGCTTGTGTGGTCGCCTTGGGCGAGGATATTGGAGGGATGTGGTCGATTGATGATGACTTTGCCGAGGCGATCGCTAAAGCTGCAAAAGATGCAGGTGAGAAATTCTGGCGGATGCCCCTCGAAGATCCCTATTTCGATCAATTAAAGTCAGTGGTTGCTGATTTTAAAAATACAGGTTCACGGGCTGGTGGTGCGATTACAGGGGCTTTATTCTTGAAGCAATTTGTGGAAAAGACTAAGGCATGGGCGCACCTTGATGTGGCGGGGCCAGTCTGGACTGAGCGCGAGTCTGGCTATAACAATGCTGGTGGTACAGGTTTTGCTGTACGCACTTTGGTTAATTTAATTATCAATTAACGTAGATTTTGGTGCGACAAAGCCGCACTAAAATCTACTTAAAAACTATTAAGTAAAAATTTGATTAAGTAAAAATAAAAAAAGGCTTGCTTAGCAAGCCTTTTTTGTTGAATTAGTGAATAATGTAAGCAATCCAAAATCTAGGTCACAAAGCGATGAGCGATGAGTCTAAGCTGGCAGTAGCAAATATTTCTTCTGAGAATGAGGCTGTATTGCAAGAGCTGTCGATGACGCTAGATCTCTATGAGGGTGAGTTTAAGCTGCTGCTAGTGCGATGCAATTATCGGGATTTGCGCGATCGCCTAATTATTCGCCTCAAAGAAATTCGTCCACAGCCAATTTTTGAAATAAAGTTACCACGATCGCAAAAAGCCTTATATAACCACATCATTGCTCAGGTGAAGTCTGAGACTCCCGCAGTATTGTCGATTGTGGGAATGGATGAACTAGATGATCTACAGGCTGCACTTTTAGATCTCAATATCAATCGCGAAATGTTTCGCAATCACTGCCCCTATCCGATTGTGTGGTGGATTTCGGATGCGGTGCATAAACGGATTATTAAAGTTGCTCCAGACTTTGAGAGTTGGACAACTACGCTGGAGTTTCCCATTGATACTGATGAGTTACTAACTTCTTTGCATGATGGCAGTGAAGCTTTATTTAGTCATGTACTTGCGCCTAGTGAGGTTCCTTTTTTTAAAAAGTTGGGTGAGATTCATCAGCTCGGCTCGATTCAATGTTCGGAATTGGAAATAGCACTCAAGGACTTGGGCGATCGCGGTTTGAATATTGAACCAAGACTGCAAGCAAATCTTAACTTTATTCGTGGGTTAGACACGCTGCCGCCAAATAACTCACCTGAAAAGGCTTTGCAGTATTTACAGGCAAGTTTTAACTATTGGCAAGAAATTCAAGATTTTGAGCGCTGTGGTCTATTAATCAATCAAATTGGACAAGTAAATTACACAATTGCTGATGCTGAGAAATATCGTGCGCCTAATTGGGAATTAGCGATGGCAGGCTTTCAATCTGCTATTGAATTTTTTGAAAAGATAAACCGTTCCGATTTTGTAGCTAATATCATTATTCGCCTTTTCGTTACGGCTTATCGTATGTCTGATTGGGATGCAGTTGAGGCATTTGTCCAAAAAGCTTTACCTTTACATCAGCAGTTTCATGAACCTTATCATCTCTCGTTAGACTATCGATATCTAGCCGAGGTCGCACTCCAAAAACAAGAATGGGAAACTGCCAGAAATCACGGAAAAATGGCACTTTCTTTCTTGGATCAATCTCCTCAGGATTATCAAAAATGGCGCAATTTATATCTATTTATCATTGCTCAAGCAGAAATTCAACTCAAAAATAATCATGAGGGATTGAAATTACTTCTTGAAGCAAAGGAGTTAGGAGATACTGGACATCCACAGATTTATATCAAACTTTTAACAGAACTGCGATCGCTTTACACCAAACAAAAGCAATATCTCGAAGCCTATGTCACGAAGCAGGAACAATTTGCGGTTGAGCAACAGTATGGATATCGTGCCTTTATCGGTGCGGGGAGATTGCAGGGTAAGAAGTCGGTTGGCAAATCGCAAACTGATGTGGCGACAGAAATTGAGGCTTCGGGACGCAAGCATGATCTTGATGAGTTGATTACGCGGATTGCTAAGCCGAGTTATAAGCTGATCGTGCTGTATGGCAAGTCGGGTGTGGGTAAGAGTTCGCTGGTAAATGCGGGATTGATTCCGCAGTTGGAGCATACTGCGTTTGAGGGGAGGGATGTTTGCGCGATCGCCATGCGGGTTTATACGAATTGGGAAGAGGAGTTGGAGAAGGCTTTGAAGACCCTCACCCCCCAGCCCCCTCGCCCTCTGGGAGAGGGTGAGACGGATTCTTTGCTCCCCTCGCCCTCTGGGAGAGGGGCTGGGGGTGAGGGAATCATCTTGAAACTGCGAGAAAAAGAAGCGCAAAATAAACGTCTGGTCTTGATTTTCGATCAATTTGAGGAGTTCTTTTTTGTTTATTACAATCAACCAACTGAGCGGTGGCGCTTTTTTGAGTTTATTGGAAGTTTGCTGAATGATTCGCAAAATCTATCTTCGCTGAAGGTGTTTTTGTCGTTGCGGGAGGACTATCTGCATTATTTGCTGGAGTGTAACCAGATTGAGAGCATGGCGGCGATCGATCAAGATATTCTCAGTAAGAATGTGTTGTATCGGGTAGGCAATCTCAAGGTGGAGGCGGCTAAGTCGCTGATTCATACACTGACGGAGAAGTCGCGGTTTTATTTGGAGCCTGAGTTGATTGGGGCGATCGCTGATGATCTCAAGGATGAGCTAGGCGAGGTGCGTCCGATCGAGCTTCAGGTGATTGGAGCGCAGTTGCAGCAGGAGGGAATTAAGACTTTGGAGCAATATCGGCAATTGGGGACGAATCCGAAGGCGATATTGGTGGAGCGTTATTTGAATGATGTGATTGTTGATTGTGGTGAAGAGAATGAGCGCTTGGCTAAATTCTTGCTGTTTATGATGACCGATGAGCGGGGAACTCGTCCGTTAAAGACTCGCGTGGAGCTAGAAAAGGATTTGCATGATTTGCTGGCTGAGATGCAGGGAGATACATCAGCGTTGGATTTGGTGTTGGAGATTTTTGTGCGATCGGGGTTGGTGGTGTTGATTCCTGAGTCTCCTTTGGATAGGTATCAGTTGGTGCATGATTATCTAGCGGACTTTATTCGTGCGTCCCAATCACCTGAGATGGTGAAGTTGCAGCAGGAGTTAGCGGAGACGAAGGAGGCATTGAGGGAAACTGTAGATCAGCTGAGTTTATCTTTACAAGAGTCTGAATTTGTCTCATCAAGTTATAAAATACAGTCTTTGTTCAATAACAATCTTCAACTTGAAGCATTAGTGGAAGCTGTAGAAACTGCAAATAGGCTAAAAACGAACAAGATAGTTTCTATCGATACCAAAAGTCATGTCATTGCTGCAATGCGAGAAGTTATATATGGTATGAGAGAAAAAAATCGCTTGCATGGACATAATAATGCTGTCAATAATGTCGCATTTTCACCAGATGGATCACAAATTGCCTCTGCAAGTGGAGATAAGACAGTAAAAATATGGAGTATCTATGGGAAAGAAATGCAAACTCTCATTGGACATGGTAGCGAAGTAAGAAGTGTAGTATTTTCTCCAGATGGATTACAAATTGCTTCTGCTAGCGATGATGGGACAGTAAAGATATGGAGTGTTAAGGGTGAAGAATTACTAACTCTTAAAGGTCATAATAATTCAGTTTATAGTGTAGCTTTTTCACCAAATTGCGAACAAATTGCTTCTGCTAGCGGCGATGGCACAGTAAAGATATGGAGTGTTAAGGGTGAAGAACTACTGACCTTCAAAGGTCATAATAATTCAGTTTATAGTGTTACATTCTCACCAAATGGCGAACAAATTGCTTCTGCTAGCGATGATGGGACAGTAAAACTGTGGAGTATTGAGGGTAAAGAAATACTAACTCTCAATGGTCATAATAGTTCAGTTTATAGTGTTGCATTTTCACCAGATGGCAAGCACGTTGCATCCGCTAGCAAAGACAAGACTATAAAGATATGGAGTATTGAGGGAAAAAATTTATTAACTCTTAAAGGTCATAAAAATATAGTCTTTAGTGTTGTTTTTTCTCATGATGGTCAGCAAATTGCATCTTCTAGTAAAGATGGAGACATAAAGATATGGAATATAGATGGAGAAGAATTACAAGTTCTGAAAGGTCATAGTGGTGGAATCTTTAGCATTGCCTTTTCTCCTGATGATCGGCAAATAGCCTCTGGAAGTTGGGATAAAACCATTAAAATTTGGAGTATTGTCGATAAGAATTGGCAAACCCTTAAAGGACATAAAAAAGATGTTACTAGCGTTGTATTTTCACCTGACAGTATGATCATCGCTTCTGGGAGCGATGATCATACTGTAAAGCTATGGAGTAGAGATGGGAAAGAATTACATACATTTGAAGGGCATGAAAATTGGGTCTCTAGTATTGCATTTTCACCTAACGGTAAATATCTTGTGTCTGCTAGTGCTGACAATACTGTAAAGCTATGGAGTATTGAAGGAAAGGAATTAAAAACTTTTGAAGGACATAGTAGTTGGGTTAATAGTGTTGCATTTTCACCAAATGGCAAGCAAATTGCTTCTGCTGGCAAGGATAACACTATTAAGGTATGGAGCATGGATAGCTGTGAAGTAATAACTCTTGAAGGGCATACTAGTTCAGTGTTTTGCGTCGCATTTTCTCCCGATGGCAAACAAATCGCCTCTGCTAGTGGCGATCAAACAATAAAGATATGGAGTGCAGATGGAAAAGAATTACAAACTCTCAAAGGGCATAGCAATGGAAATAGAAGTGTGTCGTTTTCGCCTAATGGGAAATATCTTGTCTCAGGAAGTTGGGATAATACAGTTAAAGTTTGGGATATAGATGGAACTGAATTAAAGACTTTTAAAGGGCATAGTAGTGTAGTTTATAGCGTTGCATTTTCGGCTGATGGAAAGCAAATTGCTTCTAGCAGTTTTGACGGAACTATAAAGATATGGAGTCTTGATGGCAAAGAATTACAAACTATCAAAGGTCATAATAATGGAGTTACAAGTATTTCATTTTCGCCTGATGGTAAACAACTTGTTTCAGCTAGCTTTGACGAAACTCTAAAAATATGGGACTTAGATTTAGACAAGTTGCAAGAACTTGCTTGTCAATGGCTACAAGACTACATTTCTACACAGCCAGATTTACAACAGAGGTTAGTAACTTGTCATCCCGAATAGTCTAAATACCGATACATTAGGAACGCACGAATTGTCATAAACCATAGGGCGATCGCTGAAATCAAATAGAGATAAAATCGCAGCATAATCAGATTGAATGTACAGTGGACAAGGCTGTGCAAGGTGCGGAACCCAAAGAAAATCCATGCCGCATTGACATATATTGGATCTACCTGTCTGGTGGTGAAGAGATAGAGAACAAGTGCATAAAAAATGATTGGAAGCTCAAATAAATTTTTGAAGTTGTCCGATGGATTGGATACCGCTGGAGGCGATAACTGAGTGAGGGAAATTGGTGTAAGCTCTTTGGGAGTTAGCTTTTTGCTCACAATGAAATTGATGCGGCGAATATACATGTACACCCACACTAAAATTGTGAGGAATATGGTTGCAAAGAAGGGACTGAAGATAGATTCCTGTGTCATTGTTACGCTCATTTTCATCCGTTAGGGAGAACGAGAGTAATATTAAGCTGAGTACATTAATTTCTCTAGACCTCGATCGGGTACACTTCGTTCAAAAGTTTGCGCTATGACAAGTCCCTTAAAGCTGATCTTTGAAGCAATTAACCAATCGCAGGATCGACACAATTTGCGATCGCAGGTTGCACCGACTATTGGTGAATATTTTGCAGCTAAGCGATCGGCGATTTTTTTCTTTGACCAATTACACTTGGGCAATCGCGATTTTCAGAAAATATTGAATGTGGCGCTATCGGTTGAGCATAATCCCATTGCCCGATATCTCGTCGAGCGACATTCTCCAGTTCATGAAGGTTTAGTTGTAACACCCAAAGTCTGGACATTAATTTGTCCCCGCCCCGATCATTGGCATGTTATGGCAGGCCCAATTGTCAATAGTGGTCAGTTAGTGGGTGTAGTTGGTTGCACCCGTGAGAAGTCCATGACTAGCTTTGACATGCAAAATTTAGCTGATTTGAGCGCGATCTGTTTGCATATATCAGCTTGGATGGCAACAAATACATCTCAGCGTCAATCTCTGAGTAGCGATCGCTTAACCCCTCGCGAGTTACAAATTGCGGAACTGGTTGCTCTTGGTCGAACAAATGCCCAAATTGGGATTGAGCTTTGGATTACAGAAAATTCGGTCAAGCAAGCTTTGAAGCGAATGTTCCGTAAGCTTAAGGTTTCATCGCGAGCTGAGATGGTTGGACAAATTTCTACGAAGCACTATCATTGATTGATTGGGCAAGGCGAGCCACTTCTTGCAATGGGACAGCAGGATATATCGGTAAGTAAAGGATGCTACGCATTAACTTAGTCGCAAAGGATGATTCCTCTGCTAGAGATTTCAAACTTGTTGTTCCTGTAGTCGAGTCAAATCCTGCTTCCCTCAATTTCTGCATTAGCATCTCTGGATTTTCTGTCATCAAAGGAACGACCCAGTACGAATGCTGCATTGCACCATTACCAAGATTAGCGTCTGTCTTCTTTAATAAATCAAAAAAGACAAGAGCTGACTGCTTTCGGCGATCGTAATAGGTCTGATCAAGCAGCTCTAGCCTATGGAGCAAAAGCCTAAGCATCCTATTGGGCGGACGATATCGCAATTGAGTCTGGATGTCGCCTTTCCCAAACCCACGGGTTAGCATACTAATAAAATTATTTGCATCTAATTTCAGTAAATTTAAACAAGCGATAAGAATCCCAAAGATCGTAGGAGTAGAGAGAACTTTAAGGCAGAGATATTTAAGTAATCTTTTCAAGAACCAAAAATCAGTCTTGACAAGATAGGTTTGCTCAATATCTCGCATTTTCTGGGCTAAATTTGGCTCTTGAACTATGGTGATGGAACCACCTAAAGCTGTACAGGATTTGATTGGGCCAAAACTGAAAAGACTGATATCAGCATGAGGATGTCCAATATAACGCAGACCGTCGAATGCTTGAGCACAGTCTTCCACAAGCAAGATATTATGGCTCTTGCATATTTCTACATAAGGATCGAGTTGTACGATCGCGCCAAATAGTTGGGCAACGACAAATATCCTGCTTTGATTAGAAATAGAGCTTTTGAGCAACTCTAAAGAGGGTACAAGTGTCTCTAAGTCAATATCTATGGGAACAGGAATACAATGATGCTTTTTGACAATCTCTTCCATGTGAGCTATGTTCACTGCGCTCATCATAATTTCAGAGCCAGCAGGTAAGCATAATGCTTGTAGTAGTAGATCAAAGGAAGTTCTAACGCACAGTGTAACTAGAACTTCTTTTGGTGTATGCCAATAGGATTGAATCTGAGTAATTATTTTTGATCTCTCAGGCGATGAGAAGGAAGAAATCAGGCCTACACTTAAATCCTTAATCGTGATATCTAACTCAATTCGTGGATATATTTTCATGGCGATCGCTCTCAAAAAAGTTGATTTTAATACCGATTCACAGAAGTGTCATCACACTTTTGTGAATTAAAAACCAAACTATACTCAATCAAAAGATCAGCATCTTTCGGCAGCCATCTCCAAACAAGGGTTAGATCAGTCTTTAGTAGCCAGTTTACTGATATCAATTAATTGTCGAACTAACTCATTTAATTGTTTGAGTTTTAGGGGTTTACTGACATAACTATTAGCTCCAGCAGATAGGCAACGTTCTTCATCACCATCCATCGCCAAAGCAGTTAAAGCAATGATAGGAGTATTTTGCAACTGTGAATCTTGACGGATTTGTTGAATAGCTTCGAGTCCATCCATTATGGGCATTTGAATATCCATCAAAATCAGGTCGGGATGTTCGGATTTTGCCAATACGATCGCTTCAAGTCCATTATTAGCAATAATGAATCGATAACCATAGATTTCTAGGTAGCCCACAATTGTGCTGATATTGGCTTCATGATCTTCCGCAAGTAAGATGAGATGTGATACTTCTGTTTTGCTGGGGCTAGATGGTTGTGGTTGGGATGCTTGATTAGGAGTTCTAGTTAGATCTGGTATAGGCGCAACAATATCACAAGGAAGTTCGATGCTAAAACAACTGCCAACCCCGACTTCACTCGTTAAGTTAACCACACCTCCATGCAGTTCCGTAATCTCTTTGACTAAAGCTAATCCTAATCCCGTTCCTGTATATTGCCGATTGAGGGCACTATCAATTTGGATAAAGGGTTGAAAGATCCGAGCTATATCTTCTGAAGCAATACCAATTCCAGTATCAGTAATGGCTATTTTGATATAGCTTCTAGTTGATAATGTAATTGGTGCTTGTTCGCTTACAAGACGATTATGGTGCTCATTCGATGTATCTTGAAAATTTGATGATTCTGGATTTACATGTTGCTGGTGATAGCTTGCCTCCAAAGTAATACGTCCACCTGCTGGCGTGAATTTAACCGCATTGTTTAGTAAATTAATTAGAACTTGCAGGATACGACGTTCATCAATTAACAGTGTTGGGAGTTGGGTTGGAATGTTCGTCCTGATCTGAATGCTTTTTTTCAGAGCCTGCTGTTTAATAAATGCCATGCTAGAGTTGCATAAAGAGCTGATAACTGTTGGCTGAAAATCCAGCTCTATTTGTCCAGATTCAATTTTGGCAACATCTAGAATGTCGTTAATCAAGCTTAGGAGATGATTGCCACTGTCTTCAATTGTTTTTAGAAATCTGATTTGCTTATCATTTAATGTGCCAAATACCATTTCTTGCAATGCCTCAGACATACCTAAAATGGCATTGAGAGGCGTGCGGAGTTCATGACTCATGTTGGCGAGAAACTCATCTTTCATACGAGTTGCGCGGATGAGTTCTTCATAGGCACGCTGGAGTTGGGCTTCTGCTTGCTTGCGGGCGCTTATATCTCTCATAATGGTAGAGAAATTTTCGACGATGCCATCGGCTGATTTGTGAGCAATAATCACTTGGGAAACAGGAATTTCTCCCCCTTTTCCATCCAACAGTGCTAATTCTCCAGACCAACTACCTTCCTGAATCGCTATGGGTAGAGCCTGTTCAGATATAATTTTATTGACCCAATCTGGATGACATTCAGTAACAATGCGATGATCTTTAGGATCGCCGATTTCGGGACGGAGTTTGCGGAGTTGCTTGTTGTGCCACAAAATCTCACCTTGGGCATTGATCATCCCGATATAGTCTGGCGTTGCTTCAAGTATTGTCGTAAGTTTTGTTTGTTCTTGTTCTAATTTTTTGCGATCGGTAATATCTATAACGACTCCATCCCAAACGATATCACCATTTTTATGTCTTTCAGGACGAGCAATAACTTGTACCCATTTTAGCCCTGCTTGGGGGAGAATCAACCTTTCTTCAACGAAGAATGGTTTCAAAGATTCAGCCGAAACTTTTACTTCTTCTAGTGTTATAGGAATGTCATCTGGGTGAACTCTCTCCCATAGATGGCTAACACTCTGGAGCACAATGTCTGGTTCAAGTTCAAAAATGTGCCGAACTTGAGGACTCACATAGGTGCATTCATCGCTACCATCGGAATGTAAGATATAGCGATAAACCATTCCAGGTAGACTTTCTGTGATCCGTTGAAACTTTGTTTCGCTTTCTTGTAAGGCGATTTCTGCTGTTTTGAGTTCCGTAATATCTGTCAGCGTGCCGACAAAGCCGATTAGATTACCCGAGTCATCGAACTCTTGAACAACTTGAGAATAAAACCAATTGATCGTGCCATCTGGTCGTAAATGCCGTCCCTCTCCAGTTTTTAGAAAATGAGAATCTGGAGAAGCATTTTCATGCAGGTAATTCAATTCTTCAAGAGTATGATCGCGATCGGCTGGATGCAAGGCCTTGATCCACCCTCGCCCTAAAGCCGATTCCACAGAGCGACCCGTCATTTCGCACCAACGATGATTCACATAGGTGCAATTGAGCTGTACATCAAATCGAAAAATTGCTACAGGTGCAGCAGCAGCCAAGCTTGAATACCGCCGTTCACTTTCTTGGAGTGCAATTTCGGCCTGTTTACGCGCTGTAATATTTGTATCAGAGCCAATCATGCGAATGGCTCGTCCTGTCTCATCTCGTAAAGCTTGTCCCCGATCGAGTATCCAAATATAGGAACCATCTTTGCAACGTGTCCGATATTCTAATTCACTAAATTCTGTCTCTCCTGCAAGATGGGCATTAAGTTGGGCAAAGATGCGATCGTAGTCATCAGGGTGAACCCGACTCTTACATTCATCAACCAAATCACTAATCTCGTCCTCAGCAAAGCCCCGCATCTCTTTCCAGCGAGTGGAAAAAAACTTCTTATTCCCTGCGATATCCCAATCCCAAATACCAGCATTCGATCCTTTGAGCGCCAATTGCCAACGCTCTTCGCTCATTTGTAAAGCCGCTGTCCGTTCTACAACTCGAATTTCTAGATCTTCATTGAGCTGGGTTAGGACTTGCGTTGCTAGCTGGCGCTCGATCGCAATGCCTGCAATATTTGCTGCCTGAGCAATCCATTCTAGTTCTTGGGATTGCGGTGCTTTTTTCTCGCGATAGTAAATGCCAAACACACCCAATACAGTCTGATCGCTAGCAAAAATTGGGATCGACGTACAGGCTTGCAAACCATGGTCTTGTACAAAGGATTTGTAATTCCGCCATAAGGGGTCATTCTCGATATCGGAAACAATAACTAACTCACGTCGAAAAGCTGCTGTCCCACAGCTACCGACTCCTTCCGCGATCGGTAAATCGGCTCCTGCTAAAGCCGATGCATAATTTTGAGGTAGACTTGGTGCTGCCACATGGCGTAATTGACCATCGAGGCAAAGCGTAATCGAACAGATTGCTCCTGTGAGGTAGGATTCCATTGTTTGGAGCAATGCCTCGAAAATGTCCGACAGTGGTTCAGCTTTAGCAATCCGTTCGAGAATCTTGTGTTGGCTGGCGAGAAGGGATTCGGCTAGCTTGCGATCGGTAATATCCGTAGCCGTGCCAATATAGCCGATCTTTTCCCCTTCAGCATCATACTCTACAACCGCCTGTCCATAAACCCAAACTTCTGCTCCATCTGAACGTTGGATACTATATTCAAGTTGAAAAGGACGGTTTTCGCGCAAGGATAGCTCAAATTCTTGATTAATGCGCTCCAAATTGTCAGGGGTATGTCCCTGAAACCAAAGTTGCCCGATGAGTTTGGCTGGCTCAACCCCAACAATCTCGCAGTAGCGTTCATTAGCGTATGTACAAATCCCCTCTAGATCAGTATGAATAATACCTACAGGAGATGCTGCTAATAAGGACACATAGCGCTGTTCACTAGCCCGAAGCCTTGCTTCGGATTGCTGGCGGAATAATTCCGTTTGTGACTGTTCTTGTTCTTTTGCCTGTTGGAGAGCAATGGAACTTAATATTTGATGAAGACTGGAATTACTGATCAGTCCTACCAGCCGATCGCTATCATCTACGATGGGTAAGTGGCTGACTTGGAGTTGCTCGAAGAGATTAAGCACAGTGCTCAGATCGTTTAATGCTGATTCTCTGATGGTTACGGGCGGGTGTTTCAATACTTGTCGTAGCGTTAGATGCTCTAATGGAAGCTGCTGTACGGCTAGGCGCAACATATCTCGTTCTGTTAAGAGCCCGACCACCTGTTCCTGCTCTACAACGACAATACAATTTGCATGAGCCTCACTTATCCTACTCATAGCAGTCATTGCCTCAATCACCATAGTGTCAGGTGAAGTACAGGCTGGATTTCTCATGACCCCTGTATTGAGCGCTTCAGCAATGTATGTCATAGGATTGGGACACTTAGCTCAAAGTTTTTAGCGTTTTTTCTCTATTATTACACACTGAATGTCAAGGATGTACGTTGCGCCTCTATCACCTAAAGCTTCAGAATAGACCAATAATTCTGACTAAATGTATATTGTCTGGAAAGCTTGTGTATAATGTACGTTCACTCGTAAATCCAATGACCAGAAAGCATTGAGAACATCTCATCAATTAGCATCATACAAAAGCATGAGTGTATTTCGCTCTACTTTACTTTGGTAAGCGACTGTTTTATCGTTGAAGCTAGACAAAGTTTAAATTCGTAGGAGTAAAGCTGCATCGTGCTTGATTTAAAAGGAAAGATAGCTTTAATCACTGGTGCATCGAGAGGCATTGGTGCAGCTGTTGCTCAACAGTTGGCTGAGCGGGGAGCCGATATCATCATCAACTACCGCAGCAAAGCGCATAGAGCAGAGGAAATTGCTGCGAATGTGGTGGCAACTGGTCAACGGGCAGTTCTTGTGCAGGCAGATATCACTAATGAAGAGGAGGTTGGCAAAATGATGCAGAACATTGCCAATGACTTGACGAAATTGGACTTACTAGTACTGAATGCCAGTGGTGGCATGGAAAAGGATAAATCCGCAGATTATGCGATGGATCTTAACCTCAAGGCACAAGAGCGACTAGCCGATCTAGCTGTTCCCTTGATGAAAGATGGTGGGCGAATTGTGTTTGTGACTAGTCACTTAGCGCATTTTTATGGACAAAAGCCTGTAAGTGCCATCTACGAAAACGTTGCTGCAAGTAAATATGCAGGTGAACAGGCACTGCGCGATCGCATTCCCAAACTCACTGATAAAGGAATTAGTTTGGTGGTCGTTAGTGGAGATTTAATCGAAGGTACAATCACGCCAAAATTAATGGAACGAGCAAATCGAGGATTTATCAATGAACGGCGCGAACAAGCAGGTACATTACCAACTGTTGCTGATTTTGCAAAGGCGATCGCTGATGCTTGTGCAAATACCAGTCTCAGCAGTGGAGAGACTATATTTGTAGGAAGTACAGAGTGGTAGGTGCAAAATTACTGTCAATGGATCGACACAGGAGATTCATAGAATGTGTCAATGCGTTAAGGTAGAACATCGATCGCTATATTCATCAGAGTGGGTAAACTTTGCATACTCGGAAGTAGCTGCCACATTACGAATTTCTGAACAAGCCTTTAAAAATGCGATCGACGATGTTTTATTAGCATCTAGATATCAGCGTCATCAATCAAAAGACCTCGATCTCAAAAAACTAAAATACCAATGGTGCTTATTTTAGATTTTAGCGAAAAACTAAAATAGTGTCTTACCTTATTCTAGATTTTGACATCCTCACCCTTTTAGCTAACTTCGCAATCTGCTAAGATTTTATCTATGCCCATCATCACGCGATCGCGCCTTATTGAATTTTGGGCAAAGCATCCAGACTCAAAACCGAGTTTACTCCTCTGGCATAAAATCGCTATTACTGCCAAATGGCAAAACTTTATCGAAGTGCGTGAAGTTTTTGCCTCAGCCGATCAAGTAAAAAATCTGACAGTCTTTAATATCGGAGGCAATAAATACCGTTTAATCGCATTCATTGATTATAAGTACCAAAAGATTTTTATTCGCAATATTCTTACTCATGCCGAATATGACAGAAACGACTGGAAAAAAGATGACTGGTACGAATAAAACAATTAGCTATCAACCAAAAATTAAAATTTATGATTACAGCCGAACCAAATAATTACATCCAACTTCTACAAACATTTCCACCACGACCAATCAAATCAGAAAAGGACTTACTTGCAGTTCAAAGAGTGATCGATCGCATAGTCGATGCTGACGAAATAACACCAGAAGAACAAGACTACATTAATATTCTAGGGATGCTTATTTATGAATACGAAGAAAAGTATGTATCCATCCCCGATTTAAGCGGCGTTGAGTTACTCAAGGCACTAATCCATGAGTTTAACCTTCAACAAAAAGACCTAGTTCCAATTTTCAAAACAGAATCCATTGTGTCAGCAATCCTTAATGGCAAGCGTAAGTTCACAGTAGAACATATCGAAAAACTTGCTAACTTTTTCAATCTCTCCCCTTCAGTATTTTTCAAGGGATAATCATAGATTTCCATGAATAGAACCTCTGAACAAGCCTTTGAAAATGCGATCGCAGATGTTCTATTAGCATCTGGATATCAGCGTCATTTCCCGCAGGAATTTGATCGCGAAAATGTCATTTTCCCTAATGAGGTACTCGTCGCCTTTATCCAAATTACCCAACCTAAAGTCTGGGAGAAATTAGAGATTACTCATTCTTACAAAACAGGCGATCGCGTTATTGCCGCCTTTTGTAAAACGTCTTATCGACCACAGACAAAATCAAAGAGCAAGGTCAATTCATAAATTGCCCTTGCTCTTTAATTTAAGCCAATCGTTTTAACAAAAAACTAACTTCTCAATGTTGCTTGAAACTTCTCTTCGAGTAAATCGCGGACTTTCTGATGGATAGGATTAATGTCGGCATCAGTGAGCGTGCGATCGCTAGCTCGATAAACTAGTCTAAAGGCAAGACTGCGAGAACCTTCAGGAACGCCTTTACCGATGTATTGATCGAAGAGAGTTACAGAATCTAGCAACTCGCCGCCCACATGGGTAATCGATCGCTGAATATCGGCAACGGTGAACTTCAATGGCGCGAAAAAGGCAATATCGCGATCGCTGCTGGGGTAAGTAGAGAAAGGATGGAAAGTAGGAATTGACTTTTTCATCATCGCATCAAGCAATGTGTAGAAATCTAGCTCGAAGGCATAAATTTCATCAGGGAGTTCTTTTTCGGCGCGTAGCTGGGGATGTAACTGACCGAATGTACCGAGGCGTTCACCTGAGATCCATAGCGATGCAGTTCGTCCTTGATGCAATCTTGTATCTTTTTGATCGGGTTGATACTCGACTGAGACGCAGAGATTGTGGAAGACAGAATCCAGCAAGCCTTTTGCTTCGTAGAAATTCATGGGCTTGGATTCATGCTGCCAAGTGCCGACGGTCGGGTCGCCGCCGAAAATACCTGCAATGCGATCGGTTTCATCAGTACCAGCTTCATCGAGCCAGAACACGCGACCAATTTCAAAACCATTCAGGATTCCATTGCCCTGATTAATATTGAAAGCACATGACTCAATCAGATTAGTAAGTAAATCACCACGCAAAGCGCCATATTCGATTGCTACAGGATTGTTGATTTTCACCTGATGCGATTCAGCAGGACTGCATAGGGACATATGCATTACTTCGTTCAAGCCGACAGCACGAAAGGCGGCTCGAATCATCCGACCACCTTCTTGATCGGCGGAAAGGAACCCAAACTCAGTTCGCGCAGGTAGTGTTTCCACAAATTTATCGTAGCCGTAGATCCGCGCAATTTCTTCCACTAAGTCGATTTCGCGCTCAATGTCGGCATAACGATAGGGAGGGACAGTTACTTTCCATGTAGCATAGCTGCCTTCTTCGATCGGTTGCTTTACCAGCTCAAAGGACAGTACTTTGAGAGTTTGTTCGACTTCAGATTCAGAAAGTAAAGCTAATGCGTCATCATCGTCGCGATCGACTTCACCAAGGACTTGCCACACCTTAGTTAATCGCAAATCAATCACGCGAACTTCCTTGGATCGTGCATCCACGATGCTCTGTTCTACGACTTCACCACCAGCCATCTCCATAATCATCTGCACCGCTTTTGCCGAGGCAGATTCGATCGCAGCTTGATTAACGCCGCGTTCATAGCGTGCCGATGCTTCGGTGCGAAGCCCTTGAGCACGAGCCGATCGCCTTGTGGTGACTTGCGTGAATAGAGCTGCTTCTAAAACAATATTTATAGTTTTTTCAGAAACTTCAGTTTCTGCACCACCCATCACACCTGCGATTGCGATCGGTTTATCTCCTGACGTGATCAACAAATTTTGTGTGGTGAGACTGCGATCGGCTTCGTCCAGGGTTTTAATTTTTTCACCAGCTTTTGCAAAGCGCACGCCAATTTTGAAGCCATGTGCCAAAGTATCTGTATCAAAGGCATGGAGCGGCTGTCCCCATTCCAACAAAATGTAATTGGTAATATCGACAATATTGCTGATAGAGCGCATTCCTGCGGCTTCAACACGACGCTTCAACCAATCAGGCGAAGGTGCAACTTTTACGCCCTTAATCAATGTCCCAACGTAGGCAGGACAGGATTTAGGCTCTTCTACCGTTACCCAATTAGCCGCTTTTGGCTGAGAATCTGAAGTTGCTAAGGGCAAACGCACTTCTTTACCAAGCAAAGCCGCTACTTCACGGGCGATCCCCACCATACTCAGGGCATCGGCACGGTTAGCTGTTGAAGTCACATCAAGGATCGCATCATCGAGTCCCAGCAATGGACGCACATCTGACCCAACGGTCACGCCTTCAGGAAATTCATGGATACCGCTTGATTCTTTAGCTAGCCCAATTTCTGCAAGTGAACAAATCATTCCCTCAGAACGCTCGCCACGTAACTTAGTGGGACGCAATTTCAGATCAACCGTTGGCAAATAAGTACCAATCGTGGCTACAGGTACAAACAAACCCTGTCTAGCATTTGCCGCCCCACAGACGATTTGTAAAGGCTCAGGTGCGCCGATGTCTACTTTACATACCTGTAATTTATCGGCATTGGGGTGTCGCTCAGCCGTAAGGATATGACCAACCACAACTCCTTCAGCCCATGTCCTGCGATCTTCTATTGACTCGACCTCAAAGCCTGCCATCGTTAGTTTTTCATCTAGCTCTTGCGGCGAGAGATCGCAGTTTACAAGTTCACGGAGCCAATTAAGGGAGATACGCATTGGGAAATTCTGGCGAAAAGAGTATTAAGAAATATTCAGGTTATAGTAGTTTAGCAAAATCCGCACTCCAAACTTGACAACTACATTTCATGTCTGAAGTCAATCCTGATTCGCTCTGTCAAATAATCGCAAAACGCCTAAATCAAATTCGTGCCAAAATTCCGCCGCAGGTAAAACTCGTTGTTGTCAGCAAATATACGACTACTGAGGCAATACGCGCAGCCTATGCCGCAGATGTACGCGACTTTGCAGAATCACGGGTACAGGATGCAAAAATTAAGCAAGAAGAATTAGCGGATTTAACCGATATCACTTGGCACATGATTGGTTCCTTGCAAAGTAACAAGGCAAGAGCTGCGATCTCGCAATTTGACTGGATACATTCTATTGATCGGCTTAGTCTTGCGGAGCAATGCGATCGCCTCATTCCCGAACTGAATAAATCACCTAAGCTTTTACTACAAGTCAAGCTAGCTCATGATCCCAGTAAGTCTGGCTGGTCAGAATCAGAACTCTTAGCTGATTTACCCAAGCTAGAAAAACTCCGAAATCTTAATATCGTGGGACTGATGACGATATTGCCACTTGGCTTAGACGATTCTCAAGCCTATGAAGTATTTCATCGCGTGGCTAACTTGGCCGAAAGACTGCGATCGCTCGGTTGGCATAATATTCAAGAACTCTCAATGGGGATGTCGGCGGACTATGCGATCGCGGTCAAAGCAGGTGCTTCGATCATTCGCGTCGGTAGCCAGATTTTTGCTCAATAATTTTAGGTACAAGCAATTTGTTAGGGCTGGCAAACTCAGCCTTAACGAATATTAGATTTTCTTGCCAGATATGCATAAACCTGTTATAAGTTTAGCGTTCTAAGCCAAACAGTTTTTCTCATTTACATTGAGGGTTTCACTAATCCTGACAATCACAGCTTGAATTTACCGATGGCAGTACAATAAATTCCTGTAATTTTTGTATCCTAGAACACTCTAATTGAGAATAAAAATACTGATATTCCAAAATCAGTATTGACTCAAGATATGTCTAACCATTTTGAAGTTATGGTTTTTGTCTTTTGTGATTACTAATACGAAAAACTATTAGAAAGATAATGTCAAACTAAGTTTTTATCGTGATATCACATTGTGCAATTATCATCATTTAGACTCACATAGACGCTCTTAGCAAAAAACAAATTGATTTAGCTAAGTCCTTAGTAGCAAACAAGTTTACCTAGTTATTAAAAATTTGTTAAATATCAAAAAGGACTCTTCATAGGTAACTAGTTTACTTAAGTAGTTAAGCCCTATGTGCTACAAGGCTTTGTCAAATAAAAGTCGTGTTTTGTCGTATTAAAAAAATTTAGTAACCATATCTAGCTTTTTTGCCTGTTATCGGTTACAGTCTGCGAGTAAATATTTTGTCAATACTGTTTTGGACAGAAAAGGCAACTTAGCACAACTAGACAAAGCAACTCTTTACATTGTTTAAGACTGCTTTATTAGATTGCACTCCTCATCTAGTCTAGAAGTATGATGTTTCGGTTTCCAAGCCAAAACTGAGGAGCAAACACTAGGAGTTAATTACGATGGGAATTTTTACTAAGCTCAAGGATTTTGTTGGTCTGTCTGAAGCTCAAGAGTACGAATATGAGTACGATGAAGCTTCTGGCCGTGAATACCAAGACATTTATCAAGAAGATAATGGCGCGATCGCACCAGAACCTGAAGAGCCTCAAGCTCGCCGCACCCGTGAACGTCCCACCGCTTTAAGAGCAACTTCTGAAAACATGAGCAATGTAATTGGTATGCCTGGCGCTGCAAATGGTTTGTCCCAAGTAATGGTGATGGAGCCTCGCAGCTTTGAAGAAATGCCTCAAGCAATCCAAGCATTGCGTGAACGCAAATCAGTTGTGCTGAACTTGACGATGATGGATCCCGATCAAGCTCAACGTGCAGTTGACTTTGTTGCTGGTGGTACTTATGCCCTTGATGGTCATCAAGAACGCATTGGCGATAGCATCTTCCTGTTTGCACCTTCCTGCGTTCAAGTTTCATCACAATCTTCAGTATTGAACGAAGCACCAATGCCTCAGCCTCGCGTAGTACGTCCTACCGCAGCTCCTGCTCCAGCATGGGCATCTGAAGCTCCAGTTAGCCGTTTCGCTCAATAATATTTAGGTTATTGGTGAATCTTTGAAAGCTCAACTCAGTATTATCGGTGGCGGTGTAATGGGTGAGGCAATTTTGTCTCGCCTTGTCGCTAGTAATATTTACCTGCCATCCGATGTCTGCGTCAGTGACCCGATGCCAGAGCGTCGTGCGCTCTTAGAAAAAAAGTATGGCGTGCAAGTTACGCCAAATAATTTAGTGGCTGCCGATGCAGAGATTATGCTGCTAGCGGTTAAGCCACAGTCGCTAAATGCGGCGGCAATAGGACTCGCAAATGCTCCTGCACCTTGTATTGTGTCAATTTTAGCTGGTGTAACTTTGGCTCAGTTAGAGGGGATGTTTCCTTCTAAGTCAATTATCCGAGCCATGCCAAATACACCAGCTCAGGTAGGTGCAGGTGTAACTGCGATCGCAGCTAATGCATTAGTAACTACAGCGCAGCTAGATGCTGTGCGAAAAATTTTTGGAGCGGTCGGTACGGTTGTCGAAGTTGCCGAGTCGCTGATGAATGCTGTGACGGGTTTGTCTGGTTCTGGGCCCGCTTACGTTGCGCTCATGGTTGAAGCAATGGCTGATGGTGGTGTGGCGGCGGGATTGCCGAGAGCGATCGCGATGCAGCTTGCCACCCAAACAGTTTTAGGGACAGCACAATTATTAAGTGAAACTAAGCTACATCCTGCTCAGTTAAAGGATCAAGTCACTAGTCCCGCTGGTACAACCATTGCTGCGATCACCCAGTTAGAAAAAGCAGGCTTGCGTTCCGCCATGATTGAAGCCGTGCTTGCCGCAACCCGTCGCGCTGACGAATTGGGTAATTAGGAACGAAAATTTAATAAAGCCCAAAACTGGTTCGGCGGGCGAAGCCCGCCGAACCAGTTTTGGGCTTTATAGATTGCTTATAAACTACTTTGTAGTTACAATGTAGGCATGAGCGAGTTAGCATTCGACTGGGATGATCAAAAAGCTATTGTCAACGAACGAAAGCATGGAATTTCGTTTGAAGAAGCGCAAACCGTGTTTTATGATGAAAATGCACGCTTACGCTACGACTCAGACCACTCTTTAGACGAAGAACGATACATTCTCTTAGGTATTAGCGGTTCGCTTCGCCTTATAGTTGTGTGTCATGTTTATAAAGAAGAAAATGGCATCATTAGGATTATTTCAGCCCGTAAGGCAACTAAGCAAGAGGTTCAACAATATCGTAGGTTTTCCTTATGAAAGATGAATACGATTTTTCTGACTCAGTTCAAAATCCATACTTTAAGAAATTAAAGAAGCAAATGACGATTCGCCTTGAAGAGGAGGTGGTAGATTATTTCAAGAATCTATCTGAAGAAGTGGGAATTCCTTATCAGAGCCTCATAAATCTTTACCTAAAAGACTGTATGCGATCACAAAAAAGATTGTCATTAGAATGGGTGCAAAGTGTCTAACACTGTGTTAGAGCAGATGTTTCAAATCAAAAAAGTATCGGGAGTTAGAGGTTTTGGATTATCGTCAAGCGGGTGTAGACATCGAAGCAGGTCGTACCTTCGTTGAAAAAATTCGCGATTCTGTTGCAAGAACCCATCGTCTGGGCGTACTAGGCGATCTTGGTGGTTTTGGTGGCTGTTTTGAATTGCCCACAGGTTATCGGCAACCCGTTCTCGTTTCAGGGACAGACGGTGTTGGCACAAAACTGAAGATTGCTCAGGCAGCCAATAAACATGACACGATCGGCATCGATCTCGTGGCGATGTGCGTGAATGATGTGCTGACCTCTGGCGCAGAACCTTTATTTTTCTTAGATTATTTAGCCACTGGCAAACTCGAACCCGATCAACTCGCTGAAGTGGTTAAGGGCATTGCTGATGGTTGTCAGATGGCAGGTTGTGCTTTGCTTGGTGGCGAAACGGCGGAGATGCCAGGTTTCTATGGTGTGGGCGAATATGACGCGGCGGGCTTTTGTGTTGCGATCGCAGAAAAGTCGGAAATGCTTAATGGCACGCAGGTAAATATTGGCGATGTGGTAATTGGTTTGGCGAGTTCAGGTGTGCATAGCAATGGCTTCAGTCTTGTCCGCAAGATTATCGAAAGCAAAGGCTATAGCTGGAGCGATAAGTTAGAAATTTCAATTGATACGCAGGATTTAACTTTAGCTGAAATATTTCTCACGCCTACTCAGATTTATGTCAAGCCAGTTTTGGCGGCGCTCAAATCCAATTTCGGTATTCACGGACTAGCACACATTACAGGCGGCGGTTTACCCGAAAACTTGCCGCGTTGCCTCGGTGAAGGTCAAGCAGTACAAATTGTCCGCAATAGTTGGCAAATTCCTGCTCTGTTTCAGTGGCTCCAGTCTGAGGGAGAAGTTCCCGAACTAGATATGTTTAATACTTTTAATATGGGTATTGGCATGGCGGTAGTCGTTGATCCAACTAAAGCAGATGATGCGATCGCCTATTTTCAATCTCAAGGTTTTGTAACGAACCGCATCGGTGAAGTGATCGCAGCAGAGCGATCGCTGATTTTTGCTTAGCAATAGCCTGCACTCAAGTGCGGGCTAAAAGCTCAAACCCGTTGAAACGGGTTACGGAGAAGTATTATTTAGTCCACTTCAGTGGACTTGAGCTTTTAGCCAAGAACTTGAGTTCTTGGTTTAGTTCTATTGCTGAAAGTTGCGATCGCATGGCTAACTTGCCCAGTAATTAAACTGGTGGTCTATAATGCTGTCAAAACATCCTGCAATCTAACCTCATGTCTCAAGATCTGCTGACTCAGATTTATAATTCTTTTGATCCGTTTGAGCCATTGCCTGCGGGCGATCCTGCCTATGTAGATTGTGCAGAGGTGCGAGGTGACACCAATATTTTGGTGGACTTGGGGAATAAGATTTTGCGGTCAGATCGTATGGTCTGTCAGTTATATACGGGGCATCGTGGGGGTGGTAAATCTACAGAGTTATTGCGGCTAAAGGATCATTTAGAAAAGAAAGGATGTTTGGTTGTCTATTTTGCGGCGGATGAGGATGACATCGATCCTGAAGATGCTGAATATACGGATATTTTGCTGTCTTGTACAAGGCATTTACTAGAAGGGCTGAAAGATGCTGACCCTACACCAATTCTTGGATGGTTACGCGATCGCTGGAATGATCTTAAGGATTTGGCACTCACAGAAATTAGCTTTGAGAAGTTGAGTGTTGAGGCACAGATTACACAATTTGCCAAGCTGACAGCAAGCATTCGGGCGATTCCTTCGGAGCGACAAAAGATTCGTGAAAAGGTAAATCCTCATACGATTACCTTGCTCAATGCCCTGAATGAATTTATTGATGATGCGAAGCGGAAACTGCCTAAAGGCAAAACTCATTTAGTGGCGATCGCAGATAATCTTGACCGAATTGTCCCAATTCCCAAAGATCATGGGCGTACTATTCACGATGAGATTTTTTTGGATCGGGCGCAACAGTTGCAGGGTTTAAATTGCCATGTTATTTATACAATTCCGATTTCGATGGTTTATTCGAGTCGAGCGTCTGATCTGCGCGATATTTATGGCGATCCGCAGATTTTGCCGATGGTGATGGTACAGACTCCTAAAGGAGAAACCGATGAGGCGGGAATTGCTAAAATTATTGAAATCATTACGAAGCGGATTAATAAAGCTGATCTTAACTTAGTTCCTGATATATTTGGCAGTATGCAAGGGTTACAGAGACTCTGTTTGATGAGTGGTGGTCATGTACGGAATTTGATGCTATTGATGCGATCAGCGATCGATTATATTGATGCTTTGCCAATTACAGACAAGGCGATCCAGCGTAGTATTACGCAAGCAAAGGATACCTATCGCCGTACGGTGGAGCAAGAGGAATGGGAACTACTGGCAAAGGTGGCTCGTGACAAACAAATCGATAATGCTGAAGACTATCGTAAATTGTTATTCAATCGCTGTGTGTTGCAGTATGTCTATTTTGATGATGAGGGCGAACTTCAGCCTTGGTATGATGTGCATCCCTTGATTAAAAGTATTCAGCAGTTTAAAGATGCGTCAGCAGAGTTAGCTAAAGCTAAGAAGGAGCAGTAGTAACAAAACGATGAAGTCAGAAGAAATCGACTGGGAGCAGGATTTACCGTTAGATGCTGATGAGGCATATCAATCACTAGTGCGATCGCTTAAGCGTACTGATGGATTTGCGTTGCTGTTTGTGCGTTGTTCGCCTGTGCAAGGCGATCAGATTCTTACTGATGTTCGGGCTGACTTACCTAGCAAAACAATTGAGATTTTGGAATTAAAGGAATCGATTGATAATCTCTATGATCATGTTGCTGCTTTACCAAATCGCGATCAAATTAATGTTCTCTTTATTAAGGGCATAGAACACTCTATTTTTGCCTATGAAGATCGTGAAAAAAATGATGTTAATTTTAGAAGTCAGAGTTCTTTATATGGTGGAACTTGGAAAGGTGTTCCACGTGTTTTAGGGAATCTAAACCTCAGCCGTGAACGCTTTCGCGATAATTTTAAATTCTGTTTTGTTTTTCTAATACGCGAATTTACCTTTCGCTACTTTATCCGTCGCGCTCCTGATTTCTTTGACTGGCGATCGGGAGTAATTGATATGCCTGAACCTGTTTTATTTGATTATGGTGAGGAATATGAATCACTAGTGCAATCTCTGAGACATACAGATGGTTTTTCAGTGCTGTTTGTGCGTTGTTCTCCTGTGCAAAGTGTCCAGATTGTCAATCATGTTTGCGCTGACTTACCTAGCAAAACAATTGAGTCTTTGGAATTGAAGGAGTCTATTGATAATCTTTACGATCTTGTTGCTACTTTGCCAAACTGCAATCAAATCAATGTTCTCTTTATCAGGGGGATAGAGTATTCAATTTTTGCTTATGAAGATAGGGAAATGAATGATATTAGTCTCAGAAGCAAAAGTTCCATATATGGTGGTATAGGAAAAGGCGCTCCGCGCGTTTTGGGAAATCTTAACCTTAGTCGGGAACTCTTTCGCGATAATTTTAAATTTTGTATTGTCTTCCTTTTACCAGAGTTTGCCCTGCGCTATTTCATTCGCCGCGCCCCTGCCTTCTTCGATTGGCGGTCAAATATCTATGACATCTCCACCGAAAAATCCCTAGTCGATCAAGAGGCTTTTCATTTAGCTTCAGACGGAAGCTTTGATGAATATCAGCAGCAAACAAAGGAACAACGCATTGCCAAGCTATGCCAAATCAAATCCTATATTGACGAAAGCTCAGATCCAACGCGAACATCAGAACTTTGGGTTGAGAAAGGACTCATCCATGCTGCCGCAAACGAACACGAAGAAGCGATCGCCTCCTATGACAGAGCCTTAGAAATCAAACCTGACTACCACGAAGCATGGAACAACCGAGGCGTTGCGCTATTTAATTTAGGAAGATACGAAGAAGCGATCGCCTCCTATGACAGAGCCTTAGAAATCAAACCTGACTACCACGAAGCATGGTACAACCGAGGCGTTACGCTATTTAATTTAGGAAGATACGAAGAAGCGATCGCCTCCTATGACAGAGCCTTAGAAATCAAACCTGACTACCACGAAGCATGGTACAACCGAGGCATTGCGCTATTTAATTTAGGAAGATACGAAGAAGCGATAGCTTCCTACGATAAAGTAATTAATATTGACCCTGAAAATGCGAGTACTTATTATGTAAGGGCACTTACAAGATATGAGTTAGGTGATGTTGCAGGCGCTGTTGCTGACTACATTGAAACTATACGCCTAAACCCAAACTATGCTGGTGACTCCGAAAAGTTAGAGCTACTTTTAGAGAGTATCCACAAAGAATCTAATACTTCTTTTTGCAGTGAGGATATTACTCCGATTGAAGGATACTGGTTTGAAAACATCATTGGAGATGAGTCATACAGCTTGATTTACATTAAACATAGTATCACAGAAGACTCGAAAGATAAGTTGGCTATCACAGGTCTTAATATACAAGAAAATTCTATTTTCAGAAGATTTGAAGCAGATTGCATTTCTGTTGACAAAAACAAGAATAATACAGTTTTATACTACTACAAAGCCTCTACAAAACTTGTTAGGCAAGATAGAAGAGATTCATACATTCCTGGATTTGGTACTATTACTTTTTATGATATAGATGAGCATAAATTACAGTATTTGAAAGCAAAAGGTTCTTTTGTAGATAGCGTAGATAATAAGGTGGAAAGAACAAAAGTAATAGCTAAATCTTTTAAATGGTATCGTATACAGCAAGAAGATATTCCTGAAGAAATCATATTATTATTTGAGAATAAAGAAAATGAGCAATATCTTGATTATGTTAAGAATTTTATCGGTAACAATATTCATACTTGGAACAGTCGAGGCGATATATTAAGACAACTAGACAGATATGAAGAGGCAATATTCTCTTATGACAAGGCACTAGCAATCAAGCCTGACTTCTACGAAGCTTGGGACAACCTTGGCATTGCCCTATTTGAGCTAGGTAGATATGAAGAGGCAATTGCCTCCTATGATAAGGCATTAGCTATCAAACCGAACTTTTACTATGCATGGAACAATCGCGGAGATGCTCTAAGTGAACTAGGTAAATATAAAGAAGCAATTGCCTCCTATGATAGGGCATTAACTATAAAATCTGATGATCGCTATGCATGGGACAATCGTGGAGATGCTCTAAGTGAACTGGGCAGATATGAAGAGGCAATTGCCTCCTATGATAAGGCATTAGCTATCAAACCTGACGATCATGATACATTGAATAATCGAGGCATTTCACTAGATGAATTAGGCAGATATGAAGAAGCAATAGCCTCCTATGATAAGGCATTAGCTATCAAACCTAACTTCCACTATGCATGGAATAACCGAGGCGATTCGCTAAGACAATTACTTAGATATGAAGAAGCCTTAGACTCCTATGACAAGGCAGTGGCTATTCAACCTAACTTCCACTATGCATGGGACAATCGTGGAGATGTCCTAAGTGAACTAGACCGATATGAAGAGGCAATTGCCTCCTATGACAAGGCATTAGCAGTCAAACCTGATTTCTACTTTACATGGCACAACCGTGGTACTGCGTTGGATAGTTTAAGTAGATACGAAGAAGCGATCCTCTCCTATGACAGAGCCCTAGAAATCAAACCTGACTTCCACGAAGCATGGAGCAATAGAGGTTTTGCACTATTTAATCTAGGCAAATACGAAGAAGCGATCAATTCCTATGACAAAGCATTAGAAATTAAACCTGATGAGCCAAAATTTTACTACAACAAAGCCTGTGCTTATTCTCTGCTAAATACGATCAAACTTGCCTTAGAGAACCTGCAAAAAGCAATTCAACTCGATCCTGAGAAGTCTCGCGAAATGGCAAAGACCGACTCAGATTTTGACAACATCCGCCACGATCCACGCTTTCAAGCCTTGATACAATAGGAGAAAAACACCATGACTACCCTACTCGAACAAGCCTTTACCGCAGCAACTAAACTAACTAAAGAGAGACAAGACCAACTAGCACAGCTAATCCTGCAAGAAATTTCGCGACCACAGTATCAAGTCAATAAAGCACCCACACAAAAAAGCCCCCTCCAAATATTTACAGAACTCGGCTTAGTTGGATGTATTGAAGGAGAACCCGATCTCTCAACTAACTACAAATCCGTAGTCAAATCCTACATTCTCAAAAAGCATGATCATAGTTGATACAGGAGCCTTTGTCGCACTTTTCAATCGCCGCGATTCTGCCCATTTAGCAGCCCAAAGAGCCTTTGAAACAATCCAAGAACCAATGATTACGACATTCCCTGTCATTACCGAAACCTGTTACTTTTTAGCCGCAAGAGTCAGCCACACCGCCCAATCTAACTTTCTAAAAAGCTTTGTCTTAGGAGCCTTTCAAATATTCGACCTTGAACCAACACACATCGATCGCATGATCGTTCTCATGGAAAAATACGCAGATCTCCCAATGGATATGGCAGATGCCTCCTTAGTCGTTTTAGCAGAGCAGTTAAACAGTGGGCGCATATTGACAGTCGATCGCCGCGATTTCAATGTCTATCGCTGGAATAATAAACCATTTGAGAACCTTTTGATTTAGTAATTCTTTCCACTTTCAAGCCTTGATACAATAGGAGAGAAACACCATGATTACAATTACAGAAATCCTCCAAACCATTCCCAAACTCTCTCAAGCAGACTGCTTCCAAATAGCAGAAACACTTTTACAAAGACTACTAACTCAAACAAAACCCACCCGCACCCAAATTAACCAACAACTAAAAATTGCCGCCCTACTTGCCGTTGACGACTACACCAACGATCCAGAACTAACAGCCCTAACAGCCCTTGATGGCAAGGACTTTTACGAATATGAATAGAGGTGAAATCTGGCTAGTTCAACTCAATCCCTCCGTTGGTAGAGAAATCCACCGAGATCGCCCCTTTCAAGCCTTGATACAATAGGATTAATAAATTTATTTAACTCCGTGAGAACCAATGGAAACCTACAAGACCTATATCACCATAGAAAATCCAGAGCGAGTTGTCCTTTCAAACTTACCATTTCAGGCAGGACAGCGCGTAGAAATTATCGTCTTACCTGAATATGACCGAGCCGCAATTAGCCAAAAGCTCAAAGCCTTATTTAAAAAGACTCAAGCCCTACCCGAAATCAGCACAATTACAGACGCAGATATCGAAGCAGAAATTAACGCATATAGAAATGGACAATGAAAGTAGTTATTGACACGAATATCTTAGTATCTGCGGCAATGAAGTTTTACAACGGCGAAAACTCAAGTTAAGCGAAGAAGTGCAGCAAGAATGGATTGATTTACTCCAAACCGTTACAAGGCTAATTGAAGTCAATATCGAAGTTGACTTTCCTAGAGATCGCAAAGATGCCAAATTTCTCGCTTGTGCGATCGCTGCCAATGCAGACTTTCTGATAACAGGCGATCGGGACTTCGAGGATGTGCAAATATTAGAGAATACGACTATTCTATCTGTCAGAGATTTCAAAAAATTATTTTGCGATTAACCGACAGCGATCGTGAAATGGCAAAGACCGACTCAGATTTTGACAGCATTCGATGCGCTCCACGCTTTCAATCCTAGATACAATAATAACAAAGTCTTTTCTCAACAATATGCGATCGCGCCTATTAGTCAGTCAATCAGAATCTCAAGAGAAATTTGTCCACAAGCTAGGACAGCTAGACGAGAAAGCTATTTTGACATAAAGATTCGATATTATTGGGAAAAAGTGCGTTTGTATATATTTCGTAAATCTTTTTGATCGTTATGAGAACCAATATGTCGCAGCGATCGCATTTGATTTTCGACCATGAGCTTAGCATCTGCTCTCGGAACTGATTCAAACGAAATACCATTAGGACTAATAGTAGTCAATAAAAATAATCTTTGAGAGAAGAGCGTAGTAAACAAACTATGGAACTCATCAACCCTACATAAGCAGGATATTAAACCAAAATTGGGATGATTTAAATAGTGTTCAGCCATTTTGTAAATTGGATAATTGAGTAAATTCAATTTGTCAGTTTCTTAGCTCTATCAAAAAGGTTGATACGCTTTGCGTATCAACCTTTTTTTAATTTTTGACCGCAGGAGGCATGATTACCTTAGTTGCTAATCCTAAGCTCCGTAGTACTTGGATTGCCCACCAAGTAACATCAACTTCCCACCAGCGCCATCCAGCCTTTGCCACATGGGGATAGGCATGGTGATTGTTGTGCCATCCTTCGCCATAGGTAACGATCGCAGCCCACCAGAGATTTCGTGAATTATCATTGGTCTCAAAGGTGCGATATCCCCACATGTGTGTAACTGAGTTGATAAACCATGTGCTATGCCATAGTAAAACTGCTCTCAAACACATTCCCCAGATCACATATGACCAGCCACCGAGTAGATATAAGGCAACTCCTAAAGGAATTTGCAATAGTAGATAGTACTTATCTAGCCATAGATAAAAGGGATCGCGTGCCATTTCGGGAGCATATTTGCGATACAGGTTGGGATTGAAAAACTCTTCTTTAGGATAGATCATCCACAGCATATGGCTCCACCAAAATCCTCTACGGGCGGAGTAAGGATCTTTCTCTTCATCTTCAGTATGAGCGTGGTGTAAGCGGTGACCTGCGATCCAAAAGATTGGGCCACCTTGTAAAGCTGTTGCACCCACTAAAGCGATCGCATATTCGAGCCATTTAGGAACTTGAAAGCTGCGATGACTAAGTAAACGGTGATATCCCAAACAAATACCAATACTGCCTAAGAACCAATGCAGCAAGATCATAATTCCCAATGCTGACCATGAGAAAAACCAAGGTGCTAATAGAGCCAACCCATGCACGATTGTGAAGAAAACTATTGATACCCAGCTAAGTTTTAGCGGTTCAGGAGTGGGGGCAGAAGACGCAGGGAAATGCTCTGAAAATAATCTTGTCATGGTTTGTAAACTAATAATTCTTAAAGATTGGAAAATGAGCCTCTTATTCCCGAAACTTGGCTATTCGCACCTCGTAACAAGAAACTAAATCCACCAGAAAACTGACCAAAATATTGTGTCTAGAGGTGAGGATATACGGTGTGAAGCGCCGTATATCCTCACCTCTAGATCCTGTGCTACCAAGATTTGAAAAGAGATACTATTTAGAGAGTATTGGAAGATTTCTCTCTATCTAGATTTGAGATATTTTGTGTGTCTGAAGATCCTTGTGCAGATCCTTGCCAAGTGCTACAAGCTTGATGAAACTCATAGCGAGGATCTTCTGGCACAGAACAAGGTTGTTCTTCTCTTGTGCAATCTTTGCATTCAATATTGCTCTGACAATGACTAATAAGTGGATGAAGCTCGTCAAGTAATATTTGCAGTTGCTGAATAGTCTCTTCGATGGATTTTGCTTTTTTGAGAAGACAATCATGTACGGCTTGACAAGTCTGTGATTTTCCATCTTTAGCTGCCAAAATTTCTCTGATGTCGTCTAAACTCAAACCCATCGCCTTGGTATGGGTAATAAACGCTAATCGATCTATATCCTCTTGGCTAAACAGGCGATAACCTGCTTCAGTTCTATGGGGTGAGGGAATTAACCCAATTCGCTCATAGAAATAAAGCGTTTGAGGATTTAGCCCTAATTTGCGAGAGACTTCACCAACTTGCAGCATTGCTATCCTTGCTTTTTTACATCCAACAACTACAGCTTAGACCTTATACTATGGTATAAGGTCAAGTGATTCAGTAAAATCTCTGCTTTGTAAAGAGATTTCTCGTTAGGGACTTGCGAAAAAATAAAGTCCCAATCCAGATTTCCCAGAATTGGTGCTTTATTAAATCGCACAGCACTTATTAAATGATTTCTGATTCCACTTTGAATTGCGATCGCGAGGTTAAAATTCCTCTTTATGCAAAATCGGGAATTCCTGAAGTATGGATTGTTAATATTGAAGAGCAAATATTTGAAGTTTATAAATTGCCAAATCAGGATAGTTATGAACAGGTTCAGACTTACGGAAAGGGTGAACCAATTCCAATGAATATGTTTGCGGATATGGCGATCGTCGTTGATGAGATTTTCTAAACCTTTCGATCTGCAATTTGTCATTATTAGGGCTTACGCAAATAAACCAAGAACTCAAGTTCTTGGCTAAAAGCTAAAGTCCACTGAAGTGGACTACAGAATACTTCTAATCAACCCGTTTCAATGGGTTTGAGCTTTTAGCCCGCACTTGAGTGCAGGGCTACTGCGTAAGTCCTAATTATTTCAACAGTAATCTCTATCAATCGTAAATTTAGTTGAATTATCGGTATATTTGGCGATCGCACGACTTAAGATCTTATGCATACAAACATTTTGTATAGCGAGTTTTGCTTACCTATGGCAAGTCTAAACTCGTTGTAGCCTTCTCAGGAATGGAGAAAAGATCATGGCGATCGCATCAATCAATCCTGTAACGGGAGAAGTATTAAAGACTTTCGAGCCTTTGACAGATCAAGAACTTGAGCATAAATTGGCACTTGCCGATCGCACCTTTGCTACCTATAAGCATAGTAGTTTTAGCGATCGCGCCCAATGGATGAACCAAGCTGCCGATATTCTGGAGGCGAAAAAAACAGAATTCGGGATTATCATGACGCTCGAAATGGGGAAAACACTGAAAAGTGCGATCGCGGAAATCGAGAAATGCGCTAATCTCTGTCGTTTTTATGCCGAACATGCACCCCAATTTTTAGCAGATACAATCGCGCAAACCGATGCTAGCCGCACCCTAATTCGCTATCAACCTATGGGAATTATTCTAGCGGTGATGCCTTGGAACTTTCCCTTTTGGCAAGTATTTCGTTTTGCCGTACCTTGCTTGATGGCAGGAAATGTGGGACTGCTCAAACATGCTTCTAATGTGCCGCAATGTGCCTTAGCGATCGCGGAAATCTTCCACGCAGCGGGTGTGCCTGAAGGAGCATTTCAAACTTTACTGATTGGGGCAGATCGCGTGGCAAATTTAGTAGCGGATAGTCGTGTCAAAGCTGCCACGTTAACTGGCAGTGAACCTGCGGGGCAAAGTCTAGCCGCGATCGCGGGGCATCATCTCAAAAAAGTTGTTTTGGAACTAGGGGGAAGCGATCCGTTTATTGTTCTGAAATGTGCAGATTTGGATTTGGCGGTAAGCACCGCAGTAACAGCACGGGTAATGAATAATGGTCAAACTTGTATTGCTGCGAAGCGATTTATTGTCGAAGAGGCGATCGCCGATCAGTTTATTTCTAAATTTGTGGAGAAATTCAAAGCTCTAAAAGTGGGCGATCCAATGCAACCTGAAACTGACGTGGGGCCACTTGCTACGCCGCAAATTTTAAATGAACTAGATTTGCAGGTGAAAGCCACTGTCGATCTAGGCGCAAAGGTATTAGTTGGTGGCTATCGACTAAAAGAGAAAGGTAATTTCTACGCGCCAACGATTTTGGCAGATATTCCCTTGGGAGCGCCGCCCTATCAAGAAGAATTTTTTGGTCCCGTCGCGTCAGTATTTCGTGTTAAGAATTTGACCGAGGCGATCGCCCTTGCGAATAGCACTAACTTTGGCTTGGGGGCGAGCTTTTGGAGCAATGATCAACAAGAAATAGAGACAGCGATCGAACAAATCGAGGCGGGTGCAGTCTTTGTCAATGGTATGGTCAAATCCGATCCGCGTGTTCCTTTTGGGGGCATTAAGCGATCGGGTTTTGGTCGTGAGCTAGGGCTAGAAGGTATTCGCGAATTTGTGAATATTAAAACTATCTGGATTAAATAAACCCTATTTGGATTCACACGCTTTGCGTGCAACTCCAAACTTAATTTGTGAGGAAGCTATGAACACCGCAGAATTATTAGTCAAATGTTTGGAAAATGAGGGCGTAGAGTATATCTTTGGACTGCCTGGGGAAGAGAATATGGCGGTTCTTAATGCCCTTGAAAACTCATCGATTAAATTTATTACTACTCGCCATGAGCAAGGCGCTGCCTTTATGGCGGATGTCTATGGAAGGCTGACAGGCAAACCAGGAGTATGTCTATCGACCCTTGGACCCGGAGCCACCAATTTAATGACGGGGGTTGCCGATGCGAATTTGGACTGTGCCCCGCTAATCGCAATTACAGGGCAGGTGGGAACTGACCGTATGCATTCTAATTCCCATCAATATCTCGATCTGGTTGCGATGTTTGAGCCTGTAACTAAATGGAATGCGCAAATCGTCCGTCCTAGTATCACTCCTGAAATTGTGCGTAAAGCCTTTAAACTGGCTAAGTCTGAGAAACCAGGAGCAGTGCATATTGATTTACCCGAAAATATTGCCGATATGGAAGTGACGGGTCAGCCCTTATTGATTAAAGGCGATCGCAATTCGATGTATGCATCCTATCGCAGCCTATCAGAAGCAGCTCTACTGATTGCTCAAGCAAAAAATCCTTTGATTTTGGTTGGAAATGGTGCGATTCGTTCCCAAGCTAGTCAAGCTTTGACTGATTTTGCAACGCGCTTAAATATTCCTGTGGCAAATACCTTTATGGGTAAGGGTGTCATTCCTTATCGCCATCCTCTGGCGCTTTGGTCAATCGGTTTACAGCAAAGAGATGTGATTAATTGTGCTTTTGATGAAACGGATTTGGTAATAGCAGTTGGCTATGACTTAATCGAATACTCACCCAAGAAATGGAATCCCAAAGGTACAATTCCGATCATTCACATTGCGGAGCTAACGGCAGAAGTCGATAGCAGCTATATGCCACAGGTAGAAATTGTGGGTGATATTTCCGATTCATTAATGGAGATTATGCACCGTTGCGATCGCACAGGAAGGCAAGATCCCCATGCGATCGCCTTGCGTCCCCAAGTTCTCGCCACCTATGAGCAGTACGCCCATGATGATGGGTTTCCGATTAAGCCACAAAAGATCATCTACGATCTGCGCCAAGTCATGGCAGCCGAAGACATCGTAATTTCTGATGTGGGAGCGCATAAAATGTGGATGGCGAGGCATTACCATTGCGATCGCCCCAATACTTGCATTATTTCTAATGGTTTTGCAGCGATGGGGATCGCTATCCCAGGAGCGATCGCGGCGAAACTCGTCAATCCTGATCTCAAGATTGTCGCTGTCACAGGTGATGGCGGCTTTATGATGAATATGCAGGAACTGGAAACTGCCACTCGCATTGGTACGCCCTTTGTGACGCTGATCTTTAATGATGGCGGTTTTGGACTCATTGAATGGAAGCAACAAATCCATTACGGTCGATCGGCTTTTATCAAATTTGGCAACCCTGATTTTGTGAAACTTGCCGAAAGTATGGGACTTAAAGGCTATCGCGTTACTTCAGCAATGGATTTAATTCCGACGCTTAAGGAAGCTCTTGAGCAAGATGTTCCTGCCGTTATTGATTGCCCCGTTGATTACCGTGAAAACATGCTTTTTTCTCGCAAAGTTGGTGAGTTATCTTGCCCAATGTAAGTAGCTATAACCCAGATACTGAAACGCCCGCAAAGCGGGTGCGTCAGTGTCTGGTTTTAAAAGTTCAAAAATAGATCTCTGATTCAAATCTGAAGTGCAACACGTAGGCTAGTATTCTGAGAACACAAAAATTTTGTTTTGCTCAACGCCTTTCGGCATCAGAGATTCAACACTACGATCGCGCTTACCGATGAAAAGGTTGCAGAATTGTGCTCAACGCCTTTCGGCATCAGAGATTCGACACAGCATCAAGAGATTCTCAATCTAATTCTTCTTCACGTGCTCAACGCCTTTCGGCATCAGAGATTCGACACATGACAAAGATTATTTTCTGTTTGAGGATAAAGCTAGTGCTCAACGCCTTTCGGCATCAGAGATTCGACACCATCGGATAGACCGCCATTTGTGAAGGACTCTAATAGTGCTCAACGCCTTTCGGCATCAGAGATTCGACACAGTCCCAAAGCATTGAATGTGGCGATCGCGTAGTAGTGCTCAACGCCTTTCGGCATCAGAGATTCGACACAAACTTCACTTTTTTAAAGCTATGCCAGTAATATGTGCTCAACGCCTTTCGGCATCAGAGATTCGACACCCAGAGGGAGGATTATCAGAATACAGTCGTAAGAATCGTGCTCAACGCCTTTCGGCATCAGAGATTCGACACAAATTACATTTAGCTGAGTCTTTGGCTCAAGATTTAGGTGCTCAACGCCTTTCGGCATCAGAGATTCGACACAACATTTTGCCTGCCCTTCTTGATTACCTAAGTAGTGCTCAACGCCTTTCGGCATCAGAGATTCGACACTAATATTAGCTTTACCGATCGCAATAGGTTGTTCGTGCTCAACGCCTTTCGGCATCAGAGATTCGACACTAATCCCTCCTTTATTCACGGTTGCAGTTTCCTCTCGGTGCTCAACGCCTTTCGGCATCAGAGATTCGACACGGAGTATTTGAGAAGATTACTTCAACCTCCAGCTCGTGCTCAACGCCTTTCGGCATCAGAGATTCGACACAGAAGCATCAAGAGATTCTCAATCTAATCCTTTTGGTGCTCAACGCCTTTCGGCATCAGAGATTCGACACCCAAGGCAAACATAATCTTCTTCGCAGTTTGGCTTTGTGCTCAACGCCTTTCGGCATCAGAGATTCGACACATTCTGTAACGGAGTGCGATCCATGACATCTCAAATGTGCTCAACGCCTTTCGGCATCAGAGATTCGACACGAATCCGTCAGCGATCGCAAAATTATCTAGTCCAATTTGTGCTCAACGCCTTTCGGCATCAGAGATTCGACACAGATAAAGCCGATAAACTTTTATTTGATTGCTTTGACTGTGCTCAACGCCTTTCGGCATCAGAGATTCGACACGATGAATTGATTACTGTGCCTTGTTCTCCATCTTGTGCTCAACGCCTTTCGGCATCAGAGATTCGACACGGTTAACGAGAGAGACTCGAACTCTCCCTATGGGTGTGCTCAACGCCTTTCGGCATCAGAGATTCGACACGATTGGAATGAGTGTAGACAAACAGCCCTAATACTTGTGCTCAACGCCTTTCGGCATCAGAGATTCGACACGGGCGCTTGCTCATCTCCTGTTCATTGCGGTGGTAGTGCTCAACGCCTTTCGGCATCAGAGATTCGACACATCGCGGCATCGGTGAAGCTGAAATCACGCGACATGTGCTCAACGCCTTTCGGCATCAGAGATTCGACACTCATTGCCACGGTAATCGGTGCGAAAACTCCAATGTGCTCAACGCCTTTCGGCATCAGAGATTCGACACAATGATCGGCAATGGCGCGATCGCTCATAAGTTGCGTGCTCAACGCCTTTCGGCATCAGAGATTCGACACGTTCTCTCGCAGAGATGGGAAAAGCTGTACCCTTCGTGCTCAACGCCTTTCGGCATCAGAGATTCGACACTTTGAGGAGATTGTTGCAGCCTCCAGCACCCTCAAGTGCTCAACGCCTTTCGGCATCAGAGATTCGACACAGTAAAGAAAAGTCAAAAGAATGTGGAGATTTAATGTGCTCAACGCCTTTCGGCATCAGAGATTCGACACTTCTACGTTCCCATCAGGATAAAGGCGTAGAAATCGTGCTCAACGCCTTTCGGCATCAGAGATTCGACACCGTTCTAAGACTTGCAGCTTACCAACATTCAACAAGTGCTCAACGCCTTTCGGCATCAGAGATTCGACACAAAATACTAAAACAGGTGTGACTAGAGTTATTCCGTGCTCAACGCCTTTCGGCATCAGAGATTCGACACTTAGGATTTTTTGGGCGTTGAAGCGGGGTTTAGTGTGCTCAACGCCTTTCGGCATCAGAGATTCGACACTATCGATTGATGCTTTGTGGTTTCCTAGTACCGTGTGCTCAACGCCTTTCGGCATCAGAGATTCGACACTTCGTTAATTTTGAACGGTGTTCCATACCATCCAATGTGCTCAACGCCTTTCGGCATCAGAGATTCGACACACACTCAAGTTAACTATTCTTTTTTCAAAGGGTTTAGTGCTCAACGCCTTTCGGCATCAGAGATTCGACACGTACTTGAAGATATTCAAGAAAAGAGTGGAGTGGAGTGCTCAACGCCTTTCGGCATCAGAGATTCGACACACACAGTCAACAACAAAATCCTTACTAGAACAGATCCGTGCTCAACGCCTTTCGGCATCAGAGATTCGACACGTGGAGTGGACATGTTTGTCCGACGCGACAAAAAAAGTGCTCAACGCCTTTCGGCATCAGAGATTCGACACTACTGGCGATACGGGTCAACAGTCGGGCGACGCTAGTGCTCAACGCCTTTCGGCATCAGAGATTCGACACACATTATTAGCTGAAGCTCCAGTAGAACGTTTAGGTGCTCAACGCCTTTCGGCATCAGAGATTCGACACAACAGGAAATCAAAATGATAAAAACTACTATTTTGTGCTCAACGCCTTTCGGCATCAGAGATTCGACACAAATATCCTCGTTTGCGGAATGATTGATATAATTTGTGCTCAACGCCTTTCGGCATCAGAGATTCGACACAAAGGAGATGGACTATTTGAATTTTTGTACAATCATCGTGCTCAACGCCTTTCGGCATCAGAGATTCGACACGATTGCAAATGCTTGGTAATCTGATGATACTTTTTTGTGCTCAACGCCTTTCGGCATCAGAGATTCGACACTTGTCAAACCGCTTGTCGATTCTCACAAAGCTATGTGCTCAACGCCTTTCGGCATCAGAGATTCGACACCAGTATTCAGCGCAAACTTAGAAGGGTTTGGCAATAGTGCTCAACGCCTTTCGGCATCAGAGATTCGACACCCTGTAGTTGTTTGCAATATCTCTAAATTAGTATGTGCTCAACGCCTTTCGGCATCAGAGATTCGACACCAAAGCAGAGATAATCTCAACTATCAATCTACACAGTGCTCAACGCCTTTCGGCATCAGAGATTCGACACGAATAATAAAGGTTTTAGTACCTTCAATATTCTGAGCGTGCTCAACGCCTTTCGGCATCAGAGATTCGACACCCTTGCACTGGTGTATAATCCACGATTTCCCCCTGCCGTGCTCAACGCCTTTCGGCATCAGAGATTCGACACTTCCACCTCCACAAACTCACGAGACACAATATTTTGTGCTCAACGCCTTTCGGCATCAGAGATTCGACACGACCCGCTCCAACAGAACCCATAGTTCCCATTCCGTGCTCAACGCCTTTCGGCATCAGAGATTCGACACCTTTTAGCCCTGCGCCCTCGGTGCAGAATTAATGTGTGCTCAACGCCTTTCGGCATCAGAGATTCGACACACTCGAATCTTAGAAATTGACCTGCGGCAATTCTGCCGTGCTCAACGCCTTTCGGCATCAGAGATTCGACACCTCGGCAGTCCTGACCAAGATTTCTGAAGGCTTAGGTGCTCAACGCCTTTCGGCATCAGAGATTCGACACATTGATTTTCTTGCGATGTCGGATCTGGTGTTTCTTGTGCTCAACGCCTTTCGGCATCAGAGATTCGACACAGAAAATTCAGGCATTTTAACTACCTCTACCTAGTTTGTGCTCAACGCCTTTCGGCATCAGAGATTCGACACCAGCTTGATTAATTCTCTCGGTAATTCTCTTCCTTTGTGCTCAACGCCTTTCGGCATCAGAGATTCGACACTTCCATCTGCTTTGTAGACCGCAACCCTGCTAGTATGTGCTCAACGCCTTTCGGCATCAGAGATTCGACACATAAAGACGCGATATTTGTTCCCGTCATCAGATTGTGCTCAACGCCTTTCGGCATCAGAGATTCGACACTTCCCCCTTGGGATACGACCGTAATTCCACTACTTCGTGCTCAACGCCTTTCGGCATCAGAGATTCGACACGGCGATCATCCCGTGCATATCCCCGCAAATTTATGTGCTCAACGCCTTTCGGCATCAGAGATTCGACACCAGGTCATCAAAACCCATAAAAGCGCCAATAGTCTCCGTGTGCTCAACGCCTTTCGGCATCAGAGATTCGACACGAGGCTGTCTAGCCTCACCTTTGCCCATTGTTGATTGTGCTCAACGCCTTTCGGCATCAGAGATTCGACACCTAAAATTGGCAACGGCAAAGGTGCGCAAGTATCTCGTGCTCAACGCCTTTCGGCATCAGAGATTCGACACACAGATCTGCTTGACGACATGGCAACCGATTTAAAGTGCTCAACGCCTTTCGGCATCAGAGATTCGACACATCTGTTTCTAGTGCTTTCTTTGAAGGTCAAAAATCGTGCTCAACGCCTTTCGGCATCAGAGATTCGACACTATCTTCCTTCGTCTTATCAAACCGCTTATCGATGTGCTCAACGCCTTTCGGCATCAGAGATTCGACACATAAAATCTTCAAACTTGAAACCATCTGCGATCGGTGCTCAACGCCTTTCGGCATCAGAGATTCGACACAAAAATGAGAAAGAGCGATCGGTAATTCCGAATTGGTGCTCAACGCCTTTCGGCATCAGAGATTCGACACAAAAATATGCTTGACTTTGAATTTTTCAATGCTCATGTGCTCAACGCCTTTCGGCATCAGAGATTCGACACGGATACTATCAGGCACGCATTTTCCGATGATCTTCGTGCTCAACGCCTTTCGGCATCAGAGATTCGACACATAATCCTGCTTTCCCCGCTGCTGTAGGAGCTGCTCGTGCTCAACGCCTTTCGGCATCAGAGATTCGACACAGCGACAGCCAAAACCCTTATAGAGTTTATAACGGAAGCCAATCTTGCAAGCACTTCATAAGAATAGTATAAATCGCCACTAAAGCTAACAACTTTTTCTAAGCCAAACACCCTTAAACTCATACCTAGCATGACAAACAAACAATACAAGCACCTCAGTTCCCCAAAGATATATTGAAACAACTACACATAAGGGCATTGAGGTCTGATGGACAAGCCGAAGCTCAAAACAGTCGGTGATCCATGCTAAAAAATCCGATGATGATCGCAGGTCGTTGTCCAAGACTCAGAACGATTGCAAGAAATCATTCTTGAGACACAGCGATCGCACATCCCAGCCAAAAGCAAACTATCATCAGCCGTCAGGATTTTTTCTAGCTCCCATCGCAACTTCTCGCGATCGCGCATATTCAACGCACAACGAAAAATTGAGTATTGAACCCGATCGCCATAGCCTTGCAAAAGCTTATAAGCTTTGCGCCATCTTTTCGGATCGCGAATGTCATAGCAAATTAAATACCAGTTCTTTGTTTCAGCCACTGGACTACCTCAAAACCAATTGAGCAAATAGACCTTCTTCTCCATTCCATTCTTTCTCTAGTAAACGAACTTCCAACTCAAACAAACGGCGATAAGTTAACGAATATCCCAAAACAGGATGTTTCCAACTCTCCTGCTTCCGCTTCTCATAGATATCAATAAACTTACGCCGCCCCGACTCACTTAGCCATACCTGAGCGCCGCGAATTTCAAAATCCTCCTGAACCTGCCACTGACCACGATTGATTGAAGCCACGATCGGCATATCCACCAAAGGTACACGAAAAATCTCAATCAAATCCAAAGCCAAAGGCGGTGCTTGCGTTCGCGGCTGGTGGTAAAACCCAAGCGCAGGCTCCAAACCCACCGCCAAAATTGCACTCATCACATCCTTCAATAAAAGTGCATACCCAAACCCCAATAAAGCATTAAAACGGTCTTTAGGAGGACGACGATTGCGATCGCTAAACTGCATTTCCATCGGTACATCAGCACCTAAAAGTTTAGGCAAAGCCCCAAAATACAAAGCCGCTAAATTGCCTTCTAATCCTAAAAGTGAAGGAATAGAATTTACCTCTGGAATTTGCTTGAGGATAATTTGCATCTGCTTAATCGCCTTTTCCAGATCCTCTGGAACTTGCTCCATTCCACGTTGACCCCGCATCAAAAATTTGCGTTGTCCCTTGCCGCGACAAATCACCAGTTTCTTAGCCAAATCCAGACACTTATCAGGATTACTCAAAGCTGCATATTGGCGAATACGTCTCTGGATACTGCCATTACGCGGATCGAAACTGCCCACATAGCGCCCACCCCCCGACACAAAATGCACACCAATATCTTGAGAAACACAAAGATGTAGAGCCTGAGTCGAGATTTGCGAAAAGCTATGTAAAACCAACTGTCCAATTTGCTTGGCTGGCACAATCTCCTCAGAGCGATCGCGCTTCACAATTTTGATTTGTTCGCCTTTCTTACCAACACTCGTACCAGCCTCAAGTACATGGATTACCTCACGTTCGTCATCTTTGGGGAATAGCCTCACAGGTTGCCATTCGCGATCGTGCGCTAATCTCGCTTCTTCAGGTAGACACACAGGTGAAAGAGAGCATCGCCCACAAAGCCTTTCATTATCGGTAACTGGTGGTCGGCAAGGTGAAGCACGTAAATATTTTGATCTAGCGATCGCATCACGCACTAATTTTCTACCTTCATCATCAAGGGTTACATGAACTAAAACATTGTCGGCATGGTAACGAATCCTTCCCTCTTGAATCGAAATCCCCAAAGCCATCTCAAGCAAATAGGCATAGGCAAGGATCTGCAAGTGATCGCTTTCCCATGCGACCGGCTGTTTGTTTTTGTCTCGCGCCGCTTTACCCCGTTTATGTTCATAGGGAATTGTCTGACCGTTGCGGGTACGTAGAGCATCAACCTTGCCACGCAAACCCAGTTCAGCACTTTCTAAAAAAAGTTCATCCCAGTCCTCATCTTCTTGTTTCTCAAGTTCAGCATGGAGCCGTCGTCCTGCAAAAACTGCGGCATCTTGGGTATAGAGTTCTTCTACTTCTTCGAGATAAAACAGACGTTCGCAGTAGGCTAATGCATGGAGAGCCGAAACACGGATCGTATCTTGTGCGGTATCGCCAGTTTCTGCCAATCGTAAATCAGTCTTATCAAATTCTAGTGCCAACATATTTCATTACCTCCAATTATATTTAGGTGCAAAAACGATAAAAGTTAATTTTGCGCCTAGCGGCATCAGAGGTAGAAAAAGTATCAACTTGGGTTAATTTCTGTCCATGAATTAACTGGTGGATCATAGTTAATCTCTGTTTTTTTTAGAGAATAGCGCTGCCATCTAGTTCCCTTTGAGCCAACATGATCGACCCAATAGGGCAAAGTTAGTAAACCGTCCTTATCATGTTCTAGCCATTGCCAATGTCCCGCTAAATCTGTGGATTTAACGAGCTGAATCGAATTCACGAGATCGCGGCTTTCACCCAAGCATAGACCACCAAAACGAGCGATCACTTCAGGATTCTCAAAAGCAGATTGCAGGCGATCGGCTAAATTTGGCTGTGCCGATTCCAATTGAGAATCCAAATACACTACAAATCGAATATCCGTGAGCAATTCCTGATAGTCGGGACGTGCATTAGTCGGATCAGCAATCTCCCTTTTCTTAAAGCGCCGAAAAGTACGGATTACGGTTGATTTTTCAGGCTGTGACAACATGGCTATCGCTAATTTCACACCTATATGTCGATAGCGATTCACTTCACCCACACAGGACAGCAGCATTCCATAAACCGTAGCAGGCGGCGGCACTGGATAGGTTTCCGCGTACTCACGGGCGCGGGATTGCCGAAAACAGGCGATCGGTACTTCCACTAAAAGCGAGATCGACATAATTAAACCTCCAAATCTCGCTGAATCTTGCGCTTGATATCTTCCACTGCCGACTTAATGCCCTTAAAAACATTGGCTCCCTTGGCTTCAAGCTTTTCACCAATCTCTGTATCAAGAATTGCTCCTGCAATCCACAACTCATCGGAATCAATATCTTCTGCTTCGACTCGGCGCAATAAGTCAGGAGCAGAGATCTCACCTTCATCTTCGGTAAAGCAATAAAGCAAACGCGGCGAAAAATCATTTGTCCAGCGTAAAACAATACTATCAGGAGCAAAATCATAGAGAAATCGTGAATGATTGCCAGCCACGCCGCCAAGGTCAATCAACCCATCAAGTACCGCATGAATGCGAGACTTATCCTTGAGGCGATCGGGTGTCATCGCAAATCCATACTGATAGCGAGTTGCATGAACTTCCGTTCCATAAAGAGAAGTCCGTCCTTTCTGCCCACTGGTCGCATTAAAAGTAATATCGCCAGCATAGGGAATTGTCGAAACCGCACGAGTTACTTCCAAAACCCCACGCTTGACCATAGCAGTTCCTTTCGGAGCCGCCTTTGGCTTCTTCTTAGTACCCGTCGGCTCTTGTTCTTCATTCGCTTCAGTCTTGGCAGCATCGGCACGCATGAAGCCCAAGACATCATCATCAATGTAAAGTGCATCATCAAAAGCAGCATTTTGCCAAACGTTATCGTTTTTGCCCTCATCCCATTGACGATTAACCTGATACTCGCCAGAGGTCTGCCAGTAATAGCGCAAAGCCCAACGAATTGCCTCAGCCGAAACAGTTGTATGTACTTCTCCCTGCCAGAGAATCTTTTGCAAAGTTGTGATGTTGCCTTCGTTTTCACCGCGATTGTTTGCAGCCGCACCGTAATTAGTGAGAATATTGCCGAAAAGATGCCAAGTCATAGTTATTTACCTTGAAATAAATTTATTTGATTTCTGTTTTTACGCCTATTGGCATCTGAGGAAAAATCTTTAAAGGAACTGAAGTTGATTTTGTAATTGTTCAGCGGTTCGAGTATTGAGAACAACAAGAACTCTGCGTAAGGTTTCGCCAATAGGTAGTTGTGGGGAGACAAGAACGCCACAATGCTCTTGCGTTCTAGCAACGAACTCGTTGTGCAAAATAACAAAATCTCGCACGTTAAAGCTTAATAAACATCGACCTTGAGTAACTGCAAATTCAAGTTGTTCGCGATCGCTATATCCTTTTCTATGGATTTCTTGAATGTGAACGGCATCAAATCCTCGCTTGCAGAGTGCTTGTGCCAGAGTTGCATGGACATCCTCATCAAGTAATAATCGTATTTGCATAGTTATGTACTACTCGCTTTAGGATGTATGAGTACTTGCGATTTCCAAAACTCGACATCTGAAGCATTAGCCAAATCCCGATCGATCTCTTGCTGATGATCAAAATAGTAGGCAAGTGCCGAAAGCACCTGTGAAGGTCGTAGGTGAGTTAGGGTTGCCAAAATTTCATCAACAGTCATTCCCATTTGGTAATAACCTGCGATCGCCCTTACCGATATTCTAGTTTCCTCAATAATTGGTACACCACCCAAAATACCTACATTGGTTGTAATGTATGGATAAATTGCCTTAGAAACTGTCATTACTTAATCCTCCTCTTCATCAAAATCTACGTTTGTAAAACCTTTAGGAATAGGAGCGGTCTTAGGCTCATGCTCAATTTGACTGGATACTTCTGAATCTTCTGATTCTTGAGTAGTAGAACCGTTATACCCAGAGTTATCTCTCCCTTTATAACTAACTAAGGCAAGCAAAGCCAAATCCCTTGCTGCTTTCCAATCATCTGTCATGAGTCTCATAAACTCTTCCCAGTTATCTTGCACAGTAGGTAACCTGCCTGCTCTAGCCCAGAAGTCCATCACAAATTCTCTTACAGAGTTCCGATTTTTGCAACGCATTAGTTTAGTTCTAAATTTCTGGTTCACCTTGTCAAGGCGAATTTTTTCATCTTCTTTAGTACGTTCTGATTGTTGCCCATAGGTATTGCGTAATGCTTCGTGAAAAGCTTTTACGAAAAGCCGTTCTTCCTTGCTCCATTCAATCTTTTTGCTCTGAATCATTTGATTTAATCCCTCTCGCTCATAGTTTAATTTTTCAAATAAATCACTACTTGTAATTTTGTTAGAAAGCTCAGCATGCCAAGGCTTACCTCTAGCAAGATTATCGGCAATCAACTCCCGCGCTAGACTTATTGCTATAAAGCTATTTTCTTCTTTATCTCTAGCAATAATCCTATCCTGTAAACATTCTCGACTAACTCGATAATTTTGAAGAACTTTACTTGCTTCACCAATATTAACAAGATAGAGATCAGTACGAGTTTTTTGTTGAGTTGACCATGCGACTGTTCCCATCGTGATGACTTGACAAGCTGGAATATCGTAGTCTTTCGCCAGTTTCTCTGCCATTGTTAGAAATTGTAATCCTGCATCTCCCAAACTGGACGCAAAGAATTCCTTAAACGCTCGATTGCGGAGACTTATGCGATACCTAGCATACTTTTCTAGATTGCGAATTTCGGGGATAACTAGTGCATATTGAGCGCGTTGCTCACGAAGGCGCGATCGCAATACAAAATAACAACAAGCAACAGGTGCAAATAGCAAAATTAAGGCAAGATGAGCAGGTTCTTGAAAGCTCGTATCACTACTAAACGCTGTGTGACGAACTGCTGCACCTAGATTAAGCCAGCCTGCAATACTAATTGGCTTAGTAGAGAGATTTCCATTTTTGTCACAAAGATTTTCGGCAAACTCCTGATAGACATAGGATTTTAATGCTTTGTAGCGAATAATAATTGGATAAGATTCCTCATCTTCGTAATAAATTTTGGTTTGTACTCCAATACTTTTATGGGTGCTGTTGTGTTGAAGTAAAGTGCCTAAAATACCCTGATGGGCGATCGCTAAATACTGCGGTGGCATTTGTTTTGCGTCTAGTCCACGCAAGCTAATCATGTCACCCTGTAATTGAAAAGACTGCTCGAACAACCATTTCAAGGTATCAAGCGCTTTACCTTGCCAGCTTAAAGTTATAGATCTTTGATCGAGATTCCATTGCAGAGGGATCTGAGAATTATGTTGGAAATTCTGATTTTCGCGATCAAGCTGCCGAAGCGTCATGTATAGACCTGCTAATCCAGCCCGATGCATTAAAGTCATCTGTGGATCGGCGAGATCAAAAGTCAGGGTTTGTGTCTCTATTTCTAACGCAATTAATGTTTGCATGGTTCTGCTCCTACTTCTTCGCTGTATTGAATCGCATCATTTGGCGCTCTTAGATAGAATTTACAACGTTTCCAAGTTTCCCATCCTTTCATAAGTCGGATCGGTATGCTCCAAGCTTGAGCCTCTTGTATAAAGGATTTCTTGTTTACTTCTGATGCTTCCTTGATTGCTGCCATATCATTGTCAAGAATGACGGTCATCGTTCCACCACCTTCACGCAACGCTACAGGATAAGTTTCCCAATCGAATTCTAGCCAAGCTGAGGGTATTTCTTCTTGAGGAACTGGTAAAGCAATTTCTTTAGCAATGTTGGCAAGATCTTCTTGACTAATTGATTCATAATTCTTTAATTCCTCAATCAATCGAATTCCTGTTCTCATTTCATCATTTGTATATGGCATTCCATCCCAAGCATAAAAGATCGCAGTACGGATATGTTTGACTCGAAACTGTTCGGGAGCATATTCATCTGCTTTCCGATTTAATCGTCCTAAACGCTGAATTAATGCAGCCGCAGGAGCCATTGCAGAAACTAAAAGGTCGGCGCTAAGATCGAGTGACATTTCACAAACTTGGGTTGTGACTGCTAGGCAGGGATCGCAACACTTAAAAGCTTCAATAACTTTTTCATGTTTTTTAACGCGATCCTTATAGCGAAAGCGGCTGTGATAGATCAAATGTTTGATATTTGGGTAATCTAGTTTTGCAATATATTCTTTTGCTTTGTGGTAAATATCAATGCAAGATTGGACTGAATTTGTCACCCACAAGACTTTTTCACCACGTTCTAAAGCTTCAGCTACAGCCGCAAAAATTGGCTGCAAATTCTCGATCTTAGAATTAACTTCAGGACGATAGTCAAATTGATAACGCTTAATTTCTTCAAGAGGTTTGTAACCTTCATCCAAAATATTAATCCCCTCTTTGAGATCTTCTTCAATCACTTTACGGATTTCTTCCTTCTGTTCCTCGCTAAAACTAGCACTCATCAGCAAAATTGGCGCACCACGAAAGGTTTTTAGGAATTTCAATAAAGCCCCAAACAAGCGATCGTCATAGGCATGAACTTCATCGAATACAAAAGCAGCTTGCACTAGAGCAGGAAAGGCGTACAAAGGACGACGATTGTTTTGCATCAATCCCAAAACTGTATCCACTGTGCAAACTACGATTTTTTTTGTCCATGCTTGCAATGCTGATAATCTCGCATCAATACTTTCTGAATCATCTTGTTCACCAGAAAACAACAATTCGCGATCAAGTTCTGAACGAGAATGCATCAGTGCTGATTCAGTCTTGCTACCATTTGCATAGTCAATAAATCCTTGCGTTGCTGTTCCTGTGGTGGGATAGCAAAAGAACAGTTTACGAGCAGTCTGATTTGGATTTTTTGTTGCCCATTTTTGTGCCCAAGCATAGGCAGCAATGGTTTTTCCAGTGCCACAACCTGCCTTAACCAGCGTGACGCGATGTTCAGTATTCGCTATGGCTTTTTGAAAATGGCGTAATTTTTTGCTTCCCAGCTTTTCTTGTAGAATATTATCTAAATCCTCATGATCTAAAACTAGTTCCAGCATTTTAGGAATCCAGTCCTTAATATTTTCGCCTTGTTCAGTCAAAGCGGAACCAGCAAGATCGGCAGCAATTACCGTAGCTTTTACAGCGGCAATAAAGCGCTGTTCATATTTGTTACGTTTTGATAAATTGCCAAATTCATCCATGAGTTTTCTGATCGCATCTTCTAGCTCCTCTCGACTCCAATCACGGGTTGGCACAGTGGGAACCAACGAAGGTAAACCTAAATACTTTACCCCCATTTTCTTAGTGATCAATTCAAAATCTTCGTGGGATGTAAAGACTGTGAGAGTTGAGCCTGTTCCATTAGGAAAATCATCGATTTTATTTGCATCAAGTTTGAGATGATGCCCCATCGCCGCCCACACTGCCACGATTAGATCGGCATCAGGCACTTGTGAAAGCCATGTGCGAAACGCTGGAACCTGTAAAGCCAAGATACCGCTCAATACCTCATGGCGAATCATTTGGCGCTGTCCATGCGATCGCCAAGCTTTTTGTACTAGCACATGTTCAGTCGGTGGCAAAATATCCGAGGTCGAGTTACGATAAACCATTTCCTGAAAATGTTGATTAGCCTTACCCCAATCATGGAGATATGCGGCTAATTCCACAGTTCTTTCAAATTTTGGACGATCTTTCGCGTCTACTTCCAATTGTTGAAAAATGCGATCGCCAATTTCCCCAAGGATTGTTTTTGCAGATTTATACACAGCCCAGATATGCCCTGTAAAGGTTGCCGATGTGCAAGATACAGAGTTTGCCGATTTTGCAAGTAATCTTTCAAACATCACTTCCTCTCTTTGACTGGAATAAATACACCACATCCCATGTGACGCTTACCACCAAGTCCATAGACTTGTAATTTCAATGAATCTTCTTCACTTATGCGAGTTACTTCTACCGTAAACCCAACCACCGTAAAACGTTTGATTTTGATAGTTTTCCGTGCAGGATCTCCATTACGATCGCTAGGAATCAAAATCTCTCCTTGAATTTCTAATGCTTCTAACTGTCGTTTTGCTGCTGCCAAAAAAGGTTCTGGTTCTTCATAGCCCTTAATTGTGACAATACGCGATCGCAAATGGGCGTGAGGCTTTAGGGTATGAATAGTGGGAATTCCTAACTGCACCTCGTGTATCCCTAATCTCAAGCGTTTTCCTGCCAGTGGATAAACCATTTGGATCTTGCTTATAGGAACGCGCAGCCGAAAATAGGAATTCTCCGTAAGCAAAATTTTCCCTTTACGATCTCCAAACCCTGCCGCAGACAAAATCGCAATGTCATGATGTTCTTTGATATTCGGTACATGATTGGCGATCGCGGCTAAAAGTGCATACCCATGATCGGCAGGTAACTGTGTACCACGCACATGAAAAGATAAATCAATAAACGATCCCAATGACTCGCTGGAATAAACCTGACGAGCCGTTTGTAAAGAAGTAACCATTGGTAACTCTCCTATTTAGTTAAAGAAAATTCTGTAGGCTTGCTTTGAGTGATTGGACATTGTGAAGCAATGAAATACTTACTACGAAAGCCTAAAAGTTTAGTAATCGTTCCACCAGTCAGCTAGAGGTGTGCAATCTGGCGAAAGATGATCTACCCGACATTCGAGTAAGGAATTCCGCTCAGATAGCGAACTGTTATCAAGGCGCAATCGCTGATTTTCGGACTCTAACTCTTGGTAAGCCTTACACTTTAAGCAAAATGGGCAAAGCTGCCCACTTTGTATACGAGGGGGATGTGATAGCATAAACTTAATAATTAATAAATTTTAGAAGTGGGGCAGCCAAATAGTTGCCCCCTTTTTTTTATACTATGTCAAATTATTTGTTCTGTCAAGATTTTTTAATCCTTAACAACCTACCGATATCATTAGTATCATCTTAAAAGTTATAAGCCCCAAAGAGGGCTAACCTGACTTGGGTTTATCGCCTTACGGCATCAGAGGTTGAGAGCAGATGGCGTGATTGAAGCAGATCTGCTCGGCACTGATCAACCAACGGAGATCATTAGTATGTGCTCAACGCTTTTGCACAGATCTTTAAAGCATCAAAGATTTGACTGTAACCTTATCATTTTTTAAGGCTTAGCGAGTTACACTTCAGGTTTGAATTGGCGTATTTTTAGTCAAAATTATGAATGAGATCGATGCGATCGCAGTTTTAGATAAGGTTTCATTTATATATCCCAACGCGAAGGAGACAGTATTAAAAGATATATCGCTAACGATTAAGAAAGGAGAATTTTTAGGCATAATTGGTGCGACAGGAGCAGGGAAAACTACACTATGTCTTGCCCTTACAGGTATCGTTCCCCAGTTTTATGGTGGACGTTTTTTTGGCAAAATTGCGATCGCTGGTTTAGATACCCTCGAACATCCCGTGAGCGAATTAGCGCGTCATGTGGGAATTGTTTTTGAAGATCCTGAAATCCAGATTACCGCCACCTCTGTTGAAAATGAAATCGCCTTTGCCCTCGAAAATCTCTGCATTCCCCGCGAAGAAATTTTGCGACGGATTCCCATTGTTTTAAAATCAGTTCGTCTCGAAGGATTTGAAAAGAAAAATCCGCAAGAGCTTTCGGGCGGTCAAAAACAACGTTTAGCGATCGCTGCTGCTCTTGCTCTACAACCTGATTTACTAATACTCGATGAACCAACCTCACAACTCGATCCTGTTGGTTCTCAAGAAGTCTTTGCTACAGTCAGGGAATTAAAAGAAGAACTGGGCGTAGCGATCGTGATGGTTTCCCATGCTGCTGAAGAAATGGCAGAATTTTGCGATCGCATTGCCTTACTCTCACATGGTAAATTAATCGCAGTTGGCACTCCAGAAGAAATTTACTCACAGGTAGATCTGCTACAACACAACAAACTGCGTCCTCCTGAAGTCGCTCAAGCTTTTAGCCAAATCCAACAAAAGGGCATTGATATCCCTAAAATTCCCGTTACTTTAGAGACTGGGATTAAAGCCTTAAGTGAACTGCGATCGCAAATTCAACCAATTGAGCCGCCAATATTCACCACTCCCTTTCGTAGCAATAAATCGCCCGTTCTCTCAGTCCAAAATCTAAAACATACCTACGATGACGGCACGGAAGCACTCAAAAATATCTCGCTAGATATCCATGAAGGCGAATATGTGCTAATCGTCGGACAGAATGGTGCAGGAAAAAGTACCCTTGTGAAGCATTTCCTAAATTTGCTAAAACCCACATCAGGAAAAGTATTGGTACGCGATCGCGATACTAAAGATCTATCAGTCAGCGATCTTGCTCAATCCATCGGCTATCTCGCTCAAAATCCCGACAACCAAATCTTCAATACTTCCGTCGAGAAAGAAGTTGCTTTTGCGCTGCCTTTCCTTGGTTATGCGCCCGATATCGTCAAGAAAGAAACTGAGCGCAGTCTTAAAGCCATGCAGCTATGGGAGCAGCGCCATGCTCATCCATTATCTTTACCAAAGGGAGAACGTGGTCGCATCGTTATTGCGGCGCTATTAGCCATGAATCCTGAGATCATCATTTTTGATGAACCGACTACAGGACAAGACTATCAGGGTGCTTCTTCGATTTTAGAAGTCAGTCGTCAGCTACACCAAATGGGAAAAACCGTGATTGTGATTACCCATCATTTATATCTCATGCCTGACTATGCCGATCGCGCGATCGTAATGGGCAAAGGCACGATTTTGCTAGATGCACCCTTGCGCCAAGCTTATCATCAAACTGATTTGCTGGAGTCCACCTACCTCACGCCGCCGCAATCGGTGGAGCTATCGCAAAAGCTCAGTGAAATATGCGATCGCGAATATTCTTTGATTACTCCAACCGAATTTGCTAGTTGTTTTACTCCTCCACAAATTTAGAATATGAAATTGCAAACAGTTAAGTATGATTCTCTATTTACGCGCTTAGATTTTCGTTCTAAGTTGGTGGTGATGCTTTCGGTCACAATTCTTGCTTTCCTATGGGAAAGCCCGATCGCAGGTGGGATTTTGATGTTGAGCGTGATTGCTTCCTGCGTTCTTGCTGGAGTCAGGCTCAATTATCTAGGAAGCATTTTAAAAGTGATGATTCCCTTTTATATCTTTCTGATTTTGAGCATGGGGTTTTTTAATGTGGAGCAGGTTAAGTTGCTTACCAATAAATTAGAATTAACGTCCCTATTGAGCTTGCCCCAAACATGGTGGGTAGTTGGTGGTGCAAAACTGAGTCAAGAGGGAACGCTTTACGGATTGAATATTGTGTTTAAAACGCTGACGATGATTTTGGTGATTCCGTTAGCGATTTTCACTACCGATGTTAATCAAATGACAGTGGGCATGGTACGCGCCAAAATCCCTTATAAAGTGGTGTTTATCTTTTCATCAACCTTGCGATTTGTGCCACTTTTACTAGAAGAAGTGCAATCAATCATTGAGTCACAGCGCTTACGTGGCTTAAATTTCGAGAAGATGGGATGGTTAAAAAAAGCGCGAGTTTATGCCAAGGTTGCTGTACCTTTAATTCTAAATTCACTCTCGAAATCGCAAAAATTAGAAATAGTTTTGCAGTCAAAAGGTTTTTCAGGTAGTTCCGATCGCACTTATTTGCATGAGTCAGCTTTAACAACTGCTGATTACCTGTTGATGATTGTTTCTAGTCTGATATTTGTAATTGCGATCGTCTTATATTTTGGTTGGGGAATTGGCAAATTTGCTTGGCTTCTTTATACCTAAAAGCGTCGCTTGTAGGTATAAAGCGATTTTATAACGATATTCGCAGAAATTTGCAAGTGATTGGCTTTTTTAGAAGTTTATACGAGATCAGCTAATTTCTTTGGAATTAATGCTAAGCGATCGATAGAAGTGCAGCAAGTTTCTTTTTTTGCTGACGCTCTTGCTCAACGATCGCCTCTGCTTGTTGTTTTTTTAGGTTAGCTTGATTAGCGATCGCCTTCGCCAGTTGTTTTTCACGACTTGCTGCATCGAGATACTGTGACAGGCGATCACTTGATTTCTAAGTGAATTGATTGAATGAGATACAAACCTTCACCTAAAGATATTGAGATTGGTGGCTTGAAGAGCAACCAATCTTGACTCTTAATCTAACTTCACTACCATCTTGCCAATATTTTTTCCTGCAAAGAGTCCGATAAATGCGCTCACGGCATGTTCGATGCCCACTACTACTGTCTCTTTATTCTTCAGCTTGCCATTTCGGAAATAGCCGCCCACTTCCTGCTCAAATTCACCCTGACGAGTGAGAGAATCACTGACGATTAGCCCTTTCATCGTCAAGCGCTTAATAGTCATGTTAAAAAGATTAGATGGCCCAGCCTGAGGAATTTCTTCGTTGTAACCAGAAATGCCTCCACAGGAAATGATCCGTCCGTGAATGCGTAATGCTGAGAGTGCAGCTTCAAGAGTTTCACCGCCGACATTATCGAAATAGACATCAATCCCATCGGGAGCAGCTCGATTTAATTGGTCGAGGATAGGAGCGGTTTTGTAGTTGAAGGCGATATCAAAACCACATTCTTCTTGCAGAAACTTGATCTTTTCCTCAGAACCTGCCGACCCAATCACATAACATCCTCGCAATTTCGCTAGTTGCCCAGCAACACTACCTACAGCTCCAGCCGCGCCTGAAATAAAAATCACGTCACCTGCTTTGACTTCTACTAGATTCAATCCAGCCCAAGCGGTCATACCCGTCATACCCAATGCCCCGAGATAAGCTGAAAGTGGTTGGATATCTCGACTGACCAGATGCAAATCTTTTGGTGCAGCGATAAAGTATTCTCGCCAGCCAAAGCTGGAAGTGACGATATCTCCTTGCTTAAATTCCTTAGCGCGGGACTCGATCACTTCTCCAACTGCGCCGCCATCAAGGGGTTTGCCTAGCACAAAGGGAGGAACATAGGATTTCCTGTCGCTCATACGCCCGCGCATATAGGGATCGACTGACATATAGAGATTGCGAACAAACACTTGTCCATCTTGAAGTGTTTCTAATTTGGTTGTAGCGATCGCAAAGTTGGCTGCGGTTGGCATCCCACTGGGACGAGAAACTAATTGAATTTCGCGACTCATGATATCTGTCATAGTTTTTTTTCCTAATGATTTATTTAAGTGATTTAAAGCGCTTTGTACTCAATCTCGAACCAAGAATAAATTGGAAAGCATTGCTTCGCTATGCTTTCCAATTTATTCTTGTGGTTCGTTTGATCGGAAATAGCTGTAATGTTTATCAGCCGATGCGGGATCTAATTCCCAGCGATCGCGATCGCGCTTTAGGAGAATTTCTTCAGTAGCAAGGGGTGTGCCATCATCTACTTCAATCCCTACTGCTTTCGCCATTTCTTCCATGTCATTGTGATTGGGAACTGCGGAGCTACCGCCAACGGCTTCATCACCATTTACTTCGGCTCGATAGGAATCATTCTCAGCGTCATCGGATGAGTCTGCACCTTTTAATGAATGCGATTGTGGGTTTGTCATACATTTTCTCCTTTGAATTTAAGCATTTATTTGCGAAGCGATCGCAAGTAACGCAACTTTTATGGACCGTTTATAACTCAACTGAGGATGAAAATCTCCGCGTCCTTCGGGAGTGAGATCGAGCATATTCCAGAGCGAGTCGAGGGCATCATTTTTACGAGTGGCAAACCGCTTCGACATTGATTCCATCTGGATCGAGGACAAATGCGCCATAGTAATTTGGGTGATAGTAGCGTATTCCAGATTGTCCATTGTCTATTCCACCTGCCTTAATCGCAGCTAAATAGAATGAATCGACTTGCTCCCGACTGGCGGCGGCGAATGCGATATGGGTATGACCGCCGACAGGTTGTTTGTCGATTAGCCAAAACACTGGTCGATCGTTTTCCTTCCCGAACCCAACGATTTGTTGTTTCGACTCACTGCGGGAAGCATCAATATCAAAGAATTTCTGGATTCCAAGAGGGGAGAGCGCAGCCTGATAGAAGGAAGTTGAGCGTACTATATCAGTTACGCCGATATTGAGATGGTCGAGAATAATGCTTTGGAAGTTAGCCATGATTTTATTTATGTTGTTTTATTCCGATTTAGTTATCAGTGGGACGAGGTTGGCTATCATTTCTGATATGGCTGATCTATTCTTTTAACATTTGGCAATTGCTCATCTAGTGATGACCTATAGCGCAAACAACCTTGAAGAAATTGCGCCAATCTGGAACAATAGGAACAGGAGCGGTCTTCTCTGGTAGCAAACCCCACAACGATGGATGATGCCAACAGAATAGGTTTAAGTGATTGTTTTGTTTAAGCGTGGTGCTTTGGCGTAGCCTCTCCTTTGGATAGTCGCCATATCCATTAAGCGATCGCCTTTTTCATAAGATTGGATATTAGCCATTCCCTTCATAAAATGCCCTTGCCTGAGAAAGTAACTGATCTTTAGTCGTGTGTTGTTCATTCACCGCGATCGCACCGACTATTTTTTAGCAATATCTGCGTGATTTTAATTGAATTCGTCTGTCAGATAATCCATGGCACTAATGGCTCCCGTGGCACAACTAAAGATCAAAATCTGTTCGGCATCTTTTAAGGAATAAGCGATCGCTCATCCGACCTCGCATATAGGGATCGACTGACATATATAAATTACGAACTAGAACCTGCTGATCTGGAAGTGAATCTAGCTTGACCTGAGCGATCGCAAAGTTATCTTTTGTCGGAATCCCATTGGGGCGAGAATCCAACCGAATCTCGTAGCTGATTATTTCATCTGTCATGTTTTTTCTCCAAATAATTCATTATGAGTCGTGAAAATAGATTTATAAAGCCTGTTTTAATGAAGCCATATCAATCACGAAGCGATATTTCACGTCGCTTTTCACGAGGCGATCGTAGGCTTCATTGATGTTTTGGATAGGGATAAGTTCAATATCAGAAGTAACGTTGTGCTTACCGCAAAAATCCAACATCTCTTGGGTTTCCTTAATGCCGCCAATCAGAGAGCCGCTCATACTGCGCCGACCGAAAATTAGGCTGCCCACTGAAAGCAAAAGCGGCTCAGATGGAATTCCGACTTGAGTGAGGTTTCCATCCCGTCTCAACTGGAGGAGGTAAGCGTTGATATCATGTTTTGCAGACACAGTGTCGAGAATAAAGTGGAAACTATTTAGGTGTTTCTGCATCTCGTCTGCATTTTTAGAATTGACGACTTCATCTGCTCCGAGCCGCAGTGCATCTTCAACTTTGCTTGGTGAAGTAGTAAAGACCACGACATGAGCACCGAGAGCTTTCGCCAATTTTACCCCCATATGTCCTAGCCCACCGAGTCCCACAACACCTACTTTTTGACCCTTGGTCACATTGTGATAGCGTAAAGGCGAATAAGTCGTAATCCCAGCACACAGCAATGGGGCAGTTGCCGCGAGATCCAAATTCTTGGGGATTTTCAGTACAAATTCTTTGTCCACCACAATGCTCTCGGAGTATCCACCGTAGGTTATTCCGCCAGTATGTTTATCGGGAGAGTTGTAAGTAAAAATCGTACCTTTCTCGCAGAACTGCTCCAAGTTGTCCTTGCAGTTGGCACAGGTAAGGCAGGAATCGACCATACAGCCCACCCCAACTTTATCGCCTTCCTTAAACCTGTTTACATCTTTGCCAACTTTTACGACTCGACCGACGATTTCGTGACCGGGGACGCAGGGGTAAGTAGCACCGCCCCAGTCGCCACGGACGGTGTGCAAATCGGAGTGACACACGCCGCAATATAGAATTTCGATCTGCACATCATGCTTGCCAACTTTTCGACGTTCAAAGCTAAAGGGCGCAAGGGGAGTTGTGGCATTTTGGGCAGCGTAGGCATTCGTTTGCATTGGTTTTTCTCCTGATTATTTGGATTATTTGTTTGGATAAACTTACTTAAATACTTTGACTAAAGCTGCAAACTGAAATCATGGTTGCCGCTACTGGACACTAAAAAAGCTAATTCTAGTCACTAGCAAGCAGACTGAGCTGTTCCAGCAGCTCCTTTGCGGCTGGCGCAGAAGATGCGGGATTTTGCCCAGTAATTAGTAGTCCATCTTTAACAACATGGGGCTGCCAGTCAGCCACTTTTGAATAATTCCCACCATTCGTTCGGAGCATGTCTTCGACTAGAAACGGAACAATTTCGGTTAATCCTGCTGCTTGCTCCTCGGTATTGGTGAAGCCTGTGATTGCTTTACCTTGCACCACGGGATCTCCTTTGGCTGACTTGACGTGGCGCAGCACTCCAGGTGCATGGCAAACTAAGGCGATTGGTTTCCCCGCTGCTAGTGTGGCTTCGATAAGAGCGATCGAAGATGCATCTTCAGCCAAGTCCCAGAGCGGGCCATGACCGCCAGGGTAAAATACAGCATCGAAATCGCCAGCGGCAACCTCGCTTAATTTAAGTGTGTGTGCGAGCGCGGATTGGGTTGCGGAATCTGCTTTGAAGCGTTGCGTGTCTTTAGTCTGGGAATCTGGGGTATCGCTTTTAGGATCGAGTGGCGGCTGACCACCAAGCGGTGATACTAGGGTAACGATCGCACCTGTGTCTTTAAATGTGTAGTAGGGGGCGGCGAATTCTTCAAGCCAGAAACCAGTTTTTTTACCCGTATTACCAAGCCTATCGTGCGAGGTTAGCACCATTAATATTTTCATCTTGACTCTTTCAATTACTTTGATTTTTTCAACTAACATGAATTCGACGATCGCTTGGAATAGCGCTATTTAAAGGCCTTGACTAAAGCTTCAAACTGCACTAGCAAAGACTTGTCGTGAGGTGTAACGGGTGGGATTTGGCGATCGATATTTAGAAATTCATAAACTGCCATTTGTGCAGCCCTTATTGAATATTCGACCGTGAAAACAACATCCTCAGGAATTTCGACAAACTGGCTGATGAAAGCGAGGTTCTTGGAGTTATGAGGAATGGGTAATGGTCGATCGCTATGAGATCGCGGCATAAACATACTGGTGATATAGGGCATTCGACAAGGAATACAGTTTGCAGTTGCCATCACATCTAAATCGAATCGCAAATGACCGCAGAGTTCTTGAAGGATTTCTTCACCATTACAATCAGACATTGGTTTAGGGACAAAATCACCAACGCGATCGGGAAAGAGCGCATATCCCCAGAAAACTTGAACATTTGCAGGCTGATTGTTAAAATGGGGCTGATTGGCAAGTACTATTGACATCAGCCAATTGGAGTCTTTAAAAGTTACAAGTCCTCCAGTTCCCGCTTGATTGCCACTAAATTCCAACATTTTATTGAAGAATGTGGGAGTGTTCAGGGTGACTGTAAAAGATTCCCAGAGCGATTCAGCAATACTACTGTTGAAAACAGAAGGATTCCCAAACTCTGGGTTGTTCATCGCCAGCTTTTCCCATAGGTTCCAACTAGTACAGTCTTGTTTAATCAATTTTTGAGGCGCACTGGTCATCGAACCCAAACTGGAAGCATCAGTCATTGAGCCATTCTGGAGAAACACAAAATCGTCGCTATTTACTTCAATTGTTTTGCGATCGCCATGTTGCTCATAATGGATGCTCGTGACCACAAATTTACTCTCCTCAGTGCAGTGATCAAGATCTAATACTTTAGAATCTAGGATAAAGTTAACACCTTGAGTGCTGAGCCAACTCTGCAATGGACAAATCAATGAATCATATTGATTGTAGATTGATCGCTTCACTCCAGCAAGGGTTTCAATCCGAGTAAATTCGAGCATAAAGCGATGTAAATAACGCTTGAATTCAACAGCACTATGCCAAGGCTGGAAAGCGAAAGTCGTAGACCACATATACCAGAATTCAGTCTCGAAGAATTCTGGAGAGAGCCAATCTGTAATCCGACTAGCTGCCAGCTCTTTTTCGTCAGCTTGGCTGATCTTGAGTAGCTCTTGACGATCTTGCATCGAAAAGCCCATTGAAGTGACAGGCACTTTTTCACGACGATGATCAACGAGTCGCGCCATACAGTTTGACTTGTGCTGCTCATTAAACTCTACCGTTTCGTCAAACACTGTTTTATTTGGCGAGTTTAGGGAAGGAATCGACTTGTAAAGATCCCAAGTACATTCATAATTGTCAGTAGTTAACATCCGACCTCCGCGCATCGAATAGCCATCTACTGGGTTTCCAATTCCATCCATACTCCCACCTAGAAGCGGCTTCACTTCTAAAATAGAAATATTTGATCCAGAGAATCCACCATCGCGAATCATAAATGCGGCGGCGGCTAAAGAGCCAATTCCACCACCCAACATATATGCTTTAGATTCATTATTCATGTTGATAGAACTCCTAAAAAAGTTAGTTTATCTAGCTAATACCAATTGACGAGCAGCTAACATCAGTTTTGCTCCACTTGCAGCTAGTCGAAAAGCTGTTGCTTCACCTAAGCGACTGCTAGCTGTGATGATTACTACTTTATTTTGAATCTCGGACATATAGATTCCTGTGGATTGTAAATCGTGGGGTATGATTCGGATATGAGGCAAACAAATACCAATTCTCGAAAGTGCAGTCACACTTTCGAGAATTAAAAATCAAACTCAGTAAGGTTTTGGGCTTACTATCTTCCATTTAAGTAATGGATGGTACGAGGCAAAGCCTCACACCATCCATTATTTACTGTATAACTCCTATTCTTTTAGTAGGAAGGGAGTATCAAAAATGGAAATGAAGTTGATGTTTTGAGAGTTATTTGTCTCTAGGCTTCTAATTTGACCAGTGTCTTTCTCCCAGTAGCGTCAGCAATCCAAATTGCGACAATGTCACCGTTAGGAATGAAAAACAAATAACTTGTGCAAATTAGGATAATCTCAGATAAAGAAAGAAAAGGAATAATTTTGGGTTATTACAGCGAAGAACTTGAGACGGAGATGTTGAAATTTTACGGTTCACTGCGC
>NZ_SJEE01000008.1 GCF_006937785.1 Pseudanabaena sp. UWO311
GAAGTCGCTGATGGTTTCAAGGAAAATCTACCTATCATTTTTGATGAATATCTTCCTAAATGGAATTATAGAGCTATTCCTCAAAATAACTGAAATGCATAAGTTATTTATTTTTCATTCCTAAGAAGCTATCTAAGCTTGGGTGCGAAGAAATTCCTAAACGTGGTGGTGGTTCACATCGTAAGTGGTTTAATCCAGCTACCGAGAAGGCAACAGTAATTCCTGATTGGAGTGGTCGCGATCTCAAACTTGGAACATTAAGAGCGGCTATCAAACAACTAGGAATTGAATGGTCTGCCTTTGATGGTGCATGATCAATCAGTGGATCTAATCTCTATTTCAACATCAATAATTATTAAGCGATCAGGTTACAATATATGCCTAAGATCAACACATAAATATATTTAGTTTTTTAGCTGAGTTTACTTAGCTTAGCCATCTCAATTCAATCGTTAGACTGTAAGATTACATTATTTGAATTATGCTTGACGTTTTTACAGAAGAAGTTGAGGTTATAGTAAAGGATGGCATCGCAAATCTATATTGGTACAAAAGCGATTTACACAAGGCTTGGCTCCGTTCAGGTGTACCTGCAACGATTCGTGATGAGGTAATTCGTCTTCGCACCAAAGACGATCAGGAATTCTCTAAGCGTCGTCAAATGGATGCCTTGTATGACAGGTTGCGATCTGGAGAATATAATCGTCGCCTAGAAATATCGCGAAATTTTGTTCGTATACTTATTGAACAAAAAATGTTTGTTCCCCAGAGCGAAATGCATCGTGTTGAAATTGCAGAGCGTTGTTCTTTAAAACTCCGAGAACTTATCCGTCAGCAGGAAAAAGAACGAGAACATAATGACAGTCTCCGTGCGAACATCGAGAGGACAAAACGAGAGACATACGAATCAAGAATAGCAAATCTTCAATTAAAATTTGCAGAAGCTCATAACCTTCCACCACAAAAGAAAGGCTATGAACTTGAATCATTGTTTAACGAACTTATGATCATCAGTGGGATTACTGTTGAAGAGCCGTTTAGGATTGAGGGTGAACAACTAGACGGAGCCATAAAATACGATGGTCACTACTACCTAATTGAGTTGAAATGGACATCAGACAAAAGCGACCCAAAGGAAATCGGTCATTTCTTTTACAAAGTGGAAGGAAAACTTCAAGCTCGTGGAATATTTCTATCAATGAATGGATTCACGAATGGAGCAATAACGACTCTACCCAAAGGAAAAAACCTTAAAATTATACTGCTTGATGGAAATCATTTAGCTAACGTGATTTACAATACGTACAAATTTCAAGATCTTCTTGAGTATTCTATTCGCCAAGCTTCGCTAAAAGGTGAAATATACTGTTCACATAATATTTATGGCTGAAGTTCTTCTAACAGCTTATTCCTCGTATCACAGAAAACAGTGGGACTAACTGTTATGCCGATAACACTAAGTTTTTCTTGTTTGAAATAATGGTAAACAGTATGGAGTGCATAAGTTGGGAACAAATCAAATCTAAGTACAAGTTAGGTGAGTTTGTGCAAGGAAAAGTGGAGTTTCATGCGCCATTTGGAATTTTTGTAAAAATTGACGAATCTTCAGTTAAAGGCTTAATTAAAATTCCAGACTTTTTGGATGAAGGTGCGATGAGTCCAGAAATGTACCCTGAAATTGGAACAACAATTGGCGCAATAGTTGTTGGATACAATGAAAGCAATTGTCGCGAGATATATTTAAACGCGAAACCTAGTGTTTTACACAAAGCACTCGTACCCTTGAGAATTCCTGCTTTAACGAGTTAGATCTATATTGCTGTTTTTTGATGAGGGGTGTGAAGCGATCGCATTACATCGACTTGATATTTTGTGGGACTGAATGCGCATGATGAGATCGCAAATCATCAATGATTATTTGGATTGCATTTGACAAAAAAATTATTTAGAAGTAATTTGACAAGAAAAAAAGTTGACTTTAGAGATAAGTGTTGTAAAGTGACTTTCGATCCACTAGCATGGATAGATATTATTTGATCGTGACAAGCCAGAAATGATTTCACCTTTGGTGAAGTTACCTATAAGAGAACTATTTAGAGGTTATTGAAGGAGTTCCATCTAATGTCAATACACATAAGTTGTCAGTGTGGAGAATCTTACGACTTAAAAGATGAATATGCAGGAAGAACACTTAAATGTTCCAAATGTGGCGCAAGTCTTCAGGTTGGCAGTGAGCAAGGTATTCGCGAAAACAAGTATTCATCTGATTCGGCTTTTAACCGAGACAAGTTTCTTCTTCGCCAAAAACTCTTGGCTATTTCTGAAAAGTATGATGTTTGCGACGAGCAAGCAAAGCCTATTCTCTATGTCGAGCGCCCTGCCCATCTACTGAGAAACTTGGGGGCATCCCTAGCAGGGATAATTGCTGGAATTGCTTTTGTCATCTTTATTGCCATGATTTTTCGTGCTGTACCTGAACAGCTAAAGGGTTTTCTCATAGTGTTTGCAATATTTGGATGGCTAGCAGTGACATTTGTCGTTAGCATCTTGCTTTATAAAAAGCGAAATGTAACTATTTATCGCGATAAAAGTAAGCAAGATCCAATTTTGAAAATTTTACAAGATAAGAAGGTTGAAATCCTCACAGCAACTTTTACATTGAGAGATACTAACGGTGACTTAGCAAGATTTCGCAAGAACTATTTATATGACATCTTTCGCAAACGCTGGAACTGTTATGCCCCCGATGGTTCTCTAATCTGCGTTGCAAAGGAAGACTCACTTATTTTGTCACTGCTTCGACGGTTTTTAGGTACATTTTTTGGTCTACTCCGAACTAACTTCATCATCGTTCAAGGCAATAGCGATCGGGTTATTGGTGAATTCAATCGTAATTTTACGATCCTAGATCGTTACGTGCTAGATATGAGTGCTGACCAGCAACACATTCTAGATCGAAGAATTGCGATCGCGATAGGCATTATTCTTGATACTGGCGAACGGCGATAAAAAGTTGCAAATTAAACCTCATGACAACGGAACCAAATCCATCTCCAGATCCCAACTCTAATGAGGAGGTTTCTTCTGAAGAAGAACCTCTTTTGATTACCGATGAAATGTTAACCGATCATCCCGAAAGAGGCAGAGCTGACTTTGAAAGTGGAATGTCTAGCTTTCCACCGTTAACTCTAATATTAATTGCCTTAAATATTGCAGTATTTGTGTGGCAAATTAATACTGGTTCACTATTGAGTAAGGATGCAATTATTGCATCTGGAGCATTAGAAAGATCGCATCTATTCCGAGGCGAATTGTGGCGACTATTCAGTCCAATGTTCCTACATGGAAGTTTAGACCATTTGATTGGCAACTGTTTTGCTCTGTATGTAATGGGAATCGCCTGTGAACATGCGCTTAGATTCAAACAGTTTGGAATTGTCTACTTTTTTAGTGGCTTTTGTGGTTCTTTACTTAGCGTTATGGTGCAGCCAGGTCCATCTGTGGGTGCATCTGGAGCAATCTTTGGACTAATGGCTTTCATCGTTGTATTCCTATATAAGTATCAAAAAACTTTTTTTATTAGAGATCGTCGTATTGGTTTTGTTATAGCAGCTTGGGGACTTTTGACAATTGTGTTTGGGTTTCTCTCCCCATATATTGATAATTTTGCTCACATTGGCGGAGCAATCGGTGGGGCGATCGCGATTCTATTTCAAAAACCTTTTCTGTTAACTAAAGTACATCGCTCTTAAAAAATTTGGTCTATTTATACCAAAACACTAAATGGCGTAGCCATTTTGTGTTTTTAAAACCCTTATAGGGTTTGGTTTTTAATTCGATAATCGCGCTCGCACTTTTCTTTGAAGGTATAAAAAAGCTAAAAACAACTCAACCTAAAAACAACTTATAGACTGGATTTTGGCTCTCATCCCAATAGCGATAGCCGAGAGTATCGAGAAAAGCTTGCCACTCTTCCATCTCTGACGGAGGTACTTGCACACCGACAACAATCCTTCCATAATCCGCGCCATTATTACGATAATGGAACAAACTAATATTCCAATTGGGACTCATCGAACTAACAAACTTCATCAACGCACCTGGACGCTCAGGAAACTCAAAACGATAGAGAAGCTCATTATGAGCAAGAGGCGATCGCCCTCCGACCATATGTCGTAGATGTAGCTTCGTGAGTTCATCATCGGTAATCTCGATCGCAGTGAACGCATTCTCAGCAAAAGTGGTTGCGAGGTTTGCCGCATCTGCGCGATTGACAATCTGCACACCGACAAAAATATGAGCTATTTCTTGATCGGCAATCCGATAACTAAACTCAGTTAGGTTTCGCCGACCCATTAGTTCGCAAAACTTCCGCAAACTGCCAGCATGTTCAGGAATCGTCACTGCAAAAATCGCCTCGCGATGTTCCCCTAGTTCCGCTCGTTCAGCCACAAATCGCAGACGATCAAAGTTCATGTTCGCACCACAGGCGATCGCAACTAGAGTCTGTCCTTCAATACCTTCACGTTCTACATATGCCTTTGCACCTGCGATCGCCAAAGCTCCAGCAGGTTCTAAAATCGAGCGCGTATCCTCAAAAACATCCTTAATCGCCGCGCAAGTATTATCAGTATCAACCAGCAAAATCTCATCAACATATTGTTGGCAAAGGCGAAAAGTCTCTTGCCCAACTTCGCGCACCGCTACACCATCGGCAAATAGACCAACTTGATCGAGGCGCACTCGATGTCCAGCCTGTAGCGATCGGGACATTGCATCAGAGTCAACTGGTTCTACGCCGATGATTTTAATCTCAGGACGTAATCGTTTCACATAGGCTGCTATGCCAGAGATCAGACCACCACCACCGATCGCTATAAAAATTGCATGGATTGGTTTCTGATATTGGCGCAAAATCTCCATGCCAATCGTTCCCTGTCCTGCAATCACATCAGGATCATCAAAGGGATGAATAAAGGTGAGATTCTTCTCTGCTTCCAATTGCCTCGCATGGGCATAGGCATCGTCGTAGGTATCACCATGCAAGACCACCTCACCACCACGCATTTTTACAGCGTTCACTTTTACCTGTGGTGTAGTCACTGGCATGACTATAATTGCTTTTGTCCCTAACTCGCGAGCGCTGAGGGCGACTCCCTGAGCATGGTTTCCTGCCGATGCAGCAATCACACCCTGAGCAAGCAAGTCAGGAGATAATTGCGCCATTTTGTTATAAGCTCCACGCAATTTAAAAGAGAAGACTGATTGCATATCTTCTCTTTTCAGCAGCAACCGATTATTCAATCGCGCCGATAGGTTAGGGGCAAATTCTAATGGTGTTTCTTGCGCGACATCGTACACGCGAGCTTTGAGGATACGTTCTAAATAGTCAGTCTGCACAACGCTATCAACTTAATTATTAATTTTTATAGGTTGCTATGCTATGAGAGACTGCAAACTATAAAAATTGGTTTAGTGATCTATAATTCTACTCTTTTTCTCGTATCTTTAATCAGAAACTTACCCAAAAAAAGCAAAGCGCCCACTAAATAGGCGCTTTGCTTTTTTGAGTAAGGGACTCATCCTCAAGAACGAACTTCTGAGAAAATCTTGTTGAGAATATCTTGAGCGCCCTTATCCTTGAGTTGATGGGCTAGCTCTAGACCGATCGCATCAGGTTTGGTTAAGTCCCCAGTGACTTCTCCTTTGATTAGAGTTTTACCATCAAGGCTAGCAACAATTCCTTTTAATGTGAGCTTGTCAGCATTAATGGAAGTATTCACCCCAATGGGAACTTGGCAACCACCTTCAAGTTCGCGCAAAAATGAACGCTCTGCGAGGCAGCGTTGAGTGGTGGGATAGTGGCTGATTGGTGCAAATAAAGCAAGGATTTCTGGATCTTCATCTCGACATTCGATCCCTAAAGCACCTTGTCCAACTGCATGAAGAGAAATCTCTGCATCGATGATCTCATGAACGCGATCGCCCATTCCTAAACGTTGCAAGCCTGCGGCTGCAAGAATTAGCGCATCATATTCACCAGAATCTAGCTTTTGCAGACGAGTATTGAGATTGCCGCGTACATCTTTAAAAGTAAGGTGTGGGTAATAATGGCGCAATTGAGCCAAGCGACGGAGTGAAGATGTGCCAACGACAGTACCTGATGGCAAAGTTTCGAGGGTTTTGTCCTTAAGCTTTTCATGAACAACCAAAGCATCAGCAGGATTTTCGCGCTCAGTTACAGCCCCAAGCATTAGCCCTTCAGGCAAATTTGTGGGTAGATCTTTGAGGCTATGCACTGCTAAATCTGACTGCTTAGTCAGCATTGAGACTTCTAATTCTTTGGTAAATAAGCCCTTGTCGCCGATTTTAGCAAGAGGAACATCAAGAATCTTGTCACCCTGTGTGCTCATGGTGACGACATCAAACTGGAGATTAGGATGTGCTTTGCTTAGTTCAGCCTGTATCCAATGGGTTTGTACCAGTGCTAGCTGACTTTTGCGAGAACTAATGCGAACTGTTGAGGATGCGACCATAGGACAAACTAAATAATATGAAAAACAATAAAAAACAACAGAATTTAAAAATGAGTAGGGGAGGTGCGTTACGCTAGCTCTACTAAATTAAAAGCACTCTTAAAAGCACTATTTTCTATTCAAACAGGTTTTGCGGCTATTTCGATGCGATCGCCTAAATATAAAATGTAAAGAATTCTTACAGGTCAAAGCTCAGCAAGATCTAGTGGCTTGTAATTAAAATTCGCTAATATAACTTGATGCGAACTGACACAATATTTTTTCAGCTATTTCAAACCTTTGATAGTTTGCTGTTTGAATTGGTGGGATTACCGCCAGAAACAGCAGCAGGATATCGCTAGTTAGCTGATCGAGTGGGGCAAGGCGATCGTGAGAGGAAGATAGAATTTATTGAGACAGTTTTGCTGTATTAAGTTTCCGCAAATGAGTCGAGAGGAGGTTGAAGCGATGTTTACATTAGGTGATCTCAAGAAAACAAGGGTTTATCGGGATGCGCTCCAAGAAGGTCAGCGTCTTGGCAAGCTTGAAGGTAAGCTTGAGGGCAAGATTGAAGGCAAGCTTGAAGGTAAGCTTGAGGGTGTAAAAATCGGGACGCAGCACGGTCAAGTTTTGGGACTAAAGCAGGGGCTAAAGCAGTTTGCGGTAAAGTTGCTGACGAGGAAGTTTGGTAAGGTGACGCTGAAGATGGTTAAGCGGTTGGATAAGTTGTCGGCGGAGCAGTTGGAGGAGTTGGCGGAGGCGGTGTTGGATTTTGAGAAGGTGGCGGATTTGGAAGCATGGTTGTCAAGTAGAAAGGTAAAAGGAAAAAATTTGTAATGGTCAAGCATTTGCGCCACAATATTCAAACTCCTCACAAAAAATCCATGTACGCAAATGCTTAACCCTCTTTGCTCTCGCCGATCGCTTGTGGCTGCGCTGTGAAGTTTGGGCGTAGCATTACCGTTTAGAGGTTGTGGTGAAATGCCTAAATGGTGGCGGTAATGCTGCGCCCCTACGATAATTTTTACTTTCTACTTTTTCCTTTTTCCTTGCTTGGGTGAATGCTTAAAAAAATCGGGGAGATGGAGACACAAGAAAATTTAGTGATATATTGACTGTGCGGTTCATTAGGGTTTGGAAGTATGAGGTGTAAATAGACAATTGTCAAAGATTTATCAAATAGTTGTTGATACTAATGTGCTAATTTCTGGGTTAAGATCCAGTCTAGGTGCATCGTACAAATTGCTTTCTATCCTTAACGATCGCCGTTGGCAAGTTAATGTATCTACAGCTTTGCTTTTTGAGTACGAGGAGATTCTAAAAAGTGCTAGCAACGATTTTGGTTTAACGTTACAAGAGTTGGATTTAGCGATCGCAGCTATTTGTAATATTGCTAATTTCCATCCAATTTTCTTTCTATGGCGACCAATGCTCAAGGATGCAGATGATGAGTTCTTAATTGATCTCGCTTTGAAAGCACAAGCAGATTTTATCATCACTTACAATCAAAGGGACTTGCAACCAGTTGAGAGGTTTGGGATTCAAGTTGTTACACCTAAACAATTTTTACAGATAGTTGGAGAGATTGATTCATGAGAGTTATTGCTGATATTCCTGATGTTCTATACCAACAATTGGAGTCTTTTGCTCAAAGAGAACAAATTCCTATAGATGGATTAGTGGCGATCGCATTGTCGTCTCAGCTTGCTGTGTGGTCAACTAGGGATTATCTAGCAGAGAAGTCAAGGCGGGTGAGTTGGGATGCGTTTGAGAAGGTGTTGGCGAAAGTTCCTAATGGGGAACCTGATGAGCACGATCGCTTGTAAGCGATCGCCAAAAATAACGCCGATCTGTAGGGGTTAAGCATTTGCGCCACAATATTCAAACTCCTCACAAAAAATCTCGATCGCGAAAAATGCTCAACCCTCTTTGCTCTCGCCGATCGCTTGTGGCTGCGTTGTGAAGTTTGGGCGAAGCATTACCGTTTGGAGGTTGTGGTGAAATGCCTAAATGGTGGCGGTAATGCTGCGCCCCTACGATAATTTTTACTTTCTACTTTTTCCTTTTTCCTTGCTTGGGTGAATGTTTAAAAAATTCGGGGAGATGGAGACACAAGAAAATTTAGTGATATATTGACTGTGCAGAGCATCAAGGTTAAGTATGCAGAGTCGCCAAAAATCATCAAAATTTGCCCATCTTTTCCTTTTGCCTTTTTACTTTTTCCCTGTTGGTGGGACTGAGGTAGCGAAAGCGCAAGTGAGACGAGAGGGTAATGCGGAGATAGCTCAGAAATCGACAAATGATACTAATATTCTTGCTAACAGATTTGATCCAAATTCTCGTAATAGAGGTATAGATATAAATCCATCGAATGTAGATGTTTTTATTATTAATCCATCTATTTTTAATCCATCTGTTTTTAGAGATCCATATCAAGAAGCAGAATTACTATACAAACAGGCACAACAGCAATATCAAGCCAATCAATTTGAGATAGCTTTGCAATCATGGCAGAAAGCATTAACTATTTATAGACAAATTGAAGATCATAACAACGAGGCAAATTCACTGCATAGCTTAGGCTTAACCTACGCAAACCTCAGACAATACCAAAGAGCAGTCGACTTATATCAACAATCCCTAGAAATCAAAAAGCGAATCGGGGATCAAAAGGGTGAGTCAGATATACTCGATAGTCTGGGGCGTGCCTACAGAAATCTCGAACAATACCAAAAGGCAATTGATGTCTACCAGCAGGCTTTAGCAATTAAAAAGCAAATCGGTGATCGAAAGGGTGAGTCAGATATACTCGATGGTTTGGGGCGTGCCTACAAAAATCTTGAACAATACCAAAAGGTAATTGATGTTTACCAGCAGGCTTTAGCAATTGATAGAGAATTAGGTAATCGTGATACTGAAGTAAGATTACTCTCTATTCTAGGCGGTGCATATAACATCCTCGAACAATATCAAAAGGCAATTGATTTCTATCAGCAATCCCTAGCTATCGTTAAGCAAATTAGTTCTGTTGCTTGTGCTCTTGACAGCATAAGTACAGATTGTCTTAAAGAGCGCAATATCGAAGGAGATTTGCTCTTTTCTATTGGTAATGCCTACTACCAGATTAGCGATTATCAAAAGGCAATTGATCTATTTCAGCAGTCCCTAGCAATCAAAAAGCAAATTGGAGATCTTAATGGACAAGCAGATTCACTTAGTAATTTAGCCAGTGTTTACCTCGCAATTGGGCAATACCAAAAGATAATTGATTTCTACCAGCAGGCTTTAGCAATCAAAAGGCAAATCGGTGATCGAAAAGATGAAGGGAAATTACTCAGTAATCTAGGTAGCGTCTACCTCAGTCTCGGACAACATCAAAGGGCGATTGATTTCTATCAGGAGGCTTTAGCAATCGCGAAACAAATCAGAGATCGCGATAGTGAAGTAAGCTCGCTCTCCAATCTAGCCAGTGTATACAATCTCCTCGGACAATATCAAAGGGCAATTGATCTCTATCAGCAGGCTTTAGCAATCGTAAAGCAAATTAGCAATCGTGGCTATGAAGGAGCTTTGCTTGTTAATCTGGGCATTGCTTACAGTAGTCTCGAACAATACAAACAGGCAAATGACTTCTTTCAGCAGTCCCTAGCAATCAAAAAGCAAATTGGTGATAGCAGAGGGGTAGGAATTGTACTTGCTAACCTAGGGGCTAACCAATACCGTCTTGGACGATACAAACAGGCAACTGACTTCCTTCAGCAGTCCCTAGCAATCCACAAGCAAATTGGTGATCTTAATAGTGAAGGAACTTTACTCAATAATCTAGGGTCGTTTTTTAACTACCTCGAGCAATCTGAACTCGCAATCCTCTTTTACAAACAATCGATCAACGTCCGCGAAGCGATCCGCAAAGACATCAAAAAACTCGACAAAGACCTCCAACAATCCTATTTAGCCACAGTTGAAGATAGCTATCGCCGACTCGCAGACATCCTCCTCCAACAAAACCGCATCATCGAAGCCCTCCAAGTCCTCGACCTTCTCAAAGTCCAAGAACTCGAAGACTACCTCAAAAACATCAAAGGCAGCGACAGATCCGCACAGGGAGTCAGACTATTAGCACCAGAGCTAGCTCTTAGCGATAAGCTGTTAGCTGTTAGCTTTGACAATGCTCCAGAACTCAATCGACAACTAGCAAACCAAATCCAACAACTTCCCAAATCCGAAATCAACAAAGTTCCCGACTATCTCAACCAAATTCCAAATGGAACCGTATTACTCTATCCATTCATCTTAGGCGATCGCCTCGAAATCATCCTCTTTGCCCCCAACAAACTCCCCATCCGCCGCACCACCAAAATCTCCAAAGACCAACTAGAAACCTTAATTATTGATTTTAGAGCAGGACTCCTTGATGCTGGCTCCGAAGATTTTAGAGAGCCATCAATCCAACTCTATAACCTGCTGATTAAACCCATCGAAACCGAACTCGCCCAACTCAACACCAAAACTATCCTCTATGCACCCGATGGACAACTCCGCTACATCCCCATCGCTGCACTCTATGACGGCAAACAATGGCTAGTCGAGAAATACCAGATTAGCAACCTCATCGCCTATACCCTCTCCGACTTTACACCACAACCCAAAAGCGCACCCAACATCCTCGCAGGAGCCTTTGGTGGTAAAGCAGGCGATCGCAAATTCGGACAAACAGCCTTACCCGCAACCGTCAGAGAAGTCCAAGCGATCGCAAATTCATTTCAAAATTCAGTTACCCTCATAGAAGATCAATTTAGTCGCCAAGCGATCGAATCAAAATTCAAAAATCATAATATTCTCCACCTTGCCACCCATGCCGAATTTAACAGTGGTGCGCCAGACAACTCCTTTATCATCTTCGGTAATGGCGACAAAATCCGTCTCAATGAAATCACTGATTGGCAGATTCCGAACATCGATTTGATTATCTTGAGTGCCTGTCAGACAGGAGCAGGAAAACTTGGCAGTGGCGTTGAAATCTTAGGCTTTGGCTATCAAGTCCAAAAAGCAGTCGCAAAACAGGCGATCGCCTCGCTGTGGTCTGTCAATGATGAAGGTACTCAAGCCCTAATGGAAGCATTTTATGACGAACTGAAAAAAGGTGATGTCTCATCCACTGAGGCTTTGCATAGAGCACAAGTTGCTATGATTAAATCCAAGAAATACAATCATCCAAATTATTGGTCAGCTTTTTTTGCGATCGGCAATGGACTGTAAGATTTGATATCTGAACTAATGCTCTTTTAGAGAGCTATATACTAACCACAGCATTTTGCAATTTGCAAATCGCTTTTAAAACTTGTAGTAACTTTTCTGAAGACTCAGGCTCCATGAGATGTAATGATGGCAATGGTTGGTAAGTTGGTGATGAAGCATTCTGAGGATTTTGCTGAATGTAGAAAAACTCGTAATACACTCCATTAGTAGTTAATCCCCAAACTGTCTGTTGCTGTTCTAAACTTTTATAGGCATAGGTAAATAACTGTGGCAGTCCCTCCGATGCACTAATGCTCGTATTTTTTGCCTCGATCGCTAAAATCCAAAAAGCAATATCGCTAATTGTCGGACGATTCTTATTAATACAAATTAGGTCTAATCTACCTGTAATACTAATATCGCCATCTTCAAGATTAATTCGCTCTATTTCCTGTTCCATTCGCATCTTGATTGGCGCACGATAAAAACCTGCTAGCCGCAGCAATGGCATCACCGTCAGCGCCATTACCATATCTTCTAGCACTTTCCCATCGTTAAGATAGTTCTTGAAGTCATTACGAATTTGAGCTAGTTCGGAAATTTCAAATTCTGACAATGGCTCCAATTGCAGCAGGGATTTGAAAGTGCCATAGGATAGCTCTTGAAATTTGAGGTGAACATAAACTTGATCTAGGGTCAAGGTACTGGCATTGAGGACAGGCATAATTTTATTTTGGCAATCCTTTTGTAAATTATACGAGATTGATCTGTTCAAACCCCAAAGAGTGAGATGCGGCGCGAAGCGCCGCATCTCACTCTTTGGGGTTTATAATTTATTTTAATTGCGGACAGCTTCAATCAGACGAGAGAAATAAAATGAGGTAGCCGTAAATTCTTTGCGCTTGATTGTGAAACCTAACTTTTTCAGAACTTGGTGCACATCAGACTCCTTATGCAAATAAGCGCGAGTCGCTTTGCTTGGACCTGGAACCATATCGCCAACCTTCTTCATCAATATATAGTAAGGATTTTTCGGGGCAAAACTGAGGATTAGACGAGATTTAGCAAGAGAAGCTAAATGGGCGATCATTGCTTCTGATTCGCGATCGGGATAGTGAATCAATACATCTAGACAAATTACAGTGTCATATTCTCCAGACAGCGAAGATAAATCCTTGACCGCAAAGATCGGGTTTTCAGGATCGGCGGCGCGGCTTTTGCCTTCACCTACCATCTTTTCGGAAATATCACTTGCCTCTACCTTTGCACCCATAGCCGCAAGAGGAATGCTGAGACTACCAGTACCGCAACCTGCATCACAGACCGTTTGTCCTATAGCATTTTTGTCATTTTTAAACCAATCTAAAACATAATCGACGGTTTGTTGATGTCCAGTCCGAATATCGCGCTGCACTCGGTTGACATCACCTTCACCATAAATACGCCGCCAGCGATCGAAGCCTGTGGAATTAAAATAATCGCGAACTATTTCTTTGTCTTTAGGGGATTCTTTAGTTGATGTATTGTTGAGTGCTTTATTAGCCATGATTGTGAAGAAAGCTTACAAAAAAATGATTTTAACCTAGAAAGGAGAAGCAGCAAGAAGCGAGGCATCGCCTTTCTAGGTTTTATACTAAACTAAAGCAGCCGCCAGAAAAATTTGCTATGCAACTCAATCGCATCATTGCTCTCGTTTTAGTCGCCGTTTGCTTTATCTCAGCCACATTTGGTATTCAGCGCCGCCAAATGGATGAGGCTTTAAATTTAAAGAAAGTACTCGATCGCGATCGCCTTGAATTAGTCTCCCTAGATGGTGCAATTTCTGGAGCAAGGGCTTCATCATCGAGTGCGATGGCAGTACGCGATCGCCTCCGCGAACTGATCGACGAAGACTCTGTAAAAGGGGTGTTGCTATCAATTAATAGTCCTGGAGGAACCGTTGGCGCAAGTAAAGAGCTGTATGAAGCGGTTAAAGACTTAAGCGAGAAAAAGCCCGTTGTGGTAAGTATGCTGGATCAAGCAACTAGTGGCGGCTACTATGCAGCTAGCTCAGCGACAAAGATTTATGCCAATGCTGGAACATTGACAGGTAGTATCGGCGTAATTTTGAGTGGTTTTAATGCCAAGGAATTACTAGATCGCTTAGGTATCCAATCCCAAACGATTAAAACTGGCCCCTACAAAGATATTTTTTCGCCATTTCGTGAGCTAGGTGATCCAGAGCGTGCCCTATTGCAAGAACTGTTGCAAAGTACCTATCAAGAATTTATTACCGATGTATCCAAGGGGCGCAAACTAGATTTAGAAGTGGTGCGCAAGCTAGCAGACGGACGCATTTATACGGGACAACAAGCTAAAGATAATAAGTTGGTTGATGCCTTAGGAACTTTGGATATAGCGATCGCTGATTTAAGAGATTTAGCTAGAAAAAAATTCAAGTTGCCTGAGCAAAGCGAATTACCAATTCGTAAATCTCCCGCTTCCTTTGAAAGACTTTTAGATCAATTGCTCAGTCAAACTAGTGTTAGTATTGCCTTGCCGTTTTTTGATATTGCTGGTGCTGGTAAAATGTCTGGTGCGATCGCAGATCAGCTCACCTCAAAACTAACTGGTCACAATATGCAAGCAGGAAATTACGATCCACCAATTTTATTAATGCCAAGCTGGTTTAACTAAAGTGGCTTGAGACATATTTTAGATGGCTTAAATCGTCAAAAAGCAGTTGTTTAAATTTATGAAAGCTCAGCATCTGAAATCCAAAACAATTTCTGAAGATACTAATTATCAAGTCGAGCAATTAATTCAGCAGCTTGACAATGTAAAACATATTGCTGATTCGGATTTTTGGATTTCAACTGATGAGATTAAGATTTTACTAAGTCTTGATGATAGCTTCTTTGAAAGACTTAATAAAAAAGTAGCATCTCAAATTCAAGACTATAGATTTTCTTGGCGAAACTTTGAATGTATTTTAGTTGATCGTCAATTTGGGAAAGGCTTTTGGGCTATTAGAAAAAAACTAGATGTATTGTTAAACACTAATAATAGTTCTGCTCAAATACCATCATATCTTCCAGTAATTCAAGATCCCAAACCATCCACAACTAGCGATTCAATCCTCTTAAAGATTCCACCAGATCCAGATGTCATTCCCTCTCCCTACGCGCTAATTGATGATTTTCTTTCACCAAATCAACTAAACGACTTATTGCGATATAGCATTAGTAAACAGCCTGAATTTATCCCCACCACTAACTCAGCTGGTGACCCCAACTATCGGCGCTCATTTTATCTGATACATTTCCCTGAATTCTCAGAGTTAATGATTAAGCTAGTCCGAAAAATTACACCGCAAATTATCGCGCACTTAGATATAAATAACTTTGAAATCGGGCAAATTGAGTCGCAAATGACCGCCCACAATCACGGCAATTATTACAAAATCCATAATGACAGTGGCAGTCCAGACAGTGCGACAAGAGTTCTTACCTATGTATATTACTACTATCGCGAGCCGAAACCTTTCACTGGTGGAGAGTTAGTAATTTATGACAGTAAAATCGAAAATGGCTATTCTGTTGCCGCAGACTCTCGCAAAGTAATTCAACCCACTAAAAACACAATTATATTTTTCCCTAGCGGATGTATGCACGAAGTATTACCTGTGAGTTGCCCAACAGAATATTTTGCCGATAGCCGCTTCACGATTAATGGGTGGGTCAGACATACTTAGCCAAGAAAGCGCTTTGTACCTTCTTAAGCGTTAAGGTTTAGCTAGTTTTTGTTTAACCTTTGAGATTACGCCACTTGCGATCGCACCAGCCATGACAATGCCTAGTACTGGTTGAATCAATGGCTCCCATAGTTGTCGCCATAGCTCCAAGCCAAGATTTATTTTTAATGTTTCGCCGCCGAGTGCAACTAGCAGCCATGCAAAGAAGAAAAATACTAAGAACAAATTAAACATCAAAAATTTGTTCGTCCAACGTCCGAGGGTTTCCATATTTCATTAAAAATAATTTTTTTAGTAAATTAAGTGTGTGCCTTGCAGCAACACACACTTACAGCAATTCCCGATCAAACGAACCACAAGAAACTTTTAACAAGCGTTGCTTAGCAACGCTTGTTAAAAGTTTCTTAGTTTGGGTTTGAGCGAAAGGCGCTATATGAAGCAATTTTTAGCTCCTCTATATATAGTGCATGAGGCTTCACGGCACACACTTATAAAGCAATCGGGGTAACGTTGCCGCTACCCCGATTGCTTATATCGTTTTTGTTTTATAAATGAGCCAGTATAAATGTACAGAATGTACCTAAAAGTTTTTTATAAGTTTTTTTATTAAGTCAAGACTTAAAATTGAAACCTATTTGAAACCGACTGAAGCTTGCCATACAAAAGCGAGTAGCAAGAAAAATACAGGAATCACGGGAAGAACGTTTACCAGTGGATCGAAAATTCTATACGCTTCAGGTAAAGTTGCAATCAATAGACTAAGTGGCATTAAAAATAGACCTCCTTCAAGAGCTAAGATGAATTTTACCACGTCAAAGAAGACATTCTTTTTTCTGAAAATTTTTTATCAAAGGGTTTATAAAATAGGTTTATTTATGGCGATCGCAAAGACTGAAAATCTCAAAAAATTATTACAGGTTTGTAAGGCTATTGTCTTGTCTCTCCTACTATGTATTTGTACCTTTGCCATTAGTGCCAATGCTTGGGCAAGTGTGCAAATAAAGCTGACTAATGTTACCTACGAGTTATGTACTGGCGATGCTGGTAAAAACATGGTGCTAGGCGGTGGCGTGATGTCGGCAAAGTGCTACATGATCAAGGGAAATGCAAGCAATCCTTCAGGCAAAGTTGTGTACAATGCCGATATTTTTGGGCGTATATATGATGCCAATGGCAATGATGCTATGCCTGAAAGAGCGAGACTGGGTGCTGTTGAGGAGATTCCCGCAGGTAATAGCGACTTTCAAATTATGGTAGCGATTCCTGCTGAACAGCCTGAACCTTTAGAGCTTAAGCAATTTAAAGCTTCGGGATTTGCAGGCAAAGTTAGGCGGTAATCGCACTCGCGTTAAAATATAACAAATCCAGTCATATAGAAGCGGAGTTTTGAGCCGCCTCTTTATGACTGTCCAAAAAAGTCTAAAGTTCTCTGAATTGATACAAAAAATATGACCGTTAAAGTTTTAATTCCCACTCCACTCCAACAATTGACCAACAATCAAGCTACTGTCGAGTGTACTGGTGATTCCGTTCAAGCAATTATTGATTCGCTCGAAACTAGTTGCCCAGGCATCAAAGCCCGCATTTGTGATGAAAAAGGTAATCTCCGTCGCTTTGTTAATTTTTATGTCAACAGCGAAGATATCCGCTTTCTTGACGGAGCTAATACTGCCCTCAATGATGGTGATGAAGTAAGCATTATTCCTGCGATCGCAGGAGGCTAGTCCCAACAACAAAGGGATGCAAAGCATCCCTTTTTGTTTCATGGATTGATTAAGGCGATCGCGATTTGCATCATCCAAATTAATGATTGCTTCTTGCTATCTGGCTCAATCTTGCCTTTGTCACCCCAATTTTGTAGCCATTTACCCAAGCCTCCCATTGAGTCACCCATCCATTGCCCGACTTGCGCGAAAATTTGCTGGGGACCAACCCCAGTCAATACCTGAATTGTGAAAATCACAGCAACTACTAAAAATGCTGTTTTAAAGCTAGCTTTAATCACGCTCAGCAACCACCACAACAGTAGTAAAGAGACTATTAATGCGCCGATTACTAGGGGCAAGTTCATAGAGTTTTTTCCAATCCCATCTCAAGTTCAAAGATTTTATACCAATTCTCGAAAGTGTGACTACACTTCCGAGAATTAAAAATCAAACCCAGCAAGATTTTTGAAAATCATATTATTTGGCTTTTGGCATGATCATGCCATTTTTTAAGGATTACAAATGTCATCAGACTTGCAACTATACCAAGCTAGGCTAGACATCTCTGCCTCAGAGTGCGATCGCTTATGGCAGTTTCTTTCAGCGGATGAGCGATCGCGTGCTGATCGATTCAAACGGGAATATCTCAAACGCAATTTTATTTCCGCTAGGGGAAACTTGCGGGAGATTCTCGCGACAAGGCTAGGCTGCGCACCAAAGAAAATAGAGTTTAGTTATAGTGATCACGGAAAGCCATACATTCATAACAACCAGTGTGTTTATTTTAATCTGTCGCATTCTCAAGATTGGGCAATCTATGCAGTAAGTAGCGATCGGGAAGTGGGAATAGATTTGGAATATATCAATCCTCAATGCGATGTCGAAAGTATTGCCGAGCGTTATTTTTTGCCATCAGAGCAGAAAATTATTCAAAGCTTAAACGATCGAGATAAATACCTAGCTTTTTATCGGGCATGGACTCTCAAAGAAGCCTATGGAAAAGCAACAGGAGATGGTATTGCCAATATTCTTGAATATGTGGATGTATCCTATTTGCTAGAGATGCCCATGGGCGAGACTTTACAAATTAAAGATTGGACTCTAAAACTCCTAGACTCAGAATTAGACATAGATTCAAACTATTCTGCTGCCTTGTGTATAGAATCTAATTCTCAATAGGAGCCTCTACTTTGCCCAGTTCAGAGCTAATTTCAGGGATTGGAAGAACAAGGTGATCGCTACACATTGCTCGCAACTTATCAACAAACATAGAGGATTCGGCGAGCAATGTCATATTTTCATAGGCAGATTGATAAACTTCAGAATACTCTGTATTGGAAGTGGATGGATAAACTTTTGCGGCGGCTGTCGTTCCCGAAGGTGTAGTTAGACGACTAGGATATCTTTGAGGTTTAGGTTGAGCAACTGGATTAACCTGAGTCATAGATTGAGTGATCTTAGCAGTCCCAAGCATTGGACGACGAGGAAATGGAAGTGGTGAATTTGATTCGGCTATAGTAGAGAATGCAGGAATTTCTGCGATCTCAGCTTCGCGAGTAGCAGTACGAGGAGGGGTGTAAAAAATTCTATCTTCATAAATCACAGCAACATCACCGCACACCAAGCGCTCAAATTCATGGTTGTAACGGCAATTTGGCTCGCCTTTGCGTTCCCATAAATGCAAAATTTGATTTACTGAAACGGCTTTATATCTTCCTTGAAATAATGATTCGATTACGGCTTGACGCACCCATTCAGGTTTGAAACTGCTCCATGCACGAATCAAATCTTTGATGGTATAACCACCAAGATCAAAACTGTAATGCTGCAATAGGGAGATCGCAATTTCCATCGGGGCGACGTTGGCTGAAATTATGTATCCTTATATTACATTTAAAAGCGAGAAATGTGAAGATCCTCAGCCATCATAAATCTTGGATTTGTTTTGACAACAATATGGCTGCTTCAGTATTAGTTTTTGTATCAAGTAATTCCATCGTTTTCTCAAATAATGCGATCGCTAAATTTGGCAAGACTTGAGAAATCTCACACTCTTGATAAACACCTTCTTCATCTAATCGAAATGCAAATATTCGATAGGCTCTCACATCAATCACCCAATATTCAGATATTCCCAAATCTGCATAGAGCCGCTTTTTTTCATCTAAATCGATCGCCAAAGTCGTATCCGAAATTTCACCAACAAGAGCAGGCGATCGCCACTGTTCTAAATCAATAAATCTTGACTGTCCAGGTCTTCCAAGTTGGAGCATCATCACCAACATACAAAACAATATCGGGAGCTACAGCCCGCTTGCTTTTTTTTCCCATCTGGCATCCACCAAAGGTACTTAATTTGAGGTCAGGAAATTTTATTGTCCAAAAAGCGATAATCATGGGAAACAAATCGCCAAATTTAGCGTGATTAATTCCTTCTGCACCCATTTCTACCCACAAATGTTGATTATCAAAAAATAATTTGCAGCGATCGCTTTTATAATCATCACGCAGTGCCACATAATCATCCCAAGTTGCTTGCTGCCACTGTTGTTTAGGTTTTATTGCCACAATCATTGTTTAGCCCTCACAATAATGTATAAAAATTGCAGCCTGTTAAGGTTTCATGTAGTACAAGAGATTTTTTGAAAGTGTTGCGAAGCAACACTTTCAAAAAATCTCTTGGGTTTTGAGAAAGCGCAAAGCGCTGTATGGAATTTGATTAAGCAAATAAAGTGGAGCTTTGAGCACCTTTATTTTATCAACGAAAAAACAGGCTAGTCAAAGATATGACTAGCCTGTTAATTTGCATAATTAACTCGCAAGATTTGATACCTTACTGCAAAACGAGTTTGACATTGGCATTGCTTAAACCAGGACGCTTCACTTCAGTCAAAGCCTTGTTCACAGCATATTTCTGATTGATCGAGTTGATCAATTCAGTCTGATTGTGCTTTTTAGCAACACCCCAAAGATCAGCAATTAGATCAAACGAACCGTCGGCATTACGCGACCAGCCCAAATCATAATCACCTTCTAGAGTTGCCACGATGTCAGCACGAATACGTTGGCTGTTATAGCCACGAACATCGGCTTCAGTGTTAACACTGATACCCAGATCGCGCAAAGACGACTTGAGTACTTCGGCATCAGTAATTTTTGTGCGAAGAGTGCTGAAATGAGACATAATAGTTTTGCTCCTGTGAATAATTGTGAACGCAATTGTTAACTAGAACGTGAGACATAAGAGTACTGGTGGTTCTTACTCCTATGTTAGCTGCTAGCCTAAAGATCTTTTAATAAGATATCTTTAGAATCTAGCCTTAAATCTGCTGCCTGCAAAAACAGCAGAATAAGCTTTTTAAAACTCCATACGCTGATATTCAGCGACTGAAGTAGCGGCGGGTCTAGCCCGCATTCTTGCCCAGTCACGCAAAGCAGCAACCTGCTCAGTCATCGTGCGTGACAGGGGAGTTGTCGATTTCACAGCCGAAATGATATCTAGCTGTGTAAACTCCCGATCTTGGGCAAAAGCTTCATACATGGCGGCAATTACCGCCTGTTCGATTTCAGCCCCCGAAAAACCATCACTTACTTTTGATAGTTGTTCAAAATCGAATCTTTCTAATTTTTCAACATCTGGACGACGCTTGCACAGATGGATTTTAAAGATATCTCTGCGTTCTTCACCGTTAGGTAAATCAACAAAGAAAAGCTCGTCAAAACGTCCCTTGCGGAGAAATTCTCCAGGTAATTTTTCGATGCGATTGGCGGTTGCCATCACGAATACAGGCGATTTCTTCTCCTGCATCCATGTCAGGAATGTACCAAAGATGCGCGATGACGTGCCACCGTCAGAATCAGCAGAGCCAGCCCCACCCGCAAAAGCCTTATCAAGCTCATCGATAAATAGGATCATCGGTGAAATTGATTCGGCAACCTTGAGGGCATTTCGCAAATTTGCCTCCGACTTGCCAACGGTTGAGCCATCATAGACGCGACCCATATCGAGACGTATCAATGGTAATGACCATAGCCTTGCAGTTGTCTTGGCGATTAGGGATTTCCCGCAACCAGGAACACCGAGAATTAGCATTCCTTTGGGTTGAGGTAGTCCATAATTTCTGGCTCTCTGACTAAAAGCATTTGATCTCTGTTGCAACCAATGTTTTAGCTCTTCGAGTCCCCCGACAGCATCTAAGTCTTCTTCATCTTCGATGTATTCAAGAATTCCGTTACGCCGAATTAATTGCTGCTTTTCCGAAAGAACGATATCAACTTCTTCTTCGGTCAGCTTGCCATTGGTAACTTGCGCTTTACGATAAACTTTTTCGGCTTCGTCCTGAGTTAATCCTAAGGTCGCTCTAACTAGTTTTTCGCGGGTTTCGGCTGACACTTTTTTAGTGCGAACCTGTCCAAGTTGTTGGTCTAGAACCTCTTCGATCGCCTTCATATCTGGCAAAGGAAAATCGAGAACAACTATTTCTTTTTCAAGTTCAACGGGGATTACTTGGATTGGCGACATCAAAATAATTGTTTTCTGAGTGCCTTTAAAATTGGCAACTGCATCACGTAAAGAACGGACAGTTCCTGCCTGATTTAGGAAAGGATGTAAGTCTTTGAAGATATATATTGCAGGTTCTTTATGGTCTGCACGCATGATCGATGCCAAGGCAGCTTCTGGAGACAAACTATTATGCTGAGCGCCTGATGTCTGCCCATACTCAACTAACCCTTGCATCATAGTCCATGTGAACATGCGGCGGACAGGCTTGATTTGGGAGATGGTTGCGATCGCCCTTTCTGCTCTTTCTTCCTCTGGGGTATTGAGGTAGATCAAGGGATATTGGGCTTGAATTAAAATGCTAAGTTGTTCTTGCATATAGTAATACCGAGGTTTGCGCCTCTGTCCTCACCTTGTCTACAGAAAAAGTATTTAGAAAGTGCTGTTGAGTTAATCTAACTTATTGAAACTAGCTCCTCGTCTGGACTATCAGCTTTGCCAACAGTAACAGGTAGTGACTGAGTTCGATTGCCCCCAATTGCTAGCAGTTCACCCTCACGAATCACAACTGTTTGCGAGCAGCTCGGACAGTTGTAGGTTTGATGGGTATGACCAACGCCTGAAGATTCGACAATGTCAGCATGGGCTAGGTAAAAGCTGATGGCTTTATCAGCTAAGTCTGACATCGAATCACCATCAATAGCAGAGCGAATCTTGAGCTGTTGATGGAGCCTTTCGGGGAGATAAAAAGTTACCTTTTGCTTGTCTTGCATAATGGTTAAGAGCAGTGAATACCCAGGTATGTGATTAAGTTACATGGAGAATCTTAAGCTGTCAAGGTGCTATGCTGCCATGACAGCAATAAATTAATATTTCTTTACATAATATCTATGGCTGACATCAAATATCCCCTCCAAAAAGTCAATGGCGGCGAATCGCGTTGCCATTGACTTTTTGAAGGTATAGGAACAAAACTAAGAAATATTTGGTCATGATGTCTAAACAAATATAGAATCCCAAACAATGCATCAAAGCTAATGCATCTCACATGGAGTCAGGTATGAATATTTCTAAAATCAGTCATTCTAATGTGCTTAAACTTGGTTGGGGAACCTTAACGACTATTGTTGCTTTAGCGATCGCTGCTCCTAGTTTTGCTCAAAGTGCAGTTTCATTGGGGAGGAATTTTCGCCCAGATCCAGCTGCTTTAGATGGATCTGGAGGCGGTAGTATCAGTATTGCAAGTATTGCGGGGATTGCCGATAATTGTCGTGGGTTTGCTAATGCTGAGCCAAATCATACAATTACTTTGACTGAGACTTTCCCTGTAATGGATCTTTTGGTTTATTCCAGTAACATTAATGATGATCCGACCATGCTAATTAAAGGTCCAAATGGCTTCATCGTCTGTGCTGACAATGAGTCAAGTGGTCGTAATCCACAATTCACTGGCCGAATGAATAAGGGATCTTACCAAGTTTGGGTTGGTTCCAAAAATGTTAATCAAGCTTTTAGCTACAAGCTGTCTTTGAGTGAAATACGTCAAAAATGAAACTCTTGAAACTGTCGATCGCTTTAACAGGATTAGCTCTAGCCCCGATGTTACTATCAGTGGCTTCAGCGATGAGCCAAGAAACGCTAAAACCCATCTCTCCAAAATTCACTCCTGATCCTCAAGTCTATGTTGGTAAGGCAGGTGGAGATATTCCTTTGGCATCAATTGCTACGAGTAAAGCTAATGGACAATGCCAAGGATTGACACAGCAAGCCCCAAATCATAGTTTGACGGTACAGAGAGATTTTGGCTTTTTAGCTCTGAAGATTTCAAGCGATCAAAATTTGTCTCTACTCGTTAAGGGGCCTGATGGGATTTATTGTCGCAGTGGTAGAGCTCCTGAGCTTTCAGGAGCTTGGGCTGCGGGGAGCTATGAGATCTGGATCGGCACATCTGATGGCGATCGCGCATCTTATCGTCTAACAATTAGTGAGACTAGCCAATAAAATAACGCTAGAAACTATAAAAGGTTGACCTCGCTAAGCGAGATCAACTAAATAACGAAAAAGAGCGCGAAGCGCTCTTTTTCGTTATTTGGAAATATTCCAGTAGGGAAGTTGTTGGTTTGGTTCGATTTTGACTCCCTGTAACCCTTTTTGAGCAAAGGCATATTCTTTATTTTGCCAGAGCGGAATAAATGGCACATCCTCAGCTAGAAGTTCTTGAATCTTTTGAAGTATTTGCGATCGCTTAGCTACGTCACGCTCTTTACGCTGCTTGGCAATTAAATCATTCATCTCTGGGCTGTTATAAAATGATCCTTGGAACTGGCTACTACCCTTTGTGCAGCGATCGCCCTTTACTTCTTCACATTCTAAAAATGGTTTGATGTAGTTATCTGGGTCAAGAATATCGGGAACCCAATCGAGTAGATAGGCAGGATATACGCCTTTATCGATAAAAGCAAACCCGACTGTATTTTCTACGCGCTCAGTTTTGATCTGCAAAATTTTGCCGACGTTTTTTTGGATTGAGGCACGTAGAGTGCTGGCAATGAGGTCACCGTTACCGCCATATTTAGGGGAATACCAAATTGTAATTTGAGCAGGTTTGTCGTCGGAATATCCTGCTGACTCCAGCAATTGCCGAGCCAGTTTGCCGTTGCCATCACCATATTTTTGCTCGAATACTGGTTTAGATTCGGCAAAAGCGCTAGGGATTAAGCTATATAGGGGTGCACGTTGGTTAAAAAATATACGCGATTCCAACAGAGGACGATCGATCGCGGCAGCTAAAGCTTGCCGCACACGCACGTCATTCAGTGGTTCTTGCTGCGTATTTAGCACCATATAGAGTATGGTTGCACCTTGACCAGATGCGATCGTCCAACCATTTTGTTTAGCATTGGTCTCTACATTCTTGACCTGCGTTGGCGTGAGCGTCTGAAAAGCGATATCAACTGCACCAGTTTTAAATGCGTTCAGTAAGTTGGAATTAGAAGAGAAAAACTGAATATCAATACCTTTATTGACAGGCTTTTTACCCCAATAATCAGGAAATGCATCTAAGCGTAAGTAGCTACCTTCGACAAATTGTGTAACTTGATAGGGGCCAGTGCCAATTAATTTGTCGGGCAAGAATAATAGCTTGCCTGTCTTTTCATCTTTAATGTGTTTATAAACCTGCGGCGATATTGCGGCTGCTCCAGTAAATGCCAGAAACTTGGGAAAAAATTGCAAAGGTTGTTTAAGCTTAAAAATCAGTTCAGTTTCACTCGGCACAGAAATGGCTTCGATCACATCGGTCAAGATATATGCTGGTGCGCCTTTAGAATTCATGAAGCGGTCTAAGGCAAATTTCATCGTGTAGGCATTGAAATTTGTGCGATCGTGAAATTTGATCCCTGTTCGCACTGGCACTGTATAGATTAAGCCATCTTCACTAACCTTAGGCATATCCGCCGCTAGTTGAGGAATGATTTCGTTGGAGCCTTCTTTATATGTGTAAAGACGTTCGAGCGTGTTGTAAAAAATATTGCTGATAAAAAATTCGTTGGCATCGGCAGGATCGAGCGTGCGAATTTTGCTGGTTGTGCCCAAAACGATGCGCTCATCAGTGCGATCGCTAATCCCCAGTTTCCCGTTATTGATGATTTTGCCATTTGTACAGGCAAATAATGTGGTTATTGTGATGATGGCGATCGCAAACCAAGCCAAAAAGCGACGCAGCAAATATCTCATTGATCTATTTATTGATTTATTAGCCGAAAACATAACTGGATTTCTTACTGCTAAATCTTCCCACAATGTCGGATCGATGTAATGTTTGAATCAGGAAAAAAAATAGGTATTGTAAAATGAATAATTAGTGGTGCGAGGCAAAGCCTCACGCCACTAATTATTCACAGGGAAGAGAGTATGAAAAAATCTAGTTTGATATTAGTTACTTGCATGTGTCTTTTTGCATATCCTGCGATCGCCTACACGGAACAAGATGTACCTGCACCAATCACGGTTACAGCAAAATCCAAGAAACAATTAGCTAGAGAACTTCTTGTCGAACTAGGTATAGGCAAACAATATGACTTGTTTTTTTGGAATAGTGTTGATATTGGCGTTCATCGAGGGTCGAAAAAGGAATTTAAGATTTGGCTTCAGCAGACTATGGCTCGGCTTGCAGGATGGAAATATGTTGAGTCTCAGTATGTGACACGCTTTGCGACCACCTTTTCAGAAGAGGAACTACAGGAGCTTTTAGTTCTCGCTAAGAAACCATTGATGAAAAAGTTATTGCGATCGCAAATCCAAGCGTATGAAGATACTGGTGAGAAAAGAGCTGGATTGCTTTGGAAATTCTGGGAAGATTACAATGATGGCAATGTTGGTACACCTCCAAATTTTTTGAATTAGTTGTGTAAAATTTATGTCTCTAGTAACTGAACATGCCTCAAATACTAATATCTTGGGTGGCTGTCATTGCGGAGCTGTCCGCTTTCGGGTGAAGGTAAGAAAGTATGAAGCGATCGCTTGCAATTGCTCTATTTGTCAAAAGAAGGGGATTTTGCATTTGATTGTCCCTCCTGAAGACTTTGAGTTATTGCAAGGTGAAGAGAATCTATCAACTTACACTTTTAACACAGGGATTGCTAAGCATCATTTTTGCAAAACTTGCGGCATTCATTCTTTTTATCGTCCGCGATCGCATCCTAATGATTACGATATCAATGTTCGTTGCCTTGATGGCGAAGCAATGGAACAATTTACGATTACGCCTTTTGACGGTAAACATTGGGAAGATAATATTCAGCAGATTACCTCATAAAAACTTTCAAGGATAGGCGGCGCTTTGCGCCGCCTATCCTTGAAATACTAATACCAAAAAGAAGCTGCGCATTGCGCGGCTTCTTTTTGGTATTAGCTACAAGCTACAGGTGCACCAATTTCTTTAGGAGTTGCAAAAGAAGTACCACAACTGCAAGACTTGCTGGCGTTAGGATTACGGAAACGGAATCCTCCGCCCATAAGATCCTCGGTATAGTCGAGTTCTAGACCTTGTAGCTGAGGCAAATTGCTATTGTTAATAACGATTTGTACCCCGTTATATTCATACTGATTATCATCAGATTCAAGTTGATCAACAAAATCCATCAAATAAGATAAACCAGAGCAACCGCCTTGCTTAATGCCTAAACGCAAAGGAGCAGAAGTGGCGCGTTGACTTTGGAGATTTCTTACGCGAGCGATCGCTGCGTCAGTCAATGTAATCATGCGAAATTTTCCTATATACGAATCGTGCTAAGAGCAATATTAGTCTTCTAGTAAGACAAGTGCAATACTAGCTAGAGAAACATTGGTGTAGCCAGCTACTTTGACGGCTTTATAAAATGGTTTGGTAAGAAAGCATTTATGTACGCCGAAAAGACGTACACCTTGATCTAGAAGCAATCCAGTTTTGAAATGAAAATTGCGATGTAGTTTTACAGCCTTAGCTAGGTTGGATTTTGTTTTACAGCAGACCATGATTTTTCTTTCGATAATTCAACAACTTACCCTATGTTATCTCAACCATGAATGAGTTGTGAGGATACGCGACACACCCTCACGCTCTTTTTATCACACAAATGTATAAAAATAGGAGATGTGGTGCAAAGTACCACATCTCCTATTTTTATAAGTACTTGCTAAGTTTTATGCAATTTGCCGATCGCCTCCAGCCTTTACAGTCCAACGTATTTGCCGATATGGACATTGCTAAAAGTCAGGTCAAAGCATCTGGAATGGCAGTAATTGACCTATCGCTTGGTTCATCTGATTTGCCCACTGATGCATTTATTCTCGAAGCGATCGCTGAGGCTCTTAAAGATACTAGTACTCACGGCTATTCTCTATTTGGGAGCACCATGGACTTTCGGGAAGCAGTAGCAGCATGGATGCAGCAGCGATTTGATATCCAAGTTGATCCAGAAACAGAAGTATTAGCGTTAATTGGCTCTCAGGAGGGAACAGCCCATTTACCGCTTGCTTTGCTCAACCCTAATGATTTTGCGCTCTTGCAAGATCCTGGATATCCCTCGCACTATGGCGGTATTCATTTGGCTGGGGGGCAAGTATATGGAATGCCGCTATTAGCAGAAAACGAATTTTTACCAGTCTTTTCTGATATTCCTGAAACAGTTTTAGCACAATCAAAAATGATGGTGTTGAGTTATCCTCACAATCCCACTACAGCAACTGCAACGTTAGAATTTTTTCAATCTGCTGTCAAGTTTTGTCAACAGCATAATCTCGTATTAGTTCATGACTTCCCTTATCTCGACTTAGTATTTGATGGCTCAAAGCCACCTTCGGTTTTACAAGCTGATCGCGATCGTATTGTCAGCATCGAATTTTTTACCATGTCTAAGTCTTACAATATGGGCGGATTTCGGGTAGGGTTTGCCGTTGGCAATCGCGAACTAATTAAGGCATTACGCCAAATTAAAGCCGCTGTAGACTTCAATCAATACCAAGGGATCATGCGCGGTGCAATCAAAGCTTTAACAGGCGATCGCGCATCAATAGATCGAGTAGTAGCCACATTTCAAGAGCGACGAGATGTAATGATCAAGTCACTACATGCGATCGGTTGGGAAATCTCCAATCCTAGTGCCACAATGTATCTCTGGGCGAAGTTGCCTGATCGCTATGCCCATAACTCAGTTGGATTTTGCCTAGATTTGATCAAATCAACTGGTATTGCCCTAGCACCTGGGTCAGGATTTGGCAAACATGGCGAAGGTCATGTAAGGTTTGCGCTGGTGCATCCACCTGAAGTTTTACAAGAAGCTGCTACAAAAATCGGTGCATTTCTGCATAATTAAAAAAATATACTTAAAATCTTTGCCGCCCGTTAAACGGGTGGCAAAGATTTTATGGTTTTATCAACTCTACTTTTATTAGCTTTATTTGTTAAGATTACTTTAAACTTTGTCTGCGGAGAAATAATTAAAGCCTAAGAGAGTCTAGAATAGAACGCTTACTGCTACAGGTTTAAGATTTGCTGATAAAAATCGTTAATTGTTGAAATCATATTTATGTTGTTGTTAAGCTATGGTTAGCAACAATACTTATGTATCCAACAAAGTTGCGATCTGAATTTTAGAAAGCGCCTAACGGTGCAAGCCCGAACATAATGCTGAGGATTGATTCATGGCTTCCAATAAAAACCTCCCACAAAAAGGCCAAGGCGCTAACGAACCAGATAAGAAACAATCAGTGCAGTCTGATGCTGCTGATGTTGATTGGATGATTATGTCGGACATTAGTACGCGAATTGGTGGATCTCCGGCAGTCAAATCAAGCTCGAATCAATCACCAGCAAGATCACCTTCGCAAATATTAAGTAACCAAGAAGCCGCTGATGATCTTGAGGATTTAGAATTTTTGCGATCAATAGGTTTGGATGATGCAATTGAGAGTCCATCTTCTTTAAGGAATACAGGAAATACTTCAGGTAGTTATGGCAGTAAAACTACTGATAATGAGGTTAACAACATTGACTGGTTAATTGTGACTGATCTCAATGTCCGCAAAGAAAATGCGGAGATTAAATCACAATCCAATCCTTCATATCAAGATATAAGTCAATCTCAGACAACGCTTCAGCCACTAACAAGTAACATAATGGATAGTCTAGATGAAGATCTGGGCTTGGATTTAGATGGGTTGGACTTTTTAGAGGATTCTAGTTTTCCTGATCTAGATTCTTTAGGCTTGGGTACTTCAGACTCACTCAGTATTGATGGGTTACAAAATGAGGTAGATAACACCGAAAGCAAGATCCAAGGACTAGCAGAATTGCTAGATGATAACGATGACTCAAGTTTTGATTTAATTGCTGACGAAGAAAATGATGATTGGGATAGTATTTCAGGAATCTTTGAAAACGATTTTGAACAGTTATCTAGTGAACCCAATCTAGACTTTGCCGATGAATCTGCTGACATACCATCTCAAGTTTCGGAGATTTTTGGAGCTAGTGAAGATGTTTCAGGAAATGTGGATTTAGGTTCTGATTTATTTTCTGAGAATAATACTCCAGAAGATTTATTGGTCGGTGATTTAGATTTATCTGATCAGATTCAATCTGAACTTATAGTTGAAGATTTTGAAATTAGGAATAGCTTTCAAAGCGAACTGCAAGACGAACTACAAAATGAACAAGAGCATGAATCTTTTGATGGATTTGAGGTTAGTGGTCTGGAAGTAGAATTTGACAATAAAATAGATGATGACTTTGGAACATTACAGTCTCTGGAATTCGATGGATTTGAATCAGATAATCTAGAAGCAGAATTTGACAATAACCTAGATGATAACTTTGACACACCTCAGTCTCTAGAATCATTTGATTCAAATGTTGCTGAAAATGAGTTTTGGTCAAATACTTCGTCAAATATTACAACTGAATCCATCCTTGATGATTCAGTCGAAAATACATTCACTAATGATTGGGGAGTGGTTGCCGAAAATGCGATCGATGATGATGTCGTTTGGGATACTACGCCTAGCGTGGCTAATGCTCTAGTGTCATCTACATCTATTGACAATGCTTTTGGGATGACTGACGACTGGGAAAGCCAGTCAACGACACATCAATCTGAAGTAGAAAAAAATACTGATTTTGATCTGCCTAATCTAGATTCTTTAGAGGTAGCTAATGTATCTTGGGATACCACTCCTAGTATAGATACTGATGAGCGAGGACTATCCACTTCTATTGACAATGTTTTTGAAATATCAAATGTGTTGGAGAGCTTGCCAACCCCAGAGCTGACTGAAATGGAAGAACATATTGGCTTTGATCTTCCTAATCTAGATCCTCTAGATTCTTTTGAAGCAGAAGGATATGTTAACTTTCTGCCTAATGTAGATTCTAGTTTAGACTCTGTTGAGCCAGGATTCGAGTCGGAATTCGTTCTGCAACCTGAGCCAATTTTTGAACAGTCTTTTGATCAGATGGATAATGAAATAGAAGCTGAAATTGGACATGGTGAAAGTTGGAGTATGGGGCTTGAAACCGATGTAATCATCGCTGATGACATTGGCGATGAGACGAATTTGGTGTCATCGCTGGAAGATGACATAATTGTCACTGATTTTACTGAAGAAGATAATTGGAGTGCAAGTCTAGAAGCTGAAATTGGCGTTGCAGCTGAAGAGTCTGATTGGAGCGCAGGTCTAGAAGCTGAAATTAGCAATGGTAATGATGTCATTTGGGATGAGGCTTTAGTCGAGTCAGAAGACTATTTACCACCAGCAGAAGAATCCTCAGAAATATTTAATGATAATTTGTTAGGTTTAGTTGACAATGGTGTAGCAGACCAGACTCTCAATGAAGACTTAAACTTTGCTGAGAATCTTGATGCCAACGATTGGGTGATCGCAAATCACGTCAATAATCTAGCTGAAAGCCTCAGTGAATCTGAAGTTGTTGATTTAGGGATTCCAGAAATATATGATGATTTTAATGAGATATCAGAAGATATAGATATCCCAGAGCAAATTACCGATCAGCATCAATTTGAAGATTTCAATGAGTTTATTGATCCGTCAGTTGATGGTATGGAAGATGGCGAATTTGACTTTGCTGGGAACTCTGTATCGCCATCTTCAGAATGGGATAAACTAAGTGAATCTGTTGGAGAGAGAGTTACAGACTCTGATTTCGATAGTTTTGCTGATAGCTTTTCTGTTGAGGAATCTACAGAATCCAGTTTGGTTGATAACTTTACCAGTTACAACGATAGTATAGAAGCTGAAGCAGATTTCGTTGGTGATTATGAAAATTATACAGATAACTTTGCCTTGGACTCAGATGTACCTGATAACTTTGCTAGTTATGCTGATCGTATAGATGCTGAAGCGGATTTCGCTGATGATTATGCGGATAGTTTTGGTAATGATATAATTCCCCAAGTCCAAGCAAATTTAGGAAGCCCTAATTGGGATGCAAGTACGACTGAAGCAAATGCTCTATCTAGTATAGAGGATAGTATGCTGGATGAAGATTTTGATCTGGCAGCTTTCGATGAAGATAGTTTGCTAGAGGCTCCTAATCCTGACTTCAACCTTGGCAATATTCCTACAACACTCACTCCAAGTCGTTCTAACTCTGATACTTTTCTGGAAGATTCAATCACTTCAGAATTTACCAGTCAACATTCTTCGAGCAATCCTTCAGATAACTTTGAAGACAATGTAGTTTCACAAATTGATCAATTTGAAGAAATTTTAGTAAATGATTTAATTAATGACAATTTTGAAGAAGTGAATTTTGAGGAAGAAGCTTTAGCTCATGATTTGCTTAACGGTCTCGTATCAGAATCAGATGATTTTATGCTCGCAAAAGAGTCATCCACTATGCCAACTCCTATGCCAACTCCAAACTCAAATTTAGCTGCATCTACAAAGTTCGATCTAGGAGCAAGCGATCGCGACTTTTTAGATGATTTTGATCTAGAAAGTATCGACCCACTCGATGATGACGGATTCAACGACGCATTTGCCTCCGCGCAAATATCTACTGGGTTAACTCCATCAGCGCCACCAATTGTACCAATGCCTCCGAGTCTTCCTCCCCTCACTAAACAAGAACCGACTTCTCCATCTATTAATTTACCACCACCACCATTTCTACCGCCATTACCTCCAAAGCGCAACCCTACTCAGGGAAGTACAACTCCAGCGCCAGCATATCCTGCCGCAAATGCGGTCGGTCGGCCGCTTCCCCAAAATAGAATGGGCAGAAGAAGTGAAGAAGATGATTTTGATCGATTTCATGATCAACCAGACCAACATAGAAATCGACACAAACCTATCGGCTCAATTGATGAGGGCTGGTCAGATTTATTAGATGCTGACACGGTACTTTCTGGAGGAAGATCTTTGTCAGAAGCTTCCTATTCTGATATGAGCAGTGCGACCCCTCCTAGTGTAGGGAAATCTGCAGGAAGAGCTTCGCAGGGTAGAGAAAGGAAAGATCGCAATTCTCCTTCTAGTATTTCTAGACGCAAAGAAACTGGGTTGCCAGATTTTAATGATCTTGGCTTAGAAGTTCATGACGACAATACAGACTGGTCAGGGCTGTTGGATAGTGGTGATTTATCTGATAGCATCACCACTATCAGCCCTCAAAGTACACAGGTACCTTCTCGAGTTAGAACTAATCCAATAGTTGATTCTCGCTCTGATATGACTGGTGTGAGTGAGACTAGGGAAATTCCGCGCGATCGCCGTAACCAAATGGCAAGCTTTGGTGATTCAACACAAGCGCGTATGAGTGCACCTCCCGATCAAATGGATTTCAATCGGTTTACCGAAGATAACTATGATGCATATAGTGGCTATGAACAGCCAGCTCCGCCGCCAGCCAAAACTTTTAGCAAGCCAAAATTAACCATACCTAGTGTCAGTTTGGAGTTGCTATGGCAAAACTATCTCAAAATTCCTGCGATCGGATTAGGTGTGATCGGTGGAGCTTTTCTGCTTTATACATTTCTCAACAGACCGATTTTTGATTTGGGTCTGCGATGGGGTCTGTTTAAAGATGCCAGTGGAAGAGACTTTACAAATGCAGACTTCAAAGGAGCGAAGCTGGATAATGTGGACTTCAGCAAAGCTATTCTCACAGGGGCGAAGATGCAAGATGCTAGCCTTGTTGGGGCAAACTTTCAAGGTGCAAATCTTGATGGAGTAAACTTTGCTAAAGCCAATCTGAATAGAGCTAGATTGATTCAAGCTAGTGTGATTTGGGCAGAGTTCGGCAGTGCCCAGATGAATCTTGTCGATTTGGCAGGAGCAGATCTGACTCGTTCTAATTTTGTTGGCGCTAAGATGGAAGGAGCTAATCTAAAAGATTCTAAGATTGGTGCTCAAGGAACTGAGAAGGCAACAAGATTTAGTGCGACGACTTTGCTAGCTTGGCAAATTGTCAATGAACCTCGCGAAGGAAGAAATTTGGCTGACCAAGATCTGTCAGGTTTGAATTTAAGCTTTACGAGTCTTAAACGCGCCAATCTCACTAATGTTAAGCTCAACTATACTGACATGACGAATACAGATTTGAGTGGAGCCAATCTCTCTGGGGGGCAGATAAATGGGGCTAACTTGAGTGGGGCAAAGCTGAATGGTACTAATCTAACTGGTGTACAGTTTGATAAAAGCAAGCTACCTAAGACAGATGAGGAAACAATCTGTCCAAATGGTAAGAAAGGACCTTGTAAGTTCTAAGTAAGCGCTGCGATTTAGTTTTTTGTGGCGCGGCAAAGCCTCGCGACAATAAAACTGGTTCTTTTATTTAGCCAATCTCACTATGTTCTACGCTGTAGTTTATGACGGTAATTGTAATCTCTGCGCTAACTTTGTCAGTATCTTAGAGAAGTTCGATCGCGGTCGTCAGTTTTGCTATATCCCGATGCAAGACGATCAGACATTGCAGCAATTTAATGTCACACCTGAAGATTGTGAAATGGGGATGATTTTAGTTGATCGCACTGATCCTACGCAAAGATGGCAGGGTAGCGATGCGGCGGAAGAAATTACGCGATTATTGCCAATGGGTAAAGCTTTAATTGCTGCTTATCGGGCGATCGCGCCAGTTAAAGCTCTTGGTGACTCAACCTATATCCAGATTCGTGACAATCGTTATAAATTGTTTGGAAAACGAGATCGCACGTATCACACTGCTTATCCAGTTGGCTGTGCTGCGATCGTCAAGTAGTGACCCAAAAAATGTAGGGGCAATTCATGAATTGCCCCTACATTTTTTGTTTTTTAATTTTTTTTACCCCAAAAAAGAGTAGGTCTAAAAAGGGAAGGATTTATATGGGTAAGGATAGGCGGTGCTTTGCGCCGCCTATCCTACTATCCAAAAAAGGATGGCGGCGCAAAGCGCCGCCATCCTTTTTTGGGGGTTCTAAGCGATATAATTATTTTTGGAAAGTTACAGGGCAAAATCTGTGTATAAAGTCTCCTCCGTACAAAAGCAATACAATACCTATACATTGTCTGATGACAGTGCAGGTTCTCAGATAGAAGTTGTTCCAGAACGTGGTGGCATCGTCACTAGTTGGCGCATTAATGGTCAAGAGGTCTTCTATCTTGACGCTGAACGCTTTACGCATCCTGATCTGAGTGTTAGAGGTGGCAATCCGATTTTATTTCCTCTCTGTGGCAATTTGCCTAATGATACTTACAATGTTGACGGAACTGATTACAAAATCAAACAGCATGGCTTTGCCCGTGAGTTACCTTGGACAGCTACAGCGCAGAGCAATAGTGACGGTGCAAGTGTTACGGTTGAGTTAAGCAGTAACGAACAAACCAAACTTGTTTATCCCTTTGACTTCCATTTAGCTTTTACCTATGTATTGCGCGGCAACACTTTAGAAGTTCGTCAGGAATACAAAAACCTTTCCTCTACGCCAATGCCTTTCTCCTCAGGGTTTCATCCTTACTTCCTCTGCGGTGACAAAAGTAAAATCGAGGTAGATATTCCTTCAGTTGGCTATCAAGATAATCGTACTAAAGAGAATTTCGCTTTTGACGGGAAGTTTAACTTTGAGCAAGATGAGATTGACTCGGTATTTGGAAAGCTTTCCAGTCGTTCAACCTCAGTGACTGATAACGATCGCAAACTTAAGATTGCGATCGATTATGATGATTTTTATACTTATCTTGTGTTTTGGACTGTTAAGGGCAAGGAATTCTATTGTCTAGAGCCTTGGAGCGCAACTCGTAATTCTCTAAACACTAAAGAGTATCTAACCGTGCTTGAGCCTAATGCTAGTTGTACTGCTGTTATGCAGATTACAGCAAACTTCTTTTAAACCCAAAAAACAAGGCGGCGCTTCGCACCGCCTTGTTTTTTAGCTTTGAGTTATTTGTTCATCCGTGGAAAAGTCAATATCGGCTTGCTGACGATTGGAAGGAAGATAGTCTTGTTCAAAAGATGTTTTTAAACCAGACAATAGATCGTATTTGGGATTCCAGTTTAAATCTTGCTGGGCTTTGTTTACTGAAGCAAAGAAGTGTTGTAAGCGAAATGGGAATGCTTTCTTTTTACCAAAGTCATAATCTTTGGGATTGTAATAGACAAAGTTGAGTTGACTAGGATTTTTGCCTGCCGCGATCGCACATTGTTGGGCTAGACCGATAAATGTGACATAGCGCGTATCAGAAACATTGTAAATTTCGCCGATCGCTTTTTGATTGCCTAAGATGGCTGCCATTGCGGCAGCAAGATCATCAACATGACCGAGTTGGGTGATGAATTTGCCATTGCCAGGGATCGGGATTGGGCGATCGCGGACAATGCGATCGAAGAACCACGCTTCTACATCATTATAGTTTCGTGGTCCATAAATATAGGTAGGTCGAATGGAACTGTAAGGAAATCCAGATTCAGCACGGACTTGCTGCAAATAGGCTTCAGTGTCCAGTTTGCCTTTATGTCGGCTTTTGGGATCAATGGCATCGGATTCGTGGTAGGGCAGAATATCGCTATTGAGATACACGCCTGCGGAACTCATATATACAAAATGCTGAATGCGATCGCGAAAAATTTCGACTAGTGGCTGAGTATCACTGAGTTCGCGACCGTTATTATCAAAAATTGCATCAAAGGATTCGCCACTAAGTTTATCTTGCAATTGCTGTGAATCAGTGCGATCGCCAATAATTGTGCGAAGTCCTGCAACGGGTGATGGCTTCTTACCCCGATTAAATAAAGTTACTTCATGTCCCTGTGACACCAACAATTTGACTAGCGGCACACCAATAAATCTTGTGCCACCCATTACTAAAATTTTCATTTTTTAATTGATTTTAATTACATTTACGGATCCCAAAATCTGTACCGCCCGCCTAGCGGGCGGTACAGATTTTGTTTTTGTTAATCTCAGAATATATCGTTTTGCGCTGTAGATTCCGCGATGACGCTAGTATTAAATGGTCTATTTGTATTGCCAATCTGAGCAAGTAATTTGAATTATGCGGCGACTGATCGGAATTTTTGTCATTGGACTGTTGAGCTTTGTCTTTGCGATCGCTGTGGGCGCACAAAATTTTGTGCCACCTACGCAACTGCATCTTACCTATCCGCCCTTGCAACATACCACCACCAGCGATCGTCTATTTTTTATTGGTACTGCGCCTAAAGATGGCAATGTCAGTATTAATGGCAAAGCTATATCGCGTACTGATAAAGGACATTTTGCTCCAAGCTTGCCGCTTCAGTTGGGTGAAAATAATTTTGCGATCAAGTACGTTGATAGCACAGGAGATCGCAATAGTGAGCGTCAGATTAATATCAAAGTCTTGAGAGAGTCACGCATTACCATGCCTCCAAAAGATTTTGGATTTGTCAAAGAGTCACTATTGCCAACTGTGGATACGGCGCGACAACCCAATGAAAGATTCTGCTTTGATGCGATTGCTACGCCTAATTCAACAGTTTTAGTGAGAATTGGCGATCTCGAAATCCCGCTTTTGCCTCGTCGTCGTAATATCCAATTACCGCCAAATTCTTCTGTACTGACAGGCAACAATGAAGCCACAGCCGAGTCACCCTCAGGATATTTTCGTGGCTGTACAACTTTTGAAAAGCCAAGTCAATTGGGACAACCTGAATATGAAATGCGCTTGGGAGATCGTGTAGTTAAACAAAAAGCCAAAGGCAGCCTAGAAATTCTCTCCCCGAACAATATTCAAGTTGCCGAAATAACTGCGATCGCGGCTGATGCAAGAACTGGTGCAAGTACTGATTTTTCAAGAATCACGCCTTTGCCTAAAGGAACCAAAGCTGTCGTGACAGGCAAACAAGGTGATTGGCTAAGGCTTGATTATGGCGGCTGGGTGAGAAAGAGTATGGCAAAGCTTGAAGTCGCAGAGTCTCCACCACCCTCAATTGTCCGCAGCATTAATACTAAGCGAGTATCTAATCAAAATAATCTGTGGACAGAGGTGACAATCCCCTTAGAAGTGCCAGCACCGCTAGCGATTACCCAAGGTGATCGCGTATTTTCTTTCTCTCTCTATAATGTGACTGCTCAGACCGATACGATTTCAATCGATCCAGAATCGATTATTAATAAACTGGAATGGGTACAAACTGACCCTAATAAGGTGACCTATACGATTAGTCTCAAACCCAAGCAGCAATGGGGATATAAAGTTCGCTACCAAGGTTCAAATCTGATTTTATCCCTTAAGCATCCACCGCTTCTTACGTCCACATCAGACAACTCTCAGCCACTTCAAGGTGTGAAGATTCTTGTTGATGCAGGGCATGGAAGCTCTGAAGACTTAGGATCGCGCGGCCCCACAGGCTACCCCGAAAAAGATGTCACACTGATCACATCAAAATTATTTCAAACTGAGCTACAAAATCGCGGCGCTATGGTCATTATGACCCGCACTGATGATTCAGATGTTCTTTTGGAGCCAAGGGTCGATAAAATTAATCAAGAAGAACCAACTCTAGCGATTAGTATTCATTACAATGCTTTGCCTGATAATGGGGATGCAATTAATACGTCAGGGATGGGAAGCTTTTGGTACAATCCACAAGCTGAAGACTTTGCCAAGTTTATTAATACCTATGTCGTGAAAAAGCTGAATCGTGCGGATTATGGAGTTTATTGGAATAATCTTGCGCTCATCCGTCCCACAACTGCTCCATCCGTACTTTTAGAATTAGGTTTTATGATCAATCCTGTCGAGTTTGAATGGATAATCGATCCACAACAGCAAAAGCTACTTGCTAAGACCCTTGCCGATGGCGTTACCGAATGGATTTTGAATGCTGTTAAGTGATCCCGACCAATTTTGGTCTATCTTCCATTTTGACGAACTGATCAATGCTTATATCCCACTGATGGTATGGACGGGTGTCGGCTTGGTAGCGTCTAGATTTGCGCCAATCAATACCTCCAAATTTATGGGTGTTACTCTCTACTGGGTAGGAGTACCACTGCAATTATTTGTTCTTGCCAGACACACACAATTTTCTGATACTCCCTATATTCCCTATGTGGCGATCGCCGCATTGATGCTCAGTTGGCTGTTAGCTTTAGTCGGTTGGCAGTTTGCGAAACAGGCGCATAGCGATCGCTCTAGTTTGGGTAGCTTTATTTTGGCTACGATGCTTGGCAACACAGGCTTTGTGGGCTTGACGCTAACCAGTTCTCTAGCAAGTTCTACCTATGCTGATTGGGCAGTTTTATACAGTATCGCCAGTAATGTCGCAGGCAATTATGGCATTGCAGTTTTTATTGCCAGCTACTTTGGCAAAAGCGATGTGAAGCCGCCTTGGTGGAAGTTATTGCTGGATGTCGCCACTGTGCCGAGTCTATGGGCTTTTGCGATCGGTTGGTATACGCGCCCCATCGGTTTACCTGATGCGATCGAGTCGAGTCTGGATTTAGGGGTATGGGTGACGATCGCCTTTGCTTTGTCTCTAGTAGGCTTACGATTAGGCAAAATCGAGAAGTGGGACAGTCTGAAACCTGCGGCGATCGCCGCTTTTTTGCGCGTGGCGGTTGTGCCTTTAGCGATCGGGTTGGGAGCGACGATGTTTGGACTCCGCAATGATCCGCGCCTGATTCTCACGCTGATGTCGGGGACTCCGACAGGTTTATCGGTACTAATCCTTGCTGAAGTCTATAACCTTGATCGCGATTTACTAATTAGCACGATCGCCTTCTCTTTCATCGGACTAATTTTTATGCTGCCGATCTGGATTGTCTTTTTTGGCTAAAGAACAGAAGTTGTGCTTTTGAATATTTTAGCAGTCTTGTCTTGGGGTAGAGATTGAGATCTCCGACTTTTTTTGTGATTTTGAAGGTTGTTTATGATATCAAAGAAAAAGTCGGAGATCTTGTCTTTGGATAAAGGTTTAGATCTCCGACTTTTTTTGTGATTTTGAAGGTTGGTTGTGATATCAAAGAAAAAGTCGGAGATCTTGATTTTGGGCTATGAGTTCAGATCTCCGACTTTTTTTGTGATTTTGAAGGTTAGTTGTGATATCAAAGAAAAAGTCGGAGATCTTGGCTATCTAGATAATCTACAATCTAGACATGCTATATCTTTCAACGAAACTCTATGCAAGAGCATTATTACCACGTTTATAATCGGGGGAACAATTACCAAGCAATATTTTTTGAAAGAGAAAATTATTTGCATTTTTTAAGGTTAATTCGTCAATATTTGGTTTCTCAAAACATCGTGGTTTTAGCCTACTGTCTAAAGCCTAATCATTATCATTTTTTAGTTAAATGTGATAGAGCTAGTCTTTCAAAGGCAATGCAGATCGCTTCTCTAGCTTATACGAAAGGGATTAATAAACGGTTTAATCGAGTTGGCGCTCTATTTCAAGGAAAGTATAAAGCTGCATTGGTAGATTCTGATGAATATTTGGTTCATCTGGTGCGTTATATTCACCTTAATCCAGTTAAGGCAGGATTAGTCGAGAACGCTCAAAAATGGGAGTTTTCCAGCTATTGTGAATATGCAGGTGTAAGATGTGGCACTCTACCCAAATTAGAAATGATTCGCTCACTTTTTGATTCGGAGATGCAATATCAATCTTTTTTGGAAGGAGATACTCTGCCCCTTTTGCCTCAAGTTCAAGCGTTGATGCTAGACGAGTAGAGGTTTAAGAGTTCAGATCTCCGACTTTTATTGTGATTTTATAGGTTGTCTGTGATAGCAAAGAAAAAGTCGGAGATCTTGGCTTTGGATAAAGGTTCAGATCTCCGACTTTTTTTGTGATTTTATAGATTGTCTGTGATAGTAGAGAAAAAGTCGGAGATCTTGGCTTGATAGCAAAGAAAAACCGTCAAAGGTAGGATAAATTTCAATAAATTTGGCAAGCTGAATGAGTGCTTTTTGATAGTTGTAAAAGCGTTGTTTCTAGCGAATGTCATTTTGCATAAAAGTTTTTGGTGATATGTGAAAAGCAAGAGGTTATAGGACTCGGTAAAAGCGGGATTACGCAAACCAAAGTCATAAAAATTAAAGAGATACTTTAAGATTTATTTTGTGTTTTATCATCAGTTTTCTCCTCTCCCGTACCTCTTGTAGGGCTGAATTCTAACTCTAATTTTAAGCCGAAGCGATCAGCAATATTTTGAAAGTATAGTTCGGACATTGTGCGTGTACTATTAATCGCTTTTTCTTCATACGTCTTGATCGTTTTATCAAGACGTTCTTTAATATACTTTTCAACATCAGCTTTTTGCCCTTTCTCGTCTAGAGGAATATAGTTCGGATTGTTACTCTCATTTGGCACAATGTAACGGCTCATACTACCAACTTGCTTTGGTGGAGAGAGTTTTACTCGAAGTACTCCTCGATTGTTTTCTGTGACAACTTTAATATCAGCATCTTTTAATGAATATCCATAGAAAACTGTCGCAACATCATTTCGGATATAGAAATTATTTTTCCCAAACCAACTCTTATTCTGATTGAAATTGACGTAGTTAATGCTATAGCTTGCTTCTAAATTAGCAATTTCAGTGTTATCTTGCTTGATTTTTGCCAAGATTTTTTGCTCTATCTGCTTCTCTTTTATTTCTGAAAATTGAAATTGGCATCCTTCAACAAATAAGATACTGATATTCAAAAGAACAAAGAGATTTATCCATTTCATGATTTTTTATAAAAAATTGGTGTGTTAATTGATTGAGTATATCATTAATTATTTTGATACTGGCTCTGAACAATAAATACGCAGATAGCGAGTCAGAATCTTTTTACTGTTTTCTGCAATTCCATTCCATTGCCCATCTTCATTTAATTTTACAAGAATTTCGATATCACTTTTCTTCCGCGTTGTTGGTGTTTTAGTATCAAAAGAGTCACAATCTGTTTTACTATAATCTCCTTTCTCTTCAGCCTCAACAAAGTCACTTCCAATAATTGTTGGGCTTGGCATGGCTTGAAAATCATTCTTACAAGCTGCCCCATGATATTGATCAAATAATTTCAGCGTGTCGTTATAACCAATGTCAACGGTATATTCACGAGAGCATACGCCCTTAATAGTCTTATTATCATCTTCTTTCTTGTAATCTATAATAGGAATATAAACGAAACCAGTGAATAGTTTATCTGCTCGCTTAGGTTGCAATGCTTGTATAGAGATAGATTGTTCACCTTTAGGAATAAACTTATCCCAGATTGCTGTGAGTGATGCTGACTGTTTTAGATATATATTTCCTATTACAACACAGATAATAACAGTGATCACAGTAATTGCAATAAATTTGAAAATCCTCATTTAAATACTTTCCCTTTTTAATTTCAATTCAGATTACTAATAACGTTTACTTGATTTAAAAGTCTATAATTTCATGAGCCATCACTCTCCAAAGGTCTTTTCTGGTTTGTATTTGTAAAACAAATTGTATATTTTAACTTGCTACTTGAGCTAATATTTAAGGCTTTAGAAGAGGGGAGCATGTCACTTTTTTGGGATAGTCTAGAAAGCCAATAAACCATTGAGATAAGCACAACGATGTGCAAGCACCTGAGGGACATTATCTTTGTTCCACTGAGCACCAGAGATTTTAGTGCGACGGTCAATCTGCTTTACCGCAGATTCAACTGCTCCTGAACCGATAGAACAAATCTGCTCACTCTGATAGTAATCATAATTGACAATACGGTGTCTATGTTTTCGGAGATAGGCACAGAAATTAACAGCCTGCCTGCGTTTACACTGTTCAATAAGAGTAATAGTATCATCAACATTACCTTTCCAAAGTAAAGCTCTCGCATCGTTTAAGCGACGTATTGAACCACCAACTTTTTCTAGATTCTCCATCAGATGATACCAATCGAGAATTTCACGTCGTTGCTCTTCAGTAGCGATGGGCTTAATCAAATTCCATACTCCATCATGTCCATCCCCTAAACAAGTTATTGGCGTACTCAAGGGTTGCTGGCGTACCCAATCGACTAACTGCTGATTGTCCTGAAAGCAAGCTCCAGTAGCAAACTCATGCAATCTCACTCCTTTATAGTCTAGCCATCGACATTCTTCCCCCAGAGGTGTTCTGATGCGGATCTTACCGCCATCTGCACTCAGTTCGTTAATCTCTTGCTCTGCTTGGGGTAATTCAAAGGTTTGTCGATGGACTAAACGCTGTTGGGTCTTGGCTGGGACTCGAATTCCTGTAAACATTGTCACATCTGCTTCGGTGTGTTCATAGGAGCTATTTGCACTGACTCGCAAACAACATATTTCCAGATATGGACTCAGACGAGTATGTGCCTTAATTCCCAGTTGCTCTGCTTGTTGAGTGGTTACAGTTATTTCTCCAAGGATGCTTTTGAGCTTGCGTTCTCATCCTTCTGTTGTTCCTGTACTTGTTGAGACAAAAAAATTCCTACTTCGGGCATCACATGCTGTTGCATCTGTTCTCGCACGGCTTGTTCGATCCCTGAAAATGTCTTTAGCGCTTCTAGTTCGGTATTTGCGTAAAGTATTTTGGCGATCTCCTGCACATGTTCTTGTAATTTCTCGGCTTGTTCTGGTGTCATGCTTTTACTGGCCTCTAAATTATTCTATTTTCCCTCCTTTTTCTCGCTTTTTGCAAAAGTGACATGCTCCCTTAGAAGAGACTCTAATTCTTGCAAGAGATAATTAATAAACCAAACCAATTGAGGGTTATTATCTATGTAGGTGTTGGAGTAAATAAAACAATGACTGAAGTAATCTTGCTACATCTATTCTATCCTGAGTTGGGGGAAAGACAAGTAATAGTACTAAACCCACCGCCACAGTAATTACACTAATTATGAGAGATTGTTTGGACACTTTTTACTACCTTTCATACAATATTTTTTCTGCCCCAGCAAAGTTGAGTCCTTCATTGTCAGACTTTACTATTCTGGGCAGGTTGGCTTTTGTTAGAGACGGTAAACGATAGATGTGTTGTGAACATAGAGTAGATGGCTTTGGCTGTAGCATTGTCGAGAGATTTATTAGAATCTAGTAAAACGAGTCCAGCGACAAATGCATTAACTACAACTGTAATTTTATATGTTAAGAAAGAATTGCATTTGTATCTACAAGCTCAATACATCCTTCTAGCACAATTTCCTGTAAAACAACATCTGCGACAGAAATTTGCCAGTTAAACTCAGTTGGGATTTCGCTTTCCTGTGGGGAATTCTTAGAACCGACCACCAAGTACCAATAATCTTCATCAAGAAAATTTGGAAATTCCTTAATCAAACTAGAAACTCTCGTAGAAAGCTGAAATTCACTATAATTATCTAAATAGTGAATCACATCAATAGGTGTAACAACTGCTTTAAGAATGCCATTTGTATATTCTTTTATTTGCATACTTTTCTAATGAAAGGAATTTGTTTTAATATCGACATCAGTGTACATCAATTTGTAGTGATCACCTACTCATCATCAGAAATAGAAGATAGAATACCCTTGCTGTCGGTGCTTCACTGCTACCCATCGGCGCAAAGCCTCTCTATGCATGGATGACAGGTTTCTGGTTATTGGGTATGGCAAAGTCAACATTCTCATTAAAATAGAAAAGCCTACATTCCCCCTAACAACCTAGCCACCTGCTCTGGAGCTGGCAAATGTCCCTGCAACTCCAACGGCAAAGACGACACAATTTGATAAGTGGCAACCCCGATCGCCTGATTCGATTGCCGCAACGCATACTCCACAATCGTGCGATCCTTTGACTTACAAAGAATAATCCCAATCGCCGCATTCTCACCCTCCAACCTCACGCGATCGTCCAAAGCTGCCAAATAGAACTGCATCTTCCCCACATATTCAGGCAAAAACTTCCCAATTTTTAACTCAACCGCCACCAAACACTTCAGCCCACGGTGATACAACAACAAATCAATAAAATACTCCTCATCACTAATCTCTAGACGATATTGACTACCCACAAAAGTAAACATCCCACCCAGCTCTCGCAAAAATGGTTCCACTCTTGTCAAAATCGCCTTCTCAAGTTCGCGTTCACTATGTTCATCCGCTAATTCCAGAAAATCAAATGTGTAAGCATCCTTAACCGCAAGCTTAGCGCGATCGCGCATCTCCTCTGACAAATTTTGATGGAACAAACTGCGATCAAAATTTGTTTGATTCAGCAAAGTCTTTTCGTAGGTCTTGTTCTCAATTTGGTGAATCAACACATTTTTTGTCCAGCCAAATTTTTGGGTCATGCGAATGTAAAACTCTCTCTGCAAATCGTCTTTACACTTCTCCAAGATCACCAAATTATGAGTCCAGCCAATTTCTGCAACCAATGGTTGCAGTTTTTCGTTTGTGCGATAGGTTACATAAAAACTTCGCATATTCCAAATATTCCGCGCCGAAAAGCCAGCCATACCATGAAATTCTATCTGCAAATCTTGAGCTAATTGTTCCACCACTGACTTACCCCAACCAGCCCTCTCTTGGCGAATAACGATTAACTCACCAATATCCCAATAAAGCGCCATTAACTCTCGATTAACCGCCTTTAAAGCCTCATATTGTGCAGCACGAATCCGATGCTTCACCGCCACTAACAAACTTCGATAATCTTCTGTAACTTCAATTGCCATATCTTTAGATTATTCATCATCCCCAGAAATAGAAGCCAAAATACTCAAAATTTCAGCAGAGCTTATATCATCGTGATCGCTCTTTGAATAGATAGTCAATAGAAGTACATTAGTCGGAGACTCAACCTGATAGACCAAACGATAACCCGCGCTTTTCCCCTTTTGGATATTGCTATTCTTTACCCTGACCTTAATCACAATATAATTTTCACCCAGACCAGCAATGCGATCGCCCACAAAATTACCAGCCTGAATTTGCTCAAAAACATCTTGAGTATCTGACCGAATGTTACGATATCGCTTTGATAAAGTGCGTAGGTTCTGCTTGTACTCAGGCGACAAATCAATTTGCACTAAAGGACTATCATTCAGCATCGATTCCGTCCCACATTTTTTCAAAAGGAATACGTTGTCCCGCCTTAGCCTGCTGAAAAGCCCTTTTCAAACTTGCCTTCACCTCCTCAATAGGCGTATCATCAGGATCATCTTCCAATTCCTGAACTGGTTCAGAAAACAACACAATCACACGGACACGACTAGATATGTCCTCATCAAAAGGCTGATCCAGCAATAAATGTCCTTCGCGATCAATTGTACCCGTGACTTCTACTGCTCTCATATAGATGATCTCACTGTAATGAGAAATAAAAATATACTATAGCCTAATCATCAAAAGGCAAAGATTACCTTTCGGCAGAGCTAATGTCCTCGCATACCCAACATTCTTAATTAACATAAAAACGCCGACATTCCCCCTAACAACCTAGACCTGTAAAGACACAGATCCCCAACTTTTTCTAAGCAAGCAAAGACTATTTGTAAACTCACCAAAAAAGTCGGGGATCTTAACCTGTGCTTTTTAAGTTATCTTGCACCTAGGCACTTAACTTTTTCTGGTTTATCTTGCTATATGATCGATGATGTCAGTCATATAGCAAATATGGCGATCGCATCTCACCATTTCACAGCAAGCATGAAGTATCAAGCCCGTATATTTGTCACCTTACGTCCCTCAGTTCTCGATCCCGCAGGTACTGCTGTCCAGTCTGCACTCAAACAAATGGACTACCACGTTGACTCAGTCCGCATTGGCAAGTATGTCGAAATCATCCTAGATGCAGCAGATGAAGCCGAAGCATCTCAAAAGCTAAATGAAACCTGCGATAAGCTTTTGGCAAACCCAGTAATTGAAAATTATCGCTTTGAGCTAACAGTTATTGAGGAGTCAAAAGCATGAAATTTGGCATCCTCGTTTTCCCTGGCTCCAATTGCGATCGCGATGTTGCTAGCGTTACCAGTGGTATTTTGAAACAGCCCACAAGGCTAATTTGGCATACAGACACCGATATTAGTGACTGCGATGTAATCGTCGTGCCTGGGGGATTTAGCTATGGTGATTATTTGCGCTGTGGAGCGATCGCCAGATTTGCACCCGTGATGCGATCGCTACAGGAACATGCAGCAAAAGGCAAATATGTACTCGGTATCTGTAACGGGTTTCAGATTTTAACTGAATCTGGATTATTGCAAGGCGCTTTAGTTCGCAATCGAGATTTACATTTTATTTGCGATCGCGCCCCTCTAAGAGTTGAACGCAACGATTTAGCCTTCACTCAGAAATATCAAAAACAGCAAGTTATTACCTTACCAATCGCCCATGGAGAAGGCTGTTATTTTGCGGATGCTGATATCCTCAAAGAGCTTGAAGACAACAATCAGGTTGTTTTCCGTTATTGCGATGCGATCGGTAATCTTAATGAAGAAGCTAATCCCAATGGTTCGTTAGACAATATTGCAGGAATCTGCAACAAGCAAGGCAATGTACTTGGGATGATGCCTCATCCAGAACGTGCAGCGGAAGGAGTGTTGGGTGGAACTGATGGCAAGGCGTTATTTGAAGGACTAGTGGAAGTATTAGTTGAGGGCTTGTTAGTCAATGCCTAGTTTGTATCTAATCCGCCACGGGATAGCCGAGGATCGCGAGAATTACGAAGATGATACGCAACGCCCTCTCACTGAGGAAGGGCGCAAAAAAACCAAGCAAGTTGCCAAACGTCTCTATGACTTAGGTTTGCGGTTTGATCTCTTGCAAACTAGTCCTTTAGTCCGCGCTCAACAGACTTCGGAGATTTTTGCCAATATCTTTAGCGAATGTCCTGTGCAGCAGCTATCAGAACTTGCCCCTGATGGCAGTTTTGAAGATTGGCTCAAACGGGTAGCTGCATGGCTTGCTCAACATCCACAACCTGCAAGAGCGTCATTAGGAATTATTGGGCATGAACCAGATCTAACCACTTGGGCAGAAATGCTGATCTGGGGAGAAGCTAAAGGTGTTTTAGTTTTAAAAAAAGCTGGGCTTATTGGTATAGTTTTACCTGAAAAGCAACATTGGACTAGTAATGGAATTCTATTTCTATCCATTCCTCCCAAGCTACTAATTTAATCAAGCTTTGGCTTACACAAACAAACCAAGAACTTCAGTTCTTGGTTTGTTTGTGTAAGCTATATTTTTTAGGCGATCGCAAAATTTCCTCTATCTAGTTCGCCAAGTCCTAATACCAAAGCAAGAAGTAGCGTAGCCACTTCTTGCTTTTAAAACCCTTGCTGGGTTTGAGCTTTAACCCACAAAAGTGTAGTCACACTTTTGTGGGTTGGCATAAAATCTTTCGGGAAGTTGAATCACTGATTAATTCATTCTACTTTCTCATTTTTAGCCAGCCAAATAACTGAATCTACAGTTAAGCTTAATTGTTTTTCCAGCAAATTAGGCGTATGCAACATCTAAGCGAAGTTTATTTCTCTATTGATTTCGATTGGTTAGAGATCACATCAACATCCGTTCACGATCACAGACTTCCTTTCGGAAAGGTAGTAAAATTTTAGCAAAACGGAGTCAACATGAAATTGTCTTTAACCTTTAGTGTTATCTCTGCTCTAATCCTACTAATTTTTCAAACCCCACAAGCAGAGGCAGTTCCGAGAAATAAGCAAAGCTTTGAACAGTGGTGTCTGCAAAAAGATTCTCTTTCCGCAGAAACTAGAAAAACAGTGGCGTTACTTCTTGATAAAGCTGGCACGGAGCGATGCAAGTTAGCTAATTTAAGACTAAACAAACTTTCCAAACTTTTCCTCACAGACAATCAAATCACTGACATTACGCCCATAGCAAGTTTGACGAGCCTGACTTACCTCGATCTCAAAGACAATCAAATTAGCGATCTAAAGCCACTAGAAAGCTTGACTAATTTGTCTGACCTCAGTATTGAAGGCAATCAAATCAGCGATATCGCCCCTCTTGGTGATTTGACAAAGTTAGAAGGACTCTTTCTGTCAGGTAATCCCATTAAAGACGTGAAGCCTCTAGAAGGTTTGACTAACCTGACGGTTCTTGAACTCATTGACAATCAAATTAGTGATCTAAAGCCTCTATCGAGTTTGAAAAAGCTGAAAATACTTTGGCTTAGCCGCAATCAAATCGTTGACGTGGAGCCTATAGCGAGTTTGACGAACTTAACTGAACTCGGTCTCGGCGAAAATAAAATTAGAGATATTAGACCACTAGCAAGCTTGACGAACTTGACGGAACTCTATCTCGATCGCAATCAAATCAGTGATATTAGCCCTTTAGCGGTTTTGGCTAAGATGACTCAATTTGGTCTTAGCCAAAATCATATTAGTAAAAAGGTCTGTCCAGTTCAACCAGAGTCTATTTGCAGTTTTTAGATTCTTTCTATGTACGCCGATCCTTGAGCTTACTTTTCATAAGCGATCGCAGACACATCTCCACAGAAGCAATAAAATTCTAAAAAGCAGGAACCTATGATGCAAATCTCTTTAACCGCTAATGTTCTTTTAGTCGCCACACTTCTCCTATCATTTCCTACTCTACGAGCAGAGGCAGTTCCGACAAATAAGCAAAGCTTTAAGCAGTGGTGTCTGCAAAAAGACTCTCTTCTCACCGAGACGAGAAAGACGATTGATGTGTTGCTAGAGAAAGCTGGCACAAAAGACTGTAAGTTGGCTAATTCCAAGCTTAATAGTCTTGATGAACTGCAACTCTATGGGAAACAAATTAGTGATCTTAGACCTTTAGAAAGCCTGAATAATCTGAAATATTTGGGATTTAATCAAAATAATATCACTGATATTAAGCCTTTGGCAGGTTTAACTAATTTGAGATACCTCGTTCTAGGTAGTAATCAGATCAGCGATGTCAGACCTTTAGCTAGTTTGAAAAACCTAAATGGACTCGTGCTCTCTGGCAATCAAATCAGTGATATTAGCCATCTAACAAATTTGACTAATTTAACTGAGCTATATCTCATTAACAATCAAATCACTGACACTAAGCCACTAGCAAATCTGACTAATTTGACTGCGCTTGATCTTTCTATCAATCAAATTAAAGATATTCAACCTCTATCATCGCTGACTAACCTGGCCACACTAGGTCTTATACAGAATCAAATTAGTGATGTTACTCTATCTAATTTGACTAAATTGACTGATCTTTTCATCGATGACAATCAAATCAGTCAGATTCATTTAGATGGCTTGACTAATTTGAATAGGCTTCTCCTCTCCAAAAATAAAATTAGAAATGTTAATTTAACGGGCTTACCTAAATTGACTATCCTTGGTCTTAGATCTAATCTAATCAACGATGTTAAGCTTGTGACTGGGCTAACTAATTTGGAGTGGCTCGATCTTGCCAAAAATAAAATTAGCGATGTAAGCCCTCTGGTAAGTTTGACTAAATTAATTGGACTTGATCTCACCAATAATCAAGTTAGTAATATTAAGTCTTTAGCGATTTTGCCCAATTTGACTGATTTTAGAATCTCCGACAATCCAATTTCTCAAAAGGTATGTCCGTTTAAACGAGCTTCTATTTGCAGCTTTTAGCCTTTTCGGTAACTACTGATTTATACCAAAACACAAAATGGCTACGCCATTTTGTGTTTTTAAAACCCTTGCTGGGTTTGGTTTTTAATTCACGAAAGTGTTGCCACACTTTTGTGAATTGGTATTACTAGATTCTGAGTCTAAATACGCTTTAGGCGAAACAGCAGGAATTGGGTGAATTGACTATCGCTAAAATTATCATCGCTTACTAAAATGAGACTTGGCGAACCATCAGCTAAACGGGGACCGATCACCATTCCTTCTAAATTATCTAATTTAATCCCAAGAGTTGCTAAATCTAATACTAGCTTTTTACGGATTGATCGCACATTGGGACTAGTCCGAAAACTTTTGATGGCTGAAGTATCATTGGCATCACCTGTAAAAATCTGCCAAATTTTTGCACTAAGTCCATTGCCGCCATTAGAACGCTCAAGGGTAAGAAAGTGACCGCCACGATCAAGGGCTACGATGTCATTGACCCCAATCTGAGTGACGGGAGGAGTCATAGCTTCAACAGGATAGCGATGCTCGGCAACAATTAGTGGCGCAATGTTGCCAACTAAGTAATGCAAAAATCGGCTTTCAGATGGTTGTTGCTGATCGGATTGAGCATCTTGGGCAAGAGCATTTTCCGTAACTGTAAAGACACGATAGGGATCACCAATAGAATCACGAATTATTGTGAGCGCTTCAAAACCAAGATTATCTCTTACACCTTGTGGCTCTGCTTTAGAAATATCGCTCCTGTTAGGATTTGGATCTTTTTTTGGCTCGAATAGATAGCGCTGAGGAATCGGCAAACTTCTGATCCATTTACCTGTCAATAGGTCGAACTCATCAATAAAGGGAGGAATGCCTTTGCTAGTTACGCCTTCACTGGAAATTAGTACTGTACGATCGCCTGTTAATGCTATGCCTTCGGGATCAACTTCACCATTAGGATAGGTGTTTCCTGTTTTGTCTTTGAGGAAATCTACGCCAATTACTTCCACTTTTTCAAGATTCGGCTGTTCTTTTTGAGGACTGAACTTAAGTTTGAGAGCATAAAATCTGGCAGGAGCAAATTCACTACGATCATCAGAAATTGCGTAGAAAATATCAGTATAGCGATCGTAAGCCAGTCCCGACAAACCACCAATGGGAGTATTCTCAAACTTCTGTTTTGGTAATTTATACTCATTGACAAAATCTAGCGATACATTCAGAAATGTGCGATCGCTTGCTATTGCTGATGCATTATTAATGCTCAATATTGCCAAAAATGCTAAGCAAAACCCAATTAATAACTTCCAAGAGCTTTTCGGTAAGAACATATACTTATTCACAGGATTCACAACTAGGACGAGCTACCAGATTTTCGTATGGATCGATCGCAAATGGGATGTCAGGCTCAGCGAGTAAATGGCGATCGCACAAATCAAAAAGCTCTTGCTTTGACTGCACTAATCTCATTCCTGCTAGAAACTGCCCTTCAGGATCGATGCCAGTGCCGATAAAGTTTAAAAACTTTTTTAGACAATTAACGTGGGATTTCTCTTTGAGATCATCTCGGTAAGTAATTGCAAATAGATGCTGAATATATTTATACACATCAGAAAGGGTAATCACTTGGACTGGGTTACCTGCAAAGCGATCGCGAATTTGTTGAAAAATCCAAGGATTACGAATTGCAGATCTACCAATCATCACTCCTGCCGCCCCAGTTTCTTGTAGAACCTGTTCGGCTTTGAGGTAAGAAGTTACATTGCCATTGGCTAACACAGGACAATTCACAGTCTGCACCGCCTGACGGATTAGATCATAATGTACTTCACCGCGATACAACTCTTTGACTGTGCGACCATGTAAGCTCAGCATATCAATTTGATATTGATTGATGAGTTGCAATAGCTTTTCAAAATCATCAATCGAGTCAAATCCCACGCGCATTTTGACTGTAAAGAGTCCCGAAATTTGCGATCGTAGCGCTTCAAAAATGCGCTCAATAGTTTCAGGTTCACGCAATAAGCCTCCACCGACATTTTTGCGATAAACTCGCGGGGCAGGGCAGCCAAGATTAAGATCAATTCCCGCGATCGGATAGTTGGCTAATTGTTTGGCAATCCTTAAAATGTCAGGAATACTTTCGCCGATTAGCTGAGCAAATACAGGTCTACCAGTTGTATTCAGAGTGATTGACCTAAGAATCTTTTTATCGATATTGGAATTAGCATAGACTCGAAAGTATTCTGTCACATAATAATCAGGACAGCCATATTCGCTTAACATTTGCATAAACGCAAGATCGGTGACATCTTGCATTGGGGCGAGTGCAGTCAGAGGTTGCCCTTTGATAATTTGTGATGGTAGAGCTTCTGGCAAAATATCTGACTATAATTTTTTAGACGGTGTTCAGAGCCGTTAAAAAAAATTATAGCAATCATCATGAGCGATCGCCCCACTCCTTACAGCAGTAAAAATAGAGATAAACTCATTCCAAGCCAAAATATAGAGCCTAGTGGATTAAGTTCTCTTACAGAGGCTAGCTATGAACAGGGATCGCTTTTTAGTGAAGGTATACAGAGAAATTCGCGACTCTATGACAGTGGCGCGAGCTATGAAATGGGAAGTCAGTCATTACAGGTATGGAAACAGGCGATAGCGAAGTATCAGAGTTCCATCACTACAATGATCCCCGCAGTCCAAACTTCTCTATTTGACTTGCCTTCTACTCACTGCGATCCCCATGCGATTAATCCTTTTGCATTACCCATTCAACCTGCTGAGTTCTATCGTTTACCCAGTCGTGGCAGTGACGACGCTTGCATATACTTTGTGATCGACCTCACTACAGAGTTGCAATCACCCGTGCTATTGTATATTGGTGAGACATGCAGATCTCACAAGCGATGGAAAGGAATTCATGATTGCAAACGGTATCTCCTTAATTACCGCGATTTGCATAATACCCACAACCTTCAGACACAAGTTGTCATGAGCTTCTGGTGGGACGCTCCTTCCTCATCACGTCCACGGCAACAACTTGAACGAAGCTTAATTGAAAAATGGCGATCGCCATTTAATAAAGAAAACTGGAGCTTTTGGGGAACTCCTTTCGTAAATTGACTCGTCTGTAATTACACATACTCACATAACACTTAAAGCGAAAATATTATTATGTCTTCTCACAATTTGAATCCAAATCCCGATTCTAGCGAATTATGGTTTGCCAAGTTTTTTATCGGTAGCATGGTTTCGATCTCTTTGCTGACAGTAATTCTATCTTTTCTGCCTTCACCATCAGGCTTACGCAATTCCCCACAACTTAAAACCTCATTATTGAAATCATTGGTCATTACTGCTGCTGTTTAACTTGAAAGGCGTGACCTTCAGCTTTTAACCTTCAAAAAAACAGCCTCAGTTTGCTCAGCAAGCTTGTCCCAAGCAAAGCTTTCTCTTAGATCTGCCTGAGCATTATTTACTAAGGTTTTTGCATGTTCAGGATTGTGTAGGATCTCGATTATGCCCTCAGCTAAGGAATCAGCATCATTAACGCGAGTTACTATGCCTGTAACTTGATGGCGAACTACTTCTGGTAATCCGCCTGTATCGGAAACTACAAGCGGAATTTTCGCAGCAAAACTCTCAAGAGCAACGATCCCAAATGGCTCGTATAAGCTGGGAAAAACTGCACAGTCAGCGACCTTCTGAAATTTCCAAAAATCAGCGTCTGCCATAAAGCCTGTAAATAAAACTTTGTGATAAATACCAAGATCCCATGCTTGACGCTGGAGCAGGATCGAATAAGCATCGCCAGTACCGATAATCACCAAACGCACTTGATCATTCATCGCCGCGATCACCTTAGGCATGGCATTTAGCAAAATATAAATGCCTTTTTCGTATGTAATCCGTCCAACAAAGTAGATGATTGCTTCTTCAGGCTTCGCGTATTGCGCCTTTAGAGCTTCAAGATCATATTGATGCTCTGCTGTAATATTTTGCCAACGCTCAACGCTCAGCCCGTTATAGACGACATCAGTTTTCTCGGCAGGACAATCTAGCGCCCGTTGCAATTCGCCACGCATATACTGAGAGCAAACAATCACTCGCTGTGATGCCTGAGTTAAGCGGATTTCTTTATGATGGATATATCTTTGAGTATCGTTATGAATCCCATTACATCTTCCATACTCAGTTGCATGGATCGTCGTAACTAGAGGGATCTGAAATTCGTTAGTAATCGCGATCGCGGATTCTTCTACTAACCAATCATGGGCATGGATTAAATCTATAGAATTATTTGACAAGAACTCTCTCGCAAAGTTCAGCATACTTGCATTCATTTGCACAACCCATTGGAAAAAGTCATTATTGACTCCAACGAAAATACGGTACACATGAATTCCATCAACGGTCTCAACTGATGCCCCACGTTCGACGGCAACAGTGATTAAATGCACCTCATGACCGAGCTTAACAATTTCAGGATATAGCTCTGCTACGTGACGAGAAATTCCTCCAATGATGCGTGGTGGAAACTCCCAAGCTAGAGCGAGAATACGCATGATATTTAAGTAATATTTGTATTAGTAAAAACGATAATCAAAGCAAGAACAAGAACTAAGTTATAAAGCTTCACTAACTATAGCAACTATCTATCTATAGGAATGTAGAATTTTGCTGTTAAAGAAACACAATATTTTTGTTAAAAGTGTTGTAAAGCAGCACTTTTAACAAAAATATTGTGTTTCTTTTTAACGTAAAGCACTGCAATACTAAGAAATGGCTCAAGATATGTTAATCTCACAGCATAATTTGTGATACTTTTCATGGCAATCGTGTGAATTGTGACTGGAGGCAGTAATGACAGAAAACAAAACTAAAGAAGTAATTGAGGGCGTTTCTAAGCAAGTTGGGCAAACTTGGACAAAAGTACAGCCGCAGTTGCAAGCGCTATTACTTAAACTTATTAAAAGTTTGCTGCCTGCACTAAGTAACCTGCAAACAAAGCTCACCAAGTCTGAATTGGCGACAAAAGAAGGTGGAGAGACAATTGCAGCACCAAGCTCAGAAAATCTTTCTAGCAACCCTACTCTAAACAAAGCTTTAAATATAGGAAAGGGCTTTTCGGCTAAGGCGATCGCATCTCTAATTGTCGCCTTAACAAAACTCAAACAAAGTCTTGACGGTCAAGAAAGTACTTTGGATACGGGTGAATCGGCGGGCTTGCTTAATGCCTCCAGCGAAGCCGACTCTCCACTAGTATCCCAAGTCAAGCAGGAATTTGGTATTGCTTGGAAATTTGTCAAAGAGCAAGTTACACCGAAAATTTTGTCGTTTCTACAAATGACTGTAGACAAGCTTGATCCGATCGCGACAAATGTTTGGCAAAAGGCTTCGACTAAGGCGGCGGCAACTCCTTCTTTGGTAAATTCTTGGGAAAAGCTCCAAGAAAATGATGCTTGGAAAAAGACAGTGACCGCAACTGCTCCAATTTGGCGTTCAATTAGCGAGATTGCAGTACAGGTTCCTCTGTCCGATGAAGTTAAGCGTATTCTTGATAAGCGGGCTGGTACTATCGCTTTGGTCACTTTATTTTCACTGCTGATCATTTTGAAGCCATCCCACGCACTCAGCCAAAATGTTAAAAAAGTTGCAGCAACACCAGCACCGATTAACAAACCAATCACTACTGCTAAGAAGCAGCCACCTGCTGTTAATAAAGACTTGGTAAAGCCAGAGCGTGGTGATGTCCCTTTAAATGCTGAACAAATTGCGATCGCAAAGATTCAGACCCAAGTTTCAGAAGTCGCTAACCAATATGGCGAATCTCTGCTTGGTTCTGTGCAAACCAACTTTAAGCGTGGACGCTTGATTGTGGCACTTAATGATGGCTGGTATAATTTGGAGCCAAGCCAACAGACTCAATTGGTGACAGATTTACAAACGCGATCGGAGTCACTCAATTTCAAGAAACTATTTGTCTCAGATGCCCAAAATCATTTGATTGCGCGTACTCCTGTAACTGGTAACGAAGTAGTGATTTTGAGACAGTAATTTTTAAACCAGACCAACCCAAAAAATCATTGAGAGTTCTGCTTTGCAATACTCTCAGTGATTTTTTTAGGTTTTTATCTCAGCGCAAAGCGCTGTAGTTCTTATGGCAGAAGTAAAAGATCAAAGACATCCTCAGTACACTAAAGATCGTCAAATTGTGAATGATTTACTGTCTCAATCCGCTCCTAGTAACCGTGATTATGCTGATCTAGCGCGTTTAATCGTTCGTTATAAAGGATTTGTCGGGGCGAGAGATATTCAAGCTGATTTACTTAAGGTTCTGAATAATTGGCAGTTAACCGAAGAAGCACTATTTACCAAAACTAGAGCAATCCATGAGGTTGGCAAAGTCTATATGGCTCAGGATGAAGGGCAGGATGATTGGGCATAAAAAATAAGATGGGGCGATTTGCCCCATCTTATTTTTTATGCCTAAGAGATCAATACTTCGGACATTTTTTTGACGAGGTTATAAGCATTACAGGGCAGTCTTTCTGAGAATTACGGTATTAAATGGCTTCGAGCCTAACCGCTCACAACCATTTAAATAACAAGCGAGATGCAGTGGTAAATGGTTTGGAAGGTGTTAATGCTTTGAAGCGACAAACTTATGATTTAGTCCTTATGGATATCCAAATGCCGATTATGGATGGATTGACCGCTTGTCAGCATATTCGCCAGATGCCAGATCGAGATCCTTGGATTATCGGTCTGTCAGCAAATGCCTTTAAAGAATTGCGGGAACTTCTCTATCTGCGGGCATGAATGATTACCTCACCAAGCCTCTCCAAATTGAAGATTTAGTTTTAACCCTACAAAGAGTTTCCGAGCATTTACAATTAGGTAAACCTGATGCGGAGCAAACTAAGACTGATTTGCTATCTCAAAATCTAAAGCCATTAACAAAAGTTCTTGATTCGTCAAAAGTTAAAATTAGTGATATTGATCGATCTATTACTCCATCTAGTATTTATATGCAATTTGATGTTTCTATCTCTGGGCTTGCTGTAATCAATGTGTCAACTATGAATATGTTAGAGAAATGTATAGGTAAGCAGGCTCTCGCAAAGATTATTGATTCTTACTTAAAAGATTCGGGGCAGGCGATCGCAATGATGCGACAAGCACTGGAGCAATTAGATTTTGCCAAACTTAGCTTTGAAAATCATGCATTTAAAGGTGGAAGTGGGACTTTAGGAGCCGATAGACTTGTGGCTATTTGTAAAGAGTTAAGCTTTCTTTGCAAGTCAAATAGTCAGGCTAGTAATGTCGAAAACTTATATATAGTGATGCATCAATTAGAGATTGAGTTTGACAAGGTGTCTGAATTCTTACAGCAAAAAATTTCTGCTTAGACCAGTTATTATTCAACCCCAAACCAATAAATTTTTAAAGGTGTTGCGAAGCAATACCTTTAAAAATTTATTGGTTTGGGGTTGAGCGCAAAGCGTTATAGTTATGGACAGAATCATAAGTAATGTTTTGTAAGATTATCTAAGGCATCAGATTATGTCAGACGCAACCAAAAAATATCGCTTAATTACTCGTAGTGATTTTGACGGTGTAGTCAGCGCTGTATTGCTCAAAGAACTAGATATGATCGATGAGATCCTATTCGTTCATCCTAAAGATGTGCAAGATGGGAAAGTCGAGGTCTGCGATCGCGATATTTTGACTAACTTGCCATATATCGAGGGTGCATATTTAGTCTTTGATCACCATATGAGTGAGACGATGCGCATTTATGATACTCCAGAAAATCATATTATCGAGGGTGAAGCACCATCAGCGGCAAGAGTTGTTTATAACTACTATGGTGGCAAATTAAAATTTCCGCAGATTTCGCAGGCGATGATGCTAGCGGTAGATAAATGCGATTCAGCACAGTTTGATATTGATGATATTTTGCATCCTAAAGAATGGGTATTGTTGAGCTTTTTGATGGACTCTCGGACGGGTTTAGGAAGATTCCGTGAGTTTACAATTTCTAACTATGCCTTGATGATGGAGCTAGTTGATGCTTTTCGCAGCATGACTATTGAAGAGATCATGGAACTTCCAAATGTTAAGGAGCGCGTGGAGCTGTTTTTTGTCCAACAGGAGATATTCAAGAGACAAATTCAGAGCTGTGCAGAAGTCCACGATAAGCTGGTTATAGTTAACTTGCAAAATGAAGAAACGATTTATGCTGGCAACCGCTTTATGATTTATGCCCTATATCCTGAGTGTAATATCTCTATTCACCAAATGTGGGGAAGGCAACAGCAAAATTCTGTTTTTGCTGTTGGTAAGTCTGTTCTCAATCGCACCTGTCCAATTAATATTGGTGAGTTGATGTTGAGGTATGAAGGCGGTGGACATGCTAATGCGGGTACTTGTCAAATTGGTAATGAGCAAGCTGAAGAAGTTAAACAAGAACTGATTGATATTATTACTAGAAATAATGTAGCTCAACCTGCAATGTTCCTCGAATAGTATTTAAGAGCGTGTTTGAAAAGTTTTTTACCCCCTCTAACTCCCCCTTGCAAAGGGGGAGAATTTAAGTTTCTCTCCTTTGCAAGGGGGGATTAAGGGGGGTAAAAGTAGAAATTTATGTCCGCTTGGAGACTTCTCAAACACGCTCTAATACCAAAACACAAAATGACGTAGCCATTTTATGTTTTAAAACCGTTACTGCGTTTGGTTTTTAATGCCCAGAAGTGTCGTCACACTTTGGTGAATTGGTATAAAAATGCAAAATAGAGTGGCGGCACGAACTGCCTCCACTCTATTTTGTTAAATTCTGTAGTTTGTCGCGCAATATGGCAAGTGCCTTAGCGCGATGACTAATTTTAGCTTTGACTTCTGGTGGAATTTCTCCAAAGGTTTGTTGAAACTCTGGTATTAAGAAAATTGGATCATATCCAAATCCACCACTCCCTCTGGGCGCATCGGCGATCGCACCTTTGCATAGACCAATTGCATCAGCTGCGATTGCACCATCTGGTGAGGCGATCGCGATCGCGCAAACAAACTGAGCTTCACGATTAGCCTGATCCTTAAGTTCAGATAAAACCCGATTAATGCGATCGCTATCTGTATCAGCGTATCTTGCGGAAAGTACTCCTGGAGCGCCATTAAGCGCCATTACTTCAAGTCCTGAATCATCAGCGATCGCCCATTCTCCCGTAGCGATCGCGACTTGAGAAGCCTTAAGATGAGCGTTCTCAATAAAAGTTGCACCCGTTTCTTCGACATCAATGCTGTCAGGTTTAAGAATCAGGGTTACACCTAAGTTAGCTAAATAATTACGAAACTCTTTTATTTTGCCAGCATTACCACTGGCAATTACTAATTTTTTTAATTGAGTTGATATATCAGACATTTGTTAAACGATTATTACTATAGGGATCATAAAAATTACCATTTATATGGCTTAAATTTATAATCATTGGCATTCTTTTAATTGAAGATAGCGCGTTACGCCATCTCTAATTTGGCTTACAGCAATTTTCTGTCAGACGAATAATACCAAAACACAAAAGTGTGGCGACACTTTTGTGTTTTGGTATTATTGGGGTTTTCAAATGAGTGCGTACTCATTTGAAAACCAAAAACAATCCTAGTAATGGTTTTGAGTTTTCATTTTGCCGTAGGCAAAATGAAAACTGCAATACTGTAAATTTTTTAAAATTGTTGCGAAGCAACAATTTTAAAAAATTTATAGATTCGGGTTTGAGCGCTCTATGGTTTTAGTCCAAAGAATAAATCAGATTGGAAGCGATCGCTAGTTTCGGAGTAGACAAAAACTGCGCCACCTAATCGATCAATCACTTTTTTGATCTCATCAGGTAGCACTGGTTGCGATGACTTGTCTTGACTTGGTGGAATATCAGAATTCGGTGCAAACAAGAGAAAGCCCAAAGTCGCGACTTGTTTGGCGATCGCATTAACATTGAGATAAAAATAGCCAAAGTTTGGTTGTGGCATGTCTGCGATCGCGTCGCGAAACATCTCTGATTCAGCAAGAGCAGGTTTGGGAATTGGCACAAAAGCTGATGCTGTATTCGCTCCTAACGTCAGCATTAAAGTCTGGCGATCGCGCCAACCATAGGCAAAAATGCTCTGAGTTTTACCAGTTTCCCGCGTATCGGGAAACTCAAAGCTTGTAAGAACAGTAGCTCCAATCTGGCGCTTTTTGACTTGGATGAAATCTCCACCTAATTTGGAGAGTTGTTTAGTTAATTTGACAAGAGTTGCATTAGCCACATCAGGTTTCGATGTGCGAATTAACGCTCCTATGGTCAGATCAACGCCAATCTCTTGAAAAGGTGAATGATCGCTAGGGAATACCACAACTGCATATTCTCCGTCGATCCAAGAGATGATATCTTTCTCAATATCGAGATCAAATCCAGTACCAACAATCAATGGAGTGATCATTCGCACGCCTTCGACAAGAATCTTGTAGGTTGATTGCTTTTTAGACTCCTCAACAAACCATTGCCATTGACGATTGAGATTGCGACTAGTAATTGCTCCATAAACATTTGACGGCAAGTATGATAGTAGGCGATCGCGAGTTGCCGTATCCTTGGGGCTAGGTGATCTCACTTCCGAAAAATAGCTATTACTCTGACTGCGAATACCCTTGGGTGTTACCCATGTAAAGAGATCAAAACTGCTGTATTGAGACAACGTATATTGCAAGCTTTCAATATATTCTTGTCGGCTAAATCCTGGGATTTCTGAAGTCTCTGGTAAATCCGCAGCTAAAAGTTCGGAAATTTTACCTAGCTCTTTAAAATCGCCATAACCAGCAATTAGTGATCGATTCCACAGAGGATTGTTTAGAGATCGCAAAAAGAGTGGATTATCTGCTAGAGATGGCAACCTTTGCTCAGGCATCTCAGCAGATGTATCAATGATTTTCTGAATCATTTGACGATTAGTCGAAATTACAGCAATTCCACTTGGTAGTTTGGCGATCGCAAATCGCTTAATACTGAAATTGGGAAAGCTTGGGGTAGTTGGCTCAATTTCATCAGGATTGGAGTCCTCTTCATGATCTTTAGTATTTATCGGCGTGTTTTGTTTTAGGCGCAGCAAAGATTGCAGTGAATTTCGCGAGTTCAATTTATGAGAAAGAACTGGTTTTTTGTCCCCAACGGAATCCTCTTCTAATTGCCATTCTAAGATTTTGACATTTTGATATAGAGTTTCAGTGGGTTTCGGCAAATCAAGACTTTTTAACTTTTTAAGAAAAAGCTCAAACTTCTTGTCATCAGCGACGGTCGATAAAGCTGTAAAAGTAAACTCGAATTTGTTGTCCGTATTACTAAAGAAAGTGATCGCTACTTCTTTGCCTAACCAAGGTTGAATATCTTTAGCTATAGAGATTTGAGGAAGCTGACCAAATGAGGTCAATAGTTTGTCAATTGCTGCAACAGGATCAGCTGTTTGAGATGTAGCTAACATCTGCCAAGATTTAGGATCTAAATCCACCATTACTAGACCGATCGCGTTAGTGGGAATCTGCTTAGCGATATTAGTAGAGCGTTGCGTGAATTGATTAGAGCCAGACCCCTCGATGTTTTCGACAGGTGTAGAGCTTTTTGAGATTTGACTAGATATCGGATTACCAATCGAATTTGCGATCGCAGGTAATGCCGATGTACTAGCACTAATCGCCAAAACTGTAGCTAACAAACTCCTCACTTAATAAAACCTCTTTAAAGTAAATGGTGAAATTTTGTAATTAGAAGAGGCAGCGCGAAGCGCTACCTCTTCTAAAGAAATTCAAGGGGCTTAATGCCCTTGTTATGTATGGACTTTAGTTAATATTACAACTAGCAATCTTCGCTAAAAGTGCCGCATACTGAGCCTGAAATTCTTTCGCTTTAGGATCTTTGGACTGATGCCATGATGCTAACCAAAGCGGTGTAGGGAAATGTCCATCAGGAGCAATTTGCGGAGAAACAGTATTGGATGCAATCCAAGTTCCATTTTGTCTCCACCCAACGCGATCACTAAAGGTTTGCCAACCTTTCATTGCCTTATCTTCTTCTATTACAGCACCAAAAATCTTACTTACTTCGTCAGCTGAAGTATTCTCAGAAGCAATTTTTGGCGCTTTTAGAGGCACTGTCAAAGCTTCAGTTCTACCTGATAAATTAGCTGAGATTAATTGCATCAATTGAGGTGATGCCTTAATTTGATGAGCTTTCTGTGCCAAAACTTGCTCCTGAGACTGTTTGATTTCCTTAATCAGAATTGGTGCGAGGGCGCGGAATTGATTGTTAGGATTTGCTACCGCAGCGCTTACCGATTCCATCAACTCAGTCCAAGTCGCTAGACCAAAGCGATCTCCTATTTGCTGTAATTGAGCACAAATTACGCCTAGATTTTGGCGACTGCGAGGACTATCAGGCTGTTTAAATAGCTCCAGCATACTTCGCAACTTGAGCGGGACTTCTGACTGAAATGCCGACAACATTCCCCTAGTATCAATCTTGGTCTCAGGTTCTAACAAAGTTGCTTGGGTTGCTTTTCCTGAGATTAAATTTTGAAGATGACTTTTGAGATTCGCAAAGATTTGATCAGAACCAGCCATGACAGTATCAACAGCATCTTTGGTTAGCCCATAAGGACTTTGCAAATGCTCGACAAGTTCTTTCATCTTGTCAAATGCTTGTAAAAAGAGGGTCTGTAAATCTTGATCAACTTGAAAGTTAGTGTTTTCACGCATAACTTTGAAGTAGTCCTCAAAGTTATGGGCTACATGTTGAATGCTGCTAAATCCCAACATAGCAGCCCCACCTTTAATTGAGTGAGCTGCGCGGAATATTTCATTTACGGATTCAGAGTTCCCCATCAGTGATTCTAAATCAAGCAACCCTGACTCAATTGTCTGGAGATGTTCTTTCGCTTCCTCAATAAAATAGCCTGTAATCTGTTTTTGTTTATCCTGATCCATGACACTAACCCCTGATGATTTGCCTTGTGAGTTGATTATGAAACTTCTACATGAGACTGCTAGCTGTATAAGTACTTGTACAAAGTAAATTACCCAAACTTGTAAGGTTGTGCACCGAAGGGGCACAACCTTACAAGTTTGGGTTTGCAATTAATTATGTCCATTTACTTATTTATCCCAGAATTGATGACATATAGATCTGATTTTGAGCGCTGAATCCATACCGCCCGTTACTATACTTGCGCCAAAGAGTATCAATAGTTTGCAAATCATCACAGGAAATTTGCTTCATCTCCTCAGCAGTCAAAACCGAGCCAATGTTTTTATTTGCTGCTTGGCACATTACGTTCCATGTTTCTTGATTTGCTTCTTGCCATTTGCCATTAGATAGCAAAGCTTTTAGCTTCGTATAGTCAACACCTGTATTTGAGTTTAATTGCTGCGAATGAGTATTTGTATCATCATTGGCGATCGCCAGTATTTTATTAGAACGACGAAACCTTAAAGTCATTGCCCCTTTGCTTTGACCATCACCTAATAAAATTGCTTCACCAGTATCTGTGAGCTTGATCGAAATTTCCACCTCATCTAGTGCTAACCCATTAGCTTGACTCGGCGCACTGTCTGTAGCGAGCTGCTGGACTAAACTAGCAAGTTTTTGAATGCTGTCTTTAATCTTAGTGGTGTTGACCGATTTAATCGACTCACCATTAGCGCGATCGCTATTTCCCACAAACTCAATTAGTATTTCTTCGCTATCCATGACATCCTTGTTTGGGCTAATTGACCAGATATTTAAGACAATCTCTGCGTAAATTTTAAGAGGAAATTGCCTCAGAACTGTGAATATCTGACTCTCGGTTTAAGTTATTGGTTAAAGTGCTATCTAAAGTGTTACTCAGAGAATTATTTAAATTAATTAAATTATTGTCTTTATTGTTGCTCTTGTCATTACCACCATTGCTAGAAATACTACTAGAACCATTACTAGAAACACTAGTTATAGCTGTATGAGTATGATTAGCAATAGTTACAGTCGATTTAGTCGCTGTAATTCTAGCAGCAATCGCCCGTTTTGTTAGTGCTGTATTATAAGCGGTTGTAATTGCTAAGCGATCAACCATTCCAATTACACGCTTGGGCTGATGGCGATCAACTACGGGCATCTGCCGCAAGTCCCTAGCTGCCATGCGTTTTAGGGCTTCAGCAAGAGATTCATCGGCAAATGTGCAAAGTACTTCGCTAGTGCAAATATTCTGCACAGTCAATTCTTCAAGCGGGCGATCGCTTGAAGGAGCCGAGAGAATTCGCTTAATATCTTGTGTGGTGAGGATGCCTTGCAAGTGATTAATATCATCAAATACGAGAGCGCTGTGATGATAGCCGCTGGTAATAAACTGAGCAGCTTGTAGCAATGGCATCGAATATTTGACCGAGGCAGGATTGAGGGTCATGACTTCTGCGATTTTGATTTTTTCGAGAACTTCGATATCGGCTGGTAGCCCCGACCATTGCATAATCATCCGATCTGAGGATTTTGACGTGTCAATTTGGTCGAGTACCCATGCACAAAGACCAACGGCTGCCATCAGTGGTAAAACGATACGATAGTCACGGGTCATCTCAAACAATAACAACACAGATGTTAAGGGGGCGCGAACTGTGCCCGCCAAAACTGCTGCCATTCCGACAAGGGCATAGGCTGGAGAAGCGGCGATCGGGATCGAGGCGGGGAAAAAATAGGCGATCGCCTGTCCATACACACTACCCAGTACAGCTCCTAAAAAAATCGAAGGGGCAAAGATCCCGCCAACAAAGCCACTAGCAGAACTAATCGCCGTCAGCAAAAGTTTAACTACCAACAAAATAATTAACAAAGGGATCGTGAAAGGGGTATCTTGCAGGATTGATTCCACCGTTTCATAACCGATCCCAATTACTTCAGGAAAAATTAAGGCGATAATGCCAACGCTTAGTCCACCAATCAGCAGCTTGATTGGCATAGATAAGGTTCGCATGAATGGGGCGATTGCCCATTCTCCAGCAAAAAATTTCTTAGCTTGTTTAATCGATCGAGTAAACAAAAGCGCCACGACACTGGCTAGTACACCCAAACCGAGATATAGCGGTAACTCCCAATAGCTGCGCACCTCATAGACAGGCAAACTAAATGCTGGTCGCTCACCGAGGCTAATCTGGGAAACCAGCGCCGAAATTACTGAAGCAATAACAACAACACTGACATCCGAGTTGGGGCTGGATTTATTAGTGCGATAGGAATCGCGCAGCAATACCTCTAAAGCAAAAAATACACCTGCGATCGGGGCATTAAATCCTGCGGCTAGCCCTGCGGCTCCCCCAGCTCCTATCAGTAATCGAATTCGCTCGCTAGAAAATTGCAGCATTTGGCCCAGCAATGATCCAATATTGCTTCCCAGCTCAACGCTAGGACCTTCAGGCCCTAGCGAAGCTCCCGCGCCCAGAGAAAGGGCAGCCGCCACAGTTTTTAGAGGAACTTGCGAATAGGATAACCCTAGTTCACGATTAGAAGCCTTAGACTCAGCTTGATCTAATTTGTCTAATTTGAGGCGTAAAAGGCTAACAACTAGTGCTCCCATCATCGGAATAAAGATGATTGCCCAGTGCCACTGATTGCTAAGAACTACGGCTATTTTATGCCAATAGAATTCTTGGGTAAATAAAATTAGCTTGCGAAATAGGGTTACACCAGTACCACTGATTACGCCCACCGCGATCGCAGAAACAAGCATAACCGTCTCCGCAGAAGGCTGAAGACGGTTTAGAACGGTCACCAATAGGCGGGAAAGCGACATGGTGGAGAACTCGTGGAGAGGAGTGATTAGGAGCTAAATCAATTCAGTATTTAAGCATGATGGACTGAAGCATTGCTTCTGTCTATCATGTTATGTTAGCGATTAGTCAAGATTTTCCGTGTCGATCTCTTCAGAAAATTCTTCTGAATTATCTTCAGATTCTAAATTAGATTCAGAGGTATTTGACAAGTCGCGATCTCCCTCAGTGTTCACTACTGCAACTAAGTCGATTTGCTGGCGATAGTAATCTACTCCCTTAACCTGTACCTCCACACGATCGCCCAAACAATATTGACGACCACTGCGACGACCAACTAGCAGGGTTGAAGCTCTTGCCCTGCCTTTGCCGTTAATCAATGGGAACTCATACCAATCATCTTTAAGAGAACTGACATGGACTAAACCTTCAACTAAGAGGGATTCAATCTCTACAAAAAATCCATAGGACTGAACGCTAGTGATGATGCCATAGAAGTTCCCACCTGTATGCGATCGCATAAATTCTGCTTTCCGCAATCCATCAAGATCGGAAATGGAACGATGATATAGAGCATCAGCTTGATTTAGCTTTGGCACAACGACTTCTAGATCTTCAATCAATTGACGTTCTGTCTCAGGTGGTAAAACGCTCCAATTCACCTGACCATGAGCGCTAGAACTGCGAAGATTTACGCCATCCTTAATTCGGATGCTACGGCGATCGCGACCTTCTTCAAATACAGTATGCAAAATGCGCTGAATCAGTAAATCAGCATAATGGTTTTGGGGAAACACACCATGCACATAGGGAAGATCGATTAAGCCTAAGCCGAAGTGCAGTGATGGTGTAAGTACATATTCACTGGTCTTAAACATAGACATTAGTAGATATTTGAGAATATCCCGAGTCGCTTCTTGTTCAAGCTGACTAACTTGCCCCAAAATTCGATGCAAATCGGCAATCTGGATCTGATCAGGTGTTTCTAGCAGCGCCGAAATCCCCATACTCTCTAATAGCTTTGTCCAGTCATCAACTTTTCCTTGATCGGGAGGAATTTGACGTAAATAGATGGTTGGAATTGATAGAGACTGGAGATGCGAAGCGATCGATTTGTTTGCCAAGATCATTATTTCAGTAACATTTCCAGAGATCTGCAAAGTTAAGGGAACGACTGTCAATCCTCGCACACCCTCATCCGCTTCTTGAGAAGGAATCTGTGGCAATACTAGTCTAATTGCATTAGAGCGCTCTTGGAGAAAAGAGCCCACCTTAGCTATTAAATGTACCAATCCTTCTACTTCTGTATCAATTTCTTGGCTAGGTGCATCTTCATCAACTGCCTCTTTCCCATCAAGAATTTGTTGGGCTCTCTGATAACTTAAGTTAGCACGAACCAATATTGCTGAAGGCTGAATCTCAAACGAAAGCATATTACCTTCGTGATCCAATTTAATCAGTACTGACATCGTCAGATATTCAGGCTGATTAAATACATTCATCTCTGGCAACATCGGCAAAATCGTATCACCCAAGAAAAATGAACGTAGACGCTTTTGCGCTTCTAAGTCCAAAGGTGAACCTGCTGTTACATAAGTTGCCACATCAGGAATATGTACACCCAATTCCCAACCACTTTCCACCTCTGCGATCGAAATAGCGGCGGCATTACCAATTCTGACTGTCAGGGTCTTACGTAAATCGAGACGATGCTTGAGATCGGCTTTTCGTACACCTCTAGGCAAACTTGCGGCAGCCGTAAGAGCCTTGGCACTGAATCTTCTTGGTAAATTATGCTTGCAACAGACTAGATCAATATCATTCGTTGACTCAGCATCATCGCCTAAAACCTGCAAAACTCGTCCCAATGGCAAGTGATTGCCTAGTGAAAATCTCACCATTTCTAAATGTACAAGCTTGCCAACAGCAACATCTAGGTCGGGTGTTTCCTCATCTGGTACAAGTTCGACTTCAAATAGCAAGCGATCATCTAGGGGCACGGCTCGATAACTATCACCTGTTAACTTTACGGTTGATAGTAAAGTTGGATTTGATCGCTCAAGGATCAAACGCACTTCGCCTTCAGGCGATCGCCTGCGCACGCCATCTTTAGTTACCCGCACTAATACGCGATCGCCGTTCCAAGCATTGCTCAGGCGGCTCTCTCGCACATATATATCTTCAGCGCCCTCGACATCTTGGATCGCAAAGCAAAAACCTTTGCTCGAACAACGCAACCGACCTTCGACCAATCCTTCTTCGTGGATGCGGCGATATCGACCTTTGTCTTTTTCGAGAATGCCAATTTTTTCGAGTGCATCAAGAGCAACTTGGAGCCGACGAACACTTTTGTTGTCATCACCAATCCCAAGTTTTTTTTCGATCGCCTTGGGCGTAACTAGCTTGTCATCAGAGAAATTGTCTAACAGTTGATTAATCGAGAATTCCATGAGGCGAAGGTCGAGCGATTGTTTAAGGTGAGCAAATTAGAGCAAACGAGGGGTAACAAAGTAGCAACCTACGAACACAAACTACAAGCAGATATCAACATCGCAAATCAGCGATAATCAAGCTTTCGGCAATTAGAACAGGCAGACAACTTTAAGAGATTCGACTTATTGTCAAAACGAAACTGTGGAAGTTAGTCTATCTTCTTAGAGACGATCTTGATAGCTCTGCGACATGATTACAGATTAAATGCAGGATAGTGAAATATGGATCGAAACGCATATTTCTGTTTATCCCGAAGTGCATTCCCCAAGAAATCTTAGATTATCTACGATTATCTGTGTAGGGAGTTTAGCTCTAGCTTTTTGCCATGCTTGTAGGGCTTAGGTAACTTACGAATTTGCAAAGTTAGCTTCTATAGTTTTCCCCTGCCGATCTTATTTTAGCCCAATTGCTCCAGCAAATATTTTGGATATTAACTTTATTCGACATTGAGATTCAGCGATCTCTGCATCTCAATGTCTTAGGACAAATCAATCCCTAAAGCTTTGCGCTCAAATTTGAACGAATAAATTTTTTGTGGCTCGTTTGGTCAAAATTTTCTGTAAAAGATTGTAGATGCACAGAAAAGTACCATCTTTAGGTGTTTATTAGATTTAATTCAGTGCAATCCATAACTTATTGAAATATCGCTTAGAAATCAGAAAAGCAGGAAATAATCTATGTCATAAGTTAGGTTTAGCTATAAATAATCAGCATATGTGTTGATAAACACTTAACTTTTGACACCGATTTTTGCTACATTCACTACTGAGACAAGTGTAATATTGTCATGTTGTGAGGAAAGGTAATTTATTTATATGTCTAAATTTTCTAACAAAAATTATAGCTTAGCAGTTTCAGCTGCTATTGCCGCATCTGCACTTATTGCTGGTGCTGCCAATGCTCAAGCTTCTAAAGACTCTGAAGTTGTTCGCTCCGTAGGTGCTGATTCCCTTGTCGAACAAGTTCAGTTGCGTCCTAGTGCTGTTGCTCAAAATGTAACTTCAGTATCTCAGCTCAGCGATGTTCGCCCTACTGACTGGGCTTTCACCGCATTGCAATCCTTGGTAGAGCGTTACGGTTGTATCGCTGGATACCCTGACCGCACTTTTCGTGGTAAGCAAGCAACTAGCCGTTACGAGTTTGCTGCTGGTTTGAATGCTTGCTTGGACAAGATCAACGAAATCATCTCCGCAGGTTTGGCTGACAAGGTTAGCAAAGAAGACCTCGCAACTTTGCAAAAGCTCCAAGAAGAGTTTGCTGCTGAACTCGCAACCCTTCGTGGTCGTGTCGATGCTCTTGATGCTAAGACCGCTAAGCTCGAAGCTCAACAATTCTCCACCACCACCAAACTACGCGGTGAAGCTATCTTCGGTCTAGTTGGTGGTTCTGATGGCGTTACCACGCCTTCTAGTACTAACATTGCTTTTAACTACCGTGTCCGTCTCAACTTAGACACCAGTTTCACTGGCAAGGATTTGTTGAGAACCCGTTTACAAGCAAGCAACACTGCTAACTTTACAGATTTAGCTGGAAGCAATAGTACTCGCCTATCTTGGGATGGCTTTGCTACCTCTGCAAACAGTTTTGAAATTAACCGTTTGTACTACAGGTTCCCAGTTGGCGACAACCTTAAGGTATATGTTGCACCTATTGGCGCTCTAGAAGATGTTCTTGACCCTCTAAACCCACTCGAAAGCGACGGTCAAGGTACAATTTCTCGCTTTGGTCGTTTCAGTCCCTTGACTCGTATTGCTTCTAGAGGCGGCCCCACAGCAGCAACTTCATCTGGCTCTGCGATCGCTGGTTTTGCTTGGACGCTTTCAGACAAAATTAGCTTCCAAGCAGCTTACACCGCATCAAACGCTGCTGCTGCTACTGGGCAAGGTGGAATAACTGGTGGTGACACCAAGATTGCTGCTCAGTTTGTGATCAAGCCTTCTGAAGCCTTAACTTTTGGAGTTGGTTACGCAAATGCTTACACAGTTGGTAACAGCCTTGGCTCTGGTTTGAATGTTGATTCTATCGGTGGATCTGCTGCCGCCGTTGCTGGGATTAGTGGTATTACAAGCAACACTGTTGTTGGTAGCTTGATTTGGGATATTACCAAGAAGTTTACCTTCAATACATGGGGTGCTTACACTTTTGCTAACTCTACTGGTGCAACGACTGCTGGTACAACATTCACTAGCTGGTTAGCAGCAATCTCTGCTAAGGATTTGTTCACTGAAGGCGATCTTGCTGCGCTTTCCTTTGGTCAGCCTCTATTGAGAACTGGTGTTAGTGGCGCTGCACAAGGCAGTACTGATACTCCTTATCACCTGGAAGCTCTATATCGTTTCCGTGTTTCTAAGAATATCAGCATCACTCCTGGTGTTTACTTTGTATTCAACCAAAACAGCGCCAGTGCTAATGGTACTGCGACTGTTGGCGTAATTCGTACCACATTCTCCTTCTAAATTAATTTAAAAAGGGGCGCGTTGCGCCCCTTTTTATGACAAAACAAAAAAGAGCGCACTGCGCTCTTTTTTGTTTTATACAGAGTCTAAGAATGATCGCGTTGCTTCAGCAACTTGGGGCATGGGATCATTGGCAAGCTTTTCTAGAGAAACTTTGGCTTCAGAGCCACCAAGCTGTACTAGCGACTGTGCAACTCGATGTCGGATTTGCCAATCGGGATCGTCGATCAGAGGTAACAATAGCGAGACTGATGCAGGATTGCCAAGATCACCAAGAGAGCCGATCGCAGCAATTTTAACGAGTTCATTAGGGCTTTGTAATGCCTCGGCAAGTAGCTCAAACGCTTGAGGATCGCCTAGCTCACCGATCGCAGCAATGATACTAAATTGAAACATCCAGTCGTTGGTAGACTCGTAGGCAGTTTTCAGTAGATCAAAGGATTGGGTAAGCTGTAGAGAACCAAGTGACGCTGCTGCCGCTGCACGGACATCAATTTCAGGATCGATTGATAGGCGATCGCTTAAAATTTCTAGGGATTTTTCTAAATTAACATTACCGACTGTGCCAAGTTGGCTAACTGCATCATAGCGGATGCGAGCATAGGGGTCTATCGCAGCGATTGTAAGTAAATCAAATCTTTCAGATACGGGAAGAGAGCGACTAGCATGGAGGGCTTTCATCCGAATACCCATATCATCTGTAGCTAGTTGCTCTCTTAAGGATTCAAACTGAATTTCTGATGTTTCGCTCACAAGAAAATCTCGCAATTAATACGCTAACGTTTCTAGTGTCTCACGTAAGTAGCTACGCACGAGATCATCAAGAACGCTTTCTTGTACTACGACAACATCTTTGGGATCGCCTTTGGGGTCACCATTTCGCGAACGCTGCCATTTGTCAAATCCTGAACTGGTTGCGATCGCTTGTTTGAGATGACTCCAGACTTTTGGATCTTTAGCTGCTTCATGCAAAGGGAGATCCAAGTCATTCGCTGTTGAGGATAAGTTCATAGACATTTCCTAAGCTTATTATAAAGATTACAGGGGAAAGATAATGTAGCGATTAGCGAAGAGCGAACTAAACTAAAGCATACAATTAACTTATTAATATTTATCCTATCATTCCAATAAGTTAGCCATAGATTTAAAATTAAATGTATATCTATAGATAGAAATCAATAATTTAAATCATTATGACTACTTCAAACCCTTTTGTTGACCCAAATATTGCATCGCAGGCTACAGAATTAAGCCCAAACTATGCAATATCCGTTGTAATTATGTTGGCAGGATTGCCACTTATATTGGTTCAACCGATTGCTGCGGGTGTAGTTGCAATTTTGGGATTGTTTTTAGTTTATCAAACCGCTACGATTCGATTAGTATTTACCGCAACAGATTTAGACGTTTATCGATCGCAAGAAAAATTCCGTACTTTCCCTTATCAAGAGTGGCAAGATTGGAAAGTATTTTGGTTTGGATTTCCGATTTTGTTTTATTTTAAAGAAGTAAAAAGTATTCATTTCTTACCAGTTTTATTTGATGCACAAATGCTTAAAACTTGTTTGGAAAAACATATTCCTTTAAAAAAATCTTAGTATAACCCAGAGAATAGGAGTGGCGCTTTGCGTCACTCCTATTCTTTATAAGGAATTTATGAACTACTTTGTGGGGATTGACTTTGGGACTTCGGGAGTAAGAGCGATCGCTATTAATATATATGGCGAAATCTTGGCGATCTCTCGCACTGAATATGACATTCGTGATTATGAAACATGGCAAGCCGCACTTTATGAAGTAATTGCTAGTTTGCCTGAGGAAATTAGACGAAACACAAAAAAAATAGTCATTGATGGCACTTCCGCAACGGTTTTAATTTGCGATCGCTATGGGAAAGTGATCGCACCACCCATGATCTATAGCGATGCTTGTAGTCAAGAAGTCTTAGAGCAAGTGAAAAAAATTGCACCATCACAACAAGCAGTCTGTAGCGCGACTTCAAGTTTTGCCAAATTAGTTTTCTGTCTTGAGAATGAAGAGTCGAGACCTTTATTCTCAAGTTTGTATTTTTTACATCAAGCAGATTGGCTGGGGTTTTTACTGCATGGCAAATTGGGCGTGAGTGATTATCACAATGCTCTGAAATTAGGTTACGATCCCAGCCTTTTAGAATATCCTGCTTGGCTAAGAGATTGGGCGTTACGAAATCCTGCGTTAATTTTGCCTGAGGTATTAGCGCCTAGTAAGACTGTAAGCATAATTCAGCAAGCGATCGCCTCAACATTAAATCTGCCCTTCGATTGTGAGATCGGCGCAGGCACGACTGATAGTAATGCGGCTTTTTTAGCTAGTGTTGGGACGGCGCTACCTGAGATCGGGACAGCAGTTACTTCGCTTGGCTCGACAATGGTGTTGAAGGTCTTAAGCGATCGCCCGATCAATGATTCACGTTACGGTATTTATAGTCATCGGTTTGAGTATCCTAATTTTGGCTGTTTATGGTTAGTTGGCGGAGCTTCAAATGTTGGCGGCGCGGTATTGCGACAAATTTTTACAGATCAGCAGTTACAAGATTTGAGCGATTGCATTGATCCGAATATTTCTAGCCCGCTAGACTATTACCCCTTAACAAAAAAAGGCGATCGCTTCCCGATTAATGATCCCGAACTCTTACCAAGATTAAGTCCTCGTCCTGACGATCCTGTCAAGTTTTTGCATGGATTGCTGGAGAGTATGGCAAGAATTGAGGCAGAGGGCTATAAACTTCTGCAAAATTTAGGAGCTTCTCCGATTCAACAAATTTATACCGCAGGTGGTGGGGCAAAAAATCAGGCGTGGACAAAAATCCGCGATCGCTATTTACAGATCCCCATGCAACAATCTATCCAAACCGAAGCGGCTTATGGTGCTGCATTATTAGCAAAATCAATTTAGGGGTTTTCAGCACCTAGGGTGCTGAAAACCCCTAAATTGGTTTCATAATAGGTAACTATGCATAATTAAATATAAAATCCCAAAAACTGTACCGCCCGCTGCGCGGGCGGTACAGTTTTTGGTTCTAGTTTTTTTAATTGTGCCAAGGTATTTAGATTAGGCGTAGCCGTAACCCACAAAAATAGAGATTATGATTACTCCACTCAAGCGCAAAAATTTTGATGAGCTTATTCCTGCCGTACCCACCTCAGAGCAGTATCAATACTACTGGGGAGATGGACAGAGTGTATTTCGTCGTATAGCTATTTCGATCGCTTGTGTGATTGTGTTCACAATTCTCTATAACCGTGTCCACGAGAATAATCCCAGTAGTTTTGCTGCCTTAATCATGTTTGTTTGTGCAGCATTGGGCGGACTGTATTGGATGTTGGAGCCAATTGTCTTAGCGAGTGTTCGTAATGCTAAGCTGAGGCGTTTTGCCTACTGCGGATTTTGGCAGGCTGAAGTATTAGATGTGTATGTCTCTCAGGAAGTGTTAGCTCGTGCAGAAAAGGTAGACTCGCGGGGACGCATGGATGTTAGCTATGACGCGGAAAGTTTTTTAAATATTGAGCTTGGTGATGAGACAGAGTTTGTAACAACTTTGCGATTACCGATGAAGCGAGAACTGAAGCGGATTCGACCTGAGCAAACAGTATTTATGTTGCTATTTTCTAACGATCGCCGTTTTGGACGAGTTAGTCGGATCACTTCTGATGCATATATTCCCCAATACAATCTGTGGGTCGGAGATTATCCTTATTTACGTCGGGATACTTTCGTGGATCTGACTAAGTTCATGGTAAAGCGATCTCAAAAAATTACTAACTGAATAAAAAACGAAGTCTTTTTCTTCGGTTGCTCAAGCGATCCCAAAGCTTAAGAAACTTGGAATATGTGCGCTAGGTCACTGCTAGTCATGGGACTATCTCGTAATCTGGGATCATGAATTATCAGAGCTAGCAGCTACTAGCAGGTTTAAAAAAATGTTTAATATTCAATCACGAAAGATAAATACTGACAACTTAGAAAATCAACTTAATCAATTAACTTGTATTTATCGTAACGAAAGCGAAATAATGCAAATTATTCGCATATCTCAAACTAATGCCGCTTTTTTTGAGAGAGTCATTCTACCAAATCAATGCATTCAATTCTCTTCATCTGCTGATTCTCTGTTAGAAGTATGTGAAGGCATAATGTCAGGTTCAGTTTATAGCGATAGGATTCCTTGCTATCAACTAGCGATCGCTACAGATTTAGATATGAAACAAAATATTACGAATGCTAAAGAATCAAATAGAAATTCTCAAGATGCATTTGCTGTAGCTGCGTAATCTTAATCATAATAAAACCCAGAAAGTAGAAGGGAACGCAAAGCGTCCCCTTCTACTTTCTGGGTTTTAAAATTCATAGCGTCCCAAAAAAACTACAATAAAAGCTAATAGAAATAGACAAAAATCAAAACGAATTAAGACTGTGACATATAAAGTTGGACTTCTCGGATTAGGAACAGTTGGCACAGGTGTTGCCAAAATTCTCCAAGACCCTGCGGGTCGCCATCCCCTGCTACCTAATATCGAAATTTCTCGCGTTGGTGTGAGATCGCTAGCTAAGCAGCGTGATGTGGAGATTGATCCCAATATTGTCACAGATGATTTGGAGGCGATCGTTAATGATCCTGCGATCAATATCGTGGTTGAAGTTATTGGGGGTATCGAGCCAGCTAAGAGTTTGATCTTAAAGGCAATTGCTAATGGTAAGCACGTTGTTACCGCCAACAAAGCTGTAATCGCTAGATATGGCAACGAAATTTTTTCCGCAGCCACACAAAAAGGCGTATATGTGATGTTGGAAGCGGCGGCATGTGGCGGTATTCCTGTAATCCAAGCGCTTAAACAAAGTCTTGGCGGCAATCGCATTAGCGAATTAACAGGGATCGTTAATGGTACAACCAATTACATTTTGAGTCGTATGTATTTTGAGGGTGCTGATTTTGACAAAACCCTCGCCGAGGCACAACAGTTAGGTTATGCCGAAGCCGATCCTACAGCTGATGTCGATGGCTATGATGCGGCTGACAAAATGGCAATTTTAGCGAGTCTTGCCTTTGGAGATCGCATTAAACTTGAAGATATTTATCGTGAAGGTATTCGCTCTATTACTAGTGCTGATATTGGCTATGCCAAAGAGTTGGGTTTTACAATTAAGCTCTTAGGCATTGCGCGACGTACTGATAGCAATACTGGCGGCAAAGATGACAGCAATCTGGAAATTCGGGTACATCCGACCCTAATTCCCATCCAACATCCGCTTGCAAATATTCATGGTGTAACCAACGCGGTGCGTATTGAGGGAGATCCCATCGGTGAAGTTGTATTCTCTGGTCCCGGTGCAGGTGCAGGCGCAACTGCTAGCGCCGTAGTCGCAGATATTATTAATGTTGTCGCAGCACTAAAATCTATGCCCAATAACGTCAATCAATTGATGGGCTGTTCCCACGAGCATTACGCTAAAATTGCCCCAATTGAAAATACAGTAACGCAGTTTTATGCAAGATTGCTAACCCATGATAAGCCTGGGGTAATTGGCGATCTTGGAACTGCTTTTGGCAAGCACTGCGTTAGCTTAAATGCAATTTTGCAAAAAAATACCATTCATGATGGACTTGCTGAAATCGTGGTAGTAACCCAAAGAGTGAGTGAGTACAACTTTCAGCAAGCGATCTCATCAATTCGTGAGTTACCAACTTTACACAGTATTCCTACCGTGCTCCGAGTTTTGTAAGTAATTGTACTTATTTAAAGGAGCAAAATGGGAAGAATCTCTTTGCGATTCTTCCCATTTTGCTCAGTCTCATACCAAAACTTTGCCGATGAGCGATCGCCCCATATAGTTACTATTTCTCGATTGAGATGTGATCGCACTATCTTTTGCTAGCCATTCTAAGCTTGGGTCAAAAAGAGTTGATAGTTTTGGTGGAGTGAGTCCGAAGATTTTAGCTGGGTTAACACTAAGGGCTTGCCAAAGCTCACTAGCGGTTAATAGTCCTGTAATCACTAAGTTTTGCCAGAGGACGGGCAGGGCAAACTCTAGACCGATCGCACCTACGGGTGCAACTTCAAAAGGCACAACTTTTTCTTCATATGCGCAGGGAGTATGGTCGATCGCAATGCTATCAATTGCGCCTGATTTAATACCTGCAATCAACGCTAGGCGATCGCTTTCGCTGCCAAGGGGAGGGCTCAAGCGAAGATTGGGATCATAGGTTGATAAGTCGCGATCGCAGTGACAGAGGTGTAACCAAGTTGTGCTAGCTGTTACAGGTAGTCCATCATTTTTTGCTTGAGTAATTAGTTCCACACTCTGCGCTGTGGAGAGACGCATAAAATGGGTGGGTGCTTTGGTGAGGCGAACTAACTCAATTAAGGCGGCGAGGGCAGTAGTTTCGGCAGCGGCGGGATAGCCAGTCAGACCATATTGGAGAGACCATTTACCTTCGCGAATTACGCCACTACTTGCGAGTTCAGGATTTTGGGGAAATAGGGCAATAAGTTTACCAAGCGGTTTGACATATTCCATGGCGCGGCGAACTAGTTGTAAATTGGCAATTGGTTTGCTATCGGTAAAGCCAATTACGGATTCGGATAGCTCGGAAAGATCGGTGAGCTGTTTTCCCTCTAAGCCTTTGGTAATCGCTCCCCAAGGTTGGATAATATCTCCATGTTTTTGCTGCACATTGCGCCAAAATTCTAGGGCGGCAATATCATCGATCGCGGGTTGTGTGTTTGGCAAAACGCCAACTGTGGCGAATCCACCGTTTTTAGCTGCTTGCACCAACTCAGATATAGTTTCTCTAGATTCATGCCCTGGCTCACTACTAGTACTGTAAATATCAATTAGCCCTGTTCCTAGAACAATGTCTGAGCGCTCATCAATATTGGTTTCTTGAGGGATTTGGGACTGATCGAAGTTAAGGTGGATTTTGCAATCGCTATCAATAAATACATCCGCAAAAGTTTCCGCAATATTTGAAGATGAATCTGCATCAAGAGTGCGTACTTGTTTATAGATAACTGGATACGCGGTGGAAGTTTCTAAGGGCATTTTTGACAAGGAAAAAGTAAAAAGGAAAAGGAAAAAACAAATAATTTCTTTTTTTCCTTTTTCCTTTTTACTTTACAACGCTTTTACTGAACAATATTTAGTGATCGCTGATTTTGGTAATAGCTGCGCCATTGCCATTTGCCTTGTGGCTCTATAGTGGGTGTAAACACGCGTACATCAAGCGAATTTAAGCCAATTTCTTGGACGATAATTTCGGGGTAGCGATCACCATTGATCTCTTGGATGCCATATAGGGCATAACTGCTCACACTATCGTTGATGTAAGAAAGTGCTCTAGTATGGGTCAAAATTGGCTCAGATACCCAATCTCCATTTGCCGATTTTCGTAACATCACTAACATGCTGTACTCTTGACGCTCAAGGGCGGATCGGGCAAGAAAATCTTTCCACACTTGGGGATCAAATCCTGCTGGACGAATTGGATTATCGAGGCGTAAACCTGCAATGATTTCAGGCTGATTGTCACCGTCGATATCCACGCATACTAACGACGCGATCGCAACTTGCGAGAGTGCGGCTTGAGTTGCACCAAGTTTTAGAAATAAGTTACGTGATTTATCTAGAACAAGGGGTTGGATTTTACTGGGACAGTTAAAAAAGTAGGTGCGATCGCTTGCCGTATTAACACGATCGCTAGCTACAATTGTCAGATTGGGCTGACGCAAAATTGTAGGATCAAAGCTTTTTGGTGGCTGATTTTTCTCACTGTTGGTTGGTGCTTGCACTTTAAAACTTGCGATCGCGCCAAAAGCGTCTGAGCCACGCACTGCGCTCACTTGGAACATGCCAAGAGGCTTGCCAAACTGTACTAATGAAAAACTACTGCCTATAGGGATCGATTGAATTACTCGATCTAAACTGCCGAACTGTTCCACTAAATCCGAAGGGACGATTCCCTCTATAGTCTTACCATCGGGAGAAGATTGGATAAACAGGAAAATAGGAACAGGTGTTTTATCTGCTTCAGGTTTTTTATCATTATTGGGACTAACGCAAGCATTGAGACCAATAGCAATTCCTAAAATTACGAGAGATGTAGATATAGAGTAATAAATTGTGTTTTTGAATTGTCTAAATGGCATGGTATGCAAGCAGTCTAGAGGTATCTGTCCAAAAATATAAGTGTATGCTTTGCATACACTTATATTTTATTGGGATTTATTCTATTTGGATTCCATCACTTCTGCTAAACGTTCGACAGCTAATGTCAGACGCTCTTGAGGATCGGGCTTGACTTCTTCAGTCGCAGCTTCTTCACGAATTTCTTTACGCTTCGCCGCCTCAAAAGAACGAACGATCAAGAAAATCACAAATGCGATGACGAGAAAATTAATTACTGCTGCAAGAAACACACCATATTTAATTCCATTGATTTGCAGCTTAGCAAGATCTTCCACATTGGCAGCTTTGAGCGCTGGATTCAGTAATACAGGAGTGATTATATCCTCGATCAAGGATGTGACAATTTTTCCAAAAGCACCGCCGATGACTACTGCAACAGCTAAATCGATCACATTGCCTTTCATGATAAAGTCCTGAAAGTCTTTCATAAAACCTCCAGCTGCACGTCTACCATTTTGTAAAGCCATAAAGTAACTCTCTTCAAACTAAGTATGATTTTAATGCGCAGCATTTTTTGCCGCCTATTACCTACAGTGGTTTGCGCTCAATCCCGAACCAAAAATTTTTAAATACGGTGTTGCGAAACACCATTTTTTTAAATTTATTGTGGTTTGCCTGATCGTAAATTGCTATAAATAAACAGATTTTAATTATCAGGCTTTTGATCACGTTTTACTGATCTTGATTCGTTACGTTCAGACAAAATCTTTAACGATGGTAAGGCGATCGCTTGATGACGATATAACCGATACATCAAATACATACAGAGTGCAAAATAGCCCGAACTAATGGTTGCCTTAATGAGTTCGGCGGTAACTTGTAAAGTTTCACCCTCTGCTGGTACGCCACCCATTGCCCCATAGGCGATCGCCCAAGTCAGCATCAAGGCGATCGCCACTTGGCTAACATCGCGGACTTTACGGCTGCTTCTTTGACTAACCAAGGCTAACGCCGATGGAATCAGTCCAAATACTGGCATTAAACAAAAAAACATTTCAATTCGTTCTTTGGTCGAATCGCGAGATATTTGTTCTGGTTTCTCGATTAGGCGATCGCGCTTAGAATAACGGCTCATAACTTTACCTTTGCTTCTGTGACGATGTTAGCTTTCATACATCGCTTTGCGTTCAAACCCAAACAAATAAATTTATTGGGTTCTGCTAATCGTAAAGCAAGGAACCACAAGAAATTTTTTAAAAACGTTGCAAAGCAACGTTTTTAAAAAATTTCTTGGTTCGGGTTTGAACGTAAAGCGATGTAAAAGCAGGTCAGATAATTCTATAAAAATTAATAAACTAAAAAACTCTATGAGATTTACACCACCATAAGTCAAAATCTATAACGGTCAGTCAGATATGGCGGTTTTCATTGTGCCGTAGGCACAATGAAAACTCCAAAACTTTACTGGGATTGATTTGTTGTTTTCAAATGAGTTCATACTCATTTGAAAACAACAAATCAATCAAAATTGGCGTAAAATTTACAACTTCGTTAATTTTAAAGGGAGAAAGTCTTTACTTCTATGGATGCAGCAACTATTCAAACTTTTATTGCAACTAACTTAAATCTGCTTGCTGGAGCCGCATTTAAAGTTGTTGCCGCGATAATCCTCTGGTTTATCGGGCGCAAACTGATCGATTTTTCGATCTCCATTACCTCCAGTACGCTAAAAAAACAACGTATTGATGCAACACTGATCAGCTATCTAACTTCTAGCCTTTCGGTGTTATTAAACATCATTCTAGTTGTAGCTATTCTTGGATACTTTGGTGTTGAAACAACCTCTTTTGCTGCTCTTTTAGCAGCGGCTGGTATAGCGATCGGGGCGGCATGGAGCGGCTTATTAGCTAACTTCGCCGCTGGGGTATTCCTGATTGTCTTGCGTCCATTTCAAGTTGGCGATTTTATCTCTGCTGGGGGCATCACAGGCACGGTTGTAGAAATTGGCTTATTTGTAACAACCATCGATACACCTGATAATGTGCGTACATTTGTTGGCAACAACAAGCTTTTCTCTGACAATATCCAAAACTTTTCTACAAATCCTTACCGTCGCGTTGACCTTCAAGCACAACTGGATCATTCTGTTAACTCCAATGAAGCAGTGCGAGTTCTCCAAGAAAGGATTCGCAATATTCCCAATGTGGTTAGCAATCCTGCACCAGTAATTGAAATTATCGACTTCACTCCCATGGGACCAGTGCTTGCCGTACGTCCTTTCTGCAACAATGCTCACTATTGGCAAGTCTACTTTGACACCAATCGAGTTATTCGCGAAAGCTTTAGTGAATCAGGATTCCCTGTTCCTCAACAACACTTCCAAATCCGTCAATCTTAAATCCCAAAAACCTCGCTTAGCGAGGTTTTTGAGTAATCATTATATTTCTGAATTATGCAGCCAACTAAATTCCCATCGATTATTACGCCTTCTCAAAAAGTCCGCGTCATTGCTCCTAGTGGTGCATTACGTGAAAGGGAACGCTTTGAGCAAGGACTAAAAATCTGGTGCGATCGCGGTTATGAATTGACCATGCCTGATGATCTTAGTCAGCCTTGGGGCTATTTAGCTGGAACTGACGAGCAGCGCTGCCAGCAATTTGTTGAGGCTTGGAACGATCCTAATTGTGTAGCGATCGCCTGTGCTCGAGGAGGCTATGGCTCAATGCGTCTCCTCGAAAAACTTGATTGGCAAGAACTTAGCGATCGCCCCAAATGGTTAATTGGCTTTTCTGATATTACGGCTCTACTCTGGGGCTTGGCAAAACATAAGGGGATTGGGGGCTTACATGCACCAGTGATCACAACATTAGGCAATGAACCAGAGCGATCGCAACAGCAATTATTTGATTGGGTGGAAGGAAAAGTTGATGCGATCACATTAGAAGGGGAAGGTTGGAATAATGGTCAAGCAACAGGTGTTCTCTTACCCGCAAATTTAACCCTTGCGACACATATCATCGGTACGAATATTTGTCCTGATCTGGAGAATGTAATTTTAGCGATCGAGGATGTATCCGAAGCTCCTTATCGGGTTGATCGCATGTTAACCCATTGGCGTTGGTCGGGACATTTGCAAAAATTAAAAGGGATTGCGATCGGGCGTTTTAGTCAATCGGAAGTTTCTACTCCAAGTTTTACAATGGAAGAAGTATGGCGCGATCGGTTGACAGATTTAGGAATTCCAATTGTGATGCATTTACCATTTGGGCATGATGGCGAAAATGCTCCCTTACCCGTTGGTTGTATCGCTGAACTTGATGCCGACAATGGGACTTTATCTTTCTTGCGATCGCATTAACCCTGCACTCAAGTGCGGGCTAAAAGCTTAAACCCGTTGAAACGGGTTAAATTTCTCTAGTCGGTTTCAACCGACTTTAGCTTTTAGCCAAGAACTTGAGTTCTTGGTCTATTTACGCTTTGTACGCAGATCATAGAGCCGTTAATTTTTCCGTCCATGTTTGCAGAAATGGCATCGCAGCCGCCAGAGTCAAATCATATTTAAGCGGTGTAATTGTCACGTAATTATCTCTAATTGCTTGAATATCTGTATCCGCTTCCGCTTCTTCTTCAACTACTACACCAGATAGCCAGTAGTATGTTTTGCCACGCGGATCGATGCGCTTCTCAAATAGATCCTTATAACGACGAATTCCTAAACGAGTTACTACAGCTCCGCAAATATCTGCTTCAGGAATTGCGGGGATATTTACATTCAGTAGAATTGCTTCTTCGAGAGGATAAGTGGCGATCATCTTGACTAATTTTTTAGCAAAATTGGCAGCAGCACTAAAGTCTGGATGTGTGAAACTAGCCAAGCTAAAGGCAATACTTGGCACTCCTTCTAGTACTCCTTCCATCGCAGCCGATACCGTACCAGAGTACAAGACATCCGTTCCCAAATTCGCGCCACGATTAATTCCAGATAAAACTAAGTCAGGGCGATCGCTTAATAATGCATCAAGTGCTAATTTCACAGTATCCGAAGGTGTACCCGAACATGCCCAAGCCTCAATTCCCGCAGGATAAACTCCAGAAATTTGATCAACTCGCAAAGGCTCTTGTAAGGTAAGGGCATGTCCTGTTGCTGATCGCTCACGATCTGGACAGACAACCGTAATCCGATGCTCAGTGTCACTAAGTGCTTCAGCTAGCGCCCTTACCCCTGCTGCATAAATGCCATCGTCATTACTAATAAGAATATTCATTTTCAAATATGAAATTTACAGCAATTTGCAATCAAAATAACCACAAGAGTTTAGTTAAAAGTGCTGCCTTGCAGCACTTTTAACTAAACTCTTGGTTTTGGTTTCAGCGCTTTGCGCTGTAAGACTCACAATACTATAAAGGCTCGCATTGCGAGCCTTTATAGTATTAATCGAGGGTAATCACCCATGAGCCAATATATTGAGGTACGGGGATGTCAGCTCGCATGACTCTGCCGTCAAACTGATAGAAACCGCTATAGTCAGGATTTCGGACGTTAGATAGCACGGCTCGAATTGCTGTTTTGGAAGGAATAGCCTCTTTAGGGATGATTGTAATACGGCGAGTTTCTTTATCCCAAGTTGCCGATTCAATCTCTAAGTCTTTGCCCCCACGGCATTGATCGGTTACGCGCAGTTTCATGTCTGATGTATCAAAGCTGCCATTAAAATGATCTGGGTAGGTGATGATCACTTCGGAAACTTTGAATTTCTGTGGCTTTACTTCTAAATAATAACGATCGCTACGACCACTGCCGCCATTATCAAGACAATAGTCAAGTGCACTATCTTTGATTCCGCCAAACAGAATAAATCCTGAGTTGGATTGGGCGCGAACTACAGATGGTGAAACCACAGCACAAGCTACAGCTAGACAGGAAACAATACCCAGTTTTTTGATCATTTGGATCTTCATAAATCTCACAAGACATTACTATTATGCTACGCACTGATCATTCTGACGAAATTTGATAGCAAATGTATCCCGTCATTGGATGATTTTTCGGGATGAAATTGTACTGCCATCACATTATCTGTGGCGATCGCTACTGTAACTGTTTGGCTGCCATGGGTTGTCGTCGCGGCTGTCACTGAGCTATCAATGGGTGCGGTGTAATAAGAATGCACAAAATACATCCAAGGACTAGTGCCTAAGTCTTGCCAAAGCGGACAATCTGTTTGCCTTAGTTCTAGCTGGTTCCAGCCCATATGCGGAATTGTCAGACTTGGCTCATGACTAAATCGTTTGACTTGACCTTTGATGATGCCTAAGCCTGCTTCTTGCCCCTCTTCGCTGCTTTCAAATAGGATTTGCATCCCTAAGCAAATTCCTAAAAATGGCTTGCCCGATGCGATCGCATCATGTATTGGCTGTTCTAGCTTAGTCGCCCGCAATTTTTGCATCGCAGGATCAAATGCTCCTACCCCTGGCAAAACAATAGCATCGGCATCAGCCAACTCTTGGGGATTATTGGTGACGATTGGGGTTGCGCCTGCCATCTCTAAACCTTTGCAGGCTGAGTGTAGGTTGCCCATGTCGTAGTCGATCACTGCCACAACTGGCATGATATTACTCCTGTTTAATAGCCTTGCAATGGGGAACTTTAACCCCCTTTATCCTTTCTAATACCAAAACACAAAATGGCGTAGCCATTTTGTGTTTTTAAAACCCTTACAGGGCTTGGTTTTCAATTCACAGAAGTGTGGCAACACTTCTGTGAATTGTTATAAAGCGATTATAATGGCTGAAGTCCTGAAAAATACATCATGAGGTTTAGGATGGCTGACAGGCGAATTGTTAATCATGTTTTATTAGTGCTAAGTATTGGCGCGATCGCACCTTTAGCGATCGCTAAGCAAACTGTTGCCGAGGAGAAAGTCAGCATCCCCCAAGCACCAGTCGAGCCAAGTCTTTGGTGGAAAACTCAGCGATTACAGCAAGGTTGGGTGGAGAAGATTGAGATCGATGCAGAATCAAAACAAGCGATCGTCACGATTAATACAACTAGATGGACAGCTTCTGATTATTTACAGAGATTTAGCTTTCTATTTAAGCTAGGCACTGAAGCTCAAAAGCAAAACTTTAATGTGCTGTTACATAATCGTCGAGCTCAGAAGATTGCTGAGTACAGTACCATTGAGGAGCGTTGGCGCATTGATCCTAAATCTTTAGGCGCTGAGCCTTTTCGAGTAAATTCCCCAGAAATTTTTCAGCAACAGTTTTAATACAAATAGGAATTACGCAAAAGGACGAAATGTAGGGTAATTCATGAATTGCTTCTACGGTAAAATGTGGGCTTTAAGACTTTTTTGCGTAAGACCTAACAAACATAGAAAATTACAACAATTTTCTATAATTACTTGTGCAAAATAAATTACAAAGCCCTTAAAGTTTTTCCCTGCTGGGAGCAACTTTAAGGGCTTTGGGTATGGTTATTTACAGCGCTAAGCACTGTAACTTTCAAAATATCCTAGCCATTTTAAGAATTACTGTAATAGGTTTAGACTCTCTACAAAACTCTGGCTGTAATATATACAAGAAGGCAGATTTGGATACTTCAATCAATTATGGCTAGTAGCGATCGCTTTATCCCAATTCAAGGCTATCAACTAGAGCAGCAAATTTATGCTGGTAGCAGAACAATTGTCTATCGAGGCATATGCATAGCTGATAGTCAGCCTGTCGTGCTGAAAATATTGAGAAGCGATCGCCCGACACATCAAGATTTGCTACGGCTGCGAAACCATTACACAATTGCAAAAAGACTCAACTCCCAAGGCATCGCCAAACCTATTGGCTTAGAAAACTATGGCAATGGCTATGTATTGGTAATGCCTGATGAGGGATATATCGCTCTTTCAGATTACGTTTCAGGTAATCCTATCAATCTGACCGAAGTTTTAGCGATCGCGATCCAACTCGCAACAATTTTAGACGATCTCTATCGTCAGTGCGTGATCCACAAAGATATCAACCCCAGCAATATTCTGATTGAACCGATTACGAAACAGATTAAGTTAACTGATTTTGGACTAGCGACATTACTGCCCCACCAGACGCAGATGCTAGTTAGTACAAATATCTTAGAAGGTACACTCGCTTATATGGCTCCCTGTCAAACAGGACGGATGAATCGGGGGATCGACTATCGCTGTGACTTTTATGCTCTAGGCGTAACTTTGTTTGAGCTATTGACAGGAGAATTGCCATTTAAGTCAGACGATCCCTTGGAAATAGTGCATTGTCATATTGCCAAGCCAGCACCACTAGTAAGCAAATTGAAACCAGAGATCCCAGAGGCGATCGCCCAAATTGTCTTTAAACTAATGGCAAAAAATGCCGAGGATCGTTACCAGAGCGCATTAGGTTTAAAGCACGATCTCGAAGTTTGTCTGAATGAGCTTAACCAGACAGGAAGCATCACTGAGTTTGCAATTGGCGAAAGAGATCTAAGCGATCGCTTCACGATCCCCGAAAAACTCTATGGACGCGAAGCAGAAGTTAAAACCTTATTAAGAGCCTTTGAGCGAGTTTCCCAAGGCGAAGCAGAACTAATGCTAGTAGCAGGATTATCAGGCATCGGCAAAACCGTCGTCATTAATGAAGTCCATAAACCAATAGTGGAGAAACATGGTTACTACATCAAAGGTAAATTTGACCAATACAATCGCAACATCCCTTTTTCCGCCTTTGTCCAAGCTTTTCGCAACTTGATCGGACAACTGAAGAGTGAAAGCGACACGCAACAGAAAGTATGGAGAAGCAAAATCCTTGACGCAGTGGGAGAGAACGGGCAAGTCATCATTGAAGTGATCCCAGAGCTAGAAGGAATTATCGGCAGTCAACCCAACGTAATTGAACTATCAGGAAATGCAGCTCAAAACCGCTTCAACTTACTACTGCAAAAATTCATTCAAGTTTTCGCCACACCCGAACATCCCCTAGTCATGTTTTTGGACGACCTACAATGGGCTGATTTATCTTCATTAAGGTTAATACAACTATTAATGCAAGACACAAAACAACTATTGATGTTAGGAGCCTATCGAGATAACGAAGTATCGCCAGTTCATCCATTGATGATGACAGTATCAGAAATGATCAAGACGGGCTTAACAGTGAAAACAATTACCCTGCAAGCATTGAGCCAAGCCTATATACATCAATGGATTTCCGACACCTTGATTTGCGACTTGCCCAGCGCCCAACCATTAACAGAATTGGTATATCAAAAGACCGCAGGAAATCCCTTTTTCTCGGTGCAGTTGCTCAAAGCTTTATATGAAGAACAGAGTATTACCTTTAACAGGGATTTGCATAATTGGCATTGCGATATCGCAAAAGCGAGACTGACTCATGCCGATGATGTGGTTGAGTTTATGGCAAGCCAATTACAGAAGTTGCCATTAGAAACTCAGGATGTCCTGAAAGTGGCTGCTTGTATTGGCGCACGGTTTGATTTACAGACCCTAGCGATCGCCTCCCAACAATCTCCAGAAAGTTCAGCACAAGCACTATGGCAAGCATTACAAGAAGGTTTTATCATTCCCACGACGGAAGCCTATAAGTTCTTTACACAGACTGATACGAATGCTGTTTTACAAACTGATGCGAATGCAACTTATAAGTTTCTGCACGATCGCGTTCAACAAGCTGCTTATTCTTTGATCCCTGACGAGCAAAAGCAGTGTACGCACTTAACGATTGGTCAACTGTTACTTAGAAATGACTCAACAGCAGAAACACCAAATCGCTTTTTTGTCACTATTAGCCACTTGAATATTGGGCGCGGGCTTATGCAATCCGTAGAGAGAGAAAGACTGTTACAATTAAATTTAGTAGCGGCTCAAAAGACGAAAACATCAACCGCTTATGCTGCTGCAACTCAGTATTTAAAAATCTGCATTGAACTTTTATCAGAAGATAGCTGGAATACAGAGCCTGAATTGACTCGAATAATCTATGAGCTGTTCGCAGAAGTTGCTTATTTGAGTACTAATTACGAGCAAATGGAGGAATACGTTGCGATCGTACTTTCTCAGACTCAAAATCTAATCGATAGAATGCGAGTGTACGAATTCAAAATATTGGGGATAAAAGCACAGGGTAAATTACAGGACTCGCTCAATCTTGGATTGCAATTACTTGCTTTATTAGGAGTATATTTTCCAGAGAAACCAACTCCTGCCTATATTCAACAAGTTGCAGAGAACACTAAAAGTTTATGGATGAATAGTGACATATTGGGTTTGTTAGATTCCCCTCTGATGAATGATCCAGAGCAGCTAACTAAAATGCGAATCCTCACGCAAATGACACCCTCTGCTTTCCAATCAGATCCAAATTTGTTGTCATTATTGATTTTTAAGCAGATCGAGTTGTTAATTACCGTTGGTAATTGTGAGATTTCTCCCTTCTCTTATGCTGAGTATGGAATACTGCTTTGTGGAGTTATGGGTGATTTTAAAGCAGGATACCAGTTTGGACAACTTGCCTTAAACGCTCTTGAGAGATTCCAGTTAATGGGTGGTAAAAGTCGCACCTATTTTATTGTACATAGTTTTATTAGTCATTGGACTGAATCACTTCGTATATCGCTACCCTATTGCAGAGAAGCTTATCAAATAGGACTAGAAACAGGCGATTTAGAGAGTAGTGCGTTAAATGCTGCACTCTATTGTTCTTCGGCATACTACGCAGGACAAGAATTATCCTCCCTCGTTGTAGAGATGAAAACCTATTTTCAGTCAATCTCGCAGCTTAAACAACGAACGACGCTGGGTTTCCATTCTATCTATTATCAAACTGTGCTGAACTTACTCGGACAGTCTGCTCGCCCCTATCAGTTAGAAGGTGAAGTTTTTGCTGAAGTGTATGAACTGCCACTGCTTCGAGAGGCTAATAACTATGCAGCCCTTTGCTACTTATATAGCAATAAAATGATTCTCTGCTATTTATTTGGTGAATATCAGTTAGCCGCAGAGTATGTCGTGATATTGGAGCCCTATGCTGGCAGTATGGTTGGGACATTTGTTGTTGTGATTAATTGCTTCTATAGTTCTCTGACTTTTTTACAATTATATCCTTCATTGATTGATATAGAGCGTACTCGATGTCTTGAAAGAATCGAAGCCAATCAAGAGAAACTGAAGCTATGGGCAGAAAACTCTCCGAGGAATCATTTACACAAGTTTCACTTAGTAGAAGCAGAAAGACAACATATATTAGGGAATAAACTAGAAGCAATCGAACTTTACGATCGCGCGATCGCTGGTGCAAAAGAAAACAGTTACATCCAAGAAGAAGCGCTTGCTAATGAACTCGCCGCAAAGTTTTATCTTGATTGGGGCAAAGAAAAAATCGCTCAAGTCTATATGACTGAAGCCTATTATGGCTATGTGCGCTGGGGCGCATCCGCTAAAGTCACCGACCTCGAAAACCGCTATCCCCAACTACTTGCTCCTACTCTTCGAGACTCCTTTGGCTCTTTCCAAAAATCTACTCACTCTTCTAGTAGCACCTCTGAAACAATCGATTTAACGACTCTACTAAAAGCATCTCAAGCAATTTCTGAAGAGATAGAGCTTTCAAAGCTCTTAGATGCGCTCCTAAATATCGCAAATATTAATTCTGGAGCTGATAAATGTGTCTTACTGCTGCAATCAGAACAAGAGATGCAAATTGTCGCGCTCGTGGAATCTGGACAACCTTCGCAAATATTCTCTTCTCCCATATCCATAGAACACAGTGAAGATATGGCGATTGGTATCGTCAATCAGGTCAAGCATAGTTTAGAACCCATAGTTTTAAATGATGCGCGACAAGATGCCCAATTTGTAAGCGATCGCTACATCCTCAAATATCGGCCCAAAAGCGTTCTATGTATGCCCATTCTGAAACAAGGCAAGTTAATCGGGATTTTATATTTAGAAAACAGCTTGACCATAGGAGCATTTACCAGCGATCGCCTTGAAGTCTTAAATCTAATTTGCTCTCAAGCTGCAATTTCCTTAGAAAATGCCCAACTCTATCAAACACTTTATGAGAGTGAGAATAAATTCAGAAGGCTAGTGGAAGGAGCCAATGACATGATCTGGGCTGCAAATTACGACGGCATATTTACCTATCTCTCTCCCCAATTTCAGACCATGTTTGGTTTGTCCATTGATGAATGGGTTGGACAATCCTTAATGAAATTGATTCATCCTGATGACTTAGAAAAGGCTATTGCACCTGCTAGATTGGCTCTAGAGAAAGGAGAGAAGCATCAAAACATAGAATTCCGTCACCTATGCCAAGATGGTAGTTATCTATGGGTAACACTAAATATGACCCCCATCCTTGATGGCAATGGAAGTGCGATCGGGCTACAAGGGATTTTGCGTGATATCAGCGATCGCAAAAATTTAGAAAAAGAACAAACACGTTTGTTGAGAATTCTAGAAGCATCTTCAGACTATATTGGTACTGCTAGTCCAGATGGTGAAATTACTTGGACAAATCAAAGATTACGCCAACTCCTAAAATTGGAGGAAAACGAAGCTCTAGCATGTCATCGGATACAAAATTTCCATCCTCAATGGGTCTTGGATCTATTTTACCGAGAAATAATCCCTCAAGCAATTCAACAAGGTTATTGGACTGGAGAAACAGCAATATTGACTCCAGATGGACAAGAAATTCCTGTATCGCAAGTTTTGATGGCGCATAAAGCCCCAACAGGCGAACTAGAATACCTCTCAACGATTATGCGTGATATCAGTGAGCAAAAAAGAACAGAAGCAGCTTTACAATCATCTGAATTAGAACTACGCAGCTTGTTTTTGGGGATGGATGATGTTGTCTTTGTGGTAGATCGAACTGGAAAATATCTTAAGATCGCCCCAACTAATGCAGACAAGCTTTACCTACCTCCCGATCTACTCATTGGCAAAAGTATTCAAGAGATTTTCCCCGCCGAACAATCTGAGCAATTTCTATCAGTAATCAGACAAACTCTAGACAAGCAACAAACTCAAGAATATGAATATAGCCTATTGATCCAAGATCGAGAATTTTGGTTTAGTGCAAGATGTTCTCCCTTGTCTGAGCAATCGGTCATTTGGGTGGCTCGCGATATCAGCGATCGCAAGCAATCAGAAATTGCCCTCCGCGAATCCCAACTGTTCCTTCAAACTGTAATTGACACTTTCCCTCTTGTCGTATTTTGGAAAGATCGACAGTCTGTCTATTTAGGTTGCAACCAAAAATCTGCGAGCGTTTGTGGTTTAGGCTCCCCCGCAGAAATTATCGGCAAGACTGACTACGACATGCCTTGGGCTGAAACCGAAGCCGATACTTATCGCGCTGGCGATCGTAAAGTCATGGACTCTGACGAAGCCAAACTTGGCATTATCGAGACGCAAGTGCGTGCTGATGGTTCAAAGATCTGGATTGAAACCAACAAATTGCCTTTGCATAACCTTAACGGTGAGGTGATTGGCATACTGGGGACTTATCAAAATATTACCGATCGCAAGAAAGCAGAAGAAGATATGCGAGATAGCGAAGAACGTCTACGTTTAGCACTCATGGCTGCGAATCAGGGACTATACGATCTCAATCTGCAAACTGGCGAAGCGATCGTCAGCCCTGAATATGCCACTATGCTGGGGTACGAGCCAGCCGAATTTCATGAAACAAATGCCAAGTGGATCGAGCGGCTGCACCCAGACGATCTAGAGCGAGTTGCAGGTACTTATTTAGCCTATGTGAATGGAGAAATTACCAATTACATCGTAGAATTTCGACAACGCACTAAAAACGGTGACTGGAAATGGATTCTCTCCCTTGGCAAAATTGTCGAACGGGCCGATCTTGGGCAACCTTTACGGATGTTGGGAACTCACACAGACATCAGCGATCGCAAAGCTGCTGAAGCACTACTTCAACAACAGGCTAAACAGCTCGAAGAATATACCCAGACTCTAGAACAGCGAGTAGAAGAGCGCACCCAAGAGCTTTCGCAAGCTCTATCCAATCTTCAGTCCACCCAAGCAGGACTAATTCAATCTGAAAAGATGGCAGCCTTGGGACAAATTACTGCTAGCGTCGCCCACGAGATCAATACCCCTCTGGGCGTAATTCGTGCAGCTACAGGCAATATCAACGAGGCAAGCAATGTCTCCCTTCAGCAACTGCCCCAAATTATGCAAAGCTTAACTTCTCAACAGCAAGCAGAATTTATCGCTCTAGTCAAGGCAGCAATTCAGAAACCGCAATCCCTATCTACCAAAGAAGAACGACAACTGCGACGACAACTGCAAAGCGAACTGGACAGCCAAGGTATTGCTGATGCTAGTGGCATTGCTAATCAACTTAGTCAGATGCAATTAGGTTCCGATTTACATCTTTATCAATCCATTCTGCAAGCTCAGAACTGTTACGAAATTTTAGAGGTGGCTTACAAACTGGTTTTGCAACATCAGAGTATTCGCAGCATTCAACAAGAAGTAGACCGCGCCGCCAAAATTGTTTTTGCGCTCAAAACATACAGCCATCGCAGTAGTGACGCTGGAGAGAAAAGCCTGATTCAAATTAGTGATGGTATCGAAATCGCCTTAACGCTCTACCAAAGCCGATTGAAGCAAGGAATAGAGGTGATTCGTAAATATGAGCCAGTCCCCGAGCTTCTTTGCAATCCAGATGAACTTACCCAAGTGTGGGTTAATTTAATTGACAATGCCATCTATGCTATTGGTAAAGCTGGTACTTTAGAAATAGCGATCGCCCCGCAAGCAGGACAAGTGGTAGTTGAAATTACTAATTCGGGAGCGGCAATTCCCGATGAAATAATATCGCGACTATTTGAGCCGTTTTTTACAACTAAGCCGAGAGGAGAAGGTAGCGGACTGGGCTTAGATATTGTGCGCCAAATCGTACAGAAACATGATGGCGAGATTCAAGTAAGCAGCCAATCGGGTCGAACGACTTTTAGCCTTTACTTTCCATTGCCTATCGATCCCATGGACAGGAAGGAAGAACTGCTGTGAATCCACAAAAAATGAACTCAAGCGATCGCTTCCCTCGGATTGACGGCTACCTGCTGACTGAAGAACTTCACGCTAGTGCTAAAACCATAGTCTATCAAGGTATTCAGCTTAAAGATACTCTACCTGTAGTATTGAAACTATTGAGAAGCGATCGCCCCTCAATGCAAGATCTACTGCACCTGCGTAACCACTACACAATTACCAAAAATCTCGATTTGGCAGGGATTGTCACACCCCTGAGTTTAGAATCCTTTGGCAATGGCTTTGTCTTGGTCATGCCTGACGATCGTAGTACTGCTCTATCAGAACATATTGCCTTACGTTCTTTGAATCTAGCAGAGTGTTTAGCGATCGCCATTCAACTAGCCGAAATTCTGCATGATCTGCACCAGCAGCATGTCATCCATAAAGACATCAAGCCCGCTAATATTCTGCTCCAGCCTGAATCGAAACAAATTAAGCTGATCGACTTTAGCCTTGCCTCTTTACTGCCCAAAGAAACCGCAGAGATTGCCAGCCCTAACGTTTTAGAAGGGACATTAGCCTATATATCACCAGAGCAAACAGGACGGATGAATCGCGGAATCGACTACCGTACAGATTTCTATGCCTTGGGTGTGACCTTGTTTGAACTATTCTCTGGGCAGTTACCATTCCCATCGGACGATCCCCTAGAACTGCTGCACTGCCATATAGCCAAGCCTGCGCCCTTGGTCTGCGAATTGAAACCAGAGATTCCCTTAGCGATCGCCCAAATTATCTTTAAGCTAATGGCGAAAAATGCTGAAGATCGCTATCAGAGTGCTTTAGGTTTAAAGTACGATCTCGAACTCTCGCTCAATCAATTTAACGCAACGGGAACTATTCCATCCTTGGAAATTGCGACAAGGGATCGAAGCGATCGCTTCACAATTCCTGAAAAACTCTATGGACGAGAAGCGGAAGTATCAGCCTTGCTAGCTGCCTTTGAGCGCGTCAGTTCTAGTTCCAGTGCAGCAGAAATGATGCTGGTGGCGGGATTCTCAGGGGTGGGCAAAACTGCGGTGGTGAATGAAGTTCATAAGCCCATTGTCAAACAACGGGGCTATTTCATCAAAGGTAAATTTGACCAGTTTAATCGGAATATTCCCTTTTCAGGATTTGTGCAAGCTTTTCGCGATTTGATTGGACAATTGTTGCATGAAAGCGATCGCCAACTAGCCCATTGGAAAACCAAAATTCTTGAAGCCGTGGGTGAGAACGGTCAAGTGGCGATCGAGGTAATTCCTGAGCTAGAACTAATTATTGGACATCAACCTGCTGCTATCGAATTATCCGCTAGTGCTGCCCAGAACCGATTTAATAACCTGTTTCAGAAGTTTATTCAAGTTTTTACGACATCACAACCACTAACCATCTTCCTAGACGATCTTCAATGGGCGGATTCGGCTTCTCTAAACCTTTTGCAATTGTTGATGCAGGACATGGGGCATCTCTTGATTTTGGGAGCCTATCGAGATAACGAAGTATCTTTGGCACATCCATTTATGCTGACAGTTAATAGCTTGAAGCAAGCAGGGGTAATGATTGATACGATCGCCTTGCAACCCCTCAGTCAAGCCGATATCAATCAATTAGTGGCAGACACCTTAAGTTGCGATCTCGCCTATGCAAAGCCGCTAACCGATTTGGTATATCTCAAGACCCAAGGCAATCCCTTTTTTACCACCCAATTTCTCAAAACCCTACATCAAGAAGGGTTCATCCATTTCCATGTAGCTGATGAAACCAGCCAAGGCGGATGGCAATGCGATCTCAGCCAGATCAAGCTTCAAAGCTTAACCGATGATGTCGTAGCCTTTATGGCGCAACAGCTACAGAAGCTTCCTCAAACTACGCAAGCCATACTAAAGCTAGCCGCCTGTATCGGATCACAGTTCGATTTGCAGACCTTAGCAATTGTGTCAGCGCGATCGCAGATAGATACTGCTACGACATTATGGAAAGCACTAGCCGAGGGCTTAATCGTTCCTCTCAATCAAATCTACAAATTCTTTCAAATGGATTCTGAAGTTGTTCAAGAAAATTCTTCTGGATTCCAAATTGATGATTCTAGTTCCTGTTCTTATCGATTCCTTCACGATCGCGTCCAGCAAGCAGCCTATTCTTTGATCCCAGACTCTCAAAAAGAAGTCGTTCACCTAAATATCGGTCGATTGCTTTTGGCTCGTACACCCCATAGCGATCGCGAGTTGCCACAATTCCAGATTGTGAATCAACTTAATCGGGGCATATCTCTGATTAGTGACTCAGGAGAGCGCGAAGAACTGGCTTATCTCAACTGGCGGGCGGGAGCAAAAGCAAGGAGCGCCACTGCCTACGAAGCGGCGATGAATTATCTCGATACGGGTTTACAGCTTTTATCGGCGCAATCTTGGCAAAACCAGTATGCCCTTAGTCTCGGACTGCATCAACTCACCGTCGAAGTCGCCTATCTTGCCCATAATTACGATCGCATGGCAACAATAATGGCGATCGGCTTGCAAAATGCGAGGAATCACCTAGATCGGGCGAAATTCTACGAAACTCAAATTCTGGCGTTAGTAGCCCAAAATCAAGTAAGGGCGGCGGTGGATTATGCCCGTAAGATTCTATCCATTTTTGGTGTGCGCTTTCCCAAAAGTCTATCTAAACTGCGAACGATTCTAGGATTCTTAGCGACGCTCTATCGCATGGCTGGTAAATCGCCACAGGATTTGCTCAAATTGCCTGCCATGTCCGATCCCTATAAATTAACAGCCTGTAACCTGCTAAATGCGATGGGTGCAGCTTCCGCAAGTGGAATGCCAGAGATTCTGCCATTTATGACATTTATTGGACTGTCGCTCTATCTCCGTTATGGCAATATTCCCAAATCTTCGATGGCTTATACGATCTATGGTTATTTGCTCTGTGAGCGGCTGGGACGAATCGATCAAGGCTATGCCATAGGTAAAGCCGCGATCGCCCTATGCCATCAGACCTCCTCAAAAGCAGCTTTAGCTCCGACCCTATTTCTGTGGCAGAGGTTTATTGCCTATCGGAAGGAATCCCTACGAGATTTGTCACCAATATTATTGGAAGCCTATCAAGTGAGTTTGGAAGTTGGCGATATTGAATATGCCGCTTATAGTCTCTGTGTCTATTTTACTCAAGCCTATTGGACAGGGCAGAATCTCATGGACTTGCAACGGGATGCGATCGCTAGTCGTGCGGATTTGCAAAAGCTCAAGCAACGTGCCATGACCGATGTATTCGCTCTCAACTGCCAGTGCTTAGAAAATCTCATCACCGAAACTGAGGATGTTTGCCAACTCGTCGGTCGGTTCTTTGATGAAACTGCGATCGCCTCAAGCGATCGTCAACTACAGGTGCAAACCAGTTTTCGCAAGCTCCATCTAGCTTTGTTGTTCGATCGACCTAGGCTAGCACTGGAACAGATCGCCATAATTGAGACGAGGCTAGAATCAATTGATGGAACGTTTATCAAAACGCTGCTCTATTTTTATGATGCTTTAGTTAGGTTAGTTCTGTATCCCCATCTAGGAAAAGCCGAACAGAGACAGGCTCTCGCTAAGGTAAAGACCGATATCAAACTTCTGACCAAGTTAGCCAAATCGGCTCCCATGAATTATCAACACAAGCTGCTTTTAGTGGAAGCGGAAAATCTGCGCGTTTTGGGCAAGTCTAGCCAAGCGGGAGAACTTTACGATCGCGCGATCGCTGGTGCTAAAGAGAACGACTACACCCAAGAAGAAGCGCTTGCAAACGAACTTGCCGCCAAGTTTTACCTCGATCTTGGTAGAGAAAAAATCGCTCAAGTCTATATGGTTGAGGCTTATTATGGCTACATCCGATGGGGCGCAACTGCGAAGGTTGACGATTTAGTGACTCGATATCCAAAATTACTGGCTTCTATTCAACAAAATCCTCCTGTCCCTGACTTTTTGGCAAAGTCTTCTAGCCATACCACCAGTGGAGTTTTAGCTACACTCGATTTAGCCACAATCCTTAATGCTTCTCAATCAATTTCTAGTGAAATTGAACTTGATAAGCTCTTGGGAACGCTCCTGAATATCGCGATCGTCAATGCTGGTGCGGAGAAGTGCGTCTTACTACTACAAGTCGAAGAGGAGCTACAGATCGCCGCTCTCGGCACATCTGGACAGCAGCCGCAAATCCTATCCACACCGATATCTCTAGAACTAAGTCAAGATGTAGCAAGGAGTTTGGTAAATTGGGTTAAACGCAGTTTAGAGCCTCTAGTCTTAGCCGATGCGAGGGAGAATACGCAGTTTGCCAGCGATCGCTACATCATCCAGCACCAACCCAAAAGTATTCTATGCACGCCTATTTTGAAACAGGGAAAGTTGCTGGGCGTTTTATATTTAGAGAATAATTTAACCGTAGGTGCATTTACTAGCGATCGCATCGCCGTTCTTAATTACCTGAGTACCCAAGCCGCGATCTCCCTTGACAACTCGCGCATCCTCTATGAAATCCAGCAATCTAAGCTCGATCTTCAGCAGAGTAACGCATTTCTGGAAGCTCAGAGGGAAGCTTCTCCCGATGGCATTTTAGTGATTGATAAAAATAGACGAATTAGTGCCTACAATCATGGATTTGTAGAAATATGTCGCATTCCTCAGCATATTCTTGACACCAATGATGATTACCAACTTTTAGGATTTGTTTTGGAACATTTAGCTCAGCCTGAGGAGTTCTTAAAAAAGGTGGAATATCTCTACGAACATCCGCAGGAAGCTAGCTTTGATGAGATTAACTTAAAGGATGGACGGATTTTAGAGCGGGCTTCCACCGCAGTAATACTGCCATCGGGAGAGTATTGCGGTCGCATCTGGAACTTCCGAGATATCAGCGATCGCAAAGCAGCAGAAGCTCAACTCCATAATCAAGCACGACTACTGGAAGAGTATTCCCAAACCCTAGAGCAAAAAGTGGAAGAACGCACTCAAGAACTATCTCAGACTTTAGCTGACCTCCAAACTGCCCAAGCCGAATTAATCCAATCAGAAAAAATGGCAGCCCTAGGACAGCTCACGGCTAGCGTGGCTCATGAAGTCAACACACCTTTAGGAGTGATTCGCAGTGCCACAGGCAATATTATTGCTGTGTTTAACGTTTTGCTGCAACAATTGCCAGTATTAATGCAACGCCTAAATCCTACACAGCAAGATGCTTTTATCGCTTTGGTAAATACTTCACTTCAGCAACAGCAGTCTCTCTCAACCAAAGAAGAACGACAACTGCGACGACGATTGCAAACAGAACTGGATTCTTTGGGGATAGCTAAGTCCCAAGAGATTGCCGACCAATTCGCCCTCCTGCGGATAGAATCATCTCTAGAAGCCTATCAGCATCTTCTCGAAGCACCTGATTGTGATGAAATTTTGCAGGTAGCTTATAGGCTGGTACAACAAAATCAGAATGCCATTAGCATTCAACAGGAAGTCGATCGCGCCGCCAAAATTGTCTTTGCACTGAAAACCTACAGCCACCAAAGCCAATCGGAAGAGAAAAGCCTCATCCAGATTAGTGACGGCATTGAGATAGCTCTGACGCTCTACCAAAGCCGATTGAAGCAAGGAATAGAGGTAATTCGTAACTATGAGCCAGTCCCCTATCTTCTTTGCGACCCAGATGCGCTTACACAGGTGTGGGTTAATTTAATAGACAATGCCATCTATGCGATCGGTAAAGCGGGGACTCTAGAAATTGCGATCGCGCCGAGATCAGGACAAGTGGTAGTGGAAATTACTAATTCGGGGGCGGAAATTCCTGATGAAATCATGTCGCGACTATTTGAGCCTTTTTTTACAACCAAGCCAAGAGGCGAAGGCAGTGGACTGGGCTTAGATATTGTGCGTCAAATCGTCCAAAAACATGGGGGTGATATTCAAGTAAGTAGCCAAATAGGAGAGACCAAATTCAGTGTAAGCTTACCTCTAATAGTCTTAGACTCTAAAGAACCTCATGCAGACAGCATCTCAAGGTAGCCATCTGTTTCCACTGATGGATGGTTACGACCTAACCCAATTGCTTTATGTAGGCAGTCACAGTCTTGTCTATAGGGGAATACGACTGTCTGATAAGCAACCTGTGGTTCTGAAAATGCTCCAAGGTGATACTCCATCCTTTCAAGATCACTTGAGGCTACGCAATCACTATATCCTCACAAAAGCGATGAATCTATCAGGGGTGGTGAAGCCACTGGAGTTAGTTGCCTATGGCAATGGTTCTGTGTTAGTGATGTGCGATGACGGTTGCCGATCGCTACGGGATGAGGTGATTGCGAACTCCTTGACATTGGCTGATTTTTTGGCGATCGCCCTACAACTTGCAGACATCCTTGACGGACTCTATCAGTATCGGATCATCCACAAAGACATTAAGCCCAGCAACATCCTGATTCACCCCACTTCAGGGCAGGTGAAGCTGACCGACTTTGGTTTGGCTTCGCAATTGCCCCAAGAAACTCAGGAACTAAAGGCTATCGGCATCTTAGAAGGCACACTAGCTTATCTATCACCAGAACAGACTGGACGCATGAATCGCGGCATCGATTACCGCAGTGATTTCTATTCCTTGGGGGTCACTTTCTACGAACTGTTGACGGGGCAACTACCTTTCCAGAGCGCAAATCCTCTGGAGTTAGTCTATTGTCACTTGGCAAAGGAACCTATGTCTTTGGAGCAAGCCCAAGGTAAAAATATCAGATTAACAATTCCAAAGGTCATTTCCGATCTGGTGCTGAAACTAATGGCAAAAGATGCAGAGGATCGTTACCAGAGCGCATTAGGTTTAAAGCACGATCTCGAAGTTTGTCTGAATGAGCTTAACCAGACGGGAAGCATCACTGAGTTTGCAATTGGCGAAAGAGATCTAAGCGATCGCTTCACGATCCCCGAAAAACTCTATGGACGCGAAGCAGAAGTTAAAACCTTATTAAGAGCCTTTGAGCGAGTTTCCCAAGGCGAAGCAGAACTAATGCTAGTAGCAGGATTATCAGGCATCGGCAAAACCGTCGTCATTAATGAAGTCCATAAACCAATAGTGGAGAAACATGGTTACTACATCAAAGGTAAATTTGACCAATACAATCGCAACATCCCTTTTTCCGCCTTTGTCCAAGCTTTTCGCAACTTGATCGGACAACTGAAGAGTGAAAGCGACACGCAACAGAAAGTATGGAGAAGCAAAATCCTTGACGCAGTGGGAGAGAACGGGCAAGTCATCATTGAAGTGATCCCAGAGCTAGAAGGAATTATCGGCAGTCAACCCAACGTAATTGAACTATCAGGAAATGCAGCTCAAAACCGCTTCAACTTACTACTGCAAAAATTCATTCAAGTTTTCGCCACACCCGAACATCCCCTAGTCATGTTTTTGGACGACCTACAATGGGCTGATTTATCTTCATTAAGGTTAATACAACTATTAATGCAAGACACAAAACAACTATTGATGTTAGGAGCCTATCGAGATAACGAAGTATCGCCAGTTCATCCATTGATGATGACAGTATCAGAAATGATCAAGACGGGCTTAACAGTGAAAACAATTACCCTGCAAGCATTGAGCCAAGCCTATATACATCAATGGATTTCCGACACCTTGATTTGCGACTTGCCCAGCGCCCAACCATTAACAGAATTGGTATATCAAAAGACCGCAGGAAATCCCTTTTTCTCGGTGCAGTTGCTCAAAGCTTTATATGAAGAACAGAGTATTACCTTTAACAGGGATTTGCATAATTGGCATTGCGATATCGCAAAAGCGAGACTGACTCATGCCGATGATGTGGTTGAGTTTATGGCAAGCCAATTACAGAAGTTGCCATTAGAAACTCAGGATGTCCTGAAAGTGGCTGCTTGTATTGGCGCACGGTTTGATTTACAGACCCTAGCGATCGCCTCCCAACAATCTCCAGAAAGTTCAGCACAAGCACTATGGCAAGCATTACAAGAAGGTTTTATCATTCCCACGACGGAAGCCTATAAGTTCTTTACACAGACTGATACGAATGCTGTTTTACAAACTGATGCGAATGCAACTTATAAGTTTCTGCACGATCGCGTTCAACAAGCTGCTTATTCTTTGATCCCTGAAGATCGGCAACAGTCAGCTCATTTAGCAATTGCGCGATTGCTGCGACAAAACACCCCAGATGCAGAACTGGAAGCCAATATTTTTAAGATTGTTAATCACTGGAATCGCGCGATCGCCCTTCTGATTGATCCACTGGAAAAAAACAATCTCGCTCAATTCAATTTAATTGCTGGTCGCAAAGCCAAAGCCTCTAACGCCTATGAATCGTCTTTAACATATTTCACTATAGGGCTAGCTCTCCTCGGCGATCTAGGCTGGCAGAGCCAACCTGATTTGATGCTGACCTTGCATGAAGGCGCAGCAGCAACAGCTTATCTCTGCGGTGATTTTGCTCAAATGGAGCAGTGGGTTAGCACGATCTTAGCGCAAAGGCTGGAGCCTCTTGATCTGGTTAAAACCTATGAAATCCAGATTCAAGCCTATAGTACGCAGGGTCAGTTTTTGGAGGCGATCGCGATCGCGCAAAATGCCCTAGAGAAGTTCAATATTCATCTTCCCAAACAACCAACACCCGCTGATATCGTTCCCGCAATGCAAGATGTGGCGACCCTGCTCAATGCTCGAACTGCCAATGATTTACTTGATTTGCCAGTGATGACAAACGCGGAATCTTTGGCAAGTATGCAGCTACTTTCGAGTATTAACCCAACCACTTATCTTTCTGCCCCCTTACTGTTTCCGTTTGTAATTTTGGCTCAAGTAAAACTATCGATTCAAGCAGGTAACTCTGGGCTGTCATCTCTTGCCTACTGTTGCCATGCTATTTTGTTGAGCAGTGTTTTAGAAGACTTAGACGCAGCATACGAATTTGGTCAGCTAGGACTGAAACTGGCGGAAAAGTTCAAACTTCCAGATGTTCAGGCTAAGGTGAACTTTACCGTCGGCTCCTTTATTCTTCACTGTAAATCCCACTGCCAAAATAGTCTAATTCTCTTGAAAGAAGCATTCAAAATGTCGCTGGAATTAGGCGATTTTGAATATGTGGGTCATAATGCTAATCTTATTTGGCAAATTGCCTATGCTGTTGGTCAAGAATTAGCGACACTACAAGAAGAAATAGAAGTTTATATCGCCACACTCCTGAAGCTAAAGGTTATTACGAGCGCAAACTCTGGTTTAGCTTTTTTGCAAACTATCAAGCGATTACAAACTACTAAGAATCAGGATTTGTTGACTGCCGAAAGGGAGTTGCATCATACCTTAACTGTTTCAAATAATTTAGGTGGATTACATTCTTATTGGGTTTATCGACTAACCGCATCCTACTTGCTTAACGAAATGGTTGAGGCAAAACAAGATGCGGTTGAAGCAATCCAAACCTTGGCGGCTGGGGCAAGTCTAATTAACATACCGATTTTTTACTTTTATGATTCTCTGACAGCCTTAGTTGACTTTGCAGAGGAAGCAGACAAAACAGTAGTTCTTGATCGCATTTCTGAAAATCAGACCAAACTGCTCCATCGTGCTTACTATGCGCCAATGAACTTTCAACACAAATATGATTTAGTGGAGGCAGAGCGATATCGTGTTTTGGGCAATAAACTAGAAGCAATCGAACTTTACGATCGCGCGATCGCTGGTGCAAAAGAAAACAGCTACATCCAAGAAGAAGCGCTTGCTAACGAACTCGCCGCAAAGTTTTATCTGGATTGGGGCAAAGAAAAAATCGCTCAGGTCTATATGACTGACGCATACTATGGCTATGTACGTTGGGGGGCAGCCGCTAAAGTCACCGACCTAGAAAATCGCTATCCTCAACTACTCTCGCCAATACTTCGAGACTCCCTCGGCTCCTTCAAGAAAAAATCTACTAACTCCTCTAGTAGCACCTCTGAATCAATCGATTTAGCGACTCTGCTAAAAGCATCTCAAGCAATTTCCGAAGAGATAGAGCTTCCAAAACTTTTAGAAGCGCTCCTAAATATCGCAAACATTAATTCTGGTGCCGATAAATGCGTCTTACTGTTGCAATCAGAATCAGAGTTGCAAATTGTCGCGCTCGTGGAATCTGGACAACCTTCGCAAATATTCTCTTCTCCCATATCCATAGAACACAGTGAAGATATGGCGATTGGTATCGTCAATCAGGTCAAGCGTAGTTTAGAACCCTTAGTTTTAAGCGATGCGCGACAAGATGCCCAATTTGTAAGCGATCGCTACATCCTCAAACATCGACCTAAAAGTATTCTATGTATGCCCATTCTGAAACAATGCAAGTTAATCGGGATTTTATACCTAGAAAATAGCTTGACCATAGGAGTATTTACTAGCGATCGCCTTGAAGTGCTAAACCTAATTTGTTCTCAAGCTGCGATTTCCTTAGAAAATGCTCAACTTTACCGCACCCTAGAGCAAAGAGTCGAAGAACGTACTCAAGAGCTTTCCGAAGCCTTAACAAATCTCCAGACTACTCAAGCCGAATTAATCCAATCGGAAAAAATGGCAGCCCTAGGACAACTTACAGCGAGCGTAGCCCATGAAGTCAACACACCTCTAGGAGTGATTCGTAGTGCCACAGGCAATATTATCACTGCTTTGAAAGTTTTACTTCCACAATTGCCAGTATTGATGCAGCAACTAAATCCTATACAACAAGCTGCATTTATCGCTTTGGTGAATAATTCGCTTCAGCAACGGCAGTCTCTCTCAACCAAAGAAGAACGACAACTGCGGCGACGATTGCAAACAGAACTGGATGCTTTGGGAATTGCTAAAGCCCAAGAGATCGCCGACCAATTCGCCCTCCTGCGGATAGAATCATCTCTTGAAGCCTATCAGCCCCTTATCGAAGCTCCTGATTGCTATAACATTTTGCAAGTCGCTTATATGCTGGTGCAACAAAGCCAGAATGCCATTAGCATTCAAGAAGAAGTCGATCGCGCCGCCAAAATTGTCTTTGCGCTCAAAACCTATAGCCACCAAAACCAATCTAAAAAAAGCCTAATTCAAATTAGCGATGGCATAGAAATCGCCTTAACGCTCTACCAAAGCCGCCTCAAACAAGGAATAGAGGTGATTCGTAAATACGAGCCAGTCCCCGATCTTCTCTGTGACCCAGATGCGCTTACACAGGTTTGGGTTAATTTGATTGACAATGCGATCTATGCGATCGGTAAAGTGGGTACTTTAGAAATTGCGATCGCGCAGCAAGCAGGACAAGTGATTATTGAAATTACTAATTCGGGGGCGGAAATTCCTGATGAAATCATGCCGCGACTGTTTGAGCCATTTTTTACAACCAAGCCGAGAGGCGAAGGCAGTGGACTAGGCTTAGATATTGTGCGTCAAATCATTCAAAAACATGGAGGTGATATTCAAGTAAGCAGCCAATCTGGACGAACTACTTTTATAGTAATGTTGCCTTTGTCAAGGTCGATGGGAGAATCTGATGTTAAATAGACGACGTTTTAACCAGATGTCTCTAGGAGCTTTGGGCTTAGGACTGGCAAGCTGTAACCAGACTAAATATCTGACTAATACCAGTAGTGGACAGTCATCAAGCAAAGCCGATCTCTTGATTTGGTGGGAGCAGGGCTTTTTGCCAGAGGAAAATGAACAAATTAATCAGCTCATTCGCAGATGGGAAAAAAAGTCTGGAAAAGTTGTTGATTTGAAATTGCTCCCCGTTGCTCTTATCGATCAACAGTTAACAAATTTTATCGGTCAATCGGAATCCAACCAAATTCCTGATATTGTTTACTCCGTGGGTGTAGATGCTAGCCTCGCACCCAAATTTGCTTGGCATGATCAATTAGTCGATCTTACGGATGTAATCACTCCCATTCAGAATAAATATACAAGTATTGCCCTCTCCCATGTTTTCTATCACAATCAAGTTCGTAAAGAACGCAGTTACTATGCGCTCCCATTGTGGCAATCCGATGAATACATTCACTATTGGGAAAGTATGCTTGAGGAGATTGACTTAACGCAACTGGATATTCCGCGAGAATGGAATCAGTTTTGGCGATTTTGGCAAACAGCTCAAAAGGAGTTGCGAGCAAAGGGGCGATCGCAGATTTATGGAGTGGGATTATGTATGTCGGCGATCGGGTTTGACACCTATACATCCCTGAAGATGTTTATGGATGCTCACAACGTTAATGTGGTGAATGAGTCGGGAGAATTTCTTTTAAGAAAACCAGAAAATCGTCAGCAGTTTATAGCCGCACTGCAGGAATTTACTAGCTTCTATTTGCAGGGATATACGCCACCTCAATCAGTACGATGGACAGGATCTGGAAATAATAACAGCTTCCTAAATAGTGAAATCTTAATGACTCAAAATCTCACGATGTCGATTCCCCTTACCCAAAAGTTATCCCATCCTCAATACGATCGCGATGCGATCGCGAGATATCGTCAGATCGTGACGATCGATCGCCCTCTAAAAGTGGATGGTGGTGAATTGCTAACGCGCAAGGGAACGAAGCAAGCGATCGTACCTAAAAACTGTAAGAATCCAGAGCTTGCCAAAGATTTTTTGCGTTATCTAGTTAGTCCAGATAACTTGATGTCATTACTCAAAGGCTTTAAGGGGAGAGTTTTTCCCGTGATGCCTGAGCTATTAAAAGATCCCTTTTGGAATGAGCCGAATGATCCCCATCTTTCATCAGCTCTGAAAATATATGCCCGTCCTAGCTACGTTCCTTATGAGGTGATGCATTCAGCTTTTAGTGAGGTGCAAAATCAACAGCTTTGGGCAAAAACAGTTCTCAAGGTGGTGCAAGACAAAGCCTCGGTAGTGGAATCGGCAGATTGGGCAATCACCAAAATTCAAGATATCTTGCAGTTAGCGGAGAAAAAAGTTTGAATATGATGAAAGGATGGTTGCGGCGCAGTTTACTCAGGCAAATGGTTAGCTATTTCTCAGGTTTGTCAGTCATTACCGTGAGCGTAGTGGCTATTGGCTCTTATTTTCACGCCCGCAGTTCTCTATCAACGGAAGTCGTCAACCGCCTCACTGTAGCAACACAACTAAAATCCTTGCAACTCCAAAAGTGGTTAGAAAATCAGTTGCGAGACATTCTTGTAGTCAGCCAAGATGTAGAAATTCAAGAGTTACTAGGTCAACTGCTGGCTTCCGATCCCAGTCAACCTGCTTATCAGAAAGCTTACACCAATCTCAAAAAAAATATTGGGCGTATTAGTCTTGTGAAGCCGAATTTAGGTAGCATTCGTGTTACTCGAAATAGTGGTTTTGTGATCTTCTCTTCCACTGATTCTAAACTCGAAGGAACCTATTTACCCTTGGGCGATCCCGCCACCTACTTTACAAGCGATCGCATTAATACAGTTGTCCCTAATTTTTATATTTCACCACGCACCAACAAAGTTTCCATAACTGTCACTACATCACTTTTAGATGAAAATAATGTCAAAATGGGAGCTGTGACTGCCGATTTTAATCTAGATTACATTGACGCATTGATTCGCGATAATACGGGGCTGGGGGAGACAGGCGAAACGTATCTAATTGGCAAAGCTGGTACTAAAACCATTTTTGTTGCTGGCAATCAAATGGAACCTAAAGATCCGTCACGGACAAAAGCGGTATATAGCGATGGTATCGATCAAGCGATCAAGCAACAGAGTGGATTTGGCTTGTATAACAACTATGCAGGAATTCCTGTGGTCGGCGTTTATTGGTGGTTGCCTTCCCAAAACTTAGCATTAATCGCCGAAATCAACCAAGATAAAGCCTTTGCTCCAGCCGATCGCTTAGCAATTAATATTCTGATCTTGGGCTTTTTATCTTCTAGCATACTTCTCATCGCCATTTATCTATTTTCTCGCCAAATTACCCGCCCGATTTTAGCAATTAATACTACCGCCGCACGTTTGGCTGAGGGAGAGCTAAACCAAACCGCACCAATCATGACTGAGGATGAGGTGGGAGTCCTTGCCCAAACCTTTAACAAAATGGCAAAACAACTAGAAATCTCTTTCCACAAATTGGAAGAATATTCCCAAACCCTAGAGCAGAAAGTGGAAGAACGCACTCAGGAACTCTCCCAGACTTTAGCTCACCTTCAAACTACCCAAGCAGAATTAATCCAATCGGAAAAAATGGCAGCATTAGGACAGCTTACTGCAAGCGTCGCCCATGAAGTCAACACGCCTTTGGGAGTGATTCGCAGTGCCACAGGCAATATTATCGCTACTTTGAAAGTTTTACTGCCACAGTTGCCAGTATTGATGCAGCGCCTAAATCCTTTACAACAGGCTGCTTTTATCGCTTTGGTAAATACTTCACTTCAGCAACAGCAGTCTCTCTCAACCAAAGAAGAACGACAAATGCGGCGACGATTGCAAACAGAACTCGATGCTTTGGGAATTGCTAAAGCCCAAGAGATCGCCGACCAATTTGCCCTGCTGCGGATAGAATCATCTCTAGAAGTTTATCAGCATCTTCTCGAAGCACCTGATTGCGATGAAATTCTGCAAGTTGCCTATAAGCTGGTGCAACAAAATCAGAATGCCATTAGCATTCAACAGGAAGTCGATCGCGCCGCAAAGATTGTTTTTGCACTCAAAACATACAGCCATCGCAGCAGTGAAACTGGGGAGAAAAGCCTGATCCAAATTAGCGAGAGCCTCGAAATCGCCTTAACACTATATCAAAGTCGCTTGAAGCAAGGAATAGAGGTGATTCGTAAATATGAGCCAGTCCCCTATCTTCTCTGCGACCCAGATGCGCTTACACAGGTGTGGGTTAATTTAATTGACAATGCTATTTATGCGATTGGTAAAGTGGGTACTCTAGAAATAGCGATCGCGCAGCAAGCAGGAAAAGTAATTGTTGAAATTACTAATTCGGGAGCGGAAATTCCTGATGAAATCATGCCGCGACTGTTTGAGCCATTTTTTACAACCAAGCCGAGAGGCGAAGGTAGCGGACTGGGCTTAGATATTGTGCGCCAGATATTGCGAAAGCATGATGGTGATATTCAAGTAAGTAGCCAGAATGAGCAAGTCACATTTTCGGTTATTATTCCTCTATCTAAAGACATAAAATGCTGATCGCCAATTAATCCCACTCAGGATTTAAATTATTGAACAACAGCTTATTTAAACCCTTTTTTATTAACTCCGACTTTAGAAAAATTATGGTAATTAAACCGACTATTATTTGTGTTGATGATGAACGCAATATTCTGCTGATGTTGAGAAACCAGTTAATGCATTTTTTCTCAGCTTGCAAAATTGAAATTGCAGAAAGTGGAGATGAAGCTCTGGAAGTTATTGAGGAAATATTATCTAATGGGGGTGATGTTGCTTTGGTAATTGCTGATCAGATTATGCCGAAGATGAAAGGAGATGAGTTTTTGATCGAACTCCATAATCTCCATCCTGAGATCCTAAAGGTGATGCTAACTGGGCAAGCCAATGTTGAAGATATTGGCAATGCAGTCAATCGAGGAAATCTCTATCGTTTTATATCTAAACCTTGGAATGAAACAGATTTGAGGCTAACAGTAGTGGAAGCTTTGCGGAGATATGAGCAAGAGAAACAACTTGCCAAGCATCAGTTAGCCCTTGAGCAAACTAATCTAGAACTAATAGAGTTAAATGCAAATCTTGAGAGAGCCAATGTAGAACTTAAGAGAGTTTCTAAATTAAAAGACGAGTTTCTTGCCATGATGAGTCATGAATTACGAACACCATTTAACTCGATCTTAGGCGTGTCAGAATGTTTGCTTGAAGAAATTTATGGTCAGATCACCCCCTCTCAAAAGGAGGCAATCACCATCATTGAAAATAGTAGTAATCATCTTCTGAAATTGATTAATGACATTCTATATTTCACAAACCTTTCAACAGATTTAGTGAAGCTTGATCTCGAATCTGTAGCGATCGCCGATTTATGTGATTCTAGTTTAGACGATGTGAAACAACAGGCGCTCAAAAAGCAAATTCAAATTACGCTAAACATATCTCCAGACATAGAATTCTTTGAAGCCGATCCGCTGCGGATGAGACAAGTATTAGTCAACTTACTTAATAATGCAGTTAAATTCACCCCCACTGGTGGCAAGGTCAGTTTGGATGTAAAGATAGACCAAGCACCTAGTAAGCTTGTACCATCTTCTAATGTGACTAAGACATCAGATTCGTTAGAGCAGGTAGCTGATAATCAGGAAGTATTGAATATTAACTCTTGGATTTATTTTGCAATTACTGATACTGGGCTGGGCATCGCTCCTAGCGATCAAAACAGGCTATTTCAACCGTTTATACAGATTGACAGTGGGCTTAACCGTAATTACGAAGGCATAGGAATAGGGCTTTCAATAGTAAAGCAAATCGTTGAACTACATAATGGTTATGTTGAGTTAAGCAGTCAGCTTGGTCAGGGCAGTTGCTTTACTGTGAGCATACCATTGAGGTCTTGAGTTACTATCTAATTACAGTGCAGTGCGACGAAGAAGAAACATTTTTATAGAAAGGCAAAGTCAATAAATCACTATTTTTTTGCGGAGATAGCAGGATTAATTTTCGTCAATTTTGATTTTGGAGATAAGAAATGAGCAAACCAACCATCCTTTGTGTTGATGATGAACGCAATGTTCTCTTGACCCTTAGAAATCAATTAATGCAAGACTTCCCTGATTTTATGATTGAAATTGCGGAAAGTGCTGAAGAAGCTATAGAGGTTGTAGAAGATCTTCTAAGCAATGGGATAGAGCTGCCACTTGTGATTGCGGATCAGATAATGCCTAGAATGAAAGGCGATCAGTTCTTGATTGAACTGAATGATCGCTATCCTAAAATCCTCAAAGTTATGCTCACTGGGCAAGCGAGTGCCGAAGAAGTTGGTAATGCGGTCAATCGGGGTAGTCTATATCGGTTTATGTCAAAGCCATGGAATAAGCAAGATCTGCAACTAACCGTGTCTGAGGCATTACGGAGTTATCAGCAAGATCGCAAAATCGAGCAACAATACTTAGATCTTGAACAATCCAAGTTAGAGCTAGAAGATCTAAATTCCAGTTTGGAAAAGCTGGTACAAGATCGCACTGAACAACTACTGATTAGCGAAGAACACTATCGCATTCTTTCAGAATTAAGCCCTGTGGGGATCTTTCGCAACGATGCTAAAGGAAACTGCACCTATGCCAATGCTAAAACCCTCCAAATCACTGGACTTACTAGCGAAGAAAATTTAGGTGATGGCTGGGGTAAAAACTTACATCCCGATGATCGCATTTGGATGTATGCTGCTTGGACAAATTTTGTCGAACAGTCAAATCTTGGTCATAAGGTCGAATATTGTATCGAACACAGATATCTCTACCCTGATGGTTCAACCAAATGGGGCTTTGTACAAGCCGTTCCCGAACGCAATACCAATGGTGATGTTGTCGGATTTGTTGGCGCAGTATCTGATATTAGCGATCGCAAGAAGAACGAAGAATTATTAAGACTAAGCGAACAAAAACAACGAGCCTTGATCGAAGCTTTGCCAGATCTAGTAATGCGGGTTAGCCGAGAAGGGATATATCTTGATTTCTATGCGACTAGTGCTTTTAGAGTGATTGGGAAAACTGGAGATTTTATCGGTACTCATATAAATGACAGCCTCCCTCCTGAATTAGCCGTAAGACGTATGAATGCGATTTCTAATGCTATAGAAACTAAAGAAATGCAAATATACGAGCAAGAGATTTCAGTCGGGGGTATCTTACAAATTGAAGAATGTCGGGTAGTAGCTTGTGGTGAAAATGAAGTTCTGATCTTGGGGCGTGATATCAGCGATCGCAAACTTGCTGAAATAGCTTTACGTAAAAGTGAATCCCATAAAGCTGCATTAATTAGAGCTTTACCTGATCTAATCATGAGAATCCATAAAGATGGAACCTATCTAGAATTTCATAGTACAGAGAGCTTTAAAGTGTTTGGGGATGCTGAAGACTTTGTTGGGAATAATCTAGATAAGGATTTATCTCCTAACGTAGTTGAACAAAGAATGAAGATGATCAATGCAGCCCTTGAAACTGGGGATATTCAACTTTATGAGCAAGAGATCTTGGTGGATGGCAAAATCCAAACCGAAGAGGTGAGAATTGTCCCTTATACAGATGATGAAGTTTTACTGTTAGTTAGAGATATTAGCGATCGCAAGCAATCAGAAATAGCACTCCAAAGTTTATTGGAAGGTACAGCCTCGGTTACTGGACAAGAATTTTTCCCAGAATTAGTTAAGCATATTGCGATCGCCCTCGATGTTTCCCATGTCTTCATTACCAAGTTGTCTGGCGAAAATCTAGAAACTGTAGCGTGGTATGCTGACAAACAGATTCAGCCTAATCTTACCTATCCAATTGCATATACTCCATGCGGCTCTGCTTTTCAAAATGGCATCTACAGCTGTTCTTCTGGAGTAAAACAGCTATTTCCTCTTGACGAGGATTTAGTAAAAATGGATGCTGATAATTATATGGGAATGGCCCTACAAAATTCAGATGGTAAGAAGGTTGGGGTGATTTGCGTATTAAATCACGAACCTTTAGATAATCCAAAACGGGCAGAACTATTACTGCGTATCTTTGGGGCGAGGGCATCTGCCGAACTAGAGAGAATGCAGGTATTCGAGGATTTACAAATATTGAATACAGAGCTAGAGCAACGTGTTCAGGAACGAACACAGGAACTATTAAAAGCACGTAACTTTCTCGAAGCAATTATTGAAAATATACCAGTGGCTCTATTTGTTAAAGATGGAAAGGAAGAAAAATTTGGTGAATTTTTACTATGGAATAATACCTGCAAACTCATGTTCGGTTGTGATAAAGAGCAAGCACTTGGCAAATCAGTCTATGATTTTTTCCCGAAAGAGCAATCTGATTTCTTTAATGAGAAAGACCGATCATCATTTGCGCTTGGTAAAATAGAAGATATTCCTGAAGAACCAATTGACAGTTTGACGTTTGGGCGCAGAATTCTTCATACAATTAAAGTCCCTGTATTCGATGAGCATGGTAAGCCCGATTATTTGATCTGTATTTCTGAGGATATTAGCGAGCGCAAAGCCACAGAATTAGAACGCGATCGGCTTCTGCAAGAATTATCTCAACTAAATAAAAGCCTTGAACTTCGAGTCGAAGAACGAACTGCCGCACTTGTAAACGCCCAAGAGCGGATTATTGCCCAAGAAAAACTTGCCTCCCTCGGTACGCTCACGGCTGGTATTGCCCATGAACTGCGGAACCCTCTTAACTTTGTCACAAACTACGCGAAAGGCTCAATTGAACTCAGTCAAGAATTGCTAGAGACAATTCAGCCTTTGATCCCTTCTTTAGATCTCGATACCTCTGATTTTGTAACATCCTTGATCGCAGATCTTCAAGAAAATTCTACGTCGATTCGTGCTCATAGCCAAAGAGCTGAAAATATCATCTCCAATATGATGCAGCACGCTCGTACTGATGATGCAAAGGCAAGCCCGCAGCCGACTCAAATTAATGATTTACTCGACCAATCCATAAAACTGGCGTATCACAGTAAAAAAATGCTAGATAACAACTTCAACATCACAATTCTAACTGACTATACTGACAATTTAGATTTAGTCGATCTAGTCACGGGATCCATGAGTCGGGCTTTCATTAATCTTATCGATAATGCTTGTGATGCCATGCGCCACCAAAAGGATCTTCTAGATTTCTCTAAAGATACAGAAAACTATCATCCCACGCTCTGCCTTTCAACGCGCAGTCTCGGCGATCGAGTCGAGATTAGGATTCGTGACAATGGCTGTGGAATTGCCCCAGAGATCCAAAACAAGCTCTTAGACCCTTTCTTTACAACTAAACCTCCTGGAGAGGGCACTGGGCTAGGGCTTTTCCTTACTCACGATATAATCGTTAAGCAACATAAAGGTACTTTAACGATTAATCCAATTGCTAGTCAATTTACTGAAATAATTGTTACCATACCTTACAGATATACTTAAAAAAAAGATCCTAATTCCAAATCAGAATAATTCATGTATTGGTATTAAGGATACCTACGCCAAAACTCAACTATGAAAGAAGGGACAAATTTAGTATTAGTCGTTGATGATGAGTTTGAAATTCAACGCTTATTTAAGCAAATATTTAGAAAAAGAATTCGGAATGGAGAGCTAAGTTTTCAATTTGCTCAAAATGGGGTGGAAGCATTAGAGATTCTACGGGAATCCAATTCGATTGACATGATTTTGACCGATATCCAGATGCCAAAAATGGATGGATTAACCTTATTGACAAACTTAGCAGAGTTTGAATGCCCACTGAAAGCTGTAGTTATTTCTGCATTTGGCGACATGAAGAATATTCGCACAGCGATGAATCGAGGGGCTTTTGACTTTCTGATGAAACCCATTGATTTTGAAGATTTAGAAATTACAATTAACAAAACTTTGGCGTTTGTTCATGATTTGAGAGCGCAAAAGCAAAAGCTACAATCAACGCTGGATCGACTCCATAGCTTAGTTTTCTATGATCAACTGACAGGCTTAAGCAATCGCTATGGACTGTTGCAAAAAATTGCTAAAAGTATTGAATTAAAGCGAACAAAAGGCATGGCTTTCGCTGTATTAAAGCTAGATGTAGAACGCTATCCCATCATTAAGTCTGGGTTTGGTCATACGCTTAGCGATCGCCTCCTAGTTGAAATTGCTCGTCGATTGGGAGACTGGGATATTTCATCTAAGGTCGTAGCCCGATTAGAAAGCAATGAATTTGCGATATTGATACAGGATGTTAAAAATTTATCTGTCATTGAAAACTACATTGAACAACTTCATCAGCTTTTCAATCTTCCTGTTCAACTTGACGAGATTACCGTATCATCAAAGACTCATATAGGTGCAGTCATTAGTGATCTAGAAGATAGCCAACCAGAAGACTATTTGAGAGCGGCTGACACTGCCTTCGACTATGCAAGAAATGATAGGGAGCGTACTATTTTCTTTGATAATAGTATGCAACAGAAGGCTATTCATCGGGTAAACCTTGAAGTTAATTTGCAAGAAGCGATAGAATCTAATCAAATCCTAGTGTATTATCAGCCGATTTTTTCATTGCAAACAGGTAAGATTAGAGGCTTTGAAGCTTTGGCGCGTTGGCTGACCACAGATCAGAGATGGATCTCACCCCTAGAGTTCATTCCATTAGCAGAAGAGACAGGATTAATTGTTCCATTAGGTCGTTGGCTTTTGTCAGAAGCTTGTGCACAAATGGGGCGATGGAAAGCTCAATTTCCTGATATTTGTCCAGACAGCATTAGCATTAATCTATCGAGTTTACAATTAATTAATTCAGAGCTATTGGAAGATATCGATCGCAGTCTAAGCTCCGCAGGCTTGAATGGAGAAAGCTTGAATTTAGAGATTACTGAGAGTGTCTTAATGGAAAATGTCGAAACTGCGATCAATGTTTTAGCTCGACTTCGAGAACGCTCTATTGGACTTTCAATTGATGATTTTGGCACAGGTTATTCTTCTCTCTCTTATCTCCAATCCCTACCTATCACGGCTTTAAAAATTGATCGTTCGTTTATTAAAGATATTGACACAAATTCTAATAGTCTAGAAATTACTTCGATGATTATTAATTTATCTAATCAGTTGAAGCTGAAAGTGGTTGCCGAAGGTATAGAAAAAGATTCCCATACTAACGTTTTGCGAGCTCTTTCCTGTGACTATGGTCAGGGTTTTCTGTTTTCTCCAGCAGTTGATGCAACTGCTGCAACTAATCTAATAGCTGCTCAGGGTTTTATGGATGAAGCGGTTTGTAAATGAGCACTTTGGAAAAGTCAATAATTTTTAAAAATTATTGGCTTTTGCTCTTAAATCCCAGAGCCCTTATCGTTTGCTATATTTCTCGACTGTTGTCAGTAACTCCTTTTCCCCAAATGGTTTAGTTAGATATTCAGTAGCACCAACCATCCTAGCTTTGACGCGATCTATAAAACCATCCTTGCCAGTGAGCATAATAATTGGAACCTTCGCGAACGCACTAGACTTACGGAGCATTCCACATAATTCATATCCATCGATCTCTGGCATAGTGATATCACACAAAATTAGATCAGGATTATGTTGAAAGATCAAGCTTAAAGCTTTAATAGGGCTAGATACTGCCATCACTTGGAAGCCGTGATTATGCAGAATATATTCAACAGCTCGACAAATTGTTACACTGTCATCAATGCATAGAATTCGGGGCGATTTCACCTTTACTTGTTGCGGTGTACTCATTGCTAATGGAGTAATTGCAACTTGCCCAAAGCAGATTGCATCATAGATCATCTGACCGATATGACTAATATCTTGCCCTGCGTATCGTGATAGCTGACGGATTGTCGTTTTACCATCAATCCAAGTATTTAAGAGTGGTAGAGCCTCTTGAGTTAGCAATACTGGGCATTGATCGATTGACTGTAAAACTGGATAAAATCTCTTCCATGTCTGAAGCTGTTGTGAATGTTCAGAACTAATCTGTGAAAACTTGAATTGTGTAAGCTTTGGTGTAAGTGCAGCGCTAATTTCAAAAACAAAGGTTCCTTGATAGAGACCAATAATTTCAAAAAGTACCTCTCGGATTGTGCTTTCGAGAATAGACTTAGCCTGATCAGGTGTGAGAATTTTGGCTTCAAGGAGCGCCCAAATCTGACCATACTCTAAAACATTAATCCCCAGTTTCGAGCTTGATAGATGATCCAGCGCATGGTCTAAGCCTAATCCATGTAAATAATCACGTAGACGGGTCAAGTTACTATCAGTATCAGTTGCGTAGATCAATTCTCCGTTATCAAAGAATAAAAACCAGAATTTTCCTGTGCTCGATTCAATCAATAACTCTCCAGTTCGTTGACCAAACTCGATGAGGTGGATAATTGTATGTACGTCAATTTCTCTGAGCGTGCCTTGCATGAGGTGTTACAAATTTGGGTCTTGTCTTTAAATATGTAGAAAGATTTGTCTACATTACCAGAATTAGTTTCGCTACTTGATTTTAAGGCTTTTTCGCAGCAATGCTCACGATAAAAATCACAAAAAAGAGCGCTTAGCGCTCTTTTTTTCTATAGAGGTGGTATACGAGCAATTACGCCGCTTTTTAGTGGTTCGGGACGTTCTTTCCATGACAGCATTCCGTCAGCGCGATCGCAATATATTTCTGCGCAGGACAAAATTGCGGCTGCAGTCATTGGCATGTTTTCGGCATCACTGGGCAAGTCCCCAAACAAATAGGAATACTTACCTTCAGAAACAAAGGTAACAACGCAGGCATGACTGCAAGCACTCATACAGGAAACAGCGCGAATCTCAAAATGCGATCGCGATTTCCAGCTTTGTTGTAATTGAGAAAGCTCTTTTAGTAATATTTCGCCACCACTAATACCTACCTTTTTGCCATTTTGCCAAGTGCTGGCACAAGTAGTACAAACCAATAAACTATGGGTCATCCATACCTCAATAAAAAAGTTAAATAGTTAAGAACTATACTGCCCGCGCAGCGGGCAGTATAGTTCTTAACTAATCAATCAACGCAAAGCATTGATTAACAGAGACTGCTATTTTTCACTACTAGGTGACGAGTTGTATAAAGCATCAAGTCTTGAGCGAGCGTCATCAACGTTAATTGATTTAATTACCATTAATGGTTCATCGATATATTTACCATCTTTATCCCATAATTCAGGATGGGCATATTGAGGAGATACTCGGCGGCTACGATTATCTTGATAGCCTCGTGAATCATTTTGGGAAAGAGCAATCATGCTACGAATCAGGTTGCTGATTGCAAAGATGGAGAGAATCGTAAAAGCGAGTATATAAAGGATCTGTATCATGTCTACTTTCCTGAAAAAATATATAAATTAAGTGAACTAAGGCTTAAGTGGAAAAATCAGGGGCTAGAATTAAAATCAAAATTAAAGTTTTAAATTACTTGATTACGATAGTAGCGCATCCCTACGGCTTGGCATTCCATAAGTAGTGCATGCCAAGGTCTCATCGTCATCATGTCTACGCCAACTTGGTGTCCTGTAACTCGAAACAAAGCGCTCGCCGCTGCAACTTCTTTGAGAGCATTTTCAACTCGTTCAAGCAAATTTTGCTGATCTGATTCTTGCAAGAAATTTAGTCGTTCATTGGAGAGTAATTTCTGAGAGCGGTTAAACCAATAGGTGAAATCTTCTAGTAATGGCTCAAGAAGTTGTCTGAGCATTTCGGGATCAGGACTAGCGGTATTACTCATGAGGCGGATCTCCAACGATAAGCTTGTTGCTGTATATAGTGTGTTAAAAGCAATATTTTTTTATACAAATTATTATAGCATTTCGTTACTTTTCTTAACATTAAACAAATATTATGACTTTTGCTCCAACTGGTAATTTTTCGGCTAATTTGATCGCACTCCAGCATTTGATCGATGTGGTGGCGAAGTTACGATCGCCTGATGGTGGATGTCCTTGGGATTTAAAGCAAACACCCGAAAGTTTGATCCCCTATGTGATTGAGGAAGCTTATGAGGTAGTGGATGCAATCCAAAGTGGTGATAGTAAGGCTATCGCTGAAGAATTAGGAGATCTGCTAATGCAAGTGGTTTTGCAGTCACAAATAGCTAGTGAAACTAATCAATTTTCGATCGCGGAAGTTGCGGAAGGGATCGCTCAAAAGCTAATCCGCCGACATCCCCATGTATTTGGCGAGCTTAAGACTGAAAATATGGATGAAATCCATCAAAACTGGGAGAGGATTAAGGCTGAGGAAAAGGGTGAAGACTTAGCGACAACTCAAAGACTTAGTTACAAACTCAAGCGCTATGCGCGATCGCTGCCGCCCTTAACAGCTGGCATGAAAATATCTCAAAAAGCGGCAGCGAATGGTTTTGAGTGGGAAAATGCCGATGGTGTCTGGGCGAAATTTCATGAAGAGTTGGATGAATTGCGTCATGCTCTAGAGCATGAATCCAAAGAAAATCAACAGGCGGAACTGGGAGATTTGCTATTCACCCTCATTAATGTGGCGCGTTGGTACGATCTCGATCCATCGGTCGCTTTGCAATCAACCAACCAAAAATTTATTCAGCGCCTTGAGGTGATTGAGACATTGAGCGATCGCCCCATCGATAGCTTCACTGCTGAGGAGCTAGACAATCTCTGGAAACAAGCAAAAGAGCAACTTAAATAAAAAAAGCCTCGCTTAGCGAGGCTTTTTTTATTGATCGGCGGGTGCATCTGGAGGCAGAAAACGGGAATCAGAAATTTCGATCAGTTTATCGATTGATGTCTCGGCTAAAAGTTTGCGAGCTTTAGCGAGATATTCTAAGTTGGGACATTGATCACCGAGGATACAGCCATTGGTGCATTCTTCTTGACAATTGACTTGGCGAGACATGAGTTTTGGAGCAGATTGTGAACTAGAGTTCAAGCCTACTATAGCAGTACAAGAGATCGCTAGTCTCAAGCAAAACCCAAAAGATAAATGGCGGCATTTCGCCCCGCCACTTATCTTTTGGGTTTTATCTATAAATAAAAAAGCAGCGCGTAGCGCTGCTTTTTTATTTATATGCGGTCAGAGAGACTCGAACTCTCACAGCTTTCGCCACCACCACCTCAAGATGGCGTGTCTACCATTCCACCATGACCGCAATTGCCTTTTTAGTGCTTAACTATATTACAGCAATAGTGCAAACATGCAATAGCTTTTGAATATATAAAAGCTAAAAACCTGTACCGCCCGCTGCGCGGGCGGTACAGGTTTTTGGCTTTTATACTTGATTTTAAATAAATCCAATATGCTATTTTGATCGTAAATTGCTGTAAATCACAAAACACAAAGCCTCAAACTTTAATGTCTGAATCATCCCTAGAATCATTGCAAAATGAACATATCCAAAAGCGATCGCCTAAACCTTGGGTTCGCCCTGTCGCGATCGCTGGGATTGTAATTGCCAGTTTTTACAGTTCTGTTTGCGCTTTATTTTGGTTTGGACAAACTAAGTTAATCTTTTCACCAGTTAAAGAAATTACGACTACGCCTGCTGAGTTTAATGCCAAGTATGAAGATGTCTTAATTCCTGTCCAGAATACTGATGGAAAGACTGAAAATATTCATGGCTGGTGGTTACCCAATGCCAAGCAAGAAGCAAAAAGTAATTTAGGCGATCGCCAAGTGCTCTTGTATTTGCATGGCAAGGGCAATAATATTAGTGCTAATGCAAAACATGCTAATCGCTTAATGCGGATGGGGTTCTCTGTTTTAGTAATTGATTATCGCGGCTATGGTAGAAGTGATGGCGCATTTCCTACGGAATCATCAGTTTATACAGATGCACAAAGTGCTTGGGATTATTTAATCCAAAAAGGTTATAAGCCAAATCAGATAATGATTTATGGTCATTCGTTAGGTGGTGCGATCGCGATCGATCTTGCTGCGAAGCATCCCGATGCATTGGGAATGATTGTCGATGCTTCATTCACTACGATGAGTGACATGGCTCAACTCGATCCTAAATATCGCATTTTTCCGATTGATTTATTAATTCACCAACGTTTTGATTCGATCGCTAAAGTGCGATCGCTAGCGGTTCCTGTGCTTTACATTCATGGCACTGCGGATGATCTCATTCCTTCAGTGATGTCTCAGCGATTATATGAAGCGACATCATCAAAAAAACAAATTGTTTTTATTCCCAATGCTGGACATAACAATACGGCAGCTACCAATGAGCCACTATATTTAAATTCTATTCGCAGTTTTTTTAACTTATAGAATTAGCCTGATTGGCTAATTCTATAAGGCAAGCATCACAAGTTATAGGAATATCAACCTATGGAGCAAATCTTTCTTTTTGTTGATGTTGATGGAGTAATTAATACAAGCATTAATGTAGATTCCCTGTTTCTTGGTACATACCAAGGAATAGATCTATTTGGTGGCCCATCACCTCTTGCCAAAGCTTTTCTTCAAGCCGTAGATAAGGCTCAACATATTAAGCCCTTTTGGATGTCTTCAGGTTGGAGAGAACACTCTACTGTCTGGAATCGTTGGGCTGAGGTTACTCCTTGGATTGTTGGTTATCCTATCTCTTTCAATAAAGCTAAATATGTTATGGATAGATATGCCAGACAATTATCGCTTGATGAAATAGATGATGGCAAAACTATAGCGGTTTTATATCATTCTGGAAATATTCCTAGAATTGTATGGATTGAAGATGGTTTTCCTCAATCTGCGATTTTGTGGGCTGAACAGGATTCTAGAGTAACTCTAATCAATACCATTCACCCTTCTGATCCCTCACTTTTAGGGATTCAAGCTTGGAATATTGATTCGATATCGCAAGCATTAAATATAAAGCTAGATATCTAATACCAAAACACAAAATGGCGTAGCCATTTTGTGTTTTTAAAACCCTTACGGGATTTGGTTTTTTATTCATAAAAGTGTCGCCACATTTTTGTGAATTGGTATAAAAACTGATGTTACGTGGAACGCAGATGAAGAATTTCCTACTGCTTGCCCCCAACCTTGAGGATAGCTGGAATTCCTTCTACGTAACATCAGTAATACGTAAGTGGGTACGATTAAATAGAAGATAGTTTATCCGTAATCAACTTATTTGTTGATTGTGGTTCAGCGCGTCCTTGAGTCTTCTTCATGGTTTGACCGACAAAGAATCCTAGAAGCTTGGTTTTACCAGCCTTGTATTGGTCTACTTCCTTAGGATTAGCTGCAATGATCTCATCAATGATTTGCTCAAGTTCCGCACCTGCAAGAACAGTTAAGCCTTTAGATGCAACTAAATCCTTGACTGAGCCACCTTTGATGATGAGTTCAGGCAAGATATCTTTAGCGATTTTGCTGCTGATAGTGCCATCGGTGATTAGTCTGATCATCTCTCCTAGAACTGTAGGCGTAAGAGCAATATCGGCAATCTTGAGTTTGTTCTCATTGAGATAGGCTGTCACATCACCCATTACCCAGTTAAAGACTTGCTTTGGTTCCGCACCTGTGAGAATCGTTGCATCAAAGAATTCGGCAATACTGCGATCGTCGGCAATTAGAGCTGCATCGTAGGGAGTCAAGCCAAATTCGTCGCGATAACGCTTGCGATGAGCGGATGGGAGCGTGGGAAGTTCTGAACGATATTGCGCTAAAGTAATCAATGGAACTTCGAGCGCCATCAGGTCTGGCTCTGGGAAATAGCGATAATCACTTGCACCTTCTTTGGATCGCATACTGATTGTGCGTTGAGTATTTTCTTCCCAAAGACGGGTTTCTTGTTTGATGATCTCACTACCAGTCTCAAGAGCTTCTACTTGACGATTAATTTCAAAATCGATCGCTCTTTGGATCGCGTTGAAGGAGTTCATATTTTTGATTTCTACCTTCGTGCCAAATTTCTCACGCCCAACAGGACGGACAGAGATATTCACATCACAACGTAGTGATCCTTCTTGCATGTTGCCATCGCAAACGCCAAGATAGCGCATAATCCGCCTTAGTTCTTGCGCATAGGCAGCAGCTTCTGCACCCGATCTCATATCTGGCTCAGAGACAATTTCGCATAAAGCGACACCTGTGCGATTGAAATCCACTAATGAGTGACTAGACCCTGAAAGGCGATCGCTACCAGCATGTACTAGTTTTCCTGCATCTTCTTCCATATGCAATCTGGTAATACCAATCCTCTTGGTACTGCCATCTTCTAGTTGAATTTCTAGCCAACCATGCTCTGCGATCGGCAGATCATATTGTGAGACTTGATAATTTTTGGGAAGGTCAGGATAAAAATATTGTTTGCGATCGAATTTGCTGTGAGGAGCAATTTGGCAATTGAGGGCTAGTCCAGCTTTGACCGCATATTCCAATACTTTTTCGTTAAGAACTGGCAATACCCCAGGCATACCAAGACAAACAGGACAAACATTCGTATTGGGTGGTGCACCAAACTGGGTTGAACAGTTGCAAAAGATTTTTGAGTTTGTGGTCAACTGACAGTGAGTTTCTAAACCAATTACGGCTTCGTATTGTGTCTTGGTCTTAGTAGGGGCGGTTGCAGTCATAACGTATGCGTTTAGGCGAAGTATTTGTAGAGATAAATGACGACTTAGCTGGCTAAGTCACTATTTATAAAATCTATTATAAATCCTAGCGTTACGAGTTGGCATTTACAGCGCTTTGCGCTCAAACCCGAACCAATAATTTTTTAAAAGTGTTGCTTTGCAACACTTTTAAAAAATTATTGTGGTTCGTTTGAGCGCAAATTGTTTTACGCTTCCACCAACATCACAAAACTATCTTCCTAATGAAAACAGATAAAAAACAAGTGTAACCAAAGCAACAAAAAAGTAAACAAGTGTTAGTACTACAGCAATCGTTACAAACAGAAGAAAAATGGGATTCGTTAGAGCCATAGCTTGAAACGTCAGCACTAAAAGATCCTGAGAGTCGCTTATCAGAGACTTAACTTCTTTTAACTTCTTTGCTAAAAAATACCAATCTTTTAACCGCTGTCCGATCGCAAATATAAGTTGTCTCTTCTTACCAGACAAAAATTTGCTTGAATCTTTTTCCAAATTGTCTTTTGAGTGGGCTAAAACTTTCTCATGAGCTTCACCGAACTCTGCAAAAGTCTGTTGAACTGTTTGGAAATAAGTAGTAATTCTTTCAGGTAAGACGATGATTTCTTTTAGAGTTACATACAGATTTCCGAGGGAATAAGAAGGCAGACAGACAATTAATGTGACGATAAAAATCCATAGGATATTGACATTGAATCTTTGCCAAAGGAAAAAGGATAGCCAAGCAGCAGATCCAATATTAATTATCAATAATACAATAATACTATTGATGGATTGAGCGGCAATTTTTACAGGAAGATGAAGGGCTTTGAGCAATTTATCTTTATAGTTGTTTAGTTGTAATTGCTTGTCAGGTTGGTTCATTTTTTTACTTACTTATAGGCTTGACTAGACAGCATTTCAGCATAGGGCGTTTCATGTAAATGGGCTTTACCGATGGAGCCAAAAAGACTGAGCTTCTCGATAATCACTTCTTGCATAGCCGCGATCGCTTCACCAGCAATCTCCAGCAAATCCTTAGGACTATCACCACAGATTTCTAACTTGAGCGCTTGCATGTATGCTTGGCGCACCTCTGTATTCACATTAAACTTGCAGACTCCTAATTGAATCGATCGCTGGATCATTTCTGCTGGTAAACCTGACGCACCATGCAAAACCAAGGGAATATCAACAAGGCTACGGATCTTTTCGAGGCGGGCAAAATCTAGTTTGGGTGGGTTTTTATATTCTCCATGTACATTACCGATGGTCACAGCGATCGCATCAACTTTAGTTTGCTGCACAAACTCAAAGGCTTGAATTGGGTCGGTCATTTTCGCTTCTTTCTCGGCGATCGTTAGACCATCTTCTGTTCCACTAATTCTACCAATTTCTGCTTCTACAACTGCATGGAATTTATGGGAGAGGGTTGTCATATCTCTTGTAAATTCAAGATTCTTGTCGTAGGGCATGGGAGAGCCATCTGACATGATCGATCGCACTCCTGCATCTAGAGCCAAGCGAATATCACTTGCCGAAGTACTGTGATCGAGATGAATAGAAATCGGTACATTTGCTGATTTAGCAGCTTCGATGCACATTTTTACTAAAGGGAGTTTGCCATAGATGAGAGCACTAGGATGTAATTGCAGCATCGCAGGACTGCGACTGATTTCAGCAGCATTTACTACAGCTTTTACGCCTTCTAAGTTATAGATATTAAATGCGCCGATCGCATAGGCATTGCGTCTTGCTGTTTCTAGAAGTTCCTTTGTCGAACTCAACATAATATAATGGCTTTAAGTTAAAAAATAAATGCAAAATAATCATATAGCGTTTTAATATCTATAAACCCAAAAGGTAAGAGGCGGCACTTTATGCCGCCTCTTACCTTTTGGGTTTTATGAACTAAGCCATCAAAAAGCCGCGATATAGTAAGTCAAAAAATGCTCACTCTATCCCGATACATTCGCAGTTTAAATCCCAGCATAGTTAATTCCATGTTGATGGACTAGATGTAATACATGGTTGTCGCGATTTGACGTTGGCGTTGCCGATCGCATAAATCTTTTAGTGTGCAGCCATCCAACACATTAGACGCTGACTTTTGCGCTGCTTCCCATACTTCAAGAATTACTGAAAGAGAAGCACTGTCATTTCCAGATTTACTATTTTTTTCCGAAATTGGATCATAACCTTCAATTCCACGAATGATTTCTAATAGACTGATTTCCCAAGGAGCACGGGCAAGAATATATCCACCCTTTGCGCCACGTTGACTTTTGACCAAGCCCTGCCGTTTTAAAGTCGCTAACAATTGTTCTAAATAGCGATCGGGAATATTTTGTTGGGTTGCAATTTGACGAATCTGGAGAGGCTGATCGATCGCAAAATGATTAGCTAGCTCAAGCATAGCCAAGATTGCATATTCACTCTTTAAAGAAAGTTCCACAACAGACCGTAATTCTTGTTTAAAAAATTTTTCTTAACTGAGTCCTATGATACTACGGTATGGCACTGTAAATTTAGAGCAAATATGCTTTAAAACCCAAATATTTAAAGAGACTGCATATCAGGCGCTTTGACTTTTTGGGGTTTAAGCTTTCTTTTTCTGTGCTAATTAGCAATCTCCAATCATGATCAAAAAAAAGAGTTGCGCAAAGCGCAACTCTTTTTTTACTTAACTACTGGTCGAATAAATCGACTATTAGCCCTTACATAACATGCTCCTTCTGATGAAAATCCATCACGAACTGGCATCCAAGGTCTACCATTTTGATCGCGTGGATTTATTAAAACTTCATCAGATCCACCCCGATAGATTTGTACTTCTAAAATATCATTGGCTAAATAAGTACGTTTTACAGGACTGTCTATACTTGGCTCTTGACGACAATTGAGGCTATCAACAACTACTTGCCAGAGCGAACCAGTCCCATATCTAGATGCTCTTTGCGCTTGTACGTTAGTTTCATTTCTAGAGTAGTTGCCTTGTCTATCTGGGACGGCAACTTGAGCTTGGACTGCGGCGGCTGGTAATAATGTCGCTGGCAGGACAGCAAGTAGCAGCATAGAATGTTTCAGGGATATAGAAAAAGTATTTAAACAAGTATTTAAAAAGTTATTCATATTATGAGGAGATTGCGGCATGGGCAGTAGGTTGTATGAACGTTTCTAAGGATGCGATGACTGTAGCTAATTTGACGCAGGCGATTATGCTTTTGTTGCGGGACGAAATTGGCATTGTGCGAGTTACAGGGGAAATATCAGGCTTCACCACAGCTGCCTCTGGTCATCGCTATTTTACCCTTAAGGATGAGTCAGCTCAGATCGATTGTGTGATGTGGGCAAGCCGCACTTTATCATTTCGACCTAAAAGTGGAATGCAAGTTGTCATCCAAGGTCGTTTGACAGTTTATGCCCCCCGTGGCAAATATCAGATTGATTGCGATCGCATGACTGCCGCAGGGCAGGGCGATCTCTATCTTGCCTTTGCTGCACTCAAAGAAGCACTCGCAGAGAGGGGATATTTTGACCCAGACCGAAAACGGGGTATTCCAGCTTTTCCGCTCAAAATTGGGGTTGTCACTTCACCGACAGGAGCCGTGATTCAGGATATTCTCAGTACATTAAATAGGCGATCGCCCCATTGCGAGATTTATCTATGTCCCGCGACCGTTCAGGGAGAAAATGCCCCAGAAGAGATTGCGTCAGCCATTAAAGCTTTACAGAATACCGATGCCGATGTGCTAATCGTCGGTCGTGGTGGTGGCTCGATTGAGGATCTTTGGGCGTTTAATACCTTACCTGTTGCTGAAGCAATCTATAATTCGCAAATTCCGATTATTTCTGCTGTTGGACATGAAACCGACTTTACGATCGCGGATTTTGTCGCTGATTTACGCGCAGCCACACCAACGGCAGCAGCAGAACTAGTATCTCAATATGATCGCGATACCCTATGGCAACAGATTATTGCTTGGGAAAATCTACTAAATCGCTCTGCCCAACTAGCAATCCAGAATTACGATCAACGACTTAATAAAATTACCAATAGCTATGCTTTGCAGAATTTTAGCGATCGCCTACATGATCGCGCCCAACAGTTAGATGAAGCCGAACGTGAAATGAAAAAGTCTCTCGTTCGTCATTTGCATCAATCCAAAACTAAACTTGACGGTATAACTGCCCATCTGCGATCGCTACATCCACTATCACCATTACAACGAGGTTTTGCTTTGTTGCGTTCAGGCGATCGCTTACTTAGCAATGATGATTCGCTCACTGAATTTGATAAAGTGGAAATCGTGCGGCGCTCAGAAATAGCCCAAGCCAAGATTGAGAAAGTAATCGATAAAGTATATGACCGAACCGAATAAATCGCCAAAGAAACCAAAAGAACCTAAAGATCTCCCCTTTGAAGCCCAAATGCAGCGACTCGAAGAAATTGTGGGAATTCTTGACGATGGGGAAACTGCTCTAGATGAGATGCTTGCTCTCTATGAAGAAGGCATGAAGCGATCGCAATATTGCCGTGAATATTTGGAAAAAGCTGAACAGAAAGTTACCCTAATTCAAAGTCAAAATCCCTAAAAGCTATTAAACTGGCGAAAGTCCGAATGAGTACGAATGCATGGTATACCCCCTGAAGAAGAACAATCAGCGGGAAAAGCTGAAGGTAAATAACAGGAATGATATTTATTTCTCGCTAAACCCACGACACCCCCTGATAAATGTTTTGCAGCAATAACTGCTTCACCTGCGGAAGTATATAAATCTTCATAACTGACCCCATCTTCTGGATAAAAAGCAACCCCACAAGATATTGTTAATGGATAATGAACCTCTCCAAGGCTCAGATCATACATATGAAAAAATCTTCGTAACGGTGGCATATGAGCGAAATTCTTGTTAACAGTTTTACAAATTTGCATAGCTAATGTGACAACTTCTGCCATGTTCAAATCGTTTAGAAGAACTGCAAATTCATCTCCTCCAGATCGAAAAACATCAACACCATTTGGTACATTTTGGCTGATTATTTCAGCAATCTGTTTTAGCTTTTCATCACCTTCAGCATGACCATAGTAATCATTGAAATAGATAAACCCATCGACATCGATTAAGATTAACCCAAACCTTGAATTGTCTCCAGCATAATCATTAAAGCAATTTTGTAAAAGTTTTCGATTTTTCAATCCAGTCAATCCATCACGATCTGAGTCAGTCATCCCAAGTAATATCCTGCTTATAAAATCTAGAAAATATCGTCAACTGCGATCGCAACATCAGGCAGCATTAACAAATTAATTATTTCCCCTTTTTCATAAATTTGTACTTGCTGATAGCCAGTCTCGCTAGGTTGTCGATGCACCTCAAATACCTGTGCTTCCAAATTTGCAATCCAAAGTTCAGGAATTCCTGCTTTGGCATAAATAATAGCCTTGACTTCGCGGTCGTACTTCAGTGTTGAATCTGCTACTTCGATCAGCAAAAAAACTTCCGAGGGAATGGGTAAACTTTCGACATAAAAATCCTCGCGCCAATACAGGATCGCAATATCGGGCTGTGGTTCAGAATGAGTATTGATCCGAATTGAGTTTTGAATGGAGATAATCGCTTGGTTACCAACAAGCCCTGCAAATATTCTGTTGAGGCGATTAATGCTACCAGAGTGCTTTGCTCCAATCGGGGACATTTCGATTATTTCTCCTTCAATTAACTCTGTCCGTTGCTCTATGCCTAAAATGCCAACCTCTCCCATTTTGTAATATTGGTCAACGGTGAAGCGGTGCTTAGTTGGAGCTTTTGGTATTGTAGAGTCTGCGATCGCAACCATAACTGGCTATCCTCGACTGTAAGATTATCTATTAGTATAGTAATTTACTAGCTGTTTAAACGAAGTCAAAACCATTTCCCAAACACAAACTTTTTCAAAAATATGGCTCATAAAGGCAATAAATCTTTTTTACCTAGCAAAGATTGTGTAGTATGTGGCAAGCCATTTACATGGCGCAAAAAATGGGAAAGGTGTTGGGATGAAGTTAAATATTGTAGCGATCGCTGTCGCAAACAAAATGGGAATAGTTAAAATATTGATCAGGGAAGGTGGCGCAAAGCGCCACCTTCCCTGATACTTTCAAAGCTATTGAGGACTGGAGATCAATGTCTTAGGGTTATGAAAAAATTTCTGCTCTCATGCTTATTTTTTGTGGGTTTATTTTGGGCGCTCTCCACCTATCAAGGGTTGGCAGTCCAAGGTAAATATGACTCAATGGTATTGAACTTTCGTGATAACTTATCCCCCGCTCAAGTCGAGCGTGAACTAAAGGCGATCGCCGCAAAATATGGAATTGAGCCAAAATTTAATAGCCCCTTTTCTAAATCCGAAAACCTATATGTGGTCAAAGGCGATGCTCAAGTCCTCGAAAAGCTCAAACAGTCAGAAGAACTTCGTAACTTGACCGAATATGTCGAAGCCAATTATGTCTATTCGATGGAATTTATCGGTGACTCCACTCCCAATGATCCGATGTATAAGGAGCAGTGGAATTTAAAAGCGATCGAAGTGGAAAAGGCTTGGCAAAAGACTAAAGGTAAGGGAATCACAGTTGCTGTCATCGATACGGGCGTAAGCAAAGTTGATGACCTCAAAAACACTAATTTTGTCAAAGGATACGACTTTGTTAATGATCGCGAAGACGCTAGTGATGACAATGGGCATGGAACTCACGTCGCTGGTACGATCGCCCAATCGACGAATAATAATTTTGGGGTAGCTGGTATTGCCTACGAAGCGAACATCATGCCGCTCAAAGTGCTGTCAGGTTCAGGTGGTGGCACAGTTTCCGATATTGCCGAAGCGATTATCTTTGCCGCAGACAATGGCGCAAATGTGATCAATATGAGCCTTGGTGGTGGTGGCGAAAGCAAACTCATGCAAGATGCGATCGACTATGCCTATAAGAAAGGTGTGGTAATTGTAGCGGCGGCGGGTAATTCTAATCGTAATGCAGCTTTTTATCCAGCTCGCTATCCTAAAGTAATTGCCGTATCCGCCACTGGTTCGACTGGCGAAAAAGCTCCCTATTCAAATTATGGCGCTGGTATCGATGTGGCGGCTCCAGGTGGTGCGATCGTAAGGGGTAAAAACGGCGAGAAAGGTAATGATTCGGGTGGTATTTTGCAAAATACAATTGATCCGAAAACGAAGCAATCCGTATTTAGTTCTTTCCAAGGAACAAGTATGGCATCTCCTCACGTTGCGGGTGTCGTCGCCTTGATCGAAGCTTCGGGCGTCAAAGATCCTGAGAAAGTGTTTCAAATCCTCAAACAGTCTTCGCGCAAAGTTACCGATGATACGCTTAATTACTACGGTGCTGGACATTTGAATGCGGCGGCAGCAGTAAATCTTGCGTCACAGGGGCAATTGGGAATTCCCGATTTCTTGCGCTGGGCGCGGGACAACGGTTACTTGAGTCCCAGATTTTGGGTTGATGGCGGTGCGATCGCACTAATCCCCAAACTAATTATGATGATTGGTTCCTATCTATTGGCATGGCTACTTAATCGCTGGTTCCCATTCCGTTGGAATTGGTCATTTAATAATGGCGTTTTCTTTGGCGGTGCAGGTTTATTCTTTTTGCGAGGTTTCTATCTATTCGATATTACCCAACTTCCCTTCCGTATAGCAGGAAGCTCTTTACCTGAATTAGGAAATGCTTTTTCTAATACAAATGCCCTGAATCCAATTACCGCAAGTGTACTTTTACCGCTTGGCTTATTGCTGGTTTTGTTAGGACATCCACAATGGAAATGGTTTGCGATTGGTTCAGCGATCGGTACTTCCGCTTGCTTAGCAACTAGTGCGGTACTTGCTCCACAAATGATGTGGATTGGCAGTGGAATGCCTGCGATCGCATTTCTCAGCGTTAACTCGCTACTTTGTTTTGGATTTGCCTATCTATCGATTAAATCAGAGACTTCTCCCTTATAAGCCAAAAGATGGGGCACATCGCGCCCCATCTTTTGATTCTTTTTGAAAATGGCTATAGCAAGTATATGAATATTCAAATTGTCGGAACTGTAGAATATATCGATATTGGTACAGGGACTTGGGCGATCGTGACCGATACTGATGAGCAATATGAGATTTGGCAACCTGCGCCAGAAGCGATTTTACAAGAGGGATTGAAAGTTAAGGTTCAGGCAAAAGTCCGAGATGATGTTTTCACAATGGCAGCGATCGGTGATGTCTTAGAAATTGAAGATTTCCAAAGATTAGGATAGACAGTGCATAGAATCATTTATTCTGTTTTTGCCATTAGTTTACGCGAGGCTAAAATGTTAAATAGCAACAAGTATCAGAATCAACCGCATAAGTTGAATTTCGCAATCTTGGGCGCGATCGCTTCCTTTGCCATGACGCTCTCTGCTGTTGGTATTTGGGAGACTTTACAACCAGTTCAAGCTTTTGAGAATACAAGTGCTATTACAAAGCAGAAGCAGGCTGAAGTAAAGGTTGTTAAAATTGCTGGAACCTATAAAACCGTCTTTACTCCTGATTTTTTAGCCAAAGCAAAAAAACAAGGCTTAGCGTCGATCTCAGGACAATGGACGATCAAACCCAATGGAGCTTTTGACGCTGTGGTCTATGCCACTTCCACTGACGGCAAAACCCAAACCATTAGGACAACAGGAAAAGTTTCGATCAAGAATGGCAAAGTCTTGTCTCAGGTAGAAACTTTAAATGGGAAAAAACCTGCTCAAATTCCTCCCACTCAATCCTATACACTTTTAGCAGATGGAAAAACCCTACAGGCTGACAATCAACCTGTAAAACTGGTAAAGCAATAACAGCAAAATAAGAGGCGGCAGATGCCGCCTCTTATTTTATGGAATCAGATCGAGGAACATTCCTGCGATCGCAGTTTCCGCAGCATCACAAATACCGCGCTCGGTAATTAAACCAGTAACTAGTCTGGCAGGAGTAATATCAAATCCATAATTTAAAGCTGTAGTTTCCAGAGGAGCAACTCGCACTTTCCCGATATTTCCATCATCTTGTAGCCCTTGCATATAGAGCACCTCATCCGCACTACGAGTCTCGATCGCAATTTCTTTGACTCCATCAACAATTTGCATATCAAAAGTGGAACTTGGCAATGCTACATAAAAAGGAACATTATTGTCAAAGGCGGCGAGAGCTTTGAGATATGTGCCAATCTTGTTGGCAACATCACCGCTACGGGTGGTGCGATCGGTTCCCACAATGCAAAGATCAACTTTGCCATATTGCATTAACAATCCGCCCGTATTGTCAGCAATCAGAGTATGTGGGATTTTCGATTGTCCGAGTTCCCATGCAGTCAAATTTGCGCCTTGATTGCGTGGACGGGTTTCATCAACCCACACATGAATATTTAGCCCGCGATCGCTAGCTTCATAAATTGGCGCTAAGGCACTGCCGCGATCGACGATCGCTAACCATCCTGCATTGCAATGGGTCAGAATATTTACAGGTTCGCCTTTGGGTTTAGTTTTGGCGATCGCCTCAATGAGTTCGCAGCCAAATTTGCCAATATTGCGTGTGCCAATTACATCTTCATCGGCAATAGCGATCGCTTCTTTAAGGGCAATTTCTACTAAATCTTGGTTTGCGGGTGCTTTTTCTAATACCGCAATCATGCGATCGACTGCCCACATCAGATTTACTGCGGTCGGACGAGCGCGGCGGATTACAGCTGAGAGATCTTTGATTTTTTGTAAATCGCCTTTACTTTCTCTAGCGGCTAAATACACACCAAAAGCGGCGACATTACCAATTACGCCTGCACCGCGTACGGTCATGTCCTGAATCGCAAGGGTTGCATCGGCACTAGTTTTCAGGGTCTTAGTTACTGAACGAAAGGGAAGTTGGGTCTGGTCAATCACCACCAGATCCCCAGCTTCTAACCAAAATGCTTTATAGGTAGAATTCATATTTTCTCCTCGGCTATCCTCGGACAATAGCGCTATCTTTTCTCAATCATGCTCTAAGTCTATCCTCAGAGCAAATTTATTCTGTGACAAAAAGTGATAATGCCATTTTGAAAATTGGTATTATAGCTATAGCCATTGTATTTAAGACATAAAACCCAAAATAGAAGAGTTGCGGCGCATCGCGCCGCAACTCTTCTATTTTGGGTTTTGTCCTAACGCCTTTGGCTACAGCTATAAATGATTTTAGAGAGTGTGCCCCAGCGGGGCACACTCTCTAAAATCATTTGGGATTGCTATATTAAATTACCTGAAACCTAGGATTATTTTTTAGAGAAGTCGCATCAAAACATATCGCCCAATTCAGAAATTGCTCACTAATAATTTCGCTTTGAGCGTCGAGCAACAAAGCGAAATAATTTCCTTGCTGCTTGACCACAACCGCTGTATATTCCTTGCCGCGAATTACTGCATAGGTAAAATTTTCTACAGGTAAAGAAGCTGCCAACAGTGACTTTAGTCCTAAAGCTTGGAAAATTGGTTGTACCCAAATAATGCTCTTACTACCATCTACAAGCGTGTAATATTCCTTTGGAAGCCCGCTTAAGTCAAAAGTTGCGGCTCCTAGCGTATTAGCTTCAAATTTAGTTTCTTCTAGGGCTGTCATAGTTCTTAAGGCGCGTGATTCGTATGAAATGATTTTGTGTGGTGTGGCAAGGCTTTGCCGCACCACACAAAATCATTTCTCTTTCTTATTAATTAAAAAGTATGTTTGCATTTCTCCCTTCCCTTTGATCATAATTTTGCCACGATCAGTAAAGTTATATTTGTTTTTTAAAATTGCGTAGGTCGAGTCAGAGACTTGTATATGGTCAGGCATTCCATGCGACTCCATCCTGCTCGCGACATTAACAGCATCGCCCCACAGATCATAAATAAACTTCTTGATGCCGATTACACCAGCCACGACTGGCCCCGTATTTATGCCAACGCGAATTTTGAAAGGCTCTCCAAGATCACTTGCAAATTTACCAATTACATTTTGCATATCCAAAGCCATATCCGCGATCGCTTCTGCATGATCGGGACGATACATGGGTAGTCCTCCCACCACCATATAGGCATCACCAATGGTTTTGATTTTTTCGAGACCATATTTTTCCGCTAAACCATCAAACTCAGAAAAAATTTCATTCAGCAAGCATACCAATTTAACTGGCGGAACCTTAGCCGATAGCTCCGTAAAACTCACAATATCTGCAAATAAAACTGTAGCTTCGCTAAAGCCATCGGCAATAATCTTTTCTCCCAGCTTTAGGCGATCGGCGATCGCATAGGGCAGAATATTTAACAGCAGATTTTCAGAAGTATCCTTTTCCTGTTGAATCAGGGCTTCAGCACGTTTGCGTTCTGATATTTCTTTGATAATCCGTACATACATTTGATTAAAAGCTGCCATGACATCGCCCACTTCATCAGTCCGCAATGTCGCCATTGAATGAAATTGCAAATTCATTTGATCTTGACTGATCGAGTCGGCAACTAGTTCTAGATCCTCCCGCAATTTCAAGATGGGTAGAATGACGATCACCCCTAAGATCGCCAAGGTACTTGCCGTTACAAATAGAGAAATAATGGCAACTAAACCAATAATCCGCCATACATAATTAACTAGTTCATGCTGAATAAACTCGACATTGTGACGAACTATAAATACGTAGTCACTGCCAAGTTGCTTCCCATTCCATGCAACATCGTATCGATTGCCACTGCGAAGCCTTGCGATCGGCTGATCGCGGACATCCGCAGCAGTAAGATTTGGGACTTCACCCATTTGATAAAGGCGTTGACCTTTAGTATTTTCTACAGCCCACCCTGAGACATTTGTTTCTCGCTTGATCGATTTTGCTAAATCTGCGAATTCAGCTTCTGTTTGCTCTGTTTTCATTGATTTAGTGGTGTGCAAAAAAAATCTCGCTTGTATAGCCGAGACATTTTCCACCTGATCGATCAATTCTTGTTCGCGCCGAAAATAAGACGGAACCAGAAGAATCGCCTCGATAACAACAATGCTGACAAAGATCCAAAAGGCAATTCGTCGCGATAGTTTTGCTTTTGCTAAGCTCAGCAGCGCTTGCGATCGCTCTTCCATGAGTGCTCCATGCTACTGACTTTATTCAATCCTAGCAATGTCATCATAACAACCGTCATAGTGCTTAAGAAAACAAAAGGGACGCAAAGCGTCCCTTTTGTTTATCTTAATGCTGAGTTTTTCGATTTTTCGACTTCGCGATCTTTTTTGCCGCGCCAGATAAATCGTAACGGTGTCCCATCAAAGCCGAGAGTTTTGCGGAACTGGTTTTCGATGTAACGCTTGTAGTTATCGTTGAAACGATGGGGATCGTTGACGAATAAAATTATCGTTGGTGGACTATCAGAAATTTGGGTACAGTAATATACTTTGCCCTGCTTACCGCCGCGACTGGTGGGTGGCGCGTGCCATGTAACTGCTTCATTGAGAGCTTCATTTAAAATTGCCGTAGGGACGCGGCGCTTATGTTGTTCATATGCTATGTCTACACGCTCCAGAATTTGCTCGACTCGCTGCCCAGTCACCGCACTGACAAAAATAATCGGTGCATATTCCACAAACATCAGGCGGCTCTTCACATCGGCGGTGTAGTCGTAAATGGTGTAGGAATCCTTTTCGATCGCATCCCATTTATTGACCACAATTACGCAAGCTTTGCCTTCGTCATTAATCCGACCTGCTAGCTTTTGATCTTGATCGGTAACGCCATCGAGGGCATCGATGATCAGCAGAACTACATCAGAACGCCCGATCGCTTTAAATGCTCGGTTGATGCTAAAAAATTCAATGCCGTAATCAATATTCTTTTTACGGCGCACACCCGCTGTATCAATTAAGCGGTATTTTTTACCATCACGCTCGACCGACATATCGATCGCATCACGAGTAGTGCCCGATATGGGGCTAACGATACTACGGTTTTCTCCGATGAATGCATTCAGTAAGCTGGATTTACCAACGTTGGGACGACCGATAATCGCTACTTTGATTTCGTCGCTTTCTTTAACTACTTCTTCGGGTGCGGGTAGATGTTTAACTAACTCATCTAATAATTCGCCCGTACCGTTACCATGAATTCCCGACATTGGGATTGGTTCACCTAAGCCTAGGTTCCAAAATTCAGCGGCTAGTGATAGCCCAAATTTAGAGCCTTCGCATTTATTTACAGCCAATAGCACAGGAATATTCTGCCGCCGTAACCAGCCACCTAGTTGCTCGTCAGCATCGGTAATCCCTGCCATTCCATCAACAACAAAAATCACAGCAGCAGATTCACGAATGGCAATCTCCGCCTGTTCGCGAATCATTGGTAAAAATTCAGTCTCGTCGTCAAATACTAATCCACCTGTATCAACGACTTGAAATTCATGTGCGCCCCAAAAACATTCGCGATAAACGCGATCGCGGGTTACACCAGGTTGATCGAAGACGATCGCATATTGCTCTCCCGACAGACGGTTTACGAGCGTAGATTTGCCCACATTGGGGCGACCGACAACGGCAACAATCGGTAGCGGCATGGCTTTACAGTTTTGGAATTCCGAACTCACTATAGTAACTTTAAATTAGTACAGTCGTCAATACAAAAACAAAAAGAGAGTTGCGGCGCGAAGCGCCGCAACTCTCTTTTTGTTTTTTTGTCAGTCACAAAAAAAGTCGGAGATCTCAATCTCTGCGGTGGTATTGTACGAGAATTAATCAAGAGATAATCACACCAATCTATAAGCGTGACACGTAAGCAGAAGATCGCTACTTTTCTAGGAATATTGCTAGGGATTTTTATCGCGATCGCCAGTTACTTTTTCTATTGTCCTAGCCCAACGGCGGGACTATTTCCTGCGGCGACAAATGTTAAAACTCGCACGATTTATTTTGTGCATCATGATTGGCATTCGGGATTAGCATGGGCACAACAAAAGCCAGAAAACTTTGGAGCTGAAGAATGGAAAGATGCTCCCTACGTGGAAGTAGGTTGGGGCGATCGTCAGTTTTATTTCGCGGGTGATCAGTCTATTCCCTCAATGCTAAGGGCGGTATTTATTCCATCGGATAGCGTCATGCATGTGGTAAGTTTTGCGGAATCTCCTACGCAGTATTTTAAATTTCCTGTATTGCCGATAGAGCTATCAGAAGCGGGCTTTCAAAATTTATTAGCCTATGTCAAACAGACTTTTGCGGTTAATGAGAAAGGCGATCGCAAAGCGACAATTGGAAAAGGTCAATATGGGGTTAGTAGTTTCTATGCCGCTGTGCCAAGATATTTTTCTTTGTTTAACTGCAATACATGGGCGGCTGAGGCTTTACGCAATGCGGGTTTATCCGTTTGTCCTAATCGCGCATTATTAGCTAAAAATCTTGCCGAACAGATTAAATATTTGCAGAATTCAGGTAAGGGCAATTCATGAATTGCCCTTACCTGAATTGCCATTACCTAAATTCTTGTAGAGCCGATCGCAATATTTCCGCAGTTTCATAATTTTGTTGTTGCTCATGGAGTTGAATTGCTCTAGTGAAAGAGGCGATCGCTTCGGGGAAATAGCCTACTTTCATGAGCACGACACCTAGATTTTGGTGTGCCTCGGCATAGTTAGGTTCGAGTGTAATTGCTTGTTGGTAAGCGGCGATCGCATCGGTAAAACGTCCTGAAGTTTTGAGCGCAATTCCATAGTTAAAATATCCTTGAGCGAAATTAGGAGCGATTTGAGTCACCTTTTCAAAATAGGCGATCGCTTCTTTTTGGTTGAGTTCTTGATAGATATTTCCTAAATTGAGATAAGCAGAAAGTTTGACAAGGTTCGGAACATCTAGGGCAATTACTTGCTCATAGGCGCTTTTGGCTAGTTCCCAATCTCCATTTTGGTGATAGGCAAGCCCTAAATGGTAATGTAACTCACCGCGAATTAAACTTTGTTGCTCGGCATCGTCAAGTAAATCTAATCCTTTTTGTAATAGCTCAATTCCCAAATGGCGATCGCGATCTTGAGGACTACTAACGTACAAAGCTCCTAATTTGTTGAGCATATAACTATCATTAGGAAATGCTTCCAAATGTTTGTGCATCAATTGTTTGGCAAACTCATACTTATGCTTAAGTTGGATCTCGCTATCCGTATAACCGTAATGTAGTAAAACTGGAACTTCTATATTTAGCACTTGCCAATCAGGTTCTTGCGCTTGTAAAGCTACCACCGATTGATCGATTGATTCATGATATAGCCCTGTAAATTTAATCGCAGGATGATTGCGGAATAGGCGTAGTACTAGGGAATAGGGAGCTTGCTTGGCATCTATTTCCGATCGCAAAAGATTAACGGCTAGACAGTCATCCCGTTGTATCACCTCTTGCAAAGTAGCGATCTCACTTTGTTCCAGAACCTCATCAGCATCAATGACCAAGATCCATTTACCTTTTGCTTGTGCGATCGCATAGTTCCGCGCCTGTGAGAAATCATCACACCACTCAAATTGAAATACTCGCGCCTGATATTTTTTGGCAATGGCAACCGTGCGATCGCTCGATCCTGTATCGACGACAATGATTTCATCGGCAAGCGATCGCAGACTCTCTAAGCATTGTGGTAAGCGTTGTTCTTCATTTTTGACAATTAAACAAGCGCTTAAAATGATCGGAGAATGCGATCGGGCAAATCCTTTTTTTAGAGGTTTAACTGTCTTAGTACGGGACATTGAGGATTTTGGTGGTTATTTACTAAGATTAGGAGATTCCCAAGAAAAAACATCTATGCGTAGGAGCAGGTTTTGGAATAAATCTATGGGTAAAGCATTGACTTGTTGATAAACCTGCCCCTACATGGATTTTGATTTATGGGAATATCTTAAGGAGATTTTCAGCAAAGAAATTCCCCTCTTTAATTCCCCTTATTCCGTTCTAGATCAAATCGATAGGCTTGGAATCCAGTGAAGTTAGCACGTTTCTCAGAATTAGAAAGAGCGCTTGCGACATGCTCAAAGGGTGATAGGTGAGCAGGTTTAGAAGTTAATAGGCGATCGTGCAGTTTTACGTCATCGGCGAGACTCCGCACACCATCATGATTGAGATAACTGACTCGCGCACAGCGTCCTACCGCCACTTTCACCAATTCGTTAATATCGCTAATTTCGTCAATATCTTCTTGTTTAATTAGCGGTAAATGCCATTCCCCTGCGGCTAATTGTTGCGGTTGACTCGCATCATAGGCGGCTTTCATTTTATTAGCGAGAACTTGGATTTCTGGCTGTGCGTCGGGATGACAGCGTTGTTCAAAAAAGTTTTGAAATTCGGTTCCCGAACAAATTACGGTAATCGTGGAGAATGGTTCCAAAAGACGATTGACTACTTGTTTATGGATGCCAATTTCTACTAATCGCCGCGCATGACGGATCGCATCAAGTCTAGCTTCTTGCCATACTGCTGATGCTGCTTGCATCTCGTCTTCAGTAACTTCTGTTTGGGCGGACATTCCCTTTTGATTTTTGCCCCAATGCAATGGATAGACTTCTTGACTCTCGACGAGCTTGATCATTTTCTCGACGGGAATGGCGCGACTGCTGCTGCTGTTTTTGCTGAGCATTCGATGGGTCATGAATTCTGAGTGAATCATGCGGTGGTAGGTCAGCACAAAGGTGGTCAGGCGATCGCCTGTTAAGTTAATGCTGTCAGCGATGATTGCGGCTTGGGGTTGAAACATGATGCTTAAATTCTTAATTCATATAAGATTGTAGTCTATGGGGTATGGCTGCTAGCGGTTAGCTTTTTGAGGGGCTTGTGAGCCGTGACAAGCTAGTGAAAAATTTACGGAATTCTGGACATTTTTGTTGGGCGATCGCAGAATCAAGTTGCCTGATAAAACGGGCAGTATGCAGTTGTTTAGAATATCTCATTCCTTCTTTTTGTTCTGAGGCTTGGATAATCGCGTTGGAAAGCTTTTGATGATAGCTCTGGGGAAATGCGGGATCTAGCCCAAAATTTTCGGGATTGCTAAAGGATAATTGGCGATCGCTTACGAGCCAGTGCTGCATCGCTTTACATTTATCGCGAAAGTCGGGATCTTTTGCTAAGGTTTGCTCCCAATCGGCTATCACCCAAGACTCTAATTCTGGTTTGGCGAATCCGATGAGGTGATTAACTGGCGGAATGTTGGGGTTGTTTTTCCATACTTGATTGAGGAGATCTGCAAATTCTTGAGATTTTTGTTGACAGAACTCGTTTGGATCATTAATGCCTTGGGGTGGATAGTCGAGATCGTCAAAAATCAAAATGAGATCGCACATGGGATCGTTTAATCTGAATTTATGATTTAATCTCTCTTCAATTTCTTTGAGCAGTGATTTACCCGTCAAGCCTTGAGATGCTCGATCTGTCTTAGGTTTTGCACTTAGTTTGTTAGGTTTGTTTCCTTCCTTATTACTAACTGGTGTCACCCTTTGGAAGTCACAATTTGGAAATTCTCTGCGTAAGTAGGGAAGTAGTCCAGATATTTCCGATTGTCCGCCTCCTGCAAATACCCATACAATCACAGCGCCCAGCCTCCGATTTCAGGTTCACCCACCCGATACAGATCGCCAAGTTCCCATCCTTCATCTAGGCGATCTTGGAGGCGTTCTTTGGATAGGGTTTTGACATGGAATAGGGTTTGCTCTGGGTTGGAGGCTTCAAAGACATGGACGTTTTCGAGGCGGTCTGTAAATTTATCCAGTAGGTCGGGGCTATGGGTGGTGATGATCACCTGTGTTCTAGCGGCGGCGTTTTTTATCCATTCTGCAAGGTAGCTCAACCATTGAACATGTAAGCCGACTTCTGGCTCGTCAATGACGATGAGGGAAGGTAAGTTAGGGGAGTTGAGAATGATTGCCCAACATAGCATTCTGACTGTGCCATCGGACATTTCATCAAGGTATAGGGGACGTTTGGTGTTTTGTAAATGCCATTCAATGCTAATTCTGGTTCTGCCAGTTCTGATGGGGCGAATACGTTTCGTTTGCGGTACGATATCGCGCATGATGACGTTGAGTTGGTCTTCAAAGTCGATGCTTTCTTGGATGAGGTTGTCTAGAACTAGGGCTAGGTTTTCACAGTCAGGATTGAGATGTTTCTCTGGAGATCCGATTTCTGGCTCGGCGTTACGAATCTCTCTTAGATTCATGTTATTAGCGCTGTAAAATCGCCAACTAGAGACAAGATCAAGAATTTGACGATATTTATCGTATAGGATTTTAATTTCTGGAAGATTATTTGGTGTTTCTAATAAGTTAGGAATATTAGACAAACCAATTTCATCAGAATGAATTCCAAATACTGCTGTTTTTTTTAAGGGATCTTTGGTGTCGAATACAGTACCATGACCACTTAATGCATAGTATCTGTAATAGTAAAACAGTTCGTTATTCTCTTCGTTTGATTCTGATAAATGTTCTTCTAGAACTTGAGGGAATATCTTGTCTGTACAGAAAAGCGATAACCAAAGACTTAATTGATTTTTAACAGAATTCTCAACAGCAAAAGTGAATTTTAAATCGATGTTTTCTGGCAAAGAGTATGTCGCATTTAATATTCTAGAACTACCTAGATTTGATATGGCTTTTACAAAGTTTGTTACCCCATCTCTTGTTATCACATTGTTGCCTGAAATACTTTCTTTTAAGAAGTTGAGCAATGCAATAAAATTGCTTTTACCAGAGCCATTAGAACCGATAAATATATTTAATCCTTCACTAAGTTTCAATCCTTTTTCTATGTCAAGATTCTTATATCTTTGGGTGCTGACCTTGCCAATATGTTTTATTTTCATGTTTTGCTTATTAATCTTAATTTACTTGAAAGTTGTTTGGCTAAATTTTTAGCCGAATTTTAATATTTTCCAGAAGCCAAAATCCCCTTCATTTCTCTCATCAAAGTATCTTGTTCTTGCCGTAATTCCTCAAGACGGATTAGAATATTTGGCAATCGTTCCTTTACATCTAAATTGTTAGATTGAAATTTGGCATTTTGAAAAACTTTAAATGCCGATATAAATGGAATTTTTAGAATAAGTAGAAAGATTTGTGGGATAAGTTTTATAATTGCGTTTAATAGATTCCACAACACTAAAAATATCAACAGGATCACGATCATTGCTAAAAAAGGATGCGTAACAATCCAAGCTATAGCTGGATGCTCAACCATCCACATTTGTACTGAAGTACTAATTACTTCCTGAACACTATTTGCTATAGCACTACTTAGTTGTTCTGCTTTGTGCAATGTCGCATCAAGAGCAAGTTTTGTCTTATCTGCTGCTTCGGAGATAGAAGTTGTCGCATCATTTATTTTGTGAACTGAAATATTAGTTGCTTCATTCAATGCCCCAGTTGCTTTGTTAGTTGTTTCTTTGACTACACTAGCTGCTTGATTACTTGCCTCTGTAAGCGTCTTAACTGCACCGTTTGTTGCATCTAAAACAGAGGTCTTAATTTTTGCAGTAGCATCATTTAAGCCACTAGCTGCTTTAGTGAAGTTATTAGTTAAGTTGTTGATGGTCTGTCCTGAACTGTCTGTCAAAGCTCCAAACTTGTCAAAAGCATTTTTTGCTTCAGTAGCTACAGTATCGGTTGCTTTATCTGTAAAACTCTCAATATTATTTTTTGCATTTTGTATGGTTTCAGAAAAGTTATCCATCATTACTTAATGTTTATTATAGATTGATGATTATTCATTATTTTAGTCTAATTTAGCAATAGATTTTAGGAATTGGAGGACTGGATACAGTTCATTGAGCGCTTATCCTTATTTTTACGGTGCTATACTCAAATCACAGTTAATCTTCAAACTGCTGCCAAATCTATGACCTAAGTAAAGTAATTGCAGAAATATCTTTATTTCCCATTATTAACTTGTAAGTTTATTCTTTTATGACTTATCTTTTCTCTGAGTACTATTTAGTGATTTTTTAACCACCTTATCAAAGTCAGATATATATTCTCGATCTTGAATCACTCGATATTTTTCATACTCGGATGCAGCTAGATTTTTAGCAACTTCAGCAGATATTGAACCAGCATTAGTTAAAACGTCGTAATCGTTAAAGCGCAAAAAAGCATCCAATTTATCAATCCAATCCTGCATTTTCATAGAGATTTGCCGAGCCGCTTGATTTTCTGCATAGTCTAAATACATGGTGACAATGCGTTCTAACTCTTTAATCTCTTTTTCAATAAGATAGTTTTTTGCTACTGTGACATCCGATTTGATGATTTTCCCTTCAGGAGCATTTTTCCATGTTTGCAATCCCATTTTGGGCTGATCAGCGCTAGCTCGACTTGCGATAATCTCTGCCGCAGTTTTCCCTGTAATAGCCCACTCCAACTTGTTTTGGACTGTCTTAAAAAAGGTCTGAGTAGTTGGAGATTTTGAGTCATAGTCAATACTGCATTGCTCGTAAATATCAGTAATTTTTTGATAAAAACGCCTTTCGCTAGCGCGAATCTCCCGAACACGCTCTATTAACTCGTTGAAATAGTCTTTGCCAAAATGCTTACCTTGCTTGAGTCGCTCATCATCCATCACAAAGCCCTTGATGATGAACTCTTTTAAAGTATTAGTTGCCCAGATCCGAAATTGGGTTGCTTGATAGCTATTGACTCGATAACCTACAGCAATAACCACATCAAGGTTATAAAAATCGATCTCCCTTGTCACATCACGGTTACCTTCACGTTGAACTACTCGAAATTTTCGAGCAGTTGGATCTGGCTCTAGTTCACCGCTTTGGTAAATTTCTTTCAAATGGTAAGTTATTGTATTGCTCTCAACTCCGAAAAGTTGAGCGATTTTCTTTTGACTCAGCCAAAAAGTTTCACTCTCATAAATCACCTCAATTTTTACTGCTCCATCAGGAGAGGTATACAGCAAAATATCGTTAAACTGTGGATCTATACTCATTTGCACACTTAGGCGATAATTTCTAAAAAATTATAACCTTTCTCCAAATGACAACCTAAGATGACCTTTGCTAAACGTAGTGCTTCCACAACAACGCTTGATCGCTTTCTGTCTCAGCCAGAAACGAAGCCTGCTAGTGAGTATATTGACGGTTTGATTTATCAGAAGCCCATGCCACAAGGTCAACATTCCCGACTTCAGCTTAAATTTTGTTGTAATACCGTTAATTCTGTAACCGAAGACAAACAAATAGCCTTAGCTTTACCAGAATTGCGTTGTACCTTTGGTGGAAAGTCAATTGTGCCAAATGTGGCAGTGTTTCGATGGGAGAGATTGCCTATTAATGCGGAAGGAGAAATTGAGAATGTATTTTCTATTTCTCCAGATTGGGTGATTGAGATTCTATCGCCAGAACAAGCACCGATGCGAGTCATCAGTAATATTTTGCATTGCCTCAAACATGGCACAGAGATGGGATGGTTGCTATTTCCGAAGGAGCGATCACTATTGATATTTCAGCGCGATCGCCAACCCATCGCAATCAATAGTGAAATAAATTCTGCTCAGAAATTACTTGTACCTAGTTTTTTGGAAACAGAATTAAATTTGACTGTAGATCAGGTATTTGGCTGGTTAAAAGTGGGAAAGTAGAATGAACTTATCCATTAGTTTAACTTTCCAAGAGATTTTAGGATTTGGAGAACGGGATAGAGTTCATTGTGCGATCGCTTTAATATTCCTGCTAACCACATGTAAGATTTACTGAAAATTTAACTGCTAGATTTGAGACTATCTATAAACTCTTGATACCTATCAATTTTTCCTTCTTTCTTCGACCATGCCTTTACCTTATCCAAATCAATTAGATGCCGCTTAGCAACCATCACAGCCTGATCAAGATTTTGGCTATCTCTCCAATGGTAAAAACCAGCTAATCTATCCATCACACACAGAGTTGGCGTAAGAATGTGAAGCTCCAATTCTCCTACCTTCTGCACAGTACATTCTCGATAGTCAACATACTGCTCACCAATCATCAAGGGTGATGGCGGAAACTCTACCAAATAATAGGTATTAGGATGTTCAAAATGTCTACCCTGTTTACTAAATCCTAGTTTAACCATAATTTCTGTCAAACTCTTAGAATCAGCAGGAGAAATAAAATCAAGATCGTCCGATTGATACTCATTCTCTGAATAGATTGTCACCACACCACCACCCGACAGCACAGCCGTTATACCTGCTGTGGTGAGTGCGTCAGATACAATTGCTGCAATCTCAACTAGGGTTAAGTCTTCGTGGATTAACAAGAGGTTTATCTGCTCGGCGAGGACGACGACGTTGACGGTAATAAGCTTTTATTTCTTCTTCAGGTGTTAACTTGAGACGCTGAGCTAACAGCATTTTGACCTGTTCTACAAAAGGCGATCGCGGATTCCATGTATAGAGGCGAGTTTTTCCTACCGAACGGCTCACCAGCAATCCTGAATCTTCAAACTTTTGGAGTTGTTTTTGTACAGTACTCAAAGCAACACCATAGGTATCAGCGATCGCCTTTCCATACCCTTCGTCATAATTGGCAAGATATAGCAAAACCTGCTCAGGTGCTTTACCACCAAAAAGTTCTTTCAGCATGTCTTTCAGCTTAAATATATATACCTACTATAAAGCTTATCTAACCTATATAATAGGTATATCATAGATTTTGTTATATAGAAATGCGATCGCTGAAAGATATAGCCAAATGAGTCTTTTTCAATACCAATATTTCATCAGTATAATAAAAGTCAGCGTCAATGATTGTTGATTAACCATGACCCTAGCCACACAGAGTATTCCCTCAATAACACTCGATCGCTTTCTGACTCAGCCAGAAACGAAGCCCGCTAGTGAGTATATTGACGGTTCCATTTATCAAAAGCCTATGGCACAAGGTCAACATTCTCGCCTTCAGCTTAAATTTTGTAATACCGTTAATGCTGTAACTGAAGACAAACAAATAGCTTTAGCTTTACCAGAATTGCGTTGTACCTTTGGTGGAAAGTCAATTGTGCCAGATGTGGCAGTGTTTCGATGGGAGAGGTTGCCTATTAATGCGGAAGGAGAAATTGAGAATGTATTTTCTATTTATCCAGATTGGGTGATTGAGATTTTATCGCCAGAACAAGCACCGATGCGAGTGATTGGTAATATATTTTGCACTGTCTCAAACATGGTACAGAGATGGGATGGTTACTATTTCCCAAAGAGCGATCGCTGTTAATATTTCAGCGCGATCGCCAACCAATCGAAATCAACAGCGAAATAAATGCTACTCAGAAGTTGCTTGTGCCTAATTTTCTGGAAACAGAATTAAATTTGACTGTAGAGCAGGTGTTTGGCTGGCTAAAGGTGAGCAAATAGAATAAATTATCTATTAGTTTAAATTCCCATCCAGTAAACTAGCTTAGATGCTTGGAAGCACATGGGTTTGCGTGAGACTAGATGCGGTCTTCAATGCGATGACAATCTTGTGCTTACATCGATTCAAAATCCTAAATCTGCTTTAGCCGCCTCTGCAACTCGTAAAACTTCTGGAGTCGAAATTTCTTCCCAAGGCACTTCACCGATCTCGCGATAGAAAGTTTCATCATAGGGACGAGTTTGCACCACGACAGGCATTGGCACTGCATGACCGAGAACTAGAGCTTGCTGCTTAGAATCTAGTTTTGACAAAATTGTTCGTAAATTACCACTGCCCGCTACACCAGTAAAAATTGCATCGATATCTTTCTCATCATTGAGCAACGCCGTAATTCTGGTTCCAATTTGGGACATTACCTCATTATCAATTCCTGAAGGACGCTGATCGACAATTAGCAAAGTCACAAAATATTTCCGCATCTCGCGAGCAATCGTCCCAAAAATAGTCTGTCTAGCCGTATTCGGAGCCAGAAAACGATGGGCCTCTTCGATGGTAATCGTTAACTGCTGGGGGCGATCGCAAATATTTTTAGTCTGCAAAAATCGCTCAGCCTGTTGCACATAAGAATGGTGAATCCGTCTTGTAATGATATTTGTCGCCAACATATAGGAAAGTAGATTTGATTGCGAACCAAACTCAATTACGATATGTTTCCCTGCTGCGATCGAATCGAGAATGCGCTTAATGTAGTTTTCGGGACAGGTTGGGCGTAAATACTTGAGATCATCAAGCCTTGTGAGTTTACGCTGGAGCGCCATAATCGAGGATTTACTCCCCATTTTCTGTTCGCAAAATTCTTGAATTTCGGAATTTGTCATAGCAAGTAATCGCGAAATCCAACTTTTCCCAAATTCATTCCGTAGAATAATCGCATTTTCCAAACTAGCTTCGGAGAGATTTAATTCTTCACGAATTAGCATCAAATCTTCGACATCGATTTGGTCGTAGCTGATGTAAAGCTCCTGAGCATCGCGCACTCCCCGCCGTTTAGTTGAGTCTGGATCGAGAGTATAAATCTGCACCTGTGCAGGAAATAGCTGCCGTAAACCTTTAACGGTGCTAAATCTTTTGCCTTCAGTTGCAGCTTCCCACCCATACTCTGAATGCATGTCGAAGATCAAATTCACCGCCGCTTGCTTTCGGATTATGCCTGATAGTAATAGGCGCGTCAAAAAAGATTTACCAGTTCCTGATTTGCCAAAGATGCCGTTACTACGCTCTACAAAGCGATCGAGATCAAGGCAAATTGGTACAGGCATATCAATTGGCTGCCCGATCGCAAAGTTCCGTTTATGGGGATCATCTTCCCAACCAAATACAATCCGAAAATCTCGCTCAGTCGCATCAAACACCTGCGAAAAGTGACTGGGGATCGTCTTTACAGGCAAGAGTTGGAAATCACTGATTTCTTCGACAGTTTCATAGGCTGGTGATTTCTTCCGCTTGGTTTTCTTAATGCGATCGCTATTCTGACTAGTAGCTCGCTGAGTAATGAGGTCAAAAGGATTTGCAGGAACAAACATTAACATTGGCGTTAAATTGATCGTGCCAAAAGTCCCCGTACCTGCCAAAATTTCGGTTAAAAAAGTATTCTCAGGATCAGGCGGATTCATCAGAATACGGGGGCTAGCCGTACCAAGAGTGACATCGGTGAGGATGCAAAAAAAGCGCGTATGCCGACCATGCACCACCAGAAACTTACCGACGCGCATATCTTCGACGGAAATCTCGCCATTTAGTCGAACTTCTAAACCGTCGCTTAAAGAACCCTGAACAACAATTCCTAATGGTTGCAATAAATCCATGCCAAACCTGCATTAAGCCTGCATACTTTTGCATAGCATAGCAAAATAGAGGAGAAAACTTAGTTTTCTCCTCTATTTTTGCTTGCAGTTGAATACTAATATTCTTTTAGGACGCTGTACGTTCTAAAACAAGATTTAGTAACGACCACCGCCGCCGCCAGACTTGTTATAGCCGCCGCGACCGCCGCCGCCACCGCCTCTGTTGCCACCGCCAAACGAGTCATTATTCTCGCGAGGCTTAGCCTTGTTGACTTTGAGTACGCGACCCATCCACTCAGCACCGTCTAGCGCTGTGATGGCTGCATCTTCCTCAGCATCAGCACTCATTTCTACAAATGCAAAGCCGCGAGCGCGACCAGTTTCGCGATCAGTAGGGAAATGAACACGTGTGACCTTGCCGTAGTCTTCAAAAACAGGCTTTAAATGGTCTTGAGTAACTTCATAGGACAAGTTACCAACGTAAATAGACATTATGCTTTCTCCAAGAATTCAATGAGTATGTAGAGATAGAGATGTCGGAGAGAAGCTTGTCACGATGAAACAGAAAAAAACTGCCAGTACAGAAAACAATTACTACAACCGATAAATACTTTTACCTTACGGTCAATAGTTTAGCGCATATGATTTAAATTTGGGCATAATGTTACATTTAATTTATTTTGCAACAATTAACCCAAAACCCCAAAGTAGAGTTGCGCCGCAACTCTACTTTGGGGTTTTGAGTTTGAGCTAATACCATTTCGCCAAAAGTAAAGGGGACACACAGCGCCCCCTTTATCCCACTACACGAGAGTGTGACAACACTTTTGTGAATTAAAAACTAAACCTAGTAAGAGTTTTAAAATCAAGAAATGGCGTAGCCATTTCTTGATTTGGCATTACTTTTTGAGGTTTAGTCCATCCAACCAATATTTTTATTGTTTATGCGCTGTAACTGTTCGTTAGAGCCAGTTGGACGCGCATAGGGATTGCGATCGCGATGGGGGTAGGGCTGTTCAACAGGCTGTTTGCGAGGAGTTGCTCTATTGTTCTGAGGGCTTTGCGACACCAATTGCGAAGAAATAGGAGGCTCGACTATAGGGGGCTGAGCTAATTCTTTGGTTGATTCTAAAGTCTTGATCTGCTCCGAAAGTTGAATATTCGCTTCGGCTAAGCGCAAATTATCGCGTTTGACTTCCACGAGTTGTTGATCTAATTCATTTTTGAGACTCTCGATCGCTGCTAGTGATTTTTGCAAAAGCTCGATATTAGTATGGCTAAATTTCAAATCTTTTTGCAAATCAGCTATAGTTTGCGACAGTTCAGTTTCTCTTTGTCGAGATTGAGTGAGTGATAGCTCTAGATCAAAAACTTTTGCTTTTGTGCGATCGTCCAAACTTGGAGGTTTAGCTACAGCATTAAGTTCAGGACGAATAGAAGCTTTGCTGACTGACTCAGCAACAGTTTCTGCTTTTACTTCGATAGTTTGTTCAGTTGCATCGTTCTTAGCTGGAGCTTCAGTCTCTTTCTGAACTTCATCACGCAATAAATCTGAAATTCCGACTTTCTTTTTAGTTGACATTATTTTTTTATTTAGTTCTATAAAACAGCTGTTTGCATCATGAGAGTCCGCCTACGGCGGACTCTCATGTGCATTACCTTAAAATATCTCGCCTCAGTTCATCAACTACACGTCTATAGTCTGCTTCTGCTTCTCTAGCATTTTTACCTTTCCATTCTGTAACTAATTTCCCATCTAGAGCAGCGCGCTCATGAGCTTTGTAAGCTCTCACAAAAGCATGAAAAACAGGTACTCCGACTTCTTGTAAAGTATTTTGAGCCTCAAGTGCTTCATTGAGGCATCGAGGATCAACACGGGTTAATAGAACCCGATGGGGAACTTGAGCAGGTCTTACGGTACTTTTGACAGTATCGATGAGAGCAGTTAAATCCATCGGAGCAGGTGGACTGGGCAAAACCAAATAATCAGCGATCGCTACAACTGTAGCTAGGGCATGGGAATGAAGTGCAGGCGGTGTATCTACCAATACTAGATCGTAACTGCTAAGTTTCGGCAATTTTCTTAAATGGGTTGGATCGATTTCTTTAGCAATATCAAAGCCCATGCCTTTCTCGCTACGTCCGACCCACCAAGACAAGCTTCCTTGAATATCAGCATCTACAACTAATACTTTAGCTTCCTGTGCCAAGATACCTGCTAAGGCGATCGCTGTCGTTGTTTTACCTACCCCCCCCTTACCATTGGTGACGACTACAATTTTTGGGGAATTTGCCATGCTGCTAAGTCTCTTAATAACTTCTAATTAGAAATATAGCGCTTCACGCTCTAAAGCCCAAAATTAGTTGTGATAAGAGTCAGCCTACGGTTGGCTTTGATCGCAACTAATTTTTATAATAAAAATTTCTAGATTGAGCGCGAAGTGATCACTCTAGCTTTTTTTGCTTTGATGGTTTAGTGACAAATAAAACAGCGATCGCTAAACAAGCTAGACCAACATTTATCGAGACATCAGCAATATTGAAAATTGCAAATTTAATAATCCGTATATCAATAAAGTCAACTACATAACCAGCCACAAAGCGATCGATGCCATTACCCGCAGCTCCCGCTAAAATACAGCCATAGCCGACCTGTTCCCATCGATTTAAGTTTTTACCAAAAACCCCAAAGGCAACTAACCCTAAACTCACAATCATTGACACCCATTTGAGCCAATCAATCTGACCACTAAACAAGCTAAATGCAGCGCCTGTATTGGTTGCATAGGTGAAATGAAAAATACCATTAATCAAAGGAACTGATTTCAATCCCTTGAGATATTGCACGACTAAATATTTAGAGGCTTGATCGAGAACTAATCCCAAAATTGCCGCAGTCCAGTATAGAGAGTTCTCGATTTTGCCAGATATCATATTAGAGATTTTACTAAAACTTGTAGAAATCAGAGAAATACATAATTTTTTAAAAGGCTCGCAAAGCAAGCCTTTTAAAAAATTATGTGCTGTTTAATTTAGCGCAAAGCGCTGCACAGACTTTTATGGATTAATGATACCTAGCCATGCCAATAAACCCTGGCCAGTGACAAACTCGATCCCTACCGCAAGGATGAAGCCAATCATCGCAGCTCGACCATTTAATCTTTCTGCATAAGTGTTAAATCCCATTTTCGGATCAGTAGCCTGTGGTACTTGAGTTGGTTCAGTCATGATCGAAAAAATCCTCATTTTGCATAAAACTTAATATGATTTTATCGCAATCACCCACATAAAATCGGGAAAGCCGAGACATCACAATACACCCTCTATGTTTTGGGATTAAACGATCACTAAATTAAATGGATCGTTTTATAGCCTAAAAAAATCTTCGCAGTCATACAAAATTCAGGTTTAGCCTGTTCTGAAACTTTAAGTTTTGTTTTCGGATTGTAACGACCGATTTCTTGTAAACTTAGCTAAATAAATATGTAAAACTATAAGATTTTACTGAATTGCAGCTAGCAACATAGTGGAGTGTAAACTGGCTTGGAAAACCATAAGGAAAAAATTTTAGTTGTAGACGACGAAGCAAGTATTCGCCGAATTCTGGAGACACGCCTGTCGATGATCGGTTACGAGGTTGTCACCGCCGCAGATGGCGAAGAAGCGATCGAAGTTTTTCATAAAGAGAATCCTGATTTAGTGGTTCTTGATGTCATGATGCCAAAGCTCGACGGTTACGGGGTATGTCAAGAGCTGCGCAAAGAATCTGATATTCCAATTATCATGCTGACAGCGTTAGGCGATGTCGCCGATCGCATTACAGGGCTTGAATTAGGTGCAGATGATTACGTTGTTAAGCCTTTTTCGCCAAAGGAACTAGAAGCGCGAATTCGTTCAGTGTTGCGACGCTTTGATCGTAATGGCACATCAGGCATCCCTAGTTCTGGGGTGATTCATATCAATACGATCAAGATTGATACCAACAAGCGCCAAGTCTATAAGTCCGATGAGCGTATTCGCTTAACGGGTATGGAGTTTAGTTTGTTAGAGCTATTAGTCGGGCGATCAGGTGAAGCTTTCTCAAGAGCCGAAATCTTACAAGAGGTTTGGGGTTACACACCTGAGCGCCATGTGGATACTCGCGTAGTCGATGTCCATATTTCACGTCTACGGGCAAAGCTGGAAGAAGATCCCAGTAACCCTGAGTTAATCTTGACTGCGCGTGGCACAGGCTACCTATTCCAGCGCATCATTGATGGCTCAGAATCTAAACAAGCATAATAATAAAAGTCTGCCGAAGGCAGACTTTTATTATTACCTATGAAACTTGGCGATCGCCAACTCATAAATTTCTGCCAGTCTTTGAGTATGTATAGCAAGAGTGAATTCTGAGTGAAATAAAGAATTGCCTGCTATACCAATCTCACGAGCTTTATCAAAATTATTTGACAAGTCCCTAATCGCTGTTGCCAACTGTTCAATATTGTTTAGAGTAACTAAAATTCCAGTTTTCCCATCCTGTATATGTTCAGGAATTCCCCCAACAGCGCTAGCAATCACAGGCCGAAATCTCACGTATGATTCTAACGTCACTAAACCCGCAGGTTCGGGCCATACACTAGGGAAAATCACGGCAAAACTTTGATGGTAAAGATCCTCTAACTTTTCTTTTTTACACCAGCCGTGCCAAGTAATGCGATCGCAAATTTGTAAATCCTCCGCTAGCTGACGAACTTGAGGCATAGCCCACCCTTCACCTGCGATGTCAAGATGAATGTCAGAATCTAGGAGAGGTATCGTTTTTAGTAACCAATCTAATCCCTTATCTGGCACTATTCTGCCTGCAAAAAGAATCCGTTTTTGAGCATGGACAGTTCTGGTTAATGGTTCATGGTTATAGGAAGTTGCTGCAATACCGCAACGTAAAGTTACCACCTGCGATTCTGGTAATCCATTGGCAATTAACTGCGATCGCACATAATCACTATTAGCGATTGTCAAAATACCGAGTTTTCTTAGAGCATTTAATTCGGTACTTGCACGTTCTAAGTTTGCAAGGATCTTTGCAGGGCGACGACTGCCACATCCATCGACAAAATGCCCCCAAGCACAACCCCAACTATTTAATAGGCGATCGCAGGTAGATTTACTAGCTGGGAGATATTTAGTTCCACTGGCGCAGTAAACATCATGATTATGTGCGGTAAAAACGACAGGACAGGAATTATTTATCTGAGCGATCGCATTAGTTTCATGGATATGCAGCAATTTGAAATTACTTTGGTCATAATCACTAGGATTAGCAATGATCTCTGCACCAAATGCATCTGGCATTGCCACATACAAGCCATCAACATAGGTTTTAACTCCACCACCAGCGATCGCCGTACTAGCTGAGCAATGATAAATTCTATTCGGCAAAATCATGGGAATTACAATTTCATAAAATCAAGCTGATACTAAGGCATGAACCAACGACAAAATGCAGGGCAACAGCGATAAATCTATAGTTGAGTAAAAGTTCGGCGCGTTCATGGTTTGCACTGATAAATGAGCATAATTTCCATGCAATTGGTAAGCTAATCAGCACAATCGCAGTCCAGATTGGGAAAAAGTTTAGCATGATCGCAATAACCGTAATGGCATAAATGACACTACAAACCCAAGGTAAAAGCTGTGCTGCGCGCTTAGTCCCCAAACGCACAACAGGAGATCGCTTACCAGCGGCAAGATCATCGTCAACTTGATTGAAATGTGAACAAAACAAAATCAGACTAGTAATAATCCCGACAATGATCGCCGCCGCAATTGATCCGATTGACCAAGATTTAGTTTGACTGTAATAGGCTGCCGATACTCCTAACGGGCCAAAGGCAAGAAAGCATAAAACTTCTCCCCATCCCTGATATCCCAACCGAAAAGGGGGACCTTGGTAAATATATCCAAGAAAACAACAAAGCGCGATCGCACTGACGACAACGACATCTTGCTGTAGCCAAGAAATCGCTAATACGCCACTGATACCGAGGAGTAAACAAATATTTGCGATCGCAAAAATCAGGTTCTTCTTGCCTGTCAAGTTAACAACTGAATGAGCTTTATTGATATCGATACCTGTTTCGGCATCAAACACGTCATTGCAGAGATTTTCCCAGACTAAAATCAAAACTGCGGAAATCAGAAATTCCCAAAACACAATCCAGTTAATTGCTCCTGTATCGCGATAAGCAACAGCAGTACCCGTAGCGATCGGGACGATCGCCACGCTATACATTGGAAACTTAATTGCTGCCATCCATAATTTTCGAGATGGAGTGGGGGATATCTCAGGAGAATCAATGAGACTTTTTACCATACTAGCCAAGATGATTTTGTGAGCGCCACCCTAACTTAAAACAAAAGCGAGATCCTCTCAAACTTTTACTAGCAAAAACTAGTGAATTATTAAGCTTTGCAAAGTAAGATGGAGATAATTAAGCATAAAAATTTTAACGTACAGGTATAGAAAGAATATGCGGGTTGCGATCGCTGGAGGAGGGTTAGCAGGGTTATCCTGTGCCAAATATTTAATCGATTTGGGACATCAGCCGATTTTGCTAGAGCGCAATGATGTTCTTGGCGGCTTAGTTGCAGCTTGGAAGGATAAGGATGGTGACTGGATCGAAACAGGGCTACATAATTTTTTTGGGGCTTATCCAAATATGTTGCAGCTTATGGGGGAGCTAGACATTTTAGACCGTCTGCAATGGAAACGCCACGCTTTAATTTTTAACCAGCCTGAAAAGCCAGGCGTACTCTCTTGGTTTGATGTCCCTGACCTTCCAGCGCCTTTCAACATTATCATCTCGATTCTGCGCAACAACGACATGCTCAGTTGGAATCAAAAAATCCGATTTGCGATCGGCTTGATTCCTGCGATCGTCCGTGGTGACAAATATGTAGCGTCCATGGATAAATATACGTTTAGCGAATGGCTGGAAATGCATGGTATTGGTAAAGACATCACTACTGACATCTTCATTGCTGTTTGTAAATCTCTTAAATTTATCGACCCAGATGTCATCTCAGCCACAATTCCCCTACGCGCTCTAAATAAGTTTCTGCAACAAAAAGAAGGTTCACGAATTGCTTACTTAGATGGCGCACCACCTGAGCGCCTCTGTAAACCGATCGCTGATTATGTAATTGATCGTGGGGGCGAAGTGCATACTAGCGCAGGACTAAAGCAGATTGTGGTGGGAGCCGACGGAAATGTCGAGAAAATCATAATTCGAGGAATTAACGGCGCACCAAATCAAGAAATCATTGCCGATGCTTATGTGTCAGCCATGTCTGTAGATGTAATGAAAGACTTCATGCCGATCGCTTGGCAATCGATGCCGTTTTTTCAACAACTAAATCATTTAGAAGGTGTGCCCGTAATCAGCGTCCAACTCTGGTTTGATCGCAAGCTTACAGATATTGATCACACCTTGTTTTCGCGATCGCCACTTCTCAGCGTTTATTCTGATATGAGCAACTCTTGCAAAGAGTATGCAGATCCAGACAAGTCAATGCTGGAATTGGTTTTCGCTCCTGCTGCTGATTGGATTGATCGCCCCAATAGTGAAATTATTGATGCAACCTTAAATGAACTGGCTAAACTGTTTCCTAAGCATTTACCAAGTCCAGCTAAAGTCCTAAAATCCCATGTAGTTAAGACTCCAAGATCGATCTATACTGCAATTCCTGACCGCGAAAAATTTCGACCTACCCAAGCAACTCCCATTGCTAATTTCTTTCTGTCAGGTAGCTATACAGCACAACCATTTTTTGGCAGTATGGAAGGGGCTGTACTTTCTGGTAAGCTAACAGCACAGGAAATCCACAAAGCAAGTCAATCTTCTGGAAATAAAGTCCTTGGTCGAACCTCTAACGAAAACCAGTCAAATCCATCTGTCGTCAGTGCCTAAACCGATGGCAATTTGTCAGTCAGTCAATCTTGAGGAAGCCTACGAGATTTGTCGTTGTATCACGGCTAAGTATGCCAAGACTTTTTATCTTGGCACGATGCTGATGTCACAAGCAAAACGACGAGCAGTTTGGGCTATTTATGCTTGGTGTCGTCGCACCGACGAGCTTGTTGATGGGATGCAAGCGGACACCACAGATGCAGAAACGCTCTTTAGCTGGGAAAAACAGTTGGAGGCGACATTTCGCGGCGATCCAATCCATGCGTCGGATATTGCTCTAGCCGATACGGTCAAGCATTACCCAATGCCAATTCAGCCTTTCAAAGACATGATCTCTGGAATGCGGATGGATCTCAAATACGATCGCTACCAAACCTTCGACGATCTGCATTTATATTGCTATCGTGTCGCAGGCACGGTCGGTTTAATGTCAGCAGCAATTATGGGCTTTGAGACTAAAGATCCATCGGTAATTGCTACGGCAACTGAAGCCGCGATCGCTTTGGGTATAGCAATGCAGCTAACTAATATTTTGCGAGATATTGGCGAAGATGCTCAGCGTGGACGCATTTATCTGCCTCTTGAGGATCTGCATTATTTTGACTATACCGAAAAAGACTTATTAAGCGGTACGGTTGATGAGCGCTGGACTGAGCTAATGCGTTTCCAAATTCAAAGAGCGCGTGAGTTTTACCAACATGCTGAAGATGGTATCTCAGCTTTATGTAAGGATGCTCGATGGCCAGTTTGGTCTTCGCTAATTTTGTATCGAAATATTTTAAAGGCGATCGAACATAATAATTACGAAGTATTTATGCGGCGAGCCTTCGTGCCTCGTTCCAATAAGTTGCTTGCCTTGCCTTGGGCATGGCTCAAAGCTCAAACATCATAATCAAACAAAAAAGCATCGCAGCGCGATGCTTTTTTGTTTACATCGCTTTGCGCTCAAACCCGAACCGAAAAAAATTTGTGATTCGTTTGATCGGAAATTTCTATAAAATAGAGAGGTCGCTAAGTGACTTCTCTATTTGGAATGAATTTTATGAAGCTTATACCAAGGAGTTTTTGGATATTCATGATGCTCCCAATGATAATGACCAAAATGGTAACAGCTAAAAAATGACCATAGATTAGAGTAGTAACTACTTTGCAATCGCGGAGAGAAATAAGGATTTTCGTACAGTTGGTGATGTGGTAGATAAGTACCAAAAAAGAATAACTGTAAAGAACTCAAGACAAGTGGAACAAGGACAAAAAATATTAAATTTGTGAATGCAACATGGAAAATGGTTGTTAAGCCCCAAGCAATTATTATCATATTCACTAAGAAAATGATTAGCGATCGCATTGGAAAATATTCACGAATGAACTTGAAATACCAAAATATTGGATTAGGAACACTACCGTAAAAATCAGGATCGCCACTTTGAGATGGATAGCGATGATGATTAAAATGATTGGTACAGCAATGGTCGTAGGGTAGGAATCCATAAACTGTAACTGCAACTCGTCCTATTAGGTGATTGAGAATTCTGTTGTTTGGAATTAAGTTACCATGCATTGAATCATGGGCAAGGATAAATAAGCCCGTATGGAGATAAGTACGTCCCAAAATAGAGAAAATTAACCAGAACCAAGAAATATCAGATATTTGAATAGCGAGAAGCTCAAATAGGCTGAAAAACCATAGACTAATAATAATTACGGCTATTAATAATCCAATCCAATTTTCCCCTTGATATACCTTTTGTAGAGAGGTAAACATTTGCATATTTTCAAAAGGCAATAGTTAAAACGATAAAAATAAAATCGGCGGTGCGATCGCGCCGCCGATTTCAAAAGCGTAAATCGCTATAACTAAACTAACGAGCGAAGTTCACCAACTCTTTAGGAGATGCGAGCAAGTCGATCGCCACAAAGAAAATCTTGTTATTAGGATCAAGCAAAAAGCGCCAAGCGATATTCATACCAACAGCAGAACCAAACCAAGGGGTTTGTACTTTACCCGTAATCTTGATTTGGGTATATCCACCTTCTGCTGGTTCAGAAACACCTTTTTCTGGAACAAGCACCAGATTTTGACATTCTTCTTTGAAAAATCTCAGCACTGCATCTCTCCCAACAATTGGTCTTTGGAAAGGAGGTTGTAGCGCGCCGTCTGCGAGAAATAGAGCAATTAGAGCATCAAAATCGTTGGCATTCAAGTTGTTCATGTAAGACAAGACTGTAGAATTGTCTACACCTTCGATGCTTACTTGAGTACGTTTAGACACCTCTTGAGGAGCTAAAACAGGCTCAGCGACACGAGTATAATCGCCCAATTTGTTGGGGTCATAGCCCATATCTACAACTGAATTACGGAGAATCGTAATTTGTTGTCCTGGCTCTAAACCTTTCAGAGTTTCTAACACAGCCGAAGCGTTCGCTGACAGTTTATAACCTTCAGGAATCGGAGCAACAATTCCTTTTTCCATCCACTCACCAAGTTGATACCAAAAACCTAGTTTGATGTTTTGTGACCAAATAGCATAGGTACGGCAAATTGGAGTATCAGCACGATTAGCTAAATCACACATGACCTGAGTTTGCTGTTGAAAGCTCATTTTCTTGATTTCATTCAAGGTCAACTCAGCCAACTGCATACTTGCGGCTCCAGGCGCTGCGATCGTTACAGTTTTACCCATCTCAAGATAAGTAAACCAAATCCAAGCCAGTTGGTCTTCAGGGCTAAGTTGATTAAATCTTGCAGTAGTTGCAGGCACTACGTCAGCAGCTAAGGTGTTAGGAAAAATGCTTCTGGCGGAGTTAATTGTATATGTCATAGGAGTATTTTTTAAAGTACAACTGAAAACTTAGGCTTATACTTCTGCATGAAGGAAAAACAACCCCTAAATTCAGAAGTATAAAATCTCATAAATAGAAATTAGAATCTAATTAAAAGTAATAAGGAATGAAAAACAAATAACTTGTGCAAATTAGGATAATCTCAGATAAAGAAAGAAAAGGAATAATTTTGGGTTATTACAGCGAAGAACTTGAGACGGAGATGTTGAAATTTTACGGTTCACTGC
>NZ_SJEE01000009.1 GCF_006937785.1 Pseudanabaena sp. UWO311
GTGAACCGTAAAATTTCAACATCTCCGTCTCAAGTTCTTCGCTGTAATAACCCAAAATTATTCCTTTTCTTTCTTTATCTGAGATTATCCTAATTTGCACAAGTTATTTGTTTTTCATTCCTTAGTAACTTCTCTATAGTTCATCACGCAGAAATAACAGTTTCAATTAGGGCTGGTGAATCTTGGTCTGCAAATTGCAAATTATGAGGAAGTTTTTTGCCTAAATCTTCATAAAGTTCTCGAATCGCTTCAAATGCATCTCTAACATTGACTAAAACCTCATCGATCGATTCCCCTTCAGTTATTAATTCTGGTAAGAGGGGAGAAGTTACCGTAAACCCACCTTCTGGCTGAGGAGTTAATAATAGTGGAATTTTGTAAAGCATGATGATTGTTGGGCTTGTCTAAATCCTTTTAATGATTTTTATGCTATCACCTCAATCAAATAAATCACGTAAATTTCTGCTAAACCAAAAGCGCTATGGTTTATAAGATCGCTGATTGCTGCAAACACATAGCAACCCTTACAATCCATGCTGAAAGATATTAGAATAGGACAGCAATAATTTCGGCTTGGTTAAACACTTTCATGACTGCTCAGAAATATCACATCATCACCTTCGGCTGCCAAATGAACAAAGCGGATTCTGAGCGCATGGCAGGCGTATTAGAAAACATGGGCTACCAGTCAACCGAAGAGACCGAAGAAGCCGACTTGATTTTGTATAACACTTGCAGCATTCGTGACAATGCCGAGCAAAAAGTTTATTCGTACTTAGGCAGACAAGCCAAGCGCAAACGTGAAAATCCGAAATTAACCCTCGTCGTTGCGGGTTGTGTCGCCCAGCAAGAAGGCGAAGCCCTAATGCGGCGTGTTCCTGAACTTGATCTAGTCATGGGGCCACAGCATGTTAATCGTCTTGGCGATCTGTTGGGACAAGTATTTAATGGCAACCAAGTTGTCGCCACCGATGAAGCCTATATCGAAGAAGACATCACCACACCACGCCGTAATAGTGCTGTTTCTGCTTGGGTAAATATTATTTATGGCTGCAACGAAAACTGTACTTATTGCATCGTGCCTGCGGTAAGAGGTAGAGAACAATCGCGATCGCCTGAATCCATCCGTAAAGAAATTGAAAATCTTGCGGCGCAGGGCTATAAAGAAATTACCTTACTTGGTCAAAACATCGATGCCTATGGGCGCGATCTCCCAGCAGGTGGTATTGGCGCAGGCATCGGCGGCAAAATCACATTTACTGATTTGCTTTATTACGTCCATGATATCGAAGGGATCGATCGCATTCGTTATGCCACCAGCCACCCTCGCTACTTTAGTTCACGATTGATCAAAGCTTGCTATGAACTACCAAAGGTTTGCGAACATTTCCATATTCCTTTTCAGTCGGGCGATAACGACATTCTCAAGGCGATGGCACGGGGCTATACCCATGAGCGCTACCGCCGCATTATTGATGACATTCGCGAGATTATGCCCGATGCGGCGATTACTGCCGATGCGATCGTTGCTTTCCCTGGGGAAACCGAGGAGCAATTTGAGCGTACAGTGCAGCTAGTTAACGACATTGGCTTTGATTTGGTAAATACTGCGGCTTATTCACCTCGCCCAGGTACACCTGCGGCGGTTTGGGAAAACCAGTTAAGTGAAGAGATCAAAAGCGATCGCCTTCAGCGTCTCAACCACGCTGTTAATCAAAATGCTGCTGAGCGTTCTAACCGCTATGCAGGACGTACTGAAGAGATCATGATCGAAGGTACAAACCACAAAAATCCTTTACAAATCATGGGTCGCACCCGCACCAATCGGATCGCCTTCACCGAGAACAACACAGGCAAACCATTAGCTGATCTGATTGGTCAGACTCTTTCCATAAGAATTACTGAGGTAAGACCATTTAGTTTGACTGGTGTAATTTGCTAAAAGCATGTTAGACTAGCCAAGCGCGTAAACGAAAAGTTTGCATTTTGTAAACAAAAGTTCACACTTTGCAATAAATCATACCTTGCAATAAAAGGGTTGCTAACTCAACGGTAGAGTACTCGGCTTTTAACCGATTTGTTCCGGGTTCAAATCCCGGGCAACCCATAAAATAACTAAGAATAGCTAGCACATAGTGCTAGCTATTCTTTTTAGCGCCAAAAGAGCACAGAAATTCTCATTATACAAATCAGATTTTTGAAAGCCCGCCGTTGGCGGGCTTTCAAAAATCCGATTTTGGTGATTCCATCGCCTTTGGTGATGGAATCACCAAAATCGGTTTCATAATGAGAATTACTGAAAAGATAGCGTTGACACTTCGTGCTGCCTCTAGTTTTGGTATTATACCTTTGTAATAATGTGGTGTAGTTCATGCATATTGCATGGTTAGGTAAAAAATCGCCTGCTTGTGGCAACGTGACCTATAGTCGCGAGATTACAAATGCGTTACTCGATCGCGGACATCGTGTCAGCTTTATGCATTTTGCCCCAGAAAGTGATTCAGAACATGAAGAGCTAGAAGAACATGCGCAAGAAACTCAAGATGTCGCTTTACCATTTCTCTACAAATCCACCATTTACACAGTTCCTTCTTTAAGGGCGAATAAGATTCTCGTTGATTCTTTGCGATCGCTAAAGCCCGATATTATTCATGCATCCCTTGCCATATCTCCTCTCGATTTTCGCCTGCCAGAAATTTGTGCCGAACTCGATTTACCCCTTGTCGCTACATTTCACCAACCCTTTGATCTGAAACGTCGTAATCTTGCCTCTAGCACGCAGCAACTTACCTATCAAATTTATGCGCCATCGCTAGCCGACTACAATCAAGTTATTATCTTTTCTAATATTCAAAAAGAACTTCTTAATAAATTAGGAGTCCCCAATACGAGAATTGCAGTTATTCCCAATGGTGTAGATAGCGATCGCTATTCTCCAGGGGCTTCTAATATTAAGGCTGAGCTGAATGCTGATGTGCTTTTTCTCTATCAAGGTCGTTTAGCTGCTGAGAAAAATGTCGAAGCTTTACTCAAGGCATGGCGCAAATGTCGAATGCCTGAAGGTTGTAAACTTGCGATCGTCGGTACTGGCCCCTTACTGGCAGGTTTAAAGACTTTTTATGGTCATGATCCCAGCATTATCTGGATGGGCTATATTGCTGATGAGCAAAGACGTATTGAGATTTTGCGCGGTACAGACGTATTTATCTTACCTTCGCTGGTGGAAGGCTTATCTCTATCACTACTAGAAGCGATGTCCTGTGGAGTTGCTTGCATTGCGACTGATGTGGGTGCTGATGGTGAAGTAATTGAGAATGGAGCAGGAATTATTCTTGATTCTCATAAGGTTACTTCTCAACTTTGCACGCTTTTACCACTATTTGTCGATCATCCTGAGATGGCGAAGATTATTGGTATTAAGGCAAGGCAAAGGGTTTTAGATCGCTATACGCTGGTAAAAAATATTGATCGCTTAGAAGTTCTTTATGAGCAAACCATGAGTCAGCAATGGGTTCGGGTTAGCGCATTCTAAGAGCTCAAACCAAAAAACTTTAAAAGTGTTGCTTTGCGACACTTTTAAAGTTTTTTGGTTTGGGTTTAAGCGCAAAGCGCTGTAACTAACCTACTAATTGCACAGTGGAACCTTCCTCACCCTTCGATACTTCGATCAAGGTGTTAAAGGCTTCCTTCATTTGTGGCATATGCGTAATGACCAAGATACATTCAAAATCTGGCGCGATCGCATTAATCGCACTGACAAGGCGATCGCAACCTAACTGATCTTGACTACCGAAGCCTTCATCAATAATGAGGGTTTGCAAAGTGCTACCTTTGCGCTGGGCAAGCACGCGAGATAGAGCTAGACGCACGGCAAAGTTAATCCGAAAGGCTTCACCGCCTGAATAGGTTTCGTAGGGTCTAGTTCCTTTAGTATCAGCAATTTCAATGTCGAGGGTTTCGATAATGCGATCGCTTTTTTTACCAGATTTTTGGGTGATAAATCTCACATTTAATTGGCGATCGCTAAGTTGAGCGAGGATTTGATTAGCTTCTACTTCGATTTGCGGAAGTACATTTTCTAGCATTAAAGCTTGAATACCATTTTTACCAAAGGCTTGATAGAGTTCCGTGTGGATGCGTTGGCGTTGACGGGTTACTTCGATTTGAGAGAGCGTTTCTTGTTCGCGTTGGCGGCTTTGCTCTAGTTGTTGTTGTGATTGCTGAAGGCTACCAATTTGAGCGAGGAGAGTATCCATCTGCGATCGCCAGTTTTGCAGATTTTGTCGCAAAGATTGAATTTCCATTGCATGATCGCCATGTAAGGTTTTGACCTGTGACTGTAATTGAGAAATTTGAGCAGTGATATTTTGTAATTCTTGTTGATTAACGTTTTGAGTTTGTTGTAAATGGTTTACCTGTTGCTGAAGTTCGGGATATTCTTGCTCAGCGCGGGTGAGTTCTTGATAGCGCAATAATGATGGCGTGAGTTCTTGCTTTTGGGCGCGGAGTTGCTGATGCCTATCGGGTTCATAGGCTAACTGCGTCAGAGTGCGATCGCATTGTTCGAGTTCATGTTGTACTTCTAAATCGATCAGATTTTTAGTAAGACGATCTTGCAATTGGTTGATTTTGGTTTGTAAGTCAGGAATTTTTTGCGATAGATTTTCGGCTTGACGCTGAGCATTTTTTAATTCTGACTGCTTGATTTCTGCCCATCGCCAACGTTCTACGTCACCACGGGCTAGAGCATGATTTTTTTCGTCATAAGCAAATTTATAAATATTTTTATCGATGAGTTCCATCTCTTCCCATGCTTCGCGGCTATAGTTTTGCGTCTGAAGGCAATCGCCTAAATCCACAATCTCAGCATCTATTAGCGCTAGCCTTTGCTTTGCCTCAGCGATCGCCTTTAGTCTTTCCTGCAAAGTTCCTTTACGCTGAATCAAATCATTAAGTGGTGCAAGTTCCTTTTTGAGATTACGATATTCTTCTCGTAAAACTTCAATTTCGCAGTTAGAAGCAGCTTGCTGCTCTTTTACTACCCAAATGTCCGCTTGCAAATCGCGAGATTCCTGTTTATGTTTTTTCTGGACTAGCTGCCAATGAGCTTCATCTAGAGGGCGATCGCAAAGAGGACAAGGTGCATTCAGCACGGTTAACTGACGCATTTTTGATTCTAATTTATTAAAAGCAGCCTCACTATCCGCCAATCTTGTTTTTAAGCGCTCCAAAAAATCACGTCTCTCTAATCCTTTTTCATGAACTCGTTGTTGATAAACTTGTTTGTTTTGTAATAAAACAATTTGCCGATCTAGTTCTTTAGCATTAACTAATAACTGATCGTGATTCTTGACTTGTAAATATAACTGTTCGCGCTTCGCAACTAATTCTTCTAGTTTTGCAGCAAGTTTGGTATGCTCTCTTTCCAGTTGATGCTTGAGAACTTGATGACGATGAATTAACGGTGTGGATTGAGCGTGGAGGCGATCAAATTCTTGTAAAATGGCTCTTGCTTTGTGTAATTCCGCGATCGCAGCTTCGATTTCCCCAGTCCGGCTCAGAATCCCTTTTAAGTCACTTTCCTGCTGTACTAGTGACTCTAATTGCGCTTGATAATGCCTTAACTGACCCCTGAGTTCACTTTGCAGACTCGCAAGTTTAAGACTAAATTCTCCCCTACGATCGCAAAGATGTTGATACTTTTGAAACTTACGTTCTAGTTCTGATTCTTGGGTTGATAGTACTTGATAGCACTCATATTCTTGCAAAATCTGCGATCGCATTGTCAAACATGATTCTAATTGCTGTAATTGTTTTTGCTGAATGGCTAATTGTCGTGATGATTGCGCCAAATTGGCAGTGAGTGAAGCCTGCTGCTGTTGTTGCCAAGTTAGCTGCTGGGTCACACTTTGATATTGTTTTTGCAATTCTTCCGCAACTTGCAATTGGTGACGATCGCGAGATTCCCTTGATTGCAAATCCGCTAACTGCGATCGCAAAACTTCTAACTGCGGTGCGATCGCCTCTCCTGCTTGAATTTGCTCTCGCAGATGTACCAACATATTCTCTAAAACTACTGACTCACCTTTGCTAGTTCGCGCAATGTCTTTGGCACGTTCGGCAAGCTCGTCATACTGCGACAAAGCTAGCATATCCGCCAAAATCTGTTTGCGATCGCTAGGACGCTTCAGCATAAATTCATCAGCACGACCTTGACGCAAATATGCGGAATTAACGAAGGTCTCGTAATCCATCTTCAGATGCGAAATGATTGTCTGCTGAGTCGATTGCACCTTACGCTCAGTGAGGGATTTAAATTTGCCTTCACTCTGCACCTGAAATTCTAAAGAGGTTGAACTATTACGAGATCTTGTTCTAATTACCCGATAGACTTCACCACCAGCGATAAATGTAAAGTCCACTTGAGCTTCTTTAGAACCAACATGAATCACATCATCTTGGCTTGCCACGCGGCTTATACCCCAAATCGCCCAAGCAATCGCTTCTAATAATGATGATTTTCCCGCCCCATTCGCGCCACAAATGCAAGCAACATGCAGCCCACTAAAATCTAAGGCTAATTGTTGATAGCTCAAGAAATTTTTTAATCGCAATTTCTGAGGGATCATACTGAGAAGTAATATATAGTTATCGCAACTATTATTTAATTATCATAATAATGTATTATTTAACAAAGGTTCTTATGCCAGAGTTTTTACTTTTGCCTTTCACCTTTTTACTTTCGCCTAAAAGCCGAGGGAGTTATGGAAGTATGGGAAGAGATTAGTCGCCAAAGAGTAAAGTACATCGTCGATAGCTATCAGTTAGATGGCAATGACGATGAAGATTTTGATGAATATTTGGAAGATTTATTACAAGCCTACACACCTCCACAAATCGAACTAGCGCTTGTTGAAGTTTTAATCGAAAGTTGGCGAGTTACACCTCTTATTCGTGGTGTTGTTTTTCTAGAGCGATCACACGAGCTTTTAAAAGATTGGGAAAATAAGCCAACCGCCCAACATATTTCTCCTATACATTTTCATTTGATTACAGGATTAGATCCCACACCAGTATTTGGAAATAGCATCACACAAGCGAATAGAAGTATTGTTTCTACAGTCAGCCAATGATGCATCGTTTTTTTATTTTACCTGCGGCAATATAAAAGCTCAAAAGCCCTACAGATATCGGCTTTCAACCATAGAAAGTGTAGTCACACTTTCTATGGTTAGTATAAAGATTTGCGTTTACAGAGATAGAACCTAGTGATAGAAATTGTGGAATAGTGCAACAAAAATTCTCATTTTTAATCCTTTTGTTGTGGGAGAATATTGTAGAGGAGGGGCATATTACAACAATTTCGGTTAATCAAACAACAATTTTTTTAAAGTGTTGCTTTGCTGAATTAAAAAAATTTACTATTGCAAATTTGCATGGTTAATAATTAACTGGGATTAATGATTATTAAATGAACTTTTTCTCGCCAATCGCAAGGTTTCTGCATAAACTTTTAAATCGTAAATCTCAGGATAGGTTTCAAGGTAAAACTATCCTGAGATTTACGTTCTTATTTTTATTGTTTGCAACTCTGGGGTATTTAGGAAATTATTTTCGGCTACCTTTGTTTTTTGGTGTTGATTTGTTGTTCGGTAGCATTTTTGTAATGATCGCCATATATTTTTATGGGATCTCAATGGGGGTGTTGGTTTCGGCGGTCGCAAGTACTTATACTTATTTTCTTTGGGGACAGCCCTACGCCGCAGTGCTGTTGATTTTAGAGAGCCTTTGGGTGAGCATTGGGCTGCATCGAGGAAAGCAAAAGCAACCGCGCAACATAGTATTGCTAGTGCTGTCCTATTGGCTATGTATAGGCACACCACTATGTTGTCTATTTTATTATTTCTTTCTCAAGTTTGGAATTAGTTCAATTGTTTTAGTTGTTCTAAAACAAGTAATTAATGGTGTATTAAATGCGCTAATTGCGAGCCTATGTATTAATTATCTACCACTAAAGCAATGGCTTCAAAAAGGGCAAGGCGATCGCAATCAACAAACCATCCAACAGATGTTATTTCATCTGTTATTAGCCGCTGTTTTTATCCCGATCTTCACCATTGCTATTTTGACAGGGGCGCAGTCTTTACAAAATATTAACATTGAAATTGATAGTCAATTGCGTGCAAGTACTTCTTCCCTTAGCTCAGATCTAAAATTTTGGCATCAAAGTAACTCACAGATATTGCGAGAACTCGCCGCAATCAGTTCCGATACGCAGAATCTAGAACGATTACAGTTTGCTACTACTACCCTAGGTAAAGCCACGTCAACGTTTCTCTATATCTATACTACGGATGCCGAAGGAAATATTTTGACTGCTTTTCCTAATGTTTCTGATTCAGCCAGAGCTAGTCTCAGTAAAGCAATGCTTAAAGAAGATATCTTTCAGCAGGTTAAATCTTCTTTGAGCATTGCTTTTGGGGATGTCCACACTGATGAAATCACATCTGATTCGCATATCGATGTAGCCGTTCCAATCTTCATGAACAATCGCTTTAATGGCATCATTTTTGCAGCTTTGGATCTCTCTCATATTAAAAACTTTTTAATTGAAAAATCAAAAACATGGAAGACTGAGGCTTTTGTCCTTGATCGTCAGAATAAAATAATTTCTAGTACTTCTCCAGATTTCCAAACGGGACAGTTTTTTGATTTGGCTCAGGGCGGAGAAATTCACGCTATTGGGACTGATCAGTTCCAATGGTTCCCAACTACAAAAGGACTGTCAGCCATGACTCGCTGGCGTAAGTCCTATTATTTGCAGCAAGTTAAGATCAATAATGAGATCCCTTGGAGTCTATTGGTACGTTTGTCGCCAATTCCATACATTGATGTCCTTGAACAACTGCATACCAAAATTCTCGCTATTTTACTGGCAATTATTTTGCCAGCCACGTTAGCAGCAAATTTCCTTAGCCGCAGGTTTGCAAGCCCGATCGCCAAATTAATGAGACTGACCACAGATCTTCAACAAGATCTTGCAGTAGATAATGACTTTGCTTGGAAATCTAGCAATCTGAAGGAAATTGATGCCCTTGGCTATAACTTCCAAGTTATGGCGATCGCTCTCCAAGAGAAGTTTCATGAAATAGAAGAAGTAAATCAAAGCCTAGAGATCCGCATCCAAGAACGTACAGCTGAACTCCTTAAAAGTGAAGAAAGATGGCAGTTAGCAAGCCAAGCTGCCGATGATGGTATTTGGGATTGGAATATCAAGACTGGAGTCACATTTCGCTCAGACCGTTGGCGCACAATGTTAGGCATGAACCCCAGTATTGACAATGAAAAACCAGTTAATTGGATAGATTTGATTCATCCAGATGATCGCGATCGCCTTTTGCAGATACAAGAAGATTACTTTGCTCATAGAATTGATCACTTTATAACTGAATATCGAATGCGCTGTCAGGATGGCACTTATAAATGGATAGCAACTCAAGCTAAAGCTTTGTGGAACGAACAAGATGAACCGATTCGCATGGTTGGCACAAACAAAGATATTACTGATCGTAAACTTGCGATCGCTGCTCTGGAAAAGAGAGAAAGCTATCTGACTATGCTAGTCGAGATCCAGCGCCATCTACTTGCTGAAAGTGTCAGCAATCAGGAATATGACAATATTTTAGGAATACTGGGCAAAGCTTCCGATTTTTCAAGTATTAAATTATTTGTCTGTGAGCGGGAACAATTGGATGAACCTGATCTCAGGCTATATTCTGCTTGGTTTGATGAAAATATAAGTCGCCATTCTAAATCAGTACAGACTAAATTCAAGCAAATGATCATTAGTTTGCAATGGTTATCACGTCTTGCCAATGGAGAGATCATCAATGAGTCGTTATCAACTATTTCTGAAGCCGAGAGACCAATATTAACAGTTAAAAATCTTCACTCAATCTTAATGATGCCTATTGTCGTTAGTGGTAGATTTTGGGGCTTTTTTAGCTTTCATGATTACCTATGCGATCGCTTACGAGATTCTGTAGAAGTGAGCCTATTAAGAATTTCGGTATCTTCTCTAGCCATGCATCTAGAACGCCAGCAAGCAAAAATAGAAATGTTACAGGCAATGGAATCAGCCCAATCAGCTAATCGTGCTAAGAGCGAGTTCCTTGCCACGATGAGTCATGAAATTCGCACGCCAATGAATGCTGTGATTGGCATGACCAGTTTATTATTAGACACAGAACTTAGCTCTGAGCAACGGGAACTCACAGAAATTGTGCGATCGAGCGGAGATAATTTACTCACAATTATTAACGATATTCTTGACTTCTCAAAAATTGAATCAGGGAAATTAGCCCTAGATAATCATCCCTTTATCTTACGACATTGCATCGAAGAGTCCCTAGATCTTTTAGCTTCTACTGCTATTACTAAAGGGATTGAGCTAGCTTACTGCATAGATACTGATGTACCTGAATGTATTGTTAGTGATATAACCCGCTTAAGACAAATATTAGTCAATCTATTTAGCAATGCCGTTAAATTTACATCTCAAGGATCAGTGACATTGAGAGTATCAGTAAAAGAAATTGATCAGCAACATCCATATCATCAATTGCTATTTGCAGTTAAAGATACTGGTATTGGCATTCCCAGTGATCGCTACGAACTTCTGTTTAAGCCATTTAGCCAAGTAGACTCATCCACAACTCGTGAATATGGTGGTACAGGGCTAGGATTAGCGATCGCGAATCAATTAACTATACTAATGGGTGGCGAGATGTCTGTGGAGAGCGAAGTCGGAGCTGGCTCTATTTTTACTTTTACGATATCTACAGTAGCCGAGACAAATACAGTAATTCCTAAAGAATGGGATTTAAGTCTTGTCGGAAAACGCATTTTAATTCTTGAAGATAATGACATTAGCCGTGAAAGCTTGACTATATTTACTCAAATACTACAAATGGAAGTGCTAGCAACTAACTCTAGTGAGCAAGTGATTACATGGCTACAGAGTGACAAACAATTTGATCTAGCAATTGTTGATACTGGCATTCCAATTACTATTAATGCAGATAGTTCTAATGATAAGTATGACAATTGCGATGTCAGCAAGTTAATGCGAATGAAATCAAGCTCACTACCAATGATTTTGCTCTCCCATTCCTTCAGTTGTGATTTATTTAGTCCTGATCCAATCACAACCTGTTTGAGCAAACCAATTAAGCGATCGCAGTTATATAATTCTTTGTTAAAGCTCTGTAGCAATAATTCTCAAACGAGAAGTCAAGCAAAACAGAAAGATATTTCACTTTTTGATGTAAATTTCGCGAACAAATTCCCTTTAAAGATTCTGCTAGCAGAAGACAATATTGTCAATCAAAAAATTGCTACCCGTTTTCTCAATCGCTTGGGATATCGTGTTGATGTCGTGGCTAATGGTACAGAGGTTTTAGCGTCGATATATCGCCAAAACTATGATGTAATTCTGATGGATGTATATATGCCAGAAATGGATGGATTAACCGCAACAAGAAGAATCGTTGCTGAGTTTACCCAGAAGCCTTGGATTATTGCGCTAACAGCCAATGCCATGCAAGGCGATCGCGAGATGTGCTTAGAAGCAGGAATGCAAGATTATGTGAGCAAACCTATTCAAATCAAGGAATTAATACAGGCTTTAGAGCAAGCGTATAGCGCCTTGCACTTAACCCAAACCCAATAAGACCAAAGCACAAAATGGCGTAGCCATTTTGTGCTTTGGTCTTATTGGGTTTGGGTTTTAATTAACAAAAGTGTGGCTACACTTTTGTTAATTGGTATAAAGTTGTGTGGCGCAGATCCACCTCGCCACACAACTTTATTGGTTCTTTAATTTTACAAAGTAGAGCTTGCCCAGAGAAGATAGTCGCGATCAACTGCGATCGCAGGTATGGCAATAATCTCTGGAGTTTCGTAGGGATGTAGCGATCGCAATCTACTTGCTAACGCATCGTAATTAGTTTGTAAGGTTTTGATTAAGACTAAATGTTCGGACTCATGACAAAGTTTACCTTCCCATATGTAGGTAGACATCATGGCAGGCATTACCTGCACACAAGCAGCGAGTTTTTCTTCAACCAATAAATTGGCAGTACTTTGAGCCTGATTAATTTCAGGGAAAGTTGTCATGATCACGATTAAAGTCGGTTCTAAGCTTGACATGATTAATCACATATAAAAATGGAAGGCGTTGCCTTCCATTTTTTATTTTATGCTGTAGTTTCTGGATTGTCACTTGCAGGTTCGGCAGTTGCAGTACTAATAGATGCTGCTTCTTTCTGAGCACGTTTTTTGCGTTCAGCTTCCACCATGTCAGCAATCATTTGACGTGCTTGCTCGATCTTGTCGAGGTTAGAGCGATATAGATCAATATCTTTCAGTAAGCGATCGCTACCAAATTTCAGCGTTTCACCCACTAACTTGATTACTTCTTCACGCTTAGTACTATCGGAAATATCGTCGGGATCGCTGATCTCTAACAGAGCATATAGCCCTACACCGAGCAGACGACTGTATTTAAAATTTTCTTTGCTAGCGATCGTGTGTAATTGCCCAGACAAAGGTTCAAGGTTAATGCCAGAGTCTAAATTGGTCAATAGGGTTTTAATGTCACTGGGCGATCGCGTAGCTAAGTCGCTCAGAGTTGTGGCATCTTGGCGAATGCGATCGGAGTCGAATTGTAGAGCTGAACATAATGCATGAAACACAGCAAAGCGATCGGCTTCAGGCTTGTAACCCACCGTAAAGCGATCGAAAGTTGTCACAAAACCTAATGCAAAAATTGCATCATAAACAAATGTTTGATTTACTTTCAGCAGATGGACTTCCACCAAAAGCTCATCTACAACCCGTCTATAGACTTGATTGACTGGCTTGGGGAAGGCTAAATAAAAATCTTTTTTAGTATCAGAAACAGTACGAACGGTATTCACAGTCAACAAAACCTAAAGACAAGATAGTTAAAATTATCATCGCACAGTTAGCCATAGCATCAGTCTATCGCTGTAGATAAATTTGATCCCAAAAAGTTAATAGCAGCGCTTCGCTACTCGCTTTTTTTGATTTTATGTATAAAATTAGGAGCAGCACAAAGTAGATAGGTAAGGTGGACAATGCCCACCTTACTGAGTGATTGCTATATTAAAAAAATTTAGGTAAATATAGTCATGAATTTAGCTCGGCTAATTTCCGAAACCGCAGCAAAATACCCCGACAAACCAGCGATCATCTTTGCAGGCAAAACTTGGACTTACCAAGAATTTGATCGCCAAGTATACAATTATGCAGCTAGCCTCGATCGCTTAGGTATCAAAAAAGGCGATCGCGTAGCAATTCAACTGCCAAAATGCATCGAGTTTTTATTTTTACACTTTGCAGTTCTCTCCATCGGCGCAATTTCTCTACCTCTAAATCCAGATTATCGCCCTGAAGAAATTGTCTATTTTTTAACGGATTCAGGTACTTCACTGTTTGTAACTAATAGTGAGCTTCTCAGCAAAGTGCGATCGGCAATTCAAGATTTAACAGAATTAAAAATCCTACTCAAAGAAGAATTGCTTCCATCAACGCCTGAAGTAATTCTTCCAAAATACCCCGCAGGTGGTGATGATATTGCAATGATTTGCTACACATCAGGCACAACGGGACGTTGCAAAGGCGCAGCGATTTCTCATCGTAATCTTATTGCCAATATGAAAGCTCTGCACAAAGCTTGGGAATGGAGCGATCGCGATATTTTGCTTCATGTCTTGCCCTTATTTCATGTGCATGGATTGAATGTTGCAGCGCTGGGCTGTCTATACGCAGGTGCAACCATGATCATGTTCGAGAAATTTGAACCGCGCCAAGTCTGGGAAACCTTAGTATCAGAAAGCTGTACTTTGTTCATGGGCGTTCCCACTATTTATCAACGACTGATCAATGAGTGTGGAAAATTGGAATCTCAGGCAAATTTACAGAAGATGCGCCTATTCGTCTGTGGTTCCGCACCACTGAGCGATCAACAGTTCTATCAATTTGAAAATATTACAGGTTTTCGCATTCTAGAACGCTACGGCATGACCGAAACAGGAATGAATGCCTCAAATCACATTGCGCCAGAACATCGTAAAGCCAAGAGTGTTGGATTCCCTTTAGAAGGTGTAGAAATTCGGATAGTTAATCCTGAAGGTAAAGATGTTGCGATCGCAGAGGTCGGTGAAGTCTGGATACGTGGCGCAAATGTCTTTCAAAGCTATTGGGGAATGCCAGACAAAACAGCAGAATCATTTACTGATGGATGGTTTCACACAGGCGATCTCGGATTTCAAGCTCCTGATGATAACAATAGATTGTACTTAGTCGGTCGCGCTAAGGAACTAATTATCACTGGTGGATTTAATGTCTATCCCAAAGAGATCGAAAATGTTCTCGAATCCCACGAATCTGTCAAAGAATCAGCAGTAGTGGGTTTACCCGATAATGATTTTGGCGAAAAAGTCGTGGCTGCGATCGCCATTAAAGAAGCAATCAATATTACACCTGAAGAGTTAATTGCTCATTGCAAAATTCGTCTCGCCGCCTACAAATGCCCTAAACAAATATTTTTTGTCACTGAACTCCCCCGCAATGCGATGGGCAAAATCCAGAAAAATATTTTAGTCCAACAAATCATTACGCCCCTTTAGAATAACCGAACCAAAAAGTAAGTTGCCATGCAAAGCATAGCAACTTACTTTTTGGTTCGGCTATCTTGCCAAGCATTGCCAATTCCTTGCACCACACCGCGCCCAATCAAGCCAATCCCACGCCCGATTACATTGGTTAACACATACACAAATCCACTACCAATAAAGGCGATCGCAGATTTTAGGCGAGGAGCGATCGCATCTTGTAGTTCCAGCGCCAAAGTTACCGCAAGTTTTACACCTTCTAGGTTTTGCAACTCCTGATTGCGAGGCGTATAGATACTTACTTTTTTGATCCCACGATCGGCAAATGTCAACAACATATGACGACTTTCAAAGATTAATTGTGGGTCAGTAATATACTTTTCTAAGCGATATTTCCAAGATAAATCATTGCGAAACCGTTCTATTTCACGAGTCGCAAGTAGATTGTAACGATAGAAATTATGTTTGATTTCTTCAGCATTTGCAAAATTATTTAAAAGTGGTTGAATTACAGCATTAGCAATTTGAATAATCAAATTATCTAAGATTAACTCTAACCTCTGCATCGCTTCAGTTGTTCCTATAGCAGCAGTAGAATTATCAACTACTAATTCCGTCTCAAACAATAAATGTGATAGAAAATTATCAAATTGAGGGATCTTATCTAAAAATTCTATTTGTATGATTACTACATCATTAAGCAAAACATCTACAACATTAACTTCAGTATCAATATTAGCAAGATCATTCAGAGCGTAATATTTACCAAAGAAATTAATTACAGTTTCCTGCCAAATACTTTTTAAAATGTCAGGTATTTTTACTTCTAACTGTGACGGACTAATTTGAGAAAACCGTAAATCAGTAATACTTTGTTCAATTTGTCGCAAAGCAATATAAAGAAGCTGACGTTTTTTTTCATCTTTTAAAACATCAATTTCCAAAGGCGTTTTGCTGGAATTTAATAAGCTAGATTGCAGTTTGTTAACTGTCTTATCCCATAGACTCGCTTGAACGGCTAAAGCATTATTGCTTGATTTCTGTTCAGACTGATTTTGTGATGTATCAGCTAAGCGATCGCTGATTTCCAGATTAGGTTTAGATATCTCCTCAAAAATACTAGGGACGTTACTTGCAGTATCATTAACTGGCGCTGTTTTTTGTCCCCATAGGCGATTAAATAACCAACGTGCAGCTTGTAATTCTCGCGCCTGTCCCGCTAGAACCATTTTGGTAATCTGATCACCAAGCTGATAATTATTGGTATTAGCCAAATTTGCCTTCACCTCAGCTAATACTCGATCAATTCCTCTTATTCCCGACAAATAGAAATTACGCCGTACGATCGCCACTACAGTCTGCTCAGGCAAGTTTTTTTGAAGGGAATCGGATTGATTGAATTGAGCTGATGGCTCAGTACTGAGTCGAATGCGATCGCTCAAATATCGACTTCCTGAAGCAACTTGGCGTATAGCAATAATTAATTCGTCAGGATTAGTCCCCTTTAGGCAAAATCCCTCAACCCCAACCTGCCAAGCTGTCCGCACCAATTCAGGAGATTGGCTAGAACTCAACAGCAAAATTGGCAATTTGGGATATTCAAATTTTAATCGCTGGCATAGATCTAAACCAGATTGCTGACTGCTTTCTCCTAACTCCAAATTTTTTGCACCTAAATTCAGATCGAGAATTACTAAATCAAAATCTAATTCTCCTTGTAAAATCCCTACAGCTTCGGCAACTGTCTCCCCTTCCTCCACCACTTCCAAATCTGAAAATTGAGCTAGCCACGATCGCATCCCCATCCGAAAAATGCGATCGGCATCTATTAAAAGTAATTTATATAGCTCGTCACTCATTGGGAAATTGGTCAGACGATTTTGCTCAATATATCTTAAAGTTCTACGGTTAAACTAATATTCAAATAAATGGCAAAAATATTGTTAGAATTTCGCCATCAAAGGCTGCGCTGGTGGAATGCATTCTCACGGTAAGCTTACCTCCTAGAGCTTTTAGCAAGGTCTTCGTAGTTGGCAAACTCAAACTTAAGGTTCCTGTTTCAGGTTGGAGCATTAGCCATTGCCCAACGGCTTTGAGCAATGGTAAATCACCTCCACCTTGTCGTGTTACCTGCGATTGAAACTGTAATTTTAGATATTCACCCGCACTGGTTAGGATTAGCTGAATATGACTATCGGGTGGAAAACTACGAACTAAGCGATCGACTAAACCATTGAGAACTTGAGATAGCAGTAAGCCATTGCTATAAATCGCAGGAATCTCCGTAGGTAAAATCATTTCTAGAGAAATCTGTCTTCTTCCTGCATGTTCCTGCCAACGCATAAATCCATCGCTCAAAATATCTTCGATTTGTGTCGCTTCCAACATAATCGGGTAACTATCGAGTTGCGCCGCCTCAAAAATCAGATTAAATCTTTCAATCTGTTCTGTACATTCAGCATCAACTCGATCTAATCGTGTTTTCACTTCCGCCGATATATCCTTACGCCGCTTTAGCGATCGCACCAACATCCGAATCGTAGTAAGCGGAGTGCGCACCTCATGAGTAATAGCTTTGATAATATCGACTTCTTGAATTTCAGGGATCGGCAACTCTTGATGAATCGAAGATTGCGCCATCAAAACTGCACCAAATCTTGCCATTATCTGATAAGACGGCAATACAAGTGGAAATTTTTGTAGCTTAGCCTGCAATAAAGTCTGATGTTCAGCGCGACGAATTCTGGGTAAAAGTACTGCGATCGCAGCTTGAATCGCAATAGGATGAAGTGACCAAACGCAGGTGTGACTTTTTGCTGATGATAGTACTAAGAAACTAAAATTCTCAGTAACTAAAATACAAAACCATTCTTGATTAAGACTATCTGCTTTGGGGATCGAGACAATTTGCGTGTTTCCAATCGGCAAGGAAGCAGTCGGGAATAATGAAGATTTACTGGTAGTAAATACCCAAGCTTGTAACTCAGGCTGGCGATAGGCTACATTCGGGAAAATATACGGATGATGAGTCAGCATCAGCCCTTTAAGCTGGCTCTGAATAGAAAATTGCTGGAGGACAGCGATCGCTCGATACCAGAATTCTTTCGCATCAGTTTGGTGCAACTCTTCGACAAACTCATGAGTTTGTGGGGCTTGATGCAGAGCCTCATATATTGTTGCCAATCCTGTTGCCAAGTTTAGTCATCCTCAAGCTAGTTATACTCTTACGCTTTTAGGAAAATTTAATATTTCTTTTTTAAATTGTCTACAAAAGTTTAAAAATGAAAACACCATATTTTTCTTGGCTTACGGTTTTCACATTGAGCTTGCCAATGTGAAAACCGCAATGAGTGCCGTTTCCCAACAATAAAATTAACGACCTTGAGCGAGAGCAGCTTCAGCACGGTCAAACTCTTGTAATAGGCGATCTCGGACTTTCGCAGGCACAGCTCGCTTGTTCGAGCCATTGTAGTATCCTGCCAACGTATTCAACGCTGTTAACATTGTCGTATAGGAATACAAACCACTTTTTTCACGATCAGCTCGATAACGAGATACGTAGGCATTAATTTTATATCTTGCTGAAGTTTTTACCGCAGCACGGTTTTCAGCATCTTCAGCAAGACTAATAGCTTCACGCAAAGTTTTCAGAGTATCGGTCGTATCAGCTACGTAATTACCTGTCAAACCTGCATTGACAAGTGTTTGTATTTCTTTCGTTGATAACGATTCACCCTTTTTGGCAAATAAGGCAGCATTAGCTGCTGGAGTAAAACCGCCAAGTACTACTAAAGCAACTAATGCAAACGCGATCGCGGATCGACATAAGCCTTGTAAAGCGCTTTTTAAAACTTTTAGAGACTTAGATAAAGACTCGTATTTTGCCTTCATATTTATAAAAGTACATAATTTGTTGTCCCTTTAATCTTATGGCTTTTCGGGCAAACTCCCCTAGTATCAAAAGGAGGGGATCACAATGTCATGATTCCCTAACATTGCGATCCCCTATTAAATTTGCTCACGTGATCGCCACAACAATTACAGGTATTTGGTTTTGGCTGAGTATTTGTACTGAAAACACTCTAAAAATCAGTCTAAACCAATAGAAGATAGCCCTTCCAGCCATTGACCTTCTCAGAAAATTTGGCAAAATGTACTTAGCTACAAACCGAATTCTCAGTTCCAAGCAACTGAGGTAGACACAATTAAAAGCAGTTGGAGGTTAATTATATGGCGAGGGAACGTCCTCCCCTAGAAGAAATGACCTTGCGTCAGCTTCGAAAAGTAGCAGCAGAGCTAGAGATTTCTCGTTACAGTCGAATGCGAAAATCTCAGTTACTAGCTGATATCCAAACTATTCTTACGGCTCAAGGTGCAGCCTCAAACCAAGCAGATCGTAGTAACTCGGAGACACAAGAAATCGTGGAAGCATCAAAGTTTAATGTCGGTAGTGAAGAAACAGAAGAAAATCTAGAATCGCTTGCTGCCATTGATCAAAGTATCGGTGATTTGCCAAGTGGTTACGGTGAAAGCCGAATTGTCCTATTACCTCGTGATCCCCAATGGGCTTACGTATATTGGGATGTTCCTAATTCTCAGAAAGAGGAATTGAGAAAGCAAGGCGGACAGCAGTTGGCACTCCGTTTATATGATGCCACCGATGTTAATTTGGATTACCAAACTCCTAATAATTTACAGGAATATAACAGCGATGAACTCGCTCGCGAATGGTATTTGCCAATTCCTATTAGTGATCGCGATTATGTAGCTGAACTTGGCTATCGTTGTGCTGATGGTCGTTGGTTAGTGCTAACCCGCTCTAAAGTAGTTCACGTTCCCCCTGTATTTCCTTCGGAATGGGTCGAAGACAACTTTATTACTGTTCCTTGGGATCAAACTCTTAAGGGTCAAACCTTCTTCACTCTGGTTCCTCCCGCCAAGAAGGTTGCACCTGCGCCCGAAGAAACAACGACAACTAGCGATAGTTCCTACGACGAAATCTTCAATATTGCCCGTGAAGCAGAAATTCAGAGAATCTCTGGCTCTCTCTATGGCTCTATGCAGCATGAAGCTATGGCTCCTCAGTCTCTTAGCTCCTACGTCTTCCCCTCTGGTGCAGGTTTGTTTGCGGGTGCGGCAGGTGCAGTCAGTGCAAGTGGTATTAACTACTCTGGCATTGGCATGTCTAGCTACAGCTTCTTCTCTAGCGAAGCGCCTATTCGTCCTCGCCAGTTCTGGTTGGTTGCTGACGCTGAGTTGATTGTCTATGGTGCAACTGAGCCTGATGCTTCAGTTACTATTGGCGGTCGTCCTATCAAGCTCAATCCAGATGGTACATTCCGTTTCCATACTTCTTTCCAAGATGGCATTCAAGATTATCCAATCTTTGCCGTTGCTGCGGATGGAGAACAAAATCGTGCTATTCACATGAAGTTCGAGCGTCAAACCCTTGAGCGACGGACTAACACCAAAGAAGAAGCAATTCCCGAATGGATTAGCTAGATTTCTAATTTAAAAACCAAACTAAAAAGAGAGTTGCAGCGCTACGCGCAGCAACTCTCTTTTTAGTTTTAAGTATCTCGGTATAATTTAGCGTAGGTATTTATGTCCTAACTAATTCGATCTACTCCTTTCCCAGAGAATAATTAGGCGTAAGCGGCGAAGCCGCTTACGCCTAATTATTCTCTGGGAAAGGAGTATGATTATAAATTCAGTTAAAATCGTTATAGAAATTTTTGGTAGTCTGATTTAAAGGAATCTATGCAGCCTAAAGCCTTACAACCTATAGCTAAAGATGAATACAAAGACAATTTAGTCGATCGCATGTTTATTTGGCTATTTTCTCTCAAGATGTCACAGGCTCTGGGCAAGGGAACTGAAATCGGGGGCTATGATGGCTTTGTCGATTTGTCGAAACAAATTATGCAAGGGCGTAATGCCCAAGAGCAGCAAATAATTGTGGCTCAGGTGCTGCAATCGTTAGTACCGTCCCCAGCACTCTGGGCAATTCGCACTTTTTTTTCTCCGACAAGATTGGTATGCGTTCTTAATGCGTGGTTTGCGACCAAAATGTTTGAGTGGCTAGTCGGTCCCTGTGAATTAGCTGAAGCTGAGATAATTTTGGAAGATGGAACAGTGCGATCGCAACCTTCGGCAGTACAGATTAAAAAATGTCGTTATTTGGTAGATAGTGGCTGCGTAGGCATGTGTGTCAATATGTGTAAAGTTCCTACTCAAGAATTTTTTACTGAGAAGTTTGGGATTCCGCTCACCATGACCCCCAACTTTGAAGATCTGAGTTGCAAAATGATTTTTGGTCAAATTCCCCTCAATCCAGAAGATGATCCTGACCATAATCAACCATGTTTAAAGCAACAATGTCCAACCGCAAGTTTTGCTGCCGCCGCTTGTCCTAAGCTCAATTAACACAAAACCCAGAACTAGAGTTGCAGCGCGATGCGCCGCCACTCTAGTTCTGGGTTTTATACTTATTTGAGTTTTCATTTTGCTGTAGGCAAAATGAAAACTCAAAACCATTACTAGGATTATTGCGGTTGTCAAATGAGAACGTACTCATTTGACAACCGCAATAATACCAATTCACGAAAGTGTGACAACACTTTTGCGAATTGAAACCCAAACCAAGTAAATTTTTTTAAATCAAGAAATGGCGTAGCCATTTCCTGATTTGGGATAAAAGAGGTATCTCTACGATTGCTTGATTAAGACCATCACCCGACTAACTGCATCTTGGACAAAAGCTTTGAGAAATTCATCACGGCGATTTAGTTGAAACTGGCGCTGAACGACCTCGGCAATTCCGCCATCGCCCCAGTCGCGATCGCGACTAAAGTATTCGATAAAACTCTTACCCGCAATGCGCGTGAGATAGGCTGCTGTAACTGATTGAACTGTTGCTTTGAGCACTAGCCCGACTACAGTTACGGAAATTAATGTCGTAATGATTTGGACTACGCCTTTGACGATGCCGAGACTAACTAAAGTACGGGTGAGCGAATTGGCTAATTCTTTACCGCGATCAATATTGATTTCGCAGCCGTAGACTTTACCAATTTCCACAACCATTTGGGCGTTGATCGCAGCTGTAGCCAGAAGATCGACCACTGGTAAAGGCGTAGCAAAAACTACGCCAACTACTAGCCATTGGAACTTCTCAACTACTTTTTCAGCTTCAGCTTGTTGTTGTTGTGAGAGCGCTTCGCGAGTTGCTTCCGTGAGGCGTTGCGATCGCAATAAAACATTATCCGCCACTAATTCATCGCCTTCATAACTGAGGATATCGAGAATTCTTACTAAAAGTGGTTGAATTTTGGGTTTGGGAGTAACGACTTCACCAGAGTCAAGGGTAATTGTCGCAGGACTTGCGGAGATCGCAACGACATCTTCAGGGGCAATAAAGTCTAGTACTCGCGATCGCAAACTAGTTTGAATGATTTCGCGATCGCTCTTAGTTAAGCGATCAATTTTATTAAATGCGAGAATTGTCCGCTTGCCGATGTCAGTAAGGGCTTTGAGAACTTCATATTCGGAACTGCGTAAATCGTCATCAACGACAAACACAATCAAATCTGCTTCAGTAGCAATTTTTCGTGCCTCCTGCTCGCGATCGCTTCCCAAGGCACTTGCTTCTAATATCCCTGGGCAATCAGTAAATTGAATCGGTACTTCCAGACCATGAAATCTCACAGGTGTATAGACTTTACCAAATTGAGTAGTTCCCATAGTCGCACCAACTTCGCCTTTACTGGTGACATCTTGAAGCGATAGATTAAGTAATCCATTTACTAATGAAGTTTTGCCTGCGGAGCCAACCCCAAACACAACTACACGCAATTCTTGACGAATGAAGTTCTTTTTAAGTTGTTCAGTTTGTTCAGCTAGAGAGCGTCGCATCACCTCATCTTGGATTTGCTCTACCTGTCGCTCTAAGGCTTCGAGACTATCTTGAGCTGCTTCAATCTTGTCGGTGGGAGCTTCAGGAATGGGTCGTGGTTTAGATGGTTCGGCTTGAAATAGGCGTAAATATCGCCAAATAACAAAGAATAATCCTGCTAATAATCCCATTACTAAAAGAACTACGAAGCCACCTAAAATCGGGGAAGAGGCTGCCACGAGTTGATAGATTTGAATAATCCGATCTAGTAAGGGAATGACAAACGAAATTACTAGACCAAAGCAGCCTAAAACTAGTAGCGATCGCAGCCAAGGAAATTTTCTTTTCATCGACTTAGGACTGAGCTTTTACAGGTGATTTAGAAGAGCGCAACTTTTTCCACCACCTTGAGAAGAGTTTCTCTGATTCCACCCACAAGACTAATAGCATACTGAAACCAAAGCATAAGCCGAGTTCTGAAGCAGAAAGAGCATCAGTACCGAAAAATTGTCGTAGGGATGGCACATATAGCAGGGAAAGTTGTAATCCTGTGGTAAAAATCACGGAAATTAATAGATAGGGATTAGAGATTGGATTTAACTCAATGATTAATTTAGAATCAGAACGACAAGCAAGGGCATGCCCCATCTGAGCAATACAGAGCGTCGTGAATGTAATCGTCTTCCAATGTTCGTGCCATGATGGATTACCAGAATTATATACGAGTTCCATTAAGGCGATTGTTTGCAAACCGAAGATAACTCCAATGCGAAGAATATACCAACCTAAACCCCTTGCGAAAATATTTTCTTTGGGGCTAAATGGAGGTCGTTGCATAATATCGGCTTCGGAAGGCTCCACAGCTAATGCTAATGCTGGTACACCATCAGTAACTAGATTCATCCACAAAATTTGTAAAGGTGTAAGCGGCACTGCGCCAAAACCGAGAAAGGCTGTCGATGCGATCGCAATTACTTCACCGACATTACTACCAAGAATATATTTAATAAATCGGCGAATATTGGCGTAAACCGTCCGTCCTTCTTCGGTTGCTGCCACAATCGTCGCGTAATTATCATCCAGCAAGATCATGTCACTTGCTTCTTTAGAAACATCTGTTCCCGTAATGCCCATGGCAATTCCAATATTTGCCTGTTTTAGAGCAGGTGCATCATTCACTCCATCACCAGTCATGGCAACGATTTCACCGCTTCGTTGTAATGCTTGGACTATTCGTAGTTTATGCTCTGGCGAAACTCTAGCATAGACAGCAGTTTGCTGAGCAATCGCCGTCAGTTCATCATCATCCATTAGCTCAATTTCTTGCCCAGTTAATACGCGATCGCTGTCTGGATAAAAAATATTTAAATCACGAGCGATCGCTTGCGCAGTCAGTTGATGATCGCCTGTAATCATCGTTGTGTGAATTCCTGCATTACGACTGATTTGCACTGCCGCCGCTGCTTCCAATCGTAGAGCATCACGAATGCCCACTAGTCCTAACCAAACCAGACTCTTCTCTACATCAGCCAGTTCATCTTCTGTCGGTAAATTTTCTAGGGGAAGATAGGCAAATCCTAATACACGCATTCCTTTAGAAGAAAGTAGCGTATTTTGAATATTAACAGCTGTTTTATAGGAAGTTGTAATCAAACCGATTTGTTTATCTATTTGAATGCGATCGCATCGACTTAATACTAGCTCAGGAGAACCTTTACAAAACAAAATGTAAGGTTTATTGGGTAATAAAGCCGCGATCATTCTCAAAACTTCAGGGGTATCTTCAGCATCCATATCATTGATGATGGCGATCACACTCATCAGTTTTCGCTCTGGCGTAAATGGAATCTCAGCAACTCTGGAGAAATATTGCGTAAATTGTGACTGCCAAAAATTCGCTTTCCCTGCCAAGGTTAGCAACGCGCCTTCGGTAGGATCACCGATGATTTTCCATAGTGATTCTGGAGCGCGAATAGGCAAGGGGCTTGAGTCCTTTTTGCCTCGTGGAGAGGGGCGATCGCTTATTTGTTCGACGATTCCCTTTTGTAAATAGGAATCATTACAAATTACACTTGCCGCTAGTAAGATCTGTAATTCTGGACATTGATAAATATTGAGATCACTAGCTAGCATATCTCCTGCTAATCGAGAGAGGGCAAATTCGCCAATAGGTTCATAACCAGTTCCATTGATTTGGGCAGCATAATTAGTAGTGAAAATATTTTCGGCAACCATTTTGTTTTGGGTCAATGTGCCTGTCTTATCCGAACAAATCATTGTCACAGAACCCAATGTTTCTACCGCAGGTAACTTGCGAATCAGAGCCTTGCGGCGCACCATTCTTTGTGTTCCGAGGGCAAGTGTCACGGTAATCACGGCTGGTAGACCTTCTGGCACAGCCGCAACTGCCATGCTTAAAGATGTATTTAGCAACTTCACAAAGTCACCATTGCGCCATAGCCCTACCGCAACCACGATCGCTACTAGCACCAGAGAAGAAATAACTAGGGCCTGTGAAAGCTCACCCATGCGTTTTTGTAATGGAGTTTCTTCTAGTTCCACATCTTGCAGTAAATTAGCAATCTTTCCCAATTCTGTCTGCATTCCTATTGCCGTGACTAGTATCATTCCCCGTCCCTGCAGTACTTCTGTCCCCTGATAAAGCATATTTAGGCGATCGCCTAAAGATTCATCTTCATCAAATGTCTGATTGGCAAACTTGTTCACTCCCTGTGATTCACCTGTAAGTGCCCCTTCTCGCACTTTCAGCTTTACTGCTTCGATTAACCGTCCATCTGCTGCAATTTGCATTCCCGCATCAACAAATACAATATCCCCCACGACCAGTTCCACTGATCGGATTTCGGCAACTTTACCCTCCCGAAATACCCTCACATTTGGTGTCGCCATGCGTTTTAGGGCTGCCAAAGCCTCTTCAGCACGACTCTCCTGTACATAGCCCAAAATCCCATTGAGAATGACGATCGCAGCAATAGCGATCGCATCCTTCGGAAAGCTTCCCACCCGCAGATCTAAACCTGCGGAAACAACCGCCACCCCCATCAACATCAACAACATGACGTTAGTAAACTGATCAACAAAAATACTTAGCTTTGAACGCCCTGATTTTGTATTTAGCTCATTGCGCCCATAAACAGCTTGGCGATCGCTGATCTGCCATGACTCTAAACCCAACTCTGGGTTTGTATCCAAAGCGGCGATCGCTTGCTCGATCGTAAGTGTGTGCCAAACTTGATTTGTTGATAAATTACTCATTTTGGGTTTTGTCAGCAATCAGAATGATCACATCTCTGTTTTAGCCTATCAGAGTCTATGCTATTGCTAAATCCTCTTTACAACTTGTTTAAGCTTTAGGGAACTCCAAGGAAAAAACGAACAATATTAAGCCCAAAAATATTGGGATGGGCGTAGCTCATCCCAATATTTTTGGGCTTAATTATTTTGTGTAAATTCTTCATTTGGAAAGCGCATAGTTCATTGTCAAGAGCGCTTACCAGCGGTAAACCCATACCACTCTCCTTTCATGGGATAGTATTCGTAAATATCCGAACCAAAGTGATAGCTTCCATAGGGATTAGGTCGATAGACAAATCCATAAGAGTCAGCGCTATCCATAGTGCTAAATTTCCCAGTGCTGAAATAGATGCCTCCACGACTGTCGTGATCGCATTCGATGACGTGATATAAGCCTAACTGCTGGTTAACTGGTTGGCTATTACAGATTGACTGGAGCTTATTAGCATCAGTAACAATCCCATCAAATGCAGAGCTTGATATCGCAAAGGCAGTGATTTGGGGCAAATTGGTTTTCAATAAAATAGCCGTTAGACCTACAGTCATTAGGATTGCAATTAATAGTTTTTGGCGATCGCTTCTAGCTTGTTTTACAGGCAGAAAATTCATTCTCTTTATAACTGTCATCCCCACTAGAAATACCAATACCAATAAAACTAAAAGGGGGATTCCGTAAATATACCCAATGAAAAATGAATAAAAGAGCACATTAAAGATCAGCCCTGGAAAGCAGCTAATCCAGAGCAACCCTAAACCAATAGGCTGCAAAAGCAACAAAAGCATAAACAAGAAACGATTCATCATTTTTTAGTACCTGCACCATGGCTTTCCCAATGTCCCTTACAAGTTGATGCGTTAAATCAATCAACGCGATCGCAATTTAAGGTTAAAGTGTAGTAAAGCTGACACTTTACAACTTTTATCAACTCTTCTGCGCTATGTCCTACGATACTCCTCGCATTGCCAAAGTCCACCGCAAAACTGGCGAAACCGAAGTCACTGTGGCGCTGAATCTTGATGGCACTGGTAAAGGCAATATCAACACTGGTATTCCTTTTCTTGATCACATGCTGCATCAAATTTGCTCCCATGGATTAATTGATCTCGATATTCAAGCTACGGGGGACTTGCATATTGACGATCATCATACCAATGAAGATGTGGGGATTGTGTTAGGGCAAGCTCTCGGACAAGCATTAGGCGATCGCAAAGGGATTGCCAGATTTGGACATTTTGTTGCACCTTTAGATGAAGCTCTCGTGCAAGTTGCCCTTGATTTTTCGGGTCGCCCCTATTTGGTTTATGGCTTAGTGATTCCCAATCAGCGAGTGGGAACTTATGACACAGAGTTAGTCCGCGAGTTTTATCAAGCAGTAGTCAATCATGCTCAAATGACGCTACATGTCAGGCTGTTAGAAAAAGGCAATTCCCATCATATTATCGAAGCATCCTTCAAGGCTTTTGCCCGTGCTTTACGGATGGCAGTAGAAGTCGATCCACGCCGAGTCAGTACGATTCCTAGTTCCAAAGGCGTTTTATAAAACCACAAAAAATGATGATGGCGCTTCGCGCCACCATCATTTTTTGGCTTTTAACTTTGGTTGGCGATCGCTACTAAGTTGCGACCATTTTTCTTGGCTGCGTATAGGGCATGATCAGCAGCCGAGATTAAGCTTTCGACTGAATTTCCATGCTGACGGATTACAGCTATTCCTAAACTAATTGTTATTTGAATATTTGGTGGTGCGGGATTTGTCTCGACATAAGCGCGTAATCGTTCCGCAATCTCATGGGCTTGATTGAGAGTCGTATCGGGCAACAAAATCAAAAATTCTTCCCCTCCCCAACGACTGGCTGAATCAGCTTTGCGCATCTTAGTTTGCAGAATTTGGGAAAGATGAATGAGAACCATATCCCCACCATCATGTCCATAGACATCATTAACTCGCTTAAAGAAATCGACATCAATCAAAATAATCGCAAATGTGCGATCGCTTCGGTAAAACTGATTCATGGCGATATCAAGCTGATACATCATCGCTCGGCGATTGAGCAAATGCGTTAACACATCAGTATTAGCAGCAACCTTCAAATCATAGTAAAGTCTCTGACAAACCATCATGATAAATCCAGCCGTCAATAAAAATGTGAATAAAAACGTCACGACCAAGGTGTAAGCATTTATATCATTAGAAACAAATAGCTGTTCTGGCGGATTTCTCACTAAACCGATAATTCTGGCAACTAATGACGTTAATAAAGCAATCGTGACACTCGCCATGAATCTAGATGATCCAATAAAACTCTTATGGGGCGTAGTTAGTAAGCAGTAAGCAGATATTGTAAAGATAATTATTTGAAAAACTGTTTGATTAATAGTTTTATATATAAAAACATCCTTGAAAATCAAGAAATACAACTGAACACCAAGAAACAATAGATTAATTATAAATAGGTAATGGAGTTTAATCTTTTTGTCTGTAAATTGAGAAACCCCGACACAAGAAATAGAAGTGCCGACTAAAAGGAAAATCCCCGCTATAACTAATGTGAAGGAGAGAGGGAAGACCTTACTTAAGCTGATTAGAAAGCCAGTTGTTGTAAAAGCCCTGCCGATCGTGTAGGTTTTGATTCCGCGATATTGATTTACCAACAAGCTTAAGAAACCTAGTATTAATACTTGCAAAGTCGCATCAATTCCTAGCATGAAGGTCATTGTCTGAATATCAAAATTTACCAAGCTTGTAAACATTGCATCAAATACTGCATTTGTTCGAGGGTATGACTTGCCATTAGGGTTAAACGGATGCGTGGAGTCGGCACAGTGGGCGGACGGATCGCAGGGGCAAAGATTCCATTTTTGCGTAAATTTGTTGCCATTTGCAGAGTTTTAGCTATGTCGCCTACCTCGATCGCAATGATTGGCGAATCAAGGGCGATCGCTTGAATACCCAAATCTTGTAAACCTTGTTTCAAGAATCCCACATTTTGCCAAAGCTTTTCACGGAGAGCATTCTCAGCTTTGACAATCTTAATCGCTGCGATCGCTGCGCCCGTATCCGCAGGCGAAAGCCCTGTCGTATAAATCCAAGTCGCCGCCCGATTGCGTAAAAAATCGATGAGTTTAGCGGAACCAGCAACATAGCCGCCCAAACTTCCCAATGCTTTGCTCAGAGTTCCCACTTGGATTAAATCTTGCTGAATACCAAGTGCATTTGTTAGACCACCACCGCGATCGCCAAATACGCCAGTCCCATGTGCTTCATCGACTAACACCATGCAATCGTATTGATGTGCTAAGTCTATAATTTCCCGCAATGGCGCAAGGTCGCCATCCATACTAAATATGCTATCAGTCGCAATCAGGCAACGGCGATATTTGGTACGATTTGCTTGCAATTTGGCAGTGAGATCCGTCAAATTCAAATGCTGATAATCGATCGCCGTTGCACCGCTGAGTAAGCCGCCCTTTTTCAAACAAGAGTGATTATATTCATCACCCAAAATCAAATCTCGCGCTCCCACAATGGCTGCGATCACTCCCAAATTTGCCAAATAACCAGAGCTGAAAACTAATGCCGCTTCCGTATTTTTAAGATCGGCGATCGCTGTTTCTAACTCCTCATGCAAAGCTAGATGCCCAGTCACCAGACGCGAGCCTGTCGAGCCAGTGCCATACATTTCTGTAGCGCTAATCGCTGCATCAATCAAACGACGATCGCCTGCTAAGCCCAGATAGTTATTACTAGCAAACATCAACATCTCGCGCCCATCGACTTTTGCGATCGTCCCTGCTTTGCTAGTTATAGTTTGCGTAGAGCGATACCAATTAGCTTTGTGGATGGAGTCTAATGAGCGATCGAGCCAGTCGTAGGGCGTAGATAAATGCGTAATTGGTTCAGTCTTCACACTTCTTTACAATTTAAGATTAAAATCTTTATAGGATGAGCGGCGCATAGCGCAAATTATCCTACCGTTATTATCTAGGTTTAAAAAATGACTGTTGCATATCCCCGTAAACTTCGCGGACAGCTAAGCGCCCAAGACATCCTCGATCAAGTGGTGCGCCAGCGCGAGATCCATATGGTCACAATCAATCGCTACCGCTTTAATGAGCAGCGTAGTTGCAAAGACTTAACCGACCTCATCGAAAGACTCGATGGCAAGCCTCGCGACTTAATTAAAGATTTATCGCATCACGTTGCGGACGAAGCTCGTCATGCTCTTTGGCTAACTGATTTACTCTACGAACTTGGCGAAGATATCGGCACTCCTCCAGGGACTTCCTATATCGATGAGTTTGAGCGCTTCATTAGCCATGACACGATCGCTACTGCTGAAGATGGCATCATCGAATCCCTCGCCGCCATCAATGTAACTGAAAAGCGGGGTTGTGAATATTTCGCCGCGCATATTCGCGCCTTGCAAAAGTCTGAGCAGACTCCTGAAAATATCAAAGTTCGTGAAACCATCGAAAAGATCTTGCCAGAAGAAGTGGCGCACGTTCGTTGGGGCAATCGTAAGCTAGCGGAAATTGCGAAAAAGAGTGAAGCTCTCCACGCCAAGGTGGATAATGCTAAGCGCAAATATGCTGCGATCGAGCAAGCTGCCTATGAGTCAGGAATGGATGTTCTAGCTGGTGCAGAAGTTCGCCGCGTTGAGAACTTGATGAAAATTGCCGATACACTTCCACTATGGCAGCGTCCACAGTATTTGATCGATCAACTTCCTCAGACTTTGTTCTCTTCTGAATTGCAAAAGACCAGAATCGATCTAGTCAAGAAAGCATGGGATAAAGATCCTTCTTCTTTTGTCGAGAAGTTCATTCCAATGTTCTTTAACGCCAATCTTAAAGATACTGCAAATAAGGCAGGAACTTATTAATCTCAATTTGTAAGCAGTTTTCTGATTAGCTCAAGCCAACGAAAGAGGAACCAATTTTTAGTGGCGCGGCGAAGTCGCGCCACTAAAAATTGGTTCCTTTTAGGTTTGATTGCATTCTTCGTTTTCTGCTAAACGCATAGAGCCTAGTAATGTCGAAATAATCACACATTTTTTGCGATCGCCTGATCTACTCACAAAAGTGATCCGACCCATTTCTCCCAGCCCGTTAGGATTGCCCTGGGCTTTAAACTGAACTCGATATACGTTTGGATCTGGGACTACAGTCAGTTGAGTAAATGTTGTTCTCGGCTGTGTTTCAGTATTCTCAACAATTCGTACGCCTCCATCAAAATTTTGCCAATTTAGGTTGTCCCAATATTCTTTAGTCATTGACGATGGAGGAGCTTGATGTACTACGTATTGGGCAAAGTCAGGCATATTCCTAAAAGTTGCTTGCCACATGACTTGAGTGCGTTTAGCGTTACTTTGGGCTAGGCGCAGAGTGCTAAGTGCTTGACTTTGGGCGGTGTTAAGTCTTTGGTTATTGACAAATCCTAACCAAGATGGTGCAGCGATCGATGCCAAGACACCTATCAGCGCCATCACCACAAGGACTTCGAGCAATGTAAACCCAACAATTGCAGAACGGCGATCGCGCTTTCGTGGTCGATATCCTCTGACAATCAGCGTCATTCTTTTATGATTTTTAACTAGAATTATCTGGCAATTATAGTATTTTTTTAATAATTTAGATAAGCCCAATAAAATACCTGCGGTTCGCGCCGCAGCTATTTTATACCAATTCACAAAAGTGTGGCAACACTTCTGTGAATTAAAACCCAAACCCCATAAGGGTTTTAAAAACACAAAATGGCTACGCCATTTTGTGTTTTGGTATTATTGGGCTGTAAATCATCGTGTTAATGTTATTAAAACCGAAATAAATAAAGGCGGCGCGAAGCGGCGCCTTTATTTATTTCGGTTTTATATCCTAGATCAAACTGGGTTTATGCAGCTTCCATCAGAACCTGTGACAATCGCTCCAAGTAAAGTCCTGATCGCAATCCACCTAATTCTAGGGCTATTGTCTACAGATAGGTTTATACAAATAGGATAAGTCAACTGACTGCTAGGATCGTAGACAAGTCCTCTCGAATCAAACTGTAACGTAAAGGGACTAGCCAAGGGAGTTGGAGCCACGGCAGGAGTAATTGAGCCACCTGATGTTATGCTTGTAATCCTCACGCCTGGCTCTAGAGATTGTAGCCCAGCACCAGTTCTCACATTATCAATTTGATAAGCGTTTGTAGTTTGCCCAGTCGTAAGAATAATTCTGACTCGATTTGTATTATTAGAACTACGAATTTTTGAGTCTGATTGGGCAACTTTAATTGCTTGGAAAATCTTAGTTTGAGAAGCATTAATGCGTTGGTTATTGACAAAACCAAGCCAAGATGGCGCAGCGATCGCACTGAGGATGCCCACCATGATCATCACCACTAGAACCTCTAAAAGTGTGAAGCCTAGAGATTTAGCATAGCGATCGCGGCGTTTTTTGGAAGTTGTAAATGCGAGAAATCTGCGCTGATTTTTGATAATCAAGCTTCGGAAGAAGCTAGATAAATTTCTAGGAAGGTTACTAAAAAAATTGGAAGTAAACATTTTTTTTGATTTCACCTTATTACTATTTACCTAAACCGATTTGGCTACGTCCAAAGCTCCGCACATCGGCGGTTGGGAAAAATGAGATACTACCAAGTTCTGGAATTCGCCGAGCTTTGGCAGTTGCTGGAGTTGTCAACCGAGCGAGCGCATTACCGCGCATGAAGATTCTGGCTGTAACTGTATTTGGGGAAACGCAGGCATAAAAACTACTCAGCCTTGAAGGATTACTGCCACCGACACCCCAACTAGAAAAATCAGCAGGAACTCTCTGTGTAAAGTTATTTGCAGGGTCTGTCGTACCAACACCTATCGAAGGATCATCACAATCCAGATTTTTATTTGGGGTACTAGTATCATTCTTACCAATAGGAATCTTCAAGGCAGAGGTAGCCGAGGCAGTTGCAATTGCCCCTGTACCAGTCGCTACAGAGTTTCCACCTTGGTTATAAAAACCTGTACTGACGTACTCAGTGTCATCCATAAAGTCTACAAGGGAGACAAAAGGACTAGTAGTAAAATTAAAATCTGCAAACTTTTTCCATGATGTTAGTCCGCCTGCGGTTGAGAAGTCAGGGCGATTAAATCCCACGGATGGAGAAACAAAATATTGGTTAGGATCAACTAGCGGTATTGGAACTGTGATCAATGTAGAGGTATTGCTCGGCAATCTTGTAGTTGCTTGTGCTGATGCGGGGCAACCAGTAGAGCCAATTGTGCCACCTTTAGCACAATAAGCCACATATCCATCTCTGATCTCCCATCTCAAAATCCGAGCAGTCTGTGACCAGCCACTTGTACTGTTGTTTGCAATAGTGGGATCATCATTTTTTAGGTAATAGGCGACAAGAGCGTAAGTATAGGTATCTCTGCCATAGGCTCTAGTAGTCGCACTTGCACGGCAGTCGTTTAATTCTGTTAGTGATGCTGGTGGTGTTGCTGCTGGATTATTTACATAGGGCATACAGCCAATGATTTCAGTTGTAGGCGTAGCTGTTGGAGAGCTATATGTTGCAGTTGAGTTGGGATCAAAAGTAAATCTTTTCCAAAAAACTAAGATCGGGGTACAGGTATTTGAGGTTTGATTGCATTCAGTGCTGGGGCTTGTTGTTTGCATATGTGGGAGTTGACTATTAATAGCCAACAGTCCTTCAGCACCGTAGACATAGATTGCTTCTTGCATATCATCTGCTATGTAGCTAATTGCAGCTTGAAGCTCTTCTTGAGCATTAGTCTTGACTGTTTCTTTACGATCGCTATCTAGCACACCCACCAAAAATCCCAGCATGACCGCGACCATCAGCGAGGCAATCAGAGCCGCCACTAACAACTCAATCAAGGTAAAACCAGAGGTTAAACCTTGACGATGACGAGATTTTGGCGATCGCAATATTCCTTTACGTTGCCGAAATGTCATTATTTTATGGAGAAGTTTTTTCATAGGACAGATTGCCTTACTTGATTAGCCTTACTTGATAAGTGTTATGAGCCAATGCCTTTTTTGATGTCATCAATATTTTTGGGATTGACTGTTGGCAAGAAAATCTGCGATCTCATGGTCACAATCGGACATCTGCTTGTACCAGTACTAGAGAATGGAGTTTTACTCTGAGCACATTCAGGTTCTGTCCCAACTCTAGGAGCACCTGCCGCCGATGCTGAGAGTGCATCAGCGCGATAGACCCTGATCGCTAGCCAGAAACCTTGATTTTTGAGATCAGTAGATGCAGTGGCTACTGAACTAAGTGGACCACTTCGCATGGGCTGAATAAAGAAGTCCTGCGGATCATCGACACTAAATCCATTGCCATTAGCATCAACACAGATACCAGGTACTTTTCCTCCTGGAACGTTAGTTGCAAGGCTGTTATTGCAGATGGAAGCAGGTGGGAAACTAGTTGTAGTTGGAGCTACGATCGTCTCAAATGTATATTGATCTTGAGCATTGGGAGCACTGGCTACTAAAGTGTTAGGGAAGCTAGTAACATCAATGACTCCGCCTCTCACAGCATCGATATATGACCTTCCTGCTTGAGTCGCCTGATCGATCCTTCTGGCATTAACTCTGGCTGAGGTGGAGAGTGCGACCATCGGTGCGATCGACACAATTAATATACCGACTACCACCGCCGCCACCAGAGATTCTAGTATGGTGAAGCCCGTCTCTTCTGCCTCAAGCGATCGCCTTGTCTTGAGAAGGTGGGACAGATAACCCGGCAAAGATGGAGACATATGTGGCTTACTAGTCTTAGCACCGTCAGCTTTGCAATTTAGATTTAACATAACCCACCATAATCAAAGAACAAGGACAAAGCATTTAAAAAGCATTTGAAAGTTTAATTACATTTAATCATCAAAGTCAGAAAGTTAACTATCTCTCATTTTTCCCATCTGTCAAGACTATTTTTTACACGAAAGCCTCTTTGTTTAAGTTTTGATTTATCTTGCCCCTCAAGCCCCCCAATACTGGGGAGCTTTGAAAAATCGGAATTTTCTTGTCCCCCCAGAATTGGGGGCTAGGGGGCAATTAATTTTTGACTTAACTAGGGTTTGATGACCTGTGTATACAACAGCAGACTAAGGAGAGAGGCTAGAGATAAGCACCTTACTCGTACAAAGAAACTGGAACTGTATCACTTGGTGTTGCTGTTCCGTACGTTAAACTGTCGCAAGCAGTGCGGCGATCGCTACCACGCAAAGCGCGTTTGACATAGTTAATCGGTCTTGTACCTTCCCTTTGCGGTCTACCGACATTAATCACGTCAGCAGCAACATTGGTTGTAGTTGGATCATTTGGCTCCAAAGCACAGAGCAGAGACTCAACCCAAGGATCATCACCACTGATCTCTCTAAAGAACTCATTAGAACCAGGAATCGGTACTGCAAAGCGCTCAGCAAAGCGATCAGGTTGCTGTGTCAGTAGACCCACATCATAGCCCCAAAGGCGAATCGGAGGAGAATAGTAAGGAAGTTGCTGACCTGTAGCTGACTGATAGTAAAGCTTATAGCCACCCAGTCCCGTAGCAGTCGGTAAAGCAGGATTCATAAATAGAGTCTTAATATCACTGTAGTTATTGACCAATGGTCCCGTAGAAGTGAATGGTGCAGTAGCAAAGCGACTCTTCGTATTTTGAATAAATCCACCTCCAATCTTGATTGGCACACCTTGCCAGTTCTCAAGGAAGCGTACAAAGTTAGCCAAGCCTCCACCCGTCTCTCCAGTCGCGAAAGTAGCCGATGGTAGAGAAGTACCAGAAGTGACCGTGGCAAGAGGATCAATCGTGGTAGATACGGTGTAGCTCATACCCTTTCTAGATGGGGTACTACCTGCCACAAAGTAAACATTTACTTCACTTCTAGCAGGGCGAATTGTCCATTGTCCAGCACTTAGTCCAGGCGTACCGTTAATACCGCTAGTACCAGCAGTAGGCTGATCAATTGTACTAACATTGTTTGCAGTGGCATTTGGCACATGGAGTTGCAGAACTGGTAATAACCCTGGTTGATCAACTTCGGTCATTGCTGTCAACAATGTCGTATCGCTGAGTATTCCATCTGTTGTACGGAAGCCTAAGAAACGCACACCTCGGAAAGAAGAGAATTCATCCATCACTGCCAATTCTGTCGTGTTAGACGAATTAGAAGTGGTATTGGGCATTGTACCGATAAAGTTACCAGTGATGACATTTGGTCGGCTTGGAGTACCAGCAAAGGTCAAGTTGGCTGCGCGAACCGTCAAAGTCCCAGTCCCAGCATCGGTTAGAGCTATCCGTGGTGCACCCGTTGGTGTAACAGGTAACGCTTCAGCCAATGTATCTAAGAGTCTATAAGACACACCAGGGTTTACATCTCCTACATAGTAGACCCTTGGATTTTCAATAGATCCTACTGATAGCGGCGATGGAAGTGTACCTGTAGTAGATACATATACAGGCTTGCCATTTGTGAAAGTATGTCCTGGAGATGTAATGAGATTTGTGGCTACCGTTACTGTAGGCGCTGTTGCTGGCTCAACATCAGCTCGTGGGAATACCCAGAAAATGTTGTTTGGATCAACTCCATCGAGTTTGATTCGTAAGCTATTAAACACAACGTCTTCGGCAGAGTCCGCCATCATCACGAAGACAGGGCTAGGACCACGACGGATGCTGGTGGGAGTACAAGTACTGCTAGCACCAGTAATCGGATCAGCACAATTGGCTCTAAAAGTAAGCGTACCTGTGAGAGTTCTGGTATTGGCGATCGCAGTACCAAGAGTTTGAGATGGATCAGTCAAGCCTAATTTTCTCAGGTTGTAAACATGAACCTTGTTATTTGCATAGGTGTTAACAGCTCTGAGCGAAAGATTAATATTTGAGCTAATGACGACATCCCCAAAACCTGTGCTGCCAAAAGCCGTAGCTGGGGAACCGCTTGGCGTTGGAGAAATCCTAAACGTGTCAGAAGCAGGAGAGCTTGTCTTGTTACGCACATAGTAAGTCGTATTTAAGGTTAATCCACCTGGTAGAGCGCCCGTAGTTGAGGTAAAGACAATAGGTTGGTTATTGGTAAAATTATTACCTGGAATTGTTAATTCACCAGTTCCAGGATTTACCGTTGCACTACCCGCGACAAATGTCCGTTGCCCAAAATCACGTTGAGCGGGATCGGTAGTCGGCAGCGTTGCGCCATCGCTATTCTGAGTTATATCGGGTACTAAGCCGACAAATGTCTGAGGGAGACCATTACCAGGCACAAGTCGCGCACTGCGTAAACCAGTCCCACCCGTAAGTGCAGGGTAAACACCTATAGGCGCAGTACCCATAAAGTTTGCGATCGCCGCACTGGGGGTACTAGTTCCCACGGCACAACTACCAGTGGTGATATCTCTCTGTGGCGAAGTCGTACCGTTAGGAAGTCTAAAAACTTTGTCAACAGACTGATAAGCCCGTGAGTTGCCAGTACCACCACATACAGCAAAGGTAGTTGCTGGTGTAGTACCACTTGTGCCTTGGCTGCTGAGGTTATCACTTGGGAAATGAGGGTTATAAGGTAGGTTGAGGTTAAGTAGATTGGTTGAAGAATCTGTAGGCGCAACAGTGTTAAAGAGATAGGTCTTACTTGAGCAAAGATTATCAACACTGCCATTAGTAGAGTCAATACAGGCGGTATCAGGTAGTAATAGTCTTCCAGTGTTGAGATTGGCTCTTCCTGCACCGCCTCCGATAGCAGGGAAACTTAAGTTATTGATTAACAGGTTATTGGCAAAATATCTGATGTTGTTTGACTCTCCGATCCAGTTACCGCTACTGTCTGCTGTCTTATACCACAGCGTGCCATTTGGTGTAGGAGGCAAGCTGTTAGACATGTGCTCAGTATTGATGCTGGTAGTAGTGAGGTTTCCAGGCAACATCGGAATTTCACCCAGAGCTTCAGCGCGAGGCGGAATATCGGGGAAAATATTTCTGTCTGTAGGATTATCGCGAATAATCGACAATCGCCCAGTACCTGCACTAGTAACGTCAATGGGAATAGCACCTGCTGATGTTGCTAGCTTGAATGTAGAAGGAGTAATATCGTTGAAATTTGGAGCGGTGATTCCGCGAACAAAGTATGGGGTATTCGCAAGAAATGGGAAGGGTAAAGTGCCGCCAATATTTGCCGCCAAGACGACTTGATCGCCATTTGCAAAACTATGTCCAGCGACTGTGAAGACATCAGATACAACATCAACAGTAAATAGCGCAGAGTTACTCCAAACAAATTGACCTACAGTACTGCCAGCATTGCCATTCCAAGATGGTGGCGTAAATAGACGATCGCGGTTGTCAGTAGTGCCTGCATGATAGAAAGGATAGGCTGCTGCTGGTGGTGCGATCGTGGAGAAGGGCATACCCATAACACGGGCGCTACTTGGCAGTTTTGGCAAATAATCCTGCGTATAAACGCGAGGATACATTGTTGTCGGTAAAACTGGTGGAGTTGGCGTAGGTGGTGTAGGTGGAGTTGGTGGCGGCGTAGGCGCACAGGCATTACGATCAAAGATACCGTCATCATTGTTAGTGTAGAAGTTGAGAGTTGCGACTCCGCAGTTGGTAGCAGAATTACGAGTCCGAATCCTTGCTCCAACCTGTGATGGTCCACCAGTAGCATAGGCTGCCTTTGGTCCTCTGAGATTCTCCAGCCTTACTTGAAATTCTTCACTGTTATTCTCATTAGCGCTATCTCGAACCACCAAAACTGCAAGATTCTTAACGTCAGGATCATTGGCAGTGCCGCTTGAGCCAGTCCAAGAGATGACTGTACAGAAACGTTTATCAGTGCTAGTTACATTAGCGCCAACAGGGAAATCTCTACATTCAGCAACTTCAGGATCAACTGCTTCAACACTATTTGTGCTTGTACCTGTCAAACGTTGTAACATGCCGCCAACTGGGACAGTAGGAAAGTTTGAGCCATCAGCTCTCTTCATGATCAGCGGTGCAGACCCAACGTTATAAAAACCATTTAGATAGTCGGTTTTATTATTGGTAGCATTATCAGTCAACAGAGGAAAAGCCGAACCAACTTCTCCAGGATAGGTATTGGCATTGTTAGGAAATAAAGTCAATTTGACCCGTACAGTCTCGCCAGTTGCTAGAAGACTACGACCTGCAAGAGTGACATCATAGTTAAAGCGTCGATATACAGCATTATTAGTACTGCGGTTACCACTCCCATTAGGATGAGCCGGACCACTAGTATTGTCATTACTATTGGTAATACTGCCTTGAGTAAAGGCAACCCCTAATTGGTTGCCGCTGTTATCAGGATTGCTAGTAGCAGTACCAATTTCTGGTGCAGGTAAGACTGTAGCTCCCAACTGGGTTTCTAAAGAACCAACAACCGCACTAGTAGTGCTGTTCCAATTTTGATCTCTATTTCTTCCTTCGTTTATATCGCCACCGCCGCTTAGACTGACTAAGACACCTGCATCTGGACAGCCAACGGTTCCGTAGCTATTTCTATTACCTGAAGTAAAGGGAGCGCCAAGACCTCCCATAATCATGGGATAGGTATAACCAGTAGCAAGATCTCCATTATTTACACCAATAACCATCGGCCAAGTCTGATTACTGCCAGGGCAGGAGCCAGCAAAAATCAGTTGCTCATTACCATCTTTATAAAGATCGTCAAAGCGTAAGAACGAAGGACGACGAGGGAAGCGCCAATCGTCTGGAGCAACATAGCGGGGTGCGCCAGTCGAAGGAGCAGGGAGAGTTACAGGTGCAGGGGTGGTGATAGCTCCAGCCGCATTAAAGCTAGGTAGCGTGGTTGTACCTGCGCCATCCTTGACCCAATCTGAGAAAGTACATTCGCTAGCTGGAACCTTACGACAAATCTCCATGCCGTACTCATTAAAGGCGATCCGACGCTGTACAGGTGTAACGCCATTAGCGTTGTAACTAGCGAGGTTGCCATTAACCGCAGGAGTCGCATCAGGGTCACCCATCCAAGCCGAAGCCGGAGTAAGGGGAAGCGATGCACCCACGCCTCCATCCGAGTTGAGAGTTCTCAACCAAGGCGAGCTAGTCACAAAATTATTATTAAAGAAGCCATTGCGACGTAGATCGATCACATAGCTGCTGTCTTTCAGTCTTTCTGCACTGGTATTGAGTTGAGACTGCCAGTTAATGCTAGTAGATGTATAGGCATTGTTGCGAAGGTCATAGTCACCATCAGTGCGGTAGCCATCTCGGAAGTTGGCGGATAGAACTGTTACCGCATCAGCTATTACTGTTGCGGGTCTCCACTCATCACCCAGTGTGCAGTTTGCATTAGCGGCAGGACGACAAGCAAAGTTAGGATCGAGTTTGTCAGTCGCACCATTGTTTGCATGGCGCTGATAGAAGTTATTCCAGATCAGAGTTGGAGTGGCGATATTTTCATTGAGTAGCTGCGTAAACTCTTCGCGGGTGTGTCTGTTGAAGCTAGGTGGGTTGGTACTGGCTGGTACAGGGTCTTTCTGAGCCTTGATATATACAGGCAGATTCGACACAAGGGTTAAGCCTTTCTCTCCCTTAGTTGCTTCTGTCCAAGGGAAACTCGTGTAGGTAGCGCTAGAAACTAAATCCGCAACTCCATCAAACTCATTCACATCCCCAAGATTAGCGTTGTTGAGGGTACTGCGCCAGAGACGATAGCCATTAATTAGACGAATGCTACTCGGTTTGCGTGTCGGATCGAGCAGGAAGTCAGTCGAACTGAGGTTCTTGCGTTTATCAAGAGGTGTGGCAATAGGGTTGCCTGAAGCATCTGTATCGTAATAGCTAAGATCTTCGAGTGCATCCTCACGAGTGGCATAGACAATGCCGCTATAGGGAAGCATATAGTCGGTAACAACCCCTGGATTATTACCACCAGAGATCGTTGAACCTCTGAGCCGATCCATATCAATGTCGGTGGTACGGATTTCAAGTGGTTGACGTTGCTCTATTTCTAGGTCGTAGATATCACCACGATTTGGAGACCTTTGAGCCAAGCCATCGGTGGATGTGGAATTATTGCCATTAGCGGCTTCAGTCAAAGACTCATTGCGATTGAGCGACTTAACTTCACGACCATCAAGGAAGGAGCTTTCGCGGAAAGTTCCATGGGGAAGTAGGACAGAGGTCAAAGGTGGGGGCGGGCTAGCACCTCCAACTGCGGCTGGCGTGATCGCAGCCAAAGTTGGGTTGACATTGGCAAGAGTCAGTGAGCCATCTAGGATCTGCATGGCACAGAGGTTAGAGTCAAGGGTAGACTGTTGAGGCAAAGTCAAGCCTGCGACTGCCGCAGTAGCAACCGCTTTATCAACAATAATTTTCTTCAGAACATCGCGCAATGGTTCATTAACAAAGCGTCCATTCGGGAAGATTAGATTAGCCTGATAGGCTAGTCTCTCAGCATAGGGATTTAATACATTGAAAGCAGGATTTCTCGCCGCATCTTTGAACCTGAAGGTATCAGTCAAGGGGTTGCTGCCTGTGGCGGTGTTGTCATAAAACAAACCACTATCAGCGTCATACCGAATCTGGCTAAAGTTGACAGATGGGTCTGTAGAAGCAGAGGTTAGACCAACGTTATAGACCAAACCATTGTTAGAACGACCACTTGCATTAAAATTCCAAGGCGCATTCACATCGACACCACTACTCTTAACTAAACCATTTCTAGCAGTGGTAGGAGTCGATGGATCGTAATAGCTGCTTACACAGGCGATCGGAGTTTGGTAATTGTTAGGAGCACCGATCGCATTAAATGCATCATATTTATAGTGATAGACCGCCGAAGCTCGCATTTGTAAGTCACCCTTGCGAGTGTCGCCAGCCCCACCTGTCATGGGCATCGAGTCTGGCCAAACCACATAGTTTCTGGGTTCTCGTTCGAGATCAGTGTTAACGTCAACGGCTGGATCTCTCTGAGCCGCCGCCTGTAGTTCTATTGTCGGAGTAATTGGGTTGTTGAGGCTACCATTCCATAAAGGCGCACTTGATTCATTCCAAGGTGTAGCAGGGTCGTTCTCCAGTCCTGTACGGAACCTCGTTAAGAAAGTATCTTCAGGACGGCGGCTATAGATACCTGCATTGGTGACTACTCGTAAGCCACCAGTTCTTGGCGAAGTTTCTGGGGTAATGGTGGTAGGGCTTAATGGATCAGAAACTGAAGGATCAAGAGCCGCAGAGATTTCCCAGAAGCCGCCACGATCAGAGACCCCAAGGTTGCTAAGTGGAATCGAACGAGTTTCACGATAACGCGCCACTGAACTAGCTGTAGCCTCATTAGTGACATTCCAAAATACTGAGTTATTTGTGGTGATTGGGTTTTGGACTTTTTCGCCAACAAATTCCAACACATTGCTGACAGTATTAAACTTGAGCCATTTAGCAGGCAGACTATTACCCACCAAAATGCGATCGCCGATCATTAATTCGTTGTTATTTGCAGTAACAACTGCATTGGGATCACTAGAAGAAAGGTTTAGCCTATTAGCAGTCCTGAGCAATGTGATACCAGCCGCATCAGTAATTGCTCCGTTCCCATCAAATCCAGCGCCTGTTGTTAGATTGTATGTCCCAAGCGGTTTCCCAAAGTTAGCATTAGCATAAAGAGGCAACATCCAACTAATTGGTGGTGCTAGCTCTGGTGGCTGGGTTACGTCACTTCCAGTAATTGAAGTGAGGGTAGGAGGAAGCGAAAGATCTGCCATGCCAAATCCAACTTCACGGAAGGAAACTTTGCGAGTACGTTCGCCAAAATAAGCCGTATAAGCAGCACGTCTAGCCGCATTTACTTCTACTTGTGAAGATAGAGCTTCATCTTGAATACGCTTTACTAGATCAGCTTGGACAGAGGTTGGATCTTTAATGCCTGGGTAACTGAGATTGCTAGCACTGAAGTTAGCAGGTAATGGGAAAGTAACTGTAGCCTGACCGCGAAGTGCGATCGCGGCATCCACGAGAGCACCAATACGAGTATTGTAAGCAAAATCATTCAGTGCTAGGTCAGAGCTAAGGTTATTCGCTATAGAGCTATCGACACTTTGGTTAGTTTCATTAAGTTCGATAATTCCAGTTCGACCACCTACATTCGCTACTGGAGGTACTCCAGCCCCACGGAATAGATGGACATTAACTCTTCCTAAAGCGCTACTGGACAAAACAGCAGGATTGCTATTAATTGTATCTCCTTCAACTACGTTACCAGCAACGATGATTTCACTATTCTTTTTCTCGTAATAGCAAGAACCGAATAAGTCTGGATTAGTAGTCGCTCCATTGGCAGCCGTACCACCAGAGCTACTGACTTGAAAGAGTGTAATCGGACTATCTGTCCCTGCGCCAACCATCAGGTTTCCTGCGCTATACAGTCTTCCATTGAGACGGAAGGTAGCAACGTTAACAAGCTCTGTGTCTCCTTCAAAGAAAACCGCGTTATTATTTTGAGGCGATCTAGCTCGGTCTTGTTGAAGTTCAACAGCGCTGATGGCATTTAAGCCATTATAAACCTCGTAGTCTCCCGCCGCAGTCGCTGGAAAACTAGCCGCATCCTTAATAGGAACAGTAACTGCATAAACAAAGAATGATTTACGGAGTTTGTTGTCACTAGAGGTTGTCCAGCCACCATCACCAGCAATGTTAGTAACGCCACCAGTTGCCACGCAAGCACCTGAGAGGGTAGTTTCATCCATCGGCAAAGCTCTTGACTCGATGGGGACGACAGGACGGGTGGTGACAGATGGTGGTCGTGCGCGAAAGAGAATGCTATATAAGCCGAAAGAATCAAACTTCCCATTGTTATCTGTATCTATAGGGAACTTCCATGCCGAAGATACATATTCTCTATTCTCGATTTGCCCATCGGTATAATTGATCTTGGGAGGATTGGCGGTGGGGTTCCTAAAGTTATAAACCAGTTGTAAGCGAGTTTCATCTGGCAAAGTATATTTGCCACTATCGCTGGTGATTACGCTATCTAAGGTTAGTTCAGGCGGTGTGGTACGTGGTAATTTACCGTCATTCAAAAGCGCGTCAATTTTGGCGCGGGCGCGATCAATGATTGGAGTAGCTGCACTCCTGAAAACTTGCTCCGTCCTTCCATTAGCAGCCGTTTGCGCCCGTTCAGAAGATCTAGACACGGTAGTTACCACTAGCAAGGTAACCACCAAAGTCACTAAGGTCACAGTTGGTAATACAAATCCTGCCGCGCCGCCCTTTCTTTGTCCCTTGGTTGCGCCAAGAAGTTGCCGCACAAAGCGACGGCTAATGCGTATGGGGCTACCGATTTTATTTAGCCATTTTCTTAACTTGGCGATAAATTCGGCGAAAAAGCGATTAATTTTACGGCTTTGCTTAGAATCAGACATAACTTTTACCAACCTGACTGCAATATATTACCCAAGCAAATCGCAAAAGTTACAAAAAATTTGATCTGCTAAGGCAATCTCCTGACATAGCACCCAAAACTGATTGGCGGCGCTTTGCGTTGCCAATCAGTTTTGGGCATAAAGCTTAAGGCAGGAAAGAATTAGCGATCGCTAATTCTTTCCTGCCTTAATTGTCGAATAAAATGTTAGAAATATGACAACTCTAATAAGAGGGTCTCAAAAGAGGGGCTTATTATGCAACAAAAGTCTATCCAGTCTAATAACCAAACAGCCCAAACTAGATTTGCTACTTTTGATCCGCGTTATTTTTCACAGATTGTAGCCACTTCTGAGCCGATGACCGATGAGTGGCGACGTTGGATTGCTGATAGTAAGTTTACGGGTATTGAGGACTCCATAATCATACAACAGCTAATTATGCATGGGATTAGTCCTAGCTCAGCCAGATTAGAAGTAAGCTCTATTAATCAAAATCCTTATTTTCAATCGGGAAATAAATTTGTTCAATTACTTCAAAAGTCAGAATCCCACGCTAACATACTCGCTGAGTTAGCTTTACTAGCTCCTAATTCTCAATCCATTGAAAGAAAGCCTAATATCTCACGAGCTGATTTTTTAGAAAATTACTACGCTAAAAATATCCCCCTCATCCTCACTGATATTACAAAAAACTGGCAAGCGCTTTCGCTTTGGACCCCAGAATATTTAAAGGAAAATTATGGTCAGGTCGAGATAGAAGTACAAAGCGATCGAAATAGCGATCGCCTATATGAGCTTAATATCGATAAGCATCGCCAAAAGATGCAAATGGCTGATTATGCTGACAATGTCGTAAAAGGGGGAGCAACGAACAATTACTACATGGTGGCAAACAATGGCAATATCGAAAAAACTGCTTTGCGAGGTTTGCTGAAGGACATTGAGATATTTCCCGAGTATCTCGATCCACAAAATATTAACGGCACTACTTTCTTTTGGTTTGGTCCTGCTGGAACGATTACGCCTTTACACCATGATCCTGTCAATCTGATATTTGTCCAAGTTTACGGTCGCAAAGTATGGAAGATTATTCCGCCATATTTCACGCATAGGCTTTATAACTATCAGGGAGTTTTTAGTGCGGTGGATGTTGAAGATCCTGACTATGAGAAGTATCCATTATTTTATCAAGTTCCCATTATCGAAGTAACTCTAAATCCTGGGGACGCGATCTTTATGCCTGTTGGATGGTGGCACACCGTCAAATCTCTAGATATCAGTATCTCTATGTCTTTTACTAATTTTGTATTTCCCAATAAATACGAATGGGCATATCCTGCAATTAAAAATAATGATTTGTGATAGATAAGGATGGGCGGCGCTTCGCGCCGCCCATCCTTACTACTCCCGAAATAGCGGTGCGGGGCGAAGCCCCGCACCGCTATTTCTTGGTTTTGTATATCTATTTCTTTAGTGGGAAGGGAGTATATAAATTTTGCAGTTTTATAGACACACTATGCGATATCCTAGATAGGCTGTAAAAAACACACGCTTGAGGCTTCGGGTGTTTAAAGTTACTTGTAGCTTTTAAATTCCATCTCAGGCGCAAGGATAAACCCGAACAATAGGAGAAAAATTAAATGGGAGTCGTAACCCTAGCCCAGTTGCTAGAGTCTGGAGTTCACTTCGGGCATCAAACCCGTCGTTGGAACCCCAAGATGGAGCCTTACATCTTTACCGAGCGTAATGGCGTTCACATCATTGACCTAGTTCAAACTGCTCAATATCTTGAAGAAGCTTATGTTTATTTGCGTCAAGCATCTGAGCAAGGCAAAAAGGTCTTGTTTGTTGGAACCAAGCGTCAAGCTGCTGGTCTAATTGCTCAAGAAGCAGCTCGTTGCGGTAGCTACTACATCAACCAACGCTGGTTGGGTGGAATGCTCACCAACTGGACAACGATCAAAACTCGTGTCGATCGCCTCAAGGATCTTGAACGTCGCGACGAAAGTGGCGCACTCGATCGCCTTCCTAAGAAAGAAGCATCGACTCTTCGCCGTGAAATGGAAAAGCTTCGCAAGTACCTTGGCGGCATCAAGCTTATGCGTAAGCCACCCGACATTGTGATCGTGGTTGACCACAAACGTGAGTACAACGCTGTTCAAGAATGCCAAAAGTTGAAGATTCCCATTGTGTCTTTGCTTGATACCAACTGCGATCCCGATAGCGTTGACATCGGTATTCCTGCAAATGACGACGCAATTCGCTCGATTAAGTTGATTGTCGGTAAGCTTGCCGATGCAATCTACGAAGGTCGTCATGGCGACATCGAAGACATCGAGTATGAAGTATCTGCTGAAGATGCTGAAGCTTATGTTGAAGATGAAGCGATCATTACTGGAGATGAAGAAGAAGCTGCTTAATGCTTCTTTAAACATAAAAAAGGAGGCGCTTTGCGCCTCCTTTTTTTACTGGCATTAATAAACTTCATCGTGACTACCAATATCGACTAAAACTATTGTCTCATTTTGGACTAGAAAAACACAAATAATACGGTATTCATAGGTCAGACTACAGGCATAAAATTCGCTAAGATCACCTTTTAATTTATGTGTTTTTAGTGATGGATCAAATGGAGAAGTTTTAAGCTTTTCTAAAACTTCTCCATACTTGTCAATTAAGTGAGGACGTTTTTTAAAGAACTTGCGCTCTTTACGTTTATAGTCATCATCTTTAACTAATTTCATGTTTTAAATCTTGAATATAAGTTTTTACATCACTAATCTCGGTAAAGCCCGATAAACCTTCCTGTTTAATTTTTTGTATGGTTTTTAAGCATTGATGTTGATCTATTGCGAGATCTTCATCAGATTCTTGCTCTATCTCACTATTAATTCCCAAGCGAAAATAGTGAATCAGATCATATAGAGCAGATAGTTTAGATTCGGGAATATATTGCAACTCATTAATGATGGCATCTTTACTTGACATTGCTCGATACCTGTAAAAGTAGTGTTGAAAATATTGCTATTGATAAATTTTACCTAATAATACCGATCGCTTTGCACCTGTGACGCTGGGTAAATTGCCAGAACGTTCTTTGAGACGCAAATATCCCAACACAGCGAAGGAGATCGCCTCTTTACTATCACCACTCATCCCAAAGTCATCTGTACGCTTTACGATCGCAGGAGCTAATAAATCCTGTAAACGCTCCATCAAATAACCGTTGCGCCCACCGCCGCCGCCAATCAAAACTTCATCGGGAAATACGGGCAGAAAATCACGGTAACTTTTAGCGATCGCCCTAGCCGTAAACTCAGTAAGTGTAGCCAAAATATCGTAATTGCTCAAATGTTGGCATTCCGCCAAACGCGCTTCTAAATAGTCAGGACTAAATAACTCGCGTCCAGTAGATTTCGGCGGTGCGATCACAAAAAATTCTTGCTCTAGCCATTTATTGATTAAATCTAAATCTGGGTTACCTTGACGGGCGATCGCGCCATCAAGATCAAAGGTTTCACCAAATAACTTTTGGATTGCCATATCCACCAGTACATTGCCAGTCCCATTGTCAAAACCAAAAACCTGATCTTGATTCTCAATCGAGTTGGGAGGTAAATAAGTTAGGTTACTGATCCCACCAATATTTTGGCAGACGCGATATTTAGTAGGATGAGAAAACAACAAAACATCAACGAGTGGAACGAGTGGAGCCCCATGTCCACCTAATTCGATATCCGCAACTCGAAAATCGCTGACAGTCTTGATCCCCGTTAATTCGGCAATTACTGCGCCCCGTCCAAGCTGCACCGTGTAGCCCATTTGCTCCCCAACAGGAGGACGATGAAATACGGTTTGACCGTGAGAGCCAATCAAGTCGGGCTGATGATCGCCCTTTTTCATAATGGCGATCGCAGCTTTAGCAAAACTCTCGGCAATGCGATCATCGAGTTCACATATTTGCTGTAGCGATCGCGCTTCCCCTGCACAAACAGCAAGGATCTCATTTCTTAAATCCGTATCATATTCGTATGTATGCCCTGCGATCAGGTTAGTGGTGAGGATGCCTTGGCGATCGCAAATTTCTACAAGCGCAGCATCGATCCCATCTACCGATGTCCCACTCATCAAGCCGATTGCTAATATTTTGTCAGTTGGGGCATTAATCATGAATTGTAGCTAGATAAAAAGATAGTGACGAGCGCTAGTTTGAGAAATTTTTATATTGCTAAGCTTGTTTTCGATTTAGCATTTCAATCATCATCCTGATACTTTCGGCTTGAGTCTGAGCAACGACCGCTTGTTGTCTGGTGATTTCTTTGATTTCTACCAATTCAGCATGGAGTGTTTCGCGCTGCTCTCTTGCCTCTTCTCTGACACTGTTTATTTCAGCCTTGATGTTAGGCAATTCAAGGTACAAAGCCTCGATGAGTCTGCCTATTTGTTCGCCTTGTTGGTCTATCTTGTCAGCGATCCGATCTACTTTGTCAGCAAATCGGTCTAATCGTTCATCCGTCCATCTTTCAGTCATTGTATTAGTCTCTGCGATCAGTTTCTTGGTATTGTCTAGGCTGATTTAGGGGTGTGATAGATTTTTTACTCTAGCCGTGGAGCTAAGATTTTTTCTTGGATTTTGGCTGTAACTTCATCAATCTCTTTGGATGACAGAATATTACCCACTTTGCTGTCGGTCAAAATTTCTTTCAACTCGTTATAGCTAATGGCATTAATTTTCTCGAATAAGTAATTACCAAGATTTGCACCGTGGTTAATTCCTGCCCTTATGTTACACCTTGACTCATCCTCGATCTGTACATCTCTAAGCATATCTGCTTCATCAATGTTAAATTCATCCGTAATCATGGTTCACCTACGCTTTTGTCCTTTTGTCTGCACTTAGCACCATATATTTTCCGCGATCGCCTCATCCAGAATTAGCCAGAGTTGATGTTTTTCTTCTAAGCTCACAGCATTGATTGACTCAATAGCAGAGTGTAATACTTGGGTCATAATTTACACCTTATAGATTTTAAACTTGTTAACTATTTTACTTGTCTGCAAGGCGATCGCTAATTTCCACCAGACCCGCATCGATGCCATCGACCGATGTTCCACTCATCAACCCGATCGATAATATTTTGTCAGTTGGTGCATTAATCATAATTTCTCTTGCTTAGAAGAATTTTCTAAATCTAATAATGCTTTTTCTGCACACCATTGTCGAGAATGTTCAGGGTGACCTGCTTGTATCTCTTCAATCAGACGGCAGGTTTCTGGATAATCGTAAAATAGGGATGACAATAGTTTTAATTCTGCTTTACTGATCGCTTGGCGACTAGTTTGGACTTCATCACGAGCAGCTTTGATATGACGATCTATTAATTGCTTTTTACGTTCTGCTTCTAGTCTCTCTTTTTCTCTCACTTCGCGACGTTTGCGCTCAATACTCTTTTCTTGTAAAGATTTTGGCTTAGGATATTTTTTCTGGATATCCCATTTAGTAGTATATTTTGGACGTTTCCAAAATCTTGATAATCTGTCATTATTTGAGTGTGACGATTTTTGACTTAATAAAAACCACAACAGAATTAGCAAAACAATTGCTATCAAAGTTGTAAACGGCATATTATAAAGATCTACGCTACTCTTACGACAAAAATTTTACTGCTTTAACAGCAACTTTTCAGCTAAAATCAGAATTTTACAGTTAATTTATTTTAGTGAAGTTGTTCTAGAAAAATATTAAAGGAGGAGGCGCAAAGCGCCTCCTCCTTTAGGTTATTTCATCCACTCAGTGTGGAAAAACTCACCTCTGGGCTTGTCGGTGCGCTCGTAAGTGTGTGCACCGAAGTAATCGCGCTGAGCTTGTGTCAAGTTCTGAGGTAAGCGATCGCGTCGGTAGCTATCGAAATAATCGAGAGATGCACTAAACGCGGGGATCGGAATACCCAACTGTGCCGCAGCCATGACGACCTTACGCCAAGCAGCTTCTTTGGTCAGAATAGTTTGCGTAAAGTCAGGATCAACTAACAAATTAGGCAATTGAGGATTGCGCTGAAAAGCTAGCTTGATCTTGTCAAGGAAAGCAGCACGGATAATGCAACCACCTTTCCAAATTCGTGCAATTTCGCCAAGGTTTAAGTCGTAGCCAAACTCGCGAGAAGCTGCACCCAAAAGTGCCATTCCTTGAGCGTAAGAACAAATTTTGGAACAGTAAAGGGCATCACGTACCGCATCGATAAATTCTTGGCGATCGCCTTCATATTTACCAGAAGTTGAACTGATTAGCACCTTCGAGGCAGCCACCCGTTGTTCCTTATAAGAAGACATCACCCGCGCAGTCACCGCCGCGATCATCGTGGGGATCGGTACGCCAAGATCAAAGGCACTTTCCACAGTCCATTTGCCTGTTCCCTTTTGCCCAGCCGCATCCACAATCTTGTTAACTAATGCATCCCCAGAGAGCTCATCAGTTTTTGTGAAAATATCAGCTGTGATATCGATGAGATAAGAATCAAGCTCTGAACTTTTCCATGCGGTAAAGGTTTCATGCAACTCACTTGCCGTCAAGCCTAAACCAGTACTGAGTAGATCGTAAGCCTCAGCAATCAACTGCATATCGCCATATTCAATGCCGTTATGCACCATTTTTACGTAATGCCCCGCACTACCTTTGCCAATGTAGGTCACACAAGCGCCATCATCGACTTGAGCAGCAATTTTGGTCACAATCGGCTCAATTTCTGCATAGGCAGACTTTTGCCCGCCAGGCATCATGCTAGGGCCATTGAGAGCACCTTCTTCGCCGCCACTAACACCCATGCCGATGAATTTAAGATTGATCGCTTCTAGCTCAACGGTACGACGTTCAGTATCACCAAAGAGCGAGTTACCACCATCGATAATAATGTCGCCTTCTTCCAAAAATGGGATTAGTTCTTGGATTACAGCATCAACGGGGGCTCCCGCCTTTACCATAATCAGCATTTTGCGAGGTCGCTCTAGGGAAGCAACAAATTCAGCGATCGTGAATGTACCTTTGAAGTTTTTACCAGCAGCGCGTGTTGCTAAAAACTTATCGGTTTTATCACGGCTCCGATTATAAACACTCATCGAAAACCCATTGCGCTCAATGTTCAGAGCAAGGTTTTCACCCATCACAGCCAAACCAATCAATCCAAAATTCTGCTTGTCAGATGTCATAAAATCCTCACTATCCATGAACGAATATGCTTCATTCTCAAAATACAAACCCAAAACATAGGCAAATTGCCTAACCTACAGCACTTTACGCTAAAATCCTAACCAATAAACTTTTTGAAAGTGCCGCTTTGCGCCCCTTTCAAAAAGTTTATTGTGGTTCACATGGTCTAAAACTACTGTAGTGACAAAAGTATCGTAAGCGCTGATTTAGCGGGGATCGCAAATCCTTTGTAAATCCTTAATACCATCTGTCTCAAAAGGGGTACTTTATATGCCAATTTTCAGAATGGCAAAGAAATTTTGAAAATTTAAAAACCCTTGCTGGGTTTTAGAAATTAGTATTACAAATGCTGAATGACACATGACAAGTGTGATGGCTAAATAAAACACTTGTCGTGCAATTCTCTTTATAAAAGTCAGTTTTGATGCAAGTCTGCCATCAAAATTGACTTTGGGTTTTTCTATACCGCAAGCATCGAAAAAACCAGAATTAGTTTAATTAGAACTGCTGAAAGCTTACTAAACAGAGTTAATTACAAAGCAAAACCCGCAAAGTTGCGCCTCGCAAGACCGCAAATTTGCGGGTTTTGGCAATTTATTTTGCTCAAGTACTTATTACAGCAATTACCGATCAAACGAACCACAAGAAAAAACTTAAAAGCGTTGCTTCGCAACGCTTTTAAGTTTTTTCTTGGTTTGGGTTTGAGCGCAAAGCGCTGTAAGTAAGGCAAATCAAAAAACTAAAGATAAGAAGTGTTGCGAAGCACCAGTCATCTTTAAGATTTTTATGACAATGGATAGATTTAGAACGCCAGACAGGGATAGAATTCACCAAACCCTTTTCCTACGGGTTACGCGAGATCTCCATGAAATTCTATGAAGTACTCTGACAAGTATTAACAGGACTGTCTGAGAACGGTGTATGCTTATTCAAGTTAAGATATCTAAAACTAAATCTTAACTGAAGCTAGAATTGGTAATTTTGCTAACCAAACTAAAGCAACAAAGCCAATCAGCAAGAAGGATAGGTTAGACTACCTAAATATTTTATTTTTTTGCGGAACTTAGTTTAGGTAGGTTTTAAATATGGATTCATCTCAGACTTAACTGAGATAATTATCAACTAAAATTCTTTCTTATACAGTTTGAATAAGATAGATTTAACGTTGGTTTTGATCACATATTTTTCTAGCAATTGCTTAGTAAGGTCTAGTCCGCAATTAGACAGCTTATTTTTCTGGAGGTTCAGATGAGTAAAATCAATAAGTCCAGCCAATCCGATGACTCAAATAGTAAATTACCAAAATCTGTTACACCTAAACCTCCGATTAAAGACTTGCCTAAATTAGAAGTTGTCAAAGTTATCGCTCCCAAGTCGCCAGAGTCTACTCTACCTGAAAAGCTGGAATCAATACAGCAGAGCGAAGTCCCAGTTAAAGCTGTGTCATCCGTTCCCAAGATTATCCCTGCCGCAGCAAGAGTAAAACTACCTAGTTTAAATCGTGCTGGAGATATTCAACCCGTCATAGCTAATCGAACTGAAGAATCCCAAGAAAATAAAATCTGTTTACAGCCAATTCCAGAACCAACAGAGCCATTTCAGTACAGAGCGATCGGCGTGATCAACGGCAAATATATTGCCAATGAAGATAACTTTGCAAAGGGATATATCCTAACTTCAGATGGTTCTCAAGTTGATGCAGTATTACTGGGGAAAATTATTTCCATTGTCAAAAAACGCTTAGAAAGCGATCGCGAATATTTATGGGTAGTATATCCGCGCACAAACGACAAAGCAGGTAAATTGCATGTTCAGATATCTGGCGTGTGGGCTCCTGTTGAACTTGGAAAGCCTGATATTCCAATCGATCCTCTTGTTGAAGATGGTTATTTCTCGGTGCGAGGTGAGATCTCAAGTCAGTCGATCGAAGATAACTCTGTCATCGTTAAGGTACGTCGTACTGAGCAAAAGTTTGACAAGCAAAAGGATAAGGTTACTAAAGAGTACACTAAGTTTAAAGTCCGCCTCACAGGGCTATTGCCAACCGATGCGGTCGGACAATTTTGGAGTGTAAATGTCCAGCGTCAAGGGGATGTTTTGACGATTATTGATGGTGAATTTATCGGGATTATCCCCTATAAAGGTAAGCGGGGATCTCAATTTAAGGGGCGCCCTAGTGGTGGTAAGTTTGCCCCAAGGAAGTACAATGATCGCCCCTATAGCGATCGTCCATTTAAGCCTTCCTATGCTAGTGATGGTGGCGATAGTTCTATGTATCCACCTCGTCCAAGATTTTCTTCAGAAGATCGTCCACCAGTTCCAAAGCCATTAATTAAGCGCAAAGATCCAACTGATATTTAAAAAAAGAACCTCTCGCGTAGCGAGAGGTTCTTTTTTTTAATAAGATATTGCGCAGCGAAATCTTATTTTACGGTTGTAATACCATGCTCCATTCTTTGTTTTTGCTGTCCCAAAACGGAGCGTCAGTTTCGCCAACAATATTTGGTCCCCAGTAAGTACGGGAGCCATCAGTAGCAAAGGCAAAAATTACATCACCTTTACCGATCGCAATTTTATAGTTTGGTAAAGATAACAAAAAGCCCTCTTTACCACCCTCATTCGGGGCAAAGTCCCAGTTTAGTGGCTCGATCGCTTTCCAAACATTTTGGGAGGTAACTCGTGAAAATAAGACAATCCGCACAGAGCGATCAGTACGATTGCCAACACGAAGGCTCCCAATATTTTCACCATCATTGAGGCTGGGTCGCGTAAAGGTTGCAGGCAAGGGCGGAACAATTACCTTAGCGGCTTCAGTAGTTTCGGGAAGATCACGGACTGGCTGTGGGGCAAAACGTTGCCATAGGGAAACACCTGTCAGGGCAATTAGCATTCCCAGACCCATTGAATAAGCATGTTTGACATCAAGAGTTGGTATCACAGCTTAGTTTTTGATGTTTATATTATTTTATGCTCTTTGATTGGGGAGGTCGGGATTATACCCAAATCTTTTAGGATTTATAGCTGTCTTCCAGCAAAAAAATAAGTAGCGGCACGAAGTGCCACTACTTATTTTTTGCTTTTGTCCTAAGTTTGCTAACAGCTTGTCTTTTTTAGTTAATCTTTTTCACGAGCGATCGCTACACCATGAGATGTACCAATGCGTGTTGCCCCTGCATCGATTAAGGCGATCGCTTGATCTCTAGTACGAATTCCGCCTGAAGCCTTAATACCGACCTTACCGCGTGAAATTTCCTTGAGAAACTTCACCATTTCAACTGTGGCTGCCCCAGCCCAGCCTGTACCAGTTTTCAAAAAAGCTACTCCTGCATCCATACATATCTCGGCTGCAAGTTCCTGTTCATCAGGTGTGAGTAAACTTAATTCTAAAATTGCTTTGACAGGTTTACCTGATTCCTCACAGATTTGAGCAATGTCTTGGTGTAATAAATTAGTCTGACCAGTTTTTAGCCAACCAAAATTAATGACGACATCTAATTCCGTTGCACCATTTTCTACTGCCTCCATAGCTTCATAAAGCTTAACGTTTGAGGTGGTCGCGCCGCTAGGAAAGCCGATTACTGTGCAAATTTCTACCTTAGTTTTGAGTAGTCGTTCTGTTACTCGCTTGACATTGCAAGGATAAACGCAGACGCTAGCAAATCCGAAGCGATCGGCCTCTTCACAAACGCGATCTACTTGTTCATCGCTGGCGGAGGGATCTAATAGGGCGTAATCAATATAGGTAGTAGGGTTGATATCAGTTTGAGGCATAAAACTATACACACTTAGGCAAGCGAGAGGTTACATTGGAGATTAGTGACGATAACTTCTTATAATTACTTATTCACGTCATTTCTTACGACTTATTCTCGACTAGTTAAAATTAAGCAAATATAGACAGATATTAAGTAAATATGCATATTTCTGAATTAGATGAACTGGAAGCGTCGGTTAGTGACTTGCTGACAATGGCAAAGGTTGAGTTAGAACAAAATCGGCTGCAACAACAACGTGATCGCCAAATCCAAGAAGCAGTAGCTCAAATTGAAGCAAGATTAAAACCGTTGCTGGCAAAAGTCGAACAGATGCTCCAAGAATATATCCGTGAAGGTGGACATCAAGACAGCGAGACTAAGCAAAGGCTAGAAAAAAAGGCTGCCGATATCCGACAGGAAATCGCTGAAGCCCCAACTCTAGCAGCCCAACTTGCTGATCGCCAATTGATCTTGAGTGAAGAAAGACTACTAGATGAACGAATAACCGAACAAACGGCTCAATGGCGACTGGAATTAAAAGCTGATCTATTGGAGATGATCGAAGAACAACGTGATTTCTTTAGCGCTACCGACGCTTCGATCGCAGTTCGTGGATATGCCAATGACTTAAAAGCGATCGGTGTACTCGAAGAAGTCGTCGAGGCGCTAATCAATCAAATAAATTCTCACAGTGAAGAGGGTCCCGTTGCTCGCTTGCGTGGCAGCCACGAACAAACCCTCACTTTTATTTACAACAAAGCTCTTGAAAATCGCTCCCGCGTTGATCGTGCCCCCGATGTCCAACCCATCGCTAGGCATCGTAAGTCGGAAAAACGACCTGCACTATATACCGATCTCAGTGGCAAGGTTTTGGTATTTGGCGGACACGATCGCTTACAAACGGCTGTAAAAAATAGGCTGCGCGATTCGGCAATTAATTTAATGTGGTATACCGAACAAGATGGCTTACAACTTGCAGCTCAAGGCGAAAGTCAAATTGCAGGTGGTGATCTAATTATTATTGTGACGGGTTATGCAAGCCACTCACTCACCGAAAGAGCGATCGAGGCTTGCCGTCGGGCTAATAAAACCTATGAAATTGTGAATACAACAGGTATGACCAGACTACTAGAAGTAATCGAATCGGGACTAAAAGCAAAGCAATTAGCACGTCATTGGAAACAAAACTAATACCAAATGAAGAAATGGCGTTGCCATTTCTTCATTTGGTATTAGTTTTGTTTAGTTTTTGGTTCACAAAGAAGTGTTGTCACACCTTCGTGAATTAGTATAAAACAATAAAAAAGAGAGGCGATGCAAAGCATCGCCTCTCTTTTTTATTGTTGATTATTTAGGAGCCGCAGCATTAGGGCGCACAAACTGTGCATCCACAAAACCTAGCTCAAACAACTGCTGATAAGCCTGCGAGCCCAAATCGCGAGTTGGCGCTTGACTACGAATCAACTGAATTAACAGAGGCACAGCTAATTCAGGCTGATTTTTGGCGCGATATACGACAGCAAGCTGATAAGTCGCCTCATCACGCAACTGAGCCGTTTGTAAAGCCTTACGACGATGGCTATCAGAAATGCGATTATCAATTCCTGAAAAGCTCGTTGTTAGCTCCTGATAAAAATTTGATAGCTGGTTAAACACTTGACGCGCATCTTGCAACTTAGTAACAGCTTGATCGTAATTTTGCTGACTAATTGCGGTCATCGACTCCGACATCAATCGCTGTCCACCCGAAATACTAAACACACTACTCTCAAGAGAATTGGGCTTAGTAGGCTCTAAAGGCTGAGCTTGGGGAGAAGCGACGGGCTGTGACTGGGCTAGAAGTTGCTGCGCTGAAGCAGCATTTGGCGCGATCGCCCCTAGGGACAGCCAAGCAGCAGAGATAAGAGACAATACTGCGGCTGGAAAAGCAAACTGAAACGGGCGAGGATTAGCGAAAGATGTGGACATAGGTTGCAAATTCTGGATGCTCACAGAAAGTAATGAATTTTGAACGAAAATCTAATTAATGAAGCAAAAAAATAAATTAGCATTTAAACTTATTTTTTTTACTTAATTTTTTAAGCATTCGTCTAAAACTTTTTGCTATGGTAACACCCCAACATAGACTAAATACCTATTAAAAGTATCCGCCAAAAAGTATAGGCAATGGTTTAGTACCTTTACATAGTTATTTGTTGAAGAGTTGTAAAGCAAATGTGACATCTTGCGTGATATTCTTAGTAACGGTGTAGGCAGCTACATCCAAGTCTTTGGACACCTAATTTCGTTTGAGAAATATCTCAAATAACAGTTCTTCACTCAAATAATCAGCAATTTTCGCTAAAAGCCAACAGTGAAGATTATTCCCGCAAAAAACAGTGCAGCTTCGCAGGCGATTGTAGATATCTCGTCTCCATCAGATTCTGGTGGAATGGATGAATACAACCGTCTTAAACTCAAGCTGCTAATGCTAACCCTCATTTCTGGACTAGTTATTGGTCTAGTTGTGTTGTGCGTGTATGGATGGAACATTGCACTCAGCTATTTTGTCGGTGCAGTGGTCGGTGCTGTCTATCTTAGGATGCTAGCCAAAGGAGTAGATCGTTTGGGTAAACAGTCCAAACGGCTCGGTTATGCTCGCTTTGGCGTATTCGTCATTCTAATAGCGATCACCGCCAAGTCAGAACAATTGCAGGTTTTGCCAGCATTTTTTGGCTTTATGACCTACAAACTTGCTGTTTTAGCGATTCTTGCTCAAGATTTGACAGGTGTGTCTAATTCTCGCTGATTTGACCTCTTACAGGTTGTAACATATCGAACATGATCGATCCAGTAATTTTTAGCCATCAAAACAGTTTTGCCGCACTAGAAGTGGGCAAACACTTTTATTGGCAGTTCGGTAACCTAGCGGTACATGGTCAAGTATTAATCGTTAGCTGGATTGTAATGGGCGTAGTACTTGTTGCTGCAATCATCGGATCTAGCACCGCCAAAGCTGACCAACGTGTTCCCGCAGGTTTTCAAAATTTCATGGAATATGCTCTGGAATACGTTCAGAGCATTGCCAAAGACCAAATTGGCGAGAAGCATTATAGAGAATGGGTACCATTTGTTGGTAGTCTGTTCTTGTTTATCTTCGTATCAAATTGGGCTGGAGCACTTGTTCCTTGGAAACTAATTAAACTACCTGAAGGCGAACTTGGAGCACCTACTGGTGACATTAACACCACTGTCGCTTTGGCTTTATTGGTCTCTCTGGCCTATTTCTATGGGGGATTGAAGAAGCGTGGACTGGAATTTTTTACCAGATATGTTCAAGCTTCACCTTTTCTCCTTCCTTTATGGGTTCTAGAAGACTTTACTAAACCACTCTCCCTGAGCTTCCGTCTTTTCGGAAACATTCTAGCGGATGAGCTAGTAGTTGGTGTTATGGTTCTCCTAGTGCCTTTGTTTGTTCCTTTACCATTAATGGTTTTAGGACTTTTTACCAGCGCAATCCAAGCCTTGATTTTCTCAACACTTGCCGCGTCTTACATTGGTGAAGCAATGGAAGGTCATGGAGATGAAGGTCACGAGCATTAGATAGCATTTGACTTTTCATTTCTATAATTTCACAATTGTTTTTTATCCTGTATTTCGCTCTTGTATTCTGTAAATTCTTCTCTCCAGCAAATTAACTAAAAAAGTAAGAAAAAATGATTGATCCATTAGTAGCCTCAGCTTCAGTAATCGCCGCTAGCATCGCTGTTGGTCTTGGTGCAGTTGGACCTGGTATCGGACAAGGTACTGCCGCTAGCCGTGCCGTTGAAGGTATTGCACGTCAGCCTGAAGCAGAAGGCAAAATCCGTGGCACACTTCTTTTGAGCTTTGCGTTCATGGAAGCTCTAACGATTTATGGTCTGGTTATTGCTCTGATCCTATTATTTGCCAATCCTTTTGCTTAAGAGTTAATCAAAAAGAAGCTATGAGTGTTTGCTCTTAGCTTCTTCGTGACTCTAGCAAATGAATCTTTTGGCAAAATAACTATGATACTTTTGAACCTTGTCTCAACTGTTCTGCTTGCTGCGGAAGCTGTCGAGCAGAAGGGTGGATTATTTGATGTTAATGCCACTCTCCCCATTATGGCGGTGCAGTTCATTGTTTTTGTGGCACTTCTCAACGTTATTTTCTTCAAACCTCTAAGCAAAGCGATCGATGATCGTGATGATTATGTTAGATCGCAGATTATTGAAGCGAAGGAACGTTTAGAGAAAGCTGAGTTAGTTGTGAAGCAATATGAGCAAGAACTTGCTACTGCTCGTAAAGCCACGCAAAATGTTTTAGCTACAGCTCAAGCGGGCGCAAATAAGATTCGCAACGAACGTATTGATGCAGCCATGGCAGAAGCAAAAGCAAAAGTTGCGACTGCAAAGGCTGAAATCGAGAAACAAAAGCAAGATGCAACATCATCTTTGGATACGGAAGTGGAATCACTCAGTCGCCAAGTTCTAGAAAAGCTTTTGGGTAACTTAGTAAGATCCTAGTCTTCATAATCCTTGATAGCTTCTGTCTGGCTTGTGGCTGATATTGAGTAATAGAAATATTTTATGATTAGCAATTTCGTTTTACTTGCTAGCGAAGCAGGCGAGTCTTCAGGAATTGGTTTTAATACCGATATTCTTGAAACTAATGTAATTAACTTAGTAATTGTCGTAGCTTTTCTAGTGTATGCAGGGCGCGGGTTTCTAGGCAAAATCCTTTCAGCTAGATTGGAGTCCATCCAGTCGGCGATCAGTGATGCAGAGAAACGTCAAAAAGAAGCAACAGATAAGCTAGCAGTTCAGCAAGGGAAATTGGCTCAGGCAAAAACTGAAGCTGATAACTTGCGTAAACAAGCTGAAACTGATGCTAAAAGCGCAGCTGATTTAATTTTGGCAACGGTAGATGCAGATATTGCTCGTTTGAGAGAATCTGCCGATCAAGAGATTGCAACGGAACAGGAACGGGTAATCGTGCAATTGCGTCAGCAAGTTGCCGATAAAGCTCTTGCTAATGTGCAAGCTTACTTTGATCGCGGTTTGAGTGAATCCACTCAGATCGAGTTAATTGACCGTAGCATTGCCCTTTTGAGTTCTGACTAGGAGAAAACATGAAATCTAGTTCTGTTAGTCAATCCGTCGTTGCTCCGTATGCTGACGCTTTGATGGCCTTGGCTCAAGAGCAAAATCATTTAGATGAGATCGCCAAAGATGTACGTTTAATTAGCGAAACTCTTGCTGATTCTGTTGAGTTAACTCAACTTTTCGCAAGTCCTCTCGTTGGTGCAGATGTCAAAAAAGGTGTAATTGAAAGTGCATTTGGTCCTTCGGTTAACGTTTTGACCAAAAGCTTTTTACTTCTATTAGTAGACCGCAAACGTATTGCCTTCTTGAGCGAAATCATTAGTCAGTTTCAAGCTTTATTGCGTGTGATTGATGGAGTAGCTCTTGCAGAAATCACATCTGCTTTGAAATTGAGCAGATCTCAAGAAGATAGCCTTCGCGATCGCGTCAAAGCAATGACTAAATCTAAGAGTGTTCAACTTGATATAACCATCAATCCTGATTTGATCGGTGGTGTAATCATCAAAGTTGGCTCTCAGGTAGTAGATGCCAGCATTCGTGGACAACTACGTCGTCTTAAGACAAGCTTAACTGCAGGCGTTTAGAAGGTCAAAGTAATTACGAATTACGAATTACGAACCAATCATCAAAAAGCTAATAGCTAACTGCTAATAGCCAAATCCCCAAATATTAAAAACAAATCGATCGCTGATAACTGGTAAAACACAACTATGGTTAGCATCAGACCTGACGAAATAAGCAATATTATCAAGCAGCAAATTGCTAATTATAACCAAGAGCTGCAAGTTTCCAACGTTGGTACTGTCCTGCAAGTCGGTGACGGTATCGCTCGTGTCTACGGCTTGGAACAGTGCATGGCTGGCGAGTTGCTGGAATTTGAAGATGGTACTGTCGGCATTGCGCTGAACCTTGAAGAAGACAACGTTGGTGTTGTGTTGATGGGTGAAGGTCGCAAAATCGCTGAAGGTAGCTCGGTTAAAGCAACTGGACGTATTGCTCAAGTTCCCGTAGGTGAGGCTTTCATTGGTCGCGTTGTTGATGGTTTGGCTCAACCCATCGATGGCAAAGGCGAAATCAAAGCATCTGAATCTCGCTTAATTGAATCTCCTGCACCTGGAATTATTGCTCGTAAATCCGTATTTGAACCTCTGCAAACTGGTATCACTGCAATTGACGCGATGATTCCTGTTGGTCGTGGTCAACGCGAATTGATCATTGGCGATCGCCAAACAGGTAAGACTTCCGTTGCTGTAGACACAATCATCAACCAAAAAGGTTTGGATTGCGTTTGCGTATATGTAGCGATCGGGCAAAAAGCTTCTACCGTTGCGAACGTTGTTAACAAGCTCCGTGAAAGTGGCGCAATGGAATACACGATCGTCGTTATGGCAAGTGCCAACGATCCTGCTACCTTGCAATACCTCGCTCCTTATACAGGCGCAGCATTGGCTGAGTACTTTATGTACAAAGGTCAAGGTACTTTGATTGTATATGATGATTTGTCCAAGCAAGCCCAAGCTTATCGCCAAATGGCTCTCTTGCTCCGTCGTCCACCAGGTCGTGAAGCTTATCCTGGAGACGTATTCTACTTACACTCTCGCTTGCTCGAACGTGCAGCGAAGTTGAGTGATGAACTCGGCGGTGGTTCAATGACCGCATTGCCTATCATCGAAACCCAAGCTGGTGACGTATCGGCTTACATTCCTACCAACGTAATTTCGATTACCGACGGTCAAATCTTCTTGTCTTCTGACCTCTTCAACGCTGGTATTCGTCCTGCGATCAACCCTGGTATCTCGGTATCCCGTGTTGGCTCTGCTGCACAAATCAAGGCGATGAAACAGGTGGCAGGTAAGATTAAGTTGGAATTGGCTCAGTATGATGACCTCGTAGCATTCGCTCAGTTCGCTTCTGATTTGGACAAAACCACTCAAGCTCAACTAGCTCGTGGTGTTCGTCTGCGCGAAATTCTTAAGCAGCCTCAATATTCGCCATTGCCCGTAGGCGATCAAGTTGCGATTATCTATACCGCAATTAATGGCTACCTTGATGAATTAGAAGTTGAGCAAGTTGGCGCATTCAACAAGGGTCTGCGTAACTACTTGGCAACCAGTAAGCCTAAGTACGGCGAAATCATCAAGTCCGAGAAGAAGCTCTCTGACGAAGCAGAAAAAATCTTAAAGGAAGCACTTGTTGAATACAAGAAGACCTTCTTGGCTTCTGTGTAATTCATAAATCAAGCTAATAAAAAAGAGGGCATATGCCCTCTTTTTTATTGGAATTTTGAGACCGATTTATAGCTGAATGATTTGATTCAGGCGATCGCATACTTGAGCAAACAAATCATTATTCAACCTTCCCAAAGAATGTGGTTTTGCGCCACGTAATCGCCAATCAAAGGATTTTGGCTGATGACAGAGAACATAACTGGTTTTATCAGCTTTACGCCCTGAAGCTTTACCCACTGCGATCGCAAAAGGGTTGTCGGCATTATATGCGGCTGTTGTCATCGGTAAGCCAATCACGATCGCCGTTTTTTCGTTAAAAGTTTGTGGTGATAATACCAAGAAAGGATGAACGTCTTTCATTTCCTGCCCAACCTGTGGATTGCAATCGATCCAAATAATGTCTTGGCGATCGGGTATCCATAGGCTTTTTACCATTGTTCTGCGCCGAGCCTTTTGGATGTTGTCATAACTTCGCCACCATGTCGGGCTGGATCAAATTTGGCTAGGCGTTCTTCAAGGGTTAATGGCTCATTGAGAATAGGGGCAATAATAACTACACCATCAACAACGGATAGTTTTACTCTTTGATTTACATGGAGATGGGCAGCACGGGCGATCGCTGCTGGTAACCGAACACCTAAGTTATTGCCCCATGTTTTGATATCGAGTATTGCTTCAGCCATAGTAATATTTCAAATGTTTAAACACTAGTATAAACATTATAGATGTTGTTTTTAAAATGGCTCACTCATAAGAAAGTTCTGTAATATGGGAATAAGACTTTAATAAATATTGAATGAATATGGAAAGTTGTAACACTTGGCAATGTGTAAATAGCTTTGCTCCTTGGATAGCTGCATTATTGGGTACATCTATCTCTGTACTTACATTTTGGTTATCTGTTAAGAAACAAAGTCATTCGTGTAGATTCTAGAATAAGTATTGCTCAACTCGCAGGGAATGCTCCGACAACACTTAATCGCTGGGCTTATCAGATTAGTTTTATAAATATAGGAGCAAGACCCGTAACTATTACTTATTTTGAGTGGCATCACAAATCACATCCATTTGGAAGACTTCAAAGAAAAATGACATTTCCTCATATGGATCAAAAGTTTTCTCTCTTATGTACAAAATTTCCAGCTAAGCTAACCGATGGAGAACAAGGTCATGTATTTCATCCTATAGATTTCTTTAAAAGTATGGATAAAAGTGCTGACTTCTTATTTGCAGAGAATGCGTTTATAGCCTTTTATAGAATAAGCACATTCAATATTTTTTTAACAACAAGTGTTGGGAAAACTAAAAAAGTTAAAATTACACGGGGATTTAAGGAATGAAATTTGGAAGCAATACAAGGGGATTTCTACTATTCCCATGTAATATGTACGAGATTGTTGAAAAACTTTACTGATGTAGCGATCGCATTGTTTTTGATGAATAGGCGATCGCTGTTTGGTGATTTGAATGATGGGGCGATCGCTTTGTTTTTTATTTTTTGGAATAGGCGATCACTGGTTAGTAATTTGAATGATGGGGTGATCGCATTATTTTTATTTTTTGGTGAATAGGCGATCGCTGTTAGATGATTTGAATGATAGGGTGATCGCATTATTTTGATTTTTTATGAATAGGCGATAATGAAAGCAATTAGTTTAATTAGCCATTACCTTCATGCAGTTTGAGTGGGATGAAACAAAAAATCTTGAAAATATTCGCAAGCATGAAATTGACTTTGCAGATGTTCCCTCAATGTTTGATGGTGAAATGCTGATAGAGCTAGATGATCGCTTTGATTATGGCGAAGATCGCTGTTTGGGATCGGTTTTCTCGGTCTTAGAATAGCGGTAGTAGTCTGGACAGAACGTAAAAACAACATCATCCGAATCATTTCTGCAAGAAGAGCCAACCGTCATGAACAGAGAAAATTTGAACAGTACCTCTCGTACTAACTGGGCAGCATTGGAAGCAGTGTCAGATCAGGATATTGATTACTCAGATATCCCACCGCTAACAGATGAGTTTTTTGAACGTGCAACTTTACGCATTCCCGTGGAGCAAGCTCAAAACTTAGTTCAACTAGATCCTGATGTAAAACAATGGTTTCAGAATCAAGGAGATCATTATAAAACTCTGATTAACAGCGTGTTACGCCAATATATAGAAAACAGTAAAACTCAACAGTCCGCATAAAGTTGTGCTGAATAATTTGATGGATAGGTGATCGCTGTACTTTAATTCCTGATGAATAGGCGATCGCTGTTAGATGATTTGAAAGATAGGGCGATCGCATTATTTTGATTTTTGTTGAATAGGCGATCGCTGTGATCTCCATTAGTGCAAAATTTCTTGCAGACTTGCGACAACCCGATCTTGATCTGTCTCTGTCAATCCATAATACAAAGGGATACTAATTGCACTTTTATAATACATTTCTGATTTTTGGAAATCACCATGGCAAAAACCTAGATTTTGATAATAGGGATGGGTATGTACGGGAATATAATGCAGATTTACCCCAATACCTGCTTGGCGGAGTTGCTCGAATACTTGACAATGGGTTTTGCTAATTTTGTCAAGATTTAAACGAATTACATATAGATGCCAACTAGATTCTGTATCAAAATGCTGGTAGGGCAAAGTAATAGGCAGATCCTGCAATAAATGATTATACCGTTGAGCTAAAAATCTCCGCCTAGTTACAAATTTATCCAAACGTTGGATTTGACTTACACCCAAAGCCGCTTGAATATCAGTCATGCGGTAATTAAACCCCAGTTCTAATTGCTGGTAATACCAACCACCATGAACTTCACCTTGCATTAAATCTGGATTGCGCGTAATGCCATGCGATCGCAAACGGCTCAACTTTTCATACAAATCCTCGCGATTAGTTAACACCATTCCTCCTTCACCTGTAGTGATAATCTTCACTGGATGAAAGCTAAACACAGCTAAGTCGGAAAACTCACAACTGCCAATCGCTTTGTTCCGATATTTACCACCGATCGCATGGGAAGCGTCTTCGATTACCTTAAATCCATACTGCTGAGATAGAATCGCAATCTTCTCCATCTCGCAGGATTGCCCCGCAAAATGCACGGGTACTAAAACTTTTGGCAAGCATCCTAATTGAGCCGCTCTAACCAGCTTTTGCTCTAATTCATCGACACTTAAATTATAAGTTTGTGAATTAATATCCACAAAATCGACCTTAGCTCCACAATACAAGCCGCAATTCGCCGAAGCCACAAAAGTATTTGGTGAAGTCCAGAGATAATCCTGCTTACCTAAGCCAATTGCTAAACAAGCAATATGTAAGGCAGCCGTAGCATTAGAAACAGCGATCGCATACTTAGCTCCGCAATATTCAGCCACAGCATGCTCAAATCGGGAAGTAGCAGAACCTTGAGTTAACCAGTCTGACTGCAAAACTTCAATCACACTTTGAATGTCGGAAGCATCAATATCCTGTCGCCCATAGGGAATATATGCTGTCATATCGCAAAACTCGGATCAACATGAGTCTGAATCAACATACGCAACTCATCGACAGTCAAAAAATGCTTGTTTTGACCAGAATTATAGCTAAAGCCAGTCTCTACCATTTTCGCCCCCATCTCAAGATATCGCTCTATATGATCACCATGTACTGGCAAGATCGCATAATATTCACCACAGTCAACCGTAGTAAAAGCATCTGAAGTTGTAATCATTTCTTCATGCACTTTTTCCCCTGCCCGAATCCCCACAATCCGCTGTTCGCATTCAGGTGCGATCGCTGTAGCAACATCAGTAATCCGATAGGACGGAATCCTTGGCACAAAAATCTCACCGCCCCAAGCATTCTCGATCGCCCACATCACCATTTTTACCCCTTCATCTAAAGTGATATTAAATCGAGTCATTAGCGGATCGGTAATTGGTAAAACACCTTCATGACGCTTCTGCAAGAAAAAAGGAATCACTGAACCTCGTGAGCCCATGACATTGCCATAACGCACCACACTAAAATATAAATCTCGCGATCCCTTAATGTTATTGGCTGCAACAAATAGCTTGTCAGCACATAGTTTCGTCGCACCATACAAGTTAATCGGAGCCGCCGCCTTATCGGTAGATAGAGCCACAACCCTCTTTACACCGCTATCTAAAGCAGCTTCAATAACGTTTTCTGAGCCCAAAACATTGGTACGAATAAACTCAATGGGATTGTACTCTGCGGCAGGAACTTGCTTTAAAGCTGCGGCATGAACAACGATATCAATGCCTTCACAAGCCCGAGTTAGCCGTCGCACATCGCGAATATCACCAATAAAATAACGTAATCCGGGATATTGGCGATCGGAAAATTGCTGCGCCATTTCAAACTGTTTCAATTCATCGCGTGAATAAATTACTAGTCGATGGATGGTCGGAAGCTTTTGCAGAATCAATTCTACAAACTTTTTCCCAAAAGATCCCGTACCGCCAGTTACCAAGATTGAACTTGTTTGATCAATTTGCATGAAGTTCTAAAACTTTGTCGATGTTAGTATAAATAATTAGAGTTGCGTTACACTTTCAGCAAATATAAAATTTAAAGCTCCCATAAGCTCCTCTGTATTTTGTAATTTGTGAAAGCCATACTTCACCAATAGTTTTACAAATAGTTATTTATTAAAACTCTAACCCATACGCTCAAGCGTTAAGATATTGATTGGTTCGTAGATGCGGTTTCGGGGTATCCCAAATCAATGGCTGTTAAACTTGCGCTGGATGATAAACAAGAAATACTTCGCCTCTATCGTGAGTCTGATGCGACCACGACTCAGTTGGCGAAGCAGTTTGGCATTAGTACGAGTACAGTCCTGCGACTGCTACAAGAGCTAATTCCTGCTGAGGAGTATCGACAATTGGTAGGTCAAAAAAAGGCTGATGGGAAGAGAGGATCGCGGATAAATTATGACATTGGTGGTTTTCAGGTAAATCAGCTTGCGTTAATTCCTGATGATTTGTCACTGGCAAACGATCCCAGCAACTATATTTATGCTCAAGATGATGAAACTGATCAAGGTGATGAAACGGCGATCACGATGGATGACATAGATGAAACTCAAAATATAGCGGATGGTGAAATCGATGACGATGAACTAGACGAAGATGACGAAGATGATCTCGTTGATGAGGATAATCTAGATCTTGATGAAAATGAGCTAGATGATGAAGATACTGACGAAGATGCTGATGAATCTGGCTTGTCGATGTTTGAGAATCTGCGAGGTAGTCATAGCACAAGCGATCGCCTTGAGATTATGCCCCTAGACAAGGCTGACTTGCCACTAATTTGCTATATCGTCGTCGATCGCATTGCGGAGATTATTACTCGTCCCCTTAAAGATTTTAAGGATCTTGGGGAAATTCCTGCCGAAGAGGCGCTGTCAAAAACAATTCCAATTTTTGATAATCATCGTGTGGCAAGGCGTTTTTCTCATCATAATCAGCGTGTGATTAAGTTTCCTAGCGATTTAATCCATATTACTCGTCCCAAACTTGTCCAAAAGGGGATCACTCGTATTTTGTTTAGTGGACAGGTTTATACATTAAATTAAAAAAAATGTAATGATGCACCCCGCTTTGCGCGATGCATCATTACCAATAGAGTAAAAGGCAAAAGTAAAAAGGCGAATATTGTGTTAACGCTTTCTCCAGCGCGGCAAAAGTTTTGGCAAATTGCCCATATGTCAGACAATGAAATGTCCATTGATCATCTGCTCGAAGGTGCTTTGGCGATCTCATGGGAAGAATATCCGCGCATGGATCTTGGGCATTATCGGGCGATTTTTGATCGCATGGTCGAGGAATTACAGCCAAGGCTAGACCAGATTCATTACCCACTCAAGGTAGTAAAAGAGATAAATCAGTATCTGTTTGCAGAGCAAGGGTTTTGTGGCAATGATCACGATTATTATGATCCTCTGAATAGCTTCATCAATGATGTGCTAGAAAGGCGCTTGGGGATTCCTCTATCGCTATCACTGGTTTATATGGTGATTTGCGATCGCCTTGGTTTTCCGATGGACGGGATTAGTTTCCCAGCCCATTTTATTATTCGCCCTCGCCATCCTGATCTAGAGATTTTCATTGATCCCTATAATAAAGGCGAAATTTTATTTCCCGAAGATTGCGCGGCAAAGTTGACCCAACTATATGGCTACAACATCCCTCTTCAGCCCGAATATCTCGAACCCGTTAGCATTCGCCGCATTTTAGATCGATTGCTCAATAATCTCAAACTGATCTATCTGCGTCGCCGTGAGCCTACTAAAGCTTTAGCTGCCATCGAGCGATCGCTAATGCTAAACCCTGATGTGCCAACCCAATGGCGCGATCGCGGTTTAATTTGCTATCAACTCGATCGCCATACCGAAGCAAGAATAGATTTAGAAAACTATTTACAACAGGCTCCCTATGCCGATGACGGTCGTATCATCCTGCAATTAATCGAGGAAATGAAATAACGAAAAATCAGTCTGATCATGTAGTAGTCGGACTGATTCTTTTGAGTATCGTCGCTAATTTACGTTGATCTCGCCAACCTGCATAGGCACTATAAACGCAGCGATCGCCTACACTTACAAACACATGTATAACTTGCAAGGCATTTGTCCAAACCCAGATCTTTGTGTCATCTGAAGCAGTATGGATTAATTTAGCCTTTTCAAAATTTTGATTATCGGTTTCGGTGAAGTCAAGCGATCGTAGTTTAGCGATTAGCAGCGCGGCAGAATCAGTTTGAATAGGCGCAATTACAGGCTTTTCCCAAAACTGACGCACGACGGCAGCAACTCTAGGATGATTTTTGAGCGGAGCATGACGGATACCATCTAGGCGCACAAAAGTGGCTCTGGCAAACTGCGAACATCCCACTGGCACTGTGCCATCGGTATTGTTGCCAATATCACCAACTACTGAAAGTACTGGGATTTTTGAAGCGATCGCTTCGGCAATAGCGCGGCGATTTTTGCCTAAATCACGAGCCATTAAGGGGAACCATCGAAACGGATCGAATAGTCTGCCTAAGTCAGAACCACCAACAGGTGAAGCAACTAAAGCAAAACTATGAATTTTAGGTAGCCATTCAGGATGACGCTCTAAAACTTCTAACCAGATTAAAGCCCCCATTGAATGAGCGACAATTCGCCATGGTAAATCTGGATATTTGGAGATCGCCTCGGTCGCAATATTTTCGACTTTACATATTAAAGGGGCGATCTCCAGCCATGTATTCAGCCAACCTAAATCTGGGGTATAGATGATTGTATTTGAGGAGGCTAGCGATTTGGCTAATTGAGCAATATCGTGGAAAGTATCCGCCCAGCCATGCTGTGCAAACAATATAAAAGCTTGTTCTTCTTGCGGTTGAGAATTATTGGACATTTTTTGAGAGCTATAGCGATCGCTACTCAAGTTATAGCAAGAAAAAAGACGGTGCGTTGCACCGTCTTTTTTCTTGCAGCAATTATCGCCTAATCCTTACACCCCGATACGTAACTACCTCACCACCATCAGATTTCTGGTTGGGTTTAGAGTTATTTTTGAGTTCAGCTTTTGAAATAGCTTTAGGTTCTTTGATATCTAGCGTAGCTATTAACTCACTTTCTCTAACTTGACCAGTGCTTGTACTTGTACCAAAACTTCTAGCTATTTTTTCCAACGGTTGCGAAATTAACGAACAACCAATTAACGCTGTAACTCTGGCAACTTCAGCCATTAAATTTTCGGGTGATAAGCGCGGCAGGACATCAGAGGCTCCACGCCTAATTGCCCAGCTATGCTCAATATCTTTGATTTTTTCCTGTCTAGGGTTAAATAAGACGACTTTTGTGGGAGCTTTTTGCTTGATTAGCCATTGACAAACCGATGATGACTGTAACGTCTCTGAGCTAGGACTTTTGATCGCCATATCCATGATTAACAAATCAGGTAGCTCGTGGCGATCGCATTTTTCTAGATACTGCACTAAATCTAAAGAAATATTCTCCCAAATCACATCCAATTGCTGAGTTGCCAAAGCCGTATGCCACAATTCACCTTGTGCTTGGTCAGTGTGCATCATTAGGACAGCTTTTTTTGTTTCAGCCATTGCTTTATCTGGCTCCCCCATCAAGATGAGTCGTTAACTTTAAGTTTTGATTAAGACACTAGGCTAACCGATTTAGTGCGTTCATTTTGTACCCTAATTAACCAAAATATAAGAATAGAGACGGCGCAGAGCGCTATCTCTATTCTTATATTTTGATGGTTGCCATACCTTGTTGCCAATCCGCAGGACAAACTTCATTCTCATGGATCTGGGTATGTTGGATAGCTTTAAGAGTGCGTATAGTCTCGTCAATGCTCCGACCAAAGGCAAGATTATTAATGGTGGCATGTTGGACAATACCTTCTTTGTCAATAATAAACAAACCACGCAAGGCGATGCCTAGAAAAGGATCAAGAACATTAAAAACTGTAGCGATCGCTTTGGTTAGATCAGAAACTAGTGGACATTTAATATCACCACCGAGTCCTCCATCAGCAAGCGAGGTTTGAATCCAAGCTAGATGAGCATATTTACTATCTACAGAAATACCAATTACTTCAGTATTTAATTTAGAAAATTCATCATAGCGATCGCTGAAAGCAATCACTTCAGTGGGACAAACAAAAGTAAAGTCAAGTGGATAAAAAAACAGAACAACATATTTGTTTTTTTGATAACTAGAAAGCTTAATTTTTGTAAATTCCTGATCAACTACAGCATCAGCTTCAAAGTCTGGAGCAGGATTGCCAACCCTTAAGAATTCCGCCATAGCCAGTTCAACCAAATTAAAGTTATTGAGTGCTGTGCGCCCTCTTAGTAATTTTACCAAAAAGCGTTAGGCGGCACTTCGTGCCGCCTAACGCTTTTTGGGTTTTAGATTTTAAGATGCTATTCTAAGAATCAATCAGCTTTCTAAATTGCAGTTATGTCACCAGTAAAAGAAGCTCCTTCGGCACTCGCTAGCATTGCAAATCTAAGTGGAGAATCATTAAATACTCATGGGCCGACTGTAGAGCGTCCTTGGGGATCATTCACTACTCTCGAAGAAGGTCGCGGTTATAAAATCAAGCGCATTGAAGTCAACTCAGGACATCGCCTTAGCCTGCAAATGCACCACCATCGCAGTGAACATTGGATTGTGGTTTCGGGAACTGCCAAGGTGACCTGTGGTGACAAAGAAACAATGATTAGTACTAATCAATCCACCTATGTGCCTAAATGCACAGCGCACCGACTAGAAAATCCTGGGGTAATTCCATTGATTTTGATCGAAGTTCAGAATGGTGAGTATTTGGGCGAAGATGACATTATCCGCTTCCAAGATGACTATGCGCGTCACGAAAAAAAATAATTACAGCGCTTTGCGCTTAATACCAAACCCAAAAAACTTAAAAAATGCTGCTTTGCAGCATTTTTTAAGTTTATTTTATAGTTCATTAGATCGGAAATTGCTAAAAAACAAGGTGCATAATATGTACCTTGTTTTTTAGATAACAAGCAATGACGATCGCGTTTAAAATAGTTGAGGCAATCTAGAATCGTTTCAACGTGAATAAAATTCCTCCCTTTGATGCATCGCAGCAATATCAACAAATTGGCGATCGCCTCAATAAAGCTGCATTAGACGTACTAGCATCGGGGCAATATATTGGTGGACAGACTGTAAGCCAGTTTGAGACTGAGTTTGCAAATTATATTGGCTCAGCTATTGACTCTAACTTTGGTATTGCTTGCAACTCAGGTACTGACGCTCTGTATCTAGCTATGCGAGCTTTAGATATTGGGGAGGGGGATGAAGTCATTACTTCACCATTTACATTTTTTGCTAGTGCGGAAACGATTAGCATGACGGGGGCTAAACCCGTATTTGTCGATATTGAAGCGCATAGTTTCAATATGAATATCGAACTAATCGAAGCTGCTATCACCAATCGGACTAAGGCAATCATGCCCGTGCATTTGTTTGGACGCTCAGCTGATATGACTAGTTTGATGGCGATCGCGCAAAAGCATAATCTCAATGTAATCGAAGACTGCGCTCAAGCGACAGGTGCAACTTTTGATGGACAGAAGGTGGGAAATATTGGCGATGTGGGCTGTTTTAGCTTTTATCCAACCAAAAATCTGGGCGGCTGTGGCGATGGTGGAATGATGACCACTAAAAACGCTGAAGTTGCTGATAAATTGCGGATTTTGCGTGAACATGGAAGCCCCAAGCGCTATTACCACGAATATATCGGTATGAATTCGCGTCTTGATGCGTTGCAAGCAGCTCTATTGCAAGTCAAATTGCCTTACCTCGACAAGTGGAATGCTCAACGACGCGAAATTAGCGATCGCTACACGCATCTTCTGAAGGATGCAAATATTCCCCATCTTGTATCACCGCACCATTGTTCTGGCAGTGTTTGGAATCAGTATACAGTTTGCATTGGTGATGGTAAACGCGATTATGTCCAAGCTCAATTGCGCGAGCAAAATATTATTACGATGATTTACTATCCTTTGCCCTTGCATTTGCAATCGGTATATAGCAACCTTGGCTATAAAAAGGGCGATTTTCCTGTTACTGAAGATATTTGCGATCGCGTTTTATCTTTGCCAATGTTCCCAGAACTCAGCGAAGAGCAGCAAGAGCGAGTCGTTGGTACTTTGAAGAATATTCTCAAATAGTATCTGCGCTTGTTTACCCGCTAAATAAGCCACTCAAAAGCGACGCGGTGCGTCGCTTTTTTATTGCCCAAATGCTAAAACTTGCTCAACCGTAAGGGCAAAGCCATCAACTACCGTCGATACAATTGGCATATCACCCGTAAAAATCTTGTCCTCATACTGCCCCTCCACCCATAGACATATGGTTATTTGTCGCATTTCTGGATCGACAATCCAATATTCATTAATACCTCTAGCTGCATACTCTGTGCGTTTATAGCGATAGTCGCGATCTCGATTTTCTTGCCCAGGAGAGACAACTTCAACTACCAAAATAGGCGATGGCATCGCCATTGAAACAAAGTTACGCGATGAGGCTTGTAAATATTCTTTTGATTCTTCCGTAACTATGATGAGATCGGGAATGCGACAAGTTACTCTTCTCCCTGAAACCTCAATCTCAGTGTTGTAAAGAATTAAAGCAAGTGGGATATGCCTAGCAAACTCAAAAAGTAAAAACTTAGCAATACTGATATTCCCAAAAGATTCAGTTGGCACTTTGACTAATTCTCCGTTTACAAGCTCATAGCGATCGTCTGTACCATCGTCATAACTGAGATACTCTTCTATGGTCATCAGTTTAGAGGGGCTAGCTATAGCTAAAGTCATAATTTCAGATCCTCTATTACGCATAACAGGATTGTATCAAATCCAATTTAGTAAATATTGCGTCCTGCTTTCGGCGGGACACAATATTTACTAAAAAAACAATTTTTTGTGGAGCGGCTTTGTCACTCCACAAAAAATTGGTTTTTAGTTGTCTGAGATCGCTAACAAATTTATCGCATGTTGTCTTGCTGTTCCCTATAATAATCACATCTGTATTAGGGAATAGTCATGGGCATTCTTAACTCAATGTTTGCAAAATGGAAAACTCCTCAACAGGGGATGGGGAATGATCCAAATGTGCAGACCATTCAAACTTCTAGCCCAGCCCAAACGCCATCTTCACCACAGCCAAATTCGGCAATGCAAAGATATACAGAGTTAGAAGCGGAATTAACGCGATCGCATCAGCCTCTACAAACTAAAACTATTGATAATCCACAAAAATCTGGGGGATTTAAGGAATTTGGTCAAAGGCTAATTTGGATCGGTGTTTTGGTGGGGATTCCTGTAGGAATTATTTATGTAGTGAATCTGCCCTATCCTATGATTCGACAGCCTGTGGCAAAGGTAGCTCCGCTTTTGCTATTACCAAGTAACATGGCGATCGATACCAATTTTAAACAAGGACAATCAAGCGTTGAGCAAGCAAGACAATTAATCGAAGTTCCCACTAGTCCAGCTGATCTAGATCGAGGTGAAATCAAGCTTAAGGAAGGTAAAACGGCTCTAGATGCAATTCCTTTGTGGTATATCGCTGATTGGGCGGACTATTCGCGAGGATATTATGGTTGGGGCTATGATTGGCGATTTACACCTGCGGGATTGCAAGCGGCGCGAATTAAGGCGGGACAGCTAGAGGCAAAAGTATTTCAAGAGAAAAATGCTCAGATTGCGTTGACTGGTGCTGAGCAAGAAATAACGATGGCAAAGACTGTATTTCAGCAAGCCGCGAAACCGACAGATAAGAAAATCGCGATCCAAAACTGGCAAGCAGCTATCGATCGCTTGGCACAGATTCCACCACAAACGATGGCAGGACGCAGGGCGCAGCAATTGATCGGCACTTCGACTAGGGATTTAAAGGAAGTGGGTGGGCTTGCCGCAGGAAATGAGCAATCCTTGTCATTGATTAGTGCTGCTGAAGGATTTGCCAAAAAAGCCGCTGAATCTGGTCGTAATCCGCCGCATCCAAGCGCTCGTTGGGCTGAAATTGCCACAATGTGGCAAGAGGCGATTAAACGCTTAGAAAGCATTCCTGCTAGTGATGTGCAGGGTTATGCTGAAGCCCAAAGACAGCTAGCAGAATATCGATCTAGTCTGTCGGAAGTGCGAGTAAGATTACAGAATGAACAGGAAGCTGTGCGAGCTTTGGATCAGGCAAATCGGAATTTGGCAACTCTATGGGCAAGTTTGCCTAAAGATGGCAAAGAGCTAAATCGCAATCAAGCGATCGGCAATTTCTCGGCTGTGAACAATGAGCTAGAGAAAATCAAAAATGGAACTACGGTCTATTTGCAAGCGAAAAAAGTGCAACTCGAAGTTCAGGATCAATTGAGATTATTACAACAGGCAAAATAATCAGTAAAAGACATATAGCGCAAAGTGCTATGTCTTTTTATTCACGGATAAAACGATGACCAAATTTGACTTTCTATCGGACACTCAAAAACCTTGGCACTACATGGATGTAGATCAGGTGTTGGCAGCTTTAGAATCTTCGATAGAAGGTCTATCCTATGTGAATGCGAGACAAAGATTACGACATTTGGGAGCCAATAAATTACCGCGATCGCGTCCAATCAGCAAAGTTCTCATACAACCTTTAATTAATCCTTTAACTTATCTATTATTAGGGTCAGCAATTTATTTGCAATGGAATGGAGCAGAAGGATGGGCGCTAATTTCTGTGGGCGTACTACATGGTGCGATCGGAATTGGCATTTCAATATGGTCAATTAAAACCAAGGCAAAAGTCAGTCGAGATCGCCCTCAACGCCGCCAAAATGAACCTTCTAATTCGGTAATGGTACTACGCGATCGCGAAGAAATGGAAGTACCATCGCGAGATTTAGTGTTAGGTGATGTGGTGGTGTTGCGAGAAGGCGATCGCCCTAATGTCGATTTGCGAGTAATGGAGACATCAGACGACTTACTGGTAAATCAAACCAATTTGGGAGGTGAAGCAATTTGTGCTAAGCGAGCCGATCTTACCTTTGAGGAGAACACGCCCCCCCTTGAATGCAGCAACATGATCTATGCGGGGACAGAAATTTCCGCAGGAAGCGTTAAGGGGCTTGTGATTGCCACAAGTCGTTTCACCCAAGAACAATCGGCTCTGGTAAAGGAAAAGCCATTTTCAGTTATCCATGCCGAGTTGCATCAGCTGCGTCAGGTCTGGATTGGGCTGCTGCTGCTCGTGACGACTACAGCGGTCGGCTTTGCCTGGCAACGTGGAATTACGATCAATGCGATGACTGCGGCTGCCCTCATTGTTAGCACCTATCCTCAAAATTTGTTGCGGATTGCGACTCAGGTTCAGTTGTTTGGAATGCGCGATCTTGCTAAACAGCGAATATGGGCAAGATTTCCTTCTATCTTAGATGCGATCGCTAGAGTGACAACAATTGTGCCAATTGTCGAATCGGATGTAGTATTGAGCTTTGATAATTTGAGTCAGGCTGGTATTGAATGGCAGGGATTAATCAGAGCTTCAGAAGATGATGCTACTGCATTTAGTGAAGTAATTGGCATTGAAACCCATAGCTACTTTGATGCTCCTCAAGAGAAGATTCGTCAATGGCAAGATGGTCGCCAAAAATCTAACCGAAAATCTTTAAATGCTGTTGCGGTAATAGGGAATGATATTGAAGATATTTTCTTGTTGAGAGCCGCCGATGTTGGAATCTGCGATCGCACCTGTCGCAAAGAATTGCAAGATAGTGCAGGAATAATTTTACCTAAAGAAGATTTCCATTATTTACCGACCGCCATACTCGAAGGAAGAGCCACATTTGATCGGTTACAACGTACTGCACTGCTCACTGCCACTAGTGCTTTTACCTTAGCGGTACTAGCCCTTATGGATACCGCCGCAGGATTCTCAATGCCTCCGTTGCAGATAATTTGGGTAGGCGCGATCGCCACACCTATTGTGGCTTTTCCTCTAGTTCTAGAACCAACTCATGAGAGCCTCTTAAATCAACCAGCACACCGTTTTCAAACCATGTTGCGTTCTAGTAATTACCTTCGTATTTTGCTAACTGTTACTACGACAATCACGGCTATTGCCGTAGTTTTCTGGCTGAAATATCAAGGTCAAGTCTCGATGTTCTCCCAAGCGCGATCAATGGCATTTGTTACCCTTGGGTTTAGTCAAATTTTCCACGCTTGTGCGATCGCTCGCCACAGCATATTAAACAACTTTCCTTTGATGCTCAGTATATTTTTCGTCACAATCTGTCAAATTGCCTTTGTGCAAGTCCCTTGGTTTGGCGATCTGATGGCAACAGTTCCTTTAAATGCGGTTGAATGGACAATCGCAATTCTCAGCGCCACGGCGGTGTTTTGGGTGCAAGAGCTAATCAAAACTGGGTAGCGCTTACTATATAATACTTTCAGCACAATTACCTAGGTTTTCTACGCGCATGGACAACACCCTCGACACTCAAGCGATGCGGAGGGCTTTGCACAAGTCCCCTAATTATTTTCGGCAAAGCTTTGGACATGGTGAAGAAGCCGAATCAACCATGCGATCGCAATATCATAGTGATTTGATCCAAACTATTCGCGAGCATGATTATATTTATACGCAAGGCGATGTTACGATCTATTTGGCAAAATCATTTGGATTTTGTTGGGGTGTAGAAAGAGCAGTAGCGATGGCATACGAAACGCGCACGCAGTTTCCCACTGAGAAAATTTGGATTACTAATGAAATCATTCACAATCCTTCTGTTAACGCTAAGCTGAAGGAAATGGAAGTTCAATTTGTGCCAGTCTCAGAAGACGGGACTAAGGATTTTTCAGGGATTGGTCAGGGTGATGTAGTAATTTTGCCAGCCTTTGGAGCGAGTGTTCAAGAAACCCAGTTGTTTGATCGCCTTGGCAGCAAGATTGTTGATACAACTTGTCCTTGGGTATCCAAAGTATGGAATCGGGTTGAGAAGCATAAAAAAGCAGACTTTACTTCCATTGTTCATGGTAAGTACAACCATGAAGAGACGATCGCGACCAGTTCCTATGCCAAACGATATCTAGTCGTATTGAACATGAAAGAAGCTGAGTATGTGGCTAATTACATGCTCAATGGTGGTGATCGTCAAGAGTTCTTGGCTAAGTTTAGTAAGGCAATGTCAGAAGGCTTCGATCCAGACCTCGATCTAGTCAGAATTGGCGTTGCCAATCAAACCACCATGCTCAAGGGAGAGACCGAAGCGATTGGCAAATTGTTTGAAAAGACAATGATGCAAAAATATGGCGTAGAAAATCTCAATGAGCATTTTCTTGCTTTTAATACAATTTGCGATGCGACTCAAGAACGCCAAGATGCGATGTTTGAGATTGTAGAAGAGGATCTCGATTTAATGGTTGTCATTGGTGGCTACAATTCATCGAATACAACCCATTTGCAAGAAATTGCGATCGAGCGCAATCTGCCGTCTTATCACATTGATGATGTGCATCGCATTCTCTCGGCAGAGGCGATCGAACATAAGCCTCTGGGTAAGGCGATCGAGCAAGCTACAAATTGGTTACCCACAGGCAAAATCAAAGTCGGCATAACGTCAGGTGCATCAACCCCCGATCGCGTTGTCGAAGATGTCATCAACAGGATTTTTGCTTTAAAATGCTAATCTCAAATCTTGACAGACAAGGCGCTTAAGCGCCTTGTTCTCTATTTATAGCTGTTGCCATTTTTGTTAGGCATAAAACCCAAAAAGTATGAGGCGGCGCTCCGCGCCGCCTCATACTTTTTGGGTTTTGATTTGTCCTAATGCAAGTGACTAAACCTATAAAGATAAATAATTAGTTTGCTTGACATATAATGAGGTTAAATTTTGTAAAAATTTAACTCTATACATGACCACTACCATTGCGCCCGAAACCGTGACTGTTAAGCACGAGATTAAGGATATTACTCTTGCACCTCTAGGCAAACAACGCATCGAATGGGCTAGCCGCGAAATGCCCGTATTGCGTCAAATTCGTGATCGCTTTGCTGCTGAGAAGCCACTTGCAGGTATCCGCATCGCTGCTTGCTGCCACGTAACCACTGAAACTGCTAACCTCGCGATCGCCCTCAAAGCTGCTGGAGCAGATGCAGTTTTGATCGCCAGTAACCCACTCTCAACCCAAGACGATGTTGCCGCATCCTTGGTCTATGATCACGGGATTTCAGTATTTGCAATCAAAGGCGAAGATAACGCTACATACCATCGCCACGTCGAAATGGCTCTTGCTCACCGTCCCCATATCATCGTTGATGACGGTAGCGACGTAACCACCACCTTGGTATTACACCACGCTGATCAAATTCCTGAAATCATTGGAACTACCGAAGAAACCACCACAGGACTAGTTCGCCTCAATGCCATGTTCCGTGATGGCAAACTGACTTTCCCTGCGATCGCAGTTAACGACGCAGAAACCAAGCATTTCTTTGATAACCGCTATGGTACTGGTCAATCTACCCTTGACGGCATCATCCGCGCTACCAATATCTTGTTGGCTGGCAAAGTCATCGTTGTAGCTGGCTATGGCTGGTGTGGTAAGGGTGTAGCTCTACGTGCACGCGGCATGGGCGCAAATGTAGTTGTTACTGAAATCAATCCTGTTGCGGCAATCGAAGCAGCTATGGATGGCTTTAGAGTCATGACTATGGATGAAGCAGCTAAAATCGGCGATATCTTTATCACAGTTACTGGCAACAAGCACGTCATCCGTCGCGAACATTTTGAGACCATGAAAGATGGTGCGATCGTCGCTAACTCTGGTCACTTCGATTTGGAAATTGACCTTGTTTCTCTCAATGATCTCAGCGAATCTGCTAGCTTTGTTCGCAACTTTACCCAAGAGTATCAACTCAAGACTGGCAAATCGATCATCGTCATCGGTGAAGGTCGCCTAGTGAACCTTGCTGCTGCTGAAGGGCATCCTGCTAGCGTTATGGATATGAGTTTCGCTAACCAAGCTCTTGCTTGCGAATTCTTAGTTAAGAACAAGGGCAATTTACCTGCGGGTGTTGTGCCCATTCCTAAGGATATCGATCAAGAAATCGCTCGCTTGAAGTTACAAGCAATGGGCATCACCATTGACACTCTAACTCCTGAGCAAGTGCATTACCTCAATTCTTGGACAGAAGGAACATAAGCTTTCTTAAAAAAGAGGGAGCGCAATGCGCTCCCTCTTTTTTTGTAATTAATATTAGTTTAATAAGTTATGCCTCAAACCAAAATCCACGGAAACGCTGATTTTATTCAGCAAAATCGAGAAGTTCTATCGACTACCATTCATTCCTGTGTAGTTGATGCGCTCAACTATCCTCCAGAAAAGAAGTTTCAGAGATTCTTCCCATTGCAAGCTGAAGACTTTGAGTATCCTAGCGATCGCAGTGAAAAATATATCATCATCGAAATCTTGTTGTTTGCGGGACGTACTGTAGAAGCAAAGAAAAATCTCTATCGCTTATTATTTGAGCGGCTAAAAGAAAAATTGGATATCGCTCCATTAGATGTTGAAATTATTTTAATCGAGACACCAAGCCACAACTGGGGCATTCGCGGCATGGCTGGGGATGAGTTGAGCTTAAACTATAAGGTAAATGTCTAGTTTATGATTGAACTTGATCTTGATTTTCGCCTTGCACAATTTATTGATATCGATCCACTGATGGAACTTGTGCAGGAGTTCTATCAATTTGATGGTATCGCTTTTGATGAAGGTGTGGTCAAAGCATTTATTGCTTTGCTCAGTGATGAACAATATGGGCTGATATGGCTAATTTGCGATCGCGATCGCCCAATTGGATATGTGGCGCTGACCTTCTTTTTTAGTATGGAATATCATGGACGCTGTGGGCTTGTTGATGAGTTATATATCCGTGAAGATTATCGCGGTCGCGGTATTGGCAAAAAAATATTTAAGCTAATCGAGGAATATCTCCAAAACCAAAATATGCGATCGCTGTCTCTAGTTGTAGACTTCTGGAATGAGCCAGCCGAAGCCCTCTACACCAAACTAGGCTTCCGTCGCGAAAAACGGCACTTGATGGTCAAGCATATTGACAACGACTATAAGCCGTTGCCAATTACGACAAAAGCAGACCAGAAGAAAGGATGATTGTAATTTGTTTTACCATCTTTGATGTGTCTATGAATCATGCTTAATTGTGCTTCTCGTAATGCTGTTGAAGGGGCGATATTACCCTTTTGCAGCTTTTGATAAAACTCTTGCATCAACAACTGTGTGCCGCCATCGGATACTGACCAGAGGGATGCGATCGAAGCTTTTGTACCTGCACGTTGGACTTGATAGCCAAATCCTAAAATTTCTGCACCTGTCCCTAAAATGCTGCTAAGTCCAGTCTGGCAGGCACTTAATACCACTAACTCAGTATCCTTGAGCGGTAAATCGCTAATTTCAGCAAGGGTTATTTTGCTGCCATCGCCAAACAACACATAGGAGTCTAGAGGACTACCAGACTTAAATTCGGCATGGGTGGCAAAATGAACAATGGAATTGCCTGCTACTTTTTCTTTAGCTACTGTTGACGTGAAGTTCTGCTCAATGTATTTGTTAGTATTTGGGAAAATATTAGCAATATGTTCGACTTCATAAATGGACGCAGGTAGAGCATTTTGACCAAATTTTGTCTCTTTATCCCTACCTCCAAACGCACCTGCAAAAATACGAGGGTTTAAAAGTAATTTTTTATCGCTATCAAAAAGACTATAAGCAATTAAGTTATTGATGCGATATTTCTCAACTAAATATTGTCTACCGTCATAGAGTGCAGCAAGGGGAATATAGCGGAACAAATCATCAGGAGCATAAAGGATAGTGTTAGCATTTGCTTGATTGAGTTCTAATTCAATTGGTTTAATTAGAACATCATAAAGTTTTTTGCTAGACATTTTTACATCTTCAGAACTATGATCTTGCAGATCGGCGCGAAAGTCGGTGACAAGTACTTTAAGCTCCTCTTTTTTGATGGAAATGCTGTGGTTAATCGGGAATGAGTTTGCTGAGAAGATAATTAGTTCCAGACGGTCATTGAGTATTAGAGGATAGATTAAAACTGCACCTTTAGGAATCTTTCGTAGGTATTCAGGAATTTCATTGATCTCAGCTTCGGGCAATTGTCGAATTTGCTTTGCAAGTTTCTGATTGAGATCAGGTAATTTTTTATGATCGAAGGCGATCAGCTGAGCATTAATCGCTCTTTCTGGCTCTAAAAGTCGGATACTTTGGGAGGTGCGATCACTCCCATTTACATTTTTGAGATAGTCTTCAAGTTCTTGAATTTTAAGTAAGTCGAGAACTTGTAAAGCTTCAGTAACTCGCCCTTGTCGGAGTAATAAATCCGTAAGAACCCTATAAGTATCAGCTACGGTGAGAGTATAGATCTGCTGTTCTTCTCGACTAAGTTTCTTGAGGTCTTTGCGAATGGATTCGCGGACAATAACAGATTGTTTAAAAAAAAGAATCGCCATTTCGGGTTGCAATTGGGAGTCAAGAGCAATGCCGATATTGTTGAGCGTTTTTGCTTCGCCAGTGCGATCGCCTGTTGCTTTGACGATCTCAAGAGCTTGTTGATAATAAACCAAGGCTTTGGCATATTGTCCAAGTTCATCGTAAACAACGCCAAGATTATTGTGAACTGTCGCTTCGCCAGAGCGATCATTGAGTTCTTTACTAATAGCAAGAGCTTTTTGGTAATAATCTAAAGCCTGAGGATATTGTTTGAGACTACGAAAAACCAACCCAATATTATTAAAGGTCACTCTTTCTAACGAAAGATCATCTCCAGATTTTTTAATTGTGAGCGACTGTTGGTAATACTTTAGAGCTTTTGAGTACTCTCCACGACTAAGATAAGCTGTGCCAATATTGTTGAGTGTTACGAATTCTTCAGCACGATTTTTAACTTCTTTACTGATCGCAAGAGCTTGTTGATAATATTCTAGAGCTTTAGAATATTGTCCAAGGTTATCGTAAACTAACCCAATATTGTTGAGGATTGTCCCTTCTTCACTGCGATCGCTGCTTCTTACTCTGGACGCAAGATATTGCTGATAGTAATCTAAAGCTTCTGGATATTGTCCAAGATTGAGATAAACTGTGCCGATACTGCTGAGTACAGTTGCTGCTCCTGCGCGATCTTTAATTTGTTGACGAATTGCTAGAACTTGCTGAAATACGGATAATGCTTCTTTTAACTGCTTTTGTTGATATAGGAAGATGCCTAATTGATTCAATCCATCAGCCTGAGACTTGCGATCTATTTCCGCCTGCGTCCAGCCCAACTCACAAAACATCCCCTGCATTGAACCCCAAGATAATAAAGTTACCAGCGCAACTATTCCAAAACCTTTTCGCAAAGACATAAACCTCCTCTACCCAACAAAACATTGTCACCAATCCTCAACAGTTTGGTTCAACCTTACCTGAAAACCAACTGTAGCAATCCTAAATAGTTTGCAAGAGAGTGGTCACTCTCTTGCAAACTATTTAGGATTGCTGTATAAAAATCGTCACTAAGTGGCTCGGCGCAATTAAAATTCAGATTTCTATCCCTTGCCAACCGCTGCGCGGGCAGCACAAGCTTTAAGATTTTATATTTAATTGTGTCTACCTACTTAGTTAAAGCCATATACGCTACTATTTTGATGTGAAATATCAGAGAGTCCGAGTATGCAGTTAAAAAGTGTCGTTCAGCCCTTTGGTGAAGTCAATGTGTATCCCCAAAACAACGGAGATATTGACATCGTTGCAACTATTCTGATGGTTCCAGACATTGAAGGCGCAAGAGTTGGCTTAGCCCTAGATGGCTCTGCCTCGATGAAAAAAATGTATGGCATCAGTGGTGTCGTCAGCAGCTTTTTTGCCAGTGCCGCTGTTACACACAACGTCGTTGAGCCAGTAACAAGGGTAATGGTCAAGTATCTCGCCAATTTTGCAGCGACAGGTAAAGTTGACTTAATCAATTGGGCCTGTGGTGCAGCAGGTGAACTGATCGAAGGTTTGGGCAGCTATAGCGGTGAAGAGATCGAGCAAATTGCAATTAAAGGTCCAAAAATCCCTTGGGGAACTGGGACAAAACTATTACCACCTTTACGATATTTCATTGATAAATATCAAGATGCACCTGCGATCGGGGTGAAGCAACCTGCGGCAATTTGCTTGATCATCACCGATGGTATTATCGAAGATCTCGAAGATGTAAAGGAATATTGCTTTAAATATGCTCTAGAGATCGCTGATCAAACCAAACCATTTATCAAATTTCTGCTAATCGGCGTTGGCAAAGAGATTGATGAGAAACAACTCGAAGAACTAGACAATATGTTTGAAGGCAGCTTTGTGAAAGATGCCGCAGGTCGTGAGATTGACCTATGGGATTATCAAGTGGCTGACGATATTCAGATCTTGGAACAGATTTTCAAAGAATTTGTGTCAGCAGAAACGATTGTGACGCATTATGGACGCATTCTCAATCAGTCGGGAACAGTTTGTGAAGAGTATAACTTCGGTGTCCCTGCCCTAATGCGTTTTAAGTTACCTGCGGGTTCAACAGCTTTTACCCTAGAGTTTTCGGGTGGCAACGTGACGCAAGACATTTCGGAAGCTTTGCCCACCCCATTAGATGCACCTCTGATTACGGAATCTGAACAATGGAAAGATGTTATAGACTTCGTATAAATAAGTGAATCCCAAATAATAGTTGTCAAACCTTACAAAGCAAGGTTTGACAACTATTATTTGGGTTGAGAGAATTGGTAATTAAACAGCAATAGAAATAGAATGCCATGCTACATGAAAATAATTCCGAGCCTATTGAATTAGAACGTGCAGACAATGGTGAAATAAAAAATAAAATAAAAAATGAAGGTAAGAACGAATTAGAACTTGCATCAAAAAGCTACCAAATGCCAGCTAATCTGGTGGTAGCAGAGTTTGGCGAGGTGAATGTTTGGCGGAATATGTCAGGGATAAATTCTGGAATTGCCAAGTGTCGAGTGGAATTCTCAATCGCAATGGAGCCTCAAGGGAAATTTGCTGAAGGTTGGCGGACTGGGATTGCCCTAGATGCTAGCGCCTCGATGAAACGATCCTATGGGCGCAAAGTAGAGGCAAGGGTCGATCCCAAACTGTTGGTTGATTATATTAAGCAAGGTCGATTACGTTCTTATTTAGAGGACGGAGAACCGATTCGGAAGATTGAACGGGCGGCGTTTGCGGAAATCCAAGAGCGCGGCTATGAGATTAACTATACTGCAAACATCTTGCAGCCATTAGTTCAAGATTTTACAGCTTATCTAGCTGGCAGTTTAGACGGTACTGGCAAGACCTCGTTAATTTATTGGGGCTGTGGTAATGGCGATGAGATTCAAGTATTGGGTGAATTTGATCATGTTAGTTGTCAACAGCTAGCGATCGCAGGGCCTGCAACTTTCCAACTCGGTAAAACAACCAAGCTATTACCTGCGATCGCCTATTTCGTAAACCAATATAGTCAAGCTCCACAAGGAATTTATATATTTTTGACCGATGGCAGAATTGATGACTTAGCTCAGGTCAAGAGCTATACCAGAGAGCTAGCGTTAGAGATTGCAGTCGGTAAAAGAAACTATTTGAAATTGGTTTTGATTGGGATTGGTAATGATGTTGATCGCTATCAGTTGCAGGAGCTAGATGATTTTGAGACTGGCTTAGATATTGATATTTGGGATTATAAAATAGCCAGTGAAATGACTAGTCTCTCGCAAATTTTTGCGGAAGTGGTCAATGAACATCAAGTTATTGCTGATAGCGGCTCCATTTACGACGATCAGGGGAATTGCATCAAATCTTACCCCAATGGATTGCCAGCCAAAGTTGATTTTTTGATGCGCGATGATTCGCAATGGTTTGAGTTAGAAGTAGGAGATAAACGCATTCGCCAAGCTGTAGTTTTGAGTACGGCTATGGCGATCGCCCCTTTAGCCAAGAAAAAACTATTCGATTTTGAGACGCAGGTGCAGGAAAGTGAGAAGCCTGATGCTCTAGTGGATGATCATCACGAGCAGGAAATCGCAAGTAATCAGATCACCACACCTAGAAGCTTATGGAAAATATTGGCAGCTTTGTTAATTGGTGCTGCTTTTATTGGGACGGCGATCGCCTTTGCCATTTTAATCCAGCGATCGGATCGTAGTAAATTGCAAAATCAAGCATTAACTAGGGAGAGCGAAGACTCCTCGCTTGAGTCGAAGACAGATGAGACAAATAAAGCCAACAATAACTTACTAGATAGCTCCACTAAATCGAATCCCCAGAATTCCCGAGAAACGAGCAATCCAGCAACCAATCTCAAAAACAATCCAGCAACCAAAAAAGAAACTAACAATAAGCTGAATGATATTGCTGACAAGTCATCAGTCAACAGTCCTGACAAATCACTAGATAAGTCATCTAGCAACAATTCTCAGAATAATGAGAATAATACTGGCAAAGTTGTTGGCGATAATCCCAAGAAATTAGCTGGAGATATTTCCAGCAATGCTTCTACCAATAAATCCAACCTAATTGCGATCGCTAATCCGCAAAAACTAACTGGAGATATGGCTCTTGCCACTTTAGTGAAGTATGGTATTGTTCCCAAGCCCAAATTGGGTGTCCAATCCTCTATTGTCCCTCAAAAGAAACAAACTGGAGATGGAGCTCTTGCAACTCTAGTGAAGTATGGTATTGTTCCAAAACCAAAATCAAGTGTGCAACCCTCTGCTATCCCTCAGACACCTGAGCAAGACTATAGCCCTAGCAACACCTCTACAAAAACGAATAAGGATAATACCCCTAAAAATTCTGGTGCTGATGATTTAATTAATTCCAAAAACGCTGCTAAATCTGATCGCAAAATTGCGCTTACAAACGATCCAAATTCTACAGCCCAGAATAAAAATAGCGATCGCAGTATTAATAAATCAATTTTGCCAATTACTAATCCAGATGTAGAAGTAGTAGTTTTCTTTCCCTCTGATGAATCACGACTTATATCTAATGAAGAAACCAAAATTGAGGATTTCTGGACAAAAATCCAAGGGAAACGCGGAATCATTCAAGTTAGTGGTCACACCGACAGGATGGGAGACTATGACTATAATCTTGACCTCTCACAAGCAAGAGCAAATGAGGTAGTGAAATTATTGCGCGATCGCGGCTTGGATGGTAATTACAAAGTCACATTTGAAGCTTTATCGTGGTTGCAACCTCTGCGTAAAGAAATTACGGCGAAGGATAATGCGTTTAATCGTCGTGTAGTAATTCAATTCAAAGAGCAGCGTTAAACAATAATTGTAGTGAGAGGCAAAGCCTCTCACTACAATTATTCAACGGGAAATTCAAGATATTGTGGTGGGACAAAATCCGTTAGCCATACTAAATTTTCTGAGCAAAAGAATACAAATCCATCTTGATGCATTGCCAATGTATCAATTTTTAAAACTACTGGCTTTCCATGTCTCTGACCGACATTAATAGCAGTAGTTTCATCACTTGACATATGCACATGCTGTCGGTTTCCTGCAATCAATCCTTGTTGACGAATTGACTCAAGAAATCTTACTGCCGTACCGTGAAATAGCCTGTCAGGCGGTTGCTTTGGCGTTAAACCTAACTCAATATCAATAGAATGGCCTTGATTAGCTCGAATTTTAGACTTTTCAAGATTAAACGAAAATCGTTGTTTGTTATTTGTTTCAACTATTTCCTCTAAAATAATTTTAGAGATATCTATGCCATTTAGTTTTGCCAACTCGATCAAGCGATCGACCTCCGCCCAGCCATTTTCATCAAGTTTTAAACCAATTACCTCAGGCTGATGTCGTAAGACAAGGCTAACAAATTTGCTGAGTTTAACTAAATTTTTATTCATACTCCCTTCTCAGTAAATAATTAGTGGTAAGCAGCAAAGCCACTTACCACTAATTATTCACTTTAAAACACCTATTCTGTCAGTGGAAAGGGAGTAATTGAAGTTTAAAAAAATTCAAATGCTTGTATAGTCGTTTACAATGATAATGGTTAGTTTTTACCTTATTGAGGTATGCTCTAGCCTTAAAAATTATGTAACCCTGAGGACATAAGCGAATGCTACATCGCAAAATATATCAACTTTGTGAAGCCAAGAGCGATGTTTGGATTTACCTGAGGGATCAGGGACGTTGGCTAGAAAGAGCCAAGATATTGGATATTGAAGGTGACGTGGTAACAATTCGTTACGAGACAGAGGATGAAGACGAGGTCTGCTCTTGGGAAGAAATGGTCAGATTAGAGAGCATTGGTGCTGTGACACAAAGACTATCTTCGTTTACCAAAACAGGAATGTCATCCCACGATATTCCTGTGTCCGATGATTGCCCTGAAGCCGAACAAATCCGCCCCCGCATTGATCCTGACAAATAATCAAATCAACAGAAGGGACGCAAAGCGCCCCCTTTGTTATGAGCAAAGAGTGGACGCAAAGCGCCCACTCTTTTTTATGGATACATGAGATTACAACGATGCAACCTGCTGACTTAACAACACTTGTAGCTTTGACTCATGAGCTAAACACAGCTTGTGTGCCTGCGAGGTTAGAGCAGGTACATCAGAGCGATCGCCACACGATTCATTTACAATTACGAACTTTAGAAAAGAAACAATGGCTCTTGTTATCTTGGCATCCGCAAGCTGCTAGATTGCATCTCAGTGCGCCACCACCGAAACAACCTGACACTTTTACCTTTAGCCAACAAATTTTGCATCAAGTTGCAGGATTTGCCCTTGTCTCAGTAAACCTTACTAGCCCTTGGGAGCGTGTAATTGATTTGCAATTTGCTAAACGTCCCGATGATGAGGTGCAATGGCATCTGTATTTAGAGGTAATGGGCAAATATAGCAATGCAATTTTAGTGAATGCCAATGGTGAAATTGTCACTGCTGCACATCAAGTTAGCCAGAAACAATCGCGAGTTCGCCCGATCCAAACAGGCGATCGCTATGAATTACCACCAGCATTACTTGAAGCTATTCCTAGTTTGAGTGAATCCTTTGACTCATGGCGCGATCGCTTAATCTTGATTCCTAAAGAAATTAAACGCAATTTATTAAGTAATTATCGCGGTGTTAGTTCTTCGCTAGTGCGATCGCTAATAGCGATCGCAGATTTAGATGGCGATAAAAACGTTGCTGATTTAACTCGTTCTGAATGGGAGGCACTATATCAAGCTTGGCAAATATGGCTGTCTTCTATTGAGCAAAAGCAGTTCTATCCACACTTAGAAGGCAAGGGATATTCCCTCACCCCTAGCCTAAGTCACGACAGATCGCCCTCAATCCCCCTTAAAAAGGGGAAAGAAGATAATTCTCCCACCTTTTTAAGGGGGGCTGGGGGGGATCTAAAACTCTTGCTATCAGTTAACGACTTTTGCGATCGCTACTATTCCCAACAAACAGGACAAGTCGCCTTTCAGCAATTGCATCAACAAATTAGCCAAGCAATTCAAAATCAGTTAGCCAAATTAAATATTAAAGAAACAGAATTTCTTGATCGGCTCAAACTCTCGACTCAAGCCGATGATTTTAAAGATAAAGCCGATTTGTTAATGGCACATTTGCATCTCTGGGAAATTGGCATGAAAGAGATTAAACTAATTGATTTTCATTCAGAAGCATCAGTGATTATTCCTCTAGATCCCACTCTCAATGCTGCTCAGAACGCTCAATCCTTTTATAAAAAACATCAAAAACAAAAACGAGCGGCTCTTGCGATCGCGCCATTATTAGAATCTGTTCAACAGGAAATCGCCTATCTTGAACAAGTTTCTACCGCTGTTAGTTTATTAGAGCAAAGTGAACTTCCTGCTTTACGAGAAATTAGGGCAGAATTGGCTCAGCAGAGTTATCTCAAAGTCACCGCTGAATATGCACCGCGCACTAAGACTAACACCAAAGGCGGCAAAAATAAGAGCAATAGAACCAAGCAAGAAGAGATTCCCGACTGCCATCGCTTCACGACTCCTAATGGATTTGAAGTTTGGGTCGGGAGAAACAACTACCAAAATGATTTAATTTCCTTTCGTATCGCTGGAGAATATGATATTTGGCTTCATGCTCAAGAAATCTCTGGCAGTCATGTATTGCTACGTCTACCTGCGGGTGCGATCGCAGACGATCAAGATCTTCAAGTCGCGGCAAATTATGCCGCCTACTACAGTCGCGCTAGGCAAAGCGATCAAGTTCCTGTGGTCTGTACTATTCCTAAATATGTCTTTAAGCCTAAAGGAGCAAAACCAGGGATGGTTGTCTATACCCATGAAAAGATTATTTGGGGACAGCCAACTAGCTTGAGGGCACTGGACAGTTAATGAGTGATGGGTACTGAAACGTCCATTTCATAGGGACAAAAAAGATGTAGATGTCAATACATTGATCACGTTGTAGCCGTCCAGCGCCATCAATTAGATTTATTAAGTACTTATGCAAAATAAATTAGCTAAACCCGTAAAGTTTCGCCCATGCGGGGCGAAACTTTACGGGTTTAGCTTTGTAATTAATTATGACTAGCTACTTACAAGCATTTTCTTATAGAGAAAATGCTTGTAAGTAATCTAAATCAGCTTAGTTAAATCATCTATTTCAAAATATTGATGAAATTTTGTGGTTACTTGCAAAACCGACGATCGCCCTCCGTCTGCTTGCCTTTTCTTTCTCACAAAACCTTGCTCGACTAATTCCTGTACATGCTGATAAGCCCCAGCGCCGCGTAACTCGATCAACTCTGATTGCACAATATTTTTTTTGAGGGCGATCGCCGCTAAAGTCCGCAAAACACCACGCCCCAAATCGACAGGAATAAGTTTATGTACTAAATCCTCAAACTCCGATCGCAGTCTGAGCGAAAACCCCACATCGGTTTCCATAATTTCCAAAGCACTGTCTCGATGGGCATATTCAGTAATTAAGTCAATCAGTCCCATTTCTGCATCTTCGATCTCGCAACCCAAAGCCTCAGCGATCGCAGCCAAATTCATTGGTTGCCCCTTCAGGTACAACACAGCCTCTACTTTTTGCTTGAGGTTATTTGCGATCGGCAGTTCTGGCTGCTCAAAACCATCCATTGACAAAGACAATGGCTCTAATAGCTCAATCTGAACTCCCTCTTCAATCTCGACAGACTCTTCAAGCGCTGGCTCAACATACTCATCTGACTCACCCATTGACTCATCCATCTCGATAGATTCTTCAAGAATCTCAAGATGCTCCACTGGTTCTTTGGGCTCGACAGCCCCTTCAAGAACTAGTTCAATTGGCTCTACAGTTTGTTCTAAAGGCAATTCATTCGTCATGCTAAGATTTTAACTGAGTGAAGGCATTGCAATACAATGCTTTTATCCATAAATCAAACAAAAAAATTGTATTAGCTGAGAACCCATATGCCAAGCAGCATGATGTACTACGAAGACACTTATGTGGTTCTGCCCCCAGATATGCAAGAGCAATTTGTCACTCAGCCAGAGTTAGAGCAGATTTTACATGATCTGTTAATCGATATCCAAGATGCACTGCCCTACGATTTACAAAATCTTGCAATTAGCGAGCAAGTTCAGCGTCTGATTAAAACTGCTTGCAATCTAGATTGTGGCGATCGCGGCACATGGCAATGGTATGTAGTCCGCCTCGATAAGTAAGCAAAATTGGCACTTTGCACCAATTTTGCTACAAAAACAATTTAGGATCGACATGAAAGAATTTGCCAAGCGCTTGTGCTTGATTTTTGCTGATTTGACGCTTGCCGTTCACAACTTCTGAGACAACGCCACTTGAGCCAATCACATTAACTAGATCGGCTTGTTTTAAATCATTAGCTTCCATTAAATGTAAGAGAACATCAAGAGGTGAAGCATCATCCATTGGATAATGCTCATCTTCATATTTTTCAATCAATGTTAGCAGCAGTTGCAAAATCCTCTCTTCTTCAGCAGTTGGTTGGGGAATTGCTAGCAATCTTTCCATATTTTGCAATGCAATTTCATTTTCAGCATCATTAGTAATTACATGAGGCTGAATCTCGGCTAGCAAATCACCATAAGCTTTTGGATTAATAGTAAGGGTCATTTTTCCACCTACCTGAGTCATACCTTATTAAAGCCCAAAAAAGGTAAGGGTGCGCTACGCGCACCCTTACCTTTTTTGGGCTTTAGTTAAATTTGCGATAACATCTAGCAGTAATTAAATGAGGCTGAAACACCTCAAGAAAATTAGCTTGTAAGGTGCGGAAAAAAGTATCTACTGTTTCAGGATCATCTAAATGAATGGGATGCTCATTTTCAAAGCCTTTAAAGAAATACCAATTAACAATAATTTTTCCTTGCGGTGAAAGCATCTTGTGAAACTGCATTAACTGACCACTAGGATCGGGTAAATGCTCCAAAACGTCAAAGCACAAGACCGTATCAAAATATCCTTCCAAAGCTTCTTCTAATGGAATTTCGGAACGAAAAGATATTTTGTGGCTTAGTCCTAACTGCGCTACTCGATGCTCTACAAAACCTCGATTAATCGGATTAATATCGCAATAGATCACCGAATCGACATTTGGACACATGGCGGCAGCGATCGCATGAGTACCAATACCTCCACCAAAATCAAGCACTCTTCCCTTAGCTTGATCGGCAATTAGTTTGATCGTGCCGCCAATATAGTCCTTGCTCTCAAGATGCCATGTACCTAATTTAAATAGATACATCTCGCCAACTTTGTCCTTGTAAAAAGCTGTTGCCTCATCCCAGTCAAAGTCGGTATTTCCTAAATTTTCTAAATCGTAACGGCAATTTTGCAGTTTCTCGGTAATCGTTGCTGCATCTAGTTTTAAGAACTCTTGCAAGTGCTGCTCTAATCTAAAGCCGTCTTGCCAATATCCTTCCAAGAAAGTCGGCGTAGGAGATGAAATCACCATGTTTGATTGCGATGTAGCGCTTTGCGCCTAAAGAATTTAATGACAGCTTGATGCGCAGAGCGCAAGCTTCACCTGCCATTACAGCATAAATGTACGCAAATCCATACTAACTAGTAGCGCGACTAAACTTTTTGGCATTAAAACCAAAGCCCCAAAGATGAAAGGTAGCACGAAGCTCCGCCTTTCATCTTTGTGAGCGATAAATCCATCTAAAAAGTTCCAAGCAATGGTAATACCTTCTTTTTCAGTAACTCTACTAAAGCGGGTTCCATATAATCGTACTTATCAGGAATATCTAGGCAAATTACTCGTTTATTTTTAATCCAAGACGGAAAGTTCGCAGAAATCTTCCTGCGATGAGATTTCTCCATTACAAAGACTAAATCAGCCCAGATAATTGCTTCTCTACTTAAAGGTGTGTCGGCTTCTCGATCTATTCCAGCTGAATCCACCTCTAAGCCTTCATAATCAGCAAACACCTTTTCCGCTGTGGGGCTACGTAATCTATTTTTTCCACAAATAAATAGCAATTTCATCAGGCTAGAAAGTATACCAAATAAAGAAATGGCTACGCCATTTCTTTATTTTAAAACCCTTACTGGGTTTAGTTTTTAATTCACAAAAGTGTTGTTACACTTTCGTGAATTGGTATAACATTGGCTAAAATACAGACATAGAGCTTTGTATAGAGTTGAGTTGTGAAGCAATAATTTAACTTGGAAAGCTACCAGAAGTATTTATGAAGCGATCGCGATTTAATACGTTAAGATTTTGGCTGAAAGTTATATTTCTTATAGCTTCAGTTCTTATATTGATAGCAGTTTTCCAGAAACTTAACATCAACGTTACAGTCAGTAATCTGCTTCAAAGTACTTTGCTTTGGGTCAAGATGCTTGGGGTAATGGGCGCGATCGCATTCATTGTTATTTATAATCTCGCAACGATTTTATTTGTGCCAGCATCAATTCTAACCTTAGGCGGTGGAGCGATATATGGAGTGATATGGGGATCAATTTATGTATTTGTTGCCGCAACTTTGGGTGCGATTTTTGCTTTTTTAATTGGTAGATATTTTGCGCGAGGCTGGGTTAGTGAAAAGCTTCGCAACAATAAAACTTTTCGAGCGATCGATGCGGCTGTAGCGATCGATGGATTCAAAATTGTTTTGCTGACAAGGCTATCACCAATTTTTCCTTTCAATATGCTTAATTATATTTTTGGTGTTACCCGTGTGGATTTAAAGGATTATATCCTAGGCTCAATCGGCATGATTCCCGCCACAATTATGTATGTTTACCTAGGTTCTCTCATTGGAGATGTGGCTTTATTGGGAATTCAAACGACTAGCATAGCTAGTAATCCACAAACTCAAATAGCTCAATGGGCTATTAAAATTGTTGGTTTAGGTGCAACTCTTGGTGTAACCATTCAATTTAGCCGCCTTGCTAATAAAATTCTTGCTAGTAAGCTGCCATAAAAGTCTCTGCGAGAATCTTTGTAATTCTAATTCTCGAAAGTTAAGTTATACCTTCGAGAATTAGAATTACACATCAAGTAATAATTTTACATTCTCATAATATAGCAATGTAAGAGATAGCTAGAGCAAATTAAAACCCAAAAGATGAGAGATGGCGCGTCGCGCCGTCTCTCATCTTTTGGGTTTTAAAACTTACATATCTATACTAACCTATTGCGAGAATTTGTATAACAACCATTTCCCAATCGGTCTACGAACCCTTCTGAAATGCAGATATAGTAACTTCAAAATATGGGTTGATTAAATTAAAACACTCTGGAGGAGCAATCTTTTTTGTTAGATCACGTAACAAACAATAGGCTACGGAAACCTCTTTGGAAATGCCATAGGAATGGATAATGTTAGCGTGCCAGTCAGTCAAGCTTTCGCGAAAAAACGTTTCGTCATCTCGCAATATAGAAAGTGCTACATATCGAAGATTAATAGACATATCGTATTTGCAAACACGCGAACTTTTTTGAACAAGTTCTGGATATTGCTGAGCTAGAAGACTTATTGATCGCATGACCAGTTCTTCTGATTGATCGCGCAATAAACTATAAGTTTTCACTCTCACTGGAAAACCACTAACAAACTTTTCTACATTTAATAGATCTTCATCGCTAAGATATGCCCGATCAATATCCCCACTTTTCTTATCTAAGGTGCTGTTAATTGTTAACATGATTTTTGTAATTACTACTCACAATAAATTTGATCTTTTTACTGAATTTTAGCTTAAAAAATTCCTGTCAAAAAACACTCCGTAAATTTTTAAAATCTTATAACTATATCCACATAAATTTCAAGAATGAAATCAATGTTAATGTAAGTAATATATTTTGACATTTATACTGGCTCCCCAGTCTAAAAATAGGCAGTACCACCCAAGAATTAGTGGTGTGGAGCTTCGCTCCACACCACTAATTCTTGGGTGGTAAGAGAGTAGCTTCAGACAACTTTGTTAATAAAATAAAACACTGAAAAATTGATTGAGTAACTTTGCCTTGACAATCAATTTTTCATGATCTAACCATGACTGGCTTTTGTGAAGCTCGTAGGAGAGATTGAGATTTTATTGCAGTTTGAAGAACTACACGGTTAAAATAGTTGATTAATAGAACGTAATATTTAGATAACTCCATGCAATCGGCAGTAAGAATTGAAAATCTCAGGAAAACTTATGGCGAGACCGTTGCCGTTGATGGAATTTCTCTAAATGTTATTCAGGGACAAATCTATGGATTATTAGGTCCAAATGGGGCAGGCAAAACTACGACAATGCGTTGCATTTGCACGCTGACTACGCCTGACTCTGGTTTGATCGAGGTAGCTGGGGCAAAGGATGTAAGGGCTATTCGCAATCGCCTAGGCTATGTTGCTCAAGAAGTAGCATTAGACAAAGTTTTGACAGGGCGAGAATTATTACAGTTTCAAGCCGCTTTGTATCACATTTCCCCAAAACAAATCGCCGATCGCATTGACAATGTCTTAGATTTATTGCAACTAGAGCCTTACGCCGATAAACTTTCGGGGACATATTCAGGTGGTTTAAAAAAGCGTTTAGATTTAGCTGCGGGTTTATTACATCAACCTTCAGTTCTAATTCTTGATGAGCCAACGGTAGGCTTAGATATTCAAAGTCGATTCGCGATTTGGGAGTTTCTACGCAAGCTCCGAGCGTCAGGCGTAACAGTATTAATTTCAAGTCATTACCTTGAAGAAATTGATGCCCTTGCCGATCGCGTAGCAATTATTGATAGGGGCAAAATTATTGCCGAAGGCACGACTGATGAACTAAAGACTAAAGTGGGAGGCGATCGCATTACGGTAAGAATTCGTGAGTTTGCGGATCGTCAAGATGCGGAACAGGCTAAAAGGATTTTGCAGCAGTTACCAATTGTGCAAAGCATCACAATTAATTCAGCTCAAGGTAATGCGGTTAATTTATTTGTGACCCCTGATGCTAATGCAATTAGCGAAATTCAAAATATGTTGGCTGCGGTTGATATTGAGGTATTTAGTTTGTCCCAGTCACGTCCTAGTCTTGACGATGTATTTCTAGCGGCTACGGGGCAAACTATTCTTGATGCCGAAATTGCCCAGTCAGAGATATTGACAGCAAATAAAGGTAAAAAGAAATCTAAAAAATAAAAACCGAAAAGAGATTAGCGGCGCTTTGCGCCGCTAATCTCTTTTCGGTTTGATAATTAGTAAAGTTTTCTATAGAAAATACAAGGGAAATCTTAACTATTGATAGCTATTTCATATTAATGACTGCGTTTAATATACGGTGTTAAGGATAAGTACCTCAGCATAATTAAAAACCTAGAGCCAAAAACTTTATCGCCCGCGCAGCAGGCGGTAAAGTTTTTAGGGTTTTATATTTAATTATGCTTAGATACTTAATCCTTAGTTCTTTACATTGAGGTTGCAGTATGCGCGAGTTGACTTCTTTCGTCTTGGCACAAGCCTCGACGACGAAGAGTTTTGCGGTCGAAGATTTACTTAAACCTGATGGAATCGTATTCCAGCTTGTCTTTGCGATCGCTATCTTAGTGGGTGGTTGGGTAATTGCCATATTTTTCTCTTCTATGACGGAAGGATTACTGAAAAGGACAGATGTTGATAACAAACTGTCGAATTGGTTAACAGGTTCTCGTAGTACTAGTCTGCCAATTGAGAAATGGGCAGGTATTACAGTTTTTTGGATCATCATCCTGTTCACTTTGGTAGGATTTTTCCAATTTCTGAGATTAGATGCAGTTGCGACTCCACTAAATAGTTTGCTAGCGCAAATTGCTTCATTCTTGCCGAAACTTGGCGGAGCCGCGATTATCGCAGGCATCGCATGGGTCTTAGCAACCATCAGTAAAGTCATTGTCGGACGTTATTTGCGATCGGCTCAAGTTGATACCAAGGTAAATGAGAGTGTTGGTGAATCAAATACTGAAGTGATGCCTCTTAGTGAGACTCTATCCTCGGCTTTATATTGGTTTATCCTGCTACTCTTTTTACCTCTAATTCTTGATACCCTTGGCTTGGTTCAAGCACTTCAGCCCATTCAAAATCTGGTCAATCAGGTCTTGAGCGCTCTACCAAAAATCCTCAAGGCGTTGATGATTGGTGGAATCGGCTGGTTGATTGCGCAAGTAGTAAAGCGAATTGTCACGAATCTCTTAGCTACTAGTGGTGCAGATCGGTTTCTTCAGCGTTGGACTCCCAGTCAAACTGAATATACTCTGTCTCAAGTTGTAGGGAACTTCATCTATGTATTGATTCTGATCCCCACAGCTATATCTACATTAGAAGCATTAGAAGTTGGTGCAATCTCTCGCCCTGCCACAGCAATGCTTGATCAAGTATTGCGCTTCTTACCTCAAGTTTTTGTTGCTAGTGCGATTCTCACGGTTGCCTATTTCCTTGGTCAATTTGCTAGAGACATTATTTCTGGAATTTTGACGGGCCTGGGCTTTAACAATATCTTGCAATGGTTAGGATTCTCGGCGATCGCATCAGCACCAACGGAATCACGTGTAAATGTAGATGATGACAATAGCTCCATCACTTCACTTCCACCACAAACACCTTCGCAAATCGTTGGCATCATCATTTTTCTAGCAATTATGCTAGTGGCGATCGCTACAGCCACCGATGTTTTACAGATTAATGCGCTCACCCGTATTGTCTTTGGAGTGCTGCTAGTAGCAGGTCAAGTTTTAAGCGGCGTAGTTATTTTTGCGATCGGCTTATACCTTGCTAATCTTGCGTTTAACTTGATTACGAGTACTGGCGGCCGTCAATCCCGAATCCTCGGTCATGCGGCTCGGATTTCGATTGTTGCTCTGATTACAGCAATGGCTCTCAAACAGATGGGTATCGCTAGTAATATTGTCGATCTCGCCTTTGGCTTATTAACTGGCGCAATTGCAGTTGCGATCGCAGTTGCCTTTGGTTTAGGTGGCAAAGATATTGCTTCTCAACAATTGCGTGAATGGCTAGAATCATTCAAACGGAACGACTAAAAAGCAAAAAAGATTCACTAAGTGAATCTTTTTTGCTTTTTAATTTATTTTTCAACTCTCCCTTTGGGAGAGTTTTTTTGTTTAAATTAACATTGAACCTGCGGCATATATGCCTGAAGCGATCGCCCGATTAACTAACGAATTTGCGCCAATTAAAGTTTGCGATGGAATTTGAGCATCTTTACCAATAGAAGCATCTTCTCCCACATAACAAGGCGCATTCAAAACTGCTCCCTCAGATATCTTAGCCGTTTTCGCGATCCAAATACCTTCACTTCTCTGCTCAACGCGATCGTCAAAATCATAGGCAACCTGACCTTCCAAAACATCAACTTGCGCTTGAAAATACTTCTCAGGTGTTCCCATATCCATCCAATAGCCATCCCATACAAATCCCATCATCTTTAATCCTCGTTCCAAAACATTGGGGAAAACTCTCCTTTCAAAGCTTAGAGGCTCACCCGTCGGATAGATGTCGAAAATCTTTGGTTCAAGAACATAGGTTCCTGCGTTAATTGTATCGATACCTTGAGCAAGAAATTCTACCGCTTGCTCTGCATTCGGTTTTTCACGAAAAGCTTGTACCTGACTTTGCTCATTAATTTCTACTAAGCCAAAAGGCGTAATGTCAGGAACTCTTGTCAAGGTCAAAGTTGCATCAGCTTGAGTTTCCTTATGAAACTTTATTAGCGCCGTCAAGTCTAAATTAGTAAGAATATCGGCATTGAACACGATCAATGACTCACCTGTGAAATATGGCTCTGCTAGCTTAATAGCGCCTGCGGTATCGAGAGGGGTTGACTCTTCGATATAGCGAATTTTCACCCCAAAGCGATCGCCGTCCCCAAAATAATCGATTACTTGTCGCGCTTGATACTGCACGTTTAGCAAAATGTCGCAGACACTAGCTTCACGACAACGATTGATCATCCACTCTAAAAATGGGCGATCAACTAGAGGTAGCATTGGCTTAGGACATCCATAGGTCAAGGGTCGGAGGCGTGTTCCTTTTCCACCAGCAATAATTACAGCTTGCATAGAGTTGTTGACTTGCGGTATATGTTGTTTGTTGAGCATTATAGAAGTTATGGAGTGGTGTGTGAGTAATAGACCGATAACTGCATCCAAAATTCGGTCAGCCGATACCACCAATCGGGCTGATTTGCCTATTAATTTACTAGAACCAGTGCAAATCGATGCAGTTCCCACAACTATTACTAAAACTATTACAAATATTAAGCGCATCCCCTTTGCAAAAATTGGGTTTACCTTATCCCTATTAGTTTCTATTGGCGCTGGTACTCTTTTAGGTCGGATCATCCCGATCAATGCTTTAGATTGGGGTGGTCTGTTGTCAGGACGCAAACCTGAAGAGGTCTTGATGGAGGGGTTAGGGCGCAAGTTAGACCGTCCCTATCAGATTTTGGTTATGGGTGTAGATCGAGTGCTTGATGCTCCCCTCGGCTCTCCAGCATCCTTTAATGGTCGTAGCGATAGTATGTTGCTAATTCGTCTCGATCCCATCGATCGCTCTGTGCAGATGCTATCCATCCCGCGCGATACGCAAGTGCCAATTCCAGGCTATGGGGTGACCAAAATTAATGCAGCGAATGTCTATGGTGGCTCTTCGCTAGCGCAAGAGGTAGTTTCTGAGAAACTTAATGGTGTTGAAATTGATCGCTATGTGCGTGTAGATACCTCTGGGCTATCAGCTTTAGTGGATGCCCTAGGCGGCATTGAGGTGAATGTACCAAAGCGAATGAAGTACAAGGACAATACTCAAAAGCTCAATATCGATCTTTATGCAGGTGTGCAGACGTTAAATGGGGAACAGGCTGAAGGATTCTCTAGATTTCGCCATGATGAAGAGGGAGATATCGGGCGGATTAAGCGACAACAGATTGTCTTGAAGGCTGTGAAGGCGAAAATTGCTAATCCTTCGGTGGTGCTGAATCTTCCTAATCTGATTAACGTCATGCAAAAACATGTGGACTCTAATCTCAGCTTTGACGAGATGATGGCGATCGCAACATTTAGTATGACTTTAAAACCTGACCAAATCCAAGCCACTAGTCTGAAAGGTAGACCCAGTGAGCCAAATGAGTTTCGCTTTAGTTATTGGATTGTGACTCCTGAAGATGTCGATCAGGCGATCGCAGATAAATTTACCACCAAACAAAAGCCTCAATAAAAAAAGCAGCGCCTAGCGCTGCTTTTTTGTTCTTTAGAACGGGCCAGGAGGGATTCGAACCCCCGACACCGTGGTCCGTAGCCACGTGCTCTAGTCCACTGAGCTACAAGCCCTTAACTCGCGAATCTAATGATAACACAGTGTGCAATCTTGACAAGCAAAAAATAAATTTTCTTTTTGCAAATAATGAAAACGCCGCTTTCATGATCTGGGTTAAGTATAATCAAATCAACTTAGCCTGCTGAAAATTATGGTTAGCATAGCGATCGCAGATCCATCAATCCCTCAAAAAATCTCTCTTGAGGAATGGGCGATCGCCTCACCGTCAGAAATATTGTGGTTTTTACTCAAGACTCACGCAAAATCTATGTTGCAGATGAGGCGATCGCATCTACAGTGCTTGAAGGCTTTATCATGTCTGTGAATAATTTGCTAGGTGTCTAGATGCCGCATAGTTCATCAAGATTTGCTTTAGCGTATTTTCCTTTTACCCTTTTCCTTTTTTCTTGATCTCAGGCGTACATCAACCGTCCTTTGGGTGTGGGAATGACTCTACCTAGCACTTTTGCAGTTTCTATCCATTCTTGAATGATGATTTCGGCATTGGCTACTGCTTCGGCATAGCTCTGTCCATCTGCCATACAACCTGCAAGTTCAGGAACTTCAACGATGAAGGCTTCATCTGCTTCACTCCAATAAACAATTAATTCGTATTTAATTGGTGTCATTTTCTTTGAGTTTATATCTGAGGATAGCATTTCTGATTTGTTTGACTTGGTAGGCTTTGGCTTTACCTTGCTTAGATTGTATATTGAGAATTTCGGGAATGTCGTCTTTGGAGAAAATATGATGGCTACCGTTGATTCTTTCACTAAAGCCCAACCGCTTTAAAAATTGACAGAGGGTGTCAAAATCAATACTGTTGTCGCTGCCACCATCAAGCAGTTTTTGTCTAAATTTTTCGTGTTTTCCCATTTATATCGCTTTCGTGTCTTTGAACATAATCTCATAATTTTGGCGGACTGTGACTGTATTGGGATGCTCAGAACCGAGGGCTTTTTCAAGAATTTGGATAGCTCGCAGATAGAGAGGTTCGGCTTCGCTGTAATTCCCTTGCGCTCGGTAAAGTTCTGCGAGATTGTTGAAACTGATGGCGATATCGGGATGATCTACTCCTAGTTGACGTTCCCTGATTTCGAGCGATCGCAGATAGAGAGGTTCGGCTTCGCTATACTTCCCTTGTGCTCGGTAAAGTTCTGCGAGATTGTTGAGTCTTTGGGCGACATCTGGATGGTCTGCTCCTAGTTGGCGTTCTTTGATTTCGAGCGATCGCAGATAGAAAGGTTCGGCTTCGCTGTACTTCCCTTGCGATTCGTAAAGTTCTGCGAGATTGTTGAGGATTATATGTACATGGGGAGGGGCTATGCCCTGTTCTTCTATGATTTCAAACAATCGAATGCTGAGAGATTCTGCTTCGCAATAAATCCCTTGCGAACGGTAAAATTCTGCGAGATTGTAAAGGCTTATGGTAAAAGAGGGACAGAAAATAATTGTGTATGATCCATCAGATTTTAGTTGCTGCCCTCTGATTTCGAGGGATCGCAGATAGAGGAGTTCGGCTTCGCTAAACTTTCCCTGAGATTTATAAAGGGCGGCAAGATTGTTGAGACTCCAGACGACTGGGTCAGGATGTACTTCTAGCTGTTGTTCTCTGATTTCAAGCGATCGCAGATAGAGCGGTTCTGCTTCGCTGTACTTCCCTTGTGATCGGTAACATTCTGCGAGATTATTCAGTCCGTTAGCGGAATGTTGCTTCCCTCTAATTTCGAGCGATCGCAGGTAGAGCGGTTCAGCTTCACTATACTTCCCTTGCACTAGGTAAATTCCTGCAAGAGTATTGAGGATTCGAGAAACAAATTCATGATCTGCACCATAAACTTGCTCCCAGATTTCGAGCCATCGCAAATAGAGAGGTTCGGCATTGCTGTACTTCCCTTGAGAATAGTAAATTAATGCGAGATTACTGAGTCTCTCGACAATAGAGTGTGGGTATGAATCTATTCGCTGTTCAGCGATTTCGAGCAATCGCAGATAGAGAGGTTCAGCTTCACGGTATTTACCTTGCGCACGATAAAGTTCTGCGAGCTTGTTGAGACTGGAGGCGAGAATGGCATGGTGTGTGCCTATCTGCCGCTCGAAAAGCTCCAAATCTTTTTGATGAAGTTTTTCAATTTTAGAATATGAAAATGAATTTACACCTAATAATTCTCTTTGGGCTCTGTCTATATCGCGCATAAGATTGTCTCGAAGAGGCGATTCAGGGTCTTGAGCGTTCAATTCATCCATTCGTTTTTGCAGTTCAACAGGAATTACAAATGGAGTTGGCGTTGGCAGTGGTTTACGCCGCTTCATGAGCAAAGTTCTCGGCTGGGAGAAGTCAAATACACCATTCCGCCAACTCCAAAAATCGGGAGCTTGTTTTGCTAGAGAATTAGCGATCGCTGGAGTTAGCCAGATCAAAATAGAAAACGTAAATTCTTGCCATGATTTCAAAGTCCCTTGCAAAGATGAAAAGAATTTTTCTTCAGTGGATTTTTGCTCATACAAGGGAATATTTGATAGTGTATCTGCCCCTATCACTGTAACCAACACAGGAGCATTTAACGAATTTAGCCCTGATTCTCTCTCTACTAAATCTAGCAAGCACTTACTCAGGCTAGGTTGCTGACTCGTGACACTGACGCGATGACAACTTACACCCTTAGCACTCAATTCCGTCTCATAATTAAAGATTATTTCATTACGAGAAATCTGATTATCACAGATAGCCACTAACAAGTTTAATTTCCCATGACTAGCTTGTACCGACTTGATCAACTGTCTTAAATCATTTTGGCTCTGACTATCTTGATCTTCCATGACAAATATCGCTTTATTGAGTAGTTTTTGTTTGAAAAAATCTATCGATATCGTATAAATAACATAATTGTAAAGATCACCTTGCGTAAACCTTGGAGCCTATCGCCCCAAACCACAAAGTTCGGCGATGAGCACATTGAAAAAGCTCTAAAGCCAAGCATTACTGATCAACTGAATCCAAGCTAAAGTATAAGTGGCAACGTTCTTTAGTTGGTTTCTGTGCAAGAAGATTTTCGGTTAATTGTCGATTTAGTAACTGTTCTTGCGGCTGCTTCCTTTGGCGGATTACTGGCGGCGGCGCTGCGATTACCAGTTTTGTTGGGTTACATCTTTGGCGGCATCGTCGTTGGTCCCACAGGTTTAGGGCTGATCAAAGAATTGATACAGGTAGAAACCCTCGCTCAGTTTGGGGTTGCTTTTTTGCTGTTTGCCCTCGGTGTTGAGTTTTCCCTCAAGCAATTAAATAAAGTGAGAGCGATCGCCCTTGGCGGTGGCACTTTACAAGTCTTGCTAACGATCGCCCTTACCACAGCTGTATCAGTATTTGTAGGATGGGTCGAGACACCAACCCAAGGAATCTTCTTAGGCGGGATTTTGTCACTATCATCAACGGCAGTAGTGCTGCGCAGCTTGATGGAAACCAATGCTACTGAGTCCGCACAGGGACAAGTGACGCTGGGTATGTTGATCATCCAAGATCTCGCATTGGGATTGATGTTGGCGGTCTTGCCTGCGCTAGATCATCCTGAGTCAGTGGGCATCGAAGTGATCAAAGCATTGTCAGTGACTGCTTTATTTGCTGGTGGCGCGATCGCCGCAGGAATCTGGGTGATTCCGCCGTTTTTGAGATGGGTAGCGAGTACCGAGAGTCGCGAATTATTTTTGTTAAGTGTGATTGTGCTGTGTTTAGGGATTGCGCTCCTAACTGAGTCTTTAGGCTTATCGATTGAAATGGGCGCATTCGTCGCAGGTTTGATGATTTCTGAGGTGGAGTACGCCGATCAAGCGCTCACCTATGTCGAACCTTTGCGGGATGTATTTGCCACTTTGTTTTTTGCCGCGATCGGGATGCTCATCGATCCTGTATTTCTGATTCAGAATTGGGAATTAATTCTCAGTCTGGTTGCGATCGTGATGATCGGTAAATTTTTAATCGTTGTGCCTTTAGTCAGTATTTTTCGATATCCCTTGCGCGTTGCTATTTTTGCGGGACTAGGTTTAGCCCAGATTGGAGAATTTTCGTTTGTACTCGCTAGTGAAGGACAGAAGCTAGGTTTGGTTTCGCGTCGAGTGTACTTACTGATTTTGGGGACAACTGCGGTAACGCTGGTGATTACACCGTTCTTGCTGAAGGCAACACCACAGATTTTAGAATTACTCGAAAAAGTGCCATTCCTGAAAGCTTGGATGAACAAGCTCGATATGCCCCAAGAGCTTTCCGCCAATGCCGAAATTAAGGATCATGTGGTGGTCTGCGGTTATGGTCGGATTGGGCAAGGGATTGTGACTTTGTTGCAGTCCAAGGGATATCCTGTATTGGTAATTGAGGATGCCGAGTCTAAGATAGAAATTCTGCGATCGCAAAATATCCCATATTTATACGGCAATTGCTCCAGCCCTTTTGTGCTTGAAAAAGCAGAAATAGACCATGCGCGATCGATGTTAATTGCCATCTCTGACCCGATCGCCACTAGATTGGCAGTGCAGAGAGCAATATCAATTTCTCCAGTAATTGATATTGTCGTCAGAGCGGAAAAAGATGCTGATATCGATACGCTATACCAACTTGGAGCCAAGGAAGTTGTTCATCCTACCTTTGAGGCAAGCTTAGAGCTAACTACACATTTACTGCTATGTCTGGGCGAAAGCACTCAAGATATTCAGGCAGAAATTATTGCTGTGCGAAGTAGCCGTTATGCTAATTTCCGCCCTGAAATTGCCTGTGTATTGCCTGTGGTTGTGCCGTTGTTGCCTCCTACCACCAATCTTGTTGAGATTGATGGCAATGCTTCCTGAACTAACAGCTAAAAAACACAAATAAAGAAATGCTATGAACACAGGACTATACGAGACAGATTTTTATGGCTGGACATTGGAGCAGTCCAAGCTTCTGTCCTTAGGACATTTAGATAGCTTGGATTTGTTGAATTTGGTTGAGGAAATAGGGGCTTTGGGTAAGCAAAAGCAGCAAGAATTATCGAATCGATTGGGTGTATTGATTGGACATCTTTTGAAATGGCAGTATCAACCCACAAAGCGATCTCGCAACTGGCAGGTCACAATTCAGTTGCAAAGAGAAGAAATTCTAGATCTGTTAGCAGATAACCCTAGCTTAAAATCTTACTTAGAAAAAGCCCTGCTTAAGGGATATCGCTTAGGATTAGCGCTAATTTTAGCGGAAACCCCAATCAAGAAAAGTATCTTGCCCAATGAATGTCCTTATAGCCTTGAGCAGTTGCTTGACTTGAGTTTTCCTGATGATATTGGTGTGGAATTTTGATGAAGTTCAAATCTCGGTTAATTGCTAAAACTTTCAATTTTTTGCTGCTCGGTCTTACCACTTATTTCCTCACGGCTTGCCAAGGTTCAAATATTGGCAGCTCATTGGAAAATGCGATCGCTCCCGCTAGTCCATCTTCTTCTGATGCGATCGCAGAAAAGCCAAATCAACCGACCCCACTTGCCACAACTCCTATCAGCTCAAGCCCAGTTTCAAACCCTGAACCCAAACCAACTAATTTTCCTACTAGTTCCGTTAATTCTGTTAATAGCGATCTCTTATCTACGCAAATGAAAGCGATCGCTCTACAGTCCTTGCCCAAGGAGTCAACCTCAGAGAAAAAATCACTCAAAGAACTTTTCTCTATAAACTTTACGAATTCTCAGCCTCAAATTGGTGAATTTAATGATCTAGAAACAGCACCTGCTCCTCTCAAAGCCTGGATTAAGGACTTAAACAGATTAGGAACGATCACTCCGAAAATAGGGCAAGAGTTTAGACCAAATATATTAGTTGCACGTCGCGAATATGCGCGATGGCTATTAGAAACCAATAATCGACTTTATAAAAATCAACCTAGCCGCCAAATTCGACTTGCTCAACCAACCGATAGCGCCAGCTTCCCTGATATTCCCCCAAGCCATCCTGATTTTGCAGTTATTCAGGGTTTAGCTAATGCAGGACTAATCGGTGGCACAGGCGATCCCTTTCGTCCCAATGATCCCCTATTGCGTGAAGAACTTGTACAGTGGAAGATTCCACTTGATCTCAGACAACCTTTGCCCACTGCCACAGTAGAGACTATTAGTCAATCATGGGGATTTAAAGATAGCGATCGCATTAGTGAAAAAGCTCTAAGTGCAATCTTTGCTGATGCTCAACTGCGCGATATTTCTAACATTCGTCGCAGCTTTGGATTTACGACATTATTGCAACCACAAAAGCCCGTCACCCGTGCCGAGGGAGCCGCTTCGCTTTGGTATTTTGGCACTGCGGTAGATGGCATATCCGTTGCTAAGGCTTTAGAACTTGACAAATAAGTATTAATCAGCTCATCACAATTAAAAAAACAGAACCAAAATCTTCACTGCCCGCTGCGCGGACAGTGAAGATTTTGGGGTTTTATATTTAATTGTGCTTAGCTACTTATCAAAGTGGGTATGATCGTAGAGCAACCAGAGACGACTACTTTTATAAATATTTACTGCAATTTAAAAATTAGAGCATGAAAAAATTACTCCTTCTTACACTTGCAAGTTCAGTTTTGCTTTGTGACATATCTCTTGCCGCACAAACGAGACAGTCGAATACAGCTCAGCAAAACAGCAATACTTTAATCGCCAAAAGTCCTACTGCAAACAAATTTGATGCCTTCATGAAAGCTGGATATAGCGCATATAACAAAAAGGATTACAAGACTGCCTTAACTAACTTTCAAAATGCGTTATCCCTTCGCCCCAAAAATGTGTATGCCACCAAAGCTATCCAAAATACTGAAAAACGTATTGCTGGAAAGTAAAAGCTGATTTCACCAAAAAACTAAAAGCAGAGGAGGTGCAAAGCACCTTCTTTTTTTATGGTCTTCTCTAAATTTCATGATGTGCAATTTTGGATATAGAGACGCTAGAATATTAGTAATTGTTATTGTTGAGAAAAATTCATACATTATGTCGCAGTATCAACGTATCGAGTACTTAATCGGGAAAGATGGAAAAATCGTTGAACGAGCGATTGATATATCTGGCAGCGAATGCGTGTCAATCACTGCCGAAATAGAGTCGAATTTAGGGAAAGTCGAAACTCGCCAATTATTACCTAATTATTACGAGACATCTGAACAAAATCTTGACTGTAATGTGATGGAGCAAGTTCAGTTCGATCAATAAACCTAAGTTTCTATAGATACGTTTGCTATTTAGGTCTTATTAACAAACCTAGTATTTTCTAAGACTTATTTCATTTACTGGCTGTTTGAGCATTGCTATCTTTGCTTGGTAAGTAGCTAAGCACAATTAAATCTAAAACCTCAAAATCTTTACCGCCCGAGGCGCGGGCGGTAGAGATTTTATTCCTGAGTTTTTAATTGTTCTAAGGTATTTAGCGATGATTTAAGCAATTATTTAGGTAAATATGATTTGCTTGCCAGTGGGCTAAGTTTGAGAATCTATTTTGATAAAAGTTAAGATGCCTGCCCTTATCTGGGTAAAATTGTGATTAAGAAATTAAGAATTGTTAAAGATTTGCTTATGTAGAGATATGCCATGGTAACTCAAACTCCATTATTGATATCAGAATCGAGTGCAACCAGCAGGCTCCGAAATATTTTTGCGTCCGTCGATGCTGTGAGTTGTCCGCATAGGCTAAATTTCCATTTGCATACGGTTTATTCAGACGGCAAAATGCAGCCTGTGGATTTAATCCAACAGGCGATCTCATTGCGTCTATCCGATCTTGCTATCACCGATCACCATGCGATCGCAGGCTATTACATAGCTAAGCAATATCTTGAGCAATCAAAGAGTCAAGCCAATGATCCCCACACTTTGCCAACTCTCTGGTCAGGGATCGAAGTTAATGCCAGTTTGATTTTTACGGAAGTGCATATTCTTGGATACGGATTTGATCCCCAACATGAGGCGATGCATCCTTATTTGCAAGGTAAAACTACCGCAGGACTAGATTATCAAGCAATTAGTGTGATTAAGGCGATGCATTTGGCTGGTGGCTTAGCCGTACTTGCTCATCCAGCGAGATATAGGCGATCGCCTGAAGACCTGATCCCCGCCGCCGCCGCTTTAGGGATTGATGGCATTGAAACCTACTACGGCTATGACAATAGCGATCCTTGGAAGCCCAGTCCACGCCAAACCGAAGAAATTAGGATACTTGCGGAAGCATATGGATTAATGCATACCTGCGGGACAGACTCCCACGGGTTTAAAATTAGTAAAAGACTTTAAATAAAAAGCCTTGCTTAGCAAGGCTTTTTATGTGTTAGAAGGGTTGCCTAGTAGAAATAGAACCCAAAATATGTCCCGCCCGCTGAGCGGTCGGGACATATTTTGGAGGTTTATTTCTACTAGGGACTTGAAAAGAAAACAATCAGAATTATCGTTATTAAACAAAATGACAGAAAAACCAAAAGTAATCGTCGTTGGTGCAGGTTGGGCGGGGCTAGGTGCAACTTATCAACTCACAAAACAAGGCTATGACATAACCTTGCTAGAAGCAGGAGCGCAAGCAGGTGGACTAGTTGCAGGATGGAAAACACAAGGGGGCAAATCCGTTGAAGCTGGTATTCATGGCTTTTGGTATCCCTACTGCAATATTTTTTCCTTAGTTAAAGAATTGGATCTAGATCCATTTACGGCTTGGACTCGATCAGCGCAATATTCTCCCGCAGGCTTAGAAGTTGAGTCACCGATTTTTCAAGACTTACCACGCTTGCCTTCCCCTCTTGGGACATTTGCCTATACACAATTTAAAAGATTGCCCTTAAGCGATCGCATCTCAGCATTACCGCTGATGTATGCAGTCGTCGATTTTGATAATTCCGATGATGCATGGAAACGTTATGACGGCATGACCGCACGCGAACTATTTCGCCAATATGGCGTTTCAGAAAGGCTATACCGCGAATCCTTTGAGCCAATGCTGCTAGTCGGGCTCTTTGCCCCTGGGGAACAATGTTCGGCGGCGGCGGCTTTGGGAATGCTGTATTACTTCATCTTGGCGCATCAAGCAGATTTTGATGTGGTCTGGTGTCGCGGTACAGTTGGCGAAAAAATCTTTAAACCTTGGTGCGATCGCATTAAAGAACTCGGGGGCAAAATTCTCACTGATCGTCGTGTTAGTGATGTTCGCGTTGATGATTCTGGCAAAATTACGGCGGTAATTTGTGGAGATGAAAGCTTTGATGCTGATGCAGTAATCTTCTCCGTTGGCATTTCAGGAATGCAGAAAATTGTGTCAAACAGTCCTACTTTACAAAAGCGCAGCGAATTTCGTAACTTGATGAACTTGGGTGCGATCGATGTGTTGGCAGTGCGACTATGGTTCGATCGCAAAATCAATATTCCTCGTCCATCCAATGCCTGCTTTGGTTTTGATGTAACTACAGGCTGGACATTTTTTGATCTCAATGCGCTACATGATGAATATGCTGATGAGACAGGCTCAGTGATAGAAGTCGATTTTTATCATGCGAATCAATTTCTGCCCCTTGATAATCAGGAAATTGTTGCGATCGTCCAGAGATATCTTGCTTCCTGTTTACCAGAGTTTGAAACAGCTAAGGTTGTTGACAGCAGCATCATTCGGTTGCCTCGTGCAGTTACTCATTTTGCCCCTGGAAGTTATCAACATTTGCTTAGAGCAATCACCAGTTTCCCAAATTTATATATGAGTGGAGACTGGGTGATTACCAATCATGGCTCATGGTCACAGGAAAAAGCTTATGTCACAGGGTTAGAAGCAGCAAATCTCGTCATGCAACAATTTAGTCAGGGAAACATGACTCAGATTTTGCCGATTGAATCTGATGAGCCTCATATCCAGATTGCGCGATCGCTTAATCAAACCCTAAGAAATATAGCAAAATCCTTGATCCCTAATTTCTCGCTGCCATAATTAGTTTGCAGTTTGTTACACCTTTGGTGACAAACTTTTAACGCTAATTCATAATTCGTCAGCAATCAATGTAAAATTGGATACGGTTAGACTAACCTAATAAAACTTTTTTATGCTCTTAACAGAACAAGCTCCCTCAACTGCTAAAAACACTGTCGGTTTTGTCTTAGTAGTGGAGGATGAAGCGATTATTCAAGAGGCGATCGCGCTATCTTTGCGTGAAGAAGGTTACAGTATTTTACTGGCAGAAGATGGCTATAGTGCTCTACAAATTGCTAAAACCGCGCCAAGGCTAGATTTAGTAATTTTAGATGTAATGTTGCCATCAATAAATGGACTAGATTTTTGCCGTATTTTGCGTCACGAAGGTAATAATGTCCCTGTATTGATGATTAGTGCTAGAGGTAATGAATCCGATCGGATTATCGGCTTAGAGGTTGGAGCTGATGATTATCTCAGTAAACCCTTTGGGATGAAGGAACTAGTGGCTCGTTGTCGAGCATTGCTACGCCGCAGCCGTCGAGATTTTGTACCTACAAATGCAACGGTATATAAGTTTGGTGATATCACAATGTATCCTGACGAATGCCGTGTAACGATAAATGAAGCAGAAATCAATCTTTCCCCCAAAGAATTTCGGTTGCTCGATCTATTTATGAGTCATCCGCGTCGGGTATGGTCACGAGAGCAGCTACTAGAGAAAGTCTGGGGAGTGGACTTTGTGGGTGATAGCAAAACTGTTGATGTACATATTCGTTGGCTACGCGAAAAAATCGAAGTTGATCCTAGTGATCCTAAGCATATTGTTACTGTCAGAGGCTTCGGCTATCGTTTAGGTTAAATATAAGGAAGGGAGTCGAAGACTCCCTTCCTTATATTTTATAGTTGTCGCCAGTCTTTGTTAAAGCATTTTTCGCTCAAACACAAACCAAGCAACGCTTTTAAAGCGTTGTTTGGTTTGTGTTTGATTAGTAATAGCCGTAGGATATAAAACCTAAAAAACGAGTGGCGGCGCAATGCACCGCCTTTCTCTTTTTGCTGTTTGATTTTCTAACTAATTAAATACAAAATATTTATAATTTTTCTGCTTTTTTGTGGCTTTTCTGATTTTTCAATCTCTTATTCTACTGAACAAGTTAAGCGATTTGTACGGTTAGTTTATCGATAGTTATTTGATAAATTAAACTTTAACAATGAAGTATAATCAGTAAATTTTCCAAAATATATAATATTTTATAGCTGAGGGGAATACCAAAAAATATCATTAATATGGCAATCGATTCTTTTGGCGATAATCATATCAATTAATCCAGAAAATTAAATTAAAAACTTTATTGTTTACTCAGTGCTAAGACCCTAATTAGTATGAATTCTAAGCAAGTAGAAAGTTATGCATATATTTATCAATGTCTTAGAAGAGATAATTGTTAAAGAAGTTAGAATTCAAATCGAAGAACTACGTCCAAAGATACAACCAAAAGTTAAAGTTGCCGAAGCTGTAGGCTATGCACTTAATCGACTACCACCTTTATTTGCCACGTCAATGATTGGTTGGAAATATCAATATGACTATTCTTTAAATGAACTATATCCACAAATTTCTCAAACAGTCAATCATGGTATTAAAGCTATTTTATTTGGCGACCTGTTGCATGACACTACGCCTTTACCTAAGCACTTATTTCTAAATAATGCAGGGGTATTACACCAACTCAACCAACTACTTAAGCGCAAATATTTACGATGGCGAGATGTCCCCATCATTGTTAGGGAACTGTCTGATCAATGTTCGCACTTTAGCCAATTCAATAATTCACAGGATCAAACAGTAATTCAAGGTATTGAAGAAACTCGATTACAAGATGTTAATCATTTAAATCATCAGCACCGAGCAGTTCTTTCCAGTTCAAAAAGGTTTATGCAAAAGCAGCTAGTTCAAAAGCAGCAAGAAGCCTTTCGACTAGAATTGGAAAAAGCTTGGGATTCTCATCTAAAAACCTCTGAAGGTTCATGGTCTAGTGATAAACGGGCTAAGGATGCCTTAGAAATGGAATATAGAGCTTTAGAATCCTATACGTTGGGGGCTGAATTAGGAATAGTAAATGTACTAGAACATCTTGTGTTTCAAATAATCGAGAAAGCGACACCCGAAATAAGTCAACAATTTAATAAAGGCGAGGTGGTTGCCTACGCACTCAATCGGTTGCCAGCAATGTATGCTACGAGTGTGCGTGGGTTCCGCCACTTAAGACAAAAAGCTGTTTCTGAGCTTTCTCGCGAACTAATTGGCAATGTGCGGACTGGCATCATGAAAGTCCTAAAGATTCCTCATACAGAGTTGCAACCGATCGCAGCCTATCGCTTTACTCAGGAATATGAACATGCAATTTTAGATTTACGCACTTATTTAAGACGTAACGACATTACTCTGCATAATGTTGTGGCGATTGTGCAAGATTTATTGTTATGTCAATCTGCATCAAGGCAATGATGTTGGCTCATCTTGATGAACTAGTAGTTCTGGCACAGGATCGTACCCACCAATATTCCAAGGATGGCAACTACAAACTCGTTTAACAGCTAGCTTCCCTCCTTTGAATAAACCATAGCGATCAATCGCTGTCAAAGCATATTGCGAGCAAGTAGGTTGAAACCGACACCTCGGTGGAAATAATGGTGAAATAAATAATCGATAAAACTGAATCAATAAAATAACAAGTTGTTTCATGAATGTTTTCGTGACTGCGCTAGGCTATTGATAAAGCTGTCGCCACCCAACCCCAAAGAAGCTTGAGTCGGGCGCGTAGCGCCGCCTCAAGCTAGCGCAACAGTTATGTAACTCCATTTTAACGTTTCTATCCTAAATATCCTGATGTCATCCTCTAAAACTGTCACGATCGCTGTTATTCAGGCATCCCTAAATGCTGATATAGCTACTAATGTTGCTAAAATCTCCGACTTAGTGAGCAAAGCAGCCCATCAAGGTGCACAGGTGATTTTGCCACCAGAATTATTTGAAAGCCCTTATTTTTGTCGAGAGGAGCGCGATCGCTTTTTTGACTGGGCGCAACCTGTAGAAAATCATCCGACGATTGCTCATTTTCAAAAGCTGGCTCAAGAACTAAATGTGGTAATTCCTGTTTCATTTTTTGAGAAATCAGGACAGGTCTATTACAACAGTCTTGCCATGGTTGGTGCAGACGGCTCATTGCTGGGAGTCTATCGCAAAAGCCATATTCCCGACGGGCCTGGTTATGAAGAAAAGTTTTATTTCCGTGGTGGCGATACAGGCTTCAAAGTTTGGGACACAGCTTTTGGCAAAATTGGCGTAGGCATCTGTTGGGATCAGTGGTTTCCTGAATGCGCCAGAGCAATGGTATTGATGGGTGCAGAGATTTTGCTATACCCAACTGCGATCGGCTCAGAGCCAGAGGAGCCAAATCTAAATACCAAAGATCCTTGGCAACGCGCCATGATTGGTCATGCCGTTAGTAATGTGATCCCTGTGGCGGCTGCAAATCGGATCGGCTTAGAGGGAAATCAAACTTTTTATGGTCATTCCTTTATTGCTAACCATCGCGGCGATAAGGTCGCAGAGTTGAATGACACCGAAGAAGGCGTGATTTTAGCCAGTTTTGATCTCGATCAAGTACGACTTAATCGTGCCTCATTTGGATTTTTTCGCGATCGCCGCCCTGATTTGTATCAAGTTTTATTGTCTCCATAACAAATGCGCGGCTGCCCGAAGGGCAGCCGCGCATTTGTTATACCCAAGACCATCGTCGTTTGGGGGCATTTGTCTTGCCAATTTCTAGTCTTTGAGATCGCGTCGGCATTGGCTCAATCACAGTTGTAATATCTGAGAGTGAATTTACCCTTAACTCATTGGTAAAAGTATTGCACTGATAAACTGTTGCCGAATCGATATCCAATGCCGATAACCAACCACTCTTTGGATGGTATCCCCCAGTATCAATATCAAGCCAGCCCTTACCCAATACTAAATTTCCTGGCTTTACCCCAGGGAAAACAAAAGTGATTGTATGTCCAGTAATAATAATTTTGTCTTCAAAGAAAGGCTCAGTAGCACTATGAAATTCTTCGCGAATCCAACAAAATTCAGCAGCGCCCTGTAATTCAAGCGGTAAATTAGGATTTAAGCCTGCATGGACTAGCCATACATCACCTAAATCCATATAAAGCGGTAATTGCTTCATCCACTCTAAATGAGCTTCTGGTAAACGTCCTTCTCCATAGCTTGCCAAGGTGTTAGCACCACCATTCAGCAACCAACCTTTCCAGATTAATGATGCTTCATTACTGCTAAAAGCATCAAGACACATTTGCTCATGATTTCCCTTTAGGCAAGTATGACCATTGTCAATTACCCATTTCACAACGTCAGAACTACGCTCGCCGCGATCGATCAAGTCGCCCAAAAAAAACAATTTGTCACTAGGACTACACTTAATGAAGTCAATTAACTTCATTAAGCCATCAAACTGACCATGAATATCTCCGAATACTAATCGAGCCAACTTATCTCACCCCATATCACAAATGGTGAAGGCAAAAACATAAAGTATTGAAAGCTAACGATAGGCATGAACGAGGTACATAAGTCTAGAGTATTTTTTAAGACTCATACAACTTTAGAAGAAACTTTTCTTTTATCTACTATCAACATTTTATGACAGATTTTCCTTGCTTACGTTCCATTTAGTCTCCTGCGGAGATCATAAAACTTCCAAAGTATCATGATTTTGGATTGAGTTGTTCCAATATCAGTAATAATCCAGCAATTTCATTATGAAACCAATTTGGGGTTTTCCAGTACCTGTAGCGCTAGAAAGCCCAAAATTGGTTTTAATATTTAGTACATAAACCATAGACAGTATGAACGATATGCCTTCCTATCTTCGCTTTCTAAGGTTTAATTAAAAAACGCCATGTTTTTTGTAATTTTTATGATCAATGGATTTATTAGTATCGATAAGCCGCCATTTATTACGGCTCATGACTGCATAAGTAAATTACGAAAACTGCTTAAGCAAAAGAAAATTGGTCATGGCGGTACACTTGATCCAATGGCTACAGGGGTTTTACCGATCGCAGTTGGCTATGCCACAAGACTTTTAAGATTTTTACCAGAAGGTAAAGCTTACGAGGCAAAGATTAAGTTTGGGGTGGTGGCGAATACTGATGATATTACTGGTGAAATTTTAAGCGATCGCCCTTGCCCAGATTTAAAACTTGAGGACATTGAGAAATTATTACCTTTATTTCAAGGCAAGATTACTCAACGTCCGCCAGCTTTTAGTGCTATTCAAGTTAATGGTAAACGTCTTTACGATCTTGCTCGTAGGGGCGAGATTGTCGAATCTGATATTCCGATCCGCTCTGTGGAAATTACCGAAATTCGGGTTTTAAATTGGAATACGGGGGAATATCCAGAATTAGATGTGGCGATCGCCTGTGGTTCAGGTACATATATTCGGTCGATCGCCAGAGATTTAGGGGAAAAGCTGGGATGTGGCGCGACGTTGTCAGGACTTAGACGTACTTATAGTAATGGGTTTGATTTAAATTCGAGTTTGACTTTTGAGCAAATTGCGGATCTGTTGCGATCGCGGAGTTTTGAAGTTCTTGCTCCCGATCATGGTTTGCATTTCTTGCCAATGATGTCTCTTGATGAAGATGCGACAAAACGTTGGTGTATGGGACAGGTGATTGCAATAAAGGATGTTCTTACCGAAGGTGAGAATGTTCTTACCGAAGGTGAGAATGTTCTTACCGAAGGTGAGAATATCCTTTCACAGTACGTAAGAATGTGCGATCGCGATCAAAAGTTTTTAGGCGTTAGCGAAGTTATTGAAGCTGGGTTACAACCAATTGTTGTTTTAAATCCCATAAATTAAAAAAAGAGGGCGCAATGCGCCCTCTTTTTTATATAAATTGCGGCGTTCCGCGCCGCAATTTATAGTTTAAATTTTGCTAGTCAACTTAGTTAGCAATTGATTAGAACGCTGCAAGAAGCCCTTCATGCTATCAGCATCAAAGCTCTTCTGTGCCATCAGTGCCAAGTCATAGACATGCGTACAAATCAAGTTGGCAAGATCCAATGATTCTGATTTGCCACCAGCCAAAATTTGACTACTATCAAGCTCAATCAACTTCTCCATGAGCGGGTGCGTCGTATTTACAAGTAACACATGATCTTCAGGGAAGCTCACCGTACCTTGCTGCATCAATGCCATCATTTCTTGCATCCGTCGCGCTGATTCGGGCAGCAGAATGATTGCAGGTGGGGCAGAAGACACATCTTCAGTTTTAATCGCCTCAGTGCGAATTACCAATTTGGGCTTATTCAGCGCTGCACGGAAAATATCTTGGAGATGATCGCTCTTGGTTTTATTAGTTTTGGGATCGACAATTTCTGTGTTCGCTCCCTTATCAACTAGGCGATCGTCAATTTCGGCATCAACACGGGAGAATTTAATATCTTTAAATTCTCGCTCAAGGAAATTAATGAAGTGACTATCAATAAACGCATCAAAGGTGAGCACTTCTAAGCCTTGGTTTTTATGCAATTCCACATAAGTACCTTGAGCGATCGGATCAGAAGTGTAGAACACTTGGTTTTCATGCTCAGCTTTGTTGCGCTCCAGATAGGCTTGTAAAGTGGTGTAATTGCCGCTTTCACTCTTGACCTCATCAGATTCATTAGTGGTGGAATAGACCAAAATTTCCTTGACTTGCTGATAAAACTTATCGCTGTTCATAGAGCCAAACTTCATAAATATGCTGATATCTTGCCAGCATTTCAGAAATTCTTCACGGGAGTCGCTGTAAAGAGCGGTTAGGCGATCGCCTACTTTCTTAGCAATAAAATCTTGAATCTTCCGAACCTTGGGATCGCCTTGCAAGAAGCTACGTGAGACGTTTAAAGGAATATCGGTGCTGTCGATCGCCCCACGTAAAGGCATCAAGAACTTAGGGATCACATCATCGCAATTGTCGCTGACAAAAACGTGATTGCAGAAAAGTTTGATCTGTCCGCGATTTGGGTCAATATCCGCCTTCATCTTGGGAAAATAAAGAATCCCCTTAATCACAAATGGATAATCTGTGTTCAGATGAATCCAAAACAGAGGATCATCTTGGTAAGGATAGAGATAACGATAAAACTCTAAATATTCGTCGTTAGTAACTGATTTAGGAGATTTGTCCCATAATGCAGTTTGTTTGTTAATGACTTCGTCATTAAGCTTGATTGGTACAGGCATGAAGTCGCAATAGTTGCGAATCATCCGCTTGATCGATGCTTCTTCTAGATATTCTTCAGCATCCTCTTGCAATGTCAAGGTGATCGTCGTACCAACATTGGTGCGATCGCTGCCATCAAGTGTAAATGTCGTTGAGCCATCACAAGTCCAATGAACTGCTTCAGATCCTTCTTTGTATGACAAGGTATCGATCTCAACATTGCTCGCCACCATAAATGACGAATAAAAGCCTAAACCAAAGTTCCCGATGATTTGTTGATCGCCAGTGCCACTACTCGCATATTTAGTAGCAAATTCTTGGGCACTAGAAAATGCAACTTGGTTTATGTATTTCTTTACTTCATCAGCTGTCATGCCGATGCCAGTATCGATGATCGCTAGAGTTTTTTTCTCCTTATCAATCGTCACCACAATTTCAGGATCGGCAGAGTGGTTTGTTTCACCAGCGTAGGAAACCATCTTAAGTTTGCTAATGGCATCTACGGCATTAGAGATCAATTCCCGCAAGAAGATATCTCGCTCTGAATATAAAGCCTTCTTGATAATGGGAAAGATATTCTCGGTATGAATGCTGATCGTTCCCTGCTCTTGCATATCGCGCAAAGCTCCTAATTATTACTAAATGTATTACTAAATGTTTCTAAGTCTTAACCAAGCCTGATTATAACGAACCAATAGCAATATCAAAGCCCTGTAGCTTGTCGCGTTCTCCGTACCTACAAACCCAAAACTTAAGAAGTGGCACTTTGCACCACATCTTATAGTTTTGGGTTTATTAATTAAGTAGCGAAGCACAATTAAACATAGAACCAAAAAATATGCAGCCCGCGCAGCAGTCGGTGCATATTAGGAAAAGCCCCGCAGCTAATCTTGACTTTGTGAAGGTTTGCAAAGCAAATCTATACATTTTTGTAACTCTAGTTGAAAAACCAGATTTGCTCATCTATTGTGATACCAGCACTTTTGAATCAACCATTACAGATATGGCGATCGCAGCAGTTATCTACATCTCAGTGTCTGTACTTTTAGTAATAAGTGCAGGTATATTTTTTGTTAAAGCTATCCATTCTTTAATGGACAGAAAACAACCATCAAATTACAAACTTACAAAACAAGTAATGTTTTTGCGCCCTAAATCTAATGATCCCTTAGCTATTTCTTCCCGACGAGAAGAAATCATTGCTATGCTGGAACGGCAATTTGCTAGTAGCCCATCATCTGACTCCTAGCACTATGAACTAGTAGGAGTAAAGATGACGGTTGAATTCCCTATCTCCACTGGAGAGGCAGACTATGTGGCTCGCCGCAAACAACTGCGAAAACAACGCCGCCTTCGCATCTTTCAAGGTATTTGGCAATTAACATTCATCACAGGACTTACGGGAGCCATGCTCTGGGTAGCTATGCTCCCAGAATGGCAACTTCGTAGTGCTAACCAAATTGAGATTGAGGGTAACAATCTCCTTTCCAAAGAAACCATCAAAAAATCTCTAGCAATTCAATATCCTCAGTCGATTTTTCAAATTCAACCGCAATTGATCGCGACCCAATTGGAGGCAAATGCCCCAGTTTCCAAGGTTTTAGTTTCGCGCACAATTTTTCCGTCAAAGTTGACCATTCAAGTCCAAGAACGTTTGCCGATCGCTAAGTCTACACGCAAGGGTCAGCAAGGATTTCTCGATGCTGAAGGCATATGGGTATCTGCTAAAGCTTATCCGTCAAATATTAATAAACCAAATCTCGTAGTTCTAGAGCCAAGTAATCGAGCAATCAGTCAATGGTCAACCCTTTATCGCCAAGTTAGCCAAAGTCAGGTCAAAATTTCGCAAGTAGATGCTAGAGATGAATCAAATCTTATTTTGAATACAGAGCTCGGTCTGGTATATTTTGGCACATACAAGCCATCGCTTTTTACTACACAGTTAGAGACACTTGATCGTCTGAGAACATTGCCCGAAAGACTGAAATCAAAAAGTTTTAACTACATTGATATCAGTCAACCCAATAATCCAATTTTGGAAATGAATGTATCACCAAAAGATAAATCTTCAGAAACAAAATCCTAAACTGTCGTTTTAAGGCTATTATTATTTTTTTCTGGTAGGTTTAAACTGTTACTCGAACTTTTGACTCGAATGGGGTTTAAGCTTAGCAAAATCTAGAGAGTATCAGTAAAACGATTCTATTTATGACATCCCTCGATAAATGACATCTCAAAATGACTGGTCAAATTTGGACTCAAATGGTTCGGCAAACGGAGAAGTAGACGTGCAAATGGATGAACTTTCTGAGTTTTCAAATAACTCTAGACTACACCTAAGTCACTCTCACAATCGTATGAAGCAGCAGTTAGGCGTTGATGCAAAAGCGGATAATATCATGTTGGGCAGTGTTGCAAAAATTAAGGTAATTGGTGTTGGCGGCGGCGGCGGCAACGCTGTAAATCGCATGATTGCAAGCGATGTGGTTGGTGTAGAGTTCTGGTCGTTTAATACCGACGCTCAAGCATTGCTCCAATCATCCGCCTCTAAACGCTTTCAGATGGGTCAAAAACTGACCAGAGGTTTAGGTGCTGGCGGTAATCCTGCGATCGGGCAGAAAGCCGCCGAGGAGTCACGTGATGACATCGCGGCAGCCGTCGAAGGAGCCGACTTAGTATTTATTACCGCAGGTATGGGTGGTGGCACTGGCACTGGAGCCGCACCAATTATAGCTGAGGTAGCCAAAGAAGCTGGGGCATTGACGGTTGGTATAGTCACCCGTCCCTTTACCTTTGAAGGTAGAAGGCGTGGACAGCAAGCTGAAGAAGGAATTGCAGGTTTACAGAGCCGCGTTGACACCCTGATAGTGATCCCCAACGATAAGTTACTCTCGGTGATTTCTGAGCAAACACCAGTCCAAGAGGCGTTTAGGGTTGCTGATGACATCCTGCGTCAGGGAGTACAGGGTATATCTGACATTATTATGATTCCTGGACTGGTTAATGTTGACTTTGCAGATATTCGCGCAATTATGGCGGATGCAGGATCAGCAATGATGGGCATTGGCATCGGCTCAGGCAAGTCTAGAGCCAGAGAAGCGGCTATGACTGCTATTTCTTCACCTTTACTAGAAACTTCAGTCGAAGGGGCAAGTGGAGTTGTCTTTAACATCACAGGTGGCGAAGACATGACATTGCATGAAGTCAACGCAGCCGCAGAAACGATTTATGAGGTTGTTGATCAAAACGCAAATATTATCTTTGGGGCAGTGATCGATCCCAAGATGGATGGAGAGATTCGGATTACGGTAATTGCGACTGGCTTTGCTCCCAAATCACATCCAGCGATACCACCACAAATTTCTAAAAAAGTTCAACCTCTACCTCCTAGCGCACAAACAAGAACGTCAACTTCTTCAATGCCGAGTACATCTCAGCCCGAAATTAAGCTTAGTAAGCCAGGACTAGATATTCCCGATTTTTTACAACGTCGCCGCCCACCTAAATAAAAGCCATAAATTTAGAGGCTATGCTTCTAACTTATGGCTTTTATTTCCTGCTGGATAAAAAGTGGCTGAAAAAATATCTAATTTAATCATAAACAGATAGTGCGAATAGCGGATTAAGCCTGACAATAGAAAGATGGCTATGTTACCTCCTGATAAATTGCAGTGACACACTTAACGACGACTACTAGGCATGGACTTCATCGACTACCTTCTTTAAATAGTGGTGAAGACCGACTTAGGCTGTTTGCTGGCTCAGCAAACTTGCCACTTGCCCAAGAGATTTCCCGTTATTTAGGTATCGAACTAGGGCCTATGGTGCGAAAAAATTTCGCTGACGGGGAAGTCTATGTGCAAGTACAGGAATCGATTCGGGGTTGTGATGTTTATCTGATCCAACCCACCTGTCGCCCTGTTAACGACCATTTAACCGAATTATTGATTATGATTGATGCCTGCCGTCGCGCATCAGCAAGACAGATCACCGCAGTGATGCCTTACTATGGCTATGCACGAGCCGATCGCAAAACCGCAGGACGTGAGTCTATTACTGCGAAATTAGTTGCTAACTTAATCGTGCAGTCTGGAGCTGATCGCGTAATTGCGATGGACTTGCACTCAGCACAGATTCAGGGATATTTTGATATTCCTTGCGATCATGTTTATGGCTCTCCAGTTTTATTTGACTATCTCAATGAAAAGAAGCTGCCTGATCTAGTAGTGGTTTCACCAGATGTAGGGGGAGTAGCTCGTGCTCGTGCTTTTGCCAAAAAACTTGATGATGCTCCTTTAGCAATCATTGATAAACGTCGCCAAAGTCATAATGTGGCTGAGGTGATGAATGTGATTGGGGATGTGTCGGGTAAAACTGCAGTTCTTGTCGATGACATGATTGATACGGCTGGAACTATTTATGAAGCGGCTAAGCTCTTGAGAAAAGAGGGGGCACGACAGGTTTACGCTTGTGCAACCCATGCTATTTTTTCGCCACCAGCGATTGATCGACTATCAAGTGGCGTGTTTGAAGAAGTAATCGTGACTAACTCGACCCCCGTGAGGCAGGAGAACTACTTTCCCCAATTGCGGGTACTATCAGTTGCCGACCTCTTGGGGGAAACAATCTGGCGAGTTCACGAAGATACTTCGGTAAGCAGCATGTTTAGGTAGAGATCGCTTTTCATACTCCAAAAAGGTCAGTTTTTATTTCGTAATTATTTTCACAATCATACTTAATTCAAGAAAATGTACAGTATGATACAAATTGTAATTATGTAGTAAGTTTAAGTGAGAATACTTATATCTATATCCCAAATAAACTCTCTAAATTTTGACCTATTTCGGCGAATCAAATGAATTTTCACTGCTTTCTAAAGTGACTACTTATAGGGCAATGTACTGTGAGACTACGTGTATCTTTACTCTTTACATAAGATGAAAAATAACATGTGTAACTAAACTTGATTGTGTGGTGGCATACTTTCCTAGCAATTGTCATCAGAACTAATTTTAGGATTTTCGGCACCAGCGCTGCTAAAAATCCTAAAACTGGCTTCATTAAAGTTGCTAATACTTTGTTGAAGATTAGCGCTCACAATTGATTGCAACTTTTGATGCTTTATCTGTTTTCTAGTCTGAATAAGCTCTAATACCAATTCATGAAAGTAATGCAACCATTCCATGAATTAAAAGTAAAACCCATCAAGGTTTTTGGATTCTAAAAATGACGTTGTCATTTTTAGAATTGGTATAAATGATGCTTTATATATTGTTTTATTTTTGGTTAAAGAGGATATATAAGATTGGCTGACCGTGCTCTTGTTGAAGTCTTTCGCGAAATGAATGGGGGAATGTTCCCACCCATGACGGAAACGTTTGAACGCGGTAAGACGATTTTTTTCCCAGGTGATCCTGCTGAACGTTTTTACTTTTTAGTTAAAGGCGCTGTAAAACTTTCTAGAGTTTACGAAGCAGGTGAAGAAATTACTGTAGCCCTATTACGCGAAAATAGTGTGTTTGGGGTTTTGTCTTTGATTACAGGCAATCGCTCTGACCGCTTTTATCACGCAGTCGCATTTACACCTGTTGAGCTGCTTTCTGTGCCGATTGATCAAGTTGAAAAGGCTTTGAAGGAAGATCCTGAATTGCCAATGGTGTTATTGCGTGGATTGTCATCGCGGATTTTACAAACTGAGATGATGATTGAGACTCTTGCCCATCGAGACATGGGATCGCGGCTAGTCAGTTTTTTGCTGATTCTTTGTCGTGACTTTGGCTCGCCTTCAACTGATGGTGTGACGATTGATTTGAAGCTATCACATCAGGCGATCGCAGAAGCGATCGGCTCTACGCGAGTAACGGTAACTCGATTGCTTGGCGATTTGCGAAAGCAAAAGATGATCGCGATTTCAAAGAAAAAGATTACAGTACATAACCCAATTGAGTTAGGTCAGCAATTTGCTTAAAGAAATTAGATGCGTTGCTTAGCAACACATCTAATTTCTTTAAGCAACTCAGCATAATTAAAAAAACAAGGTCAAAATCTGTACCGCCTGCTACGCAGGCGGTACAGATTTTGGGATTTTAAATTTAATTTTGCTTAGCTATTTATACCAATTCACAAAAGTGTGGTAACACTTCTGTGAATTAAAAATCAAACCCTGTAAGGGTTTTAAAAGCATAAAATGGCGTAGCCATTTTATGCTTTGGTATTAGTAGATGCGTTAAGCTGTTTATAGAAAACCATATAAAGAAAAATATCTAAAAATGTACGAAACTTTAAAAATAGTCTGGTCTATTGTCGCTATTTGCTTAGTGGTCTTAATCCTATTACATAGTCCTAAAAGTGATGGTTTGGGTGGATTTAGTGGTCAAGCTCAATTGTTCTCAAGTACGAAAAGTGCTGAAACAGCACTGAATCGAGTCACTTGGTTCTTAACCGCAGCTTTTTTGGGATTAACAGTAATGCTTAGTGGTGGTTGGCTTACTAAATCAACGGGAACGACTCCGATTCCAGCACAGGTTGCTCCTGCAACTCAGTCTGCACCAAATGCGCAACCAATCCCCTTAAATTTACCTGCACCAACTCCAGCAGCAACTCCAGAAAGACCTCTGCAATAACATGACTGGAATTCTGTCTAAATCTAGCGATCGCGCAAGTAGTCATATATTGCTGCCATCGATCAGATGGGAGACATATCGTGCGATCGCTCAAGATTTAGAAGCTCAGCCCAGTAAGCGACTCACCTATGACAAGGGATTTCTAGAGATTCGGATGCCGTCTGACCTGCACGAAAACTATAAAAAGATTTTGGGTCGCATTGTTGAGGCACTGACTGAGACACTAGAGATGGAAATTCTCAGTTTAGGCTCGATGACTTGCGATCGCGAAGATTTGGCAAAAGGGCTCGAACCCGATCAATGCTATTACATCCAAAATGAGGCGCTTGTTTGGGGTAAAGATAAGATTGATTTACAAATCGATCCGCCACCAGATTTAGCGATCAAAATTGATATTACGAGTAGTTCGCTGAATCGATTTGCCATCTATGCCCAAGTGGGCGTACCTGAAGTTTGGCGATATGACGGACATTTAATTACGATTCATCACCTTGTTGATGATTGCTATGTTTTAAGCGATCGCAGCATTGCTTTTCCTTTACTAAGAACAAATGATCTCCAGAATTTTTTGGAACTCAAAAGTACTCTCAAAGAAAATGCTTTGATTCGGCAAGTACGTGAATGGGCGATATCAAATCACGTTTAAAAATATACCGAGTGATGAGTTAAGTAGCGCATTATCAACTTGAAAGAATAGCTCCTTGGTATTGTCTGAGTTGACTATTACTACGTCAGCCAATTCAATTTTTTCAGATTGAGACATTTGACTAGAGATTCTCTGTAACGCTTCGGATTCGGAAAGATGATTGCGGTTTATTAGTCTTTGTAACTGTTGTTGGGGATCGCAAGCGATCGCCCATGTCTCGGTTACTAAATCCTGCATTTTTGCCTCAAACAGCAAGGGAATTACCATTACCACCGTTGATGGCTCTAAATGTCTTGCTTCAGCAATTAAGCATTCTTGGACATAGGGATGGATTAGTCCTTCCAGCCATTGACGCTCAAGTTCACTCTCAAATACGATCGCGCCCAACTTGCGGCGATCAAGGTTTCCTTGATCATCAAATATTAATTTGCCATAGCGACCGCGGAGTTTTGCAAGGCGATCGCCTGTTAAGGCTTGTCTAGCATATAAGTCAGCGTCAAGAATTGGCAGTCCATAGGTCTGATGTAAATAATCAGAGACAGTGGTTTTACCTGTGGCAATGCCTCCTGTGATGCCGATGATGCGCTGATTCATGTGTTTTAATTCTAATTTGGGATGCTCTGCTCCGCAGAGCACCCCAAATTATCCTATTTATTGAACTCATGGATTTCACCAATATTCTTGGATTTACGGCTGCATCTCTAACAACTATTGCCTTTTTGCCCCAAGTAATTAAGGTTTGGCGATCGCACTCAACTAAGGATATCTCTTTGCCTATGTTGGTTACTTTTATTGGAGGGATAACACTCTGGCTAATTTACGGCTTATTGGTTAATGCTGCACCGATCTACCTTGCTAATGGCATTACCTTGATTTTGAACCTACTGATTTTACGCTTTAAACTTAAATATGGATAAACTAGTGAGAGTGGTGCAAAGCACCACCCTCACTAAAGTTAATAGTTTTAATATGACCTCTCTTAGCTCCTTCTTTTCGACTTATTTCACCCATTTTGTAATGTTGGGTCTGATTTTGACCTTTGCGATCGCCCATAGTGGGCTTGCTGAATTACGGATGTGGGCTGAGGAGCGGATTGGCGCAAGGTTATATCGGGTGATTTTTGCACTAGTTAGCATTCCCCTTGCCGTAGTATTACTGATTTATTTCTTCAACCATCGCTATGACGGAGTGCAGTTGTGGAATGTGCAAGGAGTTACAGGCGTAAGTGAGTTTGTCTTAATTCTTTCAGCAATTTCCTTCCTCTTTCTCTATCCAGCTACGTTTAACTTAACTGAAGTAGCCGCGATCAAAAAGCCAGAGGTACATTTATTTGAAACGGGGATCATTCGTATTTGTCGTCATCCACAAATGATTGGTCAATGTCTATGGGGTATAGCTCATGCCCTATGGTTAGGAACATCTTTTACATTGGTAACGGCGATCGCGTTGGTTGTTTACCATTTATTCGCTGTGTGGCATGGTGATCAGCGTTTGTTTAAGCGTTATGGAGATGCTTTCTTGGCTGTGAAGGAGCGAACTTCGATAATGCCATTTGTAGCGATCGCTCAAGGTCGTCAGCAATTAGTTTTAAAAGAATTTGTGCGCCCTGCTTATATCGGAGTTGCCATCACAATTGTTTTATTTAGATGGCTACACCCGATCGCAATTATTGCGTCTGCAAATGTAAATTGGTAAAAAATTCAAATCAAAAAAGAGGATGCAGAATATCCTCTTTTTTTGATCAATAAACTGGCAGCGTAAATCGGAAGCAACTGCCTTTTTTGCCGATCGCGTCATCAACCCAGATGTGACCATAGTGGGCGGTAATAATGCGGCGGCATAGTGATAACCCAATACCATAGCCATCGGCATCGCCATCGCGTTCTAGGCGATAACGCTCCTCAAATACGCGATCGCGCATTTCTGCAGGAATCCCAGGACCGTTGTCAGTAATGCTAACTTCGATCTTTTGGGCAGTTCGATGCATGACTGTAAGCTCGATTTTGCCGCCATCGGGGGTGTATTTAGTAGCGTTGCCTAAAAGATTGATTAAAACTTGACGCATTTTTTCTTGATCTACATACACAGGCGGCAAATCGTTAGGAATGTCCTTGACTAATTTTTGGTGCTTCCCCTCAAGACATTTACTGAAATAAAAATCACTCACTACGCTATGACATAGCTGATCAAATTGGATTTTTTGGCGTTGCGTACGAAATTGGGCATTAGCACCTCGTCCTGCTTCAAGAATGTCGGTGATCATGCTGTCAGCATCACGCGCTTTGTTGCGAGCATGTTTGAGTAAGCGAGACACCGTTTGTGGATCAATTTTGTCTCCGCTTTTTTCGATCGTATCGATCGCTAATAAAATTGCGGTTAAGGGATTTCGCAGATCATGGGCTAGCATTCCTAAGACGCGATCCTTAAAACGAATTTGCTCCTCAATTTCAGATTTTTCTTGTGACAGTCTAAACACGTCATCAGCAAGACGTGCAACTTCATTCATATAGTCAATATTCTGAGCAAGTTCGGGCGGATGGTTATTTGTTTTGTCTAATACCTGCTGTTTCCAAGTATCCAAGCTATTTTCTAGCTGTTTGAGTATATTTTTCCCCGCGATCGTCTGCCTTGGCAAAGGCGATAATTTGAGCAAGGCTGGCGACATGACCACTTTAAATAGTTCGGCAAGTTGTGGCTGACTTGCCACATTAATTATTTGGAGTTCAGATTTGCAATCATTTTCTCGTTGCAAGAATTCCTCCACATCCTTGACTAAATCTTTTGCCTTGGGGCGATCGTCAATAAATAGTAAGAGTTGTAGGGTTGATTCAGGTAATGTTGGAATAGTCCTCATTACTTTTCGGACTCGCAACGGATTTTTTAAGACATTCTTAATAATTATATTATTGTTCTCATGCTTTTACCTCAACAGCGATGGCAGATTTTCTCACCACAGCCAGATTTGTCACAAGAGATCGCTGATTCTACGGGACTTTCACCTATAATCGCGCAAGTTTTGCTAAATCGCGGTATTAATACTCCCGAATCTGCTAGGGTCTTTCTCGATCCCGAACTGGAAGATTTACCAGACCCAAAACAAGAATTTCCAGATTTAATTAAGAGTATTGACCGTATTGAGATTGCCATTAAAAATGGCGATCGCATTACGATCTGCGGTGACTATGATGTTGACGGCATGACCAGCACTGCTTTGTTGATTCGCACTTTGCGATTATTGGGCGCGATTGTGGAATATGAAATTCCTAGTCGAATGACCGAAGGATATGGGATTAACCAACGTATCGTGCAAGATTGTTACGATCGCGATGTCAAATTAATTATTACGGTGGACAATGGCATCGCTGCTTACGAGGCGATCGCTCTTGCTGAATCCTTAAATATTTCTGTAATTGTCACCGATCACCACGAAGTCCCCGAAGACCCAACCAAAATTCCACCTGCAACGGCGATCCTCAATCCTAAATATCAAGTTGATCCAAATTCACCCTACGCAGCGATCGCTGGTGTTGGGGTTGCCTATGTGTTGGCATTGGAATTAAGCGATCGCTTTGGCAAACGTGCTGAATTAGAAAATCCTTTATTAGAATTATTCACCCTTGGCACGATCGCTGATCTTGCCTCGTTAACTGGTATTAATCGTCGATTAGTGAAAAAGGGTTTGCGGTTGCTTTCTCAATCTAAAGTGATTGGTATTATTGCGCTGATTAATGAGACAGGAATTGCCAAGGATAAACAAACTGGATTGAAACCTGAAGCGATCGGGTTTGGGCTAGGTCCTCGCATTAATGCGATCGGGCGAATCGGCAATCCGCAAGTAATTATTGACCTGTTAACTTGTGAAGAAATGGGGCAAGCGATCGCTTTAGCTCAAGAATGTGAGGCAACTAATCGCAAGCGGCAAGATCTTTGTAAAGAGATCGAACAAGAGGCGATCGCCTATATGACTATGCTCAAATCAGAGGGTTTTGATATTACCCAAGAACGAGTTTTAGTAATAGTTGATCGGGAAGTGCAGGATACTCTCTATCCCTATTCCAAGGGAAATAGAGAGATGTCGTAGCCATTTCTTTATTTGAAACCCCTTACTGGGTTTAGTTCTCAATTCACAAACATTGTAGTCACACTTTTGTGAATTGGTATTATAAAGTTTAAGTTAGGTAAAGTCATTATGAACACATTACTCAAACCAGCCTCAAACCAACTAAACACATGGATTAGCGCACCTTGGTCAGAATTTGTAGCGATCGCCGATGCAACCGATAGCGACAAACGCAAAAGCTACTATTACAAACAACAGATGAGATTTGAGGATATGTCCACAGGTTCCGATCATGCCAACGATCACGCATTAATTTTATTTGCCCTCTCCTTTTATGCCGCCACAAAGCAAATTCCCATGACTGCCAAAGATGGCTGTTCCTATCGTCAAAGCGGAAAAACTGAATTCCAGCCCGATGTCTCCTATTACATTGGTGACAATGCCGATGCGATCGCTTGGGGAACGCGCATCATTGACCTCGATCAATATCCCTTACCCGATCTCGTCATCGAAATATCTGACACCACCTTCAACGATGACCTCGGCACAAAACGCCTGCAATACGAAGAACTAGGCATCAAAGAATATTGGATTGTCAATGTTCAAACTATGAAAATCTACGCCTTTGCGATCGCCCCAGATGGCAGCAGCCATCATATTCGTCAATCTTTAGTGCTATCTGGACTCAAACTTGAAATCTTAGAACAAGTTCTCGAACGCAGTCGCCAAGAAAATCAATCAACCGTCACCGCATGGCTAATGAAGCAATTCTAACGAGAGATAACAAGCGATATAGATTGAGAAGTTTGTCAGTTTAGAAATATGCAACTTAAGTTAGAAGCAAATGGAAATACAGTCAGCGAATTTTAGTTTTTTGCGCGAGCATGATCCACTATTGGTAAATCTTGCTGCCCGCGCTGAACAGTATTGCCATAGCGACAGCAATACCTGCATCATCAAACTTCGACAATTTGCCGAGCGTCTTGCCCAGCATATCGCCGACCAGACAGAGCATTATCAAGCAGAAGATGAAGCGCAGATAGATTTGCTAAGACGACTTGAAGCAGAAGGTGTCATTTCTCGTGAAGTCGCTAAACTTTTCCATAACATTCGTAAAGGAGGCAACAATGCCGCTCATACAGTCAAAGATGACAGACGCGAAGCCCTCGCCCTCCTCAAAAATGCGCATGAGTTAGGCAACTGGTTTCATCACGAATTTGGTAATGACAGGAATTTTAGACCATCGCCATTCGTACCGCCTGTTGCGCCCATCGATGCCACTGCCGAATTGAGAGCCAAAATCGCGGAACTGCAAGCACTCATTGATGAAACACAAGTAGACAAGATTGATGTCATCGATGTAATGAAAGCTGAAATCGAGAGGCTGCAAGCACTCGTCGCCGCAGTAGGCAAGAAACGAAAAAAGAGGGTGATCAAACCAAAACGAAAACCAGCAAAGACAATCGCTGAAAACCCACCAATCGTAAATCCCGAAACACCTGAGGATATCCCTGAGCTACCACCAATTGCTGCCCCAAATATCCCTATCTCTCCCCAAAAGAAAGTAGAGAAGAGTAAGAGAAAGGGATGGCATCATGGCGTGATTGGTATTGTTGCCTCTCGGCTAGTAGAACGTTATGGTGCACCTGTATTTATTGGTAGTTACGAAGATGCCCATGATGCGGAACAAACTGCCACTGTCCGCTTTTCGGTACGGGGGATTCCTGAATTTCATGTTTTCCATTCCCTTGAATATGAACCAATTAAAAGTATTCGCAATAAAGGTGGTGGACATAAGGCGGCGGGTGGTTTTACCCTGCCTGCGGCAAATCTAGAACAATTGCGGCAAGGTCTGCGGGAATTTGCCGATCGCGAAAATATTCTTCCTAGTCACATCAGCCCTTTGATTAATATTGATGTGCGTATTGACCTCAGCGATGTTTCCATGACTCTGCTGCAAGAATGCGATCGCCTGCAACCTTGTGGTCTTGGTAATCCCGATCCAGTCTTTTATAGCGAAAATGTGCGAGTACTTGCTCAACAGACTCGCGGTAAAGATAAAGTCAAACATCTTTCACTTACACTCGATACGGGCAATAGCGAAAAGCTGAAGGCGATCGCATGGCGATGGGGAGAATATTGTCCTGTGCCAGATTATGTGGATATTGCCTATAAGTTACGGGCTAATCAATGGCAAGATACAACTTCAGTAGAATTAGAAGTAGTCGGTATTCGCGAAGCAACAGGTACAGTGATGAAAAGTTCTCAAAATTTGCCTAAGCAATTGCAGTTGCAATACAACCCTGCTCCAATAATTACGAAATTTCCTCAATGGCAGAAACTGAGTGAAGCGCCAAGACCTTTGCCTCGTCCATTATTGTTATATGGCTGCAATCGCCCTGCTGATAAATTTCAAGGTGATGTCGATTGCGATCGCCCTCAACGAGGTCGAGATTATCAAGCGATCGTGCTTTGGTCTATGCCGCCATCTTTCACGCATCTCCAATGGCTAATTGCGATCGCCAAACCCGATTATATCTATCTCGGTTCCCATATTCCTTCACTCCCTTCTATTGATCAATTTCTTGCCCAAGTTCAATCTCTTGATTTAGAGAATATCAAGATTCTTAATCTCTTAGATCTTGCCCAACAATGGTGGGTTGCTCCGAGTGCGATCGTTTCGGCTTTGCGCGAATTAAATTACATCTGCGATTTCCCACCGACATTACCTCTTGATGGAGAACTTCTCAGAATGCAAAAATGGTATAGCATTGCGATTAATAAAATTGCAGTAATTCTTGCTGATCAAAAATAATCACATATACTTATAGCTGATCTACTTGAAGATTCTTTGGAAAATTTTGGAGACTAATTATGACCGTCGCAACATATCCAAACTTGCTCAAAAGGACTGTTCTTCTCTATCGCGATGAAGATGGCTATTTTATTGTGGAAGTTCCCAGTTTAGCTGGTTGTGTCAGTCAAGGTGAAACTAGAGAAGAAGCTCTAGCCAATATCCAAGAAGCGATCGCTTTGCATATCGAAGTTTTACAAGATCGGGGTGAGCCTATTCCCAATGACAATATCGAAGTCATTTCGCTATAAGTAAACTTTATTGCCAAAAAAACATGTTTGCTTTATTTTGCGAATAATAACGTTAAAGGCTATTTTGATATGAGTAAACTCCCTGTAATTTCGGGTGCGGAGTGCATAAAAGCATTAGAAAAAGTTGGCTTTGTTGTCAATCGTCAACGTGGTAGCCACATTACATTAGTTCGACAAGAACCATCAACTCAGTTAACTGTTCCCAATCATAAAACTATAGCCAAAGGGACTTTGAGAACAATCATTCGTGATTCAGGCTTGACAGTGGACAAGTTTGTGGATTTATTGTGAGAATTTTATTTGACATAAAAAACTGATCAGATTTTTTTGATCTAGAAAAATATCCTTAAAGCTTTGCCATATTTGCTTTCATAATAAATCTTTCAAGAGTGACAATCTCTACGCGATCGCCTTAGGGAATATATTGCTACAAATCACCTGAGATGTAGAAATCACGAAGAGTCCAACCTTCGCCACCAAAGGATTAATAGCACAGCAACAATCAATCAAAAGAATAACGTACGATATTCACAGGTTAATGCTGGTTTTGTTGTAAGATAATACTCCTTTGCTTTTAAACCTGTGCGAGAATTTCTGTGAGTACATCAAGAACTGCGATGACTGAAATTTATCAGCCTGAAAAAGTAACATCTCGGCATAGAGACAAAAATCGTATTTTGCGTCCGTTCCTAAAATGGGCGGGTGGAAAGAGGCAGCTTCTCCCAACTTTGAGAAAATATATTCCTAAAAACTTTAGTTCAACTACTTACTTTGAACCATTTGTAGGAGCTGGTGCTTTTCTTTTTGACTTACAACCTAAAAAAGCATTTATTAATGATGCTAACAAAGAGCTAATTAACTGTTATCAGACAATCAAAGACAAGCCCAATGAACTTCTAGAGTTAACTAGGGAATATCAAAAAAATATCTCAAGAGAACGTTATTACCAATTACGCGAATTAGATCGAAAATCAGACTTTAATGAGCTTTCTGACGTGCAAAGAGCGGCTAGGATTATTTATTTAAATAAAACATGTTTTAATGGTTTATTTCGCGTCAACAGTCAAGGTCAATTTAATGTGCCTTATGGAGATAATAAAAACCCAATAGTTGCTGATGAAGTTGTTATTGGTGCTATAAGCAAATATTTGAATGAAAATAATATTCAAATTACAAACCAAGATTTTCAAGAATCAGTTTCTAATGCTAAAAAAGGTAATTTTATATATTTCGATCCACCATATGATCCTATCTCTGATTCGTCATCCTTTACAGGTTACGATCTAAGTGGATTTGGCAAGGACGAACAACGCCGTCTACAGAATGTATGTGATAGCTTAGTAAAGCGTGGATGTAAAGTATTGCTTAGTAACTCTGCAACAGATTTTATTAAGGAGCTTTATAGCAATGAAGAATATTATTCAATAATTGAAGTTGCAGCAACTCGAAGCATTAATGCTGTAGGAACATCAAGGGGGAAAATTAATGAAGTACTAATTTTTAGTAAATATGATGTCAAATAATTCAGACAAATCAAAAAATGATATTGCTTGGGAAATTTTATTTAAAACACATCATATTCTAGATGAAATTAATAAAAATGGGGTATATAAAATCTCCGCACAAGTGATAAATGCAGAGCGTGAAGCGAGGTTAATGACGAAATTCGATCATCATATTCAGCTCCCAAAAATTTTCACTCAAAATCATCTGACCATTCAGCCTGATTCTCGAGGAACTTATGTTATTGGACAGTTTCAAAGCTATGAAAAGATTCCTAATAACTCATCTATAAATATCCAAGAATTTGCTTTTCCTGAATATATTGAAACTCTTAATCCAACAAATATATATTCAGAAGCTGCTTCTATTCTCTGTGCCTATAATAGTGGAATTATAAGTGACCTTCTTGGACAGGAAGTTTCGTTTACTGTTTTAGGAAGAATGTCAACAGGGAAGTTCAGCTATTTTATAAACAACTCGCAACAAAATACTGACTTTGAAATTAACGTAGAGAATTCGCAATGTGAAATTGACGCAGGTTTTGAAGGAGGTGATATTTTTGCAATTATCGAAGCAAAACTTCAAGATGTAGATGATTTTTTAATTCGTCAGCTTTATTATCCATATAGACTTTGGAGTAGCAAAACCACAAAAAAAGTTATTCCAATTTTTCTTTCCTATTCTAATGACATATTTTCTTTTTATGTATATAAATTCAAAAATGATAATAACTATAATTCAATTGAATTAGTAGAACAAAAAAGGTATCAAATAGGCTCAAATGATATTGAGTTAGATGATATTACCGATATACTTGCAAAGATTAAAATCACATCTGACCCAACTGGAATACCATTCCCTCAAGCTAATGTTTTTACTAGAGTTGTAGACCTACTTATGCAAGTCCATGGCGTTAGTCCTACAATATCAAAAGAGGAGATAACTATTAATTACGCTTTTAATATCAGGCAAGCTGGATATTATGCTGACGCAGCTAGATACCTTGGTCTTTTAAAGAAAAGTCGTGATAAAGAGCAAGGAGTATTCTATTCGATGACAGAAAAAGGTCATGTTATCATGGCAAAAACTCCTAGGAATAGGAATCTAGCTTTAGCTAAATGCATTATCGAGAAAAAAATTTTTAATAACACTTTAGAAATTTATCTAAATGAAGGAGGAAAACTAAATCGGCATCTAATTCGTGAAATAATGGCAAAGGAAAAACTTGGGCTTAACAAAACAACTATTGAACGGCGATTATCTACTGTTTTTGGTTGGATAAATTGGATAATGGAACTTACTCAGAGATAACACAAATTTAAGCCATTAACATCTGAGTAAGTTAAATATTCTAGCTAGGCGGCAACTAGCAAGCCTGCACTGGATTGTTTTGGCAGCACATCGACAACATCAAGCTTGGCACAGTAGGCTATATCTTCCGCGCCATTAAGGTTGAGCAAGCGTTTGCCGTGACTCGCTTGATAAAATAAGTCTTCAACCTCACCTTTCCACGCTTTGTATAGGGTTGCGGCGGCTACTGCTTCATCATTACCAAAATCAGCCTCATCTTCAAGATTGAAGGCGATCGCACCCGCACAGGTTGTATCTTCAAGCGAATAGCTACCTTCCCAGCCAGAGCCAACGATCCACACAGTTTCAGGCTTAGTTTCGCGGAGATACCTCAATACTGAGCCAAGATTAATCATCGCGCAAGCAAGAACATTCTTAGCATTGGCGATTTTTTGTAGCGATCGCGTGCCATTAGTAGTACTCATAAAAATTCGCTTGCCCTTCACTACTTCGGGAGTAAAGTCAAAGGGCGAATTTCCTAAATCACAACCTTCTACAGTCTTTCCCCCACGCTCACCAACGCGAATCCGTAACTCTGGTGGGTGTGCTTCGCTGACGCGCATTAACTCATCAAGATCGGAAAATACTTGCACTCCCTCTGCTCCCGCAGCTAGGGCTGTGGCGATCGTGGTAGTTGCTCGCAAAATATCAACAGCGATCGCGCAATCTGGATTTCCTTCAGCAGGCACTAACTCAGGCGTGTGATAAACAAAGATTTTCATTTATAGATCTAATGGTTTAGCTATCTACTATAAATTAAACTCTATGTTTGCCTGTTTGGCAAATTTTAGATTACTGTCTTTGAGTTTCATTGATTTGCCATTGTTTGGAGGATTCATTCCAAACTAGACTCATCCGCAAAGTTTCGGGAAAAATAGCTTTATCTTTGCGATAAGTAAGGTCAATATCGATGATTGCCGAATTCTCTTTAGATTCAACAATACGCGCCCCATTGATTGAGACTTGACTTACAGTTTGCCACCAATCAGTAAAAGTTTTATATCCGCCAGCTCGATCGCGTTGAAATTTGGGTGTGAGATTTTGCCATGCGTTTTGAAATTGGCGATCGTTGATGAGGCTGTAATAGTCTCGAACTGCTTGTTCTGGAGATGGTCTTGCAGGTGATGGAGTTGCGGTTGGTGTTTTTGAGGGTGTTGCTGTAGGCAAAGGCGAAGGTGAAGCTGTAGGTTGTTGGATATCGCTCCCAGAAATTCTTTGTACTGGATCTTTTTCGTTAGGACTCGCCAGAGCGCAATACGCATCTTCTACAAATTTGAGATGCTCCTTTAGCTTAGACTTACAACTTTCAATATCTTTGAATTGGCTGGTATATACCTGTTGAAATTTATTGCTTCCTAAATTGGGATAGTCAGGTATCCAAAACACTCCTGCTTCTTTATATCCTAGAGATTTCAATTTTTCCACTCTGAGATTTGCTTTTACAATATCTTCAAAAGCAGAATCAGCCAGAAAATAAAATGGAACTTTAGCGACAGCTTTATTAAATGGGGAGAACTTGTTCCAGAATGCAACGATGCCGCCATTTTGAGAGATGACTACACCTAACGCGATCGCAGCTCCAACAGCTCCACCGACAATTACTGTTACAAATAATTGACCAAAGATCTTCTTTTTAGGATCTTTTTGAGGCTGATATACATAAACAGATTGATCAGGAATAGTAGGCGGTGTATAGCCTCTAGGCGTGACTGCAACCGTCTGCATATTCGACATGGCTGGCGGAATAGGAACTAATTTACCAGAATTAGTTTGATTTGGTTGCAATGCTTCGAGCATTTCTCTCGCAGAGCTATAGCGATCGCGTGGATCAAATTGGAGAGTTATAGTAAATACCGCTTTTAAATACGCGCTAATTGCCGTAACTTGAGGCTGCCAGAGTACTTCTCCTGTTTGCGGATCAGTGCCTAGCTCCTGCGGATACTTACCAGTAAGGGCAAAGATAGCGGTCAGAGCAAGACTGTAAAGATCGCTTGCAAAAAATGGTCTGCCAGCAGCCTGCTCTGAAGCCATAAACCCTGGTGTACCAATCACAATCGAATGCGCCTGTTGAGACGAGCTACGAATCGAGCTGACATTGAGAGTTTCTTTAACAGCTCCAAAATCAATTAATACTGGCTCTCCAGCACGCAAGATAATATTATCAGGCTTAATATCACGATGAATAATACCGCGATCGTGAACATAGATAAGGGTTTGGAGAATGCTAGTCATCAATTGTCGAACAGCATCCTCATTCCATTTACCGTTACGTTCAATCGTTTCAGTAAGTGTTAAACCATCAATCCATTCTTGGACTAAATAGAATAATCCATTTTCCGTGAAGTTTGCATAGAGTTTGGGAATGTAGCGGCTTTCTTCGCCCAACGTTTCTAAGACTGCTGCCTCACGGTGAAATCTTTGCTGTAATAATTCATACATCTGCGGATTATCAGCAACAGGTTTAAGTTGCTTAATCACGCACCGACGGTTAGAAGGCATTTTAGTGTCTTCAGCCAAATAGGTTTCCCCAAAGCCGCCACTGCCTAAGACGCTAGTGACGCGATAGCGGTTATCTAAAAGGTTTGACATCATGTAGTTATATTCTTCATCGCTAATAGCGATCGTACAGCATCCAGCGCTTTGCACTTCAGTAAACCCCAATATTTTTTTAATGCAACCCAAAACCCAAAGCGACATAGCGCCTGCTACGCAGGCGCTATGTCGCTTTGGGTTTTACTACACCAACTCTGGTGTTGGACTGCTAATTAATTCAAGATGTTGCTGAATTTCTAGCTTTAGCTTCTGAAAATCTGACTTTTGGAAAGTTAAAATATCATCAATCGAATAAACTTCCACGATCGCATCTTTTCCTTTTGCCTTAAAATCACCTAGTCTTACAGGTCGCCAGCGATCGCTTAAACCTTGACTTACGGCTGCCGAAAATACCAAAAATCGATTTAACTGTCTAGTCAATGCTTCAATCCTTGAGGCAACGTTTACCGCATCACCGATGACAGTATATTCTTTTTTAGTCTGAGAACCGATATTCCCCTCTAACACTATTCCTTTTGACAGCCCAATTCCAATATAGAGAACCCGTAGCGGACTATTCGTTGGAGCTTGATTGCGGAGAATTTCTAATTCTGCAAGAATGTCTAAACTCGCTTGTAGCGATTCATCAGCTCGATCACCGTCAAAATATGCCATCACACAATCACCAATAAATTTAGTGACTTCACCACCTCTAGATGCGATGGCTCTTGTACAAATTGTAAAAAATTGATTGAGCAAATCAACAACCGCTGCTACTTCTAGTTTTTCGGTGATGCTCGTAAAACTAATAATATCGGCAAAGAAAATTATCTTTTCCGTATAGCGGGGAACTAGCGTCAGTGGATTAATTCCGTTCGCTATAGCCTGTAGAACTCCTGACTGGGTATAGCTTGCGAGGATAGTTTGTGAGTCTGCTAAAGTTTGCAACAAAATCTTGATCGGCTGCAACAAAATATCGTTATTTTCATCAAGGACGATTACTTCCATTGACCAATCTGGAAATCTTCGCTGTGCAACGTTTAGCTCTGATTTTAGACACAAAATTTGATTGTGACGATCATCTTCTAAAATTCTTTTGTAAAGGCTGTCAATTCTATCTTCTTCCCCTTCTAAAATCTGAAAAAATATGCCATTACAGCAAAGCAAAACTCCTGTAATACCTTCTCTAGAGTTGTTGGTTTGCGAAATATTTCCAATGCTATCAATTTCCTTTTTGGTAAGCGATCGCGCGAACTTACTAATATAGGTCAGCCTTTTCATAAAATTGCGATATTTTAAATAACAAAAGAATTCAATCTCTGTGAAATTAGATAAAAAGTTAATCTTTAAGCCCGCCCACTTTACTTGTAACTTAAATAATGACAGCAGTGTAATCAGCCATACAGCGTAACAGTTTTTGGATCATCACGCTATACAAATGTATCATACAGCACATTTTGTTTAAGTGGATTCTCAGTTGCTGCTCACAGGTTGCGATAGGATTAAAATTACTACTTTTAAGTTTATAAATAAGTATTTCCCATGAGTATTTCTGCTGAAGATATTAAAAAGTTAAAACAAGAAGTTGGCATTGCAGCGGCGCAACGGGTGAAGTCGGGCATGGTGGTTGGCTTAGGTACTGGCTCAACTACTGCCTTTGCGATCGAGGAGCTAGGACGACGTATTGCCGCAGGTGAACTAACCGATATTGTCGGCATCCCCACTTCTTTCCAAGCTTCAGTCTTGGGTAAAAAATATGGTATCCCGATTCGGAGTCTTGATGACGTTGATCGCGTTGATGTAGCGATCGATGGTGCTGATGAGGTTGACCCCAATAAAACTTTGATTAAAGGTGGTGGTGCAGCGCATACCCGCGAGAAAGTTGTCGATTCACTTGCAGCATTGTTTATCGTTGTTGTCGATGAGTCGAAATTAGTCGATAAGCTCGGCTCGACCTTTGCCGTGCCAATCGAAGTATTGCCAATGGCAGTTTCCCCTGTAACCAGAGCTGTAGAAAAGCTAGGTGGCAAACCTGACCTGCGGATGGGTGTGAAGAAAGATGGCCCCGTGATTACCGATCAAGGCAACATGGTTTTAGATGTCACATTTGATGCGATCGCTGATGCTGCCGAACTTGAGAAAACCTTGAATAATATTCCTGGTGTGGTCGAGAATGGTCTATTTGTTGGTGTTACCGATCTGATTTTAGTTGGTGAATTTAAAGACGGAAAGCCCCAGATTCGCGAAATCTCTTAACCCCTCCCTCACCCTCCCCTTGCAAAGGGGAGGGAACAAAATTTCTAGTTTTCCCCCTTTGCAAGGGGGAATTAAAGGGGTTTACAGTTTTTCGCCGCTAATAATGAACATGGGGCTAACTGCCGCGAAGACTTGACGGTTGCCACGAGTCTCTAAACGGTTTACTGATGATTGCACAACTTCCACATTTCGCGATTGGAGTTTGGCAAAGCTTTCAGAAATTGCATATAAACCTTCCAGACTATTTGTAGTTGCGATCGCCCTGCCTCCCATTTGCAAACGCTCCCAACAATATTCCAAAATTTCTGATACCGATCTCCCACCTTCAATGCAAATGCGATCAGGATCTGTTGACAGACTTGTAAGGCATTCTGGAGCACTGCCAATTTTAATCTCAACATTATTTACGCCAAATTTTTGGCAATTTTTGGCAATCAATCCCGCCACATCTTCATCGCGTTCGATCGCGACAATTTTCCCTTTAGGACAGAGCAACCCAGTCTCAATGGGGATTGTCCCAGTACCTGCTCCAATATCCCAAAGTATCGAGGCTGCTTTGAGACGCAACTGACCGATAATTAATAGCCTCGTCTCGCATTTGCTCATCGGTATTCCTGGTAAGCGATCGAATAATTCGTCAGGTATACCGGGGGTGACATAAGACCAAATAGGTTCTGACATGAGCTTAGCGCACGAAGATGGTTAAACATGATCAATATAGCGTTTTTGCACACAAAAAATAAAACCAAAATCTGTACCACCCGCTTTGCGGGCGGTACAGATTTTGGTTTAGATACTTATGGATTTGGGTAGGGCAGATTTATCAAAAAGTCTTCCATTTGAGCCATTTCTAATTTCATTCCTAATCGATAGAAACTTTCTTTTGCTTTCATACCACATTCCTGCGATCGCTCAAGATTTCCTTTCGCAAATTCGAGTCGAGCATAGCAACGCTCAAAAAAGGCAATTCTTTGACGATCATGATTACGTTCAGCGGCAATAAATCCAGTCATTAATAATTTTTCAGCTTTTGTGAAATCGCCTTCGATGATCGCAATATCGGCGAGCCATCCTCTTGTGTAGTTGGTGTAGCGTTGCCACTGGATTTCTAAGGCTAAATCTAGGGCAGCTTGATAGAGTTCCTTTGCTTTAACATGATTTTGCTCTTGATAGAAAATATCGGCTTTAGTGCATAGTCCATAAATCTGAAAGCGTGTACGATCTGGGTCTTCAAGTTCTAATGTGAGTTGATCGCAAGTTTCACTCCATTGACGAGCCGTTGTGTAATCTCCTTTGCGAATATGTAGAATTGCGAGATTATCGGCAATTTCACAGCGAGTAAACATCGTGCCATAGTCATTACTGAGTTTCCATCCATAGGACAAATGGTGTTCAGCATAGTCAAGCTGCCCCATCATGAGCATAATCCAACCACTCATCGCCCTTAGCTGGACAACCGTGAGCCAGTCTTCGCGCCGTTCTCCTGATTCGACTACCCAGCCTAAAATTGCCATGCCACGATCCCAGTGACCATACAAATAGAGGTAATAAGCAAGACTAACACCAATATCGCGTCCATCAGCATAGCGATCGCGAATCGCGCACCAATCAAGAACAGAGGCAAGATTTTCCCATTCTGCTTCTAGATAGTCATAGTGTGAGTGCCAATCTCCCCAATCCTTGCCGCCATATTTTTTCGAGAATTCTAAATGCCAATTAATCCAGCGATCGCGTATTTCTAATTCTCTTTCACTTTGCTTTGCTAATTCTTGTAAAGCATATTCACGGGTAAGGGATGACATTCCATAGCGCTCTCCCTCTTGAAAAATCAAAGATAGTCTCTGCAATTTGGTTATACTTTCACTGGCAATTACATCATTTGCATCTAAACCTGCTACAGCAATTAAAGCCTCACGTCTGGGGCTTTGGTGAAATAGGGCGATCGCCAATAACAACTGATAGGCTGGTCTTTGGGAAATCGATTGAACTGAAGTTTCAAAACAGAACCTCCCAATATCTGCAAACAATTGGATAGAAGGATCAATTAGCCTAGCAAAAGGGAATCCATTAGCCAGTTGCCCGATCGCATAAATTAGGGCTACGGGAACGCCACCAAAACGTTGATATAGCTGGAATATTTCTTCGTTACTGAGATTGACTCCTTTCTCATGGGCTTGTTGTGAAATTAACTGTAAGCTATCTGTTTCCAATAAAGCTTCTAAACGCAGTGGTGCATAAATAACTTGCTGTTCGCGACTAGTGATGATTGCTTTAGTCGTATTCGGTAAATCATTGAGAAAGCTAATAATTTTGTCTTTATCTTCGATAGTCTCTAGATTATCAATGATTAAAAGTGTGGATTGATTATTCAGAGATTCTCTTACTTTTTGAAATTGTTCATCAGGATTAATTGCTTGGGTAATTGCTGGAGCATCAAGAGTCGTGGCGATCGCTTGGAAGATATCGAGTAAACTAACCTGACGTTTGAGCTTTGCTGTAATTCCTGTAGGCAATAGATTACTCTCTTTTGCGGAGACAAAAATAATCGCCTCAAATTGCGGTGGTAAAACTTCTAAATCTGGGGTACTCAGTAACTTTAAATCACCTCTATTTTCCCGTAAATACCGATATTCTAAACATAGATAAGCGGCTTGCAAGACAAGAGCAGTTTTACCAACTCCGCCCATACCACTAATGGTGATAATTGGCGATCGGTAGTCAAGGGACATAAAACGCAACAACTTTTCTAGGTCACTTTTGCGCCCTAGAAATTCATTGGTTTGGGGAGGTAATCGCTGTTTTGAAAGACAAAGTAAGGCAGTGCGATCTATGCGATCGATTTTGTTTTTTGATTTAGTTGAAGTGTTTAGGCGATCGCGTTTCCGAGAAGTCTTTTGAGTCAGGTTAGATACTTCGCTACTCTCTGCAATATCTCGCCAGTTTTCAATCCCGACAGCTTGGCAAATCCTGATAAACGAGTCATCACCGATATCTTCACCCGCCAGAAAGCGCTTGAGTCCAGAAACAGAGACGATGGCAGTCTGACACCAGCGCGTATCCTGTCGCTTCCAGCGCCTTCTAAGTCTCGCCTCATGGATTTTTTCTAAGCCTTGAACTGACGCTTTTAAGGGCATGGCGGATTTACAGTATCAGCAATTAGGGTTTTAACGTGCGCTTGCGACGAGGAGCTTTTGTTGATTGCGATCGCTTTGCAGCAGTTTTTTGGAGTTTTTCGATCTGTTTTAGGGTTAGTCCCGTGACTTGGGAAATTATATCTATAGAAATATTGGAACGCAGCATATTCAAAGCAATCCGATTAGTTGCTTTAGCCTCACCCTGAGTTAAACCCTGAGCTTTGCCTTGAGCTTTGCCTTCGGCTAAACCCTCTAATAATATTTCCTGATAAATTACAGATTCTTTCATGATTTCACTCCTAAGTACTCTTTGAATGATTTCCTTGTTTAATGCTAACCCAGAAATAATTGACGTAGCCGCAGCGACATCACTTTTTACTTTTTGATCCTCAATCTTGTCAATGAGTTTGGCAATGTCTCGCAATGTTGCTTCTGGATTGATCGTTTTGGTCAAAACTGCTAGCGGTAAGAGTCCTTGATATTGCTGAAAGATCTCAGTGGACTGCTCCCAGAGACGGATGACACTAAGGAATGAAAAATAAATAACTTATGCATTTCAGTTATTTTGAGGAATAGCTCTATAATTCCATTTAGGAAGATATTCATCAAAAATGATAGGTAGATTTTCCTTGAAACCATCAGCGACTTCTC